>NZ_JBHSMK010000006.1:0-5925 GCF_042654965.1 Rhodanobacter umsongensis | reverse complement strand
CATTCATGGGGGCTTGCGGTGCCGCCTCGGCTGCGGTGTTTTGGCTCACCGCACTGCGCCCTAACAGTTCGTCCAAGCGGACGCCAAAACCGCTACGCGGTTTCGGCGCCGCTTAACTCAAGCGTTATGCCTCAATGACCCAACACACTCGTCCAATTTGGTTTGCCGTGCTGCTTGCGCCTTGGGCCGTTCCGAGCGCCTTGGTCCTTTGGTCCGTTTTTTTCATACTATTCACTGAAGGTGCAGCCGGCCTTAAAGACTGGCCCGTTCTCTTCGCCTTCTTCCTTTTCGGCCTCCCAGTTACATACGCTGCAACACTGATTTTCGGTTTGCCTTATGTCCTTTGCCTTCGTGCGCTCGGCGTTCTTGTGTCCCCACTCGTCTGCGTCGGTGCTGTATTGGCTGCTGTAATTGCCTTGCCAGTGTATGGTTGGTTCGCTGGCTCTGATCTTTCGACCAGCGGTACAAGCATCTTGTTTTCTGCCGCGCTCGGTCTGGTTTCAGGGGTGGCATTTTGCATCGCGGCGGGCATAACATTTCGTCCAAGCGGACGCGCGAAAATGCCGCGCGCCGCTTAACTCCAGCGTTAGAGGGCACGGGGAGTATGGCGCAGATTCCGCAGCAGAGCGTAGATTCAGCGCTACAGATTCTTTCTGCGCTAGAGCCAATGCCTCTGGCTTTGTATTGGGAGTATCAGGACGCCGCTACAACTGTTCTGTTCGTAGTGAATGTTGCAGATCAATCGGCATCTTCAGTGGAACAAACTTACTTTAAGCAACTGGTGCCATCGCTTTGCGCTCTAATCCCCGATCCCGAAACGGGACCACTTCCGTCCTGGATGGTGGTCTTTCAGAATCAAGCGAGCAGGACAATTACAGCCTGTTGTTCGCAAGATATGCAGGGTGCCCTCTAACAATTCGTTCAAGGCGGACGGCTTCGCCGCCGCTTAACTCCAGCGTTAGGCCTCATGGACAGAACCGCGTTCGCTCAACAAATACATGTGGCCATGGTTTACGCAAGCCGTAAGCTCAGGTCTGCAGGCATGCCCGCATCGGTCATGCAAATTTCATCGTTATTGCGTTCTTCGTTCTTCTGCAGTCCGACTCTAAGTACGTAATTTGGTTTATGGTCATAGCGCTGCCTGTATCCATAGCAATATCAACCGCTCTGGCCCTCGCAGTTCGTAACGCCTTCAAGCGCCATGCGCCGTCTTGTCCAGCATGCGCAAAGCCCATAGGCTTGCTCACTAGGCGCAAAGCAATGGCAACAGGCTTGTGTCCAAATTGCCGTAGCACTCTGTTCGGGCCTAACCACTCGTTCGAGGCGGACGGCTCCGCCGCCGCTCAACTCAAGCGTTAGAGCCCTCATGAAATTTCCGCGGCACCTAGCAAAAGTGGAGTTGGTAGCGCTCGCCTCGCTGGTCGTGGTTGCCACGGCTCTTGCAATCTACGCGGGCATTTCGATGTCGCTTTACCCCAGCCCCGAATTTGGCGTTGCAGACTCAGTTGAGGTTGTTTTCATCTATCTGTTACCCATAGCGTGTGTTCCGGTCGTTCTATTTGTGGCTCCGCTATATTCAACCTTGTTGTACAACGGCAGGGCTTCTTGGTCAGCAGCCTTTGTCGTCGGCGCCATACCCGGCGCGGTTATCCTTTTCTTCTCAACTTGGTTCGGGCTCGTATCACTGGCTTGCGGTGCAGTCGTCGCGCTGGCAACTCATGCTGTATGCGCGTCGGGCTCTAACCACTCGTTCGAGGCGGACGGCTCCGCCGCCGCTCAACTCAAGCGTTAGAGCCCATGAACATCACTTGCCCTGAGTGCCAAGGTCGCATTGAGTTCGCCGCTGCGTTCGCTGCCGCGTTCTGCTGGGCAAGTGGCGCAGTTGCCTTCAACTGCCCAAGCTGCGGCAAGCCCGCATACTTCGCCCCAAGTGACCAACACATCGAGGTGGGTATGCTCGGCGCCGCCCCGACGCCTGACCCCCTCCCTGGGGTTCTGTACCCGGCCCAAGTTTCAATCCACAAGCAGGGCCAATCCGCCACCATTTCGTGGCAAGGCCTCACCAGGCAGCTGCCGTCAGCTGGCGCATACATCGGCAGTAGGTACCATGCGCGCTAGCTCCAACTACTCGTTCAAGGCGGACACGCTGACGCGTGCCGCTTAACTCCAGCGTTAGCGCTCACAAGGAGACTCGTGAAATCTACACGCCTATTTTCGCCGCTTCTGGGACTCGCGTTGCTGCTCGTAAGCGCCGGCGCGCTGGCCATCAAGCCGCCGATGCCACGAACAAAAGCGCAACTCGCTGGTGTTTGGGTTGGCCCAGACGCATGGGGCGCTGTTCTGCGCTTAGAGCTAAATAGTGCTGGGCAAGGGCGCCTCGTGGTTCGCGATCTTGATTCAAAAAGCAATTTGGCCATCTACGAAATTGCGATCAAAAAGATTGACGTCAACGACCTCTCGTTTTCGGTTTCACCAGTCAGCAAAGGCGCTGCACGTATCGCTTTGTACGGCACCAACGACTCGAACGCCATCGATTTAGTACGCTACTTGAAGGACCAAGGTGATGGCTACGGCGTTCGCGCGTTACTTATTCGCCAAAGCGATCTACAGTCGGGCTTACAAGATCTCAAAGGCGCCGACTCACAGCTTCCGGCTCAGCCAGCGCGCTAACAGATCGTTCAAGGCGGACGGCTTCGCCGCCGCTTAACTCCAGCGTTAGAGCCTTATGTCGCGAGTCCAAATCCCAACTTGGCTTTTGGCCATCTGCCCTGTGGTGCTAGGTGTTGCCGGGGCACTCATGGTGGTGACGGCGTTCAGTACGGCGTCGCTGCACTTTGGTCATTGCGGCCCTAGTAGCCTTTCGTCGCCTGAGCAATATTGTCGCGGAGCTGCCTAACTTCTCATTGCTGGCTATGGTGTTCTGCTTGTCTCTGCGGTGCTTGCAGGTGTCCTCATCTGGCTTCGGGTGAGGCGTCGTGGCAGGCTCTAACCACTCGTTCGAGGCGGACGGCTCCGCCGCCGCTCAACTCAAGCGTTAGACGGCAATGTCACCACAACCGTATACGACATTTCAAAGCATCCTCGTCGTAGTTGCGTCCATCAGTGGTCCGATTGCGGCTGTGTTCCTGGTGGTGTGCGTTGGTGGTAGTTGGCCTTTGGTTGCAGTTAGCGTTTTTGTTTCCATCGCTAGCCTGTATGGTTGCTACCGGACTTGGCGTGCACCATTCACGTATCGCCTCGGCTTGCGCTTTATAGCCAATCTTTCGGTGTTCACCGCGCTGCTTTCTGCATTCTGGGTAGTAAGGTCGTAGGTTGCCGTCTAACATCTCGTTCAAGGCGGACGGCTTCGCCGCCGCTTAACTTAAGCGTTAGACCTCACAACATGACACTTCTGCGCGTGCTGGTCTTGATCATTGTTCCTCTCGTCGTCAGCGCTTGCGCTGGCCCGAGGTTGGCCGCAACCGTCGCAAAGCCGGCAATTCCGCCAACTGAAGCCGAGTGCGTCGCGGGAGGCGGCAATTGGACAACGCTCGGTCTGCCATATCCTGGCAAGCCAAAAGTCTGCGACCTCAAGGCTACAGACTCCGGCAAGGTCTGCTCAGACTCCAGCGAATGCCAAGGTTCGTGTGTTGCACCTGACAGCATTGCTAGCGGCGTTAAAGCAAGCGGTACCTGCTCGGCGTACGTGTCCAATTTAGGCAACGTCAAACTAGTCGAGCATGGCAAAGTTGTGTTGCTCAACGTAGAGTGAGGTCTAACCAATCATTCGAGGCGGACGGCTACGCCGTCGCTCAATTCAAGCGTTAGATCTCACAGCCATGACTCAAGAATTCGAACAGCATCGATCCGAGCTTCGGCAAATCTACGTCAATTCCACACCTCGCCAGCGCTTGCATGTCGCGCTTCAGCGAATTGGTAACGCTGACCACGACCCCAATCTCTTGGTGACACGCGTCTCGGCCGTAGAAGCTTTCGCAAGGTCACTACTTGTCCATCACCTTGCAACAGCTGACGCTGACGCGCTCAGCTTCTATGGGCTTTTTCGCCATTCCGGTGCGCCGTCTCTCGTCGAGGCCTACTTGCAAGCCAAGTGTGCTTCAACTCCCGAGGCGCTGCTTGGTGCGGACACTTGGGAATTGTTTGGTCATGCCGTCCACTATCGCAATCTTCTCGTCCACGAGTGCACTTATCTTGGGCAAGATAAAACGCCGGCCCTCATTGAGGCATGTCGGATTGTGCTTCGTAAACTAGCGGAGGTCGCCGGGCTACCCACCGGTGAAATCTAACATCTCGTTCGAGACGGACGGCTACGCCGCCGCTCAACTCCAGCGTTAGACGTCAGGGACACGAATGCGCATTCCGACTCAGCTGCGACAAACACTGATCGGCACCACGGTAGTTGGTGCGCTTTTTGGCGTTCTATGCGCTCTCGGCAGCTTCGCGTTCTACTCCGAGTACGGTCCGCGCATTGCAGGCGCGCCGCACGACGCGTGGGCAAACACATTCCATGCCCTCGGTACTTTTTTCTGGGTTACAGTTGGCATCGTAGTCGCGTTCGGCCTCCTGCCATCAGCTATTTTATACGCGCTGACCAGGCTTTCCCGCAAGGCGTCTAACCCATCGTCCAAGCGGACGCGCGAAAAGCCGCGCGCCGCTTAACTCAAGCGCGTTAGGCCTTATGAGCAACGCAACACGAATCCTTGTTCTTGCTCTGGCGCTTTGGCTTCCCGTTTGGTCGGCGGCGGCATCGGGTACCCCCGAATCAAACTGGCTCGGCCTCATCAAGACGCGTCTTGGGCCGTCGTGCGCCGTTTCGCTCCCGAGGGTTGGCACAACCGTTTCAGGCAACAACGGTTTCCGCAGCGAGCAGTGGTTCTTGCAAAGTTGTCGTGGGCAGGCGGAGTATTGGGTCTCGTACTATCCGCCTGCAGCTTTTCCAAGGCGTGCTAGTCCGTACGAAGTACAGCGGGTCTTTCCAAGCAGTTCTCCGGGCAGGCCTAACCCGTCGTCCAAGCGGACGCGCGAAAAGCCGCGCGCCGCTTAACTCAAGCGTTAGAGGGCACGGGGAGCATGGCGCAGATTCCGCAGCAGAGCGTAGATTCAGCGCTACAGATTCTTTCTGCGCTAGAGCCAATGCCTCTGGCTTTGTATTGGGAGTATCAGGACGCCGCCACAACTGTCCTGTTCGTAGTGAATGTTGCAGATCAATCGGCATCTTCAGTGGAACAAACTTACTTTAAGCAACTGGTGCCATCGCTTTGCGCTCTAATCCCCGATCCCGAAACGGGACCACTTCCGTCCTGGATGGTGATCTTTCAGAATCAAGCGAGCAGGACAATTACAGCCTGTTGTTCGCAAGATATGCAGGGTGCCCTCTAACAATTCGTTCAAGGCGGACGGCTACGCCGCCGCTTAACTCCAGCGTTAGGCCTTTCATTGAGCATCGCAGAATTTCAAGCTAAGTCAGCTTCGCCAAGCGAGCTCGTGCTGCCGCTTACTGAGGCTCTCGAAGCGCTGCAACTTATGGCGCAATCGGGCGTTTCTGTTTTGGGCTGGGAGGGTTGGCTCCGCTATCCCGATGGCAAGCTTGGCCATTCACAGCAACACCAAGGCACCGCGCCAGCTCCGCAGCTAAGTCAGATCGAGCTATATGCTTGGTTCCGCAGCACCATGAAAGGATCGCAAGTCGAGCATCACCGCAATCCGGAGGTAACTGGTAGTGAGCTTCTTTTCTGCATCACGCGCCAGGCCTAACATTTCGTTCAAGGCGGACGGCTGCGCCGCCGCTTAACTCAAGCGCGTTAGGGCTCATGAAGACCACTCTCGCATTCCTTGCAGCAATCCTCGTGCCGGTCGGTCTCATGACCGGCTGGTATCTGTGGGACCAATTCGCCAACTTCAAACCCAACGATCCATACATCTGGG
>NZ_JBHSMK010000005.1:0-552332 GCF_042654965.1 Rhodanobacter umsongensis | reverse complement strand
CCGACGTCAGCCTCGCGCAGGAAGCCGATGATCTGTTCTTCGGTAAACCGCTTCTTCACGTCCAATCTCCTTCAGTTGGGGGATTGGACTCCAAACCGCGGTGCTACTCAAAAGAGGGGGGACGTCGACTGCGCGAAAAAATGAAGGAAGGACTTTCTGAGCTGCGCAAGCAAAGGGATATAGGAGACTTGATCCTTTCTCCAGCTGCGGTACTTTTGGTGACCACATTGCTTCAAGAGCTGGAGGATTCTTCGCGAGCTACCTATTGGCAGGAGCACCTAGAAATGCGACTGGTGGCGATAGATAAATGTTTGCTGCAGATGCGACTCATAGCTCGAGGCGACTTGAGCGTAGATTAAGCGGCGTTTCAAACCGAAGTCAGAGGACAACATGAAGATTTTTGCAGGGATCGCGCTCCTACTCGCGCTGGCCGGGTGCAGCACGTACCAGGCGCACAGCAATATAGCCACGCCTTACGCGTCGACAGACGCTAGCCGCGTCCAGATTCTTTACTCGCCACCTCAGCGGGCGTTTGAATCGATCGGCATCGTATCTGCCGGACAAAAGCAGGGCTCAGAGTGCACTTTTAGAAAGTCGTCTCTGACCCCGATTTCGGCTGCAGGGGAGCAGGTCACTGCCAGACGCACTTACCTTTGATTCGCACTCCAGGTGCCCTTTCCGGTTTCTTCCATTCCCGCACACGACCACGAACCCGAAGCGCGAGCGCCCTGTGGTTTGCCGGTTGACGACTGGAAGATGCCAACAAACTTGCATTTGATTTTGGCCACCCCGAGCGAACCGCTGAAAGTCGCCGCGCCCGAGGAATCCACGGAACCCGCGCCCTGACCGGGATCCGTCACGGTCATGTCACCACTCGCTACGGAAAAGGCGACGGATCCCGTCGCCGGCTCGCCCGCGAAGGAGCCACTGTACGTGCCACGATACGAACCATCGTACTTGCTCTTGGCGGGCGTTTTACCGAAGGCAGTTGCGCTGGCCGCGAAGATGGCGACGGTCGCGGCCACGTACAGAAGCGAAGGCACTTGGTACCCAATGATCTTCATCATTCATCCTCCAGGCTGTGATTGCGCGGCAACGTGGTCTTTCGAAGCTCTGAAAGCACCGAGGCACAATATCTATCCGCATACCCATCCGTTGGTTCGTGCAGCTGTCCGAGGAACATCTTAAGCTTCCATAAGCCGTCGGGAAACGGGGTCGGCAAGGAACGGGGTTACCCTTTCGCCGCCCCAAAACAGGGGTCAGCGCGCACTTTTGTTGAACTGCCAAGGAAATCGACGTGAACAAGATCGCTCTCTTCTTCGGCATTCTGCTTGCCGCCATGGGGGCAAGCGCGGAGGCTGCGGCCCCAGGCGCGGACAAGAGTGCCGCTTCAGCAGATGCGCTGACCAAGACGGTGTCCGGGCTGGATACCGAACTGTTCGATGCCTTCAATCATTGCGACACCCCCGGGGAACTGCAAAAGCACGCGGGTTACCTGGCGAAGCGCCTTGAGTTCTATCACGACAAGGGTGGCGTGACCTGGACGCGTGCCGCCTACCTCGCCAACACGGAAAAGAACGTGTGCGGACATTTCCGGCGCGAACTTGTCCCCGGCAGCCTGGAGATTTTCCCGATCAAGGATTTCGGTGCGATCGAGCAAGGCTGGCACAAGTTCTGCGACCTGAAGACCAACCAATGTTTCGGCGAAGCCCAGTTCCTCATCGTCTGGCGGCACCGTGCCGGGAAATGGGAAGCGACCCGCATCTTCAGTTACGGACACCGTCCAATCGCGTCCAAGTAAAGGTGTCCGCCGGAGATCGGTACGAAGGAAGTTGAACGCACCAGCCTCTCGCGCAGATTGCACTTTCCGAGACACAGGGGTCTAAATCCTCTCAATCTGCTTCTCCTTTTGGCGTGACGCTGCGGCGCTCCGCGAGATATCGTCGCGGCATCAGGGTTTCGTGAGAGGGGTGTTTCGACTCTCGATGCGAACGGAGTTCATGCGGTGCCAACTGCGCACGAAGGACAAGGGGACGGTCTATGACACAGAACGAAACAACGCAGGAGTGGCGTTTGACCAGCGCCAGCGCTTCGACGGTGTTGCCCGTCGTCATCCCGCTGCTGATGCTGGCAGTTGGCCTGGTCATGCTGATTGCATCTGGGCTCGGGAAAGTCCAGACGACCGATTTCAATTTCGGTTTTCTGGTCGTATGGGTCTGCTTGGTCCTATGGCTGACCTACAAGGCCCTTTCCATGCCTCGTCGCATCGCCATCGAGCCCGGCGGTTGGCTCAGCTTCCGCAGCCCGCTCGGCGAGACGCGCATGCGCGCGCAGGATGTCGTCTCCATCAGCCCCAAGCGCAGCCAGCTTGGCTATATGCAACTGGAGTACCAGGGCGGGAAGCTGCAGTTCATCGCGCAGTTCGATGGTTTCCATACTTTCCTCAATCGCCTGACCGAATTGAATCCGGCGGTCGTCCTTGAAGGTTGCTAGCACGTTCTGAAAGCTCGCCGGCTAAGCTGGTCAGAGTCACTTCCATATGCGCCAAGTTCTCGCGCTGACTCGATCCCGAGCTTTATAGGTTCGTCCCTCCGCCGACTGATATATGAGCTCCGCACGCTGTGCCTGGAACGCCGCCCACCAAGCGTCCTGTCCCAACCGCCGAGTCTGGAAAGCCGCGCTCCGAGCCGCTGCCCCCGTTGGCGTCCTCACACGACACCGCGCGCAACCCTCAAACCCCCACGCGCAAGCTTCTTCAGTCTTGCGCGCAAACCCGAGTCCCCTGCGCGCAAACCCTCCGGTCTCGCACACAAACCTCGACCCCTTGCGTGCGAGCCTCGCATCTTCGGCGCGGCGTGGGTCGGAGCCTTGCACGCAAGAGTGCGCGTGTTGCGGACGGAGGTTTGGGGCTTGCACGCAACGGTCCAACCCTGGCGTGCGAGGCCAGACACCTTCGCGGTTCAATGCTTTGCGCCTTGCACTTCGGAGTTTTCGGCTTGCGCGCAACGGCTCCGGGCTTGCGCGCCGAAGTCAGTCGGTCGCGCGCGAAGGTCAAAGGCTTGCGCGCGGGATCGAAGAGGCTCGCGAAGGACTCAATAAGTCGGAACAGTTGCGTGTGCTGAAGATCAAGGAACTCGCGCAGAACGCCGCGGAGACCTAGGCGACCGGGTAGGGGAAGGAAAGCTAGGGATGTTTGGCATCCGGAAGGGACGGATTGCAGCATCCGGTGTCCGAACTCAAACTTGAGGGTGCCATTGTCTCCCCCCGACAGTCCGCGAAAACGGGGAAGAACCTCGGCAGCCTATCGCTTCTTAGCGCGCGCCTTAAGCTCGTTCACCACTGTCCGCTGCTCCGCGCGCGGCAGCTTTGCAAACGCAACGATCACCTCTGCAATCTCGTCTGTATCCGCATACAGCGCCGCGAGTGGCATTCCGAGCACGTCTGCGAGTTTCTTTGCGGTGCGCAGGTCACACTCGTTGACGCCGCGTTCGTAGCGATTGATCCGAGTGCGCGCCACGTCAACCAGGATCCCGGTGGCGACGCCCAGCGCTTCCTGGGTCAGACCTGCCGCCAGTCGGGCTGCGCGCAAGCGGTTGGCAAAGATGAGGCGGGCGTCGTCCAAAGTGCTGCCACAGGGATGTGAGTCGTAAAGCCAGCATGCAGTCTTGCCCTTGCCCTGTCTGTTACTGTATAAGTAACATTGTGGTGTCGTTGCCGCAATCGGCTTGATCGATTGGGGAGATCTTTTTGCCGGCAACGCGGCGCCGCCGCCTGCGTAGGCCATGCAGGAGACAAATCCTGCCCGACGACCTTGTCAATTCCGGCACACGACCGTGCGGGCAGGCCAGAAGGACCAACCAAGGGGAAAGCAAAGGATGAAGACAAGCACGCTACGCAACGCCATTTCCATCGCCTTGCTCGTGACCGCCATCGGCATCGGCGAGCGGGCCATGGCCCAGGACACCACGACCGACACGGCCACGCAGGGCAGCGCGCCGGTGACCCAGGCGCCGGCCAAGACGCCACCGAAAAAATCGACCGACAAGTCCGCGGCGCCAGCGGCCACCAACCTGCCGACCGTGACCGTCACTGGCACCCGCATCCGCGGCGGCAGCACGCCATCGCCCGTCATCACCATCGGCAGCGAGCAGATCCGGCAGGAAGGTTTCGCGGACCTCGGCGAGGTGATCCGCAGCGTGCCGCAGAACTTTTCCGGTGGGCAGAATCCGGGGGTGGCGGCCGGCGCCGCGACGGGTGGCCCCAGCAACCAGAACGTAACCGGTGGGTCGGGCTTGAACCTGCGCGGGTTGGGGCCGGATGCCACGTTGACCCTGCTCAATGGGCGTCGCATGTCTTATGGCGGTTTTTCTCAAGCGGTGGATGTCAGCGCGATACCGGTGGAGGCGGTGGAACGCATGGAGATCGTCCCGGATGGCGCATCGGCCATCTATGGTTCCGATGCGGTCGGCGGAGTGGCCAATGTGATTTTGAAGCGCGACTTCGAGGGCGTGACGGTGGGTGCGCGTTATGGCGATGCCACCGAGGGCGGACTGAGCACGCACGAGTACAGCGCTACCGCCGGTACCACCTGGGCCACGGGCGGTCTGATCGTGGCGGGGAAGAAGTCCGCCAACGATCCCATTCGTTCCGACCAGCGCGACTACACCCGTTCCATGTATAGACCTTCAACGCTATGGCAGGGCAACGACCTTCGCAGTGGCCTGCTCAGTTTGCATCAGTCGCTCGGCGATGCCGCCGAGCTGCATCTTGATGCACTCGGTAGCACGCGAGATATTCAGACGGACATGGCTTATGCCAGCGTGTATTACCCGTATCGGGCACAAACCCATTCCACCCTGGTGGCACCCGGCGTCGATCTCTGGCTGGGAGGCGACTGGACGCTCACGCTCAACGGGGCTGTGGGAAACGACAAGACCTCTTTTGCGCAGCCGACGGTAAGCAGTGCGACGGGTACCGTCGCTTCCGATGGCCGCGGCGCGTACAGCAACAAAAGCCGTACGTACGAGATCGGTGCGGAAGGGCCACTGTTCACGCTGCCGGGCGGCGAGGCGCGGCTGGCCACTGGGGCCGGCTATCGCCGCAACCATTTTCTGGATCAGAGCCTCACCCGGCACACCATCGCAGCCGACGGCGACCAGAGCAGTCGCTTTGCCTATGCCGAGTTGAACCTGCCGCTGGTCGGGCCGGAGCAGGGTGTTGGTGGTGTGGATCGCCTGGCGTTGACCGGAGCGGTTCGCACCGAAGATGGCGACTACGGTACGGTGACCACGCCCAAAATCGGGGTGATCTATGCGCCCAGCACGGATCTGTCGCTAAAGGCCTCGTGGGGCAAGTCGTTCAAGGCGCCGACGCTGTCGCAGCGCTACTCCACCCAGGCGGCTGTCTACTACACCGCGGCCACATTCGGGGGCGCGGGCTATCCTGCCGATGCCGCGGTGCTGTGGTTGTCGGGAGGAAGCGCCGATCTGCGTCCGGAGCGGGCGCGCACATGGAGTACCTCGCTGGCGTTTCATCCGGCGGCGCTGCCCCGTTTGGAAACGGAGCTGATCTGGTTCGATATCGATTACACCCAGCGCATCCTGCAGCCCATCACCGCTTACGACGTGCTCGGCAATCCGGGTTATGCCGATTTCGTCGACTACCAGCCCAGCGCCGACGCGCAGGCGACGGCTCTGGCCGGCGCCAGCAACTTCTACAACTACGTCGGTACACCCTATGACGCCAGCAAGGTCGTGGCAATCATCGATGGCCGGTACGTCAATGCGTCACGGCAACGGATCAAGGGAGTCGACTTGTCCGGGTCGTACCGATTCCACCTGGGAGCAGGGCGCCTGACTGTGCGTGGCTCCGCCAGCTGGCTGGACAGCACGCAGGCACTGACCACAACGCAAACCCCCTACGACCTGGCCGGCACGCTGTTTCATCCGGCCAAAACAAGTACCCGTCTCGGTGCGGTATGGAGCCAGGGCGGAATCAGCGCCAGCCTGTTCGGCAACTACAAGAGCGGTGTGACCGACACCGTGCACGGCACCAAGGGTGCTTCATTCACCACTTTCGACACCACTCTGCGCTACGACACCGGCAAGCGTGACGACATGCTTGCGGACATGTCGTTCGAGCTGGCGGCACAGAACCTGCTCGATCGCGCGCCGCCCCTGTACGTCGCGGCTTCGTTGACCTACGCGCCGTACGACTCGACCAACTATTCGGCGATGGGTCGCTTCCTGAGTCTTTCTGTCACCAAGCACTGGTGATGTCCGCTGGCTGCTGCGGGCAGCTGGCGTCTTTTGACGACGGTAAAGGGGAATCATGATGGTCGTGCGGTGTATGAGGTGGCGTGTGCAGCTGGCAAGCGCCTTGGTGTTGGCGCTTGTCTGCGTGTCAGCAAGTCGCGCTTTCGCGGTCTCGCCTCGTCAGCTCTTGGAGGTGGCCGACATCGATCAGCCGACGATCTCGCCGGATGGTCGCTTCGTGGCGTTTCGGGTGGAACGAGCGTCGGTGGCGCGAAATACCTACGACACCGTGTGGTACGTGCAGGGCCCGGACGATTCAGTGCCCACGCGCGTGGCCGAAGGCGGTGTCCCGCTGCGCGATTCGGCCGGCGAATCGCTCCCCGCTACGGTAGCTTGGTCCAAAGACAATCGCTGGATCTATTACCGGGCGCTGATCGACGGAAAGATCGGAGTATGGCGCGCCGCGGCCGATGGCTCGGGCGCGGAGCCTGTAACGCACGACGCGGCGGATGTACGTGATTTCGCCCTGGACGGGGGAGGCCGCGCGCTCAGGTACAGCGTTGGCGCGACGCGACAGGCGGTGCGTTCGGCGGAACAGTCGGAGTACGACCAGGGCATTCATATCGACAGCACGGTACCGATCGGCCAGGGGCTGTTTCGCTCCGGCTACGTCGGCGGAAGCATGGCGACACAGCGCTTCAGTAAGGTGTGGTTCGATCGCATGCCGCTGCTCGGCGACGTTCCCGATCGCTGGAAAGCGCTGGATCTCCACACCGGGGTGACACGGGAACTCGATGGCGCCGGCGGCGGTGCTGTCGACGACGATGCCGCGCTCAAGAAGAGATATCCGGATGTATGGGTCTTTTCGCGGTCGCCGACAAGCGGCCGGGTCGCATTGCTAACCCGGTTCGGCAAGCGCAACGGCGAGCGCTTCAAGCCGGATGTGAGGCTGTCGGTGCTGTCTGGCCGAGGCGCACAAGACACCGTATGCAAGGCGGCCTTGTGCACCGGTGCCCCCATCACGGGAGTCCAGTGGCGCCCCCACAGCGACGAGGTGCTGTTTACCGTCACGGATCCAGCTGAAGGGCTCGCGCAGTCGATCTATCGCTGGAACGTCAGCTCCGGCGAGGTACTTGCGGTAGCCCAATCGGCTGGCTTGCTCAGTGGCGGAAGGAAATCTTCCAGCGCATGCGGGGTTTCCTTCGCCACGATGGTTTGCGTGAGCGCGACGGCAAATCAGCCGCCGCGCCTGGAACAGATCGACTTGGCCACTGGGACTCGAAAGGTGCTCTTCGAGCCCAATGCAGCCCTTGCGCAGACGGTGGCGGAGTCCGGCCAAGCGCGGTTTCTGCGCTGGAAGGACGCGAACGGCCAGGTATTCACGGGGCAGTTTTACGCAGCGAAGTCCCGTTCCCGGACCAAGCCTCCGCTCTTTGTGGACTACTACCGATGCACGGGCTTCGTGCGCGGTGGCATGGGCGACGAGTGGCCGTTCGCCACCCTGGCGGCGCAGGGCATATCGGCGCTCTGCATCAATGCGGGCCCGTACCGAATCAAACCGGCCGATCGCTACAACGAGGCGCTGACGGCGGTGGAGAGCGCGGTGAAGTTGCTGTCGGCGCGCGGTGAGATCGATGCCACAAAAGTGGGCATGGGTGGCTTGAGCTTCGGCACTGAGGTCACGATGTGGGTGGCGATGAACTCCAGGCTGCTTTCGGCTGCATCGATCACCTCGCCGTTGATTTCATCCACCTACTACCTGTTCGGATCACTGCAGGGAGCAAAGTTCGAAGATGGGTTGAAAGAGCTCTGGGGGCTTGGGTCGCCCGAGCAGACGCCGGAGCGCTGGCGCCAGGTATCGCCTGCGCTCAACCTGGAAAAGATATCCGCTCCGATCTTGATCCAGACACCCGAACAGGAATATTTGTATGGGCTAGATTACGAGATCCCGCTGATCCGCCAGCATCGCGCGGACCTCTACGTGTTTCCGAACGAGCCGCACATGAAGTTTCAACCGAAGCACAAGCTGGCGGCATACGAGAGAAATCTCGACTGGTTTCGGTTCTGGCTGCAGGGTTACGAAGACCCTGCGCCTTCCAAGAAAGCGCAGTACGCACGATGGCGCGCGATGCGTGAGTCTTCGAGGTAGGGAAGGGGGACGAGGCTTTGCCCCTCGCCTGACTCCTTACGGCGCGTGGTTTCTTGTCCAGTTCTCGATCATGCACAGGTCGAAGATGCGCATGAAAGAGCGGTCGCGGGCCGGCAGGGACCTTTCCAGAAAGCGATCCAGCATTTCCGGCTCCAGCAGGCCGTGGGAGCGAAGATGGCCGTCCAGCAGGAAGCTTCGAATTGTCTCCTTGTTTCTGCGGTACACCTCGAAGGTGTAGTTCATGAAAGTGCCCTTGCTGCGTCGGTTGAGTACGTCCTGCGGTAGCTCACCCGAAAATGCGGCTCGCGCCATGGCGCGGTTCCGACCGCTGGATATCCACAGCCAGCTGGGGACGCGGAGGCAGGCCTCCATCACCGGTTGCGAAAGAAGGGGAAAGCGCACGCGCCGGCCGCCGGCCCGAAGCGTGCCGTCAGCGAACAGCTGCGTGCCCGCGAGTTCGAAGATGCGCTCGCAATCACCCGGCGATACGCCTGGCGGCGCAGAGAACCATGGGTGGGGCTCGAAAAGAGCGGCGGTATCCATTCGCGACAGGAATGTGTGGTCTGGGGTGCAGGGTGCCTTGGGTCTGAAGTAGAGCTTCCGCAGTGTCAGCCGTGCCGCTTTAACCACTGTGCAGTTGTGAAGTCTGCTCAGGTCGGCGATGGCGGAGAAACCTTCTGCCAATCCACCCGCCTTGAAGGCGTCGGCCGCAGGAGCAGCCGATCGGAGATAGCCGAATACCGTATCGCCACCACCTCCGGAAAACAGGCCGTTTACGTTTTGCTGCTCTGCTGCCTCGTCCATCGCACGAGCGACCGCGCGGCTCAGCGCCCAAGCTGCCGGCCGCAGCGAGTGCAGCGGAAGCTCAAACGCGATCTGCGCATCGGAGAAGTCGAGTATCTGCTGCTGCAGATCGATACCAAGTTGCGCTGCCATCTGACTCGCATAGCGGCGTTCGTCGGCACCGGGCAACGGTGTGATAGCGGTGCAGCAGGTGACACGTGCTGGCGCATCCTTCAGGCAGGCGGCGACAATAGACGAATCCAGCCCGCCGGAAAGCTCCAGCAGCACGGTACGATCCGTCTCGGCCATGGCGCGGACTACTGAAGTGGTGGCCTCCCGAATGCTTCGCGTTGCTGCAATGGGGTCTCTTTGCCTTTCCTCCGCCATCACGAATCGCCAGGGAGACCAGCCGATATGGGTGGACGTCTTCTCCCCGTCGATCGAGAGAATGCATCCGGGCAGCAATTCGCAAACTCCAGCGAGGCCGGTACGGGCGATCTTCATGTTCGGATAGCGCAGGCAGTGGCGTACAAACGCCCAATCGACTTCTTCGCGATACAGACCAAGCCGCGATGCAACCGCAAGGTCGGACGTGATGAAGCCGCTCCCGTTCTTCAGCGAATGAGCGCATGCGATGCCGCCAGAAGGATCGCGCATGACGGTTGCGCTGTCGCCACGATCGGCCGGCTGGAACAGCAGGTACTCGCCCCAGTAGTGATCCAGAAAATGCTGGCGAAAAGCCGATGGTGTTGGCTGATCCGGGATGTCCGTCAGGTCCCGGACCGGCCTTCCATCGCCACGATAAAGATCACCGAGGAGCAGGCCACCATCGGGTAAATACAGCACGGGGACGTCTCTTGGAGCGAGCAGGGTCATACGGCCCACGCGGCCTCGGTATTCCAGAGTGAGGTTCTGCAGTTCACCCTTGAGCGGCGACGCGGATTCGCTGGCGATGGATTGGAGATCGCCATACAGCGCGATGTAGCGGTAGCACATCAGATCACCCGGATCGGTACATGAGCCTGGACGGTTCCCACGGTCTCGTTCAAGACGAGCGGACCGTGTTGGACCCAGGCGTGGGCGGAAAACGGGTCGCAGGTCACCCCCATGACCAACTGGGCATGGAAGCCGCGCCCGGCCAGGAATCTGATCATCGATAGCGAGTCGACCAGACAGCGGGTTTCTATGGGTACGTAGGGGCGCACACGGTTGAACACGTTCGCCGCTTCCGCCAGTCGTTGCGTGTGTTCTGGGTCCGTGTTTGCAACTGGCCGCGCATGGCTGGATCGGTAGGCGGCCAAGCCTTGAAGGATGGGCTTCAGGCGCCACGCTTTCAGTTGCCAGCGCATCGTGCCTACGGTCATAAACACGTCCCGCATGGCGTGGTAGGGAATGCGGCGTTCGAGGTAGGGCATTTCGAGCACGCTTTCGCCGGGGGAGGCAATATCCAATTCTCTCGGTCGCTGGGCTCGTGCCGTAGAGATTTGTGTGAGCAGGTTGTACCTGGTCAGCTCGCTGATATCGATGCGGGCGTCGTCAGGCGCTTGCAGATAGTGGAGAAAAGCGCGCTCCAGCGTCTCAGACAACTGGAAGTAGCGGTCGCGCTGTATGTCCAGGAAGAACAAACGGCCACCGAGCTCGCAGAAAGAGATGTCCGCATTCAGATGTCCGATCATCTCGCCTCCCACGCAGAAGGGGCGCACCTTTCGGTGCGCCCCTGAGGGTCAGTCTTCCGAAATCCCCGCAAACGGGAAATTGCCGGTTGCCTCACCGTGGCCGACGGGCCCCTGCGTTTCGACACTGGCGACGCCGAGCACGATGACGTCTTCCTGCATGTCGTTGCGGATGTTTTCGTTCGCGTTCATTTCAGTCTCCTTCGCTCACGTCATGGCAGTCCCATGACGCGAGCAGCGTAGGAGTCGGAAATTTTGATTTTCAAAAGATTATTGCGTTGTTATCCGATGATTATCCCGGAGCGTGATGGACATCTCGTCGTGGCCGGGTTCGGCGTCGATCTTCCTTCCGCTGACGCGAGCTAGTGGAGGTGATCGCTGCGCTCGGTCAGCAAGGCCACGATGCGCGGCACGAGTTGCTTCCGGCATTCGTGATAGTCGTGCAGTGCGGACTTCAGGGCCGGCATGTCGCGGGCCTGCCAGTGCCGGTTCAATGCCGAAAGCTCTTCGAAGCGGCGCTCGAGCAATCCTTGCGCAGCCCGGCGTATCGGCGCCAGCCGGTCGTTGGCCTGCTTCACGGCATGGTGCAAGGTCCCGTGGTCTGTCGCCCGGGCGATCGCGTCGAACAGCTGCCACGTCAGCGTGACCAGGTCGTCGTCGGCAGAGGTAAGCGCCAGCTGCTCGATCTTTCGGGCTGCCGGCATTGCGCCGATATCGCAGGCGATCAGCAACAGCCGTTCCATCCAGTCATAGAGGTCGCGCAGGGCGACCTCGGTGAGCAAAGGAACGTGCAGTCCGTCGCGGGCGCGATCGACGAGCAGGGATTCGCCGACCAGCCGATACAGGGCGAACCGAACTGGCGTGGGGCTGGTGTTGAACTGTGCGGCGAGCGTGGCCGGATCGATCCGCTGACCCGGTGCGTAGCGCCCTGATCGCAGGGCGCGTTTGACCTGTCGGTACACGAATGCACTCTTGGAGTGGATCGCATCCATAACTGGACTCCATGTCTGCGGATGCCTCCGAGCGGGACGATGCGGGATTTGGCGTCACGCAATGGATCGGAATTTCGGCCCGTCCGGCGGCTATGTCGAATGCTGCTCTATGGGTCCCTGTGAATGGCACGCTTACGCGTCGACGTTTGTGTCATGCATCACAGAACATGAGGGCGCGACGGGTGCCGCCTCATGCGCGCCAAGTTATGCGGAGCAATGCGTCGACGTCGGAAGTGGTTGAGCTGCGCCTCTCGTTGCCCTTGCGGAGAAATGGCGAGGTCAGGGTGAGATGGGCCGGGTTTGACGCTTACCTTTGAACGGAGACAATTCCCTGGAAGACGTCAAATGGACAAGCGCCAACGACTACCGCGGAATTCAAGCGAGGCGATCCGCTCGCCGCTGAAATTTACGTCGGTTTCGCTCAGGCACTTGACTAACCCCATTCGCAGAGTTTCCATGTGCGAACCCGTCACGCAACGCGGCGGGCTGATAGGGGAATAGGGAAATGTTCAAGCCAAAGGGACGGTTGGCCCGTCTGTGCCTGTTTGTGTTCGCAGCAGTATCCATGTCCGGTGCGCTGCACGCGCAGTCGATGGTGACGCCGGAAGACGAGTACAAGAAGCTGATCCGCGTCAGCGAGGACGTCCAGCCCCTCGGGGCCACACCCTTCGGCGAAAGCGTGAGCCTTTACAACGGCAGCCTATCGTTCGACCAGACCGATATCAGTCTGGCCGGCAACGGTCCATTGCTGCAGCTTTCGCGCTCGTACCATCTGAGGGAGGCGAAGGAGTCCGAATCCATCGATGGCGCGTTCTCCGACTGGGATATCGAGATTCCGCGCATCACCACGATAACGGCCAACCAGGTCAATGTCACCGGATGGCTGACCAGGCAGGCAACAGTGCTCGCTGCACGTTGTTTGGGCCACCTCCCACTGTCGCCCCGCAGCAGGGTGGCGCGGATTGGGAGCCGGCGACCTGATGGACTGGATACCAGCTCATCGTGCCGGGCAGCGTCCTTAGGTGATATATGAAGATATTAAGGAACGTAAAAGATATCATTTTCGCCGCTATACTTTTGTTGATTTTATTGTGCTCAACAATATTTTTTGTAAATATACATAATATAAATCGCCATAAGGCTATAATGGCGGAGTCGAAAATGGTAGAGCATTTGGGCAAGGATTACGGAGGAGATGCTTTTCTAGTCGAGGCGCGTGGCTACTGTATATCGAGCGGGCAGGGTGCTATTGGTTTGAGTGACGTACTTTGGTCCGGGGCCAAGGAGAGTGAAAATCCGGCAACATGGGACTTGAAAAAGGCGTTAATCAGCAACAAGTTCATAGAGGTCCGTGATGTCTCAAACGGTGTCGTGTTGATAAAGTGGGCCGGTGTGTCGGGTTCTATTTTGAAAAAAAAATTACCTGAAGTCAGATTCAACGATGATATGAATCGCTATGCCCCAGCTTATATAATTAACAAATTGTGGTATTCAGATACAATACGAGATGATTTAAGAAATGGTGGGGTTAGGTATACCGGTCCTGGAGTTGGCCTTTTTTCTCTCGCTCCCAGGACTGCACAGCATCTTGACGGTCAGGTGAATAACATTTCGGTTGAAGACCTTTTAATCAAAATTGCATCAACCTTTGGGGGGGTAGTTTTTTATTCCGAATGTCCGCGTTCAGGAGGGATTGATTTTCACGTCAATTATTATTACCCCAAAAATTGGAGATAGAAGGCTAATTTTTACTGAGTGGGCGAAGTTTACAATAACGGGGCCAGTTTCACTTAATTTAGCCTGGGAAGTGAACCTGACCTGTTCCCAGACCCCTTGGTTATGAGCGGGTCCATGGAGCAGGGGTTGTGGGATGATTGATGGGTGTCCATTCGCCGGCCGTGCCGGCAAACGCAAGGAGGTGGTCGCAATGAGCAGGAATTTTCTTTTTGCCATGGGGCTGACGCTGCTTGTGCCAGCGGCATTTGCGCAAATGGCCGCAAAGCTGGATCCGGGTTCGGAGGGTCAAGTCATACAGCGTCAGGAGATGCTGGAAAGGGTGACGCAAAATGCGTCACGCGATATGGAAGAGGGGCAGCGCCGGTCCTGGCTCAACTCCATGGTCAATCTTGCCAAGCTCCGCATCAAACTGGCCGAAGCGTGGCAAGGCATGGGCATGTCGCCGCAGGGCGCCAAATTGGTCGCCAACGCGTACGACCCGGATCTGGCCGCGCGCATGCACCATGAATCGCTTCGCGGAAAGAGCGATGAGGAGGTCGCAGAAATGCTTCAGTCTGCGATCAGGCAAAAACACTACTTGAGCGCCAACCAGCTGCTGATCGATTACGAGCGGAACAGGCTAAGGATAGGCACGAACTAACGGGGGCCACGAACTAAGGGGGTGCGGCGACAAAGGTGTCCGTCAAACCCGGGCCATCTCAGGTTGAGATGGCCCGGGTTTGACGGACACCTTTTCGAATCTGATGCGGCGGTCACATCCGCCCCTTCCCATACGTCCATCGGTAGGGTCTCGCCGATTCCCGGTTCCACGACCCATCGGAGGCATTGATGTTCAACGTAAGGCCCATTGGGCTGGTGCAGTCCCCGCTCAAGCTTCGGGAGCATGCACCGAAGCAGGGAGGCGATGGCACTCCCGAGGCGCGGCTGGTCTTCTCCGGGGAGTTCCAGCCGGGGCTGGCGGACATCCAGCCGGGTGACGAACTGCTGGTTCTGACCTGGTTGCACAGGGGAAACAGGGACGTGCTTCAGGTCCATCCCAAGGGCGACCTGCGGTTGCCGCTTCGTGGTGTGTTCAGTACCCGCTCGCCGGACAGGCCGAATCCGATCGGCATCCATCGCGTGCGGGTACTTGCCATCGAGGGCCCGACCGAGTTGCGTGTTGCCGGTCTGGAGGCCTTCGACGAAACCCCCATTGTCGATGTGAAGCCGGTCCTGGACGGCGGCGAACGCTAGCCTCCGGCTCTGACCCGCTTTAGGTCTGATAAAGGCCGACAAGCAAAGAGCAGTGTGAAATGCTCCTGCTGTGAAAAGCCGACCGCAACGACATCCGTTGATGTCGTTGCGACGCGCCGTTCGCTTTTCAGTAGAAGCGGATGCCCGGCCTGAGGACGAGCTGGAAGATCAGCAGCAAGCCCAGGGCCGCGGCGAACAGGTAGGCGAGCGGCGGCGCGGTGGAGGTTCCGTTGGCTGTGACCTCGCGTACGCGCCAGGCTCCCGCCTGGATCCACGGGATGCCGCAAAGGAGTACCAGCAAGGGCACGACGAGAACCTCGATCAGTTCGCGCGGAACGCGGAACGGGATGACCAGCACGGTGGCAAGCAGCGCCGGCAGCGTGATGACGCGGAACGTGAAGCGCGAGCGGGGGCCGGGGCCTTCGATGTGCTCGCGTACCTGGGCGAGTTCGAGCGCCGGCCGCCGGAATTGCAACGCGATGACCGGCATCAGGCCCAGGGCGAGCAGGCCTGCACCGACGCGTGCGGTTTCGCCGAAGTGCAGGTAGCTCATCGCCATGCCGACGTCGCTGCCCGGGCTCAGCGAGCCGATGACGACCTGCGGCAACGCCATGAAGCAGCCGCAATACGCCATCCAGTACAGGAACAACCGCATGCCGTCCGATCGTTGCCGCTGCTGCCCGAGCATCCACAGGCAGAGCAGACCGACGGCCAGGGTCGCCAGCGCGCCGGTGCCCTGGAACAGGCCGGCAAGCGGATTCGTGCCTTCCCAGCTGTGGTTGTTGTGGTACAGGGTGGGGCGCAGGCCCGGCGTGAGTGCCTTGGGCAGCACCAGGAACAGCTCCTGGATGAAGAACGTCAGGTTGAACGCGAGCACGCAGAGCAGCGTCGATGCCGCCGTGCACCGCCAGCCTCCGGCGATGGCTGCACGCACGCCATCTGCGCGGCGGGCGGATACGGCGCCGGCCATGCCCAGCGCCAATGGAGCCGCAACGATGGTCAGCGCCGCGGCGGCGAGAATCAGTACCGGTCCGGCGGTCATGGTCCGCGCTCTCCTGAAATGCCAGGTGGCATTCTGTCGGCGCATGCCCGCAGGGTCGATAGGCCGTCAGTCACCCTGGAGGACCCGCCAAGCGCCGCCCTGCGGCCGCCAGGCTCGAATGAATGCATTTCCAGGAGCGATATGGGCCTCACTCGAGTTCAGCCGGGAAAGTGATCCGGGATCACCGCCGGTTTCCCGGTCCAGGCGGGCAACGACGATGCACGTGCGCATGCGGGTCAACCGGGCTATCGTGCCGCCCTGGTCACGAAGAAGCACCATGACGAAAAGCTACGCTCCGCCCCTGACCACGAACCCGCACGATCCCCTCTACCGCGTCGACAAAGCGATCAGGGCAGCCCAGCAGCGGCTGGATGCCGCCATCGACGCGAAGCGGCACCACACCAGCCAGAATCTGGCCCACGAGGTGATCAAGGAGGCTCGCGAGGGACTCAAGAAGTCCGAACAGTTGCGCGTGCTCAAGCTCAGGGAACTCGCGCAGAACGCGGCGGAGACCGGGGCGGCTAGGTAAGGCAAGGAGAGCGAGGTCCGGTGCTGCGCTTCCCGCCGTGTCCACTCCGCGGGATCGCTTTTCGACTATCCCCAATCGCTCATCGCGTCCTGTTCGAAGACAGGGTGCGCACGATCAGAACGGCCAGCAGCGGAAGGGCGATCGCGTAGGCGTATTGGGTGCGCGACACGCCGATGCCTAGCGGAAACCAGATGCCGGGGACGCCGATCGCGCTCAGCTCATCGGGGAACTGCGCGACCAGCACCCACGTCATCGTGGCGAGCGCCGTGAGGCGCATCGGGCCATCGCGGACCATCCGCATGGCGGTCAGCACGAGCAGGGCGAGCAGGCCGAGTCGGCTGATCCGGGTCAGCGCCATGACATGCATCGCGCCACCGGCGACACCTGCGACGGCCAGCGCCAGGGCGGCCACGTCGACGGCCCGCCAGGCGCGCGGGCACCAGCGGTTCCAGGCGAGCGTCCACGCCGCCATGCCGAGAGGCGCCAGGATGGCGTTCATCCACCACACGTAGGCGGGCAGGCTGAGCAGGTCGGTCCAGGCGTAGGTCGGGTTCTCGAGGCGCTTCAACGCCGACAGCACCAGCGCGATGCCGGCGAGCGCGAGGAAGCCCGGGTGGCTGCTGCGCCGCCGCAACACCAGCGCCAGGCCGGCGAGCGCGAACATGGCGAGTGGCTCGATCAGGTCGACGATGTAGCCCGCGATCGTGCGCCACCATTGCACGCGGTACAGCGCATGGCTCTCCGGGCGCGGCGCCAGCAGTGGCGCGATGTGCATGCCGCCGCCATCGTCGGCAGCGGCGTTGTCCGGTTGCATGTACATGCGGATGGCGAGCACCCCGCGGGTGCCGGCCGCCTCAAAGGGCAGCGCGAAAAGCATCGGCCGCGTGCCGACGACCCGGGGCACGCCGCCGAGCCGGCCCGATCCGCCGAGCCGCACGCTGTTCCAGTACAGCTCATAGCCATCGTCGACGGCGGTCGGGCCGAGAAGATCCCATGCGCGCTTTCCAGCAGGCACGGTCACCGTGCGGCGATACCAGGCATACCCTCGATAGCCGGGATGGCCATGGGCCATCCATCCGCCGACGTAGCCGGGCAGACCGACATCGGCATCGTGGCTGCCGGGCGGAGCGCTCAGGTCCATTGTTTCCCAGCCACGGTCGTCCGTGCTGGCGTCCGCCCATCGCAAGTCGTCGCCGATGTGGAACCGCCATGCGCCGTCGAGGTTGCTGGCGGCCGCGCGCAGCCGGGCCGGATCGGCACGGCCTCCCACCGCGAGGGTGGCGATCACGACAGCCAGCGCGATCAGCGTCGCGGCGATGATGGCGGCCAGGAGGTCTCGTCGGGTCCTGTCCATGCGAACCGATGCCGACAGCTCAGCTGCGCGTGAAGTGCTGCATGTCGTGGCCGGCGCGGCGGACATCGAAGCCAGTGATGCGGCCGTCGGCGTTGCGGGCGAAGACGAACCGCACGCGCGGCGCGCCGGCGCGGAACATGATGTCGCGGGCCTCGGCCAGCATCGGCACCGGCTTGTTGTCGCGGCCGATGGTGACCAGGCGGTTGCCTTGCCGCTCGATTCGCATCGCGTGCCCGGGAGCCAGCTGGTAGGTGCCGACGTACGGGTCGAGCTCGCCCGCCGCCAGCTGGATGGGCGGTGGTTCGACCGGCACTTCGA
The DNA here is from genome assembly GCF_042654965.1 of Rhodanobacter umsongensis. Classification (NCBI taxonomy): domain Bacteria; kingdom Pseudomonadati; phylum Pseudomonadota; class Gammaproteobacteria; order Lysobacterales; family Rhodanobacteraceae; genus Rhodanobacter; species Rhodanobacter umsongensis. The sequence goes on along the minus strand of NZ_JBHSMK010000005.1, from coordinate 534,268 downwards.
TGGTCTGGCTGGACACCATCTTCCAGCTGCCGTGCTTTCGCAGCCACACTTCGGTGGAGCGGAAACGGTCGTGCGCGGTCTGGCCGTAAGTGGCGAAGGTGGCGTTGTCGGTGAAGCTGGTCACGGCGACGTCGCCGTGCAGCGCGACATGGAAATCCGACTGGACCAGGGTGTTGCGCGTGCCTGCGGGCGGCGGCGAAGCACCGGCGACGATGTCGTGTTTGCTGGACAGCGTGCCGTCCTCGCCCATGAACACCACATTTTCGTCGAGCAGCTTGTCCAGCGTCCTGGCGTCGCCGCTGGCCGAGGCGTCGGAGAACGCCTGCGAGAGACGGGCGATCGCGGCGGTATCCGTCTCGGCAGCCCGCACGCCAGCCGCCGAGGCGAGCAACGCGACCAGCATGAAACCTTGCATGCAGCTTTGGCGCATCGTGGCATTTCCGCTTGGCAGGTGGCGAAGCTTAGGCGCGCCGCGGTGGAATCAACGCGTGCAGGAAGTCATGCGCTGGCATGCCCCACGGCTGTCCCGACCTTGAACGCGTCGCACGGGAGTGGGCGAAGGCGGTTTCACCGGCCCGCCGCGATGGACACCGTGGCGGCGGGCCGCCGCGCAGAGTCTGCCCGGGCGTCCCGGGTGCGGCAGTGCCGACGGCAAGATCCAGGCGCACGCCGTCACCGCTGAAGCCGACGACTGGCCACTGATCCGGCGCCGGCGAAGGGGATTAGACTGGACGCGGCAAACATTCCCGCCCCACGGCGCGGGAGGGTTTCAGCATGATGCTCTGGGCGTACGCAGCCATCCTGGCATGGTCAGTGGCCGTGCCTGCTCCGGCTGCGCCGGCGGTGTCGCCGATGCCGCGCCCGGAGCAGGTCATGGCGGTCCCGCCGGGGTTGCGTGCGCAACTGCAGCAGCAGGTCATCGACGGCGGCGATTCCGACCGGGCGCGACTGGACCGGCTGGTGGTGTTCCTGTTCCAGAAGTCCGGCCTGGGCATGACGTATTCGGCCGACGCCACGTCGACCGTCGAACAGGCCTACCGCACGCGCCAGGCCAACTGCCTGACCTTCACCCTGCTGACCGTGGCGCTGGCGCGCGCGTCCGGCTTGCAGGCCTATGGGCAGGAGCTCGACGACATCGTGGCCTGGCGCGTGGACGACAACATCATCTACGGGTTCAACCACGTCAACGCGGGCCTTCGCATCGGGCGCACGCGCTTCACGGTGGATGTGGCGCGGGACCTGGTGATGGCGCACAACCCGCCCGAGCCCGTTTCCGACCAGCGCCTGCTGGCGCTCTACTACAGCAATCGCGCCGCCGAGCTGCTGGCCGGCACCACGCCCGCGGCGGCGGCTCCATACATGGCGATGGCGTTGCAGCTGGCCCCGCGCTATGCCGGCGCCTGGGCCAATGCCGGCGTGATGCACCTGCGCGAAGGCGACCCGCAGGCGGCCGAACGCGATTACCTCAAGGCGCTGGCGCTCGACCCCGATAACGCCAGTGCGCTGGTCAACCTGGTGACGCTGTACCGGAACAACGGCGACGAGGCGCGCCGTGCCATCTATGCGCGGCGCATCGAGAAGATCCAGGCGAGAGATCCCTACTTCCAGTTCCTGCAGGCCGAGGACGATGCGAAGCAGGGCGATTACGCCGGCGCCGTGCAGCACTACCGGCGTGCCATCCGCCTGTATGACGGCGACCCGCGCTTCTACCTGGGCGTCGCCCACGCGTATCAGCAACTGGGCGAGGCGCGCCGCGCACGGCAAGCCCTGGACCGTGCCGCCGCGCTCCGTCGCGGCAGCGCCGGGGTCAGGAACTAGCATCGGGAGCCAACCGGGGCAGCGCCCCTGGCGAACCCGAAGCGGTATCCGGCACAGTGCCTTCGCCGACCACGCCAGGCGGGCTCAGGATGCGCAGGACAGTTGGGCGAGCCTGGTGATGGTGTTGATGTTGCGGGCGGTTCCGGTCTTGGCGGCGGGAATCGTCAGACGCGAGTCGGCCATGCCCTCGCCGTAGTGGACGTAGATCTCGCGCTTGCCGCAGGCAAGCCGCTCCAGTTTCTGATGCTTGACGTTGTCCAGCGCATCGGCCGCGGGAGCGTCGTCGAGAAAGATCGCCACCACACGGTTGCCCGGTGCTTCCGGAAACGGATTGTCGGCCAGGATCCGGGCCATCTCGTCGGCGCTGCGTATCAGCACGCCGACCGGCTTGCCCGCGTAGTCGTGCAGTTGCTTTTCCAGCTTTTTCTTCACCGCGGATTCGGCGAGCTTGCTCGTGAAGAGCACGTTGCCGCTGGCGATGTAGGTGCGTACGTCCGCGAAGCCGACGGCCTCGCACAAGGCCTTGAGCTCGCTCATCGGCAGCTTGCCGGTACCGCCGACGTTGACGGCCCGAAGCAGGGCTATGTAATGGGTCATCCTGGGGTCCCTCCGGCTGGCAAGCGCCTCACTTTCGGGCACGCGCCCCGGCGAAGCAAGCGTCATCCGTCCCCATGGCTGCGCACGCGCGAGGCGCGAGAGCGGTCTCGACGCCCGGCGCTGCCGGCGCTTGTCGAGGGCGAGGTCATGCGCGCTTAATTGAGGTGCGGGAAAGTCGGACGACCTTCACTTTGCCGCGGCGCAGGGGCGTGCAGGGCAGTTCGGATCATTCCGTGGTTGCCCGCGCGATTTCATTGCCTTCGCTCCATGGGTCGGAACGCCTCTCGCGGAGATGTCATGCAACCTCGTTTCTGTAGCACCGTCGTCCTGCTCCTTGCCGCGGCGCTTCCCGCCGCCGCCGCACCGGCCGTGCCGCGCACGATGGACGAGCAAGCCGCCCTGGCCGCGGTCGAAGCCACCCTCGCGGCGGTCTCCGCGCGCGACGAACCCGGCATCCGCCGGTACCTGCGGCCGACCGGCACGGCCACCGTCCTTTTCCATCGAGCCGACGGCAGCGTGAGCGTGCGCAGCTCGGCCCTCGATGCCTATGCCGAAGCGACGCCGGGACCGGAGCGCTACGCGGAGCGCATGCACGATCCGCTGGTGCGGGTGCAAGGCGCCATGGCGCTGGTCTGGGGGCGCTACAGTTTCGCCGTGGACGGCAAGGTGGCGCACTGTGGCGAACAACACTTCGACCTGGTGCGCGAAGACGGGCAGTGGAAGATCCAGAACGTGACCTGGTCGGTGCAGATGTCCGGCTGCGGGGCCGCAGGCACCGGGCCCGAATGAAAGAGGCGCGGTCGTTCGGTCAGGATTTCTTGCCGCCGCCGTCCTGCTTGTTCACCGTCGCCCACGCAATGCGTTCGGCGGTCTTCTCCGATTTGCCTTCCTTCTTCTCGCTTTTTTCTATGTGCGAGGCTTCGCGCTTCTGCTTGTCGGTATACGAGGATTTGTCGCCCTTGGACATGACGGTGCTCCGCGGTCAGGTAGGCCGTCACGCTAGCGGGCGCAGGGTTAACGTGGAGTCGTCGATCGACCACGATGGCGTTGCCGGCGTTGCCGGCGGTGCTGGCGCCAGGCATTGTCCGGCCGGGTCGATCAGCCCGTTCCCTGGCGGGCGCCGCCCTCGAGCATGTCGCCGATGCGTGAGGCGAGGGCGTCCAGCGAGAACGGCTTGGCCATCACTTGCATGCCCGGTTCCAGGGTGCCGAGCCTGGCGCTGTCCGCGTAGCCGGTGATGAAAAGGACCTTCAGTGCCGGACGCGTGAGCCGCGCACGATCGGCCAGCTGCCGGCCATCGATGCCGCCGGGCAGGCCGATGTCCGTCACCAGCAGGTCCACCGGCGCCAGCGACTGCAGCACGCGCAGACCGGTGCTGGCGTCTCCCGCCTCGAGGGTGGTGTAGCCGCACTCGCGCAGCACTTCACCGACCAGAATGCGCACGGTCGGCTCGTCGTCCACCACCAGTACCACCCCGGTCGCTCCCGCTTCGGCTTCCGGCGCGGTCGCCGTCCGGTCGTGCGGGGCGTCGATCTCCGCCGGACCCTCGTACCGGGGCAGATAGATCGCCACCGAGGTGCCGTGGCCGGGCGTCGAATCGATATGCACCTGGCCGCCGCTCTGCCGCGCGAAGCCGTAAACCATCGACAGGCCCAGCCCCGTCCCCTGGCCCTGCGGCTTGGTCGTGTAGAAAGGATCGAAGGCGCGCGCGATCACGTCCGGCGGCATGCCGCTGCCGGTATCGGTGACGCGCAGGCATACATAGGGGCCGGCCGGCACATCCAGTGCGTTGGCCTGGTCGACGTCGAGCTGCACGTTGCCGGTTTCGATGACCAGCCGACCGCCCTCGACCATGGCATCGCGCGCGTTGATGCACAGGTTCAGCAGCGCGTTCTCCTGCTGGTTGGTGTCGCACCGCGCCGTCCACAGGGCCGGCGCGCCGATCACCTCCATCGTGATGTGCGGGCCGATGGTCCGGCGCAGCAGTTCGGCCATGCCATGCACCAGTTCATTGAGATTGGTCGGCTTGGGGTCGAGCGTCTTCTGTCGCGAGAACGCCAGCAGGCGATGGGTGAGTGCGGCGGCGCGGTCGGCCGCACCACGGGCCGCGGTGAGGTAGCGGCCCAGGTCGTTGTAGCGGCCCTGGGCGACGCGCGTGTGCATCAGGTCGAGGCTGCCGATGATGCCGGCGAGCAGGTTGTTGAAGTCGTGCGCGATTCCGCCGGTGAGCTGGCCGACCGCCTCCATTTTCTGTGCCTGGCGCAGCGCTTCCTCTGCCTGCGCGTGCTCGCGCGCCTCCGCATGGAGCGCCTCGACGGCCCGACGCAGCTCAGCGGTGCGCGCGTCCACCTGCGCCTCCAGCGTCTCGGTCAGATGGCGCAGGGCGGCTTCGCTCTGCTGCAGCTGGTCCTCGGCGGCGCGCCGCTCGGTGATGTCCTGGCCGATCTTCAGGAAGCCGCGAAGCTCGCCGTGCGGGCCGCGCAGCGCACTCATGCGCCCGTCGATGAACACACGCGTGCCGTCCCGCCGAAGATGCCAGCGCACATCCGGGGCGATCCCATGCGTGCGAGCCAGGGCCATTTCCTTTTCCGGCTGCCGCGCGCGGCGGTCTTCCGGGGTGAAGATGATATCGACCGAGCATCCGACAGCCTCTTCCGCATTCCAGCCGAAGACGGCGGCGGCGCCCGACGACCATTGGCTGATGCGGCCCTGCGGGTCGGTGGTGAAGATGGCGTAGTCGCGGGCGCCCTCCACGATCAGGCGCATGCGCTCCTCGCTTTCGCGCAGGGCCTCCTGCGCCTGCCGGCGGTCGGTGACGTCGAGCACGACCTCCACGGTCTCGTGCTCTACCTTGCGCGCGGCGAACAGGCCCCACCAGCGCGAGCCGTCCTTGCGGAAGTACTGTTTCTCGTAGGGCGTGCTTTCTCCGGCAGTCATGAGTTCTTCGATGGCGTGCAGGGAGGTCGGATGAAACTCTTCCGGGGTCAGCTGCTGCCAGCTCAGGCCTCGCGCCTCCTCCGGGCTGAAGCCGGTCATCGCGAGGAAGGCACCATTGGCGCCCGTCACGGTGAAGTCCGGGCCCCAGAAAATCACGCCCACGGTGGTCATGGCGAACAGGCCGTTGAGCCGCCCCTGGCTTTCGATCAGCGCCGCCTGGCTGGCCTGCAGCGCAGCGTTGCTGCGCTGCAGGTCGTCGTTCGGCGCGCTGGCGCCCACCGGGCTGGCGGCGTTCTCCGCCAGCGCCTTGTCGGCATCGATTCCGTGGCGTGCCAGCACTTCGCGCAGGCGTGCATTTTCCCGCTCCAGCGCAACCGCCCGGTCAGGCTGGCCGGGGTTGTCGTCGGTGTCGCTGGGGCTATTCGCATTCATGGCCTGGCCGCGATCAGGCGCGTTGTCCGCGCCGCCTGTGAGGACGTGTGCCTACGAGCGGAGCGTACGAAGGGGGCACGGAAGGGAATGTGCAGGTTTCGTCGAGACGAGGCGCCCGGAAGCGGGCCTCGGCGCAGGTCGCCGAACCCATCGCTTCGCGGGTCGCCGCCGCTCAGCCCTCCTTGTCGATGGAGGCGCCCGCCTCCTTCAGCGCGAGCGCGCAATCGTCGCAGCAGACTTCGACGGTCCTGCCGCCGATCGTCACACTGATCGCATTGTCATCCAGGGGGTAGTCGCATGCGGCGCAGGTCTTCTGGTTCATCGTCGTCATCTCCAAGGGCCCGGTCATTCGGGTACGCCATCAAAGCGCCTGGGACGACGATGCCGCTGTCGGAATCTTCAGCGATCGGGCGCCGCGCCGGCTTCGGCGGCTGGCGAAGCAGAACGGCGCGGCGGAATTCCGCCGGCGTGCGGCCGTAGAGCTGCCGGAAGGCCGCGCTGAAATGGCTGTGGCTGGAAAAACCGAGTTGCAGGCCGAGCGTGGTCAGGTCGTCGCCCCGGGCGAGCAGGTCGAGTGCGCGTGCGAGCCTGAGGCGCAGCTGGTAGCGGTACAGCGGAATGCCCTCGACCTGCGCAAACACCTGGGTGAGGTAGACCGGCGACACGCCGATCTCCCTGGCGATCTCGGCCAGCGTCCAGCGGCGCGCCGGCTCGGTCGCCAGCAGCAGCTTGGTGCGGTCGACCAGCTTCTGGCGCCCGTAGCTGGCGGCCGGGGCATGCGAGGTACGCTCGCCCAACGAGCGCCGGATCAGGGCCAGCGCCAGCGTTTCGGCCTCGAGCGTCTCGATCGCGCCCTGGCTCAGGCTGTGGCGCAACAGGGCCACGAGCGCCTGGGCCCGAGGATCGATCCCGCGCCGCGCCGCGCGGAACACGCTGGCGGCGCCATCGGCAAGCTGGTCGCGCGGGCTGAGCTCGCGCAGCAGCTCCTGGTCGATCGCGAGCGACAGGCAGGCATCGCCGCCGCCGACCGGATGGCTGACCTGGTATTCCTCCGCGTCGTTGAAGAACACCAGCTGGTTCGACTCGGCGACCGTGTCGACATTGCCGACGTGCCGCACGAAGACGCCCCGATAGGGGAAGACCAGGTGCGTCGCGCCGGCGCATTCGGTCGGTGACCTGTGCCGGCAGGTACCGGAGCACGCCACGTCGCGGATCGCCAGCGTGCTGGTTTCAAGCAGCACGCGGACACTCAACGCGTTGTCGGAAAAACGATCGGTCATGGCGAGGTGTCGGGTGGCGCCGGCGCTTGGTTGTGAGGCAGCCGTTGCGCACGGCCGGGCCCAGACTGTAGCGCTCCCGGGCCATGTTCCGCATCGGCCGGGGGCGATATCAGGCCGCTGCGCCGAGGGTCCGCGACGCGGTCCGCCGCACCAGGGCAATGGCTAGCGCACACGCCGCCGCGCCTGGATACTCGAGCCGGTGTGCCGATCGACGCGCGCTAGCGGAGCAGGGCTGCCGCCGCCTTCAGGTCGTTCATCGCGCGGATGTAGGGGATCGGGCCATAGCTCACGCGCGCCACGCCCAGCGCCGCCAGGCGCGTCGTCGGCGATACGCCATCCATGACCATCACGTTGACCGGCAGCGGTGCGTCTTTGCAGAGCCGCGCGATCAGGGCATCGTCCCGCAACCCGGGAACGAAGAAACCCGACGCGCCGGCTGCGGCGTAAGCGTTGGCCCGGGCCAGCGCATCGCCCATCAAGCTGGCGGGATCGGCCTGCCCGCCAAGAAACAGGTCGGTACGCGCATTGATGAAGAGCGGGATGTTCTTGCGTTCGGCGGCGCGGCGGATCGTGGCGATCCGCTGTGCCTGGCGATCGATGTCGTGCAGGCCGGTCCCCGACACCATCCTGTCCTCGAAGTTGATGCCGACCACGCCCCGTTCCAGCAGGCGCGAAATGTACCGGGCGAGGGCGGCATCGTCGTCGCCATAGCCGCCTTCGACATCGACGGAGACCGGTGCATCGATCGTCGCCGCGATCCGCGCCACGATCTGCTCGACGAATCCTGCGGGAATGTTTTCCCCATCGTCATAACCCTGCGCCGCCGCCACGGCCCAGCTGCTGGTGGCGATGGCCGCCGCTCCCGCAGCCACGATGGCCTTCGCGCTGCCGGCGTCCCAGGCGTTGCAAAGCACCAGCGGTGTGCCCCTGACATGCAATTGCGCAAAGAGGCTGGCCTTCTCGATCTGTGTCATGTGGAGCTCCGTAGGGGTTGCGGGCTGAACAGCCCATGCCGGGGCGCGGATGCACAGCAGGCCCGCCCGCATCACGCGATGTCCGGCGGCGAACCCGGCCAGGCCAGTGGATGCGCTGGCTTGCCGCGACCGGGACGCCTATTGGACCACGCCGTCGGGATCGCCGCTGTCGGATTCTTTAGTCTTTCGCCGGGGTGCGAAGCTTGGTATCGGCCATTTCCGCGCGCTGCGCCGGCGCATTTCCGGGGCGCATCAACAACCGTAGCCATCGCAGGCTGCCGATGGCGGACGGCCATCTCGCCATCGGCACACCGGCGCTATCCGGCGTGTGGCCCGGACGTATACTGAACGCCGCTCCGTTCCGGGAGATCAGCCATGCAATCTTCCCCGCTGTTCCGCCTGTGGTTCACTGCCTGTCTGGCCCTCGCCCCCGTCATCGCATCGGCGGCGACACCGCCGGGCAACGTCAGCGTTCGCTACAGGGATCCGCAGCACTTCACCGAGGCGAAACGCAGTTTCGGGGTTCACCTGATCAAGGCCGACGATTATCTGCAACCGCTTCAGGCCTACATCGCCCAGCGCGCCTCGCGCGTCCTGGCGCCGGGCCAGCGGCTGGACATCGAGGTGACCGATGTGGACCGCGCCGGCGAGTACGAGCCCTGGCGCGGACCTCGCTTCGACGACGTGCGCGTCGTCAAGGACATCTATCCGCCGCGCATCGACCTGGATTTCACCTTGTACGGCGCCGACGGCAAGGTGCTGCGCCAGGGCCATCGCGAGCTGCGAGACTTGTCCTTCCTCAGCCACAGCTCTGGTGCGGATCAGGACTCGTTGCGTTACGAGAAATCGCTGGTCGATCGCTGGCTGCGCAAGGGAGCCGGAAGCCTCTGACGATCGGAAAGCGGACCGCGTGAGCCGACTGCCCACCGAGGCGTTGCGGCAGCGCCCATGGCTATTCCACCTTCAACAGGGCCAGCGCCTGGTGCCGGGCCGAGGCGCGAAGCGACTTGCGCAGGTCCGGATCATGGGTGGTGCGCGCCAGCACCATCCCGCCGACGCAGAGGGCCACCACGGCTTCGGCGCGACGGCCCGCATCGCGGACGCCCTTGAGCGCCGTGCGATAGATGTGGCCCATGCCGCGTATCAGGGCGGTATACGCCTGCTGCGGCTCCAGGCCGGCGCGGGCGACGTCCGACGGCAGGGCGTAGAGCGGGCAATGCAGGTCGACGTTGTCCAGCACGTCGTCGCTCAGGTAAAGCTCCACCAGCATGCGGGCCAGTCGGCGTGGATCGCGCAGACGCTGCGCGGCGTCAGCCGTCTGGATGGCGAACGGATTGCACGTGACGAAGCTCGCCACGGCCGATGCGTACAGCTCGTCCTTGCTGCGGAAGTGATGGTAGAACCCACCGCGAGTCAATCCGGCGGCGGCCATGATCTGGTCGATGGTGACCTGTTCGAAACCGTGGCGATTGAACAGGCGCCGCGCGGATTCGACGATGCGGGCGCGTGTCTGCACGGCATGTTCGGGACTGTAGGGCATGGTGCGGCGACCTCCGGTGGCCAGACATGACAAGGCCCGCATATTATGTTCTTTAACATATTTTGTCACCGCGTAAGCTGCGCTCCCGGCAACCCACAAACCGGAGAAGAGACATGAAGATCTACTGGATCAGGGCGCAGGCGCCGCGCCGCGTGCTGGCGCTGGTCAAGCATCTGGGCATCGACGCGGACTGCATCGAGGTCGACCTGCGGGCGGGTGGGCTCAAGACCCCCGCGTACCTTGCGCTCAACCCCAACGGCAAGGCGCCGACCATGGTGGACGGCGACGTCACGCTGTGGGAATCGTCCGCGATCATGGCGTACCTCTGCGTCAAGACCGGCTCGGACATGTGGCCGGCGCAGCGGCCGGCCGAGCAGATCGAGATACTGCGCTGGCTGTCCTGGAGCGATACCCACTGGTCGCGCGCGGTTGGACCGTTCTACTTCGAGCATGTGATCAAGCCGGCCTTCCATCTCGGCGAGATGGACCGCTCGGAAATGACGGCCATGCTGCCGGAGCTGGAGAGGCTCGCCGGCGTGCTGGACAGCCACCTCGAACGGCGCGATTTCATCGCCTGCGACCGGCTCACCATCGCCGATTTCCAGCTGGCGTCCATGGCATGCGAGTGGCGCCGCGCGGAAATGCCGTTTGCCGATTACCCGCATGTCGCGCGCTGGCTGGATCGCTTGATGGAGATTCCCGGCTGGGCCGATCCGTGGCCGCTCAGGACCACCGCCGAGCCGGCGTTGGCGAATGCCTGATGGAGCGAGGTGGAAAACCGGCAGCGGGCGTGGACGGCGCCCGCCCGGCGCGGCCGTTCAGAGATGATTCGCGAAGAACGCCTCGGCCGCGGCGATCGCGGTGGCGTGGGTATCGTCCTGCGGCGCCTGGAAGTGTTTGCATGGCGGCTCGCGCTGCTGCCCCAGCGTGGTGCAGTCGGCCAGGAAATCGTAGTGGCCCACGCGGTGCAGAACCTTCAGGCTGGCATGCGGCAGCAAGGTCGCGGCGAGCTTGCCGTTGCTGGCCGGCGGCGCCACCGGGTCGGCATCGCCGAGCAGGATGCGGGTCGGTGTGTTCAGCGCGCGCAGGCTGGCGGGGGCGAGCGCCTCGATCCCGCCCGGCGCCATCATGAACACCGCGCGCACGCCGGGTATCGCGTAGTCGTCGCCGGCATGCTTCGCCAGCGGCGCCATCGCCGGCGTCTTCAGCGCCTGCTCGCGGGCGGCCATGCTCTGATCGGGCGCCTCGGCCTGCGCCGCACATGTTGCGTCGGCGGCATGCGCGCGGCAGAACTGGATGATGTGGTCGATATCGACCCGCGCCCCGGCACTGACCAGCGCGGCGAAACCGCCCAGTGAAAAGCCGGCCACGCCCAGCCGCTGCCGGTCCAGGTGCGGGCCGATCTGCGCATCGGCCGCGACGGCATCGAGCGCCACGCGCAGGTCCACCGCGCGATCCCACACCAGCAGGCCGCCAGCCATCGTCATCGGATCACGGCCGTTGGTGCCCGGGTGATCCACCGCGATCACCACGTCGCCGGCACGCGCCAGCGCGGTGCCGAACCAGGCCATGATCCGCGCGCTGCCGCCGAAGCCGTGCGAGAACAGGATCACCGGATGCCGCCCCGGCGCGAACGGCGCATCGGCGGCGGCGCGGCCGGCGTCGAACAGCGGATGGCCCGACGGTCCGACCTGCAGCGGCGTCTCGGCGGCGCCGGCCGTGGCGGGATACCACACGGTGATGCGCAGCGCATCGCTGTGCTGCGCATCGCGCAGTGCCGCGCTCGGCGTATGCGCCACCCGATGGATCTCGCCCACCGCGCCTGCGTGCGCCATGGTGCAGACGCCGAGCCATGCGGCGGCCAGGGCAATGAAGTGGGTGCGTGCGGTCATGCGATCCTCGTCGATGGTGATGCTTGATTGGTTGATCACGTTTGCAGGGGCAGCCAGATCTCGACATCGCCGATGCCGCCGGCGTCGTCGAAATCCGCGCTGTACTTCTCGAAATCCGGCGCGTCGGCCACCCGCAGTCCCGAGCGCGGCAGCCAGTCGCCGACGAACGCCTGCCAGGTGCGGCGAATGGCCGAGATGTGGCCGTGGTGGGTGGCCACCACGTACTCGCGTGCCGGCAGCCGCAAGGTGCCGAGCGCGGGGTCGAGGCCGCCGAAACCCGGCACGTCGACACCGGCGATGTACTCGAAGCTGGCTTCGTCGTCGCTGTTGCAGAACACGCCGAACGCGGTACGCCGCTTCGGCAGCGCGGCCGCATGGTGCAGCATCAGGCGCTGCCACTGCGCCGGAATGCCCTGCGTGGTGTCCGGCGTGTAACGGCAGGCGAGCCCGGCGATGAAGCGCGTGCCATCGCGGGCCAGGCGCGGCTCGGCCAGCGTCACGCTTGCGCCATCGGCGGTGCGCCACGGTTCGAGCAGAGCCAGCCCGGCCACCGAACCGCGCTCGCGCACGCTCGCCGGGCTCATGCCGAACTGCTCGCCGAATGCCCGCGTGAAGGCCTCGTGCGAGCCATAGCCACTGCTCAGCGCCACCTCCAGGATGTCCGGCGCGCCACCGGCCAGCCGGCGCGCGGCCTCCGTCATCCGGCGTGCGCGCAGGTAGCGCACCACCGAGCAGCCGGTCATGGCCTGGAACAGCCGCGCCAGGTGAAACGGCGATACCCCGGCCACCTCGGCGATGCGGCCGAGCGACAGTTCCTCGCTGTAATGGCTTTCGATGAACCAGAGCGCTTTCTCGGCAGCGGCCATCCCCTGAAACCCGGCGGTAGAATCGACCGGTGCAGAGTAGCCGCAACCCTGGCGACGGCGTTTGATCGTTCTTGCGGGAGGAGGGTTTCTGCCTCGACTGCCCCGCAGCCCGTTTTTCGGCCCCGACGCGCCGCGAAGCGCCGGTGCCTGCACCAGGCTCGGCGCCCGCGATCGTGGTGACGGGGATCGTTCCTGAACCATCGAGAGGATGAACGCTTGACTGATCTTCTGTTCCAGCAAGTGGACGTGTTTTCGTCGCAACCTCTCGGCGGCAATCCGTTGGCTGTGGTGATTGGCGCCGACGCGCTGGACGAGGCGCAGATGGCCGCCTTCGCCCGCTGGACCAACCTCAGCGAGACGACGTTTCTGCTGCAGCCGCGCGCGCCGGAGGCGGACTATCGCGTTCGCATCTTCACCCCCACGCAGGAGCTGCCGTTCGCCGGCCATCCCACGCTGGGCACATGCCATGCCTGGCTCGGTTCGGGCGGCAGGCCCAGAGGCGGGGAGATTGTCCAGGAGTGCGCGGCGGGTCTCGTTCGGGTCCGCCGCGAGCCGGGCCGCCTCGCCTTCGCCGCGCCACCGCTGCGCCGCACGGGTTCGCTGGAGCCCGACGTCATGGCGCGCGTCGTGGCCGGACTTCAGCTGGCGCCCGGTGCCCTGGTCGATGCGAGCTGGGTCGACAACGGGCCGGGCTGGCTGGCCGTTCTGCTGCGTTCCCGCGATGCGGTGCTGGCACTGCGCCCGGATTACCCGGCGATCGCCGGGATGCGCGTCGGTGTGGTGGCGCCGTGGGATGGCGAAGCGGACGGGCAGGACGCGCAATTCGAGGTGCGTGCTTTCACCGCGGCCGGCTACGAGGATCCGGTGACCGGCAGCCTGCATGCAGGCCTCGCGCAATGGCTGATCGGGAGCGGCATCGCGCCGCCGATGTACATCGCCAGTCAGGGTACGGCGCTGGGGCGCAGGGGTCGGGTGCACGTGGTGCAGGACGGCACCGGCCTGTGGGTCGGCGGTGCGGTGACCATATGCATTGCCGGCCGGGTAACGCTGTGACCGCGGCGAACAAGGTGTCGCACGCCATCTTCCGATACGTCATTGACCGGTGGCCGCTCAATTCGGGTTGAGCCGGACAGGCCGGCCGTACACGGCGGCAGCAAGAATTCGCCCCGCCACTTGCTGCGCTGGGTGCTGCCGCGCAAGGCGGTTCTGCTCTTGCTGGCTGCGACCGGCCCGGGTTCGGTGGTGCTGGTCGCCGTCGGGCGTTGCCGCTGCCGCGGGCAAGGCAGGCGATGACAAGGCGTTGGGCAAGCGCGCGGCGATGAGGTCCCCCGAGCTGCATCACGCCTGGTCGCGCCGCCGCTACCCGATCAAAGGCCATCGACGGGGGCAGTCCTGGGGAAGGCAGGTTTCCCGGCAGTGTCCGGGCTCGTGGCCAGGCCGACCTGAAAGCGAAAAAATGGCAGGATGGCGCCCTCGCCGGCATCGTCCGGCATCCAGCTTCCCATGCCCAGGAGACCCGCCATGGACCCCGACTTCTGGCATCAGCGCTGGCGCGAAGGCCGCATCGGTTTCCACCAGGACCGACCGACCCCACTGCTGCTCGAGTGCTGGCCGGAGTTGGCGCTGGGGCCTGGCAGTCAGGTGTTCGTGCCGCTGGCCGGCAAGTCGCTCGATCTCGTCTGGCTGGCCGCGCAGGGCCACCGTGTGCTGGGCGTGGAACTGTCGCCGCTGGCGGTCGCACAGTTCTTCGCCGAACACGGCCTGGCGCCGCGGGTGCACGAATCGCGTTACGGTCGCCACTACCGCGCGGGCGACATCGAGCTGATCTGCGGCGACGTCTTCGGTCTCGATGCCGATGTGCTGGCCGGCTGCGCGGCGGTGTACGACCGCGCCGCGCTGATTGCGCTGCCGCCGCCAAAGCGCCGGCGTTATGTGCGCGAGCTGCATGCGCAACTGCCGGCTGGCTGCCGCGGCGTGCTGATCACGCTGGAGTATCCGCCACACGAAAAGCAGGGTCCGCCATTTGCCGTGCCGGAAGCGGAGGTGCGCGACCTGTATGGCCGCGACTGGCAGGTGCAGGCCCTGGTGCGCCGCGACATCCTCGCGCAGCAGCCGGGCTTCATCGCCGAAGGGGTGAGCGCGCTGCAGACCGTGGCGTATCGGTTGTCGAAGAGATGACCGCCGCCCCGGCATCCCGGGGCGTCAAGCGGGAGGCGTGCCCATGGGTTCGCCGGCAGCGTTTCAACCGGATGCTAAAGTTCGTCGTCTCCCCCCCTATTCGGCGAAGCGAGCGACGCAATGACGATCCCGGCCTTCTATCCCATCGGCACACCTGGACGTCCCTGGGGCGAGGCGGAGGTGGCGACATGGCGATCCCGGCAAGCCGTGCAGCGCAGCTACGAAGCGGATGTGCTGGGCCGGGTCGACGCCCTGCGTGCGCGCCTCGACGTGTCCGAATACGGCCGGCTGGATGTCCCCCCGGACAGCTATCCGCTGTTCGCGATCAGGAGCCGCTCCTGGCGCGACGAGCTTCCCTGCGTGCTGGTGACCGGCGGCGTGCACGGCTATGAAACCAGCGGCGTGCACGGCGCACTGCAATTCGTCGAACGGCACGCAGCGAGCTATGACGGCCGGGCCAACCTGGTCGTGGTGCCCTGCGTGAGCCCCTGGGCCTACGAGCGGGTCCACCGCTGGAATGCGGCTGCGCTCGACCCGAACCGCTCGTTCCGCCGCGACAGCCCGGTACCGGAATCGGCGGCGCTGATGAGGCTGGTCGCGCCGTTCCGCGATCGCGTTCTGGTGCATGTCGATCTGCACGAAACCACGGACAGCGACGAATCCGAGTTTCGCCCGGCGCTGGCCGCCCGCGACGGTGCGGCCTATGAGCCAGGTGAAGTCCCGGACGGCTTCTATCTGGTCGACGACAGCGAGCATCCGCAGCCGGCGTTCCAGCAGGCGATCATCGCGGCGGTGGCGAAGGTCACCCACATCGCGCCGGCTGATGCGAAGGGCGAGATCATCGGTTCGCCGATGGTGGCGCCGGGTGTCATCGAGTACGCGCTCACGCGGCTGGGCCTTTGCGCCAGCATCACCGATGCGCCCTACAAGACCACGACCGAGGTCTACCCCGACAGCCCGCGAGCGACACCCGAGCAGTGCAATGCCGCGCAGGCGACCGCGGTTTGCTCGGCGATCGATTTTGCCTTGGCGCATCACGCGGGAACGCCGGCCGCCCGGTAGCGATGCCGGCGCCATCCGATCAGCGACCTGCGCTCATGCCTGCCCATCCAGTCTGGCTCCGGCTGCCACGGAAGCCGCGTTTCGTTGCGCAGGGGCAATCGCCTTTGCTGGCCGGCGGCGGGGCTGGCGCTTATCGACGTGAGCGGCCAGCGAGCCGCTGAACCACCATGCATCCCGCGGCGTTCGAAACGCCGCTAATCTAGGCACCGGTCCCGATGCCCTACGGAGACAGCCATGGAACCAGCCACCAAGCGATGCCCGGCATGTGCGGAAGAAATCCAGGCGGCCGCGCACAAATGCCGATATTGCGGAACGGACCTCGACAGCTACGTCGCGGCTCACGAGACGACGGTGGAGAAGGAGCTGTTCTCCGGCCATCCGAAAGTCATCTACAGCTTCGGCCAGTTCGTGCTGGCGGTGTGCACGCTCGGCATCGCGCTGCTGGTCTACTGGATCCGCAGCCTAGGCACCACGTTCATCATCACCACCCAGCGCGTGCAGGTCGAGCGGGGCGTGTTCTCCAAGGCGAAGGACAACCTCGAACTGTTCCGGGTCGACCATTTCGATGTGCTCAAACCCCTCGGCATGCGGCTGCTGGGGCAGTGCCAGGTACATCTGCATTCCTCCGACCAGGACATGTCGTCGGTCTTGCTTTACGGCATCCCCGGGCTCGAGGCGATGGCCGAAACGCTCCGCGATTGTTCGTTGCGCGAGCGTGCCCGCCGGCGTGTGCTGCCGGTGGAACAGATGTAGCCGCCGCATCCATTGCGCGAAGAACAACCCGGTTCCGCTCGTGCCGCCACGGGGCGGCAGCGCAGACGACGATGCGCTTGCTGACTCAACACTGGAAACCCATGTCGCTCAAGCTCGATTTCGAATTGATGGCCCGCTACAACCAGTGGATGAACGAGCGGCTCTATGCGGCGGCTGCCCAACTGGACGAGGCGGAATTGCGAGCGGACCGGGGTGCGTTCTTCGGTTCGATCCTCGCCACGCTGGCGCATATCCTTGCCGCGGACACGCACTGGATGAAGCGCTTCGCGGCGGGCTTGCCCGACCTGGCCTCGCTCGACGCCGTGCGCCCGCTGCCGCTGCCCGGGCTGGGCCGCGGCATCGCCTTTCCCGACTTCACACAGCTGCGCAGCGCGCGCGAGGCGATGGATGCGGCGATCGTCGATTTCACCGCAGAAGCCACCGAGGCGGTGTATGGCCGGCCATTGCACTACGTGAACAGCGTCGGCGAGCCGCACACCAAGCTGTCCGGACTGGTCTTGCGTCATGTCTTCAATCACCAGACCCATCACCGCGGCCAGGCCACCACCTTGTTCAGCCAGCTCGGCATCGACGTCGGCGTCACCGACCTGTCCGCGCTGATCCCGGAAATTCCGGAGATCCCGGCTTGAGCGGGCCGGACCGCCCCGGCATGCCCGGAGCTCGTGCCGGGTGATGCTCCGCGATGCGGTTCCCGGGGATTTCCCGGCCATCCTGGCGCTCAACGAGGCCTTCGTCAGCGTGCTCAGCCCACTCGATGGCATGCGTCTTGCGCGGCTGCATGCGCAGGCGGCGCTGCATCGCGTGATCGAGCGGGACGGGCGCATCGAGGCGTTCCTGCTGGCGCTGCGCGAGGGCGCCGATTACGACAGTCCGAACTACCGATGGTTTGCGCAGCGCCATGCGCGGTTTTTGTACGTGGATCGCGTCGTGGTCGCCGCCGATTCGCACGCGCACGGCGCCGGCACCCGGCTCTACCGCGACGTGTACGCACGGGGGTCGCGCGACGGCGTACCGCTCATCACCTGCGAGTTCGACATCGAGCCGCCCAACCCGGCGTCCGCGCGATTCCACGCACGGCTGGGTTTTCGGGAGATCGGAAGGCAGCAGCTGGACGGCGGCAACAAGATCGTTTCGCTGCAGGCGCTGGAAGTGGCCGCGGGCGATACGCCGCTGGCCGACGTCGACGGCTGAAGGGCCCTGATCGTGCCCCGGGCCGCGCCGGCTGTCCGCCTTCGGCCGGACAGGGTTCCGCCTGCCGCGCCCGGCAGGCGCAGGCCGGGTTCCACATCAGCCGCGTGCCGGAGGCCGGGACGGTCGCGCTGCGCACATGCGCACATGCGCACCTGGCGGCTGAACCGGCCGTCTGCGCTGGGCGAGGCCACCGTCACAACGCGCGAAAGCCTATGCTGTCCGCATCGCCACACCACGAGGTTTTCCGCCATGGGCAGTGTTTCCGGCACCACCGCCAACGGTTTCACCTACGAAGCGGACTACCAGCCGCCCAGCGCCGGTCGCGTGCACTGGACCGCCACCTTCCGGCACGACGGCGACTACGCCGGCATGCGCCATGGCTGCGTCCACGGCCTGGCGGATGCCGCGGCCGAGAGCCTCGACGACGCGGTCAAGGCCGACATCGAATCGACCTGGACGGATGCCCATTGATAACCGCGGGATCGCGCCTCGCGGCCATCGCCGGCAGCCGACGATAGCCGTCCGGACGGGCTGCGCATGCGGGGCGATGGCGTGATCCAATAGCCGACCCGCCGGCATGTCGCCGGCTTGCCCCTCGGTGCCGATCCCGGCGACAGGACGTCCCATGCTCCGCCTTCCCGGTCTCGACCTGCTTCGCGCCATCGCCATCGTCTGGGTGATGCTGTTCCACTCTTTCATTGTCGGCGGGCTCGGTCCGCACTTTGCCTGGCTGTCGCGCTACGGCTGGGCGGGCGTGGACATCTTTTTCGTGCTCAGCGGGTTCCTGATCGGCAGCCAGGTGCTGCGGCCGCTGCAGCGGGGCGAGCCGTTCTCGTTCGGCGCTTTCTACGCGCGGCGCGCGTGGCGCATCCTGCCGGCGTTCGCGGTAGTGCTGGGGCTGTACGCGTTCTTTCCCGCGCTGCGCGAAGCGCCGGGGCTGCAGCCGTGGTGGCAGTTCGCCACGTTCACGCTGAACCTGCTGATCGATCCCGTGCACAACAGCGCGTTCTCGCATGCGTGGTCGCTGTGCGTGGAGGAGCACTTCTACCTGGTCTTTCCGCTGCTGGCCTGGTGGCTGACCCGGCGCCCGTCGATGCGGAAATTCGCGGGCTTGTGCGTGGCCATCGTGATGCTCGGCATCGGCTGGCGCACCACGGCATGGCTGCACGACAGCGCGCTCGACCCGGCGCGCGCCTGGTTTCTCGAGGACATCTACTACCCGACCTGGACGCGGCTGGACGGCCTGCTGATGGGTGTCGTGCTGGCCACGCTGCGGGTGTACCGGCCGCAGGCGTGGACACGCTGGCAGCGGCATTCGAATGTCGTGCTGGTCGGCGGGGTGGCGGTGACGGGTCTCGCGCTGTGGCTGTTTCGCGATCGCACCGGCCTGCCGGCCAATGCGATCGGCTGGCCGCTGCTGTCGTTCGGCCTGGCGCTGCTGGTGTTCGCCGGCGCCGATGGCCGCAGCCTGCTCGGCCGCTGGCGCGTGCCCGGCGCGGGCTGGGTCGCGGCCATTTCCTATAGCCTGTACCTCAGCCACAAGATCGCGTTCCATCTCGTGCAGACCGGCCTGGGCGCGTCGCTGCAGGAGCATCGCGCGATCACGTTCGCGGTGTACGCCCTGGCCGTCCTGTTGCTGGGCGCAGCGCTGCATTACCTTGTCGAGCGTCCGTTCCTGCAGCTGCGTGCGCGGCGCCAGCTGGCGACCCGGCAAGCGCCGGAGGGCGACGCGGCGGCGCTTGCCGCGAACTGAGCGAAGGGTCGATCGGGTCTACCTCCCGGCGCGCCTGGCTTATCCAGACTGATGCCCGGCCTCGGCAGCGACGAGATGGCTCCGACGATGGTGTAGCCGTCGCCGATGCGGTTGCGGCGGGCAGCAGCGGTGGCAGCAACAGACGGGCTTTCATCGGTACGGCAACGATCCAGCCATCCCGCACGCGGACACGACTCGATGATGAAGACCCGCGGCGATGGCGGCGGGTGGATGCGCACAAAAAAACCGCGTCAGGCATGCGCCGGACGCGGCAAAGGTTCAAACCGACCACTGCCAGTGAATCGGGCGCCGTCGACGAAGGTTTCGTTGCGGCCCGGACAAGGTAAGCGCGACCTGTCTCACGGACCGGGATCGGCGCGGCCGCCCTGCCTGACCGAGATCAGGGCGCCCGGCCGCGGCGGCCGCCATCATCGCCTTGGCGGATGTCCCGCCGCGCGCCCTGGAGAACATGCCCATGCTGTTTCAAGTGAAGGATCTTGCCGGCGACACCGGCGCCATCGCCGCCGCGCTGCGCGCCCATGACGCCAACGCGAAGGTCACCAGCGACCTCCTCGCCGGACGGATCGACGTGTCGGCGCAGCTCACCGCGAACCAGGTCATCGCGGCGCTGCTGGCCGCCGGTTACGAAGCCAGCCGGATGTCCGAGCCGCGGCAAATCCATGTCAGCGGCGGCAGCGATTGCTGCGGCAGTTGCTCATGACGCGCTAGCGTCGCCCGGTGCGGGCTTGCGCGGCTTGCGCGGTCCCGGCGCCGAGTGGCGGCCCTGCGCGGCGTCGATCCCGTCGATCCAGCCCGCGCGCGCGTCGGGAAAGGCATCGGCGTAGGGCACGTAGGGCTTGATGTCGAGGATCGGCGTGCCGTCGAGCAGATCCATGCCGCGCACGCGCAAGGCCTGTGCGCCGACCTCCACCAGCTCCACCGCGGACAGCCCGATCGCATTCGGCCGATGCGGCGAGCGCGTGGCCAGCACGCTGCGCTTGCCCCCGCCGCGCGGCGGCCGCACTTCGGCCTTCCAGCCTTCGCTGCGATGGAACACGAACACCAGCCAGATCCGCTCGAAGCCGGCCAGGTCGCGGAACGCGGCAGCGGGGAACCCGTCCACGAACTCGATGGTGGCCTCGGCGGCGGCTGCCGTCTCGGTGCCGGCGATCACCGTGGACTGATGCGGCGCGTCGATCCGGCGCGCATAGGGCGAGCGTGCGAACGCGATGGGCCGGCAGGAGAAAGCGATGGGGGTATCGTGCATGATCGACATGATGCGGCATTATCCATGCCTGCCATGTCTCCCCTGTCTCCATGAACCTTCCCCCGTTGAGGACGCCATGAAATACCTGGTCATGATCTACACCGACGACAGCCTGCTGGGCACGCTGCCCGAAGGCGAGTTCGACACGATGATGCGCGGCTGCTTCATGCACGCGGACGAGCTGCAGAAGGACGGCCATCTGCACGGTTCGCAGCAGCTGGAGGCGCCGGCCACGGCGAAGACGATACGGGTGCGCAACGGGCGCCTCAGCGTGCTCGATGGGCCGTTCGCCGAAACCAAGGAGTACCTGGGCGGTTTCAACCTGATCGAGGCCGACAACATGGACGAGGCGGTGCGGATCGCTTCGGCATTCCCGTGGTCGCGCACCGGTGCGATCGAGATCCGGCCGGTGTCCGACATGAACGCGATGCGCCGTCGCGTGGGCGCGTGACGATCGGCGCTTCCCCCGCGGCGACGGACGCGCCACCATGCGACTCCGCCTGAAGTGATCCATCGATGAACTCCTCCGACGACGACTACGATGCCGAGCGCCAATTCGACGACGTCGATGAGGATTCCGTCGAGGCGAAGGTCTGGCAGCTGCTGCTGCTGATCAACCCGGGCGACGAGGAAACCGCGCTGCTGCAGTTCAACGACTACCGCGAGGCTATGGCCGAGCTCGACGCCGACGAGGTCGAGCCGATCGAAGTGATCGGCCGGGTGATCGACTGGCGCTCCGGTTTCATGGTCGGCGCGCACGACTTGCGCTCGCTGGTGCAGGCGGTGAACGAGCTGTCCTCGCGCTGGAATCTTTCGATCGACTGGAACGGCGATCCGGACGACGATGAGTTCTACGACGACATGGACGCAGCCGAACTGTTCTCGATTGCCTACGACCGCCTGGCCGAGTTCGGCTACACGCTGTGGGCGTGGGAGACCGCTGGCGATACGTACGCGGGCTGGATGACGCTGACCCGCGACGGCGAACCGCTGCGCGAACTGGCCACGACGCTGGGCATCAACCTGCGCCTCGGCAGCGAAGTGAGCTGAGCGGCTACTCCGCCACCGCGGTATCCACCGGCCACCCGGCCAGCCACAACGCCACGTTCCTGACATAGCGTTCGATCGAGCGCTGCGCCTCGGGCGAGTGCGCCAGGGCATCGCCCGGCGGTTCGGTGACGAAGCTGGGCGCCCCCAGCTGTGGATTCCAGTTGTAGTCGGCGAAGTGATGGAAGGTGGACTGCGCGATGGCTGGTCCGCCATCGGCCGAGGGTTCGAACGCCACCGCGAGGTTGAACACCGCCCCGCTGACCGTGCTGCGGCCGGTCGCGATCACCCGCGCGCTCGGATCGTCCGCCGGTTTGCCGACGGCGCCCTCGTGCGGGTGCGCGGGCAGGCAGTTCACCGCGCCGTGCGGCGAATCCGGGTCGGTCAGCACCGGATGCAGCGGCGCGCTGACCTCGATGTGCTGGAAGTCGCCATTGGCGCCGGAATGGTAGTTCGGCCACAGGATGCCGCGGGTCGCGGTGTCGTCGATGCGCCGCCGCGCCGGGTCGGGTTCGGGGTTCTTCGAGTGAAAGAAGTGCGCGGCACCGACGCCGCCCAGCGTGCACACCGAACAGCCCAGGTCCATGTGGTCGCGCGTTACCAGCAGGCCACCGCCACGCTGGCGGAAACGCGAGATGGCGGCGCAGTCCGCCTCGGTGAGGCCGTCGCCGGTATCGACGGCGAACAGCCACATCTCGTCGAAGGACGACGTGTCCAGCTGCGACATCACGCTGTCCGGCGCGCCGGGTGGATCGCGGTCACGCGCCGTCACCTCGAACAGCGGCGCGCCGGTCATGTCGCGCAGGCCGGCCAGATAGTCGCGCAACAGGCTGAAGCGGCCGATATGCCAATCGTCGATGACGGTGGGGATCGTCGTCTGCAGCAGGATCTTGCCGGGCTGGCTCATGGTCGTGCACTCCGCAGGTCAGTAGTAGCGCGGGATCGGTCCGAGCTGCGGCGTCATCCGGTCGCGCAGGTCGAACATCACCTCATCCACGTAGCACCAGCCCCAGCCTTCCGGCGGGTCGTAGCCTTCGATGACCGGATGCCGGGTGCGGTGAAAGTGCTTGGTGGCGTGGCGATTCGGCGAATCGTCGCAACAGCCGACATGCCCGCAGGTGCGGCAAAGGCGCAGGTGCAGCCAGACATCGCCGGACTGCAGGCATTCTTCGCAGCCGCGGGCGCTGGGGGTGACATCCTGAATGCCGTCGAGATGGTTGCATCGGGTGGCCATCGAGAGACTCCATCGATTTCGGCGGGCCGCCGCGCATGACGGCGCGGTGGCCCGGACGTTTATCATAGGCCGACTTCGGCATCTGTTTCGACAGGACCAGGCGTGGATGAAAAAGGTTGACCGCATGTTGCAATTGATCGGTTTCGACGGCGACGACACGCTGTGGCACAGCGAGGGTTATTACCGGCAGGCGAACGAGGAATTTGCGGCGATCGTCGGACGCTACGTCGACCTCGCCGACAGCCACGTCCACGACAGCATGCTGGCCACCGAGCGGCGCAACCTGCAGCTGTTCGGCTACGGCGCCAAGGGCATGACCCTGTCGATGGTGGAAACCGCGATAGCGATCACCGGCGCGCGCGTGTCGACCGATGACATCCATCGGCTGGTGAACATCGGCAAGGCCGTGCTGCAGCACCCGGTGGAGCTGCTGCCAGGCATTCGCGCGGCGGTCGAGGCAGTGGCTGCGCGGCATGACGTGGTGCTGATCACCAAGGGCGACCTGTTCCATCAGGAGAAGAAGGTGGCGCAGTGCGGGCTGGCCGGGCTGTTCCGGCGCATCGAGATCGTGTCGGAGAAGAACGCCGATACCTACCGTCGCGTGCTGGCCGAGTTCGACCTGCAGCCGGCCCAGTTCGCGATGGTCGGCAACTCGCTGCGCTCGGACATCGAGCCGGTCGTGCGCCTCGGCGGCTGGGGCGTGCACCTGCCGTATCACGTGACCTGGGCGCACGAGCAGGAGCACGGGCTGGACGAGGACGAGCGGCATGTGATCACGGTGGATGCGCCATCGGCCATTCCTGCCGCGATCGCGCGGCTGGGCGAGCGCGCCGTGGCTTGAATAATCGTTCGAGGTGCGATGACCGGGCCCGTGCCTGCGCGCCGGGCGCAGGCTTACTCGGCGGGTTCGGCCGGCTTGTCGTCGTCGAAGCCGGTGTAGCCTTCGGGGAAGATCGGCGTGCCGTCTTCCTCCAGCCCCAGCATGTCGGCCAGCGCCTTGGCGGCGGCGGTCTCGGCGATGGTCCTGTCGCGAAAGCTGCGGTTTTCGCAGATCGCGAAATACACCGGAAAACCGTTTCCGCGCGGGGTGACTGCCAGGTACGCGGTATAGCGCGAGCCTTCGAGCGTGGCGCCGGAGCGGGCCAGGTAATTGTCGAACTCGCGCTCGGCCATAGGTGTCGTCCGGGACTGGTGGTGGCCCAGTGTATCGTCTGGCAGATGCGGCGCATCGCGCCGGCGGTCTGTGGCAAGCTCGCTGTCCCGCCCAGGTGCACGCCCATGCTCACGCCCTTCGACATCTCATGCCCGTATTGCGGCGAATCCATCGAGATCCTGGTCGATGCATCGGCCGGCGACCAGCAGTACATCGAGGATTGCCAGGTGTGCTGCCGCCCGATCACGCTGAGCATCCGGCTCGATGCCGACGGCGACGCGCAAGTCAGCGCGACAGCCGAGAACGATGCCTGAGCCCGGCACGCCGGGGGTTCCGGCAAACCCGTCCGGCCATGCCGCGATGCATCGGGTCGATACGTCGGTGCCGCTGATCGTGCTGGATACCAATGTGTGCCTGGATCTGTTCGTGTTTCGCGATCCGCTGTGTTCGCATCTGCTGGCGGCCTTGCAGCGAGGCGCCGTGCAGGCGGTGACGCGCGAGGACTGCCGCGACGAATGGCAGCGGGTGCTGCACTACCCGCAATTGCCGATCGACGGGCAGCAGCGGCCCGCGTTGGTGGCGGCGTTCGACGCGGTGATCCGGCTGCTGCCGCCGGAGGCATCGGCGTTGCGTGACGGCGCCCCGGCACTGCCGCGCTGCGCCGATCCGGATGACCAGAAATTCCTGGAACTGGCACTGGCGTCCGGCGCCCGCTGGTTGCTCAGCAAGGACAAGGAACTGCTGAAGCTGGATCGCCGCACCCGCGGCGCCGGGTTGTTCGCGATCCGGCTGCCGCAACTGTGGTCGATCGCCGAACTGCGACCGCGCGCTGCTTCGCCACCGGATTAGCGCTACCGGGGCTGTCGCGACGGCGGCGCTTGCGGCAAGATTCGCGCACAACACGAAGGAGATGGTCATGGACAGGGATGCTTCGGGTGGCACCTATCGCGGGCCGTCGTCGACGCCCGCTTCGCCGTATCCGCGCGCCTATCGCTATACGGCCGGCAGGCGTTTTTCCCTGTACCTGTTTGCAGCGATCCTGGCGGCCATCGGTGCATGGCTGATCGCGGTGCCGGTAGGTCAGCCGGCAGCGGCGGGAACATGGTTGTTGCTGGGCGGCGTCGGGCTGGTGTTGCTGGCTGGTTCCATGGCGGCGTCCGCCGCGTTGTCGCAGCTGATCCTGCGTGCCGATGCGATCGAGTTGCGCGGTCCCCTGCGCACCCGCGAACTGCGCCTCGTCGCGCTCGCCGGCCGCCGCCGGCAGGCCACGCGGGGCGGTTCGATCCTGCTGCTGGTGCCCAAGTCCGGGCGTGCGGTGCGGCTGGACTCGGGTATCCCGCGCGATCCCCTGCTCGATGCGTGGATCGATGCGCTGCCGGATCTGGATCTGCAGGAACGCGCGGCGTCGGAAGCGAAGCTGCTGGCCGACCCCGCCTTCGGCAGCAACCCGCAGGAGCGGCGGGCACGGCTCGCACGGACGCGACAACTCACCAAGGTCGCCAACGGCGCTGCCGTGGCGGTGCTGTCCTGGGCCTATCTGTATCCGCATCCGTATGCGCTGGCGATCGGATCGCTGGCGCTGTTGCCGTGGTGCGCGGTGCTCATCGTCATGCTGTCGCACGGGCTGATCGCGTTCGACACCCGGCGCAACGATGCGCGCCCCAACGTGGCGATGGTGCTGATGCTGCCGGGCATCGTGCTTGGCCTGCGCGCCATCCTGGACGTCCACGTGCTCGACGCCATGCCGGTGCTTGTCTACGGTTTCATCGCGGGCCTGCCGCTGGTGCTGGTGGCATGCACGATGGCGCCGCGCGATGCGGCGAAGCCATGGGGATTCCCGCTGATGTTGCTGCTGCTGGTCGCGCTGCCGTACGGCGGCGGCGGACTGCTGCTCGCCGATGTCGGGCTCGATCACCAGCCCGCGCAGGAGTTTCCCACCCAGGTACTGCGCAAGTACATCTCCACCGGCAAGCATTCCTCGCCGCATCTGGTGCTGGCGCCGTGGGGTCCGCAAGTGATGGGCGAGGACATGGCGGTGAACCGCGCCTACTACGCGCATGTCGACGAGGGCGCGAGGGTGTGCATGAGCCTGCACCCGGGCGCGTTCGGCGTGCGCTGGTACGCGTTGGGCGATTGTGCCGCCGCGCCGACGGCCGCGGCCACCCGGGCGCCCTGATCGCGCCGTTCAAGCCATGACGTGCGCCCCATCGACGATCGCGATGTCGCCCGTCCGCAGCGCGGCGCGGGTGGCATCGTCGCTGGCCGGCGTAACCGGGCGGCTGAGATCCCACAGCAGGCTGGCGCGAAAGCCGAGCTCCACGGCGTCCTGCGCGGTCCACAACACGCATACGTCGCGCGCCAGTCCGCACACGAACACTTCGTCCACGCCGCGCTCGCGCAACCAGCCGGCCAGGCCGGTGCTGGCGCGCGCGCCGGCCGGGCCATGGTTTTCGCGGAAACCGCTGTAGGAATCCACGGCCGGGGCGCTGCCCTTGCGGATCACCGCGTCCAGCGTCGACCAGTCGACCGCGGGGTGCAGCGCCGCCCCCGGGGTGTCCTGCACGCAATGATCCGGCCACAGCGTCTGCGGCTGGCTGTTGAGCGCGATCTGCTCGAACGGCGCACGCCCGGGATGCGAACTGGCGAATGACCTGTGGCCAGCCGGATGCCAGTCCTGGGTGGCCACGACGTGGGAAAACAGGCGCGAGCGCAGCAGGCGGTCAATGCCCGGCACGATGGCGTCGCCCTCATGGCAGGCCAGCGCACCGCCGGGCATGAAGTCCGGCTGCACGTCGACCACGATCAAGGCGGCACGGGGCGAAAGGGTACGGCTCATGCTGGTCTCCGCGAAAGGCAGGCGGAGTCTAGCGCGGCACGGCCATGGCCAGCCGGCGGCCGCAGGCATAATGCGAGGGACATCCATCGAAGGAAGCCGTCACCACATGCATTACGACCAGAGCTGGATGGGCTACGGCATTGTCGGCGGATGGGAAGCCGGAGCCCTGTCCGCGCTGGCGGGGCTGCTGCTGTTCGGCCTGTTCCACTGGGTGGGCCGGCGCAGCGGCTGGAGTTACGGCCCGCAGATCGGCTGGTCGTTCCTGCTGGCGATGCTGCTCACCGTCAGCGGTGATCTGTGGGATCTGTTCTATTTCAACTACGCACGGCTGCAGTCACTGCAACTGCTCAAGGCGAAACTCGCGCAGGTGCACGACCCGGACGGCATCGGCACGCGGGTGCTGTGCGAGCTGCTGGGCGTGACGGCTGGGATCTATGTCGGCTGGCTGCTATGCCGCCGCCGGCATGGTGATCGCCGGCCGGATTGAGGCCCGGGCTGTGGGGCGCCGGCAGGGCTGGCGAAGCTGGCGGCAAGCGGGAACACCCGCATGAGGAGGGGCGCACGACCGGCGCGGCGCAGCATGGCTAAAGCAGCGGATCGAACAGCCGCGCCACGTGCATCGCCACCCGGCGCAGGTAGGGCGCGTCGCGGTAGTCGCATTCGTCCACGGCACGGGCCTGGCTGAAGTCCGCGGTCAGCATGGCGGCCACATCGGCGGCGAAACCCGGGTCGACCGCCAGGGCGGCGACCTCGAAGTTGAGCCGGAACGAGCGGCTGTCCAGGTTCATGCTGCCGATGGCGGCGGTGTCGCGGTCGATCAGCATGACTTTCTGATGCAGAAACCCGGGCTGGTAGCGGAACACGCGGATGCCGGCGCGTACCGCGTGATGGGCATGCAGGGTGGAGGCCAGGAACACCGTGTGGTGGTCGGGCCGCGACGGGATCAGCACGCGCACGTCGACGCCGCGCAGCACGGCCAGTTGCAAGGCGGCGCGCACGGCGTGGTCGGGCACGAAGTACGGCGTGCTCAGCCACACGCGCTGACGCGCCGCGTTGATCGCCGCGGTGAAGAACAGCGAGCCGGTTTCCTGCGGATCGGCCGGCCCGCTGGCCACGATCAGCGCACTGGCATGGCCGTCGGCCGCCGGGGTCGGCAACAGCGGCGGCGGCGCGCCGGTGATCCATTGCCAGTCCTGCGCGAACAGTTGCTGGAGATCGCCCACCGCCGGTCCCTGCAGCTCCAGCTGGGTGTCGCGCCAGGGCGCCAGCGGGGACTTCAGGCCGAGATATTCGTCGCCTATGTTGAGCCCGCCGACGAACGCGCACGCGCCATCCACCACCACGATCTTGCGGTGGTTGCGGAAGTTCAGCTGCAGGCGGTTGCGCCAGCGATGCGTGGCGAACGGGTGGATCGCCACGCCGCCGGCGCGCAGCGTATCGACGTAGCGCTGCGGCAGCGCATGGCTGCCGATGCCGTCGAACAGCACGCACACGCGCACGCCCGCCGCCGCGCGTTCCAGCAGGATCTGCTGCAGCCGCCGGCCGAGCGTGTCGTCGTGGATGATGAAGAACTGCACCAGCAGGCAATGCCGGGCCGCGGCCATGGCCGCCAGCATGGCGTCGAACGCCGCGTCGCCGTCGATCAGCAGGCGCAGACGGTGGCCGCTGCGGAACGCGCGGCCCTGCAGCGCGCCGATTGCCGCGAAGCGGGCGCAACCCGGCTCGATCGGCGCATCCGGGGTTGCGGGAAGCGTGCGCGGCGGCGTTGCCGGGTACGTGGTGCGATAGCCGAGGAAGCGGCTGGAACCCAGATACAGGTAGGGCAGCAAGGTAAGGTAGGGCAGCAGTATCAGGCCAAGTGCCCAGCCGATCGCCCCCTGCGGCGTGCGCGTGTGCATCACCGCATGCATCGCCGCGAACACGCCGAGCAGGTGCAGCAGGACGATGCCGGAGGTGAGCGCGCTGGCGGTCATCGCGGCGCGGCGGGCCGGTCAGGGGGCCAGCAATTGATCGGCCAGGTGGCGTGCCTGCTGGCGAATCTCCGGCATCGCGGTGGACTCCCACAAGGTGCCGCGCAGCAGACTGCCGATGGCGAAAACATGGGCCCAGTGCGTCGGCGCTTCCCGGGTGCCATCGCGCTGCAGATGGCCGTCCGTATCGGCCAGCACACCCAGGCCCAGCGGGTCGGCCGCGATGTGCGCGTTGGTCAGCAGCTGGCTGATCAGCCGATGCGGGGTCCGCCGCACATCGGTGTTCAGGCCAACGGTCTGGATCACCAGATCGGCGGCCAGCGTTTGGGAGTGGCCGGCGTGGTCCAGGTGCAGCACCACGCCATCGCCGGCCACATCGACCGATTGCATGCGACCGCGCCGGCGCTGCAGCCGGCCGTCCCGCTCGAGTGCGGTGAGCGCGTCGCGGATCTGCGGCGGCATGCGGTGGCGAACGCGCTCCCAGGCCCAGCGCGCGTGGCGCATGAAACGCGCGCGTTGCTCCAGCGGCAGTTCGGCCCACAGGCCTGCGGAATGCGGACGCAGGCTGTCGACGATGGCGCGCCATCCGCTGCCCTCCTGCGTGGTCGCCTCGCGCAGCAGGTGCAGCCAGTGGCGGATGTCCGGCGTGTCGCGCATCGCCTCCACCAGTCCGGCGCTGTCGTCGGCCGGCGCGCTGGCGGCATGCAGGTGCGCCTCCGGCAGCAGGCCGTGGCGCGAGATCGCGGTGAATGTGGTCTGCGGCCAGTGCGCGGACAGTTCCAGCAGCACGTCGACCGCGGTCAGGCCCAGCCCTAGCACCACGACGTTGCGCGGCGGTTGCGGCCAGGCGGCGCGGTCGGCCAGCAGGCGCCACGGATCCACCACGTAGCGGCCGCTATCCAGCGCCGCCGCGCTGACGCCCGGCAGTGGCTGCGGCGGCAGCGCGCCCAGCGCCAGCACGGCGGCATCCACACGACGGCTCTCCTCGCCATGGATCACAGTGACGCCATCGCGTTCGGGTACCAGCGCGTCGGCGGCGAAAGGAATGATGTTGACGTCATGGCCGTGCGCCTTGCCCTGTTGCAGCGCGCGCGCCACCTCGGCTTCGAGGTAATCGCCGTAGCGGCGGCGGGGCAGGAAGTCGGTGCCGGCAATGGCCGGGTCATCGCGCTGCGCGAAATCCAGAAAACCGCGTGGCTTGCCGGCGAACATGCTCATCGACGCCGCCCGCACGTTCAGCAGGTGGCGCTCCGACGCGGTGCCATAAGCGACCCCGCGCGCGGAAGCTTCGCCGCCCGTATACCAGTCCAGGTGCAGCGACTGCGGCGACTGGCGCTCCAGCAATTCGCTGAGCAGCGTGGCGGCCGCGGCACCGCCGCCGATGATGGCGACCCGTCGAAACATGGAATCCCTCGGTTGAGTATCGTGCCGGTCAGTGCTGCAGGCGGCCGGCGAGGGCGCTGCGTTGCGGTTGGGCGATCCATCGCCCGGCCGGCTCCGCCTGTTCATAGGCGAAGTACTCCGCCAGATCGCCCCCGTAGACGTGGAGCGTGAGCGCCGCGTCGTAACGGGACAGGTTGCGGCAGCGATGCGCGCAATTCTGGTCGCCCTCGAACCAGGTGCCGTCTCCCGGCCCCAGCCAGTCGCGGCCCTGCATGCGCAGCTCGCCCGAAAGCGGATCGCGCGTATACGACTGCACTTCCACGGCGCCGTGCAGGGTCATCTCCAGGCCCCACAGCCCCGCGTGATCGTGCACCGGCGTGTGGTGATTCGGCGGCCATGCCATCACCAGCACGCTGATCGGCGGCTTGCTGCGTTCGGCCAGCAGCCAGCGCTCGAAGCCACGCTTGCGCGCAAGCAGCGGCGCCAGTCGCGTGGCCAGCGCGGCTGCATCCTGATGTACCACGCGGCCCAGCTCGCGCGCCATCGAGGCGAGGTCGGGCGATCCGGCGGCGGCATGTTCAAGCGCTATCGCGCGCAGGGTTTTCAGGGAGTGAAGATGCTTGCCCATGCGTGAAACCTGGCAGGGTGAATGGGCGCCAGTGGAGCATGCATATCGTTAAAGACGCGTAAGCCGAGGGGCCTCCGCGGCCCTGCCGACGTCGACGGTCGCGTCGGCAGGGAAAGCGTGGCCCGGATGGCCGCTGCATGTCATTCGCGCAGGTTGAAGTTCACCGGCACGCGGGCCCACGCGCGCACCGCGCGCCCGTCGACCATCGCCGGCTGGAAGCGCCAGCCCGCCAGCACCTGATCGCACGCGCTGCGGTCGAGCAGGGCATGGCCGCTGCCGTGCTCCACCAGCACCTGCAAAGGCTTGCCGCTTTCATCCACCAGCACGCGCAACAGCACCGCCCCATGCATGCGCTGGCGCAAGGCCACGGCGGGGAAGTGCAGCGGCGCCGAGCGATAGGCCAGGCTGGCCTCCACCGGCGCAGGCACCGCCGGGCCCGGTATGGCGTGGCCGGGCACCAAGGTGGGTTCGCTGTGCGGCGGTGCAGCGAGGCTGCCCTGCGCGGTGGGCGTCACCAGCGGCGGGCCGAGCGGCAGCGCGACCGGGTGAGCTTGCGGCAGCGCGGGTGGATGCGGCAGCGGCTTCAACTCGATCGGCGGCGGGGGCGGCAGAGCCGGGGGCGCCGTAATCAGGCGAACCTGCTGGACCGCGGCGGGCTGCTGGATCAGGGCGAGTTGCGCCGGGGTGATCGGCCGCGAGGCGATCACGAGCACGGCGAGGTTGAGTGCGATCGCAGCGCTGAGCGCAGCGATGCGTGCACTGTCGGGATGGGTACGATGAGCAACGGCCAGGCTTGCGGACGACATGGGCGACCTCCTGACAACGATGGGGTTGTGGCGGCAGTCGCGCTGCCTGAGCAGGGGGATCGCGCTGTCGCGATGGCAGCGTATGCCCGTCAGGCGCGCCCGTGCAAGTGGACGGATGGACGGCCATCGTGTGGCGACGGCAGCTGGGCCTGCGTGGGCTGGCAGGGCAGGACCCGACGGACCGGGACGCTGCGCCGCAAAAGATTTCGCCCGACCTCGCCGGCGGCGCGGCAGTTCCTGCAACAATCCGGGTTTCGGCAGTGGGCCGCGCAGACGGGAGAGCGACGCATGGGCATGATCAAACGGGCCTGCATGCTGGCGCTGATGTGCGGCGGGATGCTGCTGGGCGCGCCGGTGCGGGCCGGCGATCTTTCCTGCAAGATGAGTTTCCGGTTGTCCGGCTGGTCGGTGTTCTACAAGGCCGCCGAGACGCAGGCGCTGACCAAGGGCAACGTGCCGCTGGCGCTCAGCAGCGAGGGCAGCGGCTGGAACCTGGGCGTGGCGTCCGGCGCGTTCATCATCAAGTAGGCCGGCGTCGGGCGCCGTCCGATGTCGCCAGGAGCGATTCATGTCCCTACCATCCGGCGCGGTGATCCCGCGCTACCGTTTAGGCGACGAGCTCGCCAGCAGCCTCATCCATGGCGTCGGCATCGCGCTGAGCATCGCCGGGCTGGCCGTGCTGGCGGCAGTCGCCGCGCTGCATGGCAATGCGCTCACCGTGGTGGCCTGCGCGGTGTTCGGCACTTCGCTGGTGCTGCTGTACACCGCCTCCACCCTGTACCACTCGATTTCCGTGGCGGCGGCCAAGCCGGCGTTGCGTGCGCTCGACCACATCGCGATCTACGTACTGATCGCCGGCACCTATACGCCGTTCACCCTGATCGCGCTGCCAGGCGCCTGGGGCTGGAGCCTGTTCGTGGCGGTGTGGACGCTGGCGCTGGCCGGCAGCGCGCTTGAGCTTGGCCTGCTCAAGCGCTACCACAAGCTGGCGGTGCTGCTCTACGTGGGCATGGGCTGGATCGGCATGGTTGCGTTCGAGCCGCTCAGCAAGCACTTGCAGGCCGGCGGCACCGCGCTGCTGCTCGCCGGTGGCCTGGCCTATACGCTGGGCGTGCCGTTCTACCTGTGGCGGCGGCTGCCGTACCACCATGCGCTGTGGCATGTGTTCGTGCTGGCCGGCAGCGTGCTGCATTTCCTGGCGGTGCTGCTGTACGTGATTCCCGGCGCGCCGGCGTGAGCGTGCCGGTGACACTCGACGTCATGCGTGGCGAGCTTGAGGATGCGGCAGCGCATCTGGGCAGGCTGCACGACCTGCGCATCAGGCCGATGTTCGGCGGCCTGATGGCCTGGCTCGATGAAAGGCCCTGCGCCTGGCTGACGCCCGAAGGGCTGGCCCTGAAGCTGGCCCCCGCCGATCAACCGGCACTGCTGCAGCTGGCGGGGGCATCGCGGCTGATCGCCAAGCCAGGTGCGGCGCCGAGCCGGCACTACATCGTGCTGCCCGCGTCGCTGAGCCGCGACACCGTGCAACTCGCCGGTTGGCTGGCGAAGAGCGCGCGTGCGCCGGCGAGTTCGCGACCCTCCGTGTCGTCGCCGAGGCGGCATCGCTGACGCCGCGCCGGCATGCGGGTGGCAACGGCCGCAGGGCCATCGCCGCGCGATGATCGATCAGGGTTTGCGTCGTGCCGGCACGAACTGGGTGCGCACCGCTTCGGCAAGCTGTTGCGGTGGCAGCAGGCCCTGGCCGATCACGAAATCGTTGAATGCCATCCGGTCGAATGCCGGCCCCAGGGCCTGTTCGGTCTGCAGACGCAGTTGCTGCAGGCGCATGTAGCCGTAGAAATAGGCGGTGGCCTGGCCGGGCGAATCGAACGTGTAGCGATTGATCTCCTGCCGCGCCAATGCCTCGGACAGGCCAACGTCATGAACCAGCACGTCATGCGCGCGTTCGGGCGTGATCAGGCCCAGGTTGAGCATCGGGTCGAGCCAGGCGCGCGCCGCGCGCATCAACCGGTTCTGCAGCGCGATGAACTGACCCGCCGGCGGTTCGTACGGCAGCATTTCCGCCTCGGCGTACAGCGCCCAGCCTTCCACGTTGACGCTGTTGAACGCGAACAGGCTGCGCGCCAGCGACACGCCGCGCTCGACCATCGCGGCGAACTGCAGTTCGTGCCCCGGCCGGCCCTCGTGCGCGGTGAGCGTCCACGCGGCCGCCTTGAACGTGAAATCGTCGTAGGCCTGGCTCTTGTCGCCGGTCGTACCCGGGTTGCCCATGGTCAGCACGAAAGTGCCCTGCTCGCCGTGGTTGTTGACGAACGGCGGCGGGTCCATGTGCGGTGCAGGCACCTGTGCCGCCTCGGCCTCCGAGGCCAGGCGCATCTGCATCTTGCGTTGCGGCAGGGTGACGATGTGTTCTCGCCGGATGATCTGCTCGATGCGCCCGAGCACCTCGTGGTACCACGGCACCACCCGGTCCTTGCCGAGCTGCTGTTTCTTCAGCGCCTTCAACACGTCGCGGTAATCGGTGGCGTCGATGCCTTCGGCCTTCGCCACGGTCGGAGCCAGCACCTGCAGCATGCCGCGCAGCTCGACGAACTCCAGTTGCGCCTGCTGGATCAGCTGCTGCGGTGGAATGTCGATGCCGACCTGCCTGAGGTTGTAGGCATAGAGCGGTTCGGGCAGGCGGAAATCGGTGCGGGCGCGCGGCAGCACGGTGCTGCGTACCCAGCTGTCGTACGCCTTCAGCTGCGTGTCGAGCGCATCCAGCGCGGCCTTGCCGTCGGCATCGTCAAGCTTGTACTTGGCGAACAGCTGGCGGATGCCGTCGACATAACGCCGGCTGTTGGCCAGCTTCTGTTCCACTTCGCCCCTGTAGGGACCGAGCAGCGCCTTGTCGCCGAGCCTGGCGGTGGTCTGTGCCCTGGCCAGGTCGGTGATGGGCGTGCAGCCCGGTGCCTTGCCGACGTAGCACTGAAGCCGCTTCAGCGCGGAGGGGCGCCGCGCGGCGGCGACGTCGTCCTTCAGCAGTCCAAACTCGCCGCTGAAAACCAGCTGGCCGACATCGTTGTAGGGCAGCAGGTATTTCCGGTTGAGATCGATGCCCTCGATCTGCTCGTCGGCGGCCTTGACCAGAATCTGCAGGTCCTGCCGCACATTGATGTCCTGCTCCGCGGCCAGCCGTGCCTGCAGCTTTCCCTTCGCGGCGACCAGTGCGGCGCGCGAGCGTTCGTCCACACCCGGCTTCAGATCGGCCACCTTGTCGTCGTAGCCGGCCACGCCAAGTTGCGATGCGGATTCCGGGCTGAAGCGCACGATCTCGTCGAGCAGGATCTTCGAATCAGCGTCGCTGCGTGCGATCCATGCGGGCGGTGCGGTCTGCGCGCGCGCTGCACCGGCAGCGACAAGCGTGGCGGCTAAGGCGACAACGAGGCGTCTGGACATGAGGTGATGGCTCCCTTGGATGGCTCACCCTAAATGGCTGTCGCCATGCACGCCATGTGCCGAAGGTCGGGGCGAAACAAGTTCACGCCGCACTTAGCCGAACAGCATCGCCAGTCCGAACAGCCCCACCATCACGAACGAGAGCACCAGCTTGATCAGCGTGCCGAACAGCAGGCCTAGCCAGGTGCCGATGCCGACATGCGCCGATCTCAGCACGCTGGTGCCGGACGCCAGCTCGCCGGCGAGCGCGCCCACGAACGGGCCGAACAGCAGGCCGGGGATGCCGAAGAACATCCCGACCAGGGTGCCAAGGCTGGCGCCCCACAGGGCCAGCTTGCTGGCTCCCACGCGTCTGGCGCCGAGCGTGCTGGCAACGAAATCCACGATGACCCCGACGCCGCCCAGCGCACCGATGATCAACAGCCACCACAGGCCCAGGTGCTGATAATCGTCCAGCGCCGCCACCAGCCAGATCCCGCCGAACAGCATCGGTATGCCCGGCAGCGTCGGCAGCACCGAACCGGCCAGGCCGCCCACGATCAGCAGCGCAGCGAGCACGTACAGCGTGATTTCCAGCATGGAGGACCGTCGCGTGATCTGGCGGCGCAGTTGCCGCAGGTCGCACAACCATAACCGGTTGGGACACTATGGCGGCCAGTGGCGTGCCGTTCGCGCCCATCGGAATCCCGTGGATACTGCCCAACCCATCCTGCTCAAGGCCGACGAACTGGGCCGCATCGAGATCATCGAACGCGACGGCATGCGGATGATTCGCCGCGACGTCGCCGCGGCCCGCTGGTGGGCACGACTGTTCGCCCGTCGCGCGGCGGCGCGCGAAGCGCGCGCCTTGATCCGCCTGGCGGCTATCGACGGGGTCCCCGCGCTGCTGGGCTGGGATGGTCGCGAACTGTTGCGCGGCTACATCGTCGGTGCGCCGATGCAGCAGGCGCAACCGCGGCAGCGCGGCTACTACCGCGACGCGTTGCGCCTGCTCGCGCAGTTGCATCGCCGCGGCATCGTACACAACGATCTGGCCAAGGAGCCGAACTGGCTGGTGCGCGCGGACGGTTCGCCGGCCCTGGTCGACTTCCAGATCGCCTGGACGCGCGGGCGCCGGGGGCGGTTGTTCCGCCTGCTGGCGCGCGAGGATCTGCGTCACCTGCTCAAGCACAAACGCACCTATTGCGCCGCGGCGCTCAGCGCGCGGCAGCGGGCGATCCTGGAAACCCCGGCACTGCATTCGCGTTTGTGGCGCGCCACCGGCAAGCGCCTGTACAAGCTGATCGCCCGGCGCGTGTTCGGCTACTGGGACAACGAAGGCCAGGGGCGAGTGCGCGATTGAAGCCGTGCCGCCTCACTTCTCGACGAAGGCGCGCTCGATCACGTAGTCGCCCGGCTCGCGCGTGCGTGGCGAGGGCTGGAAGCCGCGGCCCTCGAGCAGGCCGCACAGGTCGTCCAGCATCGCCGGGCTGCCGCACAGCATCACGCGGTCGGTTTGCGGGTTCAGCGGCGGCAGGCCGATCGCCTCGCTCATCACGCCGTCGACAATGGCGTCGGTGATGCGGCCGCGATGTCGAAACGCCTCGCGCGTGACGGTGGGGTAATAGATCAGTTTCTCGCGCACCAGCTCGCCGAGGTACTCGTGCTGCGGCAGTTCGTGTTGCAGATAGTGCGCATAGGCGAGGTCCTCGATGCGGCGCACGCCGTGGGCCAGCACGACGCGGTCGAAGCGCTCGTAGGTCTCCGGGTCGCGCACGATGCTGAGGAACGGGGCCAGGCCGGTGCCGGTGCCGAGCAGGTACAGGTTCTTGCCGGGCTTCAGATCGTTCAGTACCAGCGTGCCGGTGGGCTTGCGCGTGACGATCAGCGGATCGTCCGGCTTGAGGTGCTGCAGGCGCGAAGTGAGCGGGCCGTTGGCGACCTTGATCGAGAAGAACTCCAGGTGTTCCTCCCAGCTGGCGCTGGCGATGGAATACGCGCGCATCAGCGGACGGCCGTCCGTTTCCAGCCCGATCATCACGAACTGGCCGCTGTCGAAACGGAAACCGGGATCGCGCGTGGTGCGAAAGCTGAAAAGCGCGTCGTTCCAGTGCCGCACGTCGATCACGTGCTCGGTTGCCATTGCCACCATGATGGGGTCGTCTCGTGGTTGCCGCGTGGAGCGGGGAAATCTGCCTGCTCAGCCACCCGGCGTTCCGGCGGCGAGACTGGAGGGGGAGGTGTCGCCGCCGCGCGTCTGCGAGTGTCCGCATGGCCGCGATGACGACGGCCTAAGGATACGCGAGCGGGTGTTCGGGCGGGAGTGCCGGTGCCGTAACCGGCGTCTGTCCGGGGTGCTGCCGGCGATGCAACGCTTCGAGAGTGGCCAGGCATCAAGCCGGCCGAGCCTGTCACTTCGCCGGGGACATTCTTGAACTACGACGTTGAAGCTGCGCATACTTCCATCGTTGCTCCGGCTTGGCGCGCCACGGCCAGATCGGAAGGGATTACCGAGGGGGATTCCGTTGCGCGCCGTTGATGGCGCGTCGGGTTTCTTGATGGTGACTTCGGGGACGGATGATGCCGATGCTCGGCCAATCCCAGGCAATCCAGGCAATACGCGCGCAACTGCAGCGCTACGCCAGTTGTGATGTGCAGGTGCTGATCGAGGGCGAGACCGGTACCGGCAAGGAGCTGGCGGCGCGGGAAATCCATTACGCCAGCGCGCGTCGCGACCATCCGTTCGTACCGGTCAATTGCGGCGCGATACCCGACAGCCTGATCGAGAACGAGCTGTTCGGCCATGATCGCGGGGCCTTCACCGATGCCAAGGGTGCCCAGCCCGGGCTGATCGATCACGCGCGCGGCGGCACGCTGTTCCTGGATGAGGTCGATGCGCTCTCCGACAAGGGCCAGGTGACCCTGTTGCGCTTCCTGCAGGACAACGAGTACCGGCCCGTCGGCGGCGGCGCCGCGCGCGTGTCGGATGCCCGCATCATCGCGGCGACCAATGCCTGCCTTGAGCAACAGGTGGCGGCCGGGCGATTCCGCCGCGACCTGCACTATCGCCTCCATGCGCTGTATCTGCGGTTGCCGCCGCTGCGCGAGCGCGACGATGACGTGGCCCTGCTGGCCGCGCACTTCATCGAAGCCGTGGCGGCGCGACTGCATGGGCCGGCCAAGTGCTGGGGCGAGGACGCGATGCAGGCGCTGGCCGCGTACGCCTGGCCGGGCAATGTGCGCGAACTGGACAATGTCGCGCTGCGTGCCTACATGTGTGCCGACGGGGCCGTGATCGGCCTGGCCGAACTGCTCGCGGCGGAGCCGGCGTTCGCCGGGACGGCGGCCATCCCGGACTGCCGCGCGAATGCGCCGTCGCTCGGTTTCAGCGCCGCCAAGACACACGCCATCCGCAAATTCGAGCACGACTACCTCACCGATCTGATGCAGCAAGCCGGCGGCAACATCAGTGCCGCCGCTCGCCTGTCCGGTACCGAGCGCCGGCAGCTCGGCAAGCTGCTGCGCAAGCACGGCATTGGCACGCAGCAGTTTCGTCCCCACTGACCGGCGTCGATCCATCCGCCAGGGCCGTGTGCGACCCGGGTGCAATTGCTCCCATTGCGCCTGCAAATCGGGTCAGTCCTGACCCGGAGGTCCGCCACGAACGCGACCAGGATCGCGGCGTCAGGCCGTTTCGGCCGATCCCACGACTGGCATGTTCATTGCCAGCGTCTCCGTGTGTGCAGAGAGGTGTCATGACGAAACAACCGTGCACAGAGACCGCGGAAGACCAGGGTGAGATCGAATCTTCGGTACTCGCGTATCTGCACCGTCACCCGCAAGCCGCGGACACCCTGCGCGGCATCGTCAACTGGTGGTTGCCGCAACAGCGTTATGAAAGTGGCTGCCAGCGGATCGAGCGGGTGCTGAGCGAGCTGGTGGCCCGTGGCGTGCTGCGACGCGATCCACTGCCCCACGGTGATGTGCTGTACGCGCTGAACCGTCCCGCTGGGCCACCGCAGTCGCCGTGACTGCATCGAGCGTTTCCACGACGGAGGACCGATCCCATGCCATCTGCGCTCACCTATCCGGGCGTCTACATCGAGGAAATCCCCAGCGGCGTGCGCACGATCACCGGGGTGTCCACGTCGATCGCGGCCTTTGCCGGCTGGGCGCCGCTCGGCCCGACCGATCGTGCGGGGCTGGTGCTCGGCTTCACCGATTTCGCGCGCAAGTACGGCGGCCTCGACAGCCGCAGTGTGCTCGGCTACGCGGTCAACCAGTTCTTTGCGAACGGCGGCCAGCAGGCCTACATCGTGCGTCTGGTCGACGCCACCGCGAAGGCGGCCAAGGTGACCCTGGACGGCAAGCTGCTGCTCACGGCCCGCAGCGAAGGCCTGTGGGGGAACGACTTCGCCGTCGTCATCAAGAAGTCGACCTTCGATGCCGCGAGGTTCCGCCTGACCGTGGCGAAGTGGTCGGCCGATCCGGCCGGGGTGGCCGTGGAGGTATTCGACAACCTGTCGATGAAGTCCGATGACGCGCGCTTCGTCACCAGCGTGCTGGCGAATCAGTCGGCTTATGTCACCGCCGCCGTGCAGGGTGGTGCCACCGATCCGCCGGCGGATACTGCCGCCGGCAACATTCCCGACGCGGCGAAGCTGACGGGGGGCATCGATGGCGCGGTGCTGGCGCCGAACGATCCCGCGTTCGAGACCGCGCTGCAACCGGTATCCGGCACCGGTGGCCTGTATCAGCTCGATCGCGTCAACCTGTTCAATCTCCTGTGCGTGCCCGGCGAAACCAGCGCCGGCGTGATCTCCAGCCTGCAGAAGTTCTGCCGCGACCGGCGTGCGTTCCTGATCGCCGACAGCGCCGACGGCGCCACCCTCGACGCGCTGGAGAACGGCCCCGGCGGCATCACTGGCGACGATGCGATCAACGCGGCGTTCTATTACCCGTGGATCACCGCCGCCGACCCGCTGCAGCAGAACCGACCGCGCGCGTTTCCGCCGTGCGGTTTCGTGGCCGGCATCTATGCGCGCACCGATGCCACACGCGGCGTGTGGAAGGCGCCCGCGGGCAGCGAGGCCAGCGTCACCGGCGCCCTGGGCGTCAGCGCGATGCTCACCAACAACGAGAACGGCGTGCTCAATCCGCTGGCGATCAACTGCATCCGCACCTTCCCGGTCTACGGCACCGTGGTCTGGGGCGCGCGCACCTTGCAGGGCAACGACGAGCGGGGCTCGGAGTGGAAGTACGTGCCGGTGCGGCGCACCGCCCTGTTCATCGAGGAGAGCCTGTACCGCGGTACCCAGTGGGTGGTGTTCGAGCCGAACGACGAACCGCTGTGGTCGCAGATCCGCCTCAACGTGGGCGCCTTCATGCAGAACCTGTTCCGCCAGGGCGCGTTCCAGGGCAAGACCCCGAACGATGCGTACTTCGTGAAGTGCGACAAGGAAACCACCACGCAGAACGACATCAACCTCGGCATCGTCAACATCGTGGTCGGCTTCGCGCCGCTCAAGCCCGCCGAGTTCGTGGTCATCCAGCTGCAGCAGATGGCCGGGCAGATCCAGACCTGAGGACACATCCATGGCTCAGTTCAGCGTCAATGCGCAGCGCTTCGATCCGTACAAGAACTTCAAGTTCCGGGTGAAGTGGGACGGCCGCTACGTGGCCGGCATCAGCAAGGTGTCGGGCCTGAAGCGCACCACCGAGGTGGTCAAGCACCGCGAGGGCGGCGACCCCAGCAGCACGCGCAAGTCGCCCGGGCGCACCGAGTACGAGGCGATCACCATCGAGCGCGGCGTCACCCACGACACCGAGTTCGAGAAGTGGGCGAACAAGGTGTGGAACTTCGGCGCCGGGCTCGGCGCGGAAGTCTCGCTGAAGGACTTCCGCAAGGACCTGATCCTCGAGGTCTACAACGAGGCCGGCCAGCTCGCGCTCGCCTACAAGCTGTATCGCTGCTGGGTCTCGGAGTACCAGGCGATGCCGGACCTGGACGCGAACGCGAATGCGGTGGCGATCCAGCACCTGAAGCTCGAGAACGAGGGTTGGGAGCGCGACGTCGGCGTGCCGGAGCCGGCCGAGCCGAGCTTCACCGTACCCGCCGGCTGAGCGCCATGCACACGCCCACGCCCGCGCAGCTGCTGCAGGTCTGGGAACGCGGGGGCGACCCGTCCGCCGCGGCACGCGGACTGTTGCTGCTCGGCTGCAGCTGCGACGAATACTCCGCCGAAACGCAGGCGGCCTTGCCGCTGGGCCGGCGCGATGCGCTGCTGCTGGAGTTGCGCGAGCGCCTGTTCGGCGCCGCGATCGACGCGGTGGCGACATGCCCGCAATGCGCGGCCACGGTCGAGGCCACGTTCCGCTGCGATGACCTGCGGCTGCCGGATGCGGAAGCCGCCGCTACGCTGGAACATGCCGCGCACGGCATCCGCGTGCAGTTCCGCCTGCCCGACAGCCGCGACCTGCTGGCATTGGAAAACTGCGGCGATGCCGGGGCCGCGCGCGCGCTGCTGCTCGAGCGTTGCGTGCTCGCCGCGCAGCGTGGCGGCGAAGCGCGGGAGCCGTGCAGTTTGCCGCACGAGCTGCAGGCGGAGATCGCGCAGGCGATGGCGCAGGCCGATCCGCAAGCCGACCTGCAACTGGCGTTCCGCTGCCCGGACTGCGGTCACGAATGGCAACCGTTGTTCGATATAGCGCGCTTCCTGTGGCAGGAGCTGCACGCCTGGGCGCTGCACATGCTGCGCGAGGTGGACACGCTGGCGCAGGCCTACCACTGGGCCGAGGCCGACATCCTCGCGCTGAGCCCGCGCCGCCGCCAGGCTTACCTGGAGCTGTGCACGCCATGAGCGATTTCCTCGACCGGCTGGCGGCACGCGCGATCGGCAGCGAAACCACGCTGGCGCCGCGGCTGCCATCGCTGTTCGAGCCGCTGCAGCGCGCGCCGATCATGCCGCCGGCCGATGTAGACGAGGCGCCGCCGGACCGGCGCAATACCGCACCTGCCATGCGCGCGGTGCCGGTGGAGGCGCCGACAAGTGTCACGCCCGCGAGCACGTCGGCGCCGCCGGCCGCAGTGCCCGTCATGCCCATCGAGCACGTGGCGGCGGCGGGGTCGGCAAGCGCTGCCACGAGCGCAGCGCGGCACGCCTCGGCACCGTTGATCGTCAGCGAGCGGGCCGCCACGCCCGCCGTCGACCGTCCCGCAGCGCCATCCGTGTCGGTGCGTCCGGCCATGCCCGCATCGCCGCTGCCGGTCCAGCCGCAGCGGGCGCGCGTCGCGCCGGATCGGCAGGAAACGGCGCGGACGCCGGCGTCGAACGGCGTGTTGTTGCCCGCGCCTGCGCCGGTGTTTGCCGTAACGCTTGCGGCGCCCGCACGACCCGGGCGCACCGTCGCCGCGCGGGCCGCGTCGGCGCGAACCGAAGGCAAGGCTGATGCAGCGGGCGAGCCGGTGGTACACGTCAGCATCGGCAGGCTCGAAGTGCGCGCCGCGCCGGCCGCCGCCGCGGCGTCGCGGCGGCGCGACGGTCCGCAGCCCGGCAGCCTCGATGAGTACCTGCGCCAACGCGGCGGCAAGGCCTCGCCATGAGCAACGTGCTGGCGATTGCCGCGACCACGCGCACGCTGCGCAACCTGCTGCTGGCGCAGGTGCCGGTGCTGGATGCGGAACTGAGCGACCTGGAAGTGACCCTGCAGCCGCCGGACGTGGCGCGCAGGGGCATAAGCAAGGCGCAGCTCAACCTGTTCCTGTACCAGGTGGTCGCCAATGCCGCCTGGCGCAACCTCGACCTGCCCGGGCAAGTGCGTCCCGGCGAGACCGCGCCGCCGCCGCTGGCGCTGAACCTGCACTACGTGATCACCGCCTGGGGCCGCGGCGAAAACGACAACGATGCGATCAGCCACCGCGTGCTGGCCGCCGCGATGAGCACCCTGCACGACCGCGGCGTGCTCGACGGCAACGACATCCGCAATGCGCTGCCAGACAACGACCTGGCCAGCCAGGTCGAGCGCGTGCGGGTCACCCCGCTGGCGCAGAGTGTGGACGAGCTGTCCCGGCTGTGGACCGCGTTCCAGACCAACTACCGCGCCTCGGCCGTCTACGAGGCGGCGGTGGTGCTGATCGACGGCCAGGCGGCGATGCGCGCGCCGCTCCCGGTGCTGCGGCGCGGACCGCAGGATCGCGGCGTGATCGCCGCCGCGTCCGCCGCCGCGGTGCTGGACGCGCTCGACTACCCGCGCCATCAGGCTGCCGTGCGCCTCGGCGAGGAC
Organism: Rhodanobacter umsongensis; assembly: GCF_042654965.1. NCBI lineage: Bacteria > Pseudomonadati > Pseudomonadota > Gammaproteobacteria > Lysobacterales > Rhodanobacteraceae > Rhodanobacter > Rhodanobacter umsongensis. Next base: position 490,947 of record NZ_JBHSMK010000005.1, on the reverse strand, counting down.
ATCGTGCTGAACGGTCGCCGGCTCGTGACGGATCACGCGCTGGCCCGCTTCAGCAGCCTGCGCCTGGACGTGCCGATCGATCTCGCGCCGCTGCCCGGCGACGCGGCCGGCACGTTGCGCGTGCATCTCGCCGACACCGCCGACGATGCCGACGCCGTCGCGCGCTGGGCGCCGGGCATCTACACCGTGGCCCTGCTGGTGCAGCCGCCAGGACTGCCGCCGTTGCTCAGCAACGAGCTGCCGCTGGTGCTGGCGCCGCGCATCACGCTCGGCTCGCTCGCCGCCGCGGCCGGCGACTTCGCCTTGAACCTGACCTGCACGCCACGCATCCGCGACGGCCAGCGCGTGTTCCTGCTGTTCGGCGATCGCCTGCTGGCGCCGGCCAGCCTCGGCAATCCGGCCGATACGCACCAGCCGACCGCGCTGGTCTTCCAGCTCACCGGCGTGGCCGCGGGCAGGTACACCGTGCGCCTGCGCGTGGATGGCGCCGACAGTATCCCGGTCGACTTCAGCGGCAGCGCGCCCGTGTTCGCCGTGGACCAGCAGGTGGTCGTGTCATGAACGACTACGCAGCCTGGCTGGAAGCGAACGACCATTACCTCGCCGCGGCGCTGGCGGATCTGCGCGCGCGGTTGCAGCGCGCCGCACAGTCGCAGGACGTCTCCGCCGCGGCCGCCCCGGTGCCGGTCGCGGCAGCCACCGCGCTGATGGAGTCCGCGCCGGCGGTGAGTGCGCCGAGCGGGCCGCGGCATTCCTGGTTCGCGCGGATGTTCAGCAGCCAGCCGGCGCGCGCGCCAGTGAAGGTCATCGGTCCACCGCCGCCGGCGCAGCCGATCGTCGTCGAAGTGCCCGATGCCGGCACGGCAGCAACCGATGCCGCGGCGTCGCCAGCCAACAGCGTCGCCGATGACAGCAAACACACACCGGCACTGAGCGTGCTGGCGAGCCGGCTCGGCCTGTCCGCGTTCGAACGCGAGCTGCTGTTGCTGTGCATCGGCATGGAACTGGACACGCGTCTGCCTGCGCTGTGCGCACTGGCCCAGCACGATCCCGCCAGGCCGTATCCCACGTTCGCACTGGCCTTTGCGGTACTGGACGAGCCGAGCTGGGATGCCTTGTCGCCGGAGCGGCCGCTGCGCTACTGGCGCCTGCTCGACATCCACCAGCCCGGCGCGCAGCCGCTGATCGGTGCGGCGCTCGGCGCCGACGAGCGGGTGGTCAACTTCGTCAAGGGCATGAACTACCTGGACGACCGGCTGACGCCGCTGCTCACCGCATTGCCGCCGGCCACGCTGCCGCCGTCGCAGCAGGCGATCGCCGACCAGCTGCTGGACAGCCTGCACCACGTGCCGCCGGGCGAGCCGCTGCCGCTGGTGCAACTGCTGGGCAGCGACAGCGTCAGCAAGCAGGCGATCGCGCAGGCGATCGCCGCCGCGTTCGGCGCGCAGGCGTACCGACTCTCGGCCGAGCTGTTGCCCGCCGCGACCGCCGAACAGGAAATCCTGCTGCGGCTGTGGCAGCGCGAAAGTCAGCTGCTGCCGCTGGCGCTGTACCTCGACGCCGCCGAGGTCGAGCGCGGCGACGCCACCGCCATGCTGGTCAAACGCTTCCTTGCCCGTGCCGGCGGACTCACCTTCGTCGATGCGCGCGAACCGTGGGCGAGCGCGTCCACGCATGCGCTCAGTGTGGACGTGGCCAAACCCACCGCGGTCGAGCAGCGCGCGCTGTGGCAGCGGCTGCTCGGCGACGCTGCCGGCGCGCAGCCGCAGCAGCTGGCCGGCCATTTCGATTTCAACCTGGGCCGCATCGAGCAGATCGCGCACGGTGCGCTGGCGGCGGCCGAGGGCAAGCCCGCCGCGCTGGCGCGGACGCTGTGGCAGGGCGCGCTGGCGCAGACGCGGCCGGCGCTGGACCAGCTCGCCCAGCGGATCGAGCCGAAGGCCGGCTGGGACGACCTGAAACTGCCCGACAGCGAGAAGGCCCTGCTGCGCCAGATCGCCGACCAGGTCGGCCAGCGCACGACCGTCTATGACGACTGGGGTTTCCGCCAGCGGATGAATCGCGGGCTGTCGATCAGCGCGCTGTTCACCGGCGAAAGCGGCACCGGCAAGACCATGGCGGCGGAAGTGCTGGCGCGCGAACTGGGCCTGTCGCTGTACCGCATCGACCTGTCGGCGGTGGTCAGCAAGTACATCGGCGAGACCGAGAAGAACCTGCGCAAGCTGTTCGACGCGGCCGAGGACGGCGGCGCGATCCTGTTCTTCGACGAGGCCGACGCACTGTTCGGCAAGCGCAGCGAAGTGAAGGACAGCCATGACCGCTACGCCAACATCGAGGTGAACTACCTGCTGCAGCGGCTGGAGTCGTTCCGCGGGCTGGCGATCCTGGCCACCAACATGAAGGGCGCGCTGGACAGCGCGTTCCTGCGCCGGCTGCGCTTCGTCATCAACTTCCCGTTCCCCGGCACGGCCGAGCGCCGCGCGATCTGGGCCTCGGTGTTCCCGGCGCAGGCGGCGGTGGGCGCGCTGGACTTCGACCGGCTGGCACGGCTCGCACTCACCGGCGGCAGCATCCAGGGCATCGCCCTCAACGCCGCATTCATGGCGGCCAAGGCTGGCGTGTCGATCGGCATGCCGCTGCTGCTGGATGCCGTGCGCACCGAATACCGCAAGCTGGACAAGCCGATCAACGAGGCGGACTTCCGCTGGCTGGAAAGCGCCGGAGGCAAACCGTGAGCATCGAGCTGCACATCGAGCGGCTGGTGATCGACGAAGCCGCGCTCGGCGGCGAGCGCGCTGCAGACGTGCGTGCCGCGATCGAGCGCGAGCTGGCCCGGCGGCTGGCGCAACCCGGCGCCGTCGACGCGCTGCGCGGTCTCGGCGCAGTGGCCACGCTGCCGCCGGCGACGCTGCCGACTGCCGGCCACCCGCACGAGCGCCTCGGCGTGCGCATCGCGACGGCGGTGCAGCATGGCCTCGGCATCCCTCCCGCCGCGCGCGTCGCGGGCAAGGAGCAGTGACATGAAAGCGATCCCCAAACCCCGCCCCGACGGCATCGTGCGTTTCGGCAAACGGAAGGCCAAACGCGACGACCGCAACCTGCTGTTCGCCACGCTGCTGAAGGCGCCGCCGGTGCTGCCGGCCGAGTACGACTTCGACGTCGTGCACCACGGCATCCCCACGCCGATGTTCGGCAACGACCAGTACGGCGACTGCGTGATCGCCGGCCGCGCGCACCAGACCCTGCGCTTCGAGAAGGCCGAGCAGAACAAGCTGATCGCGATCGGCGACAACGACGTGCTGCACGAGTACTTCGGTGAAACCGGTGGAACGGACAGCGGCCTGGTCGTGCTCGATTCGCTGAAGGAGTGGCGCAAGCAGGGCTGGCTCGCCGCGAAACGGCGCTACAAGATCAAGGCCTTCGCGCAGATCGACCAGGTCAAGCGCAGCGAGGTCAAGCGCGCGGTGTTCATGGACATCGGCGTGGGCCTCGGCTTCACCCTGCCAGACGCGGCGCTGACCCAGTTCTACGCCGGCAAGCCGTGGGCGGTGGTGAGCGGCAAGGCCGGCCAGCCGAACCCGCGCAACGGCCACTACGTCTACGTGCCCGGCTACACCAGGAGCGGCCCGGTCTGCGTCACCTGGGGCCGCAAGCAGCAGATGAGCTGGGCCTTCCTCGTCAAGTACTGCGACGAGGCCTACGCGGTCATCGACGCGATCGACACCGCGAAGAAGAGGCGAGCGTTGGATGCGAAGAAGCTCGATGCGTTCCTGGGTTCGCTGAATGCGAAGGCGGCGGCGCACGGCGCGGCGAAGCCCGCAACCACGACCCGCCAGCGCGTAACGCACGGGCCTCGGCATGACTGAGCACATCGCCAGCGTCGCGGCAAAGCCGTCTGCGCCGGCGGCCGCCAGCAGCCCGCTGCAGCGCAGAGGCGCCTGCGGCAACCATGTACGCGACGGCGGCGTCTGCCCGCGTTGCCTCCCCGGAAGCGGGTTCCTGCAGCGCCGAATGGCGATCGGACACAGCGACGATCCGCTGGAAATCGAGGCCGACCGCATGGCCGGCCAGATGCTTGCCCTTCCCGGGGGATTCCGCAGGCCGCTGTCGCAGCCTCGCCCGCGGCCGATATCCATTTCGCGATTGCCGCGCGCGCAGCCCCCGTTGCCCGCCAGCGTGGAACGGTTGCTCGCCGAAGCGGGTGGTCCGCTGCCGCCGCTGCTGCAGCAGGACATGGAACATCGCTTCGGCCACGACTTCTCGCAGGTGCGCGTACATGCCAGTCCGCTGGCGGAGCGATCCGCGCGCGAGGTGCATGCACAGGCGTATACCGTCGGGCACCACATCGCCTTCGGCAGCGGCCGCTACATGCCGGCGACTGCGGAGGGTCGGCATCTGCTCGCCCACGAACTGACCCACGTCCTGCAGCAGGGGACGGGTCCGGCGATGGCGCTGCAGCGCGTGCCGGATGCCGGCGTGGAAGCACCCGCCGGCGACGCGCCGCTGCAGGACGCGCCGACGACTCCGGACGCGTCGAGCCAGGGCGTCTCGCCGCCGGGCGACGCGGCTGCGGCTTCCGGCGCCCCCGCCGCGCCGGCGCCGCCGACCCGTGTCCCGGCCAACGAGGACGAAGCCAGGCAGGACACCGACAAGGTTTTTCCCACCGATGCCGACGTCGGCGCGGCGATCTCGGGCCTGCCGGAGGTCGTCAGAAAGGAGCTGGGCGCGGACCCGGGCTACCAGCGCAAGTTCCTCTACCGCACGTCGATGTATCTGGGTGCGCACCCGCGGCCCGTCGAGCATTTCAAAGGGATCGCCGAGTTCCAGTTCGCCGACCGGACCAAGCTTCATCTGCATGTCGATGCGATCAGCCATCTGCTCGATGTGCAAAGCGTGATCGGCGCGAAGAACATGCCGTCCACCGGCACCGGCTTTGCCCTGCGCGACCTGATCCGGCGCAGCGACGTGCCGCCGCCCGGACTGATGGTGCATGCGGTGGGCTACGCGATGGATTTTCGCGCCGCGCTCAATCCGCATTTCAAGGATGCGCGGCTGGTGGCCGTGCAGGCGCTCTACACGCCGGGCCCGACCAACTTCCGCATGGCGACCGGAGCCTGGACCACCCGCCGCGACACGATCAAGAAGATGGGGCGCGGGGAACTGGCCGAGAACTCGCAGGAGCGCACCGACTTCATCACGCGGTTCCGCCAGGAGGGAGCGAAGGACCTGCTGGGAAATTTCATCATCACCCATGAGCTGGCGGCGACGGATCTGGCCAGGCTGAAAGCGCTTCGTGGCGAGTACCTGCAGCTGCTTGCCCGGCGGCGGGATTTTCTCAAGGAGGCGGCAGCGGCGAAGCGGAAACTGAAAAGGGGCGAATCACTCGACCCCGGGTTGTCCGACATCATCGGCGCCGTGCTCGGCCCCGGCAACGAACGCGAAAAGCTCCTCGCCGAGAAGCTGCGGATCATGCAGGCCCGCCGCTCGATCATCGAAAGGACGCGCGCCATTCTCGTCGGCCTGATCGGCAAGGCCGATACCGACATCCAGGCCATGAAGGCCATTCCTCATGTGGCGGAGACCGACAAGGAGTACGCGGCGGCGCTCGACAGGCTCGGCCAACGCAAGGCCGCGGCCCATCGCGCCGTGCTCTCGGCCGAGCGGGCAGCGGCGAAAGCCACGGCCGAACTGAACCGGCACGCGCGAGCGGCCGAGCGCCTCAAGGCCCGGATCCGGACCGAACGGAACGCCAGCCGCCGCGCGAGGCTCGAATCGCAGGAGCAAACCGAGGCCGCGGCGCAATCCAGTGCGTTCGGCGACGCCCTCTCCGCCGTGGTGAAGCGAAGGTTGGCGGTAAGCGCGGAGGCAAGCGCGGGCGAGGACCTGGACGAGGCGAAGGCGGTCAAGGGCAAGCGCCGCTGGCTGGGCCAGCTGGAAGATCTGCAGCGTGGGTTGTCCGTCGATGATTTCGACGTGAGGCTGGTGTTCGGTATTGGCGACAAGGATGCCGAGGCCGACAAGGCGGTGCGCGACCCGTCGCTGATCCAGCTGTTCTCCAAGGGCTTCTTCAACGTCGATCCGCCCGCGCCCGCGCCCGCACCGACGGCTGCGCCCGCCGCAGGCACGAGCGCGCGTGCCCGCCCGGCGGGTGCGTCGACGCCATTGCACGGGTTCGATCTGCACTTCATGGAGGAAATGGCCAAGCACGGTTTCGACCAGGGCTCGCAATGGGAGGCCGGCGGCGTCGACTCCATGCATTTCGAGTTCGCCGAAGGCGTCGACAAGCTGCACTTCCCGTCCGACGCCAAGGGCGGTTCGCCGAAGGCCGCGGCGCCTTCCAGCGGAGGCACGCCATGATGCGGCTCGCAGGCGCGCCCATGGCGGACACTTCAGCCACGGCGCACAAGCACGACGCGCCACGGGGCGGACATGGCTGAGCGCCTCGCCCATGCCGCGATCGGGCCAGCCGCGCTCGCGCGGGTCGCAGGCATGCGGCTGCAGCGCAAATGCGCCTGCGGAACGCACACGTCGCACGGCGGCGAATGCGCGGATTGCAAGGGCAAGCTGCAGCGCCTTGCCGGCAGCTCGGCGCAGGCGGGGTTGTCGCCGCCGAACGTCGAGGCGGTGCTGAACCAGCCGGGGCAGCCGCTGCAGGGCAGCGCCATGGCGTTCTTCGAGTCGCGCTTCGGGCACGACTTCAGCCGTGTACGCGTGCACACCGACCGGGACTCCGCCGACTCGGCCAGGGCCGTTGCCGCACGCGCCTATACGGTGGGCGAACACATCGTGTTCGGCGGCGGGCAGTACGCCCCGGATTCCAGTGCGGGCCGCTTGCTGCTCGCGCACGAGTTGACTCACGTACTGCAGCAGCGCCCCGGCTTGAAGCGGGCGCCGGCGCGCGATCATGCCATTGCCGCGATGGCGGTGAGTCACGCCAGCCAGGGAACCTTGCGCAGGCAGCCTTATCCGGGCGCGATCGGCCGCTGCCACGCGATGGGCGTGCCATGCCCGGCACCGTATTTCCATCACGGTTCGGTCGGCCGGCTGGTGGATTGCCATGCGGCCGCCACGGCAAACCTCCCATTGGCCATATCGCCTGGCGTCTGCGTCTACCACTTTGTGGACGGCAAAGTCTGCGCGTGCGTGCTGGTCGGCTCCAAGACGTCGGCCATGTGCACCTTCACCTTCTGCGACCAGGCCGGGCCGGGCAGCGCGGACATCGACCCCAGGGGCGTGGCGGATCGCGCGGTGGCTATGGCTGCCGAACAGCGCGGCAACGCAGGTGGCGCGGAGCCAGCGGGTGCCCCTGTCTCCGGCGCCACCGCACCCATCGCGCAGGCGCAACTGGAGATCGGTGCGGTCGACGATCCGCTGGAGTCCGAAGCCGATCGCGTCGCGCACCGGATTGTCGATGCCGTGGAGCGGCCCCGTGCCGTGGCGCCTGCGCGAGCAGCGCCGCCGATGCGGACCGCGCTGCCGGTGTCTCCACCGGACGAGCGCATGCCGCGCTCCGGTTCCGCCCGGCTGTTGCGCCGCATCCCCGACCTCACCGGCGACCACGGCGACGACGAGCATCGCTCGCGTGGCGGCACGTTGTCCTACCGCGATGCGACCGAGTTGCTGGCGTGTGTGCGGATCATGGGCGAAGCGAACATGGACTATTGCCGCGAGCAGGTGCTCGGCGAAAAGCCGCCGGCGCCGCCACGCTTCACACAGGTGCCTGGCATCACCTCGCCGCAGCCGCGCGGAACACAGGTACGCCCCGACGGCTCGACCAACTTCCCGGTCGGCAACGTCGACACCACGTTCAAGCCCGACGCACAAAGTACCGATCCCAAGCTCGCCGGGGGCGCGGAAACACGCATCGAGCTGAGCTGGGGCGGCATCCACTACGAGACGAACCCGGCCGGGCGAATCAAGTCGTTCACCGGTCCCGGCATCGCCCAGGCAAGCATCCAGACCACCTATGGCAGCGGTGCGGCGCCCGCCGGCAGCAGCGGCTACGGGCGCGGCACCACCGTCGCCGACAAAGCTGCTGGCAATACCAGCCTGGGTTTCCACGAGGGCAACCATGGCATCGACTTCATGAACTATCTCGCCGCGCACCGGTTCCCGGACTTCACCGGCCGCATCGGCATGACCGAGGCCGCCTTCAAGGCCGCGATCGCCACCTATACGGCTGCGGCGAAGGCCTATTACGCAAGCATCAAGGATTACTCCGTGCAGCAGACGGACTGCGTCGGCTACTCCATCGACGCCTCCAACGCGGCCGCTGCGAGCACCCATGGCGGCTCCGCGACAGTTGCCGTGTGTCGGCAGGTGCGGCCATGAACGCGGCCGTGCTGCGTGCGGCCAGGACGGACGGCCACCCATGAGCGACGGGGCGACGACGATGGATACCTTGCGCAGGAACGACCAGGGACCGCCGGTGCGGCAGCTGCAGAAGCTGCTGGCGCAGCGTGGCTACGCGGTCGATGCCAATGGCACGTTCGACACGAAGACCTGGCAGGCGACGCGCGCGTTCCAGGCGCAGAACCTCGACCAGCACGGCCAGCCGCTGGTGGTCGACGGCGTGGTCGGGCCGCTGACGTGGTGGAGCCTGCGCAACCCGAAGCCGTTCATCCGCACGCCCACGGCGGTCGACTACGCCACGCTGCCGGCCAGCGGCGGCAGCAAACTTGGCCGCGCCGCACTCGCCGCGGCGATCGGCGAGCTGAAGGCGAACGCGCGCGAGGTCGGCGGCAACAACCGCGGTCCGTTTGTGCGCAAATACCTCGCGCCGGCCGGCCTCGACGAGGGCAGTTCGTGGTGCGCCGGTTTCGTCAGCTGGTGCTTCATGCAGGCAAGCGGTGGCGACAAGGCGGCGATGCCGTTCACCTATATCGCCAGTGCGCGCACCTTGCTGGCCGAGTTCAAGCAGCGGGGCTGGGCGTCGGCGCCGGGCAGCGGCTACCTGCCGCAGCCGGGCGACGTGGTGGTGTGGTGGCGGGTCAGCCTGGCCGGCTGGTTGGGCCATACCGGCCTGGTGCACTCGGTGCAGGACGGCATGCTGTACACGATCGAGGGCAACCGCAGTCCGCGCGTGCAGGGCTTCTCCTATGTGCTGAGCCGGATCGACAAGCTGCTCGGCTACGGCCACGTGCCATGAGCGCGTTCCCCGGCTCCCCGCGCATCCTGAAGGGCGGCATCGTGCTGATCGACGCGGCCAGCTCGGCGGTGCTGCGGGTGATCGCGTTGCAGTACAACCCGGATTCGCTCACGCGCTCGCTGCAGGTGCAGGCGGTCAGTGCGGACGGCGGCGACCGCTCCGAGGTGCTGCGCCTGAAGGGGCCGCCGGTGGAAACGCTGAAGCTGGAGGCGGAGATCGACGCCACCGACCAGCTGGAATTTCCGGAGCAGAACGGCGGCGTCGCCCAGTCCGGCATCTTCGCCCAGCTGGCCGCGCTGGAGACGATGGTCTATCCGAGCAGCGGGCAGCTGCGCGCGAACGACCTGCTGGCGCAGATCGGCACGCTGGAGATCGTGCCGATGGAAACGCCGCTGGCGCTGTTCGTGTGGAGCAAGTCGCGCATCCTGCCGGTGCGCGTCACCGAGTTCGGCATCACCGAAGAGGCGTTCGACACGGCGCTGAACCCGATCCGCGCCAAGGTCAGCTTGGGGTTGCGCGTGCTGTCGGTGAACGACGTGCCGTCCGGGCACAAGGCCGCCAGCCTGTTCATGAGCTACCTGCAGCAGAAGGAGCGCCTGGCCGGCGGCGCCGGCGACCAGTTGTCCGCGCTGGGTCTGAGCGGAGTGCCGTGATGAATGTGATCTTTCCCCCCACCAGCCGCTACGCGTTGACGCCCACCGCGAGCTTCGTGCGCGCGGACGGCACGCCGGTGACGTACCTCAAGCGCCGCTTCGTGCCGCCGCCGGAAAACCTCGCCCTGCTGCAGTGGCATCGCGTGGTGCAAGGCGAGCGGCTGGACAACATCGCGGCGAAGTACCTGGGCGATCCGGAACAGTTCTGGCGGCTGTGCGACGCGAACCGCGCGCTACGGCCGGAGGAGCTGACCGAAACCATCGGCAGGAAGCTGCGCATAACCTTGCCCGAAGGCATCCCGGGGGTGCCGCATGCTTGAGGGAATCCACCTGACCTTGCTGGTCGGCCCGGTGGTGCCGGTGCCGGTGCCGCAGCTCGTGCTGGATGCGCTGACCCGGATCGAGGTGAACGCGCCGGACGAAGCGGCCGGTGCGTTCACCCTGCAGTTCACGCTGAGCGTGCAGTCGCCGCTGCACACGCTGTTCCTGCTCTCGGGCGGCGGTGTGGTGCCGCTGCTGCGGGTGATCGTGGTGGTCACCGTGAACGGCATGCCGCAGGTGCTGATCGACGGCGTGGTGACCCGCACCGAAGTGGTGCCGGGCGCGGACCAGCGCCACACCACCTTGCAGGTCACCGGCGACGACCTCACCGCGGTGATGACCAAGCTGGAATTCTCCGGCCTGCCCGGCCTGCCGTATCCGGCGATGCCGGCCGAGGCGATCGTGGCGCTGCTGCTGGCGAAGTACGCGTTCCTCGGCATCGTGCCGCTGGTGATCCCCAGCATCGCGATCGACGTGCCGATCCCGACCAACCGCATTCCCACCCAGCAGGGCAGCGACCTGGAATACATCCGCCTGCTGGCCGAGCGCGTCGGCTACGTGTTCTACCTCGACCCCGGCCCGCTGCCCGGCATGAGCACCGCGTACTGGGGGCCGAAGATCAAGGTGGGCGTGCCGCAGCCGGCGCTGAACGCGGACATGGACGCGGCGAGCAACGTCGACGAGCTCAGCTTCAGCTACGACGGCAACGCGCGGCAGCTGCCGGTGGTCTACATCCAGAACGAGCAGACCAAGGTGCCGCTGCCGTTGCCGATCCCGGACATCGGGCCGCTCAATCCGCCGCTGGGCCTGATCGATCCGCCGCCGCAGCAGTTCCGCCCGCTGCCGGAGACCGCGAAGTATTCGCCGCAGCGCGCGCTGCTGCTGGGCATGGCCGAGGCGGCGAAATCCGCCGACACCGTCACCGGCCGCGGCAGCCTCGATGTGGTGCGCTACGGCCGCGTGCTGAAGCCGCGCCAGCTGGTCGGCGTGCGCGGCGTCGGCCCTGCGTTCGACGGCCTGCACTACGTCACCCAGGTGCGCCACACGATCCGCCGCGGCGAGTACAGGCAGAGCTTCCAGCTGTCGCGCAAGGGCCTGGTTTCCACCGTGCCGCTGGTGCCGTCATGAGGATGCCGCCATGAACCGGTTCTACGGCAAGTACCGCGGTACGGTGATCCAGAACGTGGACCCGGAACAGCGCGGGCGCATCCAGGTGATGGTGCCGGACGTGTCCGGGCTGATCCCGTCGAGCTGGGCGATGCCGTGCGTGCCGATCGCCGGCAAGCAGAGTGGCGTCTACGTGGTGCCGCAGATCGGCGCCGGCGTGTGGATCGAGTTCGAGCAGGGCGATCCGGATTATCCGGTCTGGGTCGGCGGCTTCTGGGGTACGGCGGCGGAAGTGCCGGCGCTGGCGCTGGCCGGCAATCCGGCCAGTCCGAGCGTGGTGCTGCAGTCGGGCCTGCAGAACACCATCGCGATCAGCGACGTGCCGGGGCCGGCCGGCGGCATCCTGCTGAAGAGCGTCACCGGCGCGATGATCATGGTCAACGAGGTCGGCATCACGATCTCCAACGGCCAGGGCGCCACCATCGTGCTCGCGGGGCCGACGGTGACGATCAACAACGGCGCGCTGGTCGTGACCTAGGGAGATGCATGATGCCGGGCTTCCTCATCCATGTCGGCGCCAGCGTGCTCTGCTCGCACGGCGGCCAGGCGCAGGCCACCGCACCGAATCCGCGCGTCACCGTCAGCGGCCAGCCCAGCGTGACGATGCCGGCGCCGTGGCTGGTTGCCGGCTGCGCGCTGCCGCCGCCGACGGCGGCAAACGGGCCATGCGTCAGCGCGCAGTTCGTCACGGCCGCCACCCGGGTGACTTCCAACGGACAGCCGCTGCTGCTCATCGACAGCCAGGCGATCTGCGCGCCGACCGGCACGCCGCTGCTGATCGTCACCAGCCAGACGCGCGTCACCGCGATGTGAGGACGCCATGAGCACCGTGATGAACATCGATTACCCGTTCCATTTCGACCCCCGCGGCCGCGTCGCGGAAACCGGCGACGACGAGCACGTGCGCGACATGATCGAGCAACTGCTGTTCACCAGCCCGGGCGAGCGGGTGAACCGGCCCGACTTCGGCAGCGGCCTGCTGCAGCTGGTGTTCGCGCCGAACAGCCCGGAGCTGGCCGCCGCGCTGCAGTTCACCCTGCAGGCGGCGTTGCAGCGCTGGCTCGGCGACGTGATCGACGTGGGCAAGCTCGAAGTCAGCAGCGAGGACGCCACCCTGCGCGTCGACCTCAGCTATACCGTGCGCGCCAGCGGCGACACGCGCAGCGACAGCTTCGTGCGGAGCCTGCCATGAACCGCGCGAACGTCCATGCGAGTCTCGGCACGATCGGCTGCGCGCCGCTGCCGGCCTGCAGCGTGCCGGCGCGGCGCGAGAAGCTGCGTCAGGTCGGCACGCTCAACGGCATCGACTACGTCGAGGTGAGCGACGACGGCGTGAGCCTGTGCGTGCACCTGTTCGGCGAGATTCCGCAAGGCCTCGGCGTGGCCAACGTGCGGATCAGCGGCGGCGACCGCATCACCGGGCTGCGCGTGCTCAGCGTGAACCCCGAGCTGGAGCCGGAGCTGCACGACGACGCCTGCCTGCGCGTGGTGCTCGATCGCGAAGGCGACCACACCGCGTACTGCCTGTGCCTGGTGGATGCGGCCTCGGGCAGGGACGCGGCGAGCTGGCAGGCCTATCCTGGCTTCGACCCGCGCTACGCCTGCGTCACGCTGCACTTCCGCCTGGACTGCGCGAAGACGCTGGACTGCGCCGACGAGACGCCGTGCGTGTCGCCGCCGTCGCCCGCGCCGGAGATCAACTACCTCACCAAGGACTACGCCAGCTTCCGCCAGCTGTTCCTCGACCGCCTCGCGCTGGACCTGCCGGCATGGCAGGAGCGTCACGTGCCGGACCTCGGCATCGCGCTGGTGGAGACGCTGGCGTACACCGCCGACTACCTCAGCTACTACCAGGACGCGGTCGCCACCGAGGCCTACCTGGGCACCGCGCGCAAGCGCATTTCGGTGCGCCGGCATGCGCGGCTGGTCGACTACCGCATGCACGAAGGTTGCAATGCGCGCGCCTTCGTCACGCTGGCATCGAGCAACGACCTGAGTCTTGAGCTGGACAACCTGCTGTTGCTGGTGCCCCCGCCGGGACAGGATCATCCGCAACCCGGCGTGATCGACGCGGCCCAGCTCGACGCGGCGCGTGCGCAGGGTGCGCTGATCTACGAGCCGATGCCGCTGGACGGCATGACCACGTTCGACGTGGTCGCCGCGCACAGTGCGATCCGGCTGCACAGCTGGGGCGACGAGCTGTGCTGCCTGCCGCGCGGCAGCACGCGCGCCACCTTGGTCGACACGCCGCCACCCACGCCGGAAGCGCCGCCCGTCGTGCTGCTGGCGACAACGGACACCGCAAGCGCGCCGACGCGCGCGCTGAAGCTGGCCGTCGGCGACCTGCTGATCTTCGAGGAAGTGCGGGGCCCGCAGACCGGCAACCCGGCCGACGCCGATCCCGCGCATCGGCACGCGGTGCGCCTCACGGACGTCCGGACGTCCATCGATCCGCTCGACGGCACGCTGCTGCTGGAGGTGGCGTGGGATCCTTGCGACGCGCTGCCGTTCGACCTGTGCCTGTCGGTGCGCACGCCGGCACCGGAATGCGCGTGGCTGCACGACGTCAGCCTGGCGCGCGGCAACGTGCTGCTGGTCGACCACGGCGAGCACGTGCGCGGGCAGTGCACGTCCACCGCGATCTGCATGCCCGACGGCAGCGACGGCGACTATCCCGGGCTGACCGCCGCGCTCGCCGCGATGCCGGATGCCTGCACGCGCTGCGGCACGCTGGCCGAGGACTGCTGGCTGGTGCCCGGCGGCACGCAATACGGCTGCTGTCATTGCGACGGCGCGGTGCAGGACGTCCGCCGTCCGCCGTCCGACACCGGCCACGTGCTGCCGGACACGCCGCTGACCTGGGCCGAGCCGTTGCCGCCGCACGCGCCGGTGTGTCAGCTGCTGGCGCGCGATCCGCGCCAGGCGCTGCCGCAGCTCACCGTCTACGGCGGCGCGTTCGACGAGGTGCTGGTGGCCGGCACGCCCGATCCGCGCTGGCAGTGGCTGCCGCGCCAGGACCTGTTGACGAGCGGCCCGGACGACCGCCACTTCGTGGTCGAGATCGACGACGACGGCGCCGCGCACCTGCGCTTCGGCGACGGCATGCTGGGCGCGCAGCCGCAGGCCGGCGACTTCTTCCGCGCCGCCTCGCGCATCGGCAACGGCCCAGCCGGCAACGCGGGCCGCGACAGCATCGTGTGGCTGGCGTTGAAGTCGGGCGTGCTGTCCGCCGAGCTGCAGCCGCGCAACCCGCTGCCGGCCGGCGGCGGCACCGCGCCGGAGAGCCTGGCCGAGGTGAAGCTGTACGCGCCCGGCGCGTTCCGCGCGAAGCCGCTGCGCGCGATCGTCGCCGACGACTACGCGAGCTTCGCCGCGCAGGCGCCGCAACTGCAGGGCGCCGCCGCCGCGCTGGCGTGGAGCGGCAGCTGGTACGCCGCCGACGTGGTGGTCGACCCGCTGGGCCGCGAGAGCCTGCCGGCGGGACTGGCGCGGCGGATCAGGGCGCAACTGGAGCGCTACCGCCGCATCGGCCACGACGTCGAGGTGCATGCGGCCTGCTACGTGCCGCTGCGCATCGCGCTGTTCGTCTGCGTGCCGCCGGACTTCCTCGTCGCCCACGTCGAGGCCGAGCTGCGCGACCGCTTCAGTTCGGGCCTGCGCCGCGACGGCACGCCCGGTTTCTTCCATCCGGACCGGCTGAAACTGGGTGCGCCGGTGTTCGCCAGCGCCCTGCTGGCCGAGGCGCAAGCGATCACCGGCGTCGCCCACGTCGAGGTCACCACGCTGGTCCTTGCCGAAGGCGACGACGACGGCGTGCCCGAGGATGGCGTGCTGCATCTCGCCGCGCACGAAATCGCCCAGGTCGACAACGACCCGGATCATCCCGACCACGGAAGCATCGCGTTCACGCTGGGAGGTGGCCGATGAGCTGCTGTAGCGCCTGTGGCACGCATGCCTGCGCCTGCGGTTGCGGTTGCGGCGCGACTGCCGGCACGCCGTTGCCGCTGTACAACCGGCCGGGACTGGCCGGCCTCGCGTATCGCGTCGGCACGTACGCCGACTTCCGCGCCACCATGCAACGCGACCTCAGCGCTGCCGCACTGCCGGCGCTGGCCGCGCTGCGCACGCGCGAGCAGGACGATCCGGCGATGGCGCTGCTCGACGCGTGGGCGGTCGGTGCCGACGTGCTCACGTTCTACCAGGAGCGCATCGCCAACGAAGGCTACCTGCGCACCGCCACCGAACGCCGCTCGGTGCTGGAGCTGGCGCGGCTGGTCGACTACCGCCTGCGTCCCGGCGTCGCCGCCAGCGTCTACCTCGCCTATACCGTCGAGAAGGATTCGCCGCCGGTGACCATCCCCGCCGGTGCGCGCGCGCAATCGGTGCCGGCCCCCGGCGAACAGATGCAGACGTTCGAGACGGCCGAGCCACTGGATGCGCGCTTCGAATGGAATGCACTGCAGCCGCGGCTGACCCGGCCGCAGAACATCACGCTCGACAACGTCGCCGGCCTTGATGCGCTGTGGGTAGCCAGCACGGCCACCGGCCTGAAGGCGAATGACCGCCTGCTGTTCCTGTTCGGCGACCTGGCCAGCGGCGTGCAGGCGATCCGCCTGGTGCAGTCGGTCGAGGTGCAGCAGCAGAGCGGGCGCAGCAAGGTGCTGTTGCAGCCGGTCGATGCGGCGACGGTGGCGATCGTGGCGGCGGCGAGCAAGGCGATCGCCGCGTTGAACGCGTCGGCCGCCGGGCCCCATCGCGAAAGATGGCTGGAAGGCATCGAGTCCGCGCGCAGGGATCTGCTGCTGGGCGGCGACAACGGCGGCAGCTTCGACGCGCTGATGAGTCGCCGGCTGGATGGCATTCCCGCCGGTCCGCCGGCCGTCGACGATTTCAAGAGCGCGGTGGACACGGCGTTCGGTACGGTTTCGGTGCCCGCCGGTCCGCCGGGCGGCTTCGGCGCGCTGTTCGGCGCGCTGACGCTCACGCCGACCTTGCAGCCGGCCAGCCGTTTCCGCCTGCAACGCAACATCGCCAGCGCACTGGGCAAGGCCAGCGACGTGCGCCCGCAGCTGCTGCTGAATTTCGAGGTGCGGCTGGCCGACAACTTCTACCGCGCCTGGACCAGCGTGCCGCAGGGCGAACCTTCGCCGGCACTGAGCGGCGTCCATGTGCTGCGCATGTCCGCGCCGCTGTTCGGCTATAACGCACCGCACATCATGGGGCTGGGCCTGAATACGGACGCCGACACCAAGGCGACGGTGCCATATGTGTCCAGGCCCGACGGCGACTGGACGGCGGCCGAGGATGACGACCGCGTGCAACTGGACAACGCCTACGACGGCGTGCTTGCCGGCAGCTATCTGCTGATCCAGCCGAGCAGTGATGACGTGCCCGCGGTGGCGAAGGTGAAGAGCGTGCGGATCCATCCGCGCAGCGACTACGGCATCAGCGGCAAGACCACCGACATCGTGCTGGACGATCCGTCGACGGGTGGTGGCTCGCCCGTGTGGCGGGCACCGGACATGGCGATGCTGCGCGGCACGCAGGTGCATGCGCAGAGCGAACCGTTGCCGCTGGCCGAACTGGCGATCGCCGATACGGTCGGCCGGGTCGCCGATAACGGCACGCCGCGTACGACCGGGGACAGCGCCACCCGCCTCACCCTCGCCACCGCCGTCGACGGGCTCAAGGCCGGTCGCTGGGTGATCGTCGAGGGCCGGCGCAGCGACGTGCCGGGCACCGACGCGGTGACGGCCGCCGAGCTGGTGATGTTGGCCGCGGTGGAGCAGGGCACGGATGCGAACCTGCCGGGCGACACCGTGCACAGCACCCTGGTGTTCGCCAACCAGGGCCTGGCATACAGCTACGTGCGCGACAGCGTGGCGGTGCATGCCAACGTAGTGCGCGCCACCCATGGCGAGACGCGCAACGAGGTGCTCGGCAGCGGCAATGGTGCCGCGACGATGCAGGTGTTCGTGCTGAAGCAGTCGCCGCTGACGTACGTTTCCGCCGCCACCGTCGATGGCGTGCAGAGCACGCTCACGCTGCGCGTCAACGACATGCGGTGGCACGAGACGCGCAACCTCGCCTTCGTCGGCGCGGCCGAGCGCAGCTTCGTCACCGCCATCGACGACGGCGGCAAGACCACGGTGCAGTTCGGCGACGGCACGCATGGCGCGCGTCCGCCGACCGGCATCGAAAACATCGTCGCCACCTACCGCAACGGCATCGGCACGCCGGGCAACGTGCGCGCACGGCAGGTCAGCCTGCTGGCGACCCGGCCGCTCGGCGTCAAGGACGTGATCAACCCGCTGCGCGCCTCCGGCGGCGCCGACGCGGAGACGCGCGACCAGGCGCGCCGCAACGTGCCGCTGGCGGTGCTGGCGCTGGATCGGCTGGTCTCGGTGCCGGACTACGCCGACTTTGCGCGCACCTTCGGCGGCGTCGGCAAGGCGGCGGCCATCAAGTTGGGCAATGTGGTGCAGATGACCATCGCCGGTGCCGCCGATGCGCCGATCGACCCGACTTCCGACCTCTACCGCAACCTGCTGCAGGCGCTGCAGCAGTACGGCGATCCGTCGCTGCCCGTGCGCCTGGACGTGCGCGAGCTGCTGGCGCTGACCGTGAGCGCGAAGGTGGGGCTGCTGCCGGACTTCGCGTGGGAATCGGTCGAGCCGGCCGTGCGCGCGGCGCTGCTGGATGCGTTCGGCTTCGAGCGGCGCGCACTGGCGCAGGCCGCCTACCTCAGCGAGCTGGTCGCCTGCATGCAGGCGGTGCGCGGGGTGGCCTGGGTCGACGTGGAAGCGTTCGGCAGCCTCGACGAGGCGACCCTGCTGGCCGGCTTCGGCGTGGGCGACAACGGAAAGAATGGTGGCGACGCCGCGGTGACGACGCACGCCTTCGCCGCGACCACCACGACGGTACCGCCGCGCGTGCAGGTGCTGCCCGCCCGCTACGACGACACCGGCGCGCTGCGCCCGGCGCAGCTGGCCTACCTGCCGGCAAACGTCCCCGACACCTTGCTGCTGCAGGAGGCCACGCCATGAGTGCGCAACCGGATCGGCTGTACGACCTGCTGCCGGTGGTCTACCGCATGCGCGATGCGGAGCAGGGCTGGCCGCTGCGCGATTTCCTGCGCGTGCTGGCCAGCCAGGTCAACGTGCTGGAGCACGACATCGCGCGGCTGTACGACAACTGGTTCATCGAGACCTGCGACGACTGGGTGGTGCCGTACATCGGCGACCTGCTCGGTTACACCCTGTTGCCCGAAGCGGCCACGCTGGGCGAGGACGGTCGCCGCGACGCCAGCCTCGGCCGCGTGCTGGCGCCGCGCGCCGACGTGGCCAACACGATCGACGCGCGCCGGCGCAAGGGCACGCTGTCACTGCTGGAAGACCTGTCCCGCGACGCGGCGGGCTGGCCGGCACGCGCGGTGGAGTTCTATCGCCGGCTCGGCTGGATGCAGCATCTCGACCACCTGCATCCGCGGCGCGGCGGCACGGCCGACCTGCGCGATCCCGGGCGGCTGCAGCGGCTTGGCTGGGCGAACGGCGCGTTCGATCCGTTCGCGCACAGCGTCGACCTGCGGCGCATGGGCAGCGCCCGTCGGCGCGGCCGCCACAACATCCCCGCGGTCGGCGTGTTCGCCTGCCGCCTGCGCAGCTACCCGGTGACCTGCACGCCGGCGTACTGCATCGAGGAACGCGGGCCGCAGTGTTTCAGCTTCAGCGTGCTCGGCAACGACACGCCGCTGTTCCAGCGTCCGCTGGAAGAGAGCGAGCCCACCCACATCGCCGACGAGCGCAACCTGCCGTTGCCGTTGCGCCGTCGGCGTTTTGCCGAGCGCGGGCCATTGGCCGACTACGCCAGCGTGTCCGCGGAACTCTATGGCGACGGTCGCAGCGTGCAGGTGTGGGCGCCGGACTGGCCGGCGAAAGGCCAGGGCGTGCCGGTGCCGCGCGAGGCGCTGATCCCGGCCGACCTGTCCGGCTGGCGCGGCCAGGTGAAGCGCGGGCGCGTGGCGATCGATCCCGAGCGCGGCCGCCTGATGTTCCCGGCCAACCAGCGGCCGAAGCGCGGCGTGTGGGTGTCGTATCAGTACGGCTTCGCTGCCGATCTCGGCGGCGGCGAGTACGCGCGGACCACGCCGGAGCTGGAAGGCGCCACCCGCTACGTGGTGCATGCCGCGTTGCCGGATCGCGCGGCGAGCGGCAGTTGGCCCGCCGGCCACTTTGGCAGCATTGCCGGGGCGCTGGCGGCGTGGGCACAGGCGAAAGCGGCCACGCCGGCGTTGCGCGCGCTGGTGGTCGAGCTGGCCGAGAGCGGCGTGTACGAGGGCAGCATCGATCTGCAGCTCGATGCGGGCGAGGCGATCCAGCTGCGTGCCGCCGAACGCACGCGGCCGGTGCTGCGCCTGCTCGACGTGCGCGCCAGCCAGCCGGATGCGCTCAGCGTCAGTGGCCGCGCCGGCAGCCGTGTGCTGCTGGACGGCCTGCTGATCGTGGGCCGCGGCATCGAGGTGCACGGGCCGGGCGACGAGGCCGCCGTGGACGACGATCTGTGCGAGATGCTGATCCGCCACTGCACCCTGGTGCCGGGCTGGGCGCTGCAGTGCGACTGCGACCCGAAGCGTCCGGGCGAACCCAGCATTACCCTCGACGGCACGCGCGCGGCGCTGCGCGTCGAGCACAGCATCCTCGGCGCGATCATGGTGATCAGCCCCGAGCGGCGCGGCGAGCCGCCGCTGCTGGAACTGTGCGACAGCATCCTCGACGCCACCGGCGTCGAGCGCGTGGCGCTGGGCGCACCGGACGAGGCGGTGGCGTACGTCGAGGCCAGCTTCCGCCGCTGCACGGTGATCGGCGAAGTGCAGGCGCACGGCATCGCGCTGGCCGAGGACTCGATCTTCGCCAGCCCGCTGCGCGTGCTGCGCCGGCAGCAGGGCTGCGTGCGTTTCTGCCACGTGGCGGACGGTTCGCGCACGCCGCGTCGCTTCCACTGCCAGCCCGACCTGGCGCTGGCCGCGGTGGCGCCGGAGCAGCGTGCGCACGAACGGCTGCGCGTGGTGCCGCAGTTCCGCAGCCGGCGTTACGGCACGCCGCATTACCTGCGTCTGGCCGATGGCTGCTGCGCGGAGATCCGCCGCGGTGCGTCCGACCGTTCGGCGATGGGCGTCTACCACGACCTGTACGAACCGCAGCGCGAGGCGAACCTCGCGGCGCGGCTGGCCGAATACGTTCCGGCGGGCACGGACGCCGGCATTCTTTTCGCGAGCTAGGAGATCGACCATGAAAGGCGACTTCGCACGTGTCACGTTCGATCCGTCACGGCATTACAGCCAGGTCTTCCAGCAACAGGGCCGCGTGTTGCTGGAGGCGGACTGGAACGAGCAGGCGCACATCCAGCTGCATCTGTTGCGCACGCTGGTGCGCGACCTGGTTGGTCCTTGCTGGGCGGCGGGCGGCGGTTTCGGCATCACCAGCACGACGACGAATGCCGATGGCAGCAGCAAGCCGTTGCCTTTGGCCGACTGGCAACTGGCGCCGGGACATTTCTACGTGGACGGCATCCTGTGCGTGAACGACGCTGCCTGCAGCGTGGCCACGCAGCCGCAGGCGCCCACGCCTGACTACGGCGTGGGCGATGGCAAGAGTGGTTTCGAGAATCCGCAGGCGGGCTTCGTGCTGTGGCTGGATGTGTGGGAACGGCATGTATGCGCGGTGGAGGCGCCGACGCTGGCCGACGTCGCGCTTGACGGCGTCGATACCGCCTCGCGCGCGCAGGTGGTATGGCAGCTGCGCATGCTCGATCGAGCGCGGGCGGACCAGCGGCTCGACGACATCACCAACGCGCTGAAGACGCGGCAGAAAGCCAGCACCCAGACCGCCGACATCGCCACCATCACGCAGCAACTGATCGACGTGGGCAACCTGCGCAGCGGCATCGATGGCCAGGGCAACGCCAACCTTTCTCCGTGCATGCTGCTGCGCGAGCTGCTCGGCGCCCGCGCGCTGTATGCGCTGCCGCGGATGCGCGCCGAGCTGGGGCCGGTGGAGTCGGACAACGATCCCTGCGTGATCGCTGCCGACGCGCGCTATCGCGGCTGCGAGAACCAGCTGTACCGGGTCGAGATCCATCAGGGCGGACTGGCCGGCACCGCGACTTTCAAATGGTCGCGCGAGAACGGCTCGGTGGTTTTTCCGATCACCCGCAGCGTGCCTGGCGCCACCGCGGACGATGGCAGCACGCAACTGGTGGTGACGCTGGGCCGGTTGGGTCGCGATGCGCGACTCGGACTGGCGGTCAACGACTGGGTCGAGCTGGTGGACGATGCCTACACCTTGGGCCAGCGCGCGTTTCCGCTGCTGCAGGTGATCGCCGTCGATGTGGCGGACTGCAGCGTCACTCTGCAGGTGCCGAAGAACGTGACGCCATGGCAGCCGAGCAGCGATCCGCGCCAGCATGCGCTGCTGCGACGCTGGGACCAGGTCGAGGCGGTGGGCACGCAAGGCGTGCTGGCGCTGGACGAGGGCGCGCCGATCGTGCTGGAAGATGGCATCCAGGTCACGTTCGAACCAGGTGGCGTCTATGCCACCGGCGAGTACTGGCTGATTCCCGCCCGCGTGGCCGGCAACGGCCAGCTCGACTGGCCGCGGCTGATCGCCGCGGACGGCACCACGGACGTTGCCGCCGCGTTGCCGCCGCGAGGGTTGCATCATTACGCCGCACTCGGCGTCACCGACGACAAGGGCGGCTATCAGGAATGCTGCTGCCGCATCGACTCGCTGTGCGCGCTGATGCAGGCCGGGTTGAACAAGCACCCGCCCGGTGGCGTGAACCCGATGATGAAGCCGCAGGCATCGGCTGCCCATGCCACCGCTGCCAGTGCGAGGAAGGCCGGCCAGGCTGCCAGGGCAGCGAAAACCACCAGGGCGACGAAGAAGGCCAGGCCGGGATGAAGGCGCCGAAAACCGCCGATGGCCCGATTCGATGACGTCGTCGCGTGGCATCGATGCCGCCGACCTCCGGTTTTCGGGTCGCTTCGTGCGCGGGCGCCGCGGGCGACGACGACGATGTTCTCGGGCAGAATGCCGCAGTCGACTCAAGCGGAGTGTTGTATGGAAACAGGCGTGCCACTGCCCGTGAAGGGGGCTCACGTCCAGCAGCGCCATCTGGACCGGCTGGTCATGTTGTCCGATGGCATCTTCGCCATCGCGATCACCCTTTCAGCCATCGAGATACGGCCCGAGCTCAAGCCCGGCCAGTCGCTGTGGCAGGCCTGGTCGGGGCCCTTGACGGTCTACTTCCTGAGTTTCCTGCTGATCGGGGTGATCTGGATCGGGCACCGGCGCATCGTTTCGCATCTTCGCGACATCGATGGCGTCGGCACCGCGATCAACCTGCTGCTGCTCAGCCTGGTGGCGCTGATGCCGGTGGTGATCCGTTTCTCGCTCACTGATTCGACGCAGGACCTGGGCTTCGTGGTCTATGCGGTGGCGATTGCCGTGACGTTCGCCTGCATGGCGGCGCTGTGGTTCCACGTGGCATTCATCGCGCACCTCGCGCCCGATCTGGAACCGCAGCTTGCCCGGATCTGGCTGCTGGAAATGATCGCGGCGCCGTTGATCATCGGCGCCACGGCGTTCTACCAGATGCATCTCAGGCTGATGGCACTGGCCCTGACCGTCGCCGCCGTGGCCGTGTGGCTCGGCAAGGGCTGGATGGAGCACGTGCGCAAGCGCGGCCGCTAGCCGGAGCAGGGCGACCGACAGCGCCTACAATGGCGGCATGCCCCACACGACTTCCCCCCGCTCCGCTCCATTGCACGCCGACGACTGGCGCATCTGCGTCGCCCCGATGATGGACTGGACCGACCGGCACTGCCGTTATTTTCATCGACTGCTGTCGCCGCGGGCGCGGCTGTATACCGAAATGGTGACCAGCGCGGCGCTGGTGCGCGGCAAACAGCTGCGATTGCTGGAGCACAGCCAGCAGGAGCATCCGCTGGCGCTGCAGCTGGGCGGCAGCGACCCGCGCGAGCTGGCGCAGGCGGCGCGTCTGGGCGCCGAGGCCGGTTACGACGAGATCAACCTCAACGTGGGCTGCCCGTCGGACCGGGTGCAGTCGGGTCGCTTCGGCGCCTGCCTGATGCGCGAGCCGGCGCTGGTCGGCGACTGCGTCAAGGCGATGCGCGATGCGGTGAATGTGCCCGTTACGGTGAAGTGCCGCATCGGGGTGGACGACCAGGACGATTACGCCGGGTTGCAGCACTTCACCGAGCTGATGCTGGAAGCCGGCGTCGAGGTTCTGGCGGTGCACGCGCGCAAGGCCTGGCTACAGGGGCTGTCGCCCAAGGAGAACCGCGAGATTCCCCCGCTGGATTACGAGCGTGTCTACCGGCTCAAGTGCGAGTTTCCGCAGCTGGTGGTAGTGATCAACGGCGGCATCACCACGGTGGAGCACGTGCAGGAGCATCTGGCCCGACTGGACGGCGTGATGCTGGGGCGCGCGGCCTATCACGATCCGTACCTGCTGGCGCAGATCGAGGCAGCGCTGTATGGCGAGCCGCAGCCGCCGCGCGAGGACGTGCTGTGCCGCATGCGCCCGTATGTCGAGGCCGAGCTGGCGCGCGGCACGGCGCTCAAGCACATCAGCCGGCATCTGCTCGGGCTGTACCAGGGCGAGCCGGGCGCACGCGCATTCCGGCGCACGATCAGCGAGGGTGCGCACTTGCCGGGTGCGGGCTGGGCGTTGCTTGAACAGGCGGCCGCGCCGCGGTCGGTGGCGGCGTGACAGCCGCCGCCCGTCCGGTCAGTATTCAGGCCTGATTGCCTAGGCTGGACGCTACGGCAGGTGCCGGGTGGAATACTCACGATGACAACGCACAAAAGCTTCATCCTTGCTCTGTTCATATCGGTGTTCACCGGGTTGTCCGGGGCGGCTTTGGCGCAGTCGGCCAAGTCGGCGGTGACGCTGGACCAGGCGGTGTTCAGGGTGCAGCAGGACACCGGCGGCAAGGTGTTGTCCGCCGAGCAAAGGGGGGTTGGGCATCGGCAGGAGTACCGCATCAAGGTGCTCACCCCCGACGGTCACGTCAAGGTGATGGTGGTCTCTTCCGAATCGGGCAAGAATCCGACATCCAACCAGTCAACCAAGAGTCCGCCCGCGAAACACGCGGGCAGCAAGGAGAAACACTGATGCGCATCCTGTTGGTGGAGGACGAGGCACCGTTGCGCGAGACGCTGGCGGCACGCCTGAAACGGGACGGCTTTGCCGTGGATGCGGCGCAGGACGGCGAGGAGGGCATCTACCTCGGCCGCGAGGTGCCGTTCGACCTGGCGATCATCGACCTGGGCCTGCCCAAGATGTCCGGCATGGAGCTGGTCAAGGCATTGCGCGAGCATGGCCAGCGCTATCCGATCCTGATCCTGACCGCGCGCGGCAGCTGGCAGGACAAGGTCGAGGGGCTGAAGTACGGCGCCGACGACTACCTGGTGAAACCGTTCCACGTCGAGGAACTGCTGGCGCGCATCAACGCACTGGTGCGCCGCGCCAGCGGCTGGTCGAAGCCGATCCTGGCCTGCGGCATGATCAAGCTGGACACCACCGCGCAGACGGTGACGGTGGAGGGCAAGCTGGTCGACCTTACCAGCTACGAATACAAGGTGCTGGAATACCTGATGCTGCATGCCGGCGAGCTGGTTTCCAAGGCCGACCTCACCGAGCACATCTACCAGCAGGATTTCGACCGCGACTCCAACGTGCTCGAAGTGTTCATCGGCCGGTTGCGGCGCAAGCTCGATCCGGAAGGCACCCTCAAACCCATCGAGACGGTACGTGGACGCGGATACCGCTTTGCCATCCCGCGCACCGACGGCGACGACGAGTAACGAATCCGCATCGCCCGCGCACCGTCCGCTGTCCCTGGCGGCGCGCGCGGCGATCGCGACGGGATTCGTGCTGGCGGGGTTTCTCGGGCTGGTCGGGCTCACCTTGTCGCAGGCGAACAAGCAGCGCGCGCTGAGCGCGTTGCATGATCGGCTGCAGAATTTCGCGATCGCGTACATCACCCATACCGACGTCAACCGCTACGGCAAACTGCTGCCGCCGATCGACACGCTGCCGGATCCGAATTTCTCGGGGCCGGGATCCGGCCTGTACGCGGTGGCGATCGGTGACCGCGGATACCGCTGGGAATCCTCCTCGGCGATCGGGCGCGACTTCAGCTTCCTGAAACCGCTGGAGCCGGGCCAGAGCCAGTTCGTCGGCCCGATCGACACGCGCATGGGCCGGCTGTATTACTACAGCTACGGCGTGGCGCTGGACATGGAAGCGGGCAAGTCGGTGCGCCTGACCATGACGGTGGCGCAGTCGGAGGATCAGCTCGAAGGCGAGAACGCCGTATTCCGCCACACGCTGGTGATCTGGCTGTCGATCCTGGGCGTGATGCTGATCGTGCTGCAGCTGCTGCTGCTGCGCTGGAGCCTGACCCCCTTGCGCAAGGTGGCCAGCGACATGACCCGGGTCGAGCGCGGCGACAGCGAGCAGCTCGACAGCCAGTATCCGATGGAGCTTACCGGCCTGACCGAGCGCATCAACGCCTTCATCAACAACGAACGCGAACAGCGCACGCGCTATCGGCATACCCTGGCCGACCTGGCGCACAGCCTGAAAACGCCGCTGGCGGTGATCCGCTCGCAACTCGAATCGCCCACCGCGGACGAGCCGACGCGGCTCAGCAGCGTGCTCGACCAGGTGCGGCGAATGAACGAACTGGTGGCCTACCAGTTGTCGCGCGCCGCCACCTCCGGGCGGCCGACGTTTGCCAGCGCGGTGCCGATCGCCGGGCACGCCGAAGATCTGGTGCAGAGTCTGGAGAAGGTATATGCAAGCAAGAACGTGCTGTGCGAATTCGACATCGCCGACGGCGCGGTGTTCTACGGCGAACAGGGCGACCTGCTCGAACTGCTCGGCAACCTTCTGGAAAATGCGTTCAAGTGGGCCGGCCACCGCGTGCTGCTGGTGGTGAAGATGCAGCCGCAGGCCGGCCGGCAGCGCCCGGGCCTGCTGTTGTGCGTGGAAGACGACGGCCCCGGCATCGCCGAGGACAAGATCGAGAAGGTGCTGCAGCGTGGCGTGCGTGGCGACGAGCGCGTGCAGGGTCACGGTATCGGTCTGTCGATCGTGCAGGACATCGTGCACGCCTACCAGGGCGAGCTGACCGTCGACCGTTCAACGGAATTCGGTGGCGCGCGCTTCTGCGTGAGACTGGCGGCAAGCTGAGCGGCGATGTCGCTTCAAGAAGCCGGCCGATCCTCGCTCCGATTTCCACTGATGCCGTAGCGCCCGGGGCAGGCTCCGGACCCCTCCGCGGAGGGACGGAAAATCTCAGCGCGCACGGCAGAAGCCAGCCGGCTCGCACCCCTCCGCCGGCGAGCGGCCGTAGAACGCCTCGAGCAACCCGGCAATGGCCGGCTCCGCCTGGCGCAATAACGCCGGTTGCGAATAGTGCAGTTCGCTGACCACGGCGAAGTATTCGCTGGCACTTTCCATGGCGTAATGATCGATCGGGCTTTCGCAGCTGTCCGCCGGCATGCTGACCAGGCGGTCGTAGGCCTGCTGAAACTGCACGATCCAGCGCCGCCGCGGTATCTCCACCAGCGGCGGCACGCCGTCGGGCGGGCCATCGAGCATATCCAGCTTGTGCGCCATCTCGTGCACGACGACGTTGTAGCCGTCCCATGGCTGCTCCAGATCCAGCTGCACGTCGGCCAGCGACAGCACCAGCGGCCCATGTTCCCAGGCCTCGCCGGCCAGGACCTCGTCGCCTGCGGTGACCACGCCGGTACGGTCATCATGATGACTGCGGCGCACCTTGAACTCCCCCGGGTAGATCAGCACGTCGCGCCAGCCGCGCAGGCTGGCCGCCCCTTGCTGCAACGCCGGCAGGCAGGCCTGCATGGCGATCAGCAGCCGCCAGTAGTCGTCAAGCACGGCGCCAGCGAGGGCATGAAAGCGTTTGCGCGCGAGAAACAGCGCGGCGAGCCGGCGCAGTTGCTGCTGCCGTTCGGGATCGAGCCGGCGTGCCAGCGGACAGGCGATCAGCGCTCGCCGCCAAAGCGGGTCGGGCACCGGCGCCGGTTCAAATCGCGTCAGCAGCGACGGCCACCAGTGTCCCGGCATGACGCCGAGCGCTTACTGGATGGAACCAGGCAGCAGCGATTGCCAGCCCAGGTGCAGCCGGCGGGTTTGCGTCGGCGTCGAGGATGCGCCGCCGGAGTGGTCGTTGCCGCTGCCCGAGGTGGTGCCGGAGGTATCGCCGCTGCCGCCGGCCGGGGGGCAATCGCGGGCAAGCCCGAGTGCATCACCGCCGCTGGCATTGCCGCCGCGCGCACTGGCACTGTCGGCCGTCGCGTGCGGGGAGCTGTCCAGATCCTGGGTATCCATGCTCGTCGCGGTGGCAGTGCCGATCCCGGCGATGCACAAGGCGCAACCGATAAGCCAATGGGTGGCACGCATGGCGATCGAACTCCCGGACAAGCAAGCGAAGACTCCGGATCGTCTCAGAAACACCGGTGCTCTGCCAGTGCTGCGACCTAAGGCCTGCGCACCATGCCGAGGGCCGGATGCCGCGCAGTGGCGTGCCGGGCTAAAATCCCGGAATGCTCATTCCGTCTCGTGTCTCCACTCCTTGCCGCCTCGCGACCTTCCTCGCGGCGTCGGGCACCAGTTGATGCAGCCGGCACAGTTGCTGGAACGGCTCGCGGCGGGCGAGCCGCTCTCCGGAGCGGCTCTTGCCGCGCAGGCTGGAGTGACCCGCGCGGCGATCTGGAAACAGGTCGAAGCGCTGCGCGCCCGCGGGGTGCCGATCGAGGCACGCGGGTCGGCGGGGTACCGCCTGCCGTGGCCGCTGCAGATGCTTGATGCCAGCCGGATCCAGGCTGCCCTGCCGGCACCGCTGGCAAGTTCACTGGGCGCGCTGGAGCTGCATTGGGAACTGGATTCCACCTCCAGCGAATTGCAACGCCGCGGCGCTGCCGCCCACGATCTCAGCATCGTGCTGGCGGAAACCCAGACGGCGGGCCGCGGCCGCCGTGGCCGCGCGTGGCTGTCGCCGCCGGGGCTGAACCTGTATCTGTCGTGCCTCAAACGGTTCGACCAGGGCTTCGCCGCACTGAGCGGTTTGTCGCTGGCGATCGGGGTGATCGTGCTGCGTGCGCTGGAGCAGCTCGGCGTCGCTGGTGCGGCCCTCAAATGGCCGAACGACGTGCTTGCCGTCACGGCCGGCCAGGCGGGCGGCAAACTGGGAGGCATCCTGGTCGAGCTGAGCGGGGAGTACCAGGGGCCGTGCGCGGCGATCATCGGCATCGGCCTCAACCTGCGGTTGACTCCGGCGTTGCACGCACAGGCCGGGCAGCCTACTTGCGATCTGGCCACGCTGGCCGATGGCACGCCACCGGATCGCAACCGCGTCGCCGCGGCGTTGATCGCGGCGCTGGTGGAAGGCCTGCGGCAGTTCGAGCGCGAGGGTTTTGCCGGTTTTCTCGCCGACTACGGCCGCCACGACCTCTTGTTCGATCAACCGCTGCATCTGAGCGGCGCGCTGGGCACGTTCGACGGCGTCGGCGCTGGCGTCGATGCCCGCGGGGCGCTGCAGGTGTGCATGGCCGACGGCAGCGTGCGCCGGATCGACAGCGCGGACGTCACGGTGCGTGCCGCATGAGGCTGCTGCTGGACATGGGCAACTCGCGCTTGAAGTGGGCGCTGCAGGCGGCGCCGTCCGCGTGGCTGGCGCACGGGGCGGTGGATTGGCGGCAGGCCGATGTCCCGGCGCAACTGGCGTCAGCCTGGGCCACCCTGCCGCGTCCAGACAACGTATTCGTCGCATCGGTGGTCGACAGCGCGCGCGAGGCCGAGCTGGCAAACGTGATCGAGCGCCTGTTTGCGCGCGTGCCGCATTGGCTGCGCACGCCCGCCTACGCCGCTGGCGTGCACAACGCCTACGCCGAACCACAGCGACTGGGCGTGGATCGCTTCCTGACCATGGTGGCGGCCTTGGCCGATGGCCAGGCACCCTGTGTGCTGGCCAGCGTGGGCACTGCACTCACGCTCGACGCGCTGGCTACCGATGGCCGGCACCTGGGCGGGTTGATCGCGCCCGGCCCGCTGCTGATGCAACACTCGCTGCTGACCGCCACCGCGCGTGTGCGGCCGGAGCGGCCCGGTGACATTGTGGAACTGGCCGACAACACCGCCGACGCGGTGGCATCGGGCTGCTGGCTGGCGGCGGCCGCGTTGACCGAACGATTCGTGGCGCAGATGACCCTGCGATTTGGCAGTCGGCCCGCGCTGATCCTAGGCGGCGGTGATGCCGCCCGGCTGGCGCCGCTGCTGTCGGCGCCGGTGCGGCTGAAGGAGGACAGTGTGCTGCGCGGCCTGGCCGTGTGGGCGACCACACAACAGGCGACCACATCGCCCGACTAGAATGGCGATGGTTGCGGTTTGACGGGGGTCGGATGTTTCTGCGTCTGCTGTTTGTTCTCTTGAGCGCGCTCAATATCGCGGTGGGTGCCTGGTTGCTGCTGGGCCAGCCGTATGCCCGTGGCGGCAACCCCACCGATCCTGGCGTGGCCGAGCTGCGCCTGTTGTCCGAAATGCCCGAGGCAGACATCAGGGCATCGACCCCCGCCACCGTCGTCGCGCCGGCGACCGCCGCGGAACCCGAACCCAGCTACAGCTGCGTCGCGCTGGGCCCGTTCGCCACACCGCAGGACCTGCGCAACGCACGGCGGGCGCTGGCCACGCAGGCCACGCGCATGCGCTCGCGCCAGGAGCAGGCCAGCCAAGCCAATGGCTGGTGGGTATACCTGCCGGCCGCCGGCAGTCGCGCACAGGCGCTGGAACAGGCCCGGCAGTTGGGTGCACACCATATCGGCGACTACTTCGTGGTCAGCTCCGGCGACCAGCCCAACACGATTTCGCTGGGCCTGTTCAAGGACCCTGCGAATGCGCGCAAGCGCCGCGACGAGGTCGCCGCCGCCGGCTTTCCCGCCCGCATGAGCGAGCGCAGCGAAAGCGTTCCCGAATACTGGTTGGACCTGGTCGTCGCCGACCGTGGCCGTTTCGACTGGCGCAGCCGCGTCGCCGCCAGCGGCATCGGCTCGCACAGCACGGGCTGCTTTTGAGCATCAGCCATGGCGGCCCTGCTAGAATCCCCCACCTTCGCCGGCATAGCTCAGTTGGTAGAGCAACTGATTTGTAATCAGTAGGTCCCCAGTTCGAATCCGGGTGCCGGCACCAGAAAAAACAAAGGCTTGCATTGCTGCAAGCCTTTTTATTTTGGGTTGAGGCAACAGGTAGGCAACAGCGCTAGTGCGCTGGGGGAATAGCTTCTAGATTGCGGCAGCAGGCTCTGATGACCTGAGGCGACTCAGTGCGCGACTGCTTGAGCGCCGCGAGCATCTGATTGCGCGTGTCTTCGGATATGGAGCCCAAAAGCCAGTCCGGCGTCGCGACCAGTTGCCTCACAAGTTCTTCGGTATCGTAAGCGCGAACACGCGAACAATCGATATTCGAATCCCTTTTCATGAATGGATGTTGCGAAACAGGCATTGTGACTTGGCAAACCAAAAGGTCACGAGCCTTCAGGATGGCGTTTAGGTCGCTGTTGATGACCACTGTCAGTGTGTTGTCGCTCGAATCAAGCACGACGAAACGCTTCGGCTGGATTTCGCCATCATCCATTCTTGCTTCAAACCGAATGACTGTGCCGGGTACGAGGTTTTTCCGGACGTGTTGTTCTTGATAGGCCGGGGGAAACGCATCCTTGAGAGACACTGAATATCCTTATGCGGCCATGTACTCGAGAACTTGTTCGGCGTTGTCCAGCGTCCCCGCAATGGCGGTCAGGGGCATTTCACCCTGCCCTTTGCGACGACTCTCTGCTTCTTGCCAGCCCATTTTCCAAGCGTCGTCATGACTGAGGTCCGTTCTCTCCTTGAAGCCCATATTTCCCCAAAGGCGAACGGCTTCCCCCATGCATTCAATGTCTGCAGGCGACAACAGATCTAAATCGGGATCGCGCAGCGCCGTGACGGCATCGCCCGCTACAACGACCGTGCCAGCCACCAGCTGCGGATAGTTGGCCGGTATGAAACGCCCCCTCTCGCCCCGAGCCGCTTTGAGAAGGTCATATGTTTTTGACGCAACCGGGCCGAATTCCATCGCGACGTAGGAGTCTTTGCTAGCGACAAAGCCATAGCGCGACATATGAAGCTTGTCCGCGAAATAGCGAAGCTTCAAAATTTCATGGAGTGTTGGGTTATTGACCCTACGCGCGAGGAACAAAATCGACTCGACGGCGCTCCTTGGGTCGAACGAATTCTCACGCATTTGCGTGCTCTCCCGGGCGGTAACGTGCGTATTGTGCACCACTATGCACAGGTTATCCACAGGGCAGTTTAGGGACGTGAACGCTGCTACAGGTTGGCCTCAGCGCGTGAGACACCGCGCCGCTAACCTGTGACGATGGCCCGCAAAGTCCACCGCGCGAAATCCTTCTCCTATGACCTGCTGGCAGACTGGCGGCCGTACGCTGTGCCGCCGGACCAGGTGCGCAACGTGTTCGGCTGGACCTACCACGGTACGGTTACGCTCGAGGGCGTTACCGGTGCGCTGGCGCATCGGCAGGGATGGTTCGGAATCGCGGTCGGCAGCTCCGAAGTACGAGAGCTGGGAATGTGGGAACGCATCCGAATAGGCGATGACATCCGGTCCAGGAGCGTCCCAGGTTGGGACACCGCGCCGACGTATCCAGAGACGCACCCAACGCCAGCCGCGGGCCGCTAGAGCATTACGCTCACATTGACGCCGCGATTGGCAGGGCAAGCAGGGCCAGAAATAGCAAAACTGAAACTCCAATCACCAGAATACACAACGCGGCATCCACCGCGCGCCCGACCTTCGTCCACATGGATTTTCCCTGTTACCCGGCGCGCTTTGTACCACAACTTCAGCGGCCGTCAGAGGCTTGCGGAGCTGACACGATTATCGGCAATCCCTGACAGCACAATATTGCCGACCCAAGCACTATGGTTACGCCCCGCGAGTCTGGCCCGAGCCGACAGGTGTCTGGCGCAAGCCGACGCTGCAACGTCAGGTGGAACCGACGAACCGGGGCATTCTTCATGGTGGGGCTTTCATTCCCCGAAAGCCTCGACCCTTCGCGCCTGAAATCGGGCGCTGGATGCGGTGCCGTTGGTGTACTGAAAGCCGTCGCGTGTAGTATCCCGGGCAAGAACGCGGTGGGAGTCGCCGCGTCGGATAGCTCATTCCCCGGGGGGAATCATGCGCAGATCAGCGGCATTTTTGGCGTTGTGCCTCGGCCTTACGGGGTGTGTTTCGATAACGCCGCGAGCGGAGAAAATTCAGCTTCATCCGTCCACCAGCAATTTGCTCGAACACTGTGAACGCCTGGGCCCGGTGTCGGCGGAGGCCTCCGCGTGGACCCAGCCAAACTGGGGTAGCGTAGACCAGCAGGTGACGAACAATCTCCGGCAAAACGCTGCGGCGAAGTGGCCGGACAAAGTCGATTCCGTTGCACTGATAAATATCGACCACGAAAACACGAAAGCGACCGCGAACGGCGTCGCCTACAAGTGTTTTTGATCAGGCGGCTATCTGGCGATAGAAGGGGCGCGCGGAAACCATCAAGCCGCGCCACCGGTGGCAGCGAAGCACGCCGCGGCCATCTCGTGCGCGCGGCCCATTGCATCGGCATCGACCAGTTCCCGCTGCATGCGCTGAGTCAGCTGTGACACTGAAATCGTGTTGCCAGGTTCCCCATCAGGATCCGGCACCCGCAGATCGCCGTACTGGCTGGTAAGTCGGTCGATGCGGTATTGCGTGGGCGCATCGAATTGCACGGGTGAGGGCTTGCCTTCGGCATCCGGCGGGATCGGGCCCAGCGGTTCACCGCCGGTGCGCGCAGGCGGCTCTATCTCGGCGATTGGCGTCACGGCATCCGCGAACCCCGGCAATTCAGCGTGAGCTGCCTCCGTGATCATCGCGGCCGTGTCGTGGCTGGGATCGCGCAGCGTGCCCTCGGCTAGCGTCCGCGCGTCGTCCGCAGATACCTTCGGGGTGTCGCCGTTGGCTACGCTGTCCAGCGCCTCGGACATCACGCGAACGTGGGTGTTCGCCGCAGCCGGGTCGACGGCAACTCCCGTCGATGATCGTTCAAAGTGGTTCTGTGCCAGCACCGCGGCCGACGTGTCGACGTCCGCCGGATTGACGTCAGCGGGCTTGATGCCGCGCGTTTCTGCCCAGTGACTGTGCACGCCGAACGCCAGGCCCATCAAGATGTCCGCGCGCAACGAATCCCTGTCAAAAATCTTTTGCTGGTCCGCCGCCACATCGTACCCGTTGGCTTTCAGAACGCCCCAGGTGGCAGCCCTGCCGCCCACATCGAGCGCCTGATTCACGATCATGCCGGAGAGGGCTTTGCCGATGAGCGTTTTGCCAAACATCGGCACTGAAGCGAAAGCCGCAGACGTCGCTCCGGTCACCGCCGCCTTCTCGGCGGCCGTGTTTGGGTCCAGGCCGGCGGCGACGTCTGTCTGGTAGCTATCGTGCGCTTCGGTGCTGCCATACAGCGCGGCGGCACCCCAGGGGCCGACTACCGGCGTAGCACCGGAGATAATCCCCACCGCCTTGACCGGTCCAAACACCGTGCGACCCAGCGCGCCAGTGATGCGCGGATCTTCGCCAGTGGCCGCCCATTGCTGCATGACGGCAGTAGCTGCGTTGGCTGAGGCACGTGCCTGCGGATCGAACTCCGGCATTGTCTCGTAACCCAGCAGCGACTTCATGCTGCTGTTCAACTCGTCGATGCTGCCGACCGCGTTGCTTACCGACTCACCTACCTGAGTATCTGCGAGCGAGTCTTTGGCCAGGCCGCCGAGCGCGCCGGCCGCAGACACCAGTGCCTTAGGCACTGTAGTGAGCAGGCCGTCTAGACCGCTGGCGCCCGGCAGTTCCGTTGTGACGTTGCCGCCCTGCGCCATCGTCTGCAGGTTGTATTCGTCGTCCGGCTGCGTGTTCAGATAACCCATGTCAGTTCCTCACCATTGCGGGATGTACCACGGGCCCGAGCCACCAGTCACGGGACCGGAACCCACGAAGAGGACGCGGGCGCTCAGCAACAGACAGGCGTCCGTATTCGTATCGGTGGCGCCGTTGCGGATGATGCGCAGCAGCAGGTTGTCGCCAGCCGCCACCGTCAGCGGCGTGGTGAACGTCATCGTGTATGCCGCGATGGTGTACTGCGCCGGAGCCGTTACCGTGTAGGTCTGGCTTACGAGCGGAGTCACCACCGACGACTTGTTGCCATCGGCGGCGTTGGATGCCTGGACTTGGAAGCTCAGGTTTCCGCCTGACGTTCCGTTGGTGCTGACGCGCAGTTCAATGCCGGTGATCTGTCCGGCCTCGCAGTCGTAATCCGGCGACAGGATGGCGGTCATGGCCGAGCTTACGGCGTCCGGCCAAGTACGGCCCAGCCACTGCGATGAAAGCTGGAGCGTTGAAGTGTTGGTGTCCGCAACCCAGTCCGCACTGTTGATCGAGATTTTCTTGCGCAGCTTGAAGAAGTGGCTCCGGTGTTCCTTGCCGTTCGTGTAGTCCACCAACGAACCCATCCACGAGGACGTGCCGGCAAGCTGTGCGATAGAGCCGCCTTCCGCGCTGTAGTGCAGAACGTGGTTGCCAAACAGGCCATTGTCCCAAGCCGTGTACCCGCCGAGCCACTTGAAGGTGTTGTTGTTCGCCGGCTGCGCGCCGACGTTCAGCACCTTGAGCGTGCCGCCTGTACCGCCAGCCTGGCGCGTACCGGAGATGAACTCGAATTGGCAGTTGTCGGCCTCCTGCATGATGACCATGAAGCCGTTGTACAGAAGCCCGGTCACTGGGCCGATGAAATGCTGCGTTGCCGGCGCCGTGCTGCCGTTGCCTCGAATGGAAAGTCCGTGGGCGTTCTGGCACGCGACGGTGCTGCCCCAGATAAAGTCCATTCGCTCGACGATGTTGTGTTCCGAGAACACGGCGGCCGATCCGCTGTCCGAACACAGGTCCACGCCGGCATGCCGTACCTGTCCGACGCGGCCTTCAAATTTTGTATTGCGGCAGTTGTCGAAACGCACCGCGTAGCCGATGTTGCCGTTGCCGTTCCACGCGATGCCACGCGTACCGCCGCCGAAGATGCAGTTACCCACCGTCGCGGGCTTGATGGTGAACATCACACCAAAGTCATCGACGGCGCCCGTCCATAGAATGAGCGGCGTATTCGCGCCCGACCCGTTGGTGCTCGGCGAGTTGTCGTACATGGTGTCGCTCTGAAGCAGCACACCAGAGTTCGCCACGACCTTGGTGGCCCACGCGTACTGGCCAGGAAGAACGCGCACGATGCCGCCATTGGGGAGTGCGTTGATGGCTGCCTGGAATGCGGGGCCGTCATCGGTCACGCCGTCGCCGATCGCGCCGTAGTCAAGGACGTTGACGGTGTCGCGAAGCTTGGCCTGCACCGTGCGAGCTACGGCGCCCGTGCCACTCTGTATGAAGCCGAGAAGCGCGGAGCCTGCCGACGCGGCGAGTGCCGACAGCGTGGCAATGAGGCTTGGCACGATGCCCGTTGCCGCAGACGTCACCAAGGTCTGCACTTGCAAAAGATTCGGCACGTCAGTGGGGTTGACGGCCGTCGCCACGTTGCTGATCGTGTTGCCGTCGGCGTTGTAGGTCGCGACCAATGGATCCCGGAACAGTCCGAAGTTCAGCTTGGCGATGATCTGTTGCACCAGCATCGTCAGCCGATCGAGCGCGCGCTCGTGGCTGGCGGCCGGGAACGGGCTGTTGGACGGGTACGCCGTTTCCTGTACCGCCGCGACGTTGCGCGCGATGTACAGCGTGTCGGGCGTGCCGCCGCCAGCGGGGGCCACCGTCATGGTCAGGCTCCCACCTGCCTCGACGCCCGCCCCGACCAGCACATAGTCCGTTCCCAGCGCCAAGGTGTTGACGCTGCCGGTGGCTCCGACTTTCTGCAACACCTGCAGATCGGTGTTTGCCAGGAAGTAGAACGGAACTGGGAAGGTGACGGTGACCCCGTTACCCGTGTAGGTGGCCGTGCTGGTGGCGGTGTTGACGGTCATGTGGTGATTCCGGGGGCTGATTGTGTGTTTCGTACGAAAAAAATTTCGGAAGTTCGTTGGTGAGCTGGCCCTGGGTGAAACTGAGCGCGAGAATCCGGGGTGCCGGCCATCCGGGCCGGCCCTTTCGGTGTTGGATGGGACCCGCTGGATTCATAGATCCCAGTCCAAGCCGTTGGTAGTGAAATCGCGCGCAGCTGATTCGCTATCAATTGGGCGATCGGTCGCAACGCCAGGCACAGCAACAAAGTCGCCTTCGATGGTTGGGTCTGAGTCGCACCTGAGTCGCAATTGCGCGCGCTCTTTCGCTTCAGCCAGTGCTCCAGCCAGGTCGACACGCTCTATCGTGATGTCGACTTTTTCGCGCAGCAGGCCGACAAGACGCATCTTCAATTCAACGGCGCGAACGTAGGCATTGGCGTTGTCTGTCTTGACCGCGAACGCCATGCCGCTTTCACAGTCGGCCATCGCCTTCGCGCCGTTGTATTCCGCTTCGGCGACAAGCTTCTCACGCAGCTTGTCCAGCTCGGCGCGGACAAGCTTGTTCTCGTGCATGAGCGAATAAGCGGTGTGCTTGGCGGAACGCGGCGAATAGCCAGCTTGCACGGCGGCCTGCGCGGCGGGCATTCCGGTCTGGAAGGCGGCAACGAAGGCGATCTGTCGTGGCGTCAGCTCCCTAGGCACGTCACTTACCGAAGTACGCTTTGTGGTGGCGGGTCATGCCGCGATTCGCCAGCGCCTTGATCAGCGCCAGGTTGTTGCCGGCGCCGCTGCGCTCGGCCAGGTCAACCAGCTTGGGATTCGCCGCGGCCAGGTGCTGGAATTCGCGGCGAGCCCATTCGACCATCCAGCCGGCTTTCTCTTGGCCGTAGATCCCTTCAAGGTGCTGCAGGGTTTCGGCGCATTCCTGGGCGTTCTGCTCCGGCGTCGGCGCACGCGCCAGGCCCATCTTCACAATGCATTCGGCGCCGCCGGCGTCCTTGGCATCAATCCCAACGGCGTCGAGTGTCGACTTCATGTCGGCAAGCGCGGCGTATTGGTTGAACGGTTCGGCGCCTTCCGCGGCGGCCTCGCCTTCGTGCTCCGCGTCCCCTTCGGCCAGTGCGGCGGCGGCCTGTTCCTCGGTCCAGTGGCCACCAGCAACGAGCGCCTGAGCCATGACGGCGTCGGCGGTGTCTCGGCTGGCAGTGGCGGCTGCGGCAGGGGCCAGCAGGGCGCTGGCGTTGGGTGTGTTGAGGGTGGCAGGGGTGGGCGTGACCGTGTTGGGTGCTGCAGTGGCCGCGGCGCCTCCGGTTACGGCGGGTGCCTGGTCGCTCATTCGGACAGTCCCAGGATGTCCGCGCGGCGGCGGCGCATCACGTCCACGGACTCGTGGAACTTGACGGCAAACGGCCGATGGTCGCGCCAAGGCGGCGGACCACCGAACATGTGTAGCCGGTCGAATTCGGAAATGACCGAAACGCGCAGCTCGTCGGCCTCAAGGTAAAGGCCGTCACGGCGTGCGGTGCCGAAGTCGGCAGGTAGCGCGATTTCCAGCGCGATCTCGGCTTCACGCTGCGCGGCAATTTTCTCGGCGAGATTCTTGGTGGCGGCCTGGGTGGCGTCGGCAGCCTTGGCGCGCCGGTCGGCCAGGTCGACGCAATGCAACAGAGCCGCGTCCTGTTCGTCGCGCGCCTTCGCCCGCACCTGTTCCGCTGCCCGCGCCCGCGCAGCCTCCAGCGTCTGTCCTGTGCGGCTGTGGCGCTGACTGGCGGCGATGAGTGCGCCGTGCGCCTTGTCCGCCTCCTTGGCGTCGGCCCGGCCGTCAGCAACGGCCAGCGCCAGCTCGTCATACTTTCGGCGGGCAACCGAAACGTCTGCAGCCTCGGCGGCCAGCTGCGCCGTGAGGAGCGGCACCACGTCGCGGGGTTTGGTGGTCAGTTTGCTCAGGAAGGTGTCCATCGAGGTGGCGTCCGCAAGGTGTGAATGTGGCCGTTTGTTGCCTCATGTTGCCTTTTGAATAGCCATGTACGGTGGGCAATAGTCGGTAACTGATTGTATTATAACGTGAATAGCTCACGATAACCACCGGATTCCGACGGTCTGCCTACTCTTAACATAGCAGTAGGCTGAGTCGATTCAGGCGCCGGAGAGTCGTCAGGGCTATGCGGTGCGGACTTCTTCACGCACACGCGCCCGCGCGGGGCGGTCGGGTTAAAGCTGGCTATCTGGTGCAGAAGTAGCAACGGTTGCTGTTGCTAAAATAACAACAAAAACAATAAGTTGCATGACAATACGTCTCGGAGTAGCGTTCCCGTTCGCAGCCGTCCCGGCTGTGCTACCTGGGGAATCCGAATATGTTCACCCTTCAGATTCAGTGCGCCACCCTTGATGATGCCGAGCAGATCATCGAGGCCCTGAAATCCAGCCATGACCGCGCCGTGGTCGAGGCCCTGGCGGCCAGCGAACGCGCAGACACGTCCGTGGCCATGGCTGGCGACGCGGCGTGACCGTTCTGCACCTCACACCCGATGATCTGTCTGCACGCTGGCAGGGCACCATCAAGGTGCAGACGCTCACCGGGTGGCGGAACAAGAGAAAGGGGCCGCCGTTCGTGAAATTTGGCAGTCGCGTTCTCTATCCGCTGGACCGACTAGAGGAATGGGAAAAGAAACACACCGTGGAAACCAGGGATTGATCCCTTTAGAACCTCCCACCGCACCATGCGGAAAAAGAGCCGCCCCCTATAGGGTGGCGGCTTTTCCTTTCCGCACCCATGAAGATGCGGAAAAGCCTTTCCGCGGCATTTTCCGCATTTTCCGCAACGGCTCGCAGCCCTTGTGCCGCAACGCCTGGCCGGAAAACCTCAAACCGCAAATCTTTTCCGCAGTTTTTCCGCACTCTGGCCAAAAGTGCAGAAAAAGGCTTTTCCGCGGAAAAAGCCCATTTTCCGCATTCTCACGACTCTATGAGACGATCCGATAGCCACTTTGGCTCTTTTTCTTCTCTACCCTGACGAGCTTTTCCGCGGTCAGCCAGTCCACGGCATTGGAGAAATTCCGGGTTCGGCTGTTCCGCGCCGTCCGCAGTTCATCGCCTTCCAGGGCATCGCCGATCGGCACCAGTTCGAAGTAGGCCGCGCGCCAGTCGTCGATGCTGCACACGCCCTCGTCGTCCCAATTCACCGCGCCGAACCGGGAACGATCAAACGCGGTTCGCAGTGCCTCCAGGGCGTTGGTGCGGTGTGCCGTCCAGTTGCGTGCTTTGCCGGTGGCGCCGACCGTCGCGCGTTCCAAACCTTCGACGACGCAGGACGCATCGCGCTCGGATGGATCCGCGTCCGGGTCGTGGTCCCTGGTGGCGCCCAGGTCGACCACCTTCAGCCGAAACGCGAACCGCGCGCCGTCCTCGCCATCCTTGACCTTGGTCGCCTCCAGGAAACGTGCCTCGCCGTTATCGCCGCGGCGCACTTCCAGTTCGGCATCCGCAGCGCCCAGCAGGGACGAGTGCCCGCGGGCTCCCTTGCCTGCATCCTTGCCGGAGTGGTGGACGAACACGCACAGGCAATCGAGCGCTGCCGATACCTCGCCGGCGCAGCGGATGGCCCGGCCCATGTCCTCGCTGGCGTTCTCGTTGCCGCCGGGCATCGCGCGGTTCAACGTGTCCACCACCACCATGGCCACCGGGCCGAGGTCGGCGCCTTGAATATCGGCAATCAGCCGGCCCACGTCGGCGCGTTCGTCTTGCAGCAGGTTCAATCCTTGCCGCTCGATCACTTGCAGCCCGGCCACGTCCGCCGCCTTCAATTCGCGATCGCGCAGATAGGCCGCCACGCGCGGCCCCATCTGGCCCTCCAGCCCGACATACACGACGGCGCCACGCTTCACGCGTTGCCCCGCCCAGGGAATGCCGCGCGCGATGGCCGCGGCAAGGTCCAGCACGAGGAAGCTCTTGCCGCTACCGGGGGCGCCGTAGACGACACCCAGGCCGCGCGCCGGCAACAGACCGCGCACCAGCCACGACGGCGGTGCCCTGTTGAGCAGATCGCCCACGGAAAGCAGGTTGTAATGCCGCGCGGGTTTGTTTTCCGGCACCGGCTCGAATTGTGCTTCGGGTGCGTCGCTCCCCGGTGCATTGAGCATGTACCGGGCCGCGTTACCTACCTTTTCGGCGAGCCGGTCCGCGCTCCATCCGCATCCGTGCTCCCAGTGTTCCGACAGGAGCAAATCCAGCGCCGCCGGTTCGTCCATGCCGAGCGCCAGCAGCTTCGCCGCGATGGCATAGGCGCATTGATCGCCGCCGGCCCCTTTCACCGATCGCGGCGCGGTAGCTAAGTATTCGATACCACGCTGCAGGGCGCGTGCAGGATCCACGCCGGGCAGGGGCGTGCGGTCTGTGGTGGCCGTGCGTGGCGTACCGCACGCATCAATGAGCCAATGCGGCGCCGGCGCGATCGGCGCGGAGCGCTCCACGCCATACGTGCCGGCAGCAACCACCGAACCCGGCGCCACGATGTAACCGCCGTGGCTACGCACATCGAGCCCATTTCCGAGAACATCGACGCCTTGCCGAACCGCGGCGCCGACGCGGTAGACGAGATGGCGGCCACCGGTGGGCGTTGCGTTCTGCAGCGTTACCGGAAATTCGCGGCCGTCGAGCTCGAGCGCAAGCATGGTCTTGCCGCCGTCCTTCTTGCCGGCGCCGTGGCTCGGGCTGTCGACGTCGACCACGAGCAACGCCTCGTTGTCGCCGAATTTCGCGGTGCTCACGCCAATGTTGTAGCTACGGCCGGTCCACCATTTG
The DNA here is from genome assembly GCF_042654965.1 of Rhodanobacter umsongensis. NCBI lineage: Bacteria > Pseudomonadati > Pseudomonadota > Gammaproteobacteria > Lysobacterales > Rhodanobacteraceae > Rhodanobacter > Rhodanobacter umsongensis. The sequence goes on along the minus strand of NZ_JBHSMK010000005.1, from coordinate 449,683 downwards.
CGAATGGCCGCCTCGTCACGCGTCGCCTTCGCTGGCCAGTTCTTGATAGCCGGCGTTTTCTTGTTCGGAGCGCAGGGGAATACCCAAAACCCTTGCTTTGCGAGGTCGAGCGCGGCAGACAATTGCGCGTTCATCGTTCACCCCCGCGCAGCCGCCACGCTTCGGCCAACAGCTTGCCGATCGCATACGTGGCCGCGTCGAATGCGCCCGGCGCAAATGGATCCGCCAGCGCGGTCCGCGCGACGCTGACCACGAGGCGGCCCGAGCCATCAAGCAGCTTCCGCAACGCGCCTTGCGCCTTAACTTCAGCACGTACAGCGTGCTCCGACGTCGCCCCGGTTTCGGCCATGACGACGTGCACCACCGCACGCAATCCGGCTTCCGTCACCGCCGTCTGCATGGTGGTTGCCGCGTCGTCGTACTGCCGCCGGTATTTCTCGATCTTCCTTTCTGCGGCGCCGATCATGCGTCGGGCTCCTTCTTGCGGCATTCCCATGCACCGGCGAGCACGGCCCCGGCACCGATCAACGGCCAGGTAGCCGGGTCCGCTGCCAAAGCTCGTAGCGCATCCAGCTGGCCGTTTGAGTTCCGCTCCACTCCCCGCAACAGGCCGGCAGTGCTTCGGCCTTCGCGTTCGAGCAACGCCGAGCGGCCGGCCGCCGTGGCCATGTCACCCGCTACGCCGTCGATGTCGCCCATTTCGCGCTCAAGCTTGGCGACCCTGCCGAGTAGGGCGCCAACGGGTACACGGATGTGATCGCTGCCCGGCTCCGCCGCGTGAAGCCATACGAAGTGCGTGCGTGGGTCGGCTTCCGTCGAGTCGATGCGGATAAGGAACGAACGCACACCGGATGTGTGCGGCGGGGCCGTTTCGGTTTGCACGTCGAGGTCGAAGCACGAAAGCAGTTCGACATGGACGCCGCTGCCCTGGCCCTCGTTGATCGCATCGTTGACCAGGCTTCGCGCGTACTGCAGTCCGACGTCGGAGAGGCACGGGTTGCCGTCTGCGTCGCATTCTTCGGATAGCATGCCTTGGGTGATGTCGATGCTCATGCGCCACCGCCTACACGCGCCGCAGCACGGGAAGCCATCCAGGCGCGGAGCTCACTCGCGAGCCAGCCGATATGGTGGGATGACACAGGAACGCGCTGAGGAAACTGGCCGACCTTTTCCAAGCGGCCCAGGTGAACGCGGGAATACTTGATGCCGAAATCGGGCTTCAGTTCGGGATACGTGATGATGCGATCGGGGTTTGCAACGTCGGTCATTTCGGAGGCTCCGCAAAGGGAGGCCATTACCGAGGGCGCGCGTGCGCCCCTGAACTCCGCGGCCAAAAAGGCGGAGGCTCAGGGGCGGTGACAAGGATCCTTAGCCGCGTTTACCGTCGTTCGCTCGCCCGCTCGATGGGGCAACGCTTTTTGCGGGGGAACCTTGCTCGCGCCCACCGGTAAAAACACGAAGCGACGGTGTGCAGTTCCAACCTAATGACCACAACTTGAGTCGTCAATAGGTAACACTGTGAACCTTCAGTGTGCAGCAATCTCGCGAACAAGATGCGTGCACTGGCGTTTATATGCAGCAACACAGATCGTTGCGGAGCGCTCTGCGTTACGTGTTCGATTTGCCGATCAGAATCTTCCCCAGGACTTCATCGAACTTGTCGAGCGCGCGCTTTTTCTCCGGCAGGTAGAGCTCGGGGTTGTTCCGGTAGTGCGTGCCGGTCACGCCCGCTACGCCGTGACTCTGCAGCCGATCGGCTTCGATGTCCGGTATGCCGGCGGCTTGCATGATCTGAGCGCATGTCCTGCGAAGATCCCGCGGCGTGAATGGCGCGATGGGTACGCCGTCGATGAACGCATGCTCCGACTTCAGGAAGTACCGCACAGCGCTGGCCGGCGACGCGATGTCGATCGGCGCGCGGGTGCTGGTCGACCATGGCCATTTGTTCTGGCCGCTGTGGAGGTGGACCGACTTCAATATCCCGACCATGCGCGATGTCATCGGCACCAGGTGCACGCGCTTCATACCGCCGCGGCCCTTGCGGTCGACCAGGGACAGCACATGGTTCTGCGTGTCGTAGGAAGCCCAGGGCTCGCGGGCCAGCTGGTGCGCGCGCTGGCCACCGCTGGCGATGGTGAAACGCAATAGGCCGGCCATGACCGGGCCGACCTTCGCCACCTGGTCAATGCTCCACCAGAACTGCCGCAGCTCGGCGGCCGACAATGCGCGCGTGCCTGGCGTCGACTTGGCCTCCCGTGGCACCGGTGCCGCTGGGTTGTGTACAAGCCCATACCGGCGCGCGGTCTTGCGGGCGACGGAATGCTCGGACGACAGGCCATGGGCGAACGCGGCGCGCAGAAACGTCTGGACCTTGTCAGCGGCTCCCTGCGCGCCGTCGACGCTGCGGCGGCCACCACTGCCGCGCCCGGATGTCGGGCGAGCGGTGCCGTGGTGGAATATGGGCCGGAGCAGGGCGACGATGTGCGCGGGCTCCACGTCGCGCGCTGGCATGTCCAGGATCGCGCCGGCCTGGTTGTCCAGCAGAGCGATGATGCGGTTCCATTCCTTGATCTGGCGTTCGCCCGCCGCGGCGCGCTTCTCGGATCCGGCCTCTCGGAAAGTCACGTAGTCGTGCAACAGGTCGCGAAAGGATCCCAGCGCCGAATCGACCGCGCGCACATGCTTGGCGAGCTCCTTCTCTTTTGCCGGGCTGCGGCCTTCCGCGATCATGGCCAGTACGCGCGCCGCTTCCTCGCGCGCCTGCTTCAGCGACAGCGACTGATAGCCGGCCGGGAAGTGCGAGCGATCGACAGGTGCGGCTTGCTGCGCCTGGCCGGTGTAGCGGCCCAGGACGATGCGCCGGACGCCTTCCGGTAAGCGCTTGACCAGGACCCAGGTAAGCGCACCACCAGGAGACGAACGCAGCGCCAGCCCTCGCAGGAAACCGTCGGGGTAGTCGACCTGTTTCGCGCCGGGCTTGATGGTGTCGAGAAACTTCTGTGTGAGCGGTGCAGGCGGGACGCGTGCGGTCATTGAGGCAACACCAGGCAACAGTTAAGGCCGTCTAGCCAGTTATCACCATGTTGCCTGAAGTTACATCACGCGTCGACAAATGGCGTAGCTAGGCCATGTACCCGCCGCCGGATGTACTACCTTGAATCGTGGCGAATACATCGAAGTACGGCTTTGTAATCAGTAGGTCGCGGGTTCGACTCCTGCTGCCGGCACCAGACTCAGGGTTCACAGCACGGCGTGCAGTTTCTCGTTGCCTGGCCCCCGGAATTGGATGCTCGTCTGCTGCGGCCATCGTGGGCGAGCGGGCGTTTCACCGACGCAAAAAAGCCCGCCGAAGCGGGCTTGTCCATCTGCGCCGGGGGAGGCTTGGGATTGAACGCCTCACGGCGGAAGTACAGGGGTGATGCAATTCACATTTACGCATGATCGGCGGCGTCGATCCGTGATGTGCGTCACGAATGGCCAAGGCGCTCAGCTCGGTGTCCGTGCACCGTGGCCAGGACGATCGGCCTGGCGCCGAAGGGTCCAACCTGTACGCAGGTTCAGCTTCCACGGATGTTTAACCCGGTTCTCGCGACCCGTGCACCACCGGCATCGGAACCTTCCCCAAGACCGAGCGCGAGGGCATTTCATGGGTACGCTTTATGTGGTGCAGGCATTCCACGAGGCGGGCGGCGACGTCATTGCCGACAAACCCATCCTCCACGGCATGGAAAACTTGGCGTTGACGCGAGCCGAGATGCTGGCAGGCGAACGCGATGGCGTGCTGGTATACGCGCAGACCGCGAATGTCGACCGGGACGAGTATTCGCAACCGGTCATTCTGGCGACCTACGGGCATGTTCCCCACCCGGAACAGCAGAGCCTGCGTCAGTTGAGATAGGCCTTCCGGCGCGGCAGCCTGGCTGGCGGCCGCGCGAAACGACCCCTTTCGTTGCCTTGGCCCCCCTGCAGCATCGCCGTATGTCCGTCGTGCTACGATCGGCGCGGCGGCCGCACAGGGGCGGCCTTGGGATACCGAAATGCAAACGCTTCTTGCACATTCCGCCTTCTGGCGTGGAGTGTCGATGTTTGCAGGGATGCTGGTAGGAAAGGTCAACCACTATGCAAGAAACCCGCCCACGCCCGTTCGCGACGAGCTGGTGACGTGGTGCTCGGGAGCGCGATCGCGCCGTGAGGATGAGTTGGCGCGAAGTCGCCAGACCATGGTGCACTGAACGATCCACGCCCTGGCAATGGTTCACGGCGAAGCGATCGCCGCCGGCTACGCGCGGCAGTGCATACGCTACCCGCTTCCAATGCCCCTTCCATCGTCGTTGCCTGCTGTCTGCCCCCGCCGGGCGGGCGATGCGTGCCGGGCGTCGGCAGGACCGTTCCGCTAAACTTCATCGGTTGGCGATGAACACCGTATCGCGAAGCCACCTTCCAGGGCGATGACGATGGATGCCGCGGCGACGGCGTCCGGTCGCCATGTCGAGGTGGGCTGTATGCGACCGTCATCCGCTGCGTCCGCACGCGATCAGGCAATGAAGGTAAATCATGAGCGAACAGACCATTTCACTGATCGGCGTGCCGACCGACATCGGTGCCGGCCATCGCGGCGCAGCGATGGGGCCGGAGGCATTACGGGTAGCCAATCTGGCTGCGCGGCTGGAACGCAACGGGCGGAAGGTGATCGATCGCGGCAACCTGCAGGGGCCGCTCAATCCGTGGCAGCCGCCCGTGCAGGGCTATCGCCATCTGGATGAGGTCGTTGCCTGGAATACGGCCGTCTATACGGCCGTGCACCAGGAGCTGCAGTCCGGCCGCCTGCCGATCATGCTCGGCGGTGACCACTGTTTGGCGATCGGTTCGATCTCGGCGGTGGCCCGTCATTGCCTCGACGAAGGCAAGCAGCTGCGCGTGCTGTGGCTGGATGCACATACCGATTTCAATACGGCGCAGGCCACGCCGACCGGGAATATCCACGGCATGCCGGTGGCCTGCCTGTGCGGCGTCGGTCCGGATCAGCTCACGGGCCTGAGCGGCCATGTGCCGGCGACCGCGCCGGACGTGTTCCGCTACATCGGCATCCGTTCGGTCGACGAAGGCGAGAAGCGGCTGGTGCGCGAGGCGCACATGCAGGTGCACGACATGCGCCATATCGACGAGATCGGCATGAAGCGCGTGATGGAGGAGGCGCTGGCCGGGATCGACGACAACACCCACCTGCACGTGAGCTTCGATGTCGATTTCCTCGATCCCAGCATCGCGCCGGGCGTAGGCACCACCGTGCGCGGCGGACCGAACTATCGCGAGGCGCAGTTGTGCATGGAGATGATCGCGGACACCGGCCGGATGGCGTCGCTGGACATCGTCGAGCTGAACCCGGCATTCGACAAGCGCAACCAGACGGCAAAGCTGGCGGTGGACCTGGTCGAGTCGCTGTTCGGCAAATCCACGCTGATCCGTTGATTGCCTCTCATCCGAACACACCACAAGCGAACATCATGCAGACCCGAGTACTGACCGGCATCACCACCACCGGCACGCCGCATCTTGGCAACTACGTGGGCGCGATCCGCCCCGCCGTCGAGGCCAGCCGGCGCGACGACGTCGACGCGTTTTACTTCATGGCCGACTATCACGCGCTGATCAAGAGCGACGATGCGGCGCGGATCGAGCGTTCGCGGCTGGAGATCGCCGCCACGTGGCTGGCGGCGGGGCTCGACCCCGCGCGGGTGACGTTCTATCGCCAGTCGGACATCCCGGAAATCCCCGAGCTGACCTGGTTCCTCACCTGCGTCGCCTCCAAGGGCATGCTCAATCGCGCACACGCGTACAAGGCGGCGGTGGAGCGCAACACGGAAGCCGGCGAGGATGCCGATGCCGGCATCACCGCGGGGCTGTACATGTATCCGGTGCTGATGGCGGCCGACATCCTCGCCTTCGATGCGCATCAGGTGCCGGTGGGTCGCGACCAGATCCAGCACATCGAGATGGCGCGCGACCTTGGCCAGCGTTTCAACCATATCCACGGCCGCGAGTTCTTCGTGCTGCCCGAGGCGTTGATCGAGGAACAGGTAGCCACGCTGCCTGGCCTGGATGGCCGCAAGATGTCGAAGAGCTACGACAACACGATTTCGCTGTTCGCCGGTGGCAGTCGGCAGTTGCGCGAGACGATCATGCGCATCGTCACCGACTCGCGTCTGCCGGGCGAGCCGAAGGACCCGGACAACTGCGCACTGTTCATCATCTTCCAGGCGTTCGCCGACGAGGCCGAGACGGCGGCGTTCCGCCGGGCGCTGCTCGACGGCATCGGCTGGGGCGAGGCGAAGCAGCTGTTGTACGAGCGGATCGAGCGCGACGTGGCACCGATGCGCGAACGCTACGAGGGTTTCATGGCCGATCCGGCGGCTATCGAGGCGATCCTGCAGCAGGGCGCGCAAAAGGCGCGCGCGATCGCCACGCCGAAGATTGCCGCGCTGCGAGAGGCGCTGGGCCTGCGTTCGGCCGGTGCGCTCACGTCGATGTTCAGCCAGCCCGGCACGACGCCGAAGCAGGGCAAAATGCCGCGCTTCGCCAGTTTCCGCGATGCCGATGGTAAGTTCCGTTTTCGTCTGTTCTCCGCGGCCGGCGAGGAGTTGTTGCTGTCGGTGCCGTTCGCCGATCCGAAGGCGGCCGGCGCCTTGCAAAAGCGCCTGAAGACACTGGGGGCGACTGCTGCGGTCTTGCAGCTCCGGCCGCTGGGCATGACGCTCGAACTCGACGGTGCCGCGGTCGCCAGCACGCCGGATTACGGCGACGAACCGACGCGTGACAACGCCCTCGCGCAATTGCGCGAGGCTCTGGACCAGCTCGCCGCGCAAGACTGACCCAGTTCTGCCGCCGACGGAGTGTGATCGACCGATGCGTTACCTTGGCATCCTGCTGCTCGCCCCGTGGCTGCTGATTCTGTGCTGGGCCTATTGGGCCTATCCGAAGAGCCTGCCGCGCACGTCGACCCGACGCGTTTTCGATGCGGTCATTCTGCTGCTGGCGGCGATCGTCACGGTGTGCGCCGCGGCGATCGGTTTCGATCGCGTCCACTTGCCCACGGTCGATGGCTTCGGCCGCGCAAGCGGGGCAATCTGGCAACAGGTGTCGCCCGCGTTGTACGGCTACGGCGCATTCGCGGCCGTGCTGGTGCTGGCGATGCTGTTGCGCCATCTGATCTGGCGGCGGCGCTGAGCGGGCGTCGCTGCTGAGTCGCACCGAAGAGGTGCGAGCTCCCCGACCGCGGCGCCCAAACCGGGTCAGCCACAAGTCATGCGTGACTTATGGCTGTCGATGACAGCTAAACGCAACGGGCATCCTGCGCATCCATCCGCTGCGGCGAATCTGCCTCAGCTTGCGCAATCGGGCGCAACCTCATCTGGAAATCCCCACGACATGCGCATCGCATGCCTGCCGCTCTTGATTCTTGCCGCATCGTCGGCGCCCGCTCTGGCGGTGAACATCGATGGGCATATCCGCGCCGATGAATGGAAGGGCGCGCGCCACGTCGCCAACTTCCGCCAGACCCAGCCGCTCAGCGGCAGGCCTGGTTCGCTGCATACGGAGGCATGGATCCTGGCTACACCAAAAGGCCTGGCGGTGGCGTTTCGCTGCGACCAGCCGGCGGATGTTCCGCGCACGCGGCAACGCGTGCAGCGCGACTTCGAGGATCAGGTCGATCGCGTCAACCTGATGGTCGACTTCGATGGCGACGGACGCACCGGCTACGACTTCGTGGTCAGTTCCACCGGCGGCGTCAACGATGCGGTCGTCACCAACGAAACCGTTTTCAACAAGGACTGGGACGGCAGCTGGCAGCACGCAGTCAGCGAGGACGCCGCCGGCTGGACGGTGGAAATGCTGATCCCCTGGTACATCGCGCCGATGCACACCGCGCACGATGGTCACCGCACGCTCGGGATCTATCTCGACCGCGTCGTCGGTTCCACCGGCGAACGCGATTCCTGGCCGGTCGCCAGTTTCACGCGCCCGCGCTTCCTGTCCGAGTTCAGTCGGGTCGAGATGCCGCAGTACAGCCAGTCGCTGCTGGCGGTGACGCCCTATATGTCCGGCCTCTACGACAACGTGCGCGGGCGCAGCCATTTTCAGGAGGGCGCCGACCTGCTGTGGAAGCCGAACGGCCAGTTTCAGCTGACCGCCGCGCTGCATCCGGATTTCGGCCAGGTCGAGAGCGATGACCTGGTGGTGAATTTCGGCGCCACCGAAACCTATGTGAGCGACAAGCGCCCGTTCTTCACCGAGAACCAGGGCATCTTCGATTTCAGCCTGCTCGACGACAACAGCCAGCTGGTCTACACCCGCCGCGTCGGCGGGCCATCGGATGACGGCCACGGCGCCGCGGACATCAATGCCGCGGTCAAGCTCAACGGCAGTTTCGGCACCACCAGCTACGGCGTGCTTGCGGCGGGCGAGGAAGGCGAAGCGGGCCGCGTCTTCGGCGCGGCCCGCGTGACCCACGACTTCGGTGACCAGAGCCTTGGCATGTTGCTGACCCGCGTGGACCGCCCCTGGCTGGACCGTGAAGCCACCGTGCTTGGCATCGACCATCACTGGCATCCCACGCCGCAGCTCACCATCGCGAGCAACTTGGTCGGCAGCGAGATCGTGCAGTCCGGCACGCATACGCGTGACGGTGGCGGCACCGTCATCGCCGACTACGAGATGGGCGGTGGCTGGCGCCAGCAATGGTTGGGCATGCACTTCGGCGACCAGCTGCAGATCAACGATTTCGGCTATCTGCAACGCAACAATTTCAACTACGGCCATTGGGAAGTGCGCAAACGCTACACGGCCCTGCCGGTCGATTCGGCGTACAGCTCGCACGACTGGCGTTTCCGCATCGACGCGCTGGACAACGACCACGGCCTGCGCCTGCGCCGCCAGCTGCGCATCAGCCGCAACAGCGATCTGCGCAACGGCGGCAGCGAAATCGTGCAGCTCAATGTCAACAGTGCGGGCTGGGATGATCTGCTCACCCGCGGCAATGGCGCGTTGTTCCTGCCGCCGTCGCTGGACCTGGTCTATGAGCGGATCAGCCCGCGCCATGGCGATTGGGCGTTCAAGCTGGACGCGGAGGCCATCTCCGGTGGTCTCGCCGGCAATCGCCGGATGGGCTATGACGTCAAGTTCATCCCGACCTATTTCATCAACGACGCTTTCAGCGTTTACGCCGGTCCGTACTACGAGCACATTCCCGACTGGCTGGTATGGCAGCGCGACAGCGGCGTCGTCGGCCGCTTCAACGAGCATTCCCTGCAGCTCGACGCGGGCTTCGACTGGAGCATCGACAGTCGCCAGGAACTGCGCCTGAAACTGCAGGCGATCGGGCTGGATGCGCGCGTACGTGGCGTCTATCGCGTTGGCGCCAACGGCCGGGCCATCGCCAGCGGCGAGCCGGTCGACGACTTCAGCGTGCGCAACCTGGGTCTGCAGATCCGCTATCGCTACGAGCTGGCGCCGCTGTCATACCTTTACGTGGTGTATGGGCGCGGCGGCTACGCCCAGGACGAGTTTCCCGGCACCACCACCACCGACGCGCTGCGCAGCAGCTTTGCGCTGCGCGACGACGAGCAGGTGCTGGTGAAGCTGAGCTACCGCTTCGACATCTAGCAGCGGCGCCATCGGGGGCGCCGCCGCGCCGGGCTGGTTGCGCCGGGGCGCGCAACGACCGCGTTGCCGGCACGACTTTCCGCCAGCGCTGCGGCATGATCGTGCGGTGGCCGGGCACCGCCCTGGATCCGGCGCAGGAGTGGCTGCATGGGTGTCGTTTTCTCCTGGACCGGTTTCGCGATCGCGCTGGCCATCGGCCTGCTGATCGGCGCCGAGCGCGAGCGTCGCAAGGGTGGCGGCGGCAGCGCGGTGGCGGGCATTCGCACGTTCGCCCTGGTGGCGCTGCTGGGTGCGATCAGCGCGAGCTTCGGTGCCGCCATGCTGCCGCTCGCGCTGGCGGCGCTGGCGGCGCTGCTGGCGATCGCCTATGCGCGCGATACCGACAGCGACCGCGGCCTCACCACCGAGGTCAGCCTGCTGCTTTGCCTGGTGCTGGGTGCGCTGGCCATGCGGCAGCCGCCCATGGCCGCGGCCCTGGCGGTGGCGGTGACGATTCTGCTGGCGGCACGCGAACCCATGCATCACTTCGTGCGCGGCGTGCTGAGCGCGGACGAGCTGAACAACCTGCTGGTGCTGGCCGCCGCCACCCTGCTGGTGCTTCCGCTGCTGCCGGATCGGCAGCTCGGGCCATTCGACGCGATCAACCCGCGCGCGCTGTGGCTGATCGTGATCCTGATCATGTCGATCGGCGCGGCGGCCCACACGCTGCTGCGGCTCGTCGGCAGCCGCATCGGCTTGCCGCTGGGCGGCTTGCTCTCCGGCTTCGTGTCCAGCGTGGCCACCATCGGCGTGATGGGCACCAAGGCGCGCGAACTGCCGGCATGGCGAGGTGCGGCCATCGCGGCGGCGGTGCTGTCCACCGTGGCCACCTTCGTGCAGATGGCGGTCGTGCTCGCGGTAACCGACGTGGCGACACTGCGCGTGCTGGCCGTGCCGCTGATCTGCGGCGGCATCACCGCGGCGATCTACGGCGCGCTGTGGACATGGAAGAGCCTGCGCCTGCGCGCGGCCGATCCGGTCCAGGGCAGCGTCGTTTTCAGTGTCAGGGCATCGCTGTTGCTGGGGCTGACGATCGCCGCGGTGCTGCTGGTGTCCGCCGCGATGCGAGTGTGGCTGGGCGGGCGCGGGCTGGCCATCGTCGTGGGCGTCGCCGGGCTGGCCGATACGCATGCGGCCGCGGTGTCGGTGGCGACGCTGGCCGCCGCGGGCAGGATCGAGCCCACGGCCGCCGCCGTGCCGATCCTGATCGCGTTGACCAGCAATACGGTGTCCAAGGCCGTGGTCGCATCGATCGGCGGCGAGCGGGAGTATGCGCGCCCGGTGGTGGCTGGCCTGGCGGTGGTGCTCGCGGCAACCTGGCTGGGTTGGTGGCTGGGCTGAGCTGAGCCGTCGACCAAGAAGCGCTGTTGCCGTGCGCGGGAGCGGGTGCGGCCGGGCGCGCCGATGCGCGTGAGCCGGCGCGATGCGAGAATGGGCGGCATGACCGCGCTGAAATATCTCCAGGCGTACCCTGCCGCGCTGCAGGACAGGGTGCGCGATCTGATCGCGCGGCAACGCCTGGGCGAGCACCTGGCACAGCGCTACCCGGCGCGCCATGACGTGCAGAGCGACCGCGCGCTGTACGGCTACACGATGGATCTCAAGCAGCGGCATCTGAAGAATGCGCCGGGCATCGACAAGGTGCTGTACGACAGCAAGCTAGACGTGGTGCGCAACGCGCTCGGCCTGCACACCGCGATCTCGCGCGTGCAGGGCAGCAAGCTCAAGGCGAAGAAGGAGATTCGCGTGGCTGCCCTGTTCAAGGCGGCGCCGCCGGAATTCCTGCAGATGATCGTGGTGCACGAACTGGCGCATCTCAAGGAGTACGAACACAACAAGGCGTTCTACCAGTTGTGCACGTACATGCTGCCGGACTATCACCAGCTGGAGTTCGACTTGCGCGTGTACCTGACCTGGCGCGAATTGCCTTCGAACGACACCAACGACGCGCGGGGATGACGATGGACAGTGAGGCGCTGCAGAAATACCTGTTGCGGTTGTTCGAGCGACACGATGTCGAACTGGAAGCCGATGAGGACGGCTGGCTGGTCACCGATGGCGATTTTCCCGCCATCCGTGCCGAATGGCATGAGGGCGTGGCTGGCGGGCCGGGCCGTCTGGATGTCGACATCGTGCTGAGCGAAGCGCGCCGCATCGAGGAGAGCTTCGTTGGCTTCGGCGATGCGCCGGCGGGTTGCTGCCAGGCCTTGCAGGCTTTCGAGCACAACGCGTTTCATCCGCTGCTGGCGGCGTGCTGGTATGTCACCGACGACCGCAGGATGCGCATCGCCGCATGGGACATCGGCTTGCGTACGTGGGATGTCTTCATCGGCCCGTTCACCGTTCGCGGCGATGGGGATCTCGCCGTTCCCGCGGAAGTGATGGATGCCATCGAGGCCGCCGTGAAGCGCGAGTCGCTCACGCCCGAACTGCACTGGCTGCGGCTCACCCATCGCCACAGCCCCGACGACTCGCGTTGCGAGGCCCTGCTCGACAACGAACCGTGGACCGCCGGAACGCTGGCGCTCGATGCGGTGGCCTGGCCGGGTGGGGTCGGCTACAGCGCCAGCTGCTTCATGTTGCTGGACGTGCGCGATTACTGAGCGGCTGATGAAAGAACGGGCGCCCGAAGGCGCCCGTTCTTTCGATCACGAAAACCCGGCTCAGTGCGGCATGGCCAGATCGTCCAGCATCGCCTTGAGGAACCTCGCGGCTTCGCCGCCGGTAGCGGCGCGGTGGTCGAAGGTCAGCGACAGCGGCATGCGGCGATGCACCTCGATGCCGCCGATCACCGCGACCACGTCGTGGCTGAGCTTGCCGGCGCCCACGATGGCGACGGTCGGCGGCACCACCACCGGCGTGGCGTAGCGGCCGGCGAACATGCCGAAGTTGCTGAGGCTGATGGTGTAGCCGGACAGCTCCGAGGCCGGGATCGTGCGGTCTTCGACCTGCGAGCGCAGGCGCTTGATCGCGGCGCGGACGCCGGCCGCGTCGAGCACGTCGGCGTTGCGCAGCGCCGGCACGAACAAGCCGTCGTCGGTGTCCACCGCGATGCCGATGTCGACCTGCGGGTGCAGCGTGCGGGTGAGGTTCTTGCCGTCGAACCAGGCGTTCAGCGCCGGCACCGTCTTGCAGGCGAACACGATGGCGCGGATCAGGCGCGCAGTGATGTCCTGCTTGCCGATCCAGGCGTGCAGGTCGGCGTCGTCGACCAGGGTGGTCGGCACGACCTGCGCATGGGCGTCGGCCATCACGCGGGCCATGTTGCGACGCACGCCCTTGAGCTGCTCCGGCTGGCCGCTGGCCTGCTGTGACGGCGATGTGGTGCGCACCGGCTTGCCGGCGAGCGAGACGGGGCCACGCTGCGGTTCGGGCTGCGGCAGTTCCGGGGCCAGGTGGCGGCCGGCGGAGGCGGGCACGGCACGCGCCGGCGCGGCGCCGAGCGCGGCCGAGCCATTCGCGGCGGCGTCCTTGACGTCCTTCATCGTCACCACGCCGTCGGCGCCGCTCGGACGCACGCGGGTCAGGTCGACCTTGAGCTTCTTCGCCAGCGCGCGCACGGCCGGCACGGCTTTCACGCCGCCGATGCTGGCGGCCTGTTCGACATGCACGTGGCTGCCGCTGACCATCGCGCCAACCACGGTGCCTTCGTCTTCGCGATCGGCCTTGCCGTTGCTCTCGACCTCGCCGCCTTCATCCGAGGCGACCACCTTGCCGCCATCGTCGGGCGCCGGGCTGCCGACGCTCTTCTTCGGGCCGTGGTGATGGCCGGTTTCCTGCGACTCGGCGCGCTGCTTCGCGTTCGGATCGGGTTCGAAGTCGGCCAGCGCGGCGCCGGTCTCGACGATGTCGCCGGCTGCGCCGTGCAGCTTGACGACCTTGCCGGTGTACGGCGAGGGCACGTCGACCACCGCCTTGGCGGTTTCCATCGAGCACAGCGGCGCGTCGAGCTTGATGGTGTCGCCCACCTTCACGTGCCACTCGACCACGGTTGCGTCGGGCAGGCCTTCGCCGAGGTCGGGGAGGTAGAACGTCTTGATGTCAGCCATGGGATTTCATCCGGGAATGGGAAACAGGGAACGGGGAGCGGGTTGGGTTTGCGGGAACTTGATGTTCCCGTTCCCGGTTCCCCGCCCCCCGGTCAGATCAACTGACCGCCAGCGTACGCTTCGCCGCGTCGACGACGCGTTCCACGCTCGGCAGGTATTTCATTTCCAGGCGGAACAGCGGGATGTGCGTGTCGAAACCGGTGACGCGCTCGACCGGGGCAAGCAGGTCGTACAGGCATTCCTCGGCGACGCGCGCGGCGATCTCGGCGCCGAAGCCGGCGGTCTTCGGCGCCTCGTGCACGATCACGCAGCGGCCGGTCTTCTGCACCGATTCGGCGATGGTGTCGAAGTCCAGCGGGGTCAGCGTGGCGACGTCGATGACTTCGGCGCTGATGCCCTGGCTGGCCAGTTCGTCGGCCGCTTCCAGCGCTTCCTTCACCTGCGCGCCCCAGGTCACCAGGGTCACGTCGGTGCCATCGCGCAGCACGAAGCACACGTCCAGCGGCAACGCCTCGCCGTCGTCCGGCACTTCTTCCTTGTACTGGCGGTAGATGCGCTTGGGCTCGAAGAACATCACGGGATCAGGATCGCGGATCGCGGCGAGCAGCAGGCCATAGGCACGTGCCGGCGAGGACGGCATCACCACGCGCAGGCCGGGTATGTTGGTGAACAGGTGCTCGTTTGCCTCGGAGTGGTGCTCCGGGGCGCGGATGCCGCCGCCCCACGGCGCGCGCCACACGGCCGGCACGGTGAGGCGGCCGCGGGTGCGGTTGCGCATGCGCGCGGCGTGGCAGGCGATCTGTTCCATCATCGGGTAGATGAAACCTTCGAACTGCGCCTCGGCGACCGGTTTCATGCCCTGCACGGCGAGGCCGACGGTGACGCCGGCGATGGTGGTTTCGTCCAGCGGCGTGTCGAGCACGCGCAGTTCGCCGAATTTCTCCTGCAGGCCCTGGGTGGCGCGGAACACGCCGCCGTTGACGCCGACGTCCTCGCCCAGCACCACGACGGAGTCGTCGTGCGCCATTTCGTAGGCCAGCGCCTGGGTGACCGCTTCGATGAGAGTGATTTGTGCCATGACTCAGTGGCCCTTCTTGGATTCGAGCTGGGTTTCCAGCGAGAGGACGTAGTCGCGCTGCTTGGCGAGATCGGCGGGGACTTCGGCGAAGATGTAGTCGAACATCGCCGTGACCGGCTGCGTCTTGGTCTCGAGGTAGGCGTTCACCTCGTTGTCCATCCACTCGTCGCACTCGGCCTTCCAGGCTTCTTCCTTCGCGTCGTCCCAGACGCCCTTGGCCACCAGCCAGTTGCGCAGGCGCTTCATCGGCTCTTTGTCCCAGCCGTCCTTCACTTCCTGCTCGCCGCGGTAGCGGCGCGCGTCATCGGCGGTGGTGTGGTCGCCGAGGCGGTAGGTGACCGCCTCGATGACGCTGCCGCCCTGGCCGTTGCGGGCACGTTCCAGCGCATCTTCCATCGCCTTGCGCACGGCGATGATGTCGTTGCCGTCCACCTGGATCGAGAACAGGCCGGCGGCGATGCCCTTCTGCGCCAGCGTAGGCGCGCCGGACTGGATCTTGCGTGGCACCGAGATCGCCCACTGGTTGTTGACGATGACGCAGACCAGCGGCAGGTTCTGCGCGCCGGCGATGTTGATGGCGCCGTAGAAGTCGCCCTTGGACGAGCCGCCGTCGCCGATCGTGCACACCGCCACGCGCTTCTCGCCGCGGATCTTGAACGCCAGCGCCGAACCCGCTGCATGCAGGCACTGCGTGGCGATCGGCACCGACCAGGCGAAGTCGTGCCGTGCCGGTTCCTTCTGGTAATCGTTGCCGCGTTCGTCGCCGCCCCAGTACATGTACACCTCGCGCGGCTGCACGCCGCGGTACAGCTGCGCGCCGTATTCGCGGTAGCTCGGCGCGTAGACGTCTTCGGGCTTCATCGCGCTGCCGATGCCGACGTGCGCCGCTTCGTGGCCGAGGCAGCTGGCGTAGGTGCCGAGCTTGCCGGTGCGCTGCAGCGCGATCGACTTGGCGTCGAACACGCGCGTGGACAGCATCAGCTTGTACAGCTCGACCATGTGGCCGAGGTCTTTCGCGAACTCGGGCAGGTCATCACGTACCTGCTTGCCCTCGGCATCGAGGTATTGCAGGTATTCGATTTCAAACTTGGCGGCGATGGTCACGACTCGCTCCGGAGTGGGTAATGGGAAAGCTGGGAGAACCTGCGCACCGGCAATCCATGGCGCGCAAACGACCGAACAAGACCGCGCTTGATAACAGGCCGGCATGTTGCGCTGCAAGGTACGGCGCAGCATTCGTGGGCGTACGGGAAGTCGTTGCGGCAGGGTTTCCAGGCCGCCCAGGCGCGCTGTAATCGGCTTTGCCGCGCAGGCTGCAGGGATTCACGGTGGCGCCAGGCGGGAAGACCAAAGCACCCTTCAACCGTGACGCCGGCCATCCGGCTTGCCGCCCTGCCATCGGGTTCCGCCTTCGCGGGAATGACCACGGGGTGTTCCGGCGACTTCGCGTTCGATGCCGTTGGCGGCCCATGCGTCGGGTCAAGGTCGGATCGACGCGCAGCCGTTACCATGGTCGTTCTCCGAAGACGTGACGGACCAGCATGAGCGAGAACCAGCGTGACATCGAGGCAGGCATCCAGACCGACCTGAATGGCCAGATGACCTATGGCGGCTACCTGCATCTGGAGACGCTGCTGTCGGCGCAGCAGCCGCTGAGCCAGCCGCCGCATCACGACGAGATGCTGTTCATCGTGCAGCATCATGTGTCCGAGTTGTGGATGAAGCTGCTGATCCACGAGCTGAAGGCAGCGGTGACGCACCTGCAGGCGGACGACATCGACGCCTGCCTGAAGATACTGGCGCGGGTGAAGCAGGTGCAGCGCCAGCTGTTCGAGCAATGGGCCGTGCTGGAAACGCTGACGCCGTCCGAATACCTGGAGTTCCGCGGCGTGCTCGGGCCCTCGTCCGGCTTCCAGTCGCTGCAGTATCGGCAGATCGAATTCCTGCTGGGCAACAAGAACGCCGGCATGCTCAAGGTGTTCGCGCATGATCCCGCCGCGCAGGCCGAGCTGCGTGCGGTGCTGGAAGCGCCCAGCCTGTACGACGAGTTCCTGCGTTACCTGGCGCGGCGCGGCCATGCGGTGCCGGCCGGGCTGCTGCAGCGCGACTGGACCCAGGCCTACCGGCGCAACGAGGCGCTGCTGCCGGTGCTCAAGCGCATCTACGAGCAGCGCGCGGAGTTCTGGCCGGAATACCACATGTGCGAACAGCTGGTGGACGTGGAGGGGAGTTTCCAGCTGTGGCGCTTTCGCCACATGAAGACGGTGGAACGGATCATCGGCCATCGGCGCGGCACCGGTGGCTCGTCCGGCGTGAGTTTCCTGAAGAAGGCGCTCGACCTGGAGTTCTTCCCCGAGCTGCTGGACGTGCGTTCCGTGCTGGGCAGCTGAGTCGGGCGACGGCGCGTTTGGCGCGGCGCGCGGGCAACGGTTGCACCTTCCGGCATGAATCGCGATTCTGGGCGCACGTGCCGCACCGACCCGGACCACACAGGGGAACCCATGAACCAGGCTGCCGAAACAAGCGCTGCACCGAACTATCCGCAGATGCTGGGCCATCCGCGCCCGCTGTGGATGCTGTTCATGACCGAGTTCTGGGAGCGCTTCGCGTTCTACAGCGTGAGCTGGGCGCTGGCGTTGTACATCGTGGCGCATTTCTACAACGGCGACGCCTCCGGCCAGGCCTGGGCCAGCAGCATCTTCGGCGCGTATACCGCACTCATCTACGCCTCCAGCATCTTTGGCGGCTACGTGGCGGACAAGGTGATTGGCTACCAGCGCTCGATCCTGCTCGGCGCGCTGGTGATGGCGCTGGGGTTGTTCGTCGTCATGCTGCCGAGCCGCGAGGTCTTCCTGGTCGGCCTGGCGATGGTGATCGTCGGCAACGGGCTGTTCAAACCGAACATCTCCACCATGGTGGGGCAGTTGTATGGCCGCGACGATCCTCGCCGCGATCGCGGCTTCACCCTGTTCTACATGGGCATCAACGGTGGCGCGCTGCTGGCGCCGCTGCTGACCGGCTGGATGGCCAGCTATTTCACCGATACACCGATGCAGCAGAACTACCGCATCGTGTTCGGCGCCGCCGGTGTCGGCATGCTGCTGAGCCTGCTGTGGTTCTGGTTTGGACGACGCGGCCTGCAAGGCGTGGGGCGTCCAGCGCCGGAGGCGGCCGGCCGGGCGCGTGTGGCGTGGGTGTTGATTGGCATGATCGTCGCGGTGCCGCTGGTGTATCTGCTGCTGGCGTTCGTCACCGCCGGACTGTCATGGATGCTGGGCGTGTTGTTCGGCGGCGTCGCGGCGATGCTGCTGGTCGAGGCGGTCAGGCATGGCCGGGTGCAGGTCGACCGCGTGGTGGCGATGCTGATCATCTTCGCCTTCAACATCCTGTTCTGGATGTTCTATTTTCAGCTGGGCACGTCGTTCAATTTCCTGGCGCAGAACCTGGTCGATCGGCAGATGTTCGGTAGCTGGGAGTTTCCGGTGGGCTGGTTCCAGTCGGTCAGTCCGCTGGCGATCATCCTGCTGGCGCCGCTGGTGAGTCTGGTGTGGGCGCTGCTCGCGGCACGCCGGCGCGAGCCTTCGATACCGCGCAAGTTCGGCCTGGGCCTGGTCTTCAACGGGCTGGGTTTCGCGGTGTTGATGTATGCCTTGTCGCAACTGCTCGATGGCCGTGGGCTGATCCCCTTCTGGCCGCTGGTGCTGTGCTACGTGCTGCAGACCGTGGGTGAGTTGTGCCTGTCGCCGATCGGCCTGTCGATGGTGACCAAGCTGGCACCGCCGCGGCTGGTTGGCCTGGCGATGGGGGGCTGGTTTCTTTCGCTGGCGGTGGGCGGCAACCTGTCCGGGCTGCTGGCCGGCCACATCAGCGGCGACAGCGGCATGACCGCGGCGTCGGCGCTCTCCGGCTTCACTTTCAGCTTCTGGCTGCTGGCCGGTGCCGGTGCGTTGCTTTTGCTGATCTCGCCGTTGATCAACAAGCTGATGCACGGCGTGCGCTGATCGGGGCGGGGCACCGGCGCCCCCGGGTCGCCCTTTCATCGGCGCGGCACATGCCGCCGGATCGACGGTCGTGCTGCGGTGCATTTGACGCACGGTGCAGTCGCCGGGTACACCTTCTCGCAAGAAATTGCGGGTCCGCACGCGAGGTGCCGACCCATTACCGGGGAAGTCCATGAACCAGGCCACCAAGACGACGCCGCGCGCCGCGCCCGATTTTCCCCAGCTGCTCGGCCATCCGCGCCCGCTGTGGATGCTCTTCATGACCGAATTCTGGGAGCGCTTCGCGTTCTACGGCGTGCGCTGGGCGCTGACGCTTTACATCGTGGCCGAATTCTTCGGCGGCGATCCCTCCGGACAGGCCCCGGCCAGCCGCATCTATGGCGCGTACCTCGCGCTGGTGTACGCGGCGGCGGTGTTTGGCGGTTACGTGGCGGACAAGGTGCTGGGCTATCAGCGCTCGATCCTGGTTGGTGCGGTGGTGATGGCGGCCGGGCTGTTCATGATCATGTGGCCGAACCAGCAGGTGTTCCTGCTCGGCCTGTCCACGGTGATCGTGGGCAACGGCCTGTTCAAGCCCAACATCTCCTCGCTGGTGGGGCGGCTGTATGGGCTGGGCGACCCGCGCCGCGACCGCGGCTTCACCCTGTTCTACATGGGCATCAATGGCGGCGGGCTGGTGGCGCCGCTGCTGACCGGCTGGCTGGCCAGCCATTTCACCGGTACGCCCATGCAGCAGAACTACAAGCTGGTGTTCCTGGCGTCGGGCATCGGCATGCTGGTGAGCCTGGTGTGGTTCCTGGTCGGGCGGCCGCAGCTCAAGGGCATCGGCCAGCCGGCGCCGGAGCAGGCCAGCCGCATGCGCATGCTGTACGTGCTGATCGGTTGCGTGCTGGCCGCGCCGCTGGTGTATCTGCTGATGGCGAAGGCCGGCGCGATCTTCCTGCAGTGGCTGCTCAGCGTGATGTTCGTCGGACTGTCGCTGATGCTGCTGGTCGAGGGCGTCCGCGAAGGCAAGGTGCAGCGCGACCGGGTGATCGCGATGCTGCTGATCTTCGCGTTCAACGTGCTGTTCTGGATGTTCTACGAACAGGCCGGCAGTTCATTCAATTTCCTGGCGCAGAACATCGTGGACCGGAAAATGTTCGGCGGCTGGGTATTTCCGGTCGGCTGGTTCCAGTCGATCGCGCCGCTGGCGATCGTGCTGCTGGCGCCGCTGGTGTCGATCGCCTGGGCCTGGACCGATCGGCGCGGCGCGGAGCCGTCGATTCCGCGCAAGTTCGGCCTCGGCCTGCTGTTCAACGCGCTGGCGTTCACGGTGCTGATGTATGCGCTGTCGCAACTGGTCGACGACAGCGGCCACATTCCGTTCTGGCCGCTGGTCCTGGTTTACGTGATGCAGGTCGTCGGCGAGCTCTGCCTGTCTCCCATCGGCCTGTCGATGACCACCAAGCTCGCGCCGGTGCGCATGGTCGGCTTCGCCATGGGTGGCTGGTTCCTCTCCACCGGCATCGGCAACAACCTGTCGGGCATCTTCGCCGGGCACGTCAGCGGCGAAACCGGCATGACGGTGCAGTCGGCGCTGGGCGGCTTCACGTTCAGCTTCTGGCTGCTGGTGATTCCAGGTGCGTTGCTGTTCCTCGCCGCGCCGCTGATCAACAAGCTGATGCACGGGGCGCGTTGAACGCGGGTCGCCCGGTTCCGGTCAGGAAAGCAGTTTGTCCAGGATGCGCGTGAGCCACGCGCGCTCCTCGGCATCGAGCCTTGCCAGCACCTCGCGCTCGCGTGCGCGGGCCATCGGCGCTACCTCGTCGTGGATGGCCCAGCCCGCTTCGGTGAGGTCGAGCACCGAGCGGCGCTTGTCGTTGTCGTGCATGCCGCGGCTGACCCGCCCGGCCTCGACCAGGCGCGCCAGCGCGCGGCTCACCGCCACCTTGTCCATCGCGGTGCATTCGGCCACCTCGCGGGCGGAGAGCCCCTCGAAACGCGCCAGCACCGCCATCACGCGCCATTCGGTCACGCTGAGGTCGTAGCGTTGCTGATAGTCGTCGGCGATCGCCTGGCTGATCGTATTGGACAGGATCGACAGCCGATACGGCAGGAAATGCTCCAGCTGCAGCGGCGCATGTTCTTCGGTGGCGGGTGTGGGCTTGCGCTTGACGGACACGGCTGCCGTGCTCCTTGCAAATGGTTTCATACGAAACTATAAAGATGGATGGATTGTCCCGACGTGGCATCGCTGCGCATTGCGCGGCGCTGCCCGCACCCAGCTTAGCGACAACGCACCGCAGGAGAGCGCCATGAACGCCCAGCCGAATCTTGGCATGCAGGTCACCACGTTCGAGAACCCGATGGGTATCGACGGTTTCGAGTTCGTCGAATTCGCTGCCCCGGTCGGTCGCGCCGATGAACTGCACGACCAGTTCAAGCGAATGGGCTTCACGGCCGTGCTGAAACACAAGACGCGGCCGATCACGGTATATCGGCAGAACGGAGTGAATTTCCTGGTCAACGAGGATCCGGACTCGTTCGCGGCGGACTTCGCCAAGGCGCACGGTCCCAGTGCCTGCGGTTTCGCCATCCGCTTCCGCAAGCCCGGCGTACAGGTGCTGCAGGCGGTGCTCGACAACGGTGGCGAAAAGATCGACCACAAGGAAGCCAGCAAGGCGGTGAACGCGGCCGCGATCAAGGGCATCGGCGACTGCATGCTGTACCTGATCGACCGCTACGGTGACGTGGGCAGCATCTATGACGCCGACTACGAGGCGATCGAAGGCGCCGACCCGCACCCGAAAGGCTTCGGCCTGACCTTCATCGACCACCTGACCCACAACCTGTACTTCGGCAACATGCAGAAGTGGTCGGACTACTACGAGCGGCTGTTCAACTTCCGCGAGATCCGCTACTTCGACATCAAGGGCGCCAAGACCGGCCTGGTCTCCAAGGCGATGACCGCGCCGGACGGCATCGTGCGCATCCCGCTGAACGAGTCGAACGACCCGAAGAGCCAGATCAACGAATACCTCGACGCGTATCACGGCGAGGGCATCCAGCACATCGCCTGCTTCACCGACGACATCTACACGACGGTGGAGAAGATGCGCGCCGCCGGCGTGGAATTCCTCGATACACCGGATGCGTATTTCGAGGTGATCGACGAGCGCGTGCCGAACCACGGCGAGGACGTGGCGCGGCTGGCGAAGAACAAGATCCTGATCGACGCCGACCTGGAGACCAAGCAGCGCAAGCTGCTGCAGATCTTCACCCAGAACGCGATCGGCCCGATCTTCTTCGAGATCATCCAGCGCAAGGGCAACGAGGGTTTCGGCGAGGGCAATTTCCAGGCGCTGTTCGAGTCCATCGAGCGCGACCAGATGAAGCGCGGGTTCCTGTAAGGAGCAGTTCCCATGGCGATGATCGTCAGCAACGGCTACCAGTCCGGATTCGGCAACGAGTTCGCCAGCGAGGCCATTCCAGGCACCCTGCCGCAGGGGCAGAATTCGCCGCAGCGGGTGGCGCACGGCCTGTATGCGGAGCAGCTGTCCGGCACCGCGTTCACCGCGCCGCGCCACGCGAACCGGCGCAGCTGGCTGTACCGGATCCGTCCGGCGGCGGTGCATGAGCCGTTCCAGCCGCTGGCGCATGCCACCTTCCACAACCGTTTCGACGAAGCGCCCGCCACGCCGAACCAGCTGCGCTGGGATCCGCTGCCGCTGCCGTCCGCGCCGACCGACTTCGTCGACGGCCTGATGACCCTGGCCGGCAATGGCGGCCCCGCCGAGCAGGCGGGCATCGGTATACACGGCTATACGGCCAATCGTTCGATGCACGGCCGCTTCTTCTACGACGCCGACGGCGAGCTGCTGATCGTTCCGCAGCTGGGCCGCTTGCGGCTGGCCACCGAACTGGGCGTGCTGGAGATCGAGCCGCAGGAGATCGCGGTGATTCCGCGCGGCGTGCGTTTCCGCGTCGAGCTGCCCGGCGATGAGGCCCGTGGCTACGTCTGCGAGAACTTCGGCGCGCTGCTGCGCCTGCCGGATCTGGGCCCGATCGGTTCGAACTGTCTGGCCAATGCACGCGACTTCCTGACGCCGCATGCAGCGTTTGAGGATAGCGACGGCGCGTTCGAGCTGGTCGCAAAATTCCAGGGCGCGCTGTGGTCGGCGAAGATCGATCACTCGCCGCTGGACGTGGTCGGCTGGCACGGCAACTACGCGCCGTACAAGTACGACCTGCGCCGCTTCAACACGATCGGCTCGATCAGCTACGACCACCCCGATCCGTCGATCTTCACCGTGCTGACCTCGCCCAGCGACACCGCGGGCACGGCGAACATCGATTTCGCGATCTTCCCGCCGCGCTGGCTGGTGGCGCAGCACACGTTCCGGCCGCCGTGGTTCCATCGCAACGTGGCCAGCGAGTTCATGGGCCTGATCACCGGCGTGTACGACGCCAAGGCCGAGGGCTTCGTGCCCGGCGGCGCGAGCCTGCACAACTGCATGAGCGGGCACGGCCCGGACGCGGCCACGTTCGAGAAGGCGTCGCAGGCCGACCTGTCGAAAGCGGATGTGATCGGCGGCACCATGGCCTTCATGTTCGAGACGCGCAAGGTGATCCGCCCCACCCGGCAGGCGCTGGCTTCGCCGCAACTGCAGGCGAACTACCACGAATGCTGGCAGGGAATCGCCAGGCATTTCGATGGCGGCAGCAAGCCATGATGCGCGTCGGCCTTGTCCTGGCATGTGCGGCGGTGCTGGCCGGTTGTGGCAGTCCCGACCGTCCAGTGGCGCCCGCGGCCGCGGTCAACTCGGCCGTCGCTCCCGCGGTACCCGCCGCGCCCGCGCAGCCCGCTTCGCTGGCGCGCTACGACGGTTATGGCGATATGCGTTTCGGCATGGATGACGCGGCGTTCGACCGGGCGTGGGCCGGCGAGTTGAAAGCGACCACGCCTGCGGCGGGTTCGAGTTGCGTCAGCAAACGGCCTCGATGGGTGAAGGCGCCGGAGGATTTCGCGTTCATGTTCGAAGGCGGTCATTTCGTGCGTTACGACGTCGGCACAGCGAAGGAGATCGCGCCGGGCGGCGGCAAGGTCGGCATGAGCGGGGCGCAGATCCGCAGCCTGTACGGCGATCGTGTCATCGAGCAGCCGCACAAGTACGTGGCTGGCGCAAAATACCTGCGCGTCGCGGCAGCGCAGGGCAACAGCGTGCTGCTGTTCGAAACCGATGCGACGGGCAGGGTGACGCGATGGCGCGTGGGTGTGCCGCCACAGGTCGATTACGTGGAAGGTTGTGGTTGATGGATGCCGTCCTCGCCGACGGCGAAGAACAAACCGCCATCCCTGGCGGACTATCCAGAAGAGCCTGTAGATCTGCCAATCCGGAGTCCCAATGAAACTCGCTAGTCTCAAGGAAGGCGGTCGCGACGGCACGCTGATCGTGGTCAGTCGCGACCTCACCCGGGCAGTGCGTGCCACCGCCATCGCGCCGACACTGCAGGCAGCGCTGGACGACTGGTCGAACGCGGCGCCGCGACTCAATGCGCTGTCCGACGACTTGAACGAGGGCCGCGCCGCCGGCGCCTTTGCCGTGGACGTCGCAGCGCTCGCGTCGCCGCTGCCGCGCGCCTACGAGTTCGTCGACGGCAGCGCCTACCTGCCGCATGTCGAGCGCGTGCGCCGCGCCCGCGGCGCCGAGGTGCCGCAGTCGTTCTACACCGACCCGCTGATGTACCAGGCGACCAGCGCCGGGTTCCTCGGCCCGCGCGATCCGGTGGTGGTGCCGAGCGAGGATTACGGCATCGATCTGGAGGCCGAAGTCATCGTGGTCACCGACGACGTGCCGATGGGCGCCACGCCCGCGCAGGCGTCCGGGCACATCCAGCTGATCGGCCTGATCAACGACGTGAGCCTGCGCGGCCTGATTCCCGGCGAACTGGCCAAGGGCTTCGGCTTCCTGCAAAGCAAGCCGCGTTCGGCGCTGTCGCCGGTGCTGGCGACGCCGGACGAACTCGGCGACGCCTGGCAGGGCGACAAGCTGCACCTGCCGATGCGCACCTGGTTGAACGGCAAGTGGTTCGGCGAGGCCGAGTGCGGCGTCGACATGCAGTTCAGCTTCGCCGAGCTGGTTGCCCACGTGGCGAAGACCCGCCCGCTCACCGCCGGCACCATCGTCGGCTCCGGCACCATCGCCAACGAGGACACCGGCAAGGGCGCGTCGTGCCTGGCCGAACAGCGCACGGTCGAAACCCTGCGCGACGGCAAGCCGTCGACCCCGTTCATGAAATTCGGCGACAGCCTGAAGATCGACATCACCGACGCCGCCGGCGCATCGATCTTCGGCTCGATCGAACAGCGGATCGAAGGGCTCAACCGCTGACCCCGCGCGCTTCGGCTGCGCGCCTGCGGCGCCAGGCCGGGGCGGCCGGGCACGAGGTGGCCGTGGCAGGTTGTCGCAACCGGCGCGCAGGTTGATCCGGATCAAGGCACGCCGGCGACTGCCTCGACAGACTCGGCAACATGGCCAGTTTCCTTGCTCCTCCCGAATTCGATCCCGCGTTGATTGCCCGCTACGACGTGGCCGGTCCTCGCTACACCAGCTATCCGACGGCGCCGCAGTTCACGGCCGACTTCGACGAGACAGCCTTGCGCGCGGCGATTCGCACGTCCAACGAGGAGCCGATTCCACGTCCGCTCTCACTGTACGTGCACGTGCCGTTCTGCATGAGTCCGTGCTTCTACTGCGGCTGCAACCGGGTGATCACCCGCGACGTGGGCCAGGCCGATCGCTACCTCGAACGGCTGTACCGCGAGATCGAGCTGATCGCGCCGCTGTTCGACCGGGACCGGCCGGTGCGCCAGCTCCACTTCGGTGGCGGCACCCCCAACTTCCTCGACGCCACGCGCATGCGCGAGCTGATGGAATCGCTCGCGCGGCATTTCAGCTTCAGCCACGAGGCGGATCGCGAGTACGGCATCGAGATCGACCCGCGCTTTGCCGATGGCGACTATGTGCACGCCCTGGGCGAGCTGGGGTTCAACCGCATCTCGGTCGGCATCCAGGATTTCGATCCGGCGGTGCAGCAGGCGGTCAACCGCATCCAGAGTTTCGAGCAGACCCGCGAGGTGATCGACGCGGCCCGCGCCGCGCACTTCCGTTCGGCCAGCGTCGACCTGATCTACGGCCTGCCGCTGCAGACGATCGACGGTTTCAGCCGCACGCTGGACCAGGTGGTGGCGCTGGGGCCCGATCGCGTTGCCGTCTATGGCTACGCGCACCTGCCGGAGATGTTCAAGGCGCAGCGGCAGATCGACGCGGCCGAGCTGCCCGATGCGGCGACCCGGCTGGCGCTGTTCGGTTGCGCGCTGGAAAAGCTCGGTGCGGCCGGCTACGTCTATATCGGCATGGATCACTTTGCGCGCTTCGATGACGAGTTGGCGCGGGCGCAGCGCGCGGGCACGCTGCAGCGCAATTTCCAGGGCTACTCGACGCATGGGGATTGCGACATCGTCGGTTTGGGCGTGAGCGCGATCGGCCGCGTCGGCGACAGCTACAGCCAGAACGCACGCGACCTGATCGGCTACTACGCGGCGCTGGATGCGGGGCGCCTGCCGGTGGCGCGCGGTCTGCAGCTGGATGAAGACGACCTGATCCGGCGCGAGCTGATCGGCGAGCTGATGTGTCACGGCATGCTGGACAAGCGCGCCTTCGGCGCGCGCCACCGGCTGTTGTTCGACGAGTATTTCCTGCGCGAACGGCAGCATCTGGCGCCTTTGCTGGCCGATGGCCTGCTTGAGGAGGACACGCGCGCGCTGCGGGTGACCTCGCGGGGACGGTTACTGTTGCGTATCATCGCGATGTGCTTCGATGCCTATCTGGGCGACGCAGCGCAGGCTCCGCGATATTCGCGCGTGATCTGACCCTTGCAGCCATTGGCAATCCAATCACCTCATGCAATCCAAGCACCCGGCAGGCCGCCTGCCCGATCCGCCCAGCCCGATCGCCGATGACGGCGACGAGACGCATTTCTGCGGCACCTGTGCGTTCTCCAGTGCCTGCATTGCTGCCGGTTACCACAAGCCGGAACTGGCCGAGCTGCAGTGTCTGGTGGAGCACGTCGGGCCGTTCCGCGCCGGCGAGCACATCTTCCGCACCGGCGATCCGTTCCGCGCGATCTTCGCCGTGCGCGGCGGCACCGTCAAAACCCGCATGGTCGACAAGGAAGGCCGCGAGCAGGTGCTCGGCTTCTACCTGCCGGGCGAGGTGATCGGTCTCAACGCGATCTACCCGGAACACTTTCCATGCGACGCGGTGGCGCTGGACACCACCTTCTTCTGCCGTTTCTCGTTCCCGGCGATGAGCGCACTGGCCTCGCGCGTGCCGGCGGTGCAGCAGCACCTGTTCCGCATGCTCAGCAAGGAGCTGGGCACCGCCAGCCTGCTGGCCGGCGATCACAGTGCCGACGAACGGGTCGCCGCCTTCCTGATGGATCTGGCCAGCCGCTACGCCGCACGCGGCTTTTCCGCCACCCGTTTCCACCTCAGCATGTCGCGCGGCGACATCGCGAACTACCTGCGCCTGGCCGCCGAAACGGTGAGCCGCGTGCTCAGCCGCTTCCGCATCCAGAAGCTCATCCAGATAGAAGGCCGCGAGTTGCAGATCGTGGATCCCGCGGGCCTGCGCGTGATCGGGCAGGGTCTGCTGCCGGAGTGAGCCGCTGCGCGCTGGCCGGACCCCAGCGCGCGCATCCGCCCGCTAGTGCCGCATCAACACGGGGATGTCCGCACCTTCCAGCACCTGCCGGGTAGCGCCGCCAAAGAAGCGTTCGCGCGTCGGCGACTGGCCGTAGGCGCCCATCACCAGCAGGTCGACCTGCCCATCGCGGGCCTCCTTCAGCAGCAGATCGCCGGCCAGATCGGACGAGGCGCGAATGTATTGCGGCCGCGCGGTGATGTGGTGGCGCAGCAGATAGACGAACGGATCGAAGTGCGGCAGGCGGCCATACGCATTGCGCGATCCGCGCACGTCGCCATCGATCAGCGTCACCTGCTTGGCCATCCTCAGAAACGGCATGGCGGCGTGGATCGCGCGGATCGATTCGAGGCTGCCGTTGCAGCCGATCACGACGCGCTCGAAGCGGATTTCCCGGTTCCATCGCGGCGGCAGGATCAGGCATGCCAGCTGGCAGCCGAGGATCGCCTCGCCGAGTACGTCGAGCAACCCGGACTGCGCCACCATGTCCCGCTCGATGACCGCCAGGTCGTGCCAGGCGCCGAGATGCCGCAGCGTCTGGGCGACGCCCACGCCGCTGGTGGTCCAGGTCGCTGCGGCCACGCCGGATTGCCGCGCGAGCGAGCCGAAGGCGGCAAAGGCGTCGACGTCGTCGGCATGCGGCTCCGCCAGTCGGCCCGGTGCGGCGGGGCCGCCCTCGCCCTCGCTGTCGCGCAGCATTCGCGCCGAGGGCTCGATGAAACATCCAGTCAGGTTGCCGCCCCAGCGCGCCGCTATGGCCGAGCCGGCGACGGCGGCGGGACTCCACGGGTCGGTCGAGGTCACCAGCGCGAGCACGTCACCCGGGCGAGCGAACGACGCCGCCGGATCGAGGGCGAAGTCGGCCATGCCGGCATCGTGTTTTTGGGGATGCATGGACATGGCGGTATCCCGGCGGGGCAACGATCAGAGATCCAGCGTGTGGATGACCTGGGTCGAATCGCCCGGGTCGAGCCGGCGATGAAAACCGAGGTAGTTGGCCAGGTCGCGCATCGCCTCGTTGTCGGCGGCATCGAGTGAAACCATCTGCTTGAAGCCGTTCCTGCGGGCGAGATCGATCAGGTGCCGCATCAGCAGCGCGCCGAGGCCGCGCTGGCGCCAGTCGTCGGCCACGGTCACCGCGCATTCGCAGTGGCCGGGTTCGTCGGTGGCGCTGTAGCGGCTCACACCGACTTCGCGCAGCTCGCCGTTGTCGTGGGCCAACGCGACAAAGGCCATCCGCTGATCGTAGTCGACATCCATCAACTGCTTGATCAGTTCCGGGCTGGCCTCCTTGAATCCGCCCATGAAACGGAACCGGCGCGAGTCCGGCGACAGCCGGTGGATGAAGTCTTCCTCGCGCTCGCGATCCTCTTCCCGCAATGGGCGAATCAGCACTCGCGTGCCGTCGGTGAGGGATTCGATCCAGTGGGTGCCTTCCAGCTTCCCGAAGGAGATGGCGGAGGCGTCGTCAGCGCGGGCTTGGGGTTGGGGGATGTCGGTCATGGCATGACTCTCGCTGCGGGTGATCGCGCGGCTCCGATACCCGGCTGGCGGGCACGGCGACCGGGTTTCTGCACGAATGCATTTGTACGCCGGCAGCGATCGATGCCAGTTGACCTCCGTCAAGTGGTGGCCATGTCACGCTGCCGTTGCGAGGCCCCTGTGCAGTGAAAGGACGATGGCGGCGTGTGACGCGAGAGCTCAGCCGGCGTCCTTGCGTTTCGATGCGGCATCGGCGCGGCAGAGACCGGCCAGCAGGTCGGGCCGCAGGACGCGCACGGACTTGCGGTTGACCTCGAGCACACCCATTTCCTCCATGCGCGAAAACAGCCGGCTCACCGTTTCGACCACCAGGCCGAGATAGTTGGCGATGTCGTAGCGCGACATCGGCAGGTTGAGCGCAGTGCTGTCGCGCTGCAGGCGCTGGTAGCGGTCGGCCAGGCTTCGCAGGAAGGTGGCCAGTTGTTCCTGCGCCTGCTGCCGGCCCATCATCACCAGATGCCGGTGTTCCTCCACCACTTCACGGCTGATCACCCGCATCAGTTGGCGATGCAGCGCGGGCACCTCGCTGGCGACCTGCTGCAGCTTGGCATAGGGCAGCTCGCAGACGCTGGAGCGCTCCAGCGCCTCCGCCTGGCTGACGTGCCGGTCCGATGCCAGCGCGTCGAAGCCGATGATCTCGCCGGGCAGGTGGAACGCGAGGATCTGCACGTCCCCCGCCTCGTTCTGCACGAAAGTCTTCAGCGAACCGGAGCGCACCACGTAAAGCGCATCGAACTTGTCGCCCTCGCGGTACAGCATGGCGCCGCGGTCCAGCATGCGCTTGTCCTTTACCGTGGCATCCAGCCGCTGGAGGTCGGCCACGCCGATGCCGGCCGGCAGGCACAGCTCGTGCAGTGCGCAGGAGCCGCAGCTGCGACGCAGCTGGTTGAGGTCGAGCACAATGGCGGCAGGTTCCATCGACGCCTCTCGCACGGGCGGGCACCGCCAGCCATGGGGGTTCCGGTCCCCGAAAACTTAGCACAAGGCTGTGGTGTTGCCGTGAGGACAGGCCGCATGCGGCAAAACGACGCGAATAGCGGCGCCAGCCATCGCTCGCGAACTTGACCGGGCTCAAATCGGCGCGCCGCCGGAGATGGCATGCTGGCGACGTATGAACCGGCCAGTGCGGGTTGGTCGTGGATCAACAGAGCGCGACCGAAACCGTTGCCGAGGATTGCCATGAACTGGAAGAACACCACCGATCGCTACGGCTCACTGTCGATCGCCATGCACTGGCTGATGCTGCTGTTGCTGGTGGGTGTGTATGCCTGCATCAACCTGCGTGGATTGTTTCCCCGCGGCAGCGACCTGCGCGAGGGCCTGAAGACATGGCACTTCATGCTGGGGCTGACGGTGTTCGCGCTGGTGATCCTGCGCCTGGCCATCCGCTGGCTGGGCGACGCGCCCCGCATCCAGCCACAGCCCGCGCTTTGGCAGCGGCGTCTTTCCGGGCTGATGCACTTGGCGCTGTACGTCTTCATGATCGCGATGCCGCTGCTGGGCTGGCTCACCCTCAGCGCCGCGGGCAAGACGGTCCCGTTCTTCGGTGTGCAGTTGCCGGCCCTGGTCGGGGCCGACAAGGCACTTGCCGATTCGGTCAAGGAGCTCCACGAAACCATCGGCACGATCGGCTACTACCTGATCGGCCTGCATGCGGCGGCAGCCTTGTTCCATCACTACGTGGCGCGCGACAACACCTTGTTGCGCATGCTGCCGCGACGGAGCGGACCGGGTCGCGAGGCTCCGCTCAGCCGATCTTGATCGGCTCGTGCAGGCCCGGCAGCTGGCAGCTCACGCCGCGCGTGGTCAGGCAGTCGCGCATCGCCTGCATGCCGCGTTCGTATTCACCGTGCACCAGCAGCACCTTGCGGCGGGGCGCGTCGCCCAGCCAGGCCAGCAACGCCGGTTGGTCGGCGTGTGCGGAGAATCCGTTGATCGTCCACACCTGCGCGCGTACCACGATCTCCTCGTTGAAGATGCGCACGGTCGCCGCGCCGTCGACGATCCGGCGCGCCAGCGTGCCCTGCGCGGCATAGCCGACAAACACCACGCTGCTGCGGTCGCGCCACAGGTTGTGCTTCAGGTGATGGCGCACACGCCCGCCATTGCACATGCCTGAGCCGGCCAGGATCACCGCGCCGTCCTCGATGCTGTTGATCGCCATCGACTCGCTGGTGTCGCGGGTGAAGTGCAGGCCGGGCATGGCGAACGGGTCGCCGTGCCGCAGTTCGGCAAGAAAGGCGTCATCGAAGCACTCCGGGTGGCGCCGGAAGATCTCGGTGGCGGAGATCGCCATCGGCGAATCCAGGAACACCCGCATGTGGGCCGGGATCGCTCCGTCGCGGATGCCCTGATGCAGGTAGTAGAGGATCTCCTGCGTGCGTTCCAGTGCGAAGGTGGGGATCACCACGTTGCCACGGCGGTTCACCGTATGGCGAATCGCCCGGTACATCTCCTCGATGGAATCGCGCACCGAGCGATGCGGGCGATCGCCATAGGTGGTTTCCATCACCACGTAGTCGGCCGCGGGGGCGGGCACTGGATCGCGCAGCATCGGCCGGCCGGGGTTGCCCAGGTCGCCGGAGAAAAGCAGGCTGCGGTGCAGCGTGCCGTCGTCGACGTCCAGCAGGATCGAGGCCGAGCCGAGGATGTGGCCGGCATCCAGGAAGCGTGCGGTGATGCCATCGGCGACGGGCACGGTTTGGTTGTAGACGACATCCGGGCCGAAGAAATCCAGCGCGTGCAGGGCGTCATCCAGCGTGTACAGTGGAGGCGTCGCCGCTTCGCCGCGGCGGTTGGCACGCTGCGAGCGGCGTGCGTCCTCCTCCTGCAGGCCGGCGGCGTCCAGCATCACCACCCGTGCCAGCTCGCGGGTGGCGGCGGTGGTGAGGATCCGTCCGCGAAAACCCCGGCGCACCAGCAACGGGATCCGCCCGCAGTGGTCCAGGTGGGCGTGGGTCAGCAACAGCGCGTCGATGGCGGCCGGGTCGAAGCCGAACGGCTCGGCGTTGGCCCGCTCGACCTCCTCGCCACCCTGGAACAGGCCGCAGTCGATCAGCACGCGACGGTCGTTGCAAGTGATCAGGTGGCAGGAGCCGGTGACCTGCTTGGCGGCGCCGTGGCAGCTGTAGATGATCATGAATGTATCGCCTGTGCCGGTAGCCGTTCGAACGGTTCACGGACGCACTGTCGCAGGGTGCGTCGGCGGCCGGGTTGACCGGCGTCAATCCGGAGGGTCGGTCGGCGGTGAAGGCAGTGCCGATCGGCACTGCCTTGTCCGGCGGTTCGTCGCCGCTGCCCGGTTGGAGATCCGCAGCGCGGCGATCGCGGCTGGGTATTGCCGCCCGTGCCGGCGGTCGGCCCTGGCCGCGCTTGCGGATGGCCAGCGTGGTCCCGGCATCGACCACCTGTTCGACGATCCGCGGCCGCGCCGATCCGGTCTGCGCTCCGGACCGCCAACGGTATCCGCGCGACGCTCCGGGTCGGCAGGCCTCTTAAGACCCACATAAGCCGTCCCGGTTGCAATGCACCCAAGGCAATCATGCCGAAACCGGAGGCACACCATGAAACGCATCGTCATCGCACCCCTGTTCCTTGCCGCCGCCGCGCTGTCGGCGTCCGCCTTCGCCGCACCGCAATGCACCAGCGCACCGCGTGCGCAGTGGCTGACCGAAGCGGCGATGAAGCAGAAAGTCCTCGACCAGGGCTACGCCATCAAGGTGTTCCAGGTCACCGGCAACTGCTACGAGATCTACGGCAAGGACAAGGCCGGCAAGAACGTGGAGATCTACTTCGACCCCACCGATGGCCGCATCGTCAAGAAGAAGGGCGGCTGATCAACCACTGACGCGAGGACAAGCCCATGAATGCCATGGTCAAGGTGTGGGACCCGCTGGTACGCGTGTTCCACTGGTCGCTGGCGGGCTTGTTCCTCGCCAATTTCTTCACCGAGGATGGCGAGCTGGTCCACCGCGGGATCGGCTACGCCGTGCTGGCCCTGCTCGCCGTGCGTTTCGTGTGGGGCTGGATCGGCACACGACACGCGCGCTTCGGCGACTGGGTGCCCGGCCCGCGCCGCGTGCGCGATTACCTGCGCGCACGCCTGGCCGGTCGGTCGCGGCGGCAACTGGGGCACAACCCGGGCGCGGCGGTAATGATCCTGGCCCTGCTCGCCGGCGTGTTGCTGGTAGGCGTGAGCGGCTGGCTGCAGACGACGGACACATTCTTTGGCGCCGGCTGGCTGGAGGACCTGCACGAAGTGCTGGCCTATGGCGTGCTGGCCCTGGTTGGCGTGCACGTGCTGGCGGCGGTGGGCGAAAGCGTCCATTACGGCGAGAACCTGATCGCCGCGATGATCCACGGCCGCAAGCGCGCGCTGGAGCACGACGATGCCGCAGACGAGCGCCTGCGATGAATTGCCTCAGGTCAAGCGGAGCGCGCGCACCGCTGACTAGAATCCGGCCATGCGCATCCTGCTAGCCGAGGACGACCGGGCACTGGGGCAGGCGCTGGCCGAAGGCCTGCGCCGGCTCGGCTATGCGGTGGACTGGATCACCGACGGCAGCCAGGCCGCCGCCGCGCTGACCGACACGACCTACGCCGCCGCGGTGCTGGACTGGAATCTTCCGCGCAGCAGCGGGCCGGTGATCATCGCCGGCATGCGCCGGCGCCGGGATGCCACCCCGGTGCTGCTGCTGACCGCCCGCGACGAGCTCGCCGACCGGGTCGCCGGGCTGGATGCGGGCGCCGACGATTACGTGGTCAAGCCGGTGCACCTGGACGAGCTCGCCGCCCGCCTGCGCGCGCTGCTGCGCCGGGCCGATGGCCAGGTCGAGCCGGCGATCCGCGTAGGCCAGCTCGAAGTCACCCCGGCCGCGCGCATTGCCACGCTGGAAGGCGCGGCGCTGGACCTGACCGCGCGCGAATACCAGCTGCTGGAAACCCTGGTGCGCCATCCCGGGCGTGCCTACTCGCGCGAGCAACTGGAAGAAGCCCTGTACGGCTGGGACCAGGAAGTGGCCAGCAACGCGGTGGAAGTGCACGTCCATCACTTGCGCCACAAGCTCGGGCCGGGCTGGATCCGCACCTTGCGCGGCATCGGCTACGCGATCAGCCGGCCCGATGGTCCGGCCGCGTGATGCGCCCCTCGCTCAACCGGCGGCTGGTGCTGCGGCTGGTGGCCGGCATCGTGCTGGTGTGGTGTGCCGCCGGCGGCTGGCTGGCCTGGCGCAGCCTGCACGAGGTCGACGAGATCTTCGACCAGATGCTGGTGCGCACCGCGGCCAGCGTGTTCGCGGTGATGCCCGACACGTCGGCACGGTTCGGCGCGGTGCGCCTGCCCGAGAGCCAGGCGCTGGACTCCGACGCCACCGCGCATCGACCCGCCATCACCGTGCGCGATGCCCGCGGCCAGCTGTTGGTCGGCAGTGCCGAACTGCCCGCGCTGAGCTTCGATCCGGGCGACGCGCACTTCCATTCAGTCGCCTACGGGCCGCGGCGCTGGCGGGTATTCCAGCGTTGGGATGCTCGTCGGGAGTATTGGATCCAGGTCGCCGCGCCGCTGGACGAACGTGACGAGCTGATGCGCAAACTGCTGGCGCCGGCGCTGCTGGCTCTGCTGGCTCTGCTGGTGCTGGTGCCGCCGATGGTGTTCGCCGGCTTGCGCAGCGGACTGAAACCGCTGCGCAAGCTGACCCGCAGCCTGTCCGCCGGAACCGGCCCGATGACGGCTTCGCTCACCGACGAACGCGTGCCGGTGGAGCTGGCGCCGTTCACCGAGGCGATCGATCGGCTGGTCGATCGCCTCAAGCTCAGTCTGGAGCACGAGCGCCGCTTCACCGCCGACGCTGCCCACGAGCTGCGCCATCCGCTGGCAGCATTGCAGCTGGAGCTGGACCTCACCGGGCGCAGCGATGATGCGGCCACCCGCGCGCTGCACCTGCAGCGATCGCAGGAGGCGCTCGACCGCATGCAGCGGCTGGTGACCCAGCTGCTGCTGCTGGCGCGCGTCGAGAAATTGACCGAGCTGGACGACGCTGGCCCGTTGCGCCTGGCGAGCGTGGCCGAAGCCGCGCTGCGCGACGCCAGCGAGCGGGCGGCGGCGCGCTCCATCGAGCTGTCGCTGGACCACGAGGGCAACGACTTCGTGCTGGGCAGCCGCGGCCTGCTCGGCATCCTGGTGCAGAACCTGCTCGACAACGCCTTGCGCCACGTGCCCGACCACAGCCAGGTGAACGTGCGCGTCGGTGGCCATGCCGACCGGGTCACCCTCGAGGTGGATGACGACGGCGCCGGCTTCGCGCCGGCCGATATCGCGCGGCTGGGCGAACGCTTCCACCGCCCCGACGGCAGCGTGGGCGAGGGCAGCGGGCTGGGCCTGTCGATCGCCCGGGCGATCGCGCAGTTGCATCGCGGCGAGCTGGCCTTCGGGCGTTCCGCGCTGGGCGGCGCACGAGTCGGCCTCAGCCTGCCGCGCATCGCCGGCACTGCGCCGCACGTACCCGGTTATGTCTGAGCCATCGGGGCCGCTCAGCCGGCGCCCACGGAGAATCCCATGACCGAAACCACCCGCAAGCTGAGCTTCCAGGTCACCGCACGTCGAACCGACGCCCACGGCAGCGTTGCCCGCTGCAAGGATGCCGAACTGTCGCTGGACACCGACCTGGCCGGGCGCACGGATGCGTTCAACCCCGCCGAACTGCTGCTGGCCGCGGTGTCGGCCTGCATGATCAAGGGCATCGAGCGGGTCACGCCGATCCTGAAGTTCCAGTTGCGCGGGGTCGAGGTGCGCGTGCGTGGCGTTCGCCAGGACGTGCCGCCGCGCCTGGAATCGATCGACTACGAGATCCTGGTGGACAGCGACGAGAGCGAGCAGCGACTGGCCCTGCTGCACGACAATGTGCGCAAGTACGGCACGGTGTTCAACACGGTCGCGCCGGGCACCCGCCTGTCCGGCGTGCTGCGGCGGGCAGGTTGAAAGCTGAAGCGCGGCCAGGGCCGTGGACTCGTGCGACATCGCCGCCATGCGCGGCACCAGCGCGTGCGTGGACAGCTCAGTGTGCCGCCGCCTCGCGCAGGCTGCCGCGCGTGCTGCGGCGCAGGAGTTCCAGCCACACCACGGCAGCAACCAGCATCCCGGCAGTGGCAAGCAGCATGAACACCCCGGGCACCGCCAGCCCCATCACCTGGCGAAAGAACGGTGCCCCGACCGCGATCCCCAGCAGCAGCGTCACGCCGCCGAACATCCGCGACAGCCAGGGGTTTTTCGCCGGGATGCGCGCCAGTGCGGGGCGGGACAGGTCGCGGTTGGCCAGGGTCAGCAGGAACAGGCCCAGCACCAGGGCGATGAACACGGCGCTGCGGCCTTGCGCAGCATCGAGGCCCCGGCCGAGCAGCAGGCCGTAACCGGAGAGCAGGATGCCGGCGAAGCCCAGTCCCTGGGTCACCGCGTAGCGCAGGTTGGCGGCGGCGAAGGGAGACTCCCATGCGGCGCGCGGCGGTCGGCGCATGATGTCATCGGCCGCGGGCTCGGCCTCGAACACGATCGAGCAGGCCGGATCGATCAGCAGTTCCAGCAGCACGATGTGTACCGGCATCAGCAGCACCGGCCAGTGCAGCAGGGCCGGCACCAGCGCGAGCGCGATGATCGGCACGTGCACGGCGAACACGAAGCGTGTTGCCTTGGTGATGTTGTCGTAGATGCGCCGGCCCTGGCGGATCGCGCTGACGATGCTGGCGAAGCTGTCGTCCAGCAGCACCAGCGCAGCGGCCTCGCGCGCCACGTCGGTACCGCGTTCGCCCATCGCGACGCCGACGTCGGCAGCCTTCAGCGCGGGTGCGTCATTGACGCCGTCGCCGGTCATCGCCACCACCTCGCCGCCCTCGCGCAGCAGCTGCACCAGCCGCAGCTTCTGCTCGGGCTTCAATCGTGCGCACAGGTCGACCCGTTGCAGCCGCAGGCGCAACGCATCGTCGTCGAGGGCGTCGATCTCCGGGCCGGTGATCACTTCGGCGCGGTCGCTCAGCCCGACCTGGCGCGCGATGGCGCGCGCGGTGACCGGGTGGTCGCCGGTCAGCATGATGATGCGCACCCCTGCACTGCGGCATTCGGCGATCGCGGCGGGTACCTCCGGGCGCGGCGGATCGATGAATCCCACCAGACCCAGGAAGCGGAACGTGAAGTCGTGCTGGTGCTGCGGCCATGTGCTGCCCTGCCACTCGCCGCGTGCCACGCCCAGTACGCGCAGGCCACGCGCGGCCATCGCCTCCACCCGGTCGTGGATCGCCGCGGCCTCGGCGGCAGGCAGGTGACACAGGTCGGTCACCGCCTCGGGCGCACCCTTGGTCGCCAGCAGGTGTTGTGCGCGCGCCTCGCCGCGGAACACGCGGGTCATCGCCAGGATGTCCGGCGACAGACCGTATTCCATTTCCGGCGACCACTGCGCGTGCACGTGCTCGGTGCCGGTGAGCCAGTGCAACCCGAAGTGGCTGATCGCCTTCTCCATCGGGTCGAAGGGATCGGCCGGGGTCGCCAGCATGGCGAACTCGACCAGTTCGTGGAACGGCTCGGGCAGCTCGGCTGCGTTCTCGTCGTGGCAGCTGTCGTCGGTCAGGCGCAGTTCGGCCACCTGCATGCGGTTCTGCGTGAGTGTGCCGGTCTTGTCCACGGCCAGCACCGAGATCGCGCCCAGCGTCTCCACCGCGGGTACGCGCCGGGTCAGCACCTTGTGCTTCGAGATGCGCCACGCGCCCAGCGCCAGGAACACGGCGAGGATGACCGGGATCTCTTCCGGCAGGATCGCCATGGTGAGCGCGACGCCCGACAGCACGCTTTCGATGAAGGTATGTCCGTCCCACAGCCAGCTGAGCAGGCTGTAGGCGATGGCCAGCAGCAGGCCGGCGATGGCGAGGTTGCGAACCAGCTGGCGGGACGCCTGCTGCAGGCGGGATATCGGTTCGGCAGTGCTGGCCAGCGCCTGGCCGATGCGCCCCACCGCGGTGGCGGTGGCGATCGCGCTTACTTCGGCGACACCCACGCCGCGGGTGATCACGGTGCTGGCGAACAGCTGGCCGCCTGCCTCGCCGGGCGACTTGGTGACCGGCGCCGACTCGCCGGTCAGCAGCGATTCGTCGACGTCCAGGTTGCCATCGCGCAACATCGCGTCGGCGGCGACCCGGTCGCCTTCGTGCAGCACCAGCAAGTCGCCGCACACCACCTCGCGTCCGGGGATGCGGATTTCCTGTCCGGCGCGAATCACCAGGGCGCGCGGCGCCGACAGTTCGCGCAGCGACTCCAGCGCGCGTTGCGTCTTGCGCTCCTGCACCAGGGTGATGCCGATGATCACGAATACCGAGGCGAGCAGGAACGCTGCCTCGGCGCGGTCGCCCAGTGCCAGGTACAGGCCCCCCGCCACCAGCAGCATCAGGAACATCGGCTCGGTGAGCACGTTGAAGGCGATCGCCAGGATCGGCTTGGGCGTGCTGCCCGGCAGCAGGTTGGGCCCCTGCGCGGCCTGCCGCCGCGCCGCCTCGGCCGGCTCCAGCCCGGTCAGACTGGCGAGGTGGGGAGGTTTCATGCTGCTCATGCGATCTCCTGGTGGGGCGCTTCGCTGTGCGGGGAGGGCGGTTGCCTGTTCACCCGGCCGCACCAGGCGCGACGCGTCGATCGCAGTGGGTGCCTGTATGTCAGCGACAGACCAGCACCGGCACGTCGGCCAGCAGCAGCGCCTTCTGCGTCACGCTGCCCAGCAGCAGTTTCTCGATGCCGTGCCAGCCGTGCGTGGCCATCACGATCAGGTCGCAGTGGTACTTGGAGACGGCGGCGGCGATGGCGGTATACGGGCGGCTGTCGATCTCGTGGCTGGTCGTGCAGGGTACGCCGGCGGCGTCGGCGCGCCGCTGCACCTCGGCCAGCACGCGCTCGGCGCTGGCCACGGCGCGCTC
The DNA here is from genome assembly GCF_042654965.1 of Rhodanobacter umsongensis. Lineage (NCBI taxonomy): Bacteria > Pseudomonadati > Pseudomonadota > Gammaproteobacteria > Lysobacterales > Rhodanobacteraceae > Rhodanobacter > Rhodanobacter umsongensis. The sequence goes on along the minus strand of NZ_JBHSMK010000005.1, from coordinate 410,625 downwards.
GACGTACATCGTCTCGTTGGCCTGGGCGATCGCCGCGAAATAGGTCACTGCCGGGAACGGTGGCAGCACGTGCAGTGCGTGGACGCGGGCGCCCAGAGCGGCGGCCAGCGCGATGCCGGTATCGACTGCGCGCAGTGACAACTCGGACCCGTCGACGGGCAGCAGGATGTGCTTGAACATTGGGTGACTCCTCGGATACATCGCGGCGTTCGGCCGGCGCGGACGCCGGTTGGCGCCAGTTCAACGGCAGACCAGCACGGGGATCTCGCTTTCCAGCAGCACCTTGTGCACCTCGCTGCCCAGCAGTAGCCGCGTGATGCCGCGCCAGCCGTGCGAGGCCATCACGGCCAGGTCGCAATGCTGTTCGCGCGCGGTGTTGATGATCGCCTCGTGCGGGCGATCGTCGAACACGTACTCGGTGGAGCACGCCACCCCGGCCGCCTCGGCCAGGCGGCGCACCTCGGCAAGGTAGTGCTCGGCGCGAGCGGTGGCGTCCTGGGTGTAGGTGATTTCGGTGGCCGCCAGCATTTCGGCCATGTAGGAAATGGTGTGATACGGCGCCACCACGTGCAGCGCGTACACGCGCGCGCCACAGGTCTTGGCCAGATCGATGCCGAGCTTGGCGGCGCGCAGCGACAGGTCCGAGCCGTCGGTAGGCAGGAGAATGTGCTTGAACATGGCAGTGTCCTCGTCAAGGGGGGGCCGCTTCAGCGGCAGGTATAGCCGCCATCGATGACCAGCTCGCTGCCGGTCACGAACTTTGCTTCGTCCGAGGCGAGGTAAACCACGCCCCAGGCGATGTCGTCGGGTTCGCCCATGTGGCCGAGCGGATGCAGCGCGCCCACCTCGCGCCGGTGCTGCTGCACGTCGCCGCCCATCGCACCCAGATGCTGTTCCACCAGCGGCGTCCAGATGAAGCCGGGGTGGATCGAGTTGACCCGGATGTGGTCGGCGGCGTAGATCAGCGCATCGGTCTTGGTCATCAGCCGCACCGCGCCCTTGGACGCGTGGTAGGGCGGCAGGTCGGGCGCGCCGACCAGGCCGTAGATCGACGACAGGTTGATGATGCTGCCGCCGCCGGCCGCGCGCAGCGGCGCGATCGCGTGCTTGGTGCAGAAGAACACGCCCTTCACGTTGACCGCCTGCACCCGGTCCCACTCGGCTTCGGTGAGCTCGTGGGTCGGCTTGTTGGCGCCGGCGATGCCGGCATTGTTGACCAGGACGTCCAGCCGTCCAAACGCCGCCACGGTGCCGGCGATCGCGGCTGCCACCTCGGCCTCCACCGACACGTCGGCGTGCAGGTAGCGCGCGTTGGCGCCGAGTTGCGCGGCCAGCTTGTGCCCGGTGTCGTCATGCAGGTCGGCAATGGCCACTCGCGCGCCGGCTTCGATCATGCGGGTGACGCAGGCCGCACCGATGCCCACCGCGCCGCCGGTCACCAATGCCACCTTGCCGCTGAGCCTGCCCATGGTCGTGTCTCCTCGAATGGTGCATGCAGCGTGCGCGAGGCGGTGCTCGCCGGTGTTGACCGGGGTCAATTGAACGCCACGTCGCGGGGCGCGGGCGGGGCGGCTGATGCAGGTCATGGCCGGTGCACCCGCCAATCTGCCACCATGGCGAATCGTTCTTATTCGAGCTGGCCCGTCATGGCTGAATCGCCCACTTCAACGGTCAAGCCAGCGACGTTCGCCGAACTGCCGGCCCTGCTCGCCTCGGCGCCGCACCGGCTGCTGTTTCTGGCTGGCTCCGTCGCGGTACTGCTGAGCATGGCGTGGTGGGCGGTGGAGCTGACCTGGATGCGTTTCGGGCTGGGCAGCTGGCCGCAGCCGACGATCCCGCCGGCGTATGCGCACGGCATGCTGATCCAGTACGGGATGTTTCCGCTCTTCATGTTCGGTTTCCTGCTGACGGTGTTTCCGCGCTGGTTGAACCGGCCTTCGCTGCCGCGTTCGCGCTACGTGCCGGTGGCTGGCCTGGTGTTCGGCGGCTATGTGCTCGCCAGCGTCGGTCTGCTGGACCTGCCGTGGCTGCTCAAGGCCGGCATCGCGATGATGCTGGCCGGCTACCTGCTCGGGTTGGCCACGCTGGCCTCGGTGCTGCGTGCGTCGCGTGACCGCAACGACCACGCGCGCTCGTGCGTGCTGGCGCTGGCGCTGGGCACGCTCGGCCTGATCGCGTTTCTGGGCTACCTGTTCGGCGCGCCGGACGAGTGCGCGCAGCTGGCCGTGCGGCTGGGCACCTTCGGCCTGCTGCTGCCGATCTTCTTCTCGGTGACGCACCGCATGCTGCCGTTCTTCAGCGGCAACCTGATCAAGGGCTATACGGTGGTGCGCCCGCGCTGGAGCCTGCCGGTGGTGTGGGTGCTGCTGCTGGCGCATCTGCTGCTGGACTGGCGCGGCGCACCGGGATGGCTGTGGCTCACCGATATTCCGCTGGCCCTGGTGTTCGCCTGGCACGCGCTGGCCTGGCAGCCGTGGAAGGCGATGCGGCCGGGCGTGCTGGCTGTGTTGCACCTGTCGTTTGCGTGGCTGCCGGTGGCGTTCGCGTTGTATGCCGTGCAGGACGTGATCTACGCCAGCAGCGGCCAGATGCTGTTCTTCCGCGCGCCGTTGCATGCGCTGGCGATCGGCTACTTCGGCTCGATGCTGGTGGCGATGGTGACGCGCGTGACCCAGGGCCACTCGGGCCGGCCGATGCAGATGGGAGCGGTGCCGTGGGTGTGCTTCGCGCTGCTGCAGTTGGTGGTGCTGGTGCGCATCCGCGCCGAGTTCGGCGGCGACGTATACCTTTGGCTGGTGATCGCCGCGTATGGCTGGCTGCTGGCGTTCCTGCCGTGGGTGCTGCGCTCGGCGTGGATCTACCTGACCCCGCGGGCGGACGGCAAGCCTGGTTGAGTCGGTCATCGTCGACTGCGGCAGGGTGACGCATCGCGCTGCCGAATCACTCCCGTTTGACCCAGATCAGACGGGTCATACTGCGTTCCCATAGGCTGGAAGCCGAACCCAGGAGAACGTAGATGACGCGTCCACACCTTTACCTCGCTGCCGCCGCAATGCTTGCGCTGGCGGCGTGTTCCGGCAAGCCGTCGGCCTCGTCCGGTCCGGCCGCCACCTCACCCACGGCAAGTACCTCGGTTGCCTCCGAGCGAGGCGACTTCGGTCCGCCGCAGGGCGAGCCGATCCACGCCGTGCTGACCAGCCCGCCGCATGTGCCGCCACCGATCCACCGCAACTATCCGGCCAAGGTGATCGTGGAGCTGGAGGTGATCGAAAAGGAAATGCCGATTTCCGAGGGTGTGAACTACACGTTCTGGACCTTCGGCGGCACCGTGCCCGGCAGCTTCATCCGCGTGCGCCAGGGCGACACGGTGGAGTTCCACCTGAAGAACAACCCCAACGACAAGATGCCGCACAACATCGACCTGCACGGCGTGACCGGGCCGGGCGGTGGTGCGGCGTCCAGCTTCACCGCGCCGGGGCACGAGTCGCAGTTCACCTTCAAGGCGCTCAACCAGGGCATCTACGTCTACCACTGCGCCACTGCGCCGGTCGGCATGCACATCGCCAACGGCATGTACGGGTTGATCCTGGTCGAACCACCGGAAGGCCTGAGCCCGGTCGATCACGAGTACTACGTGATGCAGGGCGATTTCTACACCACCGGCAAATATCGCGAAAAGGGCCATCAGCCGTTCGACATGGAAAAGGCGATCGACGAGCACCCGACCTATGTGCTGTTCAACGGCAAGGAAGGCGCGCTCACCGGCGACAACGCGCTCACCGCCAAGACCAATGAAAAGGTGCGCCTGTTCGTGGGCAATGGCGGGCCCAACCTGATCTCCAGCTTCCACGTGATCGGCGAGATCTTCGACAAGGTGCAGCCCGAGGGTGGCACGGTGGCGCAGCACAATGTGCAGACCACGCTGATCCCGTCCGGCGGTGCCGCGATCGTAGAGTTCCACACCGACGTGCCGGGCAGCTACGTGCTGGTCGACCACTCGATCTTCCGTGCCTTCAACAAGGGTGCGCTGGGCATCCTTAAAGTGGATGGCCCGGAGAACAAGTCGGTCTACTCGGGCAAGGAGGTGGACTCGGTCTACCTGGGTGACCGTGCCGGCAGCAACCTGCAGGCCGTGACCACCGCCGCCACGGCGCATGCCGCCGGTACGCTGACCAAGGAAGACCAGATCGCCGCGGGCAAGCAACTGTTCGCCGGCACCTGCTCGGTCTGCCACCAGGCCAACGGCGAAGGCTTGCCGAATGTATTCCCGCCGCTGGCGAAGTCTGATCTTCTCGCGGCTGATCCCAAGCGCGCCATGACCATCGTGACGCACGGCCTGACCGGCAAGGTCACCGTCAACGGTCACGAATACGATTCGGTGATGCCGCCGATGTCGCAGCTGACCGACGACGAGGTATCGAACATCCTGACCTATGTACTGAACAGCTGGGGCAACCCGGGTGGCCAGTTCAGCAAGGACGACGTGGCCAAGGCCCGTGCGGCCGCGGCACCGGCGCCGGCGCCGGCACACTGAGATGCGCGCACCGGCACTGGCATGGTTGTCGGCCCGGGCGGCAGGAGCCGCCCGGGCTGCCGAGCCCGCCGCGAGGCGCCCATCCGTGCCGCCTCATGGTTCGTGGAGCCGGCATGGGCTGGCCGATCGTCGAAAGTCTGCCCCTGCACGACGAGCCTTCCGCCTTGGGTGGCTGCTGCCCTGGGGATTCCTTGGTCTGCTGCTGGCGCTGCCGGCAGCGGCGGTGGAATACGCCGCGCTGCCGGGAGGCACGTTCACCAGCGTGTTGCCGGCAGACGGCAAGACGGCGCCAGCGCAGGTCGCGCCGTTCCGCCTGCGCACCGAGCTGGTGACCAATGGCGAGTTCCTGGCGTTCGTGAAGGGCCACCCGGCGTGGCGGCGCGACCAGGTGCCGCGCATTCTTGCCGATGCACGCTACCTCACCCAATGGGGGGCCGCCGACGCACTGGGCGACGAGGCGCTGCCGCGTCAGCCGGTGACGCGGGTCAGCTGGTTTGCCGCGCAGGCCTATTGCGAAAGCGAGCAGGCGCGTCTGCCGAGCTGGTACGAGTGGGAGTTCGCGGCAGCGGCCGATGCCACCCGCCGCGATGCGCGCGCCGATCCGGCCTGGCGCGAGAGCATCCTTGGCTGGTACTCGCGGCCCTCCAGCACGGCGCTGCCGGAAATCGGCGGGGCCGCCAACATCTACGGCGTGCACGACATCAATGGCCTGGTCTGGGAATGGGTCGATGACTTCAATGCGCTGATGGTCGCCAGCGACAGCCGCGACCAGGGCGATCCTGACCTGCTGAAGTTCTGCGGCGCCGGCGCGCTCAGCATGCAGGAAAAAGAAAACTACGCCGTGCTGATGCGCATCGCGATGCTGTCCGCGCTTAAGGCCGCCGACACCACCAACAACATGGGCTTCCGCTGCGCGAAGTCCGACTGAGGAACCTGCCATGAAACGCCTGCTGTCTTTTCTTGCCATGCTCCTGCTGCTGGGCGGCAGCGCCCACGCAGCGCAGCCGCTGCCGGGCGATTCGGTCTATCAGCTGCCGGTGCGGCTGACCGACCAGGACGGCCGACAGCAGATGCTGTCCGCGCGGCGCGGCCGGCCGCAACTGGTGACGATGTTCTATACCTCGTGCAAGATGGTTTGCCCGCTGATCATCGACAGCCTGCGGCTCACCCGCAACGCGCTGGACCCGTCGATCCGCTCGCAGATCGACCTGCTCGCGGTGAGCTTCGATCCGGCCAGGGACGACGTCGCCACCCTGCGCAGCTACGCCGACAAGCGCAAGCTGGATCCACGCTTCTGGACCCTGGCCCGCGCCGAGCCGGCGCAGGTGCGGCAGCTGTCCGGCGTACTCGGCCTGCAGTATCGGCAATTGCCGGATGGCGAGTTCAACCACAGCAGCGAGTTGATCCTGCTCGACGCCGAGGGCCGCATCGCGGCGCGCACCAACGTGATCGGCAGGCTCGACCCCGCCTTCGTCAAGGCGATCACCGAGACCGTTTCCAGGCATTGAGCCTCCCGCGATAGGGACGTCCATACGTCCGCCGTACATCCAGGCGCCGCCGTCATGGCGGCGTTCTCGTGTGCGTGGCCGTGGCGTGTTGTCACAGCCGGCGTGTTCATCGTGCCGGCCTGACCGCGGTCAATTTGCCGGTGCCCCGGTGTGCGCAGACTGCGCGCATCCACAAGGGGACACCACGATGAAAACGACACGCAGGATTCTTTCCGTCGCATGCCTTCTGGCCACGGCGATGGCCGCACCATCGGTCCGGGCCGACGGCGGCACGCAGGCAGCGCCGGTCAACGCGCCACTGCAACTGGAATGGGATGCCCGTCTGCGCCACGAGCAGGTCGACGACGACGCCTTCAGCCGCGATGCCATTGCCGACACCTTGCGTCTGCGGCTGGGTCTGCGCGCAAACTTCGGCGAAGGCTGGAGCGCGTTGCTGGAAGGCGCCGGCGTGGCCAGCGCCGGCCAGCACTACAACAGCGGCGCGAATGGCCGCATCGCGTATCCGGCGATCACCGACCCGCGCGGCAGCGAACTCAACCAGGCCTGGCTGGCGTGGCAGGGCGACGCGTTCGGCGTGACCGCGGGCAGACAGCGACTGCTGCTGGACAACCAGCGCTGGGTCGGCAACAGCGGCTGGCGCCAGCACGAGCAGACCTACGATGCGGTGGCGTTGCAATGGCAGCCGCTGGCCGCGTTGACGCTGCGCTACGACTGGCTCGATCGCGTGCACCGCGTGGCTGGCCGCGACGCGCTCAACCCGCTGGCGCGCGAGCGGCGACTGAATACCCATCTGTTGAACGCAGCGTGGATGCAGGGCGCGCAGCAATGGGTGGGTTATGCCTACCTGCATGAGGACCGCGACGTGGCCAGCGCGTCCAGCGAGACCTATGGCCTGCGCTGGACCGGCAAGACACCGCACGATAGCAACGGTCCGGGCTGGACGCTGGAGGCAGCGCGGCAAGTCGACTACGCCAACAACCCGTTGCACTTTGCGCATCGCTACTGGTTGCTCGAACCGACCTGGACGCTGCAAGGGATCACCGCGAAGCTGGGCTGGGAGCACCTGGGCGGCAACGGCCGCCATGCCTTGCAGACGCCGCTGGCCACGCTGCACGCGTTCAATGGCTGGGACGACCAGTTCAACGTCACGCCCGCCGGCGGCCTGGAAGATCGCTATGTGGGCGTCGGCGGCAACCTTGGCCATGCCGGGCCCGCCAGCAAGCTGGGCTGGGCAGTCTCGTACCACGACTACCACGCCGATCACGGTGGCCGCTACGGCAGCGAGTGGGACGCGTCGTTGAGCTATCCGCTGGCGACGGGTCTCGGTGGCTTGATCAAGGTGGCGGACTATCGCGCCGACGGCCTCGGTCGCGACGGCGCCAAGCTGTGGCTGCAACTCGAATGGCATGGACAACAGCCCTTGGCGAACGCGCGTTGAGCGGTGATGGCGACCTTGCCGCGGCGCGTTGACTCAAATCAGCGCGCCTGCACCCGTGTTGGGTTGATATAGCGCCATGCAAGCATTCCCGTCGTTGCACCCACGCCGCGCCGACAACGCCGTGCCGGCCGAACTCGATCTGCGCGGGCTGCCGCCTCCGGAGCCGATGCTGCGCGCGCTGGCAGCGGCCGATGCGTTGCTGCCGGGGCAGGCGGTGCTGGTGCTCACGCCGCTGTTGCCGATGCCCTTGCTCGATGCGCTGGCGTCGCGCGGGCTGCTCGCGTCGGCGTCTGCGCTACCCGCCGGCGGCGCGCGCGTGCTGATCCGCCGCCGGGAGGATGACGATGGCCCGACTGGCGATTGATCAGGCGCCCGCTGCCTCGCTGCCGCGCCGCTTCCTGCTGAGTGCGCCGCTGTGGGGGATGTTCGCAGGCGCGTTGTTGCTCGCCGACGGCGATGCCCTGCTGCGCTCGCGCTGGCATCCGGCCGCGCTGGCACTGGTGCACGTGTTCACGCTCGGCGTGCTCGGCAACGTGATGTTCGGCAGCGTGCTGCAGTTTCTTCCCGCGGCTGCCGGGGTGCGGGTGCGCGGCGGCATGCTGTGGGGAGCGCCGCTGCATGCGCTGTTCAATCTCGGCGCGTTGCTGCTGGTGGCGGGGCTGCATCAGAACTGGCATGCGGCGCTGCTTGGTGCCGGGGTACTGCTGCCGCTGGCTTTCGTGCTGCTGGCCGCGATGACCTTGCCCGGCCTGCTGGCAGCGGCCGGGCAGCGGCTGCTGCGCGCGGGGCTCGGCGTGGCGATCGCTTCCGGTGTGCTCACCGCGCTGCTCGGTGGCGCACTGGCGCTGGCTCTTGCTGATGGGCGGGCATGGCCGGTGATCGCCCTTGTCGACGTGCATGCCTGCTGGGGCGTGCTGGGTTGGATGGTGGTGTTGCTGGCCAGCGTGGCGCGGGTGGTGATGCCGATGTTCCAGGGCACCGCAACGCCTCCCGCGCGGTGGCAGGCGCTGTGGCTCGGCAGCACGCTGGCGATGCTGTGCGGCACGGCATGGTGGCGCTTGACCCACGCCGACGCCCGCTGGCTGGCCGATGCGGTGGCGCTGCATGCGACGCTGTTTGCGTGTGCCGCGCTGTGGCTGCAATCGCGCGTGCCGCGGCAGCGCCGCAACCCGCTGCTTGGGTGCTGGCGCGCCGGACTGGTCGTCCTGCTGCTGGCAGCGTTTGCCCTGGTCGCCGGGCCGCGCGGCGGACTGCTGGCGGGGGCACTGGGACTCGGCATCGCCTTGCCGCTGCTGCTGCTCGGCATGTCGCTTGAGATCATCGCCTTCATCGACTGGATCGACCTGCATCGGCGTTGCGGCCGTGGCGTGCACCTTCCCGGTGTGCAGCGCCTGCTGCCGGACAGCGACAAACGCGGTGTGCTGCTGGCGCAACTGCCGCTGCTGCTGTTGCCGGCCGCGGTGCTGTGGCCTTCGGCCTGGCTGGCGCGCGGCGCCGGGCTGGCGCTGCTGCTCGCGTGGCTCGGCGCGTGGTCGGCGCTGCGTGGCGTACGCAGGCGGGCGAATGGTTTTCTGTTGACGCTGGAGGATCGTCCGTGAGCACGAGGTTGCCGCTTGTCTATTCCTGTTCCGGCTGTTCGAGCGCGGCGCAGATGGCCAACCATCTGGCGCTGAAGCTGGATCGCGAAGGCATCGCCGAGATGTCCTGCATCGCCGGCGTCGGCGGTGGCGTCAGCGGCCTGGTGCGCACGGCGCAGAGCGGGCGTCGCATCCTGGCGCTGGATGGCTGCGTGCTCAAGTGCGCTGCGGCCTGCCTGGCGAATGCAGGCGTGGTCGCCGACACGCACCTGGTGCTGTCCGATTACGGTGTGCGCAAGCGCCAGCACGCCGATTTCAATCTCGCCGAGGCGCAGCGGGTATATGCGGCCGAGGTACGCCCGGCGGTGCAGGCCCTGCACGAGGCCATCACCACTCGACCATCCACGGAGCCCGCCGATGCTGCCGCCCAGCCCTGAGCGTCTCGCGCTGGCGCACGTGCGCGGTGTGATCGATCGTGTCGACGATGGCCTGATCGTGCTGCTCGCCGCCCGCCGTCGGCTGGTGCGCGTGGTGGCGGCGCTGAAGCCACGCGCCGGCGTGCCGCCGCGCGACCCGGCGCGCGAGCGGCAGGTGCGCAGGCGCACGCAGTCGCTGGCACATCGGCTGGATCTGCCGGCAGATACCGCGACGGGTGTGCTGGACCTGGCGATCGTCGATGCCTGTCGCCAGCAGGGCATGGCAATTGACCTTGATCAAGGCGCGCTCACGCCGTCTCCCGCCATGATGCCGCCCATCATGTCCGACACGCTTTCCTCCCGATCCCGCGCACTGCATTGGCTGCGCCTGCTGCCGCCGCCGCGCCGGTTTGCGCCGCTGCTGCGCACGCTGCCGCGGCGCTGGCAATCCAACCTGCTGGAGCGCGCGATGGCGCGCGTGCTCGCCATGCCGCTGCAGGACGGCACGCTGGATTTCATGCGTGGTCGCCGGCTGGGAATCGAGGTGAGCGACCTGCAACTGTGCTGGGTGCTGGAACTGCGCGATGGACGCCTGTGCGTCGGCGACGGCGCGCCCGAAGCCAGCGTGCGCGGCAGCGCCACCGACCTGCTGCTGCTGGCCAGTCGGCTGGAAGACGCCGACACGCTGTTCTTCCAGCGCGCACTGGAACTCACCGGCGACACCGAGCTGGGCCTCACCGCGCGCAACCTGCTCGAGCGGTTGCCGTGGGAGTCGGTGCCGCTGGGCCTGCGCATCGCGCTGAACCGCGGCGCGCGCTTCGCCCGGGCCGCCCGCGCCGCACACCGCGGCGAAGCCGCCTGAGCCATCCCGTTCCCTCCCCTGAAAAGCGATCACGATGAGCGCCTCCGCAACGCTGCCCGAGCCGGTCTGGCGCGACGAACTCGAACACGAGTACGCCGCGCTGGCCGAGCGCCTGGAACCGCTGGTGCCGTGCCTGGAGATACCGCTGCACCTGCCGTGGATCGACGCCATCAACAAGCTGAAGAAGCAGCGTGGCGCGGTGATCATGGCGCACAGCTACCAGTCGCCGGAGATCTTCCACGGCGTGGCCGACATCACCGGCGATTCGCTCGGGCTGGCCCAGGCCGCCGCCGACTGCGATGCCGACCTGATCGTGTTGTGCGGGGTGCACTTCATGGCCGAGACCGCGAAGATCCTGGCGCCGCACAAGACCGTACTCATCCCCGATCCCGAAGCGGGCTGTTCGCTGGCCTCGTCGATCACCGCTGCCGATGTGCTGGCACTGCGCGCGCGGCATCCTGGCGTGCCGGTAGTGAGCTACGCGAATACCTCGGCCGCGGTAAAGGCCGAATCCGATGCGATCTGCACTTCGGCCAACGCGGTGCAGGTGGTCGAGGCGATGGGCAGCGCCAAGGTGATCTTCCTGCCCGACGAATACCTGGGCCGCCATGTCGCCGGCCAGACCCGGGTCGAGCTGGTGTTGTGGCGCGGCCGCTGCGAGGTGCACGAGAAATTCACCGCACAGCAGGCGCGCCATGCGCGCGAACAGTTCGACGCCTTGCTGGTCGCCCACCCCGAATGTCCGCCCGAGGTGCTCGCCGAGGTGGATTTCGTCGGTTCCACCACGGCGATGGGCAAGTGGCTGGAACGCGAGAAGCCGGCACGCGTCGCGCTGATCACCGAGTGCTCGATGGCCGACAACCTGCGCGCGCAGTTCCCGGCCACCGAGTTCATCAAGCCATGCAACCTGTGTCCGCACATGCAGCGGATCACCTTGCCGAAGATCTACGAAGCCCTGCGTGACATGAAACACGCCGTGGAAGTGCCGTCGCACGTGGCCGGGCGCGCCCGCGCGGCGCTGCAGCGGATGCTGGCCGTGGGCCGGCGCGAATCCGTGTGAAGCGCGAGCGTCGACCCATCGTGGTGGTCGGCGGCGGCGTGGCCGGTCTGGTCACGGCGCTTGCCGCGGCGCCATCGCCGGTACGCCTGCTGTGCCGCGCGCACGATGGCAGCGGCAGCGCCAGCGCGCTGGCGCAGGGTGGCATCGCCGCCGCGCTCGATCCCGACGACAGCACCGCCGCGCACGCTGGCGACACCATCGAGGCAGGCGCCGGGCACAACGACGCGGCCGCCGTGCGATGGCTGACCGGCGAGGCCCCGGGCACCATCGCCTGGCTGCAGCAGCAGGGCGTGCGCTTCGACCGCGGCGCCGACGGCCGCTTGCAGCTGGGCCGCGAGGGCGGCCATGGTGCCGCACGCATCGTGCACGCCGGCGGCGACGCCACCGGTGCGGCGCTGGTGCACGCGCTGCGCGCCCGGGTGCAGTCGTCGGCGCATGTGCAGTGGCGCGGCGGCGTCGATGTCGACGCGTTGTTGTTGCGCGACGGCGCCGTGGTCGGCGTACGCACCTGCGACCAGCGTGGCCGCCAGCAACACATCGACGCCGCCGCGGTAGTACTCGCCACCGGCGGCATCGGTGCGCTGTTTGCACATACCAGCAATCCGGCCGGTGCGGACGGTGCCGGGCTGGCGCTGGGTCTGGCCAGCGGCGCCGCGCCTCGCGATCTGGAGTTCGTGCAGTTTCATCCCACGGCGCTGGATGTCGGCGGCCATTGTCTGCCGCTGATCACCGAGGCCCTGCGCGGGGCCGGTGCGCGCCTGCTCGATGCCGCCGGGCAACCGCTGATGCGCGGGCTGCATCCGCTGGGCGACCTGGCGCCGCGCGACGTGGTGGCCCGCCGTGTCTGGCAGGTGCAGCGCGCGGGCGGCCGCGTGTGGCTCGATGCGACGGCGGTGGGTGGCGACTGGAGCCTGCGCTTTCCCACCGTGCTGGCGGCGTGCCTGGCGCATGGTTTCGATCCACGGCAGGTGCCGTTGCCGGTGACGCCCGCCGCGCATTTCCACATGGGCGGCATCGCCACCGACCTGGATGGGCGCAGCACGCTGGCCGGCCTGCACGCGGTGGGTGAAGTCGCCTGCAATGGCGTGCATGGCGCCAACCGGCTGGCCAGCAATTCGCTGCTGGAAGGGGTGGCATGCGGCCGCCGGCTCGGCGCCGCGCTGGCGATTGCCGCGCCGGTGCGCGGCGGACCGGGCAGCCATCGCTGGGTCGAGCGTGGCGACGGCTTGCCGCCGGCATCGCTGGCCGCGTTGCGCACGCTGCTGTGGCGTGCCGCCGGCCCGGTGCGCGAGGCATCGTCGCTGCGCGATGCATGGCGTGCCTGCGCCGCGGCCGCGGACGCCGGCTGGCAGATGCGTCTGGCCAAATCGCTGCTGCGCGCGGCCGCGCTGCGCCGGGGCAGCCTCGGCGCGCATTGCCGGCTCGATCGCGGCTGCCCCGGCTGAGGTGGCGCGCTGCGGCGATATGCCCCACGCCGCAACGCCCGCCACGGCCACCACAGGCGGCGCTGGCTGACTATTGTCAAGACGCGCGCAGACCCAGTTGGGCATACTGCAGCTTCCTTATCCAGCGAGCTTTCCATGACCCGTCCATCTTCGTTCGATTATGAACAACTGCTGGCCTGCGGCCGTGGCGAACTGTTCGGCGACGGCAACGCGCGACTGCCGGCGCCGCCGATGCTGATGTTCGACCGCATCACGCAGATCGCCACCGAAGGCGGGGCCTACGGCAAGGGGCTGATCCACGCCGAACTGGACATCCATCCGGAGCTGTGGTTTTTCGGCTGCCATTTCATCGGCGATCCGGTGATGCCCGGTTGCCTCGGGCTCGATGCCATGTGGCAGCTCAGCGGGTTCTTCCTGCCCTGGCTGGGTGAGCCAGGCCGCGGTCGCGCCTTGGGCGTGGGCCAGGTAAAATTTTCCGGACAGGTGATGCCGGACGCGAAGCTGGTGCGCTACGAAATCGATATCCGCCGCGTGATGCGCGGCAAGTTGCGCATGGTGATCGCCGATGGCAAAACCTTCGTCGATAATCGTCTGATCTACGAGGCCAGTGACATGCGCGTGGGCCTGTTCCAGTCCACTGAGGGCTTTTGAGATGCGCCGCGTCGTGGTGACCGGCATGGGCATCGTGTCGTGCCTGGGCAACCAGCCGGGGGTGGTATCGCGCGCGCTGCGCGAGAGCCTCAGCGGCATCCGCGCCATGCCCGGCTACGCCGAGCTCGGCCTGCGCAGTCAGGTGGCGGGCGTGCCGCAGATCGACCTGGATGCCGAGATCGACCGCAAGCTGCGCCGCTTCATGGGTGACGCCGCCGCCTACGCCTACGTGGCGATGCGTTCGGCGATCGCCGATGCCGGGCTTGCCATCGAACATATCTGCCACCCGCGTACCGGCGTGATCGCCGGCTCCGGCGGCGGCTCGCCCAGGTGGCAGATCGAGACCGGCGACCTGCTGCGCAACAAGGGCGTGCGCAAGGTCGGCCCGTTCATGGTGCCGCGCACGATGTGCTCCACCGTGTCGGCCACGCTGGCCACCGCATTCGGCATCCTTGGCCTGAGCTATTCCATAGCGGCGGCCTGCGCCACCTCGGGACATTGCATCGGCGCCGCGGCGGACCTGATCCGGCATGGCGCGCAGGACGTGATGTTCGCCGGTGGCGGCGAGGAAGAACACTGGGGCATGACCGCGCAGTTCGATGCCATGGGCGCGCTGTCCACCGGCAGCAACGACACGCCGCAGCGGGCGTCGCGCCCGTATGACGTCGCCCGCGACGGCTTCGTCATCGCCGGCGGCGGCGGCATGCTGGTGCTGGAGGAATACGAGCATGCCCGTGCCCGCGGCGCCCACATCCATGCCGAGCTGGTCGGCTACGGCGTCACCTCCGACGGCGCCGACATGGTGGCGCCGTCCGGCGAAGGCGCGGTGCGTTGCATGCAGATGGCGCTGGCCAACGTGGACGCGCCGATCGACTACCTCAACACCCATGGTACGGCCACGCCGCTGGGCGACATCGTCGAGCTGCAGGCGGTGCGCAATGCGTTCGGCGACGGCGTGCCGCCGCTGTCCTCGACCAAGGCGCTGACCGGCCATTCACTCGGAGCGGCCAGCGTGCACGAGGCGATCTACAGCCTGCTGATGCTCAACGAAAGCTTCATCGCCGGCTCGGCCCACATCGACGAGCTGGACCCGCGCGCCGAAGGATTCCCGATCGTGCGCGCGAGCCGCGACGCGCAGCTGCACACGGTGATGTCCAACAGCTTCGGCTTCGGCGGCACCAACGCCAGCCTGGTGTTCGCCAAGGCGTGATGGCCGCACCTGCGTCGCTGCCGCAGGGCCCGCCCGCGGGTTCCTGCACGCGGGCGGCAGCCTCTGGCCATTCGCCTTTCACCCTTCGCCCTTCCACCGGAAAAGCACCATGTCATCCGCTCCCGCTCCCGCCTCGCGCCCATCGACCTTTGGCGAGGAACTCGCCAACAGCATCAGTCATGGCCTCGGTGTGCTGCTGGCCATCGTTGGCCTGCCGATCCTGATCGTCAACGCCGTGCGCATCGGCAGCACGGCGGCGATGGTGGGCGCGGCGGTGTTCGGCGGCAGCGCGATCCTGCTGTACATGGCCTCGACGCTGTATCACGCGGTATCCCACGAGCGGGCCAAGGGATGGCTGCAGCGGCTGGACTACGGCGCGATCTATCTGCTGATCGCCGGCACCTACACGCCGATCGCGCTGGGCGTGTTGCGCGGCGGCTGGGGCCTCGCCCTGCTTGGCGTGGTCTGGAGCCTGGCGTTGCTGGGGCTGGTGTTCAAGCTGGTGGTCGGCGCGCGGTTCGAGCGGCTCTCCACGGCGCTGTATGTGGCGATGGGCTGGATGGCGCTCATCGCGATCCGGCCGCTGTGGCAGCACATGCCGGCGGGCGGATTGATCCTGCTGTTCGGCGGCGGTCTGGCGTATACGCTGGGCGTGGTGTTTTTCATGCTGCACGAGCGGCTGCGCTACAGCCATTTCATCTGGCATCTGTTCGTGCTGGCCGGTACCGGCTGCCACTACGCCGCGGTGCTGCGTTACGCGTACTGAGGCGCGCCGGCCAGCCACCAGCGCCGTGTCGCGGCAGGCGACTCGGCAACCCTCGAACATCCAGCGCAGCCTGCGATGACGGCCGCACATGCCGCCAGGGCGTCCCGGGCGCGGGTTACGCCACGCTGTTTGGCCGCATGCCAGGCTCGCCGTGCCAGTAGCCGTTGCGCGCGCCGATACGCGGCGGCGCCACCGGCGAGCGGCGGGCGAGATGGAAGTGCGCCACCATCCCGGCCATGCCTTCGGCTTGCGGGTACAGCCGCAGGATGTCCACGCCGAGTTCGCGCAGCATCGGCAGTTCGGGGCCGAGGTCGGTGATCTCCTCGCCCTGGATCTGGATGCCGTTGATGCGCAGGAACGGCCGGCCTTCGCGCGTGGCCAGCGGCATGCCGTCGGGATAGTCGATGCAACGGAAGTTGCATTGATCCTTGGCGACGTCGAGCGCACGCGCGGTGAAGCAGCGTGCCGAGTACGCCAGCGGCAGCCGACCGAACGCGATCACTTCCAGTTCGGGCATCGCGCGGTCTTCGAGCCGCATCGCCTCGCGCAACTCGCGCAGCAAGCTGTGGCCTTGCTCCACGCCGGGCACCCAGCGACGCAGCCCGTCGTCCATCAGCATCCCCAGTGCGTGATGGTTGTAGACATTGAGCGTGGGACCGGCGACGAACGGCAGCTGGCGCTCGCGGCACAGCTGCACCGCGGAGAGGTCGTTCGCCTCGATCCAGCAGCCGCCGTGATCGACCAGACGCTGCAGCACGCCCAGTTCGGATTCGGCTTCGATCAGCGCCAGCGAGGACAGCACCACCTGCTTGCCGCCGGCGGCCAGCTCGCCGGCCAGCGCGATCCAGTCGCGCGTGCCCAGCTCGCGCCGCTTGCTGCATACCGTCTCGCCCAGGTAGACGATGTCGACCGGCCAGTCGGCGGCCTCGCGATAGAACGCCAGCGTGCGTTCGCGCGGCCAGAAGTACTGCAGCGGGCCCAGGCTCAGTTTCATCGTGTTCATCGGTTCGGTACCCGGAAAATCAGTGCCAGGAGCGGTGATAGGGGCCGAGCGTGGTCTGGTGACCCTCGGCGTGCTTCGACAGCGCGGACTGCCAGCGTGGTTGCGCCGACCAGTCCTGCGGCGAAGCGCGGTAGCGGTCCAGCGCGTCGCGCCAGGTGCGCGTGACCGAGCCGACATAGGCCACGCCGCGCTGGCGCCCCTCGATCTTCAGTGCCGCCACGCCGGCCTGTGCCAATCGCGGCAGCAGCTCTAGCGTGTTGAGGCTGGTCGGCTCTTCCAGTGCGTGGAAGATCTCGCCGCCCACATCGAAGCGGCCCTTGCACACGGTGGGATAGCCGGCCGGTTCGGCCGGCTCGAACTTGTCGATCAGCACCTGGTTCAGGCGCACGCTGCGGCGGCCGTCCTCGTGCTCCTCCCAGCGCACGAAGCTGGCCGGCGAGCACACGCCGTGGCGATTCGGCGAGGCGCCGGTGACATAGCTGGACAGCTGGCAGCGGCCCTCGACCATGATGCACAGGCTGCCGAACGCGAACACCTCCAGCGGCACCGGCGAGCCCTCGCACAGGCGCTCGACCTGCTGGATCGACAACACCCGCGGCAGCACCGCGCGGCTGATACCGAAGCGCTCGTGCGCGTAGCGCAGCGCAGGCGCGGTGGTCGCCGATCCCTGTACCGACAGATGCCGCTTGAGCGAAGGGTGGGTGCGCGTGGCGTAGTCGAGCACGGCCATTTCCGCCGCGATGATCGCGTCGCAGCCGAACTCGGCGGCCTTGTCCACGGCGCTGTACCACTGCTGCAGCCGCGCGCTGTCGGGGTAGGTATTCAGCGCCAGATACACCTGCCGGCCGCGCTGGTGCGCATACGCGATGCCGTCGCGCAGCTCCGCATCGCTGAAGTTGAGGCCGGGAAAAGCGCGTGCGTTGGTCTGGTCGCGGAAGCCCGCGTAGACCGCATCGGCGCCGGCGTCGATCGCCGCTTGCAGCGCCGGCAGGTTGCCGGCAGGACAGACCAGTTGCATGGGCACCTCGGGGGGCAGGGATTCGGCACGCATCGTGGCGCGCGCTTTGCCGCGCGTCGTTGACATGGATCACTCGGACCTGCGCGGGAGATCGCTACCATGGCCTTGTCCGCGGCCATGGCGCCGCCCGCAGGAGTTGCCATCATGAGATCCGTGAAGTTCAGTCTGCTGCTGCTCGGCGGTTTCGCGCTGAGCGGGCTGGCGTGGTCGGCGCCGCAGCACGAGCACACGACGCCCGCCGAACATGCCGCCCACGCGCCGATCCCGGCGCAGCGCTGGACCCCGGATGCGCCGCTGCGCGAAGGCATGGGCCGGGTGCACACGGCGCTGGAGGAACTGCGCCACTACGAGATGGGCCACATGAGCGAGGCGATGGCGCTCGATCGCGTCGCCACGATCGAGGCGGCGACCACCTACATGTTCGCCCACTGCAAGCTCGCGCCGGACGCCGATGCCGCCTTGCACGGCATGCTGGTGCCGCTGGTCGCCTCCACCCAGACGCTGAAGAGGAACCCGAAGGACATGGCAGCCGTCGCCGCGATGCGCGCGGCAGTGGCGGACTACCCACGCTACTTCAACGACCCGGGCTGGGACACGCCGGCGCCGGTCATGCATGAGATGCACGACGAGCCTTGAGCTGAGCTGGCCGCGCGTGACCGACTGGATTCCAGCCTGGCAGTGCATCGGCTGCGGCAAGATCGAAGCGCCGCAGCCGTGCATCGGCGTCTGCCGCGACCGCAGGATCCTGATGGTGGGCAAGGACGAGCACGAGCAGGCGCTGGCTGCCCTGGCGTGCGCGCAGCAGCAGGTGAAGGGGTTGCACGCGGTGCTGATCCAGCTGGCCTGGTCGCGGCCACGCGATGGACAGTGGGAAGCGTCCTGGCGCGCCTTGCAGCAACGGGCGCGCGAATGGATCGCCGATCCCGCCGCGGCTCGGCCACAGGCTGCCGCGGAGGACGGCGCGGGTACGTCAACCTGAGCGCGTGAGGCCGGTCCACAACGCCTCGACGCGCCGTTCCACCGCGGCGTCCGGGACGATGGGGCGGCTCCAGGTACGCGTGGTTTCGGACGGCCATTTGTTCGTCGCGTCGAGGCCGAGCTTGGAGCCGAGCCCGGCGACCGGGCTGGCGAAATCGAGGTAGTCGATCGGGGTGTTCTCCACCAGCATCGCGTCGCGCGCCGGGTCGACCCGGGTCGACACGGCCCAGATCACCTGCGCCCAATCACGCACGTCGATGTCGTCGTCGGTGACGATCACGAACTTGGTGTAGGTGAACTGGCGCAGGTACGACCAGACGCCCATCATCACCCGCCGCGCATGGCCGGCGTACTGCTTGCGGATGCTGACCACCGCGATGCGGTACGAACACGCCTCCGGCGGCAGGTAGAAGTCCACGATTTCCGGAAACACTTTTTGCAGGATCGGCACGAACACGTCGTTCAGCGCCAGCGCCAGCACCGATGGTTCGTCGTGCGGCGCGCGGCCCATGTAGCTGCCGTGGTAGATCGCCTCGCGGCGCAGGCGCATGCGCTCGATGGTCAACACCGGAAAGTGATCCTGCGCGTTGTAGTAACCGGTGTGGTCGCCGAACGGGCCTTCCAGCGCCCTGTCGCCGGGGTGGACGAAACCTTCCATCAGGATCTCCGCGCCGGCCGGCGCATCCAGGCCGGTAAGCTCGCTGCGCCACACGCGCGTGCGCTGGCCGCGCAGCAGGCCGGCGAATTCGTATTCGGACAGGGTGTCGGGTACCGGCGCCACCGCCGCCAGCATCGTCGCCGGGTCTGCACCGATCGCCACCAGCACGGGGAAGGGTTGTTGCGGATGCGCGGCGCACCAGTCGGCGTAGTCGAGCGCGCCGCCGCGATGCGGCAGCCAGCGCATGATCACCCGGTTCGGCCCGAGCACCTGCTGGCGGTAGATCGCCACGTTCTGGCGCGGCTTGGCTGGGCCGCGCGTCACCACCAGGCCGAACGTGATCAGCTTGCCGGCGTCGTCGGGCCAGCAATGCTGGATCGGCAGGCGCGCCAGGTCGATCTCGCCGCCGCGCAGGGTTTCCTCCTCGAACGCCGCCTCACGCACACGCTGCGGCGCCACGTGCGCCAGTTGCGCCAGTTCCGGCCAGGTCGCCAGCGCCTGCCGCAGGCTGGACGGCCAGCGTGGCTCCTTGATCGCGGCGAGAAGCTGGCCGAGTTCGCGCAAGGAAGCCAGCGGCCGTCCAGCCAGCGCCAGCTCGATGCGCCGACGGTGGCCGAACAGGTTGCCTAGCAGCGCATGCGTCGAGTCGCCGGGACGCTCCATCAGCAGCGCGGGGCCGTCCTCGCGCAGCGCACGCAGGCTGAGCGCGGTGGATTCCAGATGCGGATCGACCGGCACCCGCACGCGCAGCAGTTGCCCGTCGCGTTCCAGCCGGTCGAGAAAGCCGCGCAGGTCGTGAAAGCTCACGGGACGAGGCCGGGGCGGCAGGGAATGGCCAGGCTGCCATCCTCGCCATCGCTGTCGGCCAGCAGCTTGCGATGGATCGATTCCAGCGACGCGATCAGCCGCGCGCGCGCTTCGGCGGCATACGCGTTCTCCTGCTGGATCGCGGCGAACAGGTGGCCGGCATCGCCGCGCACGGCCGCCAGCATGTGCTTCAGGCCCTGGAACGACGGCGGCGCCAGCGTCATGTCGTCGTCCACGCCCAGGTCGATCAGGCCTTTGGCAAGGAAGAACGCCAGCGCATGGGTGTTCGCCATGGCGCGGTCGTGGCTGGCCGGCTCCTGCTCGATCACGTCGCAACCGAGTTCGATGAACAGCCGGCGCGCCCGCGCTGCGGCGTGCGGGTGCCGTGCGCTGGCGCAGATCACCGCACGCCGCGGGCGCTCGCCGCGGGCCAGGCTGAGCGGACCGAACAGCGGATGCGTGCCGACATGCGCAATCTCCGCGCCAAGCAGTTCGTCCATCAGTGCGCACGGCCGCATCTTGACGCTGCCCACGTCGAGCACCGTCTGCCCTGCGTGCAGTTGTGGCCGCAGCATGCGCAAGGCCTCGCCCATGTGCGGTACCGGCATCGCCAGCACGATCCAAGACGCGTCGTCGACCGCGGCGGACATCGACGCGGCGGCCAGCGCGGCGGGGACGTCGGCGTGCGGATCGAACGCGCGAACACGATGTCCCGCCTGCAGCAGCAACCCCGCAAAGGCCTGGCCAAAGCGGCCGTAGCCCAATACGGCAAACGTCGTCGCCGGTTCGGCGACCATGCGCGGAGCGATGGTGCTCATGCGGCGGGGCGGGTTGCCACGGGTGTGGTGCCGCTGGCCAGGCTCGCCCGCAGGGCGGCGTCCCATGGCGCGGTATCGATGCCGTAGGCGGCCAGCCACGACGGATCGAACAGCGTCTGCGCGTAGCGTTCGCCGCGATCGCACAGCAGGCTGACGATGCTGCCGCGCTCGCCGCGCACGCGCATCGACGCGGCCAGCTGCAGGCAGGCCACGAAGTTGGTGCCTGACGAGCCGCCGTAGCGGCGGCCCAGCAATTCTTCCAGCAGCCAGGCGGCCGCGATCGAGGCGCTGTCCGGCACCTCGACGACGCGGTCGACCACGTCGAACAGAAAACCGGGCTCGACCCGCGGCCGGCCGATGCCCTCGATCAGGGTCGGCTGGCTGGCGACGGCACGCGGGTCGCGCGTGCGCCAGCCATGCACGAAGCCGCTGCCGGCCGGTTCGGCCACGCACAGGCGGCTGTGCAGCCGGCGGTAGCGCAGGTAGCGGCCGATCGTGGCCGAGGTGCCGCCGGTGCCGGCGCCGCAGACGATCCACTCCGGCTCCGGTTCCTCCTCCAGCGCGAGCTGGCCGATGATCGACTCGGCAATGTTGTTGTTGCCGCGCCAGTCGGTGGCGCGCTCGGCCAGACCGAACTGGTCCAGGTGGCAGGCGCCGCGCGCGGCGTGCTGGGCGGCGCGCGCATGCACTTGCGCGGGGTCGTCGACCAGATCGCACTCGCCGCCCAGCGCCTGCACGTCGCGGATCTTGCCCGGCGCAGTGGATGCCGGCATCACCGCGATGAACGGCAGCCCCAGCATGCGCGCGAACCACGCCTCGGAAATCGCGGTGCTGCCGGACGAGGCATCGACCACGGTCTGGCCGTCGCGCAGGCGCCCGTTGCACAGCGCGTACAGGAACAGCGAGCGCGCCAGCCGGTGCTTGAGGCTGCCGGTGGGATGCGAGGCCTCGTCCTTGAAATAGAAATCGATGCCGTGGAAGCCGGGGAAATTCAGCTTGAGCAGATGCGTGTCGGCCGAGCGCGCCGACTCCTGCTGCAGCTTCGCCAGCGCGGTGTGAACCCAGCGCCGCTCGGCGTCGCGTTGCGGGTTGACGAGGCGGAAGGTGTTGTCCAGTGAAGGTTCGGCGTTCATGGCGGCGCGAGTCCGTGGGTGGTGGTCAGCGCGCGCACGCGGCGACCGAGAAACTCGAAATAGCGGTCGATGTAGCTGATGCCGTTCTCATGGTCGATCAGGTACGGGTTCATCAGGGTGTGGCGCAGGATCAGCAGGCGATCGTCGTCGCCGTCATGCTCGAGCGTCCCGGCGTCCAGTGCCAGCCCGCTGAGGATGCGCGTGGTCTCGGCGGTACCGAGCACCTCCGGGCGCAGGCTGGTCACCGAGCCGAAGAACTCCTTCAGCTGCAGCGGCTGGCTGGGATCGCAGCGAAGCGTGTCGTGCAGGGCGCGCACGAAGGCATTTGCGCCGGCCACCGATGCATTGCCGCGTGGATTGAGTGCAAGGCAGACCAGGTTGCTGTCCGGTGCGAACGGCACCAGTGCCTGCACGCTATCGGCGAGCTCCCGCGCGAACTGCTGCGCGCGCGCATGAAACGCCTCGGCCGCACGCACGGTGGCGCGCGGCAGCTGGCCGAAGTGGCGATGATCGAGCGGCAGCACCTTGTGCGTCACGTAGACCGCTGCCGCCGCGGCACCGGATTTGGAACCCTCGGGAATGAACTGGCCCAGGCTTCGGTAGCGCGCCAGGTAGCCGGCGGGCGTGGCTGCATGGAACACGTAGTCGGCGCGTTCGGCCAGCAGTGCCATCGGCCGATGGTCGCGGCAGATGAAGGCGCCGGTACCGTAGGGCAGATAGCCGAGCTTGTGCGGATCGACCGTGGCCGAATCGGTGTCGCCCAGCGCGGCGAACGCCGCGTGCACCGCCGGCGTGGGGAACTGCACGTAGTCGGCGGCCACCTCGGCGCGCGTGCGCAGCGACCCATCCTCGTGGCGGAACAGCGTGGCCAGATAGCCGCCCCAGGCGGCGTCCACGTGCACGGCGAAGTCCAGCCCGCGCCCGCGCGATTCGTCGCGCGCGGCGAGCACTTCGTGGATCGGGTCGATGGTGCCGTACTCGGTGCTGCCCAGCACCGCCACGCACATCAGCACCGGCTGCCGCTCGCGCGCGCAGCGGACGAGCGCGTCGCGCAGTGCAGCCGGGTCCAGCCGCATGCCGGCGGTGGGTAGCAATGCCAGCTGGTCGCGGCCCAGGCCGAGCAGCTTCAATCCCTTGCTCCACGAGTAATGCGCGGTGACCGGTGCCAGCACCAGCGGTACGCGCAGCGATGGATGCGCGGCGAAGAAGCCGACCATGCCGCGCTGCTCGATGCGCTCGGCCTCCACCTGCTGCAGCCAGTGCGTGCGCGCTGCCGGCGTCTGCGCGGCCAGCCAGCGCTGCCATGCTTCCAGCACGGCGACACCGTCGGCGTGGGAGAGGTTGAAGGCGAGCCAGTCGTCCGCAGGCAGCTCGATCCCGGGCACCCTGGCCGCGCGCAACGCCACCGGAAACGCCTTCATGGCGAGCGCCAGCCGCAGCGCCTGGTAGTTCGCCAGGGTGCCGCCGGAGGTGAGGTGGCCGAACGCGCAGGCGTCCTGCGCCGGGTCGTGCGGATAGCCGAGCATGCGCGCCAGCTGCAGGCCGGCCTGCACCTCCATGTCGACGGTGACCGGCGCGGCATCCTCGCTGACGTTGTTGGGGTTGTACGGCAAGGTCAGCATCTGCGCGGCCAGCCCGGGCAGCAGCAGGTCCGAGGCCATGTGGCCGATGTAGCGCGGGCTGTGGAACGGCACCGATTTCTTCAGCGCGGCCGACAGCCGGTGCAGCTCGCCGCGCATGCGCGATTCGAATGCGAGGTAATCCGGATGGTGCACGGCGGCGGTGGCGATTGCCGGCGGATCCTCCGGATGGAAGTTGCGCCGCCAGTACACGTGATCGCGCAGAAACTCCACCATCAGCTTTTCCAGCAGCGCGTCATTCTCGCCGTAGGGGCCGAGGAAGCAGGCGTCCAGCGTGTGGTCGCGCGGCGCCGGCGTGGGCAGCGGCACGGTCGCGCTCATGCCAGCCACCCATGCAGCCAGCCCAGTGGATGGTGCATGCGGGCGACGCCCAGCATGAACACGTAGGTGCACAGCGCGGCGACGTAGCAAAGTTGCCGCGTGCGCGGGGTGCGTCCGCGTTTCAGCGCCAGCGTGCCGAGCAGCACGTAAAGCACCAGCAGGATCAGCTTGGTGGTGAGCCAGCCGTTGGCGAACATCGCGCCGGGCAGGATCGTCAGCAGCATCAGCGCGGCGGTGAGCAGGGCGGTGTCGATGCTGTAGCTGAGCAGCCGCAGCGGGGTCCATTGCGCGGCGCCGGCATGCCCCAGCTGTACCGCCAGCCCGCGCAGAGCGAACAGCAAGCCGCTGGCCAGCACGCAGGCGATATGCACCCATTTGATCTGCGGATAGAACTCGAACATCGTGATCCCTGCGCGTTCGTGGTGGCCGGCGCTGCCGGCGAAGAAGCGGGGCGCACGCATGCGCCCCGCCAGCACTTACACGGTTTCTGCGACGGCCTCGGCACGAGCCGGCGGCGCACCTTCGGGCAATGCCCGCGCCGCCGCGTTCGCCCGCGCCTGCGGCTTCTGCGCCAGCCACAGCGAGGCGACGAACACGGCGATCAGCAGCGCGCCGATCGCGAACATGATGTCGCCTGGCATGCGCATCCACACAAGCATGTGGATCAGCGGGCGGTCCATGAACTCGGCCGAGCGGGCGAACCAGTAGCCGTGGTCAAGTACCGCGCGCAACTGCAGCAGACCCAGCGGCAGCAGGGTCAGGATGCCCATCAGCGACAGTCCGATGTTGAGGCTCCAGAACGAGCCGCGCAGCAGACCTTCGCGCCACATCGCCTGCGGTTTGATCCCGCGCAGGCAGAACAGCATCAGGCCCATGCCGAGCATGCCGTACACGCCGAACAGCGCGGTATGGCCGTGCAGCGCGGTGAGGTTGAGGCCCTGCATGTAGTACAGCGCGATCGGCGTGTTGACCAGGAAACCGAACATGCCCGCACCGACCAGGTTCCAGAAACTCACCGCCACGAAGAACATGATCGGCCAGCGGTAGCGCGCCATCCACGGCGCGGAGTGCTGGCGCTTCCAGGTGCCGTAGGCTTCCAGGCCGATCAGCGCCAGCGGTACCACTTCCAGCACCGAGAAGCTGGCGCCGAGCGCGATCACCGCGGTGGTGGTGCCGCTGAAGTACAGGTGATGCAGGGTGCCGAGCACGCCGCCGGCCATGAACACGATGGTGGCGAACAGCACGCCGACGGTGGCCGTGTGCACGCGGATCAGGCCAAGCTTCATGAACAGGTAGCTGATCACTGCGGTGGCAAACACCTCGAAGAAGCCTTCCACCCACAGGTGCACCACCCACCAGCGCCAGTACTCGACCATCGCGATATGGGTGTGCTCGCCCCACATCAGGCCGGCGCCGTAGAGCAGGCCGATCGCCACGGTGGACAGGAACAGCAGGCCGACGATCGAGGCGCTTTCGCCCTTGCTGCGCATCACCGGCCACAGCGCGCGGCCGACCAGGAACACCCACAGCATCAGGCCGATGAACAGGAAGATCTGCCAGAAGCGGCCGAGGTCGGTGTATTCCCAGCCCTGGTGGCCGAACCAGAAGTTGTACTGCAGCCCCATCTTGTCCATCACCGCAAACCACTGGCCGGCAAACGAGCCGACCACGATCACCAGCAGGCAGACCCACAGGAAGTTCACCCCGAGCCGCTGGAACTTCGGCTCGTAGCCGGAAATCATCGGCGCGATGTACAGGCCGGTGGCCAGCCACGCGGTGGCGATCCACAACACCGCCAGTTCGGTATGCCAGGTACGCGTGAGCGCGTAGGGCAGGTAGTTGGCCAGGGCGAAGCCGTAGGCCTGCTGTCCCTCGACCTGGTAGTGCGCGGTGGTTGCGCCCAGCAGGATCTGCGCCAGGAACAGCGCCAGCACGGTCCAGAAATATTTCGCGGTGGCCTTCATCGACGGCGTCGGTTTCAGATCGGCCAGCGGATCGCGCAGCGGCGGCATCGCCGGCTTCTCCTCGCTGCCATGCACCGCGTGGTGCCACCCCAGCAAGCCGATGCCGAGGATCATGAACAGGATGCTGAAGATCGACCACAGGAACGCGGTCGAGGTCGGCGTGTTGCCGGCGAGCGGCTCGTACGGCCAGTTCTGCGTGTAGCTCATGGCTTCGTGCGGGCGCTGCGCGGCCGCCGCCCAGCTGGTCCACCAGAAGAACGCGGTGACCGCGCGGCGATGCGGCATTTCGGCGATGGTGTTGTCGCGCATCGCGTAGTCTTCGCGCAGCTTCTTCGTCGCCGGATCGTTGCTGAACAGGCTCATGTAGTGCGCGGCAACCGCCTCCATCGCATGCGCGCGCAGATCCGATACGGTGATCGTGTCGGTGCTTGCGTCATACGTATTGGTGCGCAGCTCCCGCATGACGCGCGACTTCAGCGCGGCCTGCTGCGGCCCATCCAGCGACGCGTACGGGCCGAGGCCTTCATCGCGCGCCAGCAGCTCCAGCATCGTGGTGGCTTCGCGATGCAGCCAGTCGGCGCTCCAGTCCGGCGCCAGCAGCGCACCGTGGCCCCAGATGGATCCCAACTGCTGGCCGCCGATGCTCTGCCAGACCTGCCGGCCCAGTTCCATGTCGGCCTTGGTGTACAGCGTCTGGCCGCCGCTGGTCAGCACCGCGGTGGGCAGCGGCGGTGCCTGCTGGTGCACCACACGGCCGACCCACAGCAGCACCGCGAATGACACGGTCAGCAAGGCTGCCAGGCCGAGCCACAGTTTTCGGGTGGTACTCATCGCGCATCTCCCTTCAATGATGCGCGCATGCTGGAGCCAATGCCGATCGATCCTCTTGATTCAGGTCAGCGAATGCTGCGTCGGTGCGGCACGAATTGTCGCAGGCGATCACGCGGCGCGATGTTTCCGGCTCCGCCCGGGGCGGGCGTGTCGCCATGCCTGCAGGCGTGGAGCGACCGCCCTTGATGCAGGTCATGGCCGACGCGTCCGTTGCAGCGGAGCCTGTCCGCTTGACCTGCACCGAGGTTCGCCGTGATCGCCTGGTACCCATGGGTCGTCCTGCTGCACCTGGCCTGCGCGATCGTGTTTGTCGGCGCGGTGGCGTTCGAGGTGCTGGTGGTCGAGTCGCTGCACAAGCACTTCGACACCGCCACCATGCAGCGCATCGAGCAGGCGGTGATGGCGCGGGTGCGCCGGTTCATGCCGCTGGTGGTGGTCGCGCTGTTCGTCAGCGGCGGGGTGTTGTTCGACATCCGTTGCGACGGCATCGCCTGCGTCGGTTCGCGTTTCGGCAACCTGTTGCTGCTGAAGGTGCTGCTGGCGTTCGGCGTGCTGGCCGTGTTCGTCAACGCGATGTGGGCGATGCGCCGCGGCAGGATGGATGTCTGCCGCTTCCGGCATACCCACCGGGTCGTGCTGGGCCTGATGGTGGGCATCGTGTTTCTGGCCAAGACCATGTTCTACTTGTAGCCGTCCATTCAACTACGAGGTAGTGCGATGTCCGATGTCAGGTTCAAGGGCCAGCCGATCAGCATCGGCGGCCAGTTTCCGGCGGTGGGCAGCAGGGCGCCGGCGTTCCGGCTGGTCGGCAGCGACCTGTCCGATGTCGCGTTGTCGAGCTATGCCGGCAAACGCAAGGTGCTCAATATTTTCCCCAGCGTGGATACCGGCGTATGCGCCACGTCGGTGCGCCGCTTCAACGCGCTGGCCGGTGGCTTGAGCAACACGGTGGTGCTGTGCGTCTCGGCCGACCTGCCGTTTGCGCAGGCGCGCTTCTGCGGCGCCGAGGGGCTCGATCAGGTGGTAACCCTGTCGCTGATGCGCGGCCGCCAGTTCCTCGACGACTACGGCGTGGCCATCGCCAGCGGCCCGCTGGCCGGCCTGGCCGCGCGCGCGGTGCTGGTGCTGGACGAGCACGACAAGGTCATCCACGCCGAACTGGTCAGCGAGATCGGGCATGAGCCCGATTACGATGCAGCGCTGAAGGCGCTGGCCTGAAAGCGATGTTATGACTGCTCGATGCCGACGATCGGCACGCCGAACGAGCGTGCCTGCGGATGGATGCCGAGCCCATATTTCAGGCTGCGGCCGATGCGGCTGGCGTATTCCAGCATCAGCGCGGCATTGGCTTCGTCCAGTTCCTCGGTGCAGGTTTCGCGCCATAGCGCGAGCCAGTGGTCGAAGTGCTCGGCCTGGATCGGATGCGGCCGGTGCGCCGCCATCGGGTTGCCGCGATAACTGCCCGCACGCAGGGCCACCGAGGCCCAGAACGAGGTGAGCAGGCGCTTGTGCTCGTCCCAGTCGTGTACGGCGGCATTGAAGATCGGGCCGATCCGCGCGTCGCGCCGCACCCTTTCATAGAAGCGGTCGACCAGGCGGGCGAGGGCTGCTTCATCCAGGGGCGACGGCGGGTTCATGCGGGACATGATGGATCCATACGCGGAACGATGTGACGTCGGCATCCGCAAAACGCATCCGGCCGTGACGGCCGGATGCGTTGCCTGTGCGGGGAGCTTACTGGCCCAGGCTCAAGCTGCCCTTCATCAGCGCGGCGTGGCCGGGGAAGGTGCAGAAGTAGGCGTACTGCTCGCCGGCCTTCAGCTTGGCCACGTTGATGGTGGCCGTGTCCGAGCCGCCACCGCCAATCAGTTTGGTGTGGGCGATGATGCGCGTGTCGCCGGGTTTCTCGTAGCTGTTGCCGGCACCGGCCTTCATGCCATCGGCGATCACGCCGGCTTCGTCGCTGCTGTGCGACAGCACCCAGTTGTGGCCCATTGCGGTCACCGGCAACTTGCCGGTGTGCTTCAGGGTTACCGTGAACGACTTGCAGGTCTTGGGCACGGTGATCGTCTTGGTGTTGAACTGCATGGCGTCGCTGGCCTCGACCGTGGTCGAGCATTCGGCAGCCATCAGCGGGGTGGAAAGCAGGCCGAGCAGGGCAATCGCGATGAGTTTGCGCATGGAGGTGTCGCTCCTTGGGGGAAGTGGGTTCAAATGATTCTGCAACGGTGGCGCGCGGACGGCACTGATCTGGATCATGGCTGGCCCTGCCGTGTGTCAACCACACTTTAATCACATGCCGGCAGTCGTCGGAAGGAGGCACAATGACGCACGTCGTCACCGAGAACTGCATCAACTGCAAGCACACCGACTGCGTCGAGGTGTGTCCGGTGGACTGCTTCCACGCGGGCCCGAACTTCCTGGTGATCGACCCGGACGAATGCATCGACTGCACGCTGTGCGTGGAAGAGTGCCCGGTGGGCGCGATCTTCCCCGAACTCGATGTCCCGGCCGGGCAGGAGATCTTCATGTCGATCAACGCCGAGCTGGCGCGCGAGTGGCCGGTGCTGACCAGCAAGATCGCGGCGATGGAAGATGCCGCCAAGTGGGACGGTGTGCCGGGCAAGCTGCCCTTGCTCAAGCGCTGAGCGCCATCTTCGCCGCCGCGCTACCCTCGCGGCGCCCGAGGGTTTAAGGTTGGCCCTCCGGGGGAGCGCATCGGTGATGATGCCAGCGTCCGGTGTGTGCAAGTCAGTTCGGCATGCGGGCGGATGCAGCACCCTGTGTCCTGTCGCGTCGTCGACTTGCAGTCTCTAGTTTCGCTGGAGGACGCAGCCATGAATGAAGCAGCACAGCCCTTGACCGACGACGACACCGAGCTGTCACCGTGGTGGCTGAGGACGGTGGTGATCGTGATGGTGATCGGTTTCGCCGGGTTGCTGGCGATCACCTCGCTGGCCTATCGCAATGCGCCACCCATTCCCGCCCAGGTGGTGGATGCCCAGGGCGCCAGCCTTTTCAGCGGCGATGACATCCGCGATGGCCAGACGGTGTTTCTGAAATACGGCCTGATGGACAACGGCAGCATCTGGGGGCATGGCGCGTACCTGGGCCCCGATTATTCCGCCGAAGCCCTGCATCGACTCGGTGAAGACACCGCTGCCGCCATCGCCGGCAAGCAATACGGCAAGCCCATGGCAACGCTCGATGCGCAGCAGCAGGCGGCAGTTCATGCGGAAACGGCGGTGGCCCTCAAAAGCAACCGTTACGACGCCCAAACCGGCGTATTGCGCCTGATCGAGCCGGAGGCGATCGCTTACCAGCAACAGCTCGGCTACTGGACCAATTACTTCCGCGACCCGACGAAGAATGGCGGGCTCAAGCCCGATCTCATCAGCGATCCCGCGGAACTGCGCCAGTTCACCGCGTTCGTGACCTGGGCGGCATGGGCTTCGGTGGCAACACGGCCCGGGACGGATGCGTCATATACCAACAATTTTCCCTATGACCCCAGCGTCGGCAATGTGGCGACGGGAAGCGCGCTCCTGTGGAGCGCGCTGAGCCTGCTCGTGCTGCTGGCGGGTATCGCCACGGTGTTGCTGGCGTTCGGCAAGTTCGACTATCTGGGCTGGATCAGCAGCGGTCATCACGTGCACCCCCAGCTGCTGCCGGGGCAATCCGGTCCGGGTCAACGCGCATTGGTGAAATTCTTTGTCGTGGTGGCCCTGCTGTTTCTGATGCAGACCCTGGTCGGCGGCGGCGTGGCGCACTTCCGCGCCGATCCCGGCAGCTTCTACGGCTTGCAGCTGGAGAACATCTTCCCCAGCAATCTGCTGCGCACGTGGCATCTGCAAACCGCGATCTTCTGGATCGCCACCGCCTATGTCGCGGCCGCCTTGTTCCTGGGGCGATCGTTGCGCGCAGCCGACGATGAACCGCGATGGCTCGCGGGCTGGATCCATGTGCTGTTCGCCGCCTTCGTGGTGGTGATCGGCGGCAGCCTGCTCGGCGAGTGGGCCGGCATCGCACAGAAAGTCGGCCGTTGGTGGTTCTGGCTGGGCGACCAGGGTTGGGAGTATCTCGAACTGGGTCGGCTATGGCAGTACCTGCTGGTGATCGGCCTGCTGGCCTGGTTTGCCATCCTGTGGGCACTGGCGCGGCCGCGCGCCGTGGTCAACGTGGCGGCGCGACCGCTGGCGAAGATGTTCCTGTTTGCGGCAGTGGCGATCCCGGTGTTCTATGTGCCCGCGTTGTTCTTCGGCGCCAAGACCAATTACACCGTGGTCGACACCTGGCGCTTCTGGATCATCCATCTGTGGGTCGAGGGATTCTTCGAGTTCTTCGCCACCACCGTGGTGGCGCTGACTTTCTACCAACTTGGCCTGACCCGCCGCAACGTGGCGTTGCGGGTGATCTACCTGGACGCGATCCTGTACTTCCTGGGTGGCCTGATCGGCACCGGTCACCATTGGTACTTCACCGGGCATACCAACTTCAACATGGCATTGTCGGCGCTGTTCTCGGTGCTCGAGGTGGTGCCGCTGACCTTGCTGACGCTGGATGCCTGGGATTTCGTGCGCACCACGCGCGGCGATTGCGACGTTTGCGGCAAGGCGGTTGCGGTGCCGCACAAGTGGACGTTCTACTTCCTGATGGCGGTGGGCTTCTGGAATTTCGTCGGCGCGGGGATGTTCGGTTTCTTTCTCAACCTGCCGATCGTCAGCTATTACGAGGTCGGCACGCAGATCACGCCAACCCATGGTCATGCCGCGTTGATGGGAGTGTTCGGCATGCTGGCGATCGCGTTGATGGTGTTCTGCCTGCGTCAGGCCAGCAGCGACGAGCGTTGGCCCGGCATCGAGAAGTACGTCAGGGTCGCCTTCTGGGGAACCAATGTCGGCCTGGCGCTGATGATCCTGATGAGCCTGTTCCCCAGCGGCGTGATGCAATTGTGGGATGTGGTGGAGCATGGCTACTGGCATGCGCGGAGCCCCGCCTACATGGCCATGCCTCGCTCGCATCTGGTCGAGTGGCTGCGCCTGCCGGGCGATCTGACCTTCATCATCTTCGGCGCGGTCCCGCTGGTGATCGCCTCGATCAAGGGCTGGTTGGGCGTGCGCGCGAAGCCGGCCGAGGTGCGCTAGCCTGCGACTGCCCATGAAAAAGCCCGCGTCGATGATGGTCGGCGCGGGCCAGGTGCTTCCGGCGAGAAACTCTACTTGGCGACGACGCGAACCATCTCCAGGCACTTGTTCGAGTAGCCCCATTCGTTGTCGTACCAGCTGACCAGCTTGACGAAAGTGCTGTCCAGCGCGATGCCGGCATCGGCGTCGAACACCGAGGTACAGGTCTCGCCGCGGAAGTCGGTGGCGACGACTTTGTCTTCGGTGTAGCCGAGGATGCCCTTCAGCGCGCCTTCGCTCTGCGCTTTCATCTCGGCGCAGATCTCCGCGTAGGTCGCAGGCTTTTCCAGCTCGACGGTGAGGTCGACCACGGACACATCCGAGGTCGGCACGCGGAAGCTCATCCCGGTGAGCTTCTTGTTGAGGTCGGGGATCACCACGCCGACGGCCTTGGCGGCGCCGGTGGAGGAGGGAATGATGTTTTCCAGGATGCCGCGGCCGCCGCGCCAGTCCTTGTTGCTCGGACCGTCGACGGTTTTCTGCGTGGCGGTGGCGGCATGCACGGTGGTCATCAGGCCGCGCTTGATGCCCCACTTGTCGTGCATGACCTTGGCGATCGGCGCCAGGCAATTGGTGGTGCAGCTGGCGTTGGAGATGATCGCCTCGCCCTTGTAGGTCTTGTCGTTGACGCCGTAGACGAACATCGGCGTGTCGTCCTTCGACGGCGCCGACAGGATCACCTTCTTCGCGCCGGCATCCAGGTGCTTCTGCGCGGCCTCCTTGGTCAGGAACAGGCCGGTGGATTCGAGCACCACGTCGGCGTTCACCTCGTTCCACTTCAGGTTGGCCGGGTCGCGTTCCTGGGTCAGGCGGATGCGCTTGCCATTGACCAGCAGGTGGCCATTGTCGATCTTCACGTCGCCCTTGAAGCGCCCGTGCACCGAGTCGTAGCTCAGCATGTAGGCAAGGTAATCCGGCTCAAGCAGGTCGTTGATCGCCACGATCTCGATGTCGCTGCCGAAGTTCTGCACAGCGGCGCGCAGCACGTTGCGACCGATGCGGCCGAAGCCGTTGATGCCGACCTTGATGGTCATGAGGGAACGTCCTCCTGAGGATGGTGGGATGTCGCGAAGGCGGGCACCACGGGGCGGCGGCACCGCTATTTCAGCCGTGAAATCTTACAATGAAAGCGCTGTGGCCGCCCGCGTCCAATCGCCGCTATGGCAGACTGCGGCCTTTGTGCCGGAACCCGCCATGCGCAGTTCAAACCGCTCGATCGCCCTTGTCCTGGCCCTGTTCGTGGTCACGCCGCAGGCCGCGGCGTGGGGGCCGCTGGGCCACAGCGTGGTGGCCGAGCTGGCACAGCGCCACCTGAGTCCCGCCGCGGAGACCGAGGTCGAGCGCCTGCTGGCGCCAGAGCACACGCGTTCGCTGGCCGATGTCGCCAACTGGCCCGATCAGATGCAGGATGATCCGGCGCGCGCCGCGCTGTGGAAGCAGACCCGCGGCCAGCATTACGTCAACTTCCGCGGCGGCAGCGACTGTGATTACGAACCGCCGCGAGATTGCCGCGACGGTCGCTGCGTGGTGGTGGCGCTGTCGTATTACGTGCGCGTGCTGGGCGATCGCAACCAGTCCGATGGCGCCCGTCGCGAGGCGCTGAAGTTCGTGGTGCATTTCGTGGGCGATATCCACCAGCCGCTGCACGCCGGCTATCGCGACGACCAGGGCGGCAATACGTATCAGGTGCAGTTCGATGGCGAGGGCAGCAACCTGCACAAGGTGTGGGATTCGAAGATGCTGTACACCCGCGGGCTTGACTGGCAGGCATATGCGCAGCAGCTCGATTCGGCCGTGCCGGCGACCATGCCGCCGCCAACCGCGCCGCTGGACAACCCCTACGCGCAATGGGCGGAAGAGTCCTGCCGCCTTACCGCGCAAGCCGGCTTCTATCCGGATGGCCACGTGATCGACCCGGCGTACGTCAAGGCCGAACTGCCGCAGGCCGAGCTGCGCCTGCGCCAAGCTGGCCGGCGCCTGGCCAATGTGCTCAACCTGGCGCTGGCTCGCTGAGCTGCGGCATCGTCCCATGGAGTGAATCCGTGCGGCGCTTCGCCCCCTGGCATTCGGACGTCCATTGCATACGTTTGCAGCGCTGGCAGGAGGCTCCACTTCTGCTAGCCTCGACTGCATGACCGATACCACCCTGCGCCGCACCAAGATTGTCGCCACGCTCGGCCCCGCCACCGACGCGCCGGGCATGCTCGAAAAACTGATCGCCGAAGGCGTCGACGTCGTCCGGCTGAACCTGTCCCATGGCGTCCCGGACGACCATCGGGCCCGGGCCAACGCCGTACGCGCAGCTTCGGCGGCAGCCGGGCGCGAGGTCGGCGTGCTGGCCGATCTGCAAGGTCCGAAGATCCGCATCGAGACCTTTGCGAACGGGCCGGTGGAACTGGTCGACGGCGCGTCGTTCGTGCTCGATTGCCGCCCCGACGCGCCGCCGGGCGACGTCACCCGCGTCGGCGTCAGCTATTACGGCCTGCCACAGGACGTGCGCGCTGGCGATGTATTGTTGCTGGATGACGGCCTGATCGCCTTGGCCGTGCTGGACGTGGTCGGCACCGAGGTGCGTTGCCAGGTGCTGATCGGCGGCAAGCTTTCCAACCGCAAGGGGCTGAACCGGCAGGGCGGCGGGCTCTCGGTAACGGCGCTGTCGGACAAGGACAAGGCCGACATCAAGCTGGCCGCCGAAATCGGCGCGGACTTTCTGGCGGTATCGTTCGTGCGTTCGGCCGACGACATGCACCAGGCCCGCCGCCTGCTGCACGAGGCGGGCGGCAACGCCGCGCTGGTCGCTAAAATCGAGCGCGCCGACGCGATCCCGGTGCTGGGCGAGATCATCGATGCGTCCGACGTGGTGATGGTGGCGCGCGGCGACCTCGGCGTGGAGATCGGCGACGCCGAGTTGCCCGGCCTGCAGAAGAAGATCATCCGCGAGTCGGTGCAGCGCAACCGCGCGGTGATCACCGCCACGCAGATGCTGCAGTCGATGGTGCGCTCGCCGATCCCGACCCGCGCCGAAGTGCTGGACGTTGCGAACGCGGTGATCGACGGCACCGATGCAGTGATGCTGTCGGAAGAAACCGCCGCCGGCGCGCACCCGGACAAGGCGGTGGCGGCGATGCGCCGGATCTGCCTCGGCGCCGAGCGCCAGTTCGAGCCGAAGGAGGACCTCGCCGCAGGTGGCCACCGGCTGGACCGCACCGATCAGGCGATCGCGCTGGCGGCCATGCTGCTGGCCGGCGAACTCGGGGTGCGCGCGATCGTGGCGCTGACCGAGTCCGGTGCCACCGCCCAGTGGCTGTCGCGCTATCGCACCGCCATTCCGATCTACGCGTTGTCGCCGCTGCCCGATGCGCGCCGGCGCATGCTGCTGCTGCGCGATGTGCGGCCGGTGGCGTTCTCGCATGCTGGCATGAGTTCGGCGGCGACCGCCCGTGCGGCGGTGCAGCAGCTGTTCGCGCAGGGCCGCCTGAGCGAGGGCGACCGCGTGGTGCTCACCCACGGCGATCACGTGGGACAGGGCGGCGGCACCAACACATTGAAGCTGCTTTCGGTCGGCGCCGACGGCATGGTCGAGAGTCTGCGCAATCTTTGATGGCTGGCAGGGGCTGGGGCCGGCGTGGGGTGAAGTGTCGCCGACGGACAGGGCGGCTACACTCTGAGTACGCGCCATTCCGGCTGGGAGGTCATCATGGAATCCATCTATCGCCCGCTTCGCCAGGGTCTGCTGCTGGCATCCTCGCTGGTCTTTCTGGGGCCGGCATTTGCGCAGTCGCGCAAGGTCGATCAGCAGAACCTGTACCGCTACTGGATCCTGCTCAACACCAAGGTGCAGATGGATGCGCCCAATAGCGGCCTGAACCTGGACAAGCCCGGTTGCGCGACAGTGACCTATACCATCGGCTCCGATGGGGTGCCGATGGACGTGCAGGTGGTCAAGGTGGCGCCCAAGAGCGACCTGGGTCCGGTGGCGCTCAGCGCAGTGTCCCACTTCCGTTATGGCCCGTCGCTGGGCAACCGCATCGGCGAACCGGTGGCGACCTATTACATCGTGCCGTTCAATGCGCCAAAAGATCCGGCGCAGCGCCAGCAGCTGATGGATCCCTGCAAGTTGCCCGGTTACGGCGCCTGAGCCGGCACTGACGCAGGTGCGGTGCGGGGCCTGAACGTCCGGCTCGCCAATCTGGCCTATAATTGATGTTTTGAACCATGCCGCTTCGGATTCGAGGCGGCGTCAACCTTGTGCTGGCGGGCCACGCCCTCGCACCATGGAGTCGTCATGAGTATTGAAGATCTCGAAAGCATCGCCCTGGCGATGGTTGCGCCCGGCAAGGGCATCATCGCCATCGACGAGTCGACCAACACCATCAAGAAGCGCTTCGAGGCCGTCGGCATCGAGAACACCGAGGAAAACCGTCGCGCCTACCGCGAGCTGCTGCTGACCACGCCGGGCCTGAACGAGCACATCTCCGGGGCGATCCTGTACGACGAGACGATCCGCCAGTCGACCAAGGACGGCGTGCCGTTCACCCAGTTGATGAAGAAGCTTGGCATCATCCCCGGCATCAAGGTCGACAAGGGTCCGCAGCCGCTGGCCGGTTTCCCGGGCGACGTGGTCACCGAAGGCCTTGACGGACTGCGCGAGCGCCTGCAGGAATATGCCCGGCTCGGCGCGCAGTTCGCCAAGTGGCGGGCGGTGATCAACATCAGCGAAGACAATCCCAGCTCTACCGCGATCGAGGCAAACTGCCACGTGCTGGCACGCTACGCCGCGCTGTGCCAGGAAGCGGGTCTGGTGCCGATGGTCGAGCCTGAAGTCATCATGGACGGCGACCACAGCATCGAGGTCAGCTACGAGGTGCACGAAGCCGTGCTGCGCAGCCTGTTCAATGCACTGTACGAGCAGAACGTGATGCTGGAAGGCACCATCCTGAAGATCAGCATGGTGATTCCGGGCAAGGACTCGGACGAACAGGTCGACGTCGAGGAAGTGGCCGAGGCGACCGTGCGCGTGCTCAAGTCCACCGTGCCGGCGTCGCTGCCCGGGATCGTGTTCCTGTCCGGCGGACAGACCGACCAGCAGTCCACCGCCCACCTCAACGCGATGAACCAGATCGGCCCGCACCCGTGGCCGCTGTCGTTCTCGTACGGTCGCGCCATGCAGCAGGCGGCGCTGAAATTGTGGTCGAAGGACATGAAAGCGAACTACGCCGAAGCGCAGAAAACCGTGTACGCCCGCGCACGTGACAACGGCCTGGCTGCGCTGGGGCAGTGGAACGGCTGATCGCCGACCACCATGCAAAAAGTAAACGGGCGCCGCTAGGCGCCCGTTTTCATTTCATGGCGCCCGTACCGGCGCGCCACCCTGATCGGATGACCGGGTCAGAAGCGGTATTCCGCACTGACCGACACCATGTCGGTGCTCAGGTCGACGCGATCCTTCTTTGCGTCGTAATAGTCGTAGTTCAGGCCGAGGCTGACGTTGTTGCTGAAGTCGTAGCCCACGCCGGCACCCGCGTACCAGCTGGTGTCGTCCAGGCCCTTGCGGACCGGGCTCGCGTCATTGCTCAGGCCGTGGCCCTTCCAGCCGTAGATGCCGGTGCGGGCGCTGACGTACCAGTTCGGGCTGACGTTGAAATGCCCGTTCACGCCGGCCGTCCAGCCATGCAGCTGGGATTTGTTGTCTGCCACGACTGGCTGGCTGTTGAAGATGTTCTTGGCGTGAATGTTGCCCAGGTCGTTGTATCCCACCTCGGCACCCAGCGCCACGGACGGGCTCAGCGCCCAGCGGTAGCCGCCGTTGACGCCGTAGCCGGTATCGTTGTCGTTGTACGCGCCATGGTTGATCGACGTCTGGCCGACATTGCCGTTGACGAACCAGCCGTCGTTGTGGGTCGGGGCGCTCTGTGCAAACACGGCAGGAACGGCCAGCAGACCGGCGGAAGTCACGGCGAGGGCAAGCAGGGTCTTTTTGATTTTCATGGGAAGCTTCTCCAGTTGTTGTCATGGCAGTCGGTCCAGAGGGGGATGACCGCTGCTGAAAGCGCGCAGCCCAATCAAAGGCGGCGACACCTGAACGCTTAGATGGTGTGCTGGCCGAAAGATTCAATACCGACAAGTATAGTATTAAGCCCGCGTTAATCCGGGGCGAAATGGGGAAGAATCCCCATTTCGCCGCATCCGGTTCAGAAGCGGTATTCGGCCGTCAGCGACGCGGTATCGGTGGACAGGCTGATGCCGTCCTTCTTGGCGTGGTAGTAGTCGTACGCCAGGCCGACGCCGAAGTGGTTGTTGACGTCGTAGCCCACGCCAGCACCGGCGTAGTAGTCGACCTTGTCCAGATCATGCCGGTTGATGTCCTGGTTGGCGTAGCCGTGGCCCTTCCATGCATACACGCCGGCGCGCCCGCTGACATACAGGCCCTGCCAGACGTTGATCTTGCCATTCACGCCGGCGGTCCAGCCGCGCAGGGCATTGCGCTGGTCTTTCAGATTGACGTCATTGCTGTTGAACGCATTCTTCAGCTTGAAATTGCCGAGGTCGTTGTAGCCGGCATCCACGCCGAGCCCTAGATCCTCACCCACCTTCCAGCGGTAGCCGCCAGTGATGGCATACGTCGTCGGATGGTCGTTGTACGGACCCTTGTTCACATGGGCCTGACCCACGCGGCCGTCGACGAACCAGTTGCCGCTGCCGATAGCCTGGCCCGGCTGGTAGTTGCCGGTGGTGGGGGCGGCGCTGTCGCTGGCTGCCGGAGCGGGGGTGCCGTTCTGCGCCAGGGCGGGCAGGGTGCACAAAGCAGTGGATGCGATGGCGAGCGCGATTAGCGTCTTTTTCATGGGGTAGCTCCTCTTTTATTGAACCGGGCCGCAGGCCGTGGGGACGACGTAGCAGTCGGGCAGCGCCTGGGGATGGCTCTGCGGGGCGTATTACTAGCGGGGCGATGCTGAAGCTCGCTGAACCGCGCCGGCCGGTGTTAAGCGGTTATTAATTCCGGCACTGCCAGCCGACACTCCCGAGCGACAGCCGACGGACATATCGGCGACAATGAGCGCTTTTGCACCCTCCGGAGACTGCCCGATGACCACCCGCCGCGAACTCGCCAATGCCGTGCGAGCCCTTGCCATGGACGCCGTGGAAGCGGCCAAATCCGGTCATCCGGGCATGCCGATGGGCATGGCCGACCTCGCCGAGGTGCTGTGGAACGACTTCCTGCACTTCAATCCGGCCAACCCGAAATGGTTCAACCGCGACCGCTTCGTGCTGTCCAATGGCCACGGTTCGATGCTGCAGTACGCGCTGCTGCACCTGGCCGGCTTCGACCTGCCGATGGACCAGCTGAAGCGTTTCCGCCAGCTGCATTCGAAGACCGCCGGCCACCCGGAAGCCAGCGAAACGCCGGGAGTGGAGACCACCACCGGCCCGCTCGGCCAGGGCCTGGCGAACGCGGTCGGCTTCGCGCTGGCCGAGAAGGTGCTGGCGGCGCACTTCAACCGCCCGGGCCACGCCGTGGTCGATCACCACACCTACGTCTTCCTCGGCGACGGCTGCCTGATGGAGGGCATCTCGCACGAAGTCGCCTCGCTGGCCGGCACCTGGGGCTTGGGCAAATTGGTGGCGATCTACGACGACAACGGCATCTCGATCGATGGCGAAGTGCACGGCTGGTTCACCGACGACACGCCGGCGCGCTTCGAGGCGTACGGCTGGAACGTGATCCGCGGCGTGGACGGGCATGACGCCGAAGCCATCAAGCGTGCGCTTCTCCAGGCGACCAGCCGGCACGACAAGCCCACGCTCATTTGCGCCAAGACCATCATCGGTTTCGGCGCGCCGCACAAGCAGGGCAAGGAGGAAAGCCACGGCGCGCCGCTGGGCAAGGACGAGATCGCCGCCGCCCGCGAGCAGCTGGGCTGGCGCCATGCGCCGTTCGAGATCCCGGCCGAGGTCTACGCCGGCTGGGACCACCGCAAGGCCGGTGGTGCAGCCGAGCAGGCCTGGAAGGAGGCGTTCGCCGCCTATGCCGCCGCCCACCCGGAGCTGGCCGCCGAATTCGACCGCCGCATGAGCGGCGAGCTGCCGGCCGACTGGGCGGCGAAGTCGCAGGCGTTCATCGACAAGCTGCAGACCGACGGTCCCGAAGTGGCCTCGCGCAAGGCTTCGCAGATGAGCATCGAGGCGTTCGCGCCGCTGCTGCCGGAGCTGATCGGCGGTTCGGCCGACCTGGCCGGCTCCAACCTGACCAAGTGGAAGGGCAGCCTGGACGCCGCCACCGGCGACAGTGCCGATGGCAAGGGCAACTACGTCTACTACGGCGTGCGCGAGTTCGGCATGACCGCGATCGCCAACGGCGTGGCGCTGCATGGCGGCTTCATCCCGTACGACGCGACGTTCCTGGTGTTCTCCGACTACGCGCGCAACGCGGTGCGCATGAGCGCGCTGATCCCGGCCCATGCGATCCACGTCTATACGCACGACTCGATCGGCCTGGGCGAGGACGGCCCGACCCACCAGCCGGTCGAGCACATGGCGTCCCTGCGCTACATCCCGAACAACCAGCTGTGGCGTCCGTGCGACGCGGTGGAATCGGCGGCGTCGTGGAAGGCGGCGATCGAGCGCAAGGGCGCGCCGTCCTGCCTGATCTTCTCGCGGCAGAACCTCAGGCATCAGCAGCGCAGCGCGCAGCAGGTCGCCGACATCCTGCGCGGCGGCTACGTGCTGTCCGATCCACTGGACACGAAGTTCCAGGCGATCCTGATCGCCACCGGTTCGGAAGTGGAGCTGGCGATGGAAGCCTCGCGCGCGCTGGCGCAGCAGGGCGTGGCCGTGCGCGTGGTATCGATGCCGTGCACCGAGGTGTTCGACGCGCAGCCGCTGGAATACCGCGAAGGCGTGCTGCCGCTCTGGTGCCGCGCCCGCGTGGCGGTGGAAGCGGCGACCGCCGACTTCTGGCGCAAGTACGTAGGCCTGGATGGCGACGTGGTCGGCATGACCACGTTCGGCGCCTCCGCTCCCGCGCCGCAGCTGTTCGAGCACTTCGGCTTCACCGTTGCCCATGTGGTCGACGCGGTGAAGCGCGTCGTGCGCTGAGCGCAGGTTCCTTCAGCCACAAAAAAGCCGCGGCACGCCGCGGCTTTTTTGTGCACCGGTAATCTCAGGCGAGCAG
Organism: Rhodanobacter umsongensis; assembly: GCF_042654965.1. NCBI lineage: Bacteria > Pseudomonadati > Pseudomonadota > Gammaproteobacteria > Lysobacterales > Rhodanobacteraceae > Rhodanobacter > Rhodanobacter umsongensis. The sequence goes on along the minus strand of NZ_JBHSMK010000005.1, from coordinate 369,632 downwards.
CAGCCGGGCCAGCTCGTCCGGCGTCGCTGCGATCGCACTGGCGCCGGCCTGCTCCAGTTCCGCGCGGCCGCCGAAGCCCCACAGCACGCCGAAGCCACGCACGCGGTTGGCGACGGCGCCGTCGATGTCGAAGTGGCGGTCGCCGATCATCACCGTGTCGGCCGGGTCGGCGCCGAAGTCCGCCAACGCCTCGCCGATCATCGTGGCCTTCTCGCTGTGCGCACTGTCCGGGTGCGGGCCATACAGGCGCAGGAATGCGTCGCCGAACGGCAGGTGGGCGATGATCGGCGCCGCGTGGCGGTGCGGTTTGCTGGTGACCACGGCGAGCTGATGGCCGGCGCCGCGCAGCCGCTCGATCAGCCGCTCGATGCCCGGATAGATCTCGTGCTCGCGCCAGCCGAGCGTGTTGAAGCGTTCGTGGTAGTACGCCACCGCCGCCTCGATGCGCTCGGCGTCGTCGTCCAGCAGCGGCGCGAAGCTGTGCCGCAGCGGCGGTCCGATCCAGCGGCGCAGTTCCGCATGCGCCGGCGCCGGCACGTCCAGCCGCGCCAGTGCATGCTTCACGCAGGCGGTGATGCCGTGCTCGGAATCGATCAGCGTGCCGTCGAGGTCGAACAGGCAGAGCATTACTTCGCGGCTCGCGCCTTCAACGCGGTGACCGCCGGCAGTTCCTTGCCTTCGAGGAATTCGAGGAAGGCGCCACCGCCGGTGGAGATGTAGGAGACCTGGTCGGCGATGCCGTACTTGTCGACCGCAGCCAGGGTGTCGCCGCCGCCGGCGATCGAGAACGCGTTCGACGCGGCGATCGCGCGCGCCAGCGTCTCGGTGCCCTTGCCGAACGCGTCGAACTCGAACACGCCGACCGGGCCGTTCCACACCACGGTGCCGGCCTTGGCGATCAGGGCGGCGTAGAGTTCGGCGGTCTGCGGGCCGATGTCGAGGATCATCTCGTCCTTGCCGACCTGGTCGACCGGCTTGACCGTGGCCGGGGCCTGCGCGGAGAACGCCGGCGCCACCACCACGTCGATCGGCATCGGCACCTCGGCGCCGCGGCGCTTGGCGTCGGCCAGCACCTTCTTCGCGGCGTCGATCAGGTCCGGCTCGTACAGCGAGTTGCCTACCGAATGGCCCATCGCGGCGATGAAGGTGTTGGCGATGCCGCCGCCGACGATCAGCTGGTCGACCTTGCCGATCAGGTTGTCCAGCAAGGTCAACTTGGTCGACACCTTGGAGCCGGCGACGATCGCCAGCAACGGATGGGCCGGGTGCTCCAGCGCCTTGCCCAGTGCGTCCAGCTCGGCGCATAGCAGCGGGCCGGCCGCGGCGATCGGGGCAAACTTGATCACGCCATGGGTGGAGGCCTGGGCGCGGTGCGCGGTGCCGAACGCGTCCATCACGAAGATGTCGCACAGCGCGGCGTATTTCTTCGCCAGCGTGTCGTTGTCCTTGCCCTCGCCGACATTCATGCGGCAGTTTTCCAGCAATACCACTTCGCCCGCGGCCACCTCCACGCCGTTGACCAGGTAGTCGGCCACCAGCCGTACCGGCTGGTCCAGCCTGCCGCCCAGCCACAGCGCCACCGGCGCCAGCGAGGACTCGGCGTCGAACTGGCCTTCCTTCGGCCGGCCCAGGTGCGACATCACCATCACTTTCGCCCCGGCGTCGCGGGCGGCCCGGATCGTCGGAAGGGCGGCGTCGAGGCGCTGGGTCGAGGTGATCCGACCGTGGTCGTCGATCGGCACATTCAGGTCTTCGCGGATCAGCACCCGCTGATCGCGCAAATCAAGGTCACTCATGCGGATGACGGACACGGCGGAACTCCGGTGGGAGGTTGCAGGGATCGAGCCGGTTGGGCGGTAACCGTCTATTGTCCGGCGCGTCGGGTGCCGATGCAAACCGCCGCCTGGCCGGTCCGCCGCCGGAACGTACGACGGCGCGGCTTCGCGATGTGGTAAAAATGCGGCTATCCGTGCAGGGGAGTAGCTCATGGCTAGCGGGTTGGTGCTCTACGGCTACTGGCGTTCCAGTGCCGCATATCGCGTGCGCATTGCGCTGAACTTGAAGGGCTTGAGCTACGAGACGCGGCCAGTGCATCTGGTGCGCGAGGGCGGCGAGCAGCATGCCGCGGACTATCGTGCACTCAATCCGCAGGGGCTGGTGCCATGCCTGTGCGACGGCGACCGCGTGATCACCCAGTCGCTGGCGATCATGGAATATCTCGACGAAATGCATCCGGAGCTGGAGACGGCGTTGCTGCCGGTCGATGCGCGCGGGCGCGCACAGGTTCGCGCGCTGGCCATGATGGTGACCAGCGATATCCACCCGCTGGGCAATCTGCGTGTGCTGCAGCGGCTGGAATCGCAGTTCGGTGCCGACGAGGCGCAACGCGCGGAATGGTCGCGACACTGGATAGCGCTGGGCTTTCAGGCGATCGAGGCGGTGCTGGCCGACAACGCCGCGACAGGTCGCTACTGCCACGGCGAGACACCGAGCATGGCTGATGCCTGTCTGATACCGCAGGTCTACAACGCACTGCGCTGGAAATTGCCGCTGGACGATTACCCGACCGTATGGCGGGTCTACCAGGCGTGCACCGAGCTGGAGGCGTTCCAGCGTGCGGCGCCGGAAGTGCAGCCGGACGCGCCTGCTGCCGTCGGATAGATGTTTCTCACGGAAGCAGCCCATCCCATCCCGGGCCGTCTACGTCCGGGACCAACCTGCCGCGCCGTCGCGGAGCCACCCCGGGCGGCTGATGGCCGCGGATCCTAAAAGCCCATGCCGTACGGATCGTTGCCGACCAGCTCCTGATCGCTGCTGCCGCCTTCGGCGAGGCGGATCTTCAGGGCCAGGCCATCGCGCGAATCGGACTTGCTGAGTGCCTCTTCCAGTTCCACCCGGCCCTCCTTGTAGAGCCGGTACAGCGACTGGTCGAACGTCTGCATGCCTTCCTGCAGGCTGCGGTCCATCGCTTCCTTGATCTCGTGGATCTGGCCGCGGCGGATCATGTCGCGGATCAACGGCGTGTTCAGCAGCACTTCCGCCGCCGGGATGCGCCGGCCGTCCTTGCCCACCACCAGGCGCTGGCTGATCACCGCGCGAAGGTTCAGCGCCAGGTTCATCAGCACGTTCTTGTGCGCCGACTCGGGGAAGAAGTTGAGGATGCGCTCCAGCGTCTGGTCGGAGTTGTTCGAATGCAGCGTGGCCAGGCACAGGTGGCCGGTTTCGGAGAACGCGATCGCCGCCTCCATCGTGTCGGTGTCGCGGATCTCGCCGATCATGATCACGTCCGGCGCCTCGCGCATCGCGTTCTTCAGCGCCTCGTGGTAGCTGTGCGTGTCCAGCCCCACTTCGCGCTGGTTGACGATGGATTTCTTGTGCCGGTGCAGGTACTCGATCGGATCCTCGATGGTGAGGATGTGGCCGGGCGTGTTCGAGTTGCGCTGATCGATCATCGCCGCCAGCGTGGTCGACTTGCCGGAGCCGGTGGCGCCGACCACCAGGATCAGGCCGCGCGGCTCCATGATCAGGTCACGGAAAATGCCAGGCAGCTGCAGCTGGTCGATGCTGGGGATCTCGCTCTTGATCGCGCGGATCACCATGCCGACTTCGCCGCGCTGCTTGAACACGTTGATGCGGAAGCGGCCGGCTTCCTTCACCGCCAGCGCCATGTTCAGTTCGAGGTTGCGCTCGAACTGCGGCACCTGGCCCTCGTCCATCAGCGAGTAGGCGATCTTCTTGACCATGCCGCCGGGGAGGCCGGTATTGCCCAGTGGATACAGCTTGCCCTCGACCTTGATGTTCACCGGGGCGCCGGTGGTCAGGAACATGTCCGACGCGCCCTTGTCTACCATAAGCTTGAGGAAGTAGCCGATATCCACGAATGACCCCTGTTTCTATGCGCGTTGCAATGATGGATTATGCCTGTCCACAATACGTCGCGACATACCATGAGGACTGTGATGCACATCTTTTCCCCGCTGGCCGGATCGGTTGGCCGCATCGGCAAGGCAACGGCCTTCCTGGCACTGACGCTGGCGCTCGCCGGTTGCGCTACCGTACCGCCGCCCGATGACTCGATGAATTTCGCGCAGACGCAGTTGCAGGCGGCGCGCGATGCGGGCGCAGCGGATTATGCGCCGGTCGACCTGGGCTTTGCGCAGGACAAGTTCCAGCAGGCCCAGGCCGCGATGGCCGCGCGCAAATATGCCGACGCGGCCAACCTGGCCGAGGAGTCCCGTGCCGACGCCGAACTGGCGCGGGCCAAGGCCCGGCTGGGCGCGGCACGTGCACAGATCCAGAGCAAGGTGCAGGACAACACGCGCTTGCGGGCCCAGGGCGAACAGGCGGCTGCGGCCGATGCGCCATCGGCTCCGGCGGCTGCGGCCGCGCCGGCTCCCACCGAGGACATGCCGGCACCGGCCTCGACCGAGCTGTCGATGCCTCCCTCGGGGGGCGGTTTCCAGACCTTGCCCGATAACGGTCAGCAGCCCGCTCCCAGCTCCAGTGTCCAGGAAATGCAGCCATGAAGCGGTTCAACCTCATCTTCGCCTCGGTTGCGCTGGCACTGGCTGCCGCAGGATCGGCACATGCACGCCAGGACGACATCGACGTCAGCCGTCTGAACAGCAGCCTCGACCAGCTTGCCAACGATCCCAGCCTGGGCAACTACGCGCAGGCCGAGCAGGCGCGCGCGCGCGATGCGATCAACCGGCTGGCGCAGGCGGGCTCGCACGAGCGCGCACACGACCTGTACCTGGCCGAACGTCGCGTGGACCTGGCCAAGGCTGCCGCTCAGCTGCAGGACGCCCAGACCAAGCTGACCCAGCTCGATCGCGAACACGACCAGATCCTGCTCGACAACAGTCGCCGCGATGCCGAAATGGCGCGCCGCGAACTCGAACGCCAGCGCTTGCAATACCAGCTGGCACAGGAAGAGACTGCGCGCCTGCAGCAGCAGGGACAGGAATACTCGCAGGCGGCCGACCAGGCACGAGCCGAGGCCGAACAAGCCAGGAAGCTGGCGGCAGCGCAAAGCAAGGTAGCCAAGGCGGCTCGCCGCGAGGCCGCCCTTGCGGCGCAGGCAGCCCGGGCGATGCGTTCGCAGATGCAGGACGGCAGCAGTTCCGCGGAGACGCCGCCGGCCGCGCCGAAGAAGCCCGCCAAAAAGCATCCTGCGCATCCATGAAAGCGCCCGTTCCAACCCCTCGGTAAGCGGTTGGCGCTCGCATCCGCGGCGGCCTGCATGGGCTGCCGAGGCTTCGGTTACGTAAACGTAAAATGCTGTTTCGACAGGTTATTTGCCAAAGTGTGAGCTTCGTCGTGACGGCCGCTACGCAAGCTTGCACCCCCCGGATCGGGGGAGTAGGGTCGAAGTCCCACGAGGCATCCCCGCCCCGTGGGTTACTGACCAAACCATGCGCCTAATCCCACGTTCACCGCTCCACCCGCGTCCCGACAACCGGCGTGGGCCGTGTCTGTGCGCATGGCTTCAACTGCCGGCGGGCACCTCCTGTCCCGGTGTCCGCCAGTCCACTCACGAGGAGGTCGGATCATGTTTGAAAACCAGCAGCGTGATGATGTCGAGGCATTGATGAAAACGGACGCCGAGTTTCGCCGGCTCTACCAGCATCACAGGCAACTCGACAGCAAGGTGCACGACGCCGATATCGGCGTGCTTCCCATCGACGACGTGACCCTCGCCGGCATGAAGAAGGAGAAACTGCTGGCCAAGGCGCGGCTTGAACGCATGTGGGCCGATCGCGCGCACCTCATCCACTGAGTCTGCGATTTCACGTGAAGCGCGGCCCCGGGCTCTCCCGCACGATCGGAAGAGCGCCGGGGCCGCTGCGTTTCCAGTGGGGGTGCAGCGGCTCGGCTATCATGGCGATCCTGCCGGCGGGGCGCGATGCACCCATCACCGGCGCCCTCGCAGCGGAGCCCCCATGACGGTCCACCAGAGTGTCCTCGAACTGATCGGACGTACCCCGATGGTACGCGCGCAGCGGCTGGACACCGGGCCGTGCGAGTTGTTTCTCAAGCTCGAGAGCGCCAACCCCGGCGGTTCGATCAAGGACCGCATCGGCCTGTCGATGATCGAGGGCGCCGAGAAGGATGGCCGCATCCGCCCGGGCGACATCCTGGTCGAAGGCACCGCCGGCAACACCGGCCTGGGGCTGGCCCTGGTCGCGCAGCAGAAGGGCTACCGCCTGATCCTGGTGGTGCCGGACAAGATGAGCCGCGAGAAGATCTTCAACCTCAAGGCGATGGGCGCCGAGGTGGTGCTGACCCGCTCCGACGTGGCCAAGGGCCACCCCGAGTACTACCAGGACATGGCCGAGCGGATCGCGCGCGAAACGCCCGGCGCGTACTTCATCAACCAGTTCGGCAACCCCGACAACCCGGCCGCGCACATCGCCACCACCGGGCCGGAGATTCTCGAACAGATGGACGGCCGGGTCGACGCCATCGTGGTCGGCTGCGGCTCGTCGGGCACGCTGAGCGGCCTGTCGAAATTCTTCGCCGGGCACTCGCCGCAAACCGAACTCATCCTGGCCGACCCGGTTGGTTCCATCCTGGCGCAGTACATCAACGAGGGCACGCTCTCGACCAAGTCCGCCAGCTGGATGGTCGAGGGCATCGGCGAGGATTTCCTGCCTTCGATCAGCGACTTCAGCCGGGTGAAGAAGGCCTACGCGATCTCCGACAAGGAAAGTTTCCTCACCGCGCGCGAACTGCTGGCGAAGGAAGGCATCCTGGGTGGTTCGTCCACCGGTACGCTGGTGGCCGCGGCACTGCGTTACTGCCGCGAACAGACGGCGCCCAAGCGCGTGGCCACCCTGGTCTGCGATACCGGCAACAAGTATCTGTCCAAGCTGTACAACGACTACTGGATGCTCGACAACGGGTTCCTCGAACGCGAGCAGCACGGTGACCTGCGCGACCTGTTGCTGCGCCCGTTCGCCCAGCGCGACACCGTGGTGATCGGACCGAACGAGCTGTTGATCACTGCGTATACCCGCATGAAGCTGTACGACGTATCGCAGTTGCCGGTGATGGACGGTCACAAGCTGGTCGGCATCGTCGACGAGTCCGACGTGCTGATGCACGTGCACGCCGACGAGACGCGTTTCCGCGATCAGGTTTCCACCGCCATGATGACCAGCCTGCAAAAGCTCCAGGTCGGCGAGACGATCGAGGCGCTGCTGCCGGTGTTTGAGCGCGGCCACGTGGCCATCGTGGTCGATGGCGAGCAATTCCTCGGGCTCATCACCCGCATCGACCTGCTGAACTATCTGCGCCGCAAGGTGAACTGAGCGATTCGACCGGCTGTTCGCGCCGAAACGACAACCGGTGTGCAAGAAAGTTTGCCGCAAGGCGGTCGCGTCATCATGGTCGACGTGACTGGGCCTTGAGGCTCGCATCCCCAGGAGATTTACGATGTGCGGAATTGTTGCTGCTGCTGCCCAGCGTGACGTCGCGCCGCTGCTGATTGCCGGTCTGAAGGCACTCGAATACCGCGGCTATGACTCATCCGGCGTGGCCGTGCTCGAACACGGCACCATTCGGCGCGTGCGGGCCAAGGGCAAGGTGCGCGAGATGGAGGCGCTGTATCTCGCGCAGCCGTTTCCGGGCAATACCGGCATCGCGCATACCCGCTGGGCTACGCATGGCGTCCCCAACGAGGCCAACGCGCACCCACACATCGCCGGTCGCGTCGCCATCGTGCACAACGGCATTATCGAAAATCACAACGGCTTGCGCAGCGAGCTGCAGGCCGGTGGCCACGTTTTCACGTCCGAGACCGATACCGAGGTAATGGCGGCGCTGATCGATCGGCGCATCGGCCAGGGCATGAACCTGCGCGACGCCGTGCTGGCCACCGTGGGCGAACTGGAAGGTGCCTATGCGATCGCCGTGATCAGCCGCGACGAGCCGGGCCGCGTGGTAGGTGCGCGCCTGGGCGCGCCGCTGCTCGTAGGCCTGGGCATCGGCGAGAATTTTCTGGGTTCGGATGCGCAGGCGCTGATCAAGGTGACCAACCGCATGGTCCATCTCGATGAAGGCGACGTGGTCGACATCACCCGCGACAGCATGCAGGTCTACGACCTGGACGGGCAGCCGGTCGAGCGTGCGATGCACGAGAGCGAGCTGTCCACCGATGCGGTGGAGCGCGGCGAATACCGCCATTACATGCAGAAGGAAATCTTCGAGCAGCCGCGCGCGGTGGCCGACACGCTGGAAGCCCGCATCGGCCCGCATGGCCTGCTGCCGAACATCTTCGGCATCGACAGCGACGCCTTGCTGCAGGCCACCCGCGGCCTGCACATCATCGCCTGCGGCACCAGCTATCACGCCGGCCTGGTCGCCAAGTACTGGATCGAGGAATACGCGAAGCTGCCGGTAAGCGTCGAAGTGGCCAGCGAGTACCGCTACCGCGACGCGGTGGTGCCGGCCAGCACGCTGTTCGTCGCCATCTCGCAGTCCGGCGAAACCGCCGACACGCTTGCGGCCATGCGCGAGTCGCGCCGCCGTGGTTACCTCGGCACCCTGGTCATCTGCAACTCGCCCGAGTCGTCGCTGGTGCGCGAAGCCGATCTCAAGCTGATGACCCGCGCAGGTCCGGAAATCGGCGTGGCCTCCACCAAGGCCTTCACCACCCAGCTCGCCGGCCTGGCCATGCTGGCGCTGGAGCTGGCGCGCCGCAACGGACTCGACGCCGGTCGTTACGCCGCGCTGTGCGCCGAACTGCAGCACCTGCCGCGGGCCATCGAAGACGCACTGCAACTGGAGCCGGCGATCATCGAGCTTGCCGGTGAATTCATCCATCGCCAGCACGCGCTGTTCCTCGGCCGCGGCGTGCAATACCCGGTCGCGCTGGAGGGCGCGCTGAAGCTCAAGGAAATCTCCTACATCCACGCCGAGGCCTATCCGGCCGGCGAACTCAAGCATGGCCCGCTGGCGCTGGTGGACGAGAACATGCCGGTGATCGCGGTGGCGCCGAACGGCCCGCTGCTGGACAAGCTGAAATCCAACCTGCAGGAAGTGCGCGCCCGCGGCGGCCGCCTGATCGTGTTCGCCGACGGCGCCGCCGGCATGGACGACATGGCCGGCCACGGTGCCATGCTAAGGGTGGATTCCGGCGGATCCTTCATCGCGCCAGCGGTGTTCACCGTGCCCCTGCAACTGCTCGCCTACCACGTGGCCGTGCTGCGCGGCACCGATGTGGATCAGCCGCGCAACCTGGCCAAGTCGGTGACGGTGGAATAGTTTTCGCCGGGGTAATCCGAGCTGGTGCGACTGAAGGGAATTTCCGACTTGGCGCCAAGTTGAGCGGGTCGCCCACTAAAGGCAACGGTTCACTGATCAAACGCTTTTGCATCATCATGAGTTGCCGTCGCGGGTAACTGTGCCGGCAACCTTTTTTTGCGACCTCCCGCCGACAAGGGTCCATCCGAGATGAACTGGTCCGTTAGCCGCCTTCCCTGCTGGGCCCGCCAATGGGGCATCCGGCTCGCCTGCGCTGGCTTGCTCGCCATCGCCACCTCGGTGAGTGCCGCCGACCATGCGAAGGACGTGGATCCGTTCATCGGCGTGGACTGGGACGGCGAGGTTTTTCTGGGCGCCACGGTGCCGTTCGGGATGGTCAAGCTCGGCCCGGACGTGCGCACCTTCGATGGCAAGATGATCAAGTCCGGCTACCACAGCACGGGCGAGGTGGTGGGTTTCAGCCACCTGCATCTGAGCGGCGGTGCCGGCAAGTACGGCAACATCCTGGTGGCCCCGGTCACGGGCCCCCTGCAGCCAACCGACATCCACTCGCCGCGCAGTGACGAGGAGGCCAGTGTCGCTTATTACTCGACCTACCTGAGTCGCTACCGGACCCGGGCCGAGCTGACCGCCAGTCGGCGCTCCGGTCTACACCGCTACAGCTTCACCGATGCCGGCGACGCGCATGTCACGGTGGACCTCCAGCACGCCATCAACACCGGCACCGGCCCGGAAGACCAGCGCTTTCTCGGCGGCGACGTCAACGTGGTGTCCAGCCACGAGATCGAAGGCGTCGGCCGTTACATCGGCGGCTGGAACGAGGGCGGCGAATACCGCGTGTATTTCTATCTGGCGACCGACGTACCGGCTGCCGCTGCGCAAACCTGGCAGGATCGCCAACTTGGCTCGGCCCATCACGCGCATACCGATACTGACCAGGATCTCGGCGCCTCGCTGGACTACCGGGTCAAGGCCGGCCAGGCGATCCAGGTGAAGGTAGGTATCTCCTTCATCAGCCTGACGCAGGCACGTCGGAATGCCGAACAGGAAATTCGCGGCTGGAACTTCGCGGCCGTGCGTCAGGCGGCAGTGGCGCAGTGGAATCAGGCGCTGTCGCGGATCGAGATCCACGGCGCGAACGAAGTCGAGCGGCGCAAGTTCTACACCGCGCTGTACCACACCATGCTGATGCCCGCCGACCACAGCGGCGAAAATCCGAAGTGGTCGTCGGATGAGCCCTATTACGACGACTTCCAGGCGATCTGGGACACCTTCCGCAGCGACGGCCCGCTGCTGACCCTGATCGCGCCGGATCGCCAGCGCGACATCGTGCGTTCGCTGGTCGACACGTATCGCCATGCGGATTACATGCCCGACGCCCGTGTCGGCAACGACAACGGCCGCACCCAGGGCGGCAGCAACGCCAACGTGCTGGTGGCCGACGCGTACGTGAAGGGCCTGGCCGGCATCGACTACGCCACCGGCCTGCAGGCGATGCTCAAGGACGCGCAGGTGCCGCCGGCCGATCCGCGCAAGCATGGTCGCGGCGGCCTGGACACCTACAACACGCTAGGCTACATCGCCCAGCCCACGGAACGCGCCGGCTCGCGCACCGTCGAATACGCGTACAACGACTTCACCATCGCCGAACTGGCGTGCGGACTGGGCCACACGCAGGAAGCGAAGCGCTATACCAAGCAGGCCGGCAACTGGGCCAATCTGTGGGATGCCTCGCTGGAGCAGGAAGGCGTCAAGGGTTTCCTGCGTCCGCGCAACGTCGACACCAGCTGGGCCGCGCCGTATCTGGTCAAGCGTGGCACCTGGCCGGATTTCTTCTATGAAGCCGATCTGTGGACGTATTCGCTGTACGCGCCGCAAGACGTGCGTCGGCTGATCGGCCTGGCCGGCGGCAGGGACGCGTTCGTGCAGCGCCTCGACCGCCTGTTCGAGCGCGGTCACTTCGACATGGGCAACGAGCCAGGCTTCCTGATTCCGGATCTGTACCTGTGGGCCGGCCGCCCCGACCGCACTGCGGACCGCATCATCGACCTGTTGCGACGCGACTTCGGCGACAGCCGCGCCGGCATCCCCGGCAACGACGACTCGGGCGCCATGTCGAGCTGGTACGCCTTCCAATCGATGGGCTTCTATCCGAACGCGGGCCAGGACGTGTACCTGATCGGCACACCTTCGTTCCCGCAGGTAGACATCCAGCTGGGCAACGGCAAGACTTTCAGTATCGTCGCCGAGAATTTCCGACGCGACCGCCTCAACCGCTACGTGCAATCGGCCACGCTCGACGGCAAGCCGCTGGACACGGCCTGGTTCCGCCACGGCCAGATCGCCGATGGCGGCACGTTGAAACTGGTGATGGGCTCGGCGCCTTCGCGCTGGGGCACCGCCACGCCGCCGCCATCGCTATCGGATCCGGGCTTTGCGCTGTGCGGGCACCATGGCGGCTCTCGCTGACAGCGGTTGGCGTAATCCAACCAGGCAAACCCGATGTCGTCCCTGATCTGGTCGCGAGCAAGCCGCGCGGCGGCGCGGGAGATTTTCCGCAGGTGTCGACAGCGGCGCCCGGGATGGGGTGCGGGTCGGTGCGCCCAAGGCAAGTGTGCGCTGACCGCGGTTTTTGAGGTTGGACCCCGGCAGACAATGGGAGAGATGCGCAACGGTGCAGAGCAGCGAATAAGGTCCAGAAGCGAGACAGAGGGGGCTATCAGAAATTAATTCCCTCCGTCCCGTTATTTCGTGGTGATGGGCTCGGTGCCTTCACGCTGGGGCATCGCCACGCCACCGCCGTCGCTGTCGGATCCGGGTCCCGTACGCCCTTTGCAACACTCCTGTTGCCTAGGCAGTCGTCAGGGTGTCGCGTCGACCGATTGAATCCGCAGTCGACAGGGGACATTGGCGCCCTGTTTTTCGCCTCAACCCAGCTTGCCCGTCTCCAGTTGTGCCGCTAACTGGCGCAGCCATTTCTCGGCCCAGGTCACCTGGCCTGATTCGAGATCTGCGATCAGTCCATCCAGCCATTTGATCTCGGCCTTCAACAGCACGTTCTTGTACTCATCATCCAGCATGACCAAGCGTGGCAGACCTTTCACCAGGCGTTCTTTGAAGTGGGATACGGACTCATCCAGCCGTTGCCTGAGGGCTTGGCGGCGTCGTTGCAATTGCACGGCCACTGCATCAGGCGATAGCGCCATTACCGTGGCCAATGCAGCGGGAAACTCATTGAACTCGCGCCGTGGTTCACCAAGCATGCTCTCCAGCCAGGCGTAGAATGTTTTCTTGCCCGACGGCGTAATCTCGTAAACCACGCGTTCTGGTCGTCCTTCGTTCTGCTGCGTTTCGCGCACCCGTATGAGGTCGGCATTCTGCAGCTGGGCAATTGTCTGATAGACGCTGTTGCGCTGCGCTACGTTGACTATCTTGTCCTTGCCACGCTGCTTGATGAGCTCATGCATGCGGTATGCGTGCGAAGGAGCCTCCAAGACGAAGCCGAGAACCACCATCGCCAAAGGCGATCGCTGTCGTGGACGAGTTTTCACGTTTCGTAGCCTGAAGCCAACATGGGGGCATCTTGCATCGTTAGTCATTTTATGTCTATATATAGTCATATTATGACCTTGGGGGGGTAAACACATGGCAGCCGCAAGATATGCACTAGTCATAGGGGGCGGCATTGCCGGCCCGGCCGTGGCATTGGCACTGGGAAAAGCCGGCATTCGTTCCACGATCTACGAGTCGTATCCCGTTGCCGCGGATGGCGTGGGCGCAGGCATGATGCTGGCACCCAATGGCCTCGAAGCACTGAAAATCATTGGCGTAGATCCCGAGTTGCAGGCCGTTGGCCGGCCGGTTTCGCACATGGCCGTAGCTGACAGTCGTGGAAAGCTGTTGTGCCGCTTCAGCGGGCTGGAAGGCATGCAACCCGGTCGCGTGGTATGGCGGTCCGATCTCTGCAAGGCGCTCGGCAAGGCGGTCGAGAATGCCGGCATACCGATCGTGTACGGAAAGCGATTGATCAGGGCAGCGGAGACGCCCGAATGCGTTCATGTGCAGTTCGCCGACGGCAGCCACGCCAGCGGCGACATCTTGATCGGAGCGGATGGCATCCGTTCCACCGTGCGCGAATTGATCGATCCGCATGCCCCGTCACCTCAGTACACGGGGCACCTTGGGTTTGGCGGCGTTGCACCACGCGGAACGATTGACGCGTCCTCTGACACGATGACCTTTGTTTTTGGCAAGCGCGCCTTTCTCGGCTATTGGCTAGACCCCAACCTGGGCATTTGCTGGTTCAGCGCTCTTCCGCACGACGCGCCACTGACATCGGAGCAGGTCCGCAAGGTACCTGCTTCCCAATGGCTGGATCGTCTGCGCAATCTTTGCCGCGACGACCAACCCGCGCAATCACTGCTACGACATGCCGATCCGGAGCAGCTCGTCGTCACGGGCGCGAGTGAGATGATGCCGCCAGTTCCACGCTGGCACAGCGAAAGAATGGTGCTGGTTGGCGACGCTGTGCACGCACCGTCATCCAGTTCCGGGCAGGGCGCTTCGCTCGCGATCGAAAGCGCTATCCAACTTGCACGTTGCTTGCGTGACTTGCCGAGGCCTTCCGACGCTTTTGAATGTTACGAACAGCTACGTCGAGAACGTGTTGAAGGAGTGGCTGCCAAGGCCGCCAAGTCCAACAGCCAGAAGGCGTCCGGGCCATTGGCGAAAGCGTTGATGCACATCCTGATGCCAATTGCACTGAGGACGTTCTTCACACCAGACAAGATGTTCGGCGCACAACATCGTTACAGGATCAACTGGGAAGCCTCTGCCCTTCAGACCCCTCGCTGATGTGAAGCCACCCTCTTTAAGAATGGGAGGGCCGATCCTCGGTTTGCACGAAGGAGCACTCATACCCGGAGCATTCGCTTTGGGTCAGTCGCGCAGCTTGGCAGCGCGGACCGTCAGGCGATGCTCAACGCCCGACCCTCACGCCAGGACTGCGTCGCCAGCTCGGCCAGCTCCAGCGCCTTGATCCCGTCCTCGATCGTGGTGCGCACGGGCGTGCCATTGCTCAGTGCATCGAGGAAGTGCTCGATCTCCAGCGCGTAGGCATCGCGGTAACGCTCCAGGAAGAAGGCCTCGGGCTTGTCGCTGCTGATCGACTGCTCGCTCCAGGCGGTCACCTGGGTCGGACGCACGTTGCCGGCCTGCAGCAGGCCGCGGCTGCCCAGCACTTCGAAGCGCTGGTCGTAGCCGTAGGCTGCGCGGCGCGAGGTGTTGATCTGGCACAGTGCGCCGGTGCTCGTACGCAGCGTCACGGCGGTGTGCGACAGATCGCCGGCCGCGGCGATGTCGGGCAGGCCGGGACAGCCGCCGGTGGCATGGACGCTGACCGCTTCGCCGCCGAGGATCCAGCGGAAGATGTCGAAGTCGTGGATCAGCATGTCCTTGAACACGCCGCCGGAATGCGCGATGTAGCTGGCGGGTGGCGGCGCCGGATCGCGGCTGGTGATGACCAGCATTTCCGGAACGCCGATCTCGCCGGCATCCAGCCGCTGCTTGAGCGCGGCGAAGGTGGGGTCGAAGCGCCGCTGGAAACCGATCATGCAGGTCACGCCCGTCTTGCGCACGGCGGCCGCGCACGCGCGTGCGCGCTCGACGTCGAGGTCGACGGGTTTTTCGCAGAAGATCGCCTTGCCCGCCGCGGCGGCACGCAGGATCAGGTCCGCGTGCGTGTCCGTGCTCGAGCAGATCATCACCGCGCGCACGGCCGGATCGGCCAGCGCGTCCTCCACCGACGAGGTCCGCGCGCCGTGTCGTTCGGCCAGCGTCTGGGCGGCCGCCGCATTCACGTCCGCCACGTAACGCAGCCGCGCGCGGGCATGGCGCGCGAGATTGCCGGCGTGGATGGTGCCGATGCGTCCGGCGCCAAACACGGCAACGTCCATGTGTTCAATCATCGTATCCGCCATGGTGCGTGGTTTCCTCGACCTTGAGTTCGAGCTTGTAAGCCAGCGCCACGAACAGGGACTGGCACAGGCAGATCGTGCTGGTCAGCCCGCGAAAGCCAAACGCACTGCCTTCGCTCACCTTCAGCGTCACGCGGGCCTCGCGACCCAGCGGACCGAGCGCGCTGTCGGTGATGGCCAGCACATGGGCCTTGTGCTGTTGGGCGACGCGACTGCAATAAAGCGTTTCCCTGCCATACGGAGGGAAGCTGATCGCGATGAGTACGTCGTTCTTGCCGATGCTGCGTATCTGTTCGCGGTACATGCCGCCCAGGCCGCTCACCAGATGCACCCGCTTGTGGGTGTGTTGCAAGGCATAGACGATGTAGGTGGCGATGCTGAAGGTACGGCGCACCGCCACTACATAGATGTTTTCGGCCTTCACCAGCAGATCGACCGCGGTGTTGAACTGCTTGCTGTCGAATGTCCCGGCCAATTCATCCAGCCCCGCGCGACTTGCGTCGATGAACCGGCGCGCGATCTGGGCGGATCCCATCGCCTGCTTGCCATCCGCGATGACCTGGCGCACCCGTTGCTGGTAGCTGCGCGTCGGCGTGACCGTCTCGGTGTAGTTGCTGCGGAATACCGACTGCAGTTCGCGGAAACCGGAAAAACCGAAACGCTTGGCGAAGCGCACCACTGCCGAGGGATGCACGCCGCTGCCCTCGGCCACCTCGCTGATGCGCTGGACCATGATGTTCGCGCGCTGCTGCTCGAGGTAGCTGGCGATGTTCTGCAGCTGGTGCGGCAATGTTTCGAAGTCGCGCGCGATGCTCAGCAACAGTTCGTCGACTGTCTTCTGACTGCTCATGGATTAAGTCGCCGGGTGAGTGCGGTGCGTGGCAAGTGTAGCAACCCACCGACGTGCGAAGACCGCGGGGATCCAAGCCGGCGGCGTCCTTGCGCACGATGGCGGCATGCGTGTCTTCATCATGGCTTGGCATCGGCCACGATGGCCTGCGGTCGCCAATCCGCCGCCCAGCGCGACGGCCGCGGGCCCATCACGAAGTCCAGCGTGCCGCCGGCCATGATCTGCGGGTAGCGGATCATGGGGGCGTCGAGCGGCTTGCCGTTGAGCGTGGCCGACTGGATGTAGACGTTGCCGGGGGAGTTGCCCTTCGCGTTCACCGTGAAGGTCTTGCCGTTCGCCAGACGCAGCGTGACGCGGCTGAACAGCGGGCTGCCGATCATGTAGTCGGCGGAGGCCGGATTGAGCGGGTAGAAGCCCATGGCGGTGAATACATACCAGGCGGACATCTGGCCGCAGTCCTCGTTGCCGAGGATGCCGGTGGGGGTGTCCGAGTAAGCGTCACCGGCGATCTGGCGCACCCGCGCCTGCGTCTTCCATGGCGCGCCGACGAAGTCGTACAGGTAGCCGTAGTGGTGGCTGGGTTCGTTGTCGTGGTGGTTGTGGCCGCCGTTGAAATGCGCGTCCAGCTTCGCCTCGGCAGCGGCCGGCCCGCCCAGCAGTGCCACGGTGCCGGGGACGTCATGCAGCGCGGCGAACAGATAAACCCACTGGTCGCCCTCGGTCCATCCCTCGTCGGGCGAGGCCCAGGAGCCGTCGGCGTTCCTGGCCTGCATGAAGCCACGAGTCGGATTGAACAGCTTGCGGTAATCCAGTGAGCGCTTGAGGAAGTGCGCGTGGTCCTGCGCATGCCCGGTGGCCTGAGCCACCTGGGCCACCGCGTAGTCATCGTAGGCATCCTCCAGCGTGCGCGATACCGATTCGGCCACCTTGTCGGCAGGGACATAGCCCAGCTTCAGGGCATAGCTCAGGCCCGCGCGTGCCTCATACGGCGTATGCGGCTCGCGATCGAACCAGCGCCGTGTGGTGTCGCCCTCCGGCGGCGTGGTGGCGTCCTTGCGCACGGCCGCGTAGGCGCGTTGCCAATCGAAACCCTTGAAGCCCTTGGCGATCGCTTCGGCGACCAGTGAATCGGCATGGGTGCCGATCATGATGTTGGTGTAGGACGGATTGGGCCACTTGGGCATCCAGCCACCCTCGTCGGCATCCTGCAGCAGCGCCTTGACCATATCGTCGATGCGCTCGGGCGCGAACAGGGTCAGCAAGCTGTTCTCGGCGCGGAAGGTATCCCAGATCGAATAGTCGGTGTAGGAGACGCCCGCATGCACCTTGTCGTCGAACGCGCTGTAGTAATGCCCGTGCTCGGAGAACAGCCGCGGATACAGCAGCGCGTGATAGAGCGCCGTGTAGAAGACCCGTCGCTGCGGCGCATCCGCGCCATCGATGTCGACCCTGCCCAGCTGCTGGTTCCAGGCCGCCTTGAGCGCATCGCGCGTCGCCTCGAAATTCCAGGTCGGCAACTCCGCATCGAGGTTCGCCCGGGCCTGCGCCAGACTGATGAACGAGGTGCCGACCTGCGCCTCGACCGGTTGCCTCGAGGGCGTAGCGAAGGACACGAAGGCCCCGACGTTGTCACCCTCGACCCGCAGGTCGCCCGGCCGCACCAGCACACCCTCGTAGACGCTCTGCGCCGAAAACGCCTGCTTGAAGCGCACCACGAAATAGCCCTTGAACCGGGCCAGTTTCAGCGGCCCGAGGACGGCGTCCTGGCGGTCGGGGTTGTAGCCACGGACCTCACGCTTCAGCACGTCGACCTCGACGTAGCCGTGAATGCCCGGACGGGTCGCCTCGATAAGCACGCCGGGCCGGGATGTCGCCGGAAAGTCGAAGCGCAGGTAGCCGCAATGATCGGTCGCAGTCATCTCTGCGCGAATCTTGCGGCCATTCCCTGCGTCCATCGTCACCGCGTAGCCGTATGGTGTGGCCACCTCGTCCCTGCGCGAGAACGGCAGCTGCCGCGCCTCGGGCGCGTAGCGGAGCCCGTCGAGTTCCGGCATCAGGGTGACGTAACCGTAGTCGCCCATCCAGATGGCGGCCTGATGGGTGCCGATGAAACCCTGGATATGCGTGTCTGCGTAATTGTACGAGCTGACGCTGACACGGTTCTGCCGGGTCTGTGGAGTCCAGTTGGTCATGCCGAAAGGGGTGGTCGCCAGCGGCATGGTGCCGCCGTATTCGGAGCCGCTCCCGGCGGTGCCGATATAGGGATTGACCCAGTCGACCGGCGTCGTCGGCGCAGCGGAGGCGAAGGCCACCGTGGGCAGGATCAGCGCAAATAGAAGGCCGCTGATCGAGAGAGTACGGACTACCTTGTTACGCATCGGAGCAGCTCCTTAGTGACTGTGAGGCAGCCGCATGCATTGTCGCGCCTGGCGGTGTCGCGATGGGGTCGCGCGTTGAGGCGTCGCGGCGGAAGTTCGGGATCGCCGGTGTCGTCATGCCTGCACTTTCATGAAACGGGCCACCCCGGCGGCATCGGGCATCGCCGCAAAGGATCCACGCCGCGTCACCGCCAGCGCACCACAGGCACTGGCATGGCGCAGGGCGGCTTGCAGCCCCGACAGGGTGCCCACCCAGCGATCAAGGTCCGCGGCACGGACGTCCTGTCCGGCGAGCTGATGCAGCAAGCCGCCCACGAAGGCATCGCCCGCGCCGGTGCTGTCCACCGCATCGACGCGGTAGCTGGGCAACTCGCCTTTGGCGTCGGGATGGAACCAGCGCAGCGGTTGCGCGGCGTCGGTCACGATCAGCAGCCGCGTGGAACCGCGCCACAGCCGATCCAGCGCTGCATTCTCGCCCTCATCGGCGAGCCAGGCGAACTCCTCGGCGCTCAATTTCACGACGTCCGCCAGGTGCAGTGCCGGCCAGGACCACTCGCGTGGCTCGCTGTCGCGCGGCCACAACGCCGGGCGCAGGTTCAGGTCGAAACTGACCAGCGTGCCGGCACGGCGCGCGCGCCGCATGCCCTCCAGGGTCACGGCGGCCAGCTCCGGATCGGTCAGGCTATTGGAGCAGGCGTGGAAGGCCGCGGTGTCCTCGAACGCGTCATTCCGGAAGTGCCCGGCGCGAAACAGCAGATCGGCAGCCGGTGGACGGTAGAAGCTGAAACTGCGTTCGCCGCGCGCATCCAGCGTGATGAAGGCGAGCGCCGTGTTGGCGGCATCGGTACGGGCCACGTCCGCGGTATCGACGCCCGCCTGTTGCAAGCTGTCGAGCAGAAAATCGCCGAAGCGGTCCTGCGAAAGCATGCCGGCGAAACGGGCATGGCCGCCGAGTCGCGCGACCGCCACGGCAGTGTTGGCCGGTGCGCCGCCGGCGAACGGCCGGAGCTGCTGCGCAAAGCCCCGCTCGTCGAATTCCCCGGCATGCAGATCGATCAGGGCCTCGCCAAAGCAGAGGATGGAACGCGTCATCGATAAACCCCCATGGTTCGTGCCTGAGGACGCAGGCAGCGCGGCGTGCGATGGCGGCCCGGGACCGCCGCGCCAACGAGTGCGGCGCGGGACGGCCGGGCGAGCGGCATCGCTGCCGTTTCCTGGCTGCGCTCCGGACGGTTCCGGGCGATCCCCGGAATACAGCGATCGGGCTCAGTCGCCATTGATGTAGATCGGGTTGCCCACGAGCAACGGTTGATGGGCTGCGCCACGCACGCTGGCACGCAACCAATGGCGCTTGCCGTCGCTGGTCCAGTCAAAGGAGACGGACTGATGCCCAAGGTGGAGTGTCAGGTCGGCGCCGGGATGGATGACCTTGCCGTCCTCGATGATCTCGATCGCGCCGCCGGCAGGCGCCGTGACGTTGACCGTGAAGCGCACGGTGCCGCCTGCCGGAACGGCCAGTGCGTCGCCCATCTCCGCCGTCCGGTTTCCGCTGCGTGCGGTCAGATCCAGCAGGTGGTCGCGACTGCCCTGCACATCGATGAACACATGGCCGGCACGAATGGCCGCGAGGATGGATTGCATGGACAGGTCGCCGGCGTGCACCACGGTGGTGGGCGTGCCGACCACGCTGGCGTCCGGTAACGCCAGCGCGCGCCTGGCGTCGTGGTTGTCGCTGCCGCCGATGGCGGTAAGCCGATAGCCCTGATCGAGCAGGCTTTGCCAGAACGAAATGCCGGAGTCCGGCAAGACGGCGTCGATCCCGTTGACGGCCTCGATCGCCTGCACCTTGTGCAGATCCACGCCGCCCTTGGGCACCCAACCGCAGCCCATGCAGGTTTCGTCGTCCGGCCGGATCGGATGGTTGATCGAGATCAGCCCGTGCAAGGGTGCGACCTGCTGCAGCAAGGCATTCCAGTCCTGCTTGCCGTCGACGCGAAAATCCACCGGCGCGGTAGTACCGAACAGATTCGCGTGGCCCTGGAACGTGGTCAATTCGCGCGCGGGGATCAGCAGCAGTCGATCGAAGTACGGCTGCAGCTCGCGCATCGCGTTGGCCTGCGACACGGTGTTGTGATCGGTGATCGCGATGAAATCCAGCCCCCGGCCGACCGCATCCTGGACGGTGAGGAACAAGGGACAGGGCACCTCGTGCCCGCTCTGGCTGGCGCAACTGCCGTCGCTGTGCGCGGTGTGCATGTGCAGGTCGCCGCGATACCAGCCGGCGTCCCGGCGCAACGGCGGATTCAGCACGGCCGGTTCCCACGCGGGATCGTTTGGACGGCCAAACCACAGCTTGGCGGTGTAGTGCGCGAGGCTATGTTTGCGAATGTTCGGGATGCCCAGCAGCAAGGTCCAGCGACCCGGGTCGATCGGTCCGGGCAAGTACGCGGGGGTAGCGTCCGTGGCGGACACGGTGAACAACATCTTCGAGCCGCCGCTCCAGCCACGAAAGCCATCCTTCCCGCGAAAACCGTCCGGCCCGAGCAGGCCCAGATCGATCGTCGTGTGTTCGTCGTCGTGGCCGTTGTAATCGAACTGCACCGTAATGCGACGTGTCCCCGCGGGCACGTCGAACGGCAGCGTGCGGTAGGTCTGGTGGTCGGCCCCGTCCAGCGTGCCACGCAGCACCAGGTCGGGTTTTTCCTGCGTGGCCTGCACGCCGGTCGCGTGCGCGGCCCAGGGCAGTGGCATCAGGCCGGCCACGAGCAGGCCGACCAGAAGACGGCCAAGCCGATGGCGCAAGCTCATGGGTGCTTCCCTGCGGCAGCGGCATGGCATCTAGGAGCGCGCAGCGGATTGCAACGTGCCGCCTCGCCGCCGGGCAGTTGCACGCGGTAGTCGCCGAAGCGGGGGTCGGGCCATAGATAATCGGTGGAGATGTATTGCGCGCCGCTGGCGAAGGCGGCCTCACGCCGGCGCGGGTCGTTGCGCCGCGCCTCGACGGTATTCGCGTCGGCGCGGGTGCGGATCATGTAGCCGGCCGCGACGTCGCGGCCGATCCGCGCGGCCTCGGCCTGCGGATCGTTCAAGGTCAGGTAGGCTGCGGCGGGCGAGGCCTCATCCGTGTTGATGAACATCACCCGGCCCTCCAGCGAATGCCGCGCGCCGCGATACAGCGCAACCTTGGGCGGGTCCTCGTCGAGCACGAAGAACTCCTTGCCGCGCGCGGCGCCCAGGGTCGGCCAGCGCCCGGCCCGCACGGCCTCGCGCAGGGTGGGGTAGTCGCCCTGCACGTCATCCGGCGTGACCAGGTCAGCGGCGCCGAGCACCGTGCGGATCTCCGCATCCAGCGCATCGAACGCGGCCTCGGTAAAGCGTAGCGGGGTGACGGCGCCGGGGCCGCTGCGACCGTCCTTCGCATTGATCAGCAGCATGATCGGCACGTGCCGCGGATGCCTGCGCGACCAGTCGTGGATGATCATCAGGCAGGTGACGAAGGTCTGGCAGCTGCTGCGGAAATCGATGTCCGCCATGTGCATCACCTTGAAGCCCGGCTGCTGCATCTGCCGGGTTGCGACGGGCGACCACGGCGAACGTGTGTAGCCCTTGCGCAAGGCGCCTGGCGGATGCGTGTAATAGCCGCCGTGGGGGTCGTAATAGACGTCCAGTTCCAGCGTGCGTGCGCCGCGGTCGAGCTGCTCGCCGAGCGGGCGATGGCCATAGTCGATGCCGTCGGCCCTCGGGTCGCGGGCGCGATGCGCGGCCAGTTCGGCCGGCGGCATCGGCTGCTTGTAGCTGTTGTGAGTGCCGACGGCCTGCAGGTCGTTCATGTGCAGCGTGCTGTCCAGCGAGACCGGATCGCAGCCGCGTGCGGGTACTTCCAAGTCGCAGGC
Source organism: Rhodanobacter umsongensis (assembly GCF_042654965.1). Lineage (NCBI taxonomy): Bacteria > Pseudomonadati > Pseudomonadota > Gammaproteobacteria > Lysobacterales > Rhodanobacteraceae > Rhodanobacter > Rhodanobacter umsongensis. The sequence continues at coordinate 347,269 of NZ_JBHSMK010000005.1, read as the reverse complement.
CGCCAGCACCGGCGCCCACGGCAGCAGCATGAGGGCGAAAGCGAGGATATATCGATGGGGGCGATTCGTCTTTTTCATGCGGACCGGACTGGCCGGGCGGTTTGCCGCCCGGCCAAACCCTCAGAACCGGTACATGACGGCGGCGCGATAAGCGCGGCCCAGCAACGGTCGGGCGATGAAGGTGTTTGCCCCTGCATCCGCACTTTGCAGTTCCCCCGCACGCGGGTTGCCCTCGGTGAGACCTAGCGAGTTGTTGATGTTGTCCGCATAGAAGTACAGCGAGAACGCCTGCGACACGTCGTAGCGCGCACTGGCGCCGAGCACGTTGTATGCCGGCAGCCGCACCGAGTTGGCCGTGTCGACGAAGCGCGCGCCCTCGCGCTCGTAGGCCAGCTGCAGGCGTAGCTTGCCGTCCAGCAGGTTCAGTCCGGGCACTACGCGGAAGCTCGTCTTCGGCACGCGGATCAGCTGGTTGCCGGTGTAGTTGCGCAGTACCGGGCCGGTGCTGCTCTTGTCGGTGTAGCTCAGGCCCTTGTACTGCGGGTCCTCCCAGGTGGCGGTGACCTGCACGTCGAACCAGTCCACCGGAAACCAGGTGCTTTCCAGCTCGATGCCGGTGGTCTTCGTGGTGGCATAGCCCTGCTGCGCGGTCGACGTGCCGTTGTTGGGGTCGAACACGTAGTTGTTGAAGCCGACGTTGTCGTACTTGGTGTAGAACGCAGTGGCGTAGAGATCGAGCCAGCGGTTGGAGAACTTGTAGCCGGCTTCGCCCAGCTTCATGGTCTGGATGATCGGCTTGGCGGCTGGGTTGGTGATGTAGCTGCTCAGGTTGGGCAAGCGGAACGCCGAGGTCCAGCGCGCAAATACGCCCGAGCGCTCGGAAAACTGGTAGTTCGTGCCCAGCGTCCAGCCCAGCTTGTGGAAGGTGTGGTCGTAGGACACGGTCTGGCCGGTGCCGGCCGAGATGGACGACGTGGGCAGCGTGCCCTGGTTCAGCGTCTGCTTCTGCTCGACCCAGCCCTTGGTGTTTACGTGCTCCGAGCGCACGCCGCCATCGATGCGCAGCGCGTCGGTGACCTGCCACTCGTCGGACAGGTAGAGCGCATTCGTCGCCGAGCTGCCGTTGGCGTTCTCCCACTCGTAGCCGTAGTGGTAGATGCCATGGTCGGTCAGCGTCCCCAGCGGGTTGCCGTTGGCGTCCACCGCCACCAGATCGAGCAGCTTTGCATTGTTCCGCACGTCGAGCAATGCGGTGGAGGAATAGCGGCCGAAGCCCTGGTTGAAGTGGGCGTAGTAGTAGCCCAGCGAGATGTCGTGGGTCTGCCCGCCGATGTCGAACTTGCGCAGCAGCCGCGTGTCGTTGATGAATTCCTGAAGCGGCATGGTGACGCCGCGCAGGCCGCCGATCACCATCAGTCCGTTGCCGTTCTGGTTCTTGTTGTCGAACACCTGCGAGGGGTTGTTCGCATAGCGCAGCTGCACGCCGGCGGTGCCGGCCGGCAAGTACGGTTGCCACGCGGCGCGGTTCGCCGCCGAGGTCAGGAAGCTGTCGGCGCTCATCAGCGTGTTGGGGAACATGCCGTTGCGCTGGGTCTTGGTGTCGTCGTAGCGCATCGACTCGGCCAGCTTCCAGCCCGCACCGAGGTCATGGTCGAACTTCAGGGTCAGCTGGTCGCGCTTCACGTGCGTGCCCTCGCTGTTGTCGAAGTCGTACAGGCTGCCGTCGCCTTCCTTCATCATCACGTGCTCGGTCTCCGGACCGGCCAGCGTGCCGAAGTTGCCGTCGAAGCCGGGCACCGCCTTGATCTTGCCGTTCGGATAGGTACGCATCGGGATGCCCAGGTACAGCGCGACGTTGTCGTCCATGTGCTTGTAGTCGACGCTGAAGCGGCCGTGCTCGAAATCCTTCGACAGGTTGACCCGCACCTGGCCGCCGTCGTTCGCGTGGAAGCCCGGGTCGCGGATGCCGTCGTCGACGCGATAGAAGCCACCCACGCCGAGCTTCCAGCCATTGCCGACCGGGGTGCCGTACCAGAAGTCGGCGCGGTTCAGCCCGTAATCGCCGACGGTGTACTTGAACAGGCCGTCCGGCGTGTCGCCGACCCGGCGCGGGATGAAGTTGATCGCACCCGCCGGTGCGTTCGAATAGAACACCGACGACGGGCCGCCGCGCACCACTTCGATCCGCTCGATCGTCTCGTCCAGGCGGAACGCCTGATCGGCGTTGAGGTAACCCAGTGCCGGATCGTGCTGCACCGGGATGCCGTCTTCGAGCAGGGTCACCGAGCCGAAACCGTCGACCGGGATGCCGCGCGCGCGGATGTTGCCACTGGCCTCGCCGCCGGAGGCTTCGACCCAGAAGCCGGGCACTGACTTCATCGCCTCGGTGACGGAGGTGGGCGCCTGCATGCGCAGCCGATCCTCGTCGATCGTGGTGATCGAGTAGCTGGTCTCGGCCTTGGTGCGCGTCTCCACACCTGAACGTGCGGTGACGACCACACCGTTGAGCGTCTTGGCCTTGGTCTTGTCGGCGCTGGAAGCCGCCGCGTTCGAGTCAGGGGTACTGCTGTCCTGGGCGAAAGCAGGCGCGGCGCCGGCTAGCAGCATGCTGCCGAGCAAGGCAGTGCGAATCGCACGGCTGATGGTTTGGGGACGCATCGCGAATCTCCGGTGGGATTGTTGGGACGGCTCGACGTGTGGACACGAGACAGATGGAGCGAGTGACGTGCGTTGAAGCTCACGACGCCATGGTTGTTCCGACCGATGGCGTCGGTGTGACAGAAGCGGGAGTGCGTGTGCTTGCATCGGCATCAGCCTGGCGCGCTGCCGAACGACGGCGGCCGGTCGGCCAGCGCGGCGCCGAAGCGCTCGTTCGGCTCCGCGCCCATGTCGAACGACAAGGTGCCGCCGGCGCTCAGTTCGGCGTGGCTGATCCAGCTGCGCGTCCATGGCCGGCCGTTCCACGAGATCGACTGGATGTACGGGCGGTTCGGCCCGTTGCCCCGGCTCTCCACCGTAAGCACGCGACCCTGGCCGACATCGATGTCAGCGTGGTCCAGCAGCGGGCTGCCGAACACGTAGTGGGCGCTGACCGGATCGACCGCGTACAGGCCCAGTGCGCTCATCACGTACCACGCACTCACCTGGCCGCAATCCTCGTTGCCGGCGAAGCCGTCCGGTGCTGCGCTGTACATGGTGTCCAGCAGCATGCGCACGCGCGCCTGGGTCTTGTGGTGCGCCCCTGCGTAGGCATACAGATAGGCCATGTGATGGCTCGGTTCGTTGCCATGGGCGTACTGGCCGACCATGCCGGCGATGTCCGCCGGCGCATCGGCAGGCAAGCCGGGATCCGCGTTGAACAGTTCGTCCAGCTTGCGCTCGAAGGCGCCTTCGCCACCGAACAGGCGCATGTAGGCATACAGGTCGTGCTGGTTGAGGAAGGTGGCCTGCCAGGCGTTGGATTCGGTGAAGTCGCGCCATTGCTTCGAGTGACCCATGCCGCGCGGATCGAACGGTTCCAGCCACGCGCCGCCGCTGCCGCGCGGACGCATGAACGAGTGCTCGGGATCGAACAGGTGGCGATAGTTGCGCGAGCGCTGGCGCAGTTGCTCGGCGTCCGCGTGCGCGCCGGCAGCCTCGGCGAGATGCGCCATGGCCCAGTCGTCGTAGGCGTACTCCAGGGTCTTGCTGACGGCTTCGCTTTCCTTGTCGCTGGGGATGTAGCCCAGCTGGCGGTAGTGCGGCAGGCCGCGATAGTCGTCATCCATCGCGCGTTTGCGGAATACCGGCCAGGCACGCGCGTAATCGATGCCCTGGAAACCCTTGGCGTGCGCCTCGGCCAGCACCACGGCGGAGTGGTAGCCGATCATGCAGCCGGTCTCCACGCCTTGCAGCGGCCACACCGGAGGTCCCTCCGGGCTTTCGGCGGCCATCCGCACCAGGCCGTTGACCAGGTCCGGCACGCGCTCGGACTGGTACAGGGTGAGCAGCGGATGCTGCGCACGATAGGTGTCCCACAGCGAATAGGTGCTGTAGTTGTGCTGCCCTTCCGGCAGTGGGTGCACGGCCTGATCCATGCCGCGATAGCGCCCATCGACGTCGCTGAACAAGGTCGGTGCCAGCATGGTGTGGTACAGCGCGCTGTAGAAGGTTCGCAGCACCGTTTCGGACGCGGTTTGCACGCGGATGCGGCCCAGTTCACGCTCCCAGCTGGCCGCGGCGGCGTGCTGCACCTGCTCGAAATCCCAGCCGGGTATTTCCGCCTGCAGGTTGCGCAGTGCACCGTCGGTATCCACCGCCGAGATGCCGACCTTCACCAGCAGCGGCGCCCGGCCGGCATCGGCGTAATGCAGCGCGGCCTTGAGCTTGTTGCCCTTCGCTGCATGCGCGGAGCGGGGCAGGCGCTTGTCGTCGACATACAGTGCGGCATGCTTGAATGGGCGCGACAGCTTCATCGCAAAGTAGAGGTGTCGACCCTGCGCCCATTCGTGCACCCGACGGCTGCCGACCACGGTGTCGTTGCCTACCACCCGCAACTCGGCCTCGGTGACCTTGGCAGGCTGCGCCGGATCGGTGTGATAGCCGTGGGCGAGATCCAGCAGTAGATGCCCGGCGCCGGGCCGCTGGAAGGTGTAGCGATGCAGGCCCGCACGCAACGTGGCCGTCAGCTCGGCGAGAATGTCGTGATCGGTCAGGCGTACCCGGTAGTAGCCTGGCTGCGCGCGCTCCGAAGCACGTTCGTAGCGCGACCGATAGCCATGCCCAGGATGGACGTCGTTGTCCGGCGACAGCAGTGGCGCGGTGCTCGACACGCCGTCGTGCTTTGAATGGTAGTTTTCGTTCGGCAGACCGCGGCTGCCCGGCTGCAGCCGTACCGGACCCTGCGTGGGCATCAGCAGCACGTCGAGCATGTCGCCAATACCCGTGCCGCTGAGATGGGTGTGCGAAAAACCCATGATCGAGCCGTCGCCCTGGTGATAACCCGAGCTGGCATCCCATCCGCTGTCGTGGGTGTCGGGGCTGAGCTGCACCATGCCAAACGGCAGCGAGGCGCCCGGATAGGTGTGCCCATGCCCACCGGTGCCGGTGAATACATCGACGTAGCGGACCCATCCGTCGACTGCCTGCGCGCCGCCTTTGACCACGGAGGACGTCCGGTCAGCGGTGGCAGCGAAAACCGCCTGCAGGCCTGGCCGGCCGCCAAGCAACGCCAGTGAGGTCGCGCCTTGCAGGAACTGTCTGCGGGTGACCATTCACGCTCTCCCCCATACGCAAATCGACGACAGAAAAGGGCACTGCACCAACGTGATCGCACCGGGATCCCCGTAACGGTGCCGCGTCGGCGGAGCAAGGATGCGGGCGTCCGCATGCATTTGCAACTTGCATTGCACAAAACAGATATGGTGGAAATTAACTTCTGTTGATGACGAGACGATGACCGATGCCGCCTGAGCGCATGAAAACCATGTTGAGCAAGGTCAGTGGGTCGGCATGGCGAACTGCGCGCCGAGGCTGGCGGCGTCGACCAGCCAGCGTTGTGTGACCGCCTTCTGGCGGGTGTAGAAGCGCACAGCTTCGGTGCCGTGGGCGTGGTGGTCGCCCAGCAGGCTCTTCTTCCAGCCGCCGAAGCTGTGGAACGCCATGGGCACCGGAATGGGTATGTTGATGCCGATCATGCCGACCTGCACGCGATGGGCGAACTCGCGTGCCGCGTGGCCGTCACGGGTGAAGATCGACGTGCCGTTGCCGTATTCGTTTTCGTCGACGAGCCTGAGCGCGCTGGCGAAATCCGGCACCCGCACGATGCACAGCACCGGCCCGAAAATCTCGTCACGGTAGATGCGCATGCCGGGGGTCACGCGGTCGAACAGCGTGCCGCCCAGGAAGTAGCCGTTTTCGCGACCGGCCACGCGGCAGCCGCGCCCGTCGACCACCAGCTCGGCGCCGGCGGCGACGCCGTCGTCGATGTAGCTGGCGACTCGTTCGCGGTGCTCGGCGGTAATCAGCGGCCCCATCTCGACCTGCTCGTCCATGCCGTCGCCGATGCGCAGAGCACGCACCTTCGGTGCCAGCCGTTCGACCAGCGCATCGGCCGTCGCGTCACCGACCGCCACCACCACCGAGATCGCCATGCAACGCTCGCCCGCCGCGCCGTAGCCGGCGCCGATCAGCGCGTCGGCCGCCTTGTCCAGGTCGGCGTCCGGCATCACCACCATGTGATTCTTGGCGCCGCCCAGCGCCTGCACGCGCTTGCCGTTTGCCGCGCCGCGCGCGTAGATGTATTCGGCGACCGGTGTGGAGCCGACGAAGCTTACGGCGCGCACGCCGGGGTGATCCAGCAACGCATCGACGGCGCCCTTGTCGCCCTGCACCACGTTGAAGACGCCGTCCGGCAGGCCCGCCTCCTTGAGCAGTTCGGCCAGCAGCAAACTCATGCCGGGATCGCGTTCGGACGGCTTGAGCACGAAGCAGTTGCCGCAGGCGATCGCCATCGGGAACATCCACATCGGTACCATCGCTGGGAAATTGAACGGCGTGATGCCGACGCAGACGCCCAGCGGCTGGCGCATGGTCCAGGCGTCGATGCCGTTGGCGATCTGCTCGGTGTAATCGCCCTTAAGCAGTTCGGGAATGCCGCAGGCGTACTCGACCACTTCCATACCGCGCACCAGTTCGCCGCGGGCGTCGGAGACCACTTTGCCGTGCTCGCGGGTGATCACGGTGGCGAGTTTGTGCATGTCACGCTCGAGCAGTTCCTTGAAACGGAACATCACGCGCGCCCGCTTCAACGGCGGCGTCTGCGCCCACGCGGGGAACGCGGCCTCCGCGGCTTTGACGGCGGCATCCACCTCGCCCGGCGTGGCCAGCGCCACCGCACCGGTCTGCGCACCGCTGGCGGGATCGTAGGAAGGCACGCTGGCGCCGCTGCCGCTGAGATGGCGGCCGCCGACGTAGTGGCCGATCGTCTTGATCGAAGTGCGTTCGGAAGTGTGTACGGACATTTTCGTATTCCTCGGTGCGGTCGTTCAGCGCGACATCAACCAGTCGTGCGCCGGGTCGTTCTTGAAGTGCCATTCGCGGCGGGGACCGGCCATTACGTTGAGGTAGTAGCCGCGATAGCCGTGCGGCATCACCACCGGGTGGTAGCCGCGCGGCACCATCACCACGTCGTGATCGCCGACCGCCATCGATTCGTCCAGGTCGCGCGCGTCGGTGTACACGCGCTGGAAGGCGAAGCCCTGCGGCGGGTCGATGCGGTGGTAGTAGGTTTCCTCCAGTGCGCTTTCGGAGGGCAGGTTGTCGGTGTCGTGCTTGTGCGGCGGGTAGCTGGAGGAGTGCGCCGCCGGCGTGACCACCTCCACCACCAGCAACGATTCGGCCGGCTCGGTTTGCGGGAGGATGTCGCAGACGTAGCGCGTATTGCTGCCCTGGCCGCGGGTCGAGCGTTGCATGCCGGCCGCGGGAATCAGGCGGACCGGCCAGCGGCCGCCGGCCGGCGCGGTGGCCAGCGCCAGCTCCACGGCGTCGTGCGCCGTGATCTCGAACTGCGTGCCGGGCGGTGCGTAGACGGCATCGGGCGAACATTCGTCAAACACGCTCCGGCGGCCCCCCAAATGCTCGAAGCGTTGCGCGTCGGCAAGAACGTCGGCGCTGCCGCTCAATACCACCAGACAGCCTTCGCGACCGGCGGGCAGGAGCAGCCGCAGGCTTTCGCCCGGCGCGAGACGGAACGCCTCGAAGCCCACGTGTTTCCAGCCCGCCGACGCCGGCGTGACCTTGACGATCTCGCGGCCCTGCGGCCGTCCCTTCGCCAGCAAGCTCATGCGGCCTCCCGCGACGGCGAACCGTCGAGCAGTGCGCGCAGGGTGCGATAGCCCTTGCCGGCATAGGCGTAGCTGGGCGCGACAGCCGGGTCCTGTTCCGCCTCGACCACCAGCCAGCCCTGGTAATCATGCGTGCGCAGAATATCGATGATCGCGGCGAAGTCGATGGCGCCATCGCCGGGGACGGTGAACACGCCGTTCAACACGGCGTCGAGGAAGCTCCATTGCCGATTGAACGCGTGGCGGATCATGGCCGGGCGCACATCCTTGCAATGTACATGGCAGACGCGACGGACGTGCTTGCCGAGGATGTCCAGCGGGTCGCCGCCGCCGAAGCAGGCGTGACCACTGTCGAACAACAGCCCGACTTCCTCGCCGGTGTACGCCATGACATGGTCGATGTCGTCGGGTGCTTCCACGTAGGCACCCATGTGGTGGTGATACGCCAGCCGTACGCCGTGCTTCAGCAGGTAACGACCGAATGCGGTGAGCCGCTCGCCGTAGCGCCGGAAGGCATCGTCGTCGCGGAAGCGCGGGCGCTTGTACAGCGCTACCGACGGCTCGCCCTGGATGGAATCGGCCACTTCGCCGTACACCATCACTCGGCAGCCGTTTTCGGCGAGCAGGCGCAGGTGCGGGCCGACTGCGGCGATTTCCTCCGCCACCGAATGCCGCGCGAGCCGGCCCGAGTACCAGCCGGACACTACCTCCAGGCCATAGCCGGCCATCAGCTCGCGCAGGGCTGCCGGTTCGCGCGGAAACTTGTTGCCCAGCTCGAAGCCCTGGTAGCCGATGGCACGGCCTTCGGTCAGCGCGGTCGACAGCGGTGTCTCGCCGCCGAGCGCAGGGAGGTCGTCGTTGCTCCAGCTGATCGGGTTGATGCCGATCTTTACGTCGAAATGCTTAGCCATGGGTCTTCTCTGCCGGTACGTCAGGCTGTCGTTGCTGCTTGGCTACCTCGTACTGGCGACGTGCCGCGCGCACGTCCGCTCGCTCGGACACTTCGGGCACGGCCACGTCCCACCAGCAGCCGCCCTCGGTGGTAGTGCGGCGATGGTCGGTGTCGATGGCAATCAGATAGGTGCGAGTAGCGGCGCGGGCACGGCGCAACGCCTGTTCCAGCTCGGCGATGTTGCGCACGTGCTCGGCTTCGGCGCCCATGGCGCGTGCGTGCGCCGCGAAGTCGATGCGCGGCGCGCCATCCGGTCCGTGCAGGCAATCGTCCAGCCGGCAGTCATCCAGCATGTTGTTGAACGGCGCGCCGCCGCACGCCTGTTGCAGGCGATCGATGCAGCCATAGCCGCGGTTGTCCAGCACCACCACGATCAGCTTGTGGCCAAGCATCACCGACGTGGCGATTTCGGCGTTGAGCATCAGGTAGCTGCCGTCGCCGAGCATCACGATCACCTCGCGATCCGGTTTGGCCATCTTTACGCCAAGGCCGCCGGCGATCTCGTAGCCCATGCAGGAGTAGCCGTACTCCATGTGGTAGCCGCCTGGCGTTTCGGTACGCCACAGTTTTTCCAGCTCGGCCGGCAGCGTGCCCGCGGCGCCGACCACGATGTCCGTGCGCGCGGAGTCGCCATGCGAACGCTGCACCGCACCGATGATCTCGCCGTCGTAGGGCAACGTGCCGGCCGGGAGTTCGCGCCGGCTGGTGATGCCGTCCACGATGGCGCGCCACGCGGCCGCGGCGCGCTCGGCGCGCTCGCGCCATGCGCCGTCGGCACACCACGGACCGAGCGCGGCGGACAGGGCGCCCACGCCCAGCCGCGCATCGGCAAGGATCTGCACGTCGCCGCCTTTCAGCGCGTCGTAGCCGTTGACGTTGAGGGTGACGATGCGCGCCGCGCGGTACAGCGCCCTGGAGCCGGTGGTGAAATCCTGCAGGCGCGTGCCGATCGCCAGCACGAGGTCGGCCTCGGCCAGCAGATCATTGGCCGCACTGGCGCCACAGACACCAGCCGGTCCCAGTTGCAGCGGGTGATGCCATGCCAGCAAGCCCTTGCCGGCCTGGGTCTCGGCGACCGGTACGCCGTGCGCTTCGGCAAATTCGCGCACCGCTGTGCCGGCACCGGCGTACAACGCGCCGCCGCCGGCGAGCAGCACCGGACGTCTGGCGTCGCGCAAGGCTTGTGCGGCCGCGGCCACGTCGTCGCCAGCCGGCGGCACGCTGCGGAATGCGTGCACACGTTCGGCGAAGAAGCTCGCGGGCCAGTCCCAGGCTTCGGCCTGCACGTCCTGCGGCAGCGCCAGCGTGACTGGGCCGCACAGCGCGGCATCGGTCAACACATGCATGGCGCGAGGCAGGGCGCTGAGCAGCTGTTCCGGGCGCACGATGCGATCGAAGTAGCGCGACACGGTGCGGAAGCAGTCGTTGACGCTCACGGTGCCGTCGCCGAAATCCTCCAGCTGCTGCAGCACCGGATCCGGCGCGCGCGAAACGAAGGTGTCGCCCGGCAGCAGCAGCACCGGCAAGCGGTTGACGTGCGCCAGGGCGGCGGCGGTGAGCAGGTTGGTGGCGCCGGGACCGATCGAGGTGGTCACCGCCATCATGCGTCGCCGCATGTGCGCCTTGGCGTAGGCGATGGCGGTATGGGCCATCGCCTGCTCGTTGTGCGCGCGATACGTCGGCAGCCGGTCGCGCTGCCGGTACAGCGCTTCTCCGAGCCCGGCCACGTTGCCATGGCCGAAGATCGCGAACACACCGGCAAACAAAGGCAGCAGGTCTCCGCTCTCTTCGTCGCGTACTTGCTGCGCGACGAGATAGCGCACCAGTGCCTGGGCCATGGTCAATCGTATGGTGGCGCTCATGCCGTGACTCCATCGCCTCGCGCGTGTGCCTCGCGCGCCTGTCGCCAGAGTCCCGCGAGTTCGGCGAACTGCTGCGCCGCCTGCGTCACCAGCGTGGCGTCGTCGACCTCGCCACGCAGCCACGCACGTGCCGGTTCCAGGAACAGGCTCCGGCCGACCGCGAAGCCGCGGCAACTCGCGCTGCGCGCGGCGGCATGGAAGCCTTCGGCCAGTTCGGCGAACGGCGCATTGAGGCCGAGCAGCACGACGCCACGGCAATACGGATCGCGCTCGGCGATGAGTGCATCGATCGCGGCCCAGTCCGGCGCGGGCAGGGGCGCCAGCTTCCACCATTCGGGACGGAGCCCCAGGTTGTAGATGCGCTTCATGGCGCGCAGCATGCGTCCACCCGGTGTGCCGTTAGCGTGCGGGTTGATTGGCGGAATCACTTCCAGCAGCAGCTCGTGGCCGCTCTGCAGCACGGCGTCGTACAACGCGCGCAGCTGGGTTTCCTGTTCCAGCCGCGTTTCCGGGGTGCCGTCGGGGTCGAACGGCACCAGGCATTTGACGACGTGCTCGGCCGGCCAGTGCTGCAGCTGGCTGCCAAGCGAGCGGCCGTATTCGAACTCGAGCGGGTTGGAGCCGGGCATTTCCACCGGACGGCCGATCCACCAGCCGCGGCCGGTGGCCGCGTTCAAGGCATCCTGGCCGTAGCGTTGGTCGATCAGCACGCCCACCCGCTGTTGCAGGCCGAGTTCCTGCTCCGTGCGGGCTACGGCGTCGACCAGCAACTGCTTGAACCGGGGCAGGCGCGACTCATCCGCCCCGCATTCGCGGGCCAGCTCATAAAGCTGGCTGCGATGATCGAAGGCGAAAATGTGCAGGTCGTTCCAGACCCGGCGCGGCACGCTCACGCGATGCAGGTGCGCCAGCTCCTTGTCATCGTCGGGCCGCTGCAGATGCTCGTCGTGGGCAAGAAAATAGTCCAGCTCCGCGCGGCTCGGCATGGCCGGCGCGCAACCGTGCCGCGATACCACCAGGGCGCCGCAGGCGTTGGCATATCGGCAACTGCGCTCGATGCCCTCGCCGCGCAGCCAGCCGTACAGGAAGCCGGCCATGAAGGCATCGCCGGCGCCCAGCACGTTGAGCACCTCCACGCGCGTGCCGCCGTAGGTCGGTGCCTGCCCGAGGTGGGCCGGCACGGCGTCCTCGATCACGCTGCAGCCGAACGCGCCGCGCTTCACGACCAGGGTGCCCGCGGTGACCGCGCGGACCGTGCGCAGGGCAGCCATAAGGTCGGGGCTGCCGCCGGCGATCTGGAATTCCTCCTCGGTGCCGACGATCAGGTCGAACCGGGGCAGGATCGTCTGCAGATGCGCGGTGACGCCGGCATCGGCGATGAAGCGCGTCTCGCCATCGCCGCGGCCGGTCAGGCCCCACAGCGCCGGACGGTAGTCGATATCCAACACGGTGCGCACGCCATGTCGGCGCGCGAAGCCCAGCGCCTTGACGCTGGCGGCATGTACGCCAGGCGTGGAAAAGTGCGTGCCGGTGATCGCGAGTGCGCGGCTGGAGGCGATGAATGCCTCGTCGACGTCATCCTCGTCGAGCGCCATGTCCGCGCAGTTTTCGCGATAGAAGATCAGTGGAAAGGTTTCCCGATCCTTGATGCCGAGCAACACCAGTGCCGTCAGGCGCTGGCTGTCGGTGCCCACCTGGCTGACATCGCAACCTTCGTGGAGCAGCGTTTCGCGCAGGAAGCGCCCCATGTGGTCGTCGCCGACCCGGCTCAGCATCGCCGTGCGCAGGCCGAGCCGCGCCGTGCCGAAGGCGACGTTCGCGGAGGATCCGCCCAGGTATTTCGCGAAGCTGGTGGCATCCTCCAGCCGCGCGCCCGGCTGCTGGGCGTAGAGGTCCACCGCGAGGCGGCCCAGGCAGATCAGGTCGTAGTTGCGTTCGTTCATCGCTGGCCACTTGTGCAGGGGAATGGGCGCGTGGGCGGGGTTCAGGCTGTGGCACGGCCTTCCAGTTCGTCGATCAGGCCCTGGATCTCCGCGCTGCCGGACATCATTTCGAGTACCTCTCCTTCGCTGATCCCGCTTTTGGAGAACGTGCCCATGGAGCGGCCGCGGTTCAGCACGGTGAAGCTGTCGCCGATCGGGTAGGCGTGATGCACGTTGTGGGTGATGAAGATCACCGAGATGCCGCGCTCGCGTGCGGTATGGATCAGCTTGAGCACGTTGCAGCTCTGCGTGACCCCGAGCGCCGCGGTCGGCTCGTCGAGGATCAGCACGCTGGCGCCGAAGTGGATCGCGCGCGCAATCGCCAGGCACTGCCGCTCGCCGCCGGACATGGTGCCGACCGGCTGGTTGGGCGAACGCACGTGGATGCCCATCTCGGCGAGCTTGCGGACCGAGACGTCCGCCGCATACGTCATGTCCATCACCGGGATCACGCCGAACAGCTTGCGCGTCGGCTCGCGCCCGGCAAAGAAGTTGCGCGCCACACTCATCAGCGGCACCAGTGCGAGGTCCTGATAGACGGTGGCGATGCCCCGGTCCAGCGCCTCGCGCGGCGACTTGAAGTTCACCTCCCGGCCCTCGATCAGATAGCGGCCGCGATCCGGGCGGTGCACGCCGGCCAGCGTCTTGATCAGGGTGGACTTCCCGGCGCCGTTATCGCCTAGCAGGCAGTGCACTTCACCCCGGCGCAGGCGCAAGGTGACATCCTTCAGCGAAATCACCGTGCCGAAGAATTTGCTGATGCTTTCGAGCTGCAGGACGTAATCGTGGTTGTCCGCGCTGGTCATGGCGACGTCCTCACTTGTCCGCGGCTGCATGCGAACGGCCTGCATGCGTACGGATGTAGTGGTTGAACAGCACCGCCAGCAGCAGCATGCCGCCGAGGAACACGCGGTACCAGTCCGAGTTGATGGCGGTATAGGAGATGCCGACCTGCACCACGCCGAAGATCAAGGCGCCGAAGCAGGCTCCCAGCACGGAACCGTAGCCACCGGTGAGCAAGGTACCGCCGATCACCGCCGCAATGATGGCTTCGAACTCCTTTTGCAGGCCGCGATCGGCCGCTGCGGAGCCGACTTCGGCTACCTGCAGCACGCCGAACAGGCAGGCGCAGAACGCCGTGAGCACGAACAGGCTGATCTTCACCCGGTTCACCGGGATGCCCGCATTCTTGGCCGTGTTGTTGTCGCCGCCGACGATGAACACCCAGTTGCCGAAGCGCGTGCGCGACAGCACGAAGCCCGCGCAGCCGGCCAAGGCCAGCCACCAGAGCAGTACCTTGGGCATCCCGCCGACCACCGGCTCCCCGGTCGGCAGCTTGTCGATCAGGCCGGCATGGGCGAGCCACCCGAACAGTGGTTGGAACGTGCTGCCCTGAAACAGCGTGCGCACGATGGGATCGGTGCCCAGCTTGTCGCCGATGCCGCTGACGATGGTGCTGTTGGAAAAATAGGTGGACAACACCAGGGTCAGGCCGCGCAGGATGAACATGAAGGCCAGGGTCACGATGAAGCTGGGCAGTCGGGTGCGCACCACCAGGTAGCCGTTCAGCCATCCCAATGCCATGCAGCCGGCGAATGCGAACAGTACCGACGCCCAGACGGGCCAGCCCAGGAACGTCGCCGGCACCGCCACCATCATGCCGGCGAAGCCGATCATCGAACCGATCGAAAGGTCGAATTCGCCCGCGATCATCAGCACGCAGGCGCCGACGGCAAGGATGCCGAGATAGGCGGCGACCTGGGCCCAGGTCATCACGCCGTCGAGGTTGAACATGCCCGAGTCGCCGGCAAAGATGCCGAACAGCACGAACACCAGCACCGCGCCGGCAATCGAGCCGAACTCGGGGCGGTTGAACAGGCCGCGCCACGGCGAGACACGCCGGACGCGTTCGTCGGCCCCGGCGCTACGCTGGTTCGGCGTGGGGGTGACGGCGGCTTGCGAAGTCGTCGTGCTCATGCAGTCTCCGATATCACTGCGCCGGGCTCGGTGTCCCGACGGCACCGTTTCCGATCGTTCAACGGTATTGGCCGGCGTATTTCGCGACCAGGTCCACGTTGTCCCTGGTGACGTAGGCCGGGCCGGTGCTGACTCCGTCCGCGCCATAGACGGGCTTCAACCTGTACGCTTTCAAACGCTCCTGGAATTTCGGGTTGGCCTTCAGCCTGGCAAGGATCGCGGCCGGGTCGCGCGTGTGGTCCTGGTGCACGATGGCGAGCGCGGCGATCGCCATGTAGCCCTGCAGATAGGGCTGCTGGTCGATTGCGAAGGCGATATCGCCGCTCCTGATGCCCGCGATGATGGTGGGCGACAGGTCGAAAGTGCAGAAGTAGATCTTGCCGGCAAGGCCCATCTTGCGCAGCGCCTGCAGCGCGGGCTCCGCCGAACTGGGGCCGAGCGCCAACATGGCCTGGGTGCCGGAATGGATGCGCAGGTAGGCGCTTGTCTTGCTCTGCACCACGATGGGATCCACGCCGGAATCAATCATCGATTGGCGCACGTCGACACCGAGGGCATCGGCGAAACCCTTGCAGCGCTGGAACGAAGCCGCATTGGTGGCGTAGTGGTTGACGCAGACGAACGACGTGATGCCGGCCGCCCGGGCGCGTTCGCCGGCCGCCTTGCCCGCCGCGTACTCCGGCTGCCCGATGTGCATTATTGCGCCCAGTTTCGCGCTCTCCTGCGGCGTGCCCGAGTTGATCGTGACGATCGGGATGCCCTTGGCAGTGATGCGGGCGGCCGGCTTGGACAGCACGTCGTAGTCGGCGATGTCGAAGGCCACGCCATCGTAGTTGCGCGCGGCCGCCAGTTCGAGAAGCCGCGCCATGCCGGCCAGATCGCCGTCGGGCGGGTTGCGGTAATCCACTTTGACACCATAGTCGTCGCCGGCCTGCCGGATCGCGTTCTTGACCGTATTCCACCAGACGTCCGAGTCGGCGGCATGACTGATCAGCACGACGTGCCCGTTCGTGGGTGGATCGTCTGCCGCAAACCCTGCCGTGATGCCGACAAGCGTCAGGACAAATGCCGATATCCATCGAGAACGCATGCGGCCTCCAGAGTGTCGGTTCCGGTCAGTCCGGCAGTTCACGAATGCGCGACGCCGGAACATTACGCGGACTGAGTGAGGATAGGAACATTTATGCAAAATGCAACTTGCATTGCACCAATGACATTTTTGGAAACTTACTTCCATTTGAGGGCGGGCTCGCCCTGGAAGAGCGCCCCGCGGCTGCCGGGTCGGGGCTGACATGCGACCGGCACCAGGCCCAGCGCGCTTCGCGGCATTGGTTTGCCAGCTACGCTCCCTGTCGCCCGGTGAACCGGACTGATTGCGGGGGTTGCGGTCGATGGCCACAACGACACGGTGCCTCCATTCATCCATGCCACATGGCTTATGGCATGTCGGAATCAGTGCTTGGGCCACAAGCTTTCGGCACATCTCCTGATGCCGTGTTGGAGCGCGAGTCCAGCCAGCAGTCGACGGGCTCCGGATAGCCCAGCAAATACCCCTGGCCCATCTCGCAGCCCATCGCCATCAGCGCGTCGCGTTGGGCCCGGGTCTCGATGCCCTCGGCGATCACCTGGATGTTCAAGGCGTGAGCGAGGGCGAGAATGGCGGCCACGACCGTCGTGCTGTTGGTATTGCCGGTCTTGTCGAGCTCCTGCACGAACGCCTTGTCGATCTTCAGCATGCGCAGCGGCAGCGAGTGCAGATAGCTGAGTGACGAATAGCCGGTGCCGAAATCGTCGAGCGCTGCACCGATGCCGACCTCGCGCAATCGCTCCAGCGTCGCACGCACGATTTCAGGATTGTCCAGCAGCGCACCCTCGGTGACTTCGGCGATCAACCGTGATGGCGCCAGGCCGATCGCTTCGACCATGCGGATCAGGCGAGCATCGAAATCCGGATGGCGCAGATGCAGTGCCGACACGTTGAACGTCATGAAGGCATCCTTCGCGCCGTACCGTGACAGCAGTCCGCAGCTGAGCTCGAACATGCGCCAGTCGATGGCTTCGATCAGGCCGCTGTCCTCGGCGACCTTGAGGAAGTCGCCCGGTTTGAGCAGGCCGAGTTGCGGATGGTTCCAGCGCATCAACGCCTCGTAACCCACGACCTTGGCATCGCAGAGGCGGCAGATCGGCTGAAAATACGGTTGGAACTGATCGTGATGCAGCGCCTGGCGCAACTCTCCCTCCATGGCGAGCACGTCGACCATGCCCTTGGCCAGCGTTTCGTCGAACACCACGAAGCGCTTGCGCCCCAGTTCCTTCGCCCGGTACAGCGCAATGTCTGCATCGCGCAGCAGTTCGTCGGCATCCACATAGTGGGCGTCGCCACCGGCGATGCCCACGCTGACGGATGGCTCCAGCTCCTTGCCGGCGATCTTCAGCGGCAGGCCGAGGGTGGCCAGCACGCGCTGGGCCACCGTGATGGCGGCATCCGGCACATCGATATCTTCCAGCAGGATGGCGAACTCGTCGCCAGCCAGCCGCGCCACCATGTCCGGTTCGCGCACGCAGCGCTGGAGGCGGTTGGCGATGGCTTTCAGGAAGGCGTCGCCGGCGAGGTGTCCGAGGCTGTCGTTGATCACCTTGAAGCGATCCACGTCCAGATACAGCAGCGCGCAACGTCGATGCGGATGGCGCTGGATCAGTGCGAGGACGCGTTCGATGCGGTCGCGCAGAAAGCCGCGGTTAGGCAGGCCGGTCAGCGAATCGTGCATGACCTGATGCTTGAGCTGGCGCTGGATCTGCTCACGTTGAGCGATCTGCTGGCGTAGCTCCAGCGTGCGTTCCTCCACGCGATGCTCAAGCTGCAGGTTGGCCTGGTGCAACGACGTGGCGGCCCGGCGCCGATGAATGCTGTTGGCGATCTGCAACGCGGCGAAGCTCAGCAGTTCCTCGTCGGCCACGCTGTAGACCACCGCTTCGGTGTAACTCTGCACCGCCACCAGTCCGATCACCTCGTCGCCCACCATCAGCGGCACGCCGAGCCAGCACAGCGCGGGGCTGCCCATGCCTTTCAGGGAAACCTGCCCCTGCCGCTCCAGTTCCACGATGTCGGCGAGGCCGGCCCGCAACGGCTGGCCTCGGCGCAACACGTACTCGGTCAGGCCCCGACCGAGCGTGCGCCGGTCCCTGTGGCGTTCGGTACCGTCGACAAAGTAGGGAAACTCCAGTGTTTCGTGGTCCGGCGCGAGCAGCGCGATGAAAAAGTTTTCCGCGTTCAGCAGCGCGCCGACCACCGCGTGCACGCGCTTGTAGAACTCGCTCTCGTCGATGTCGGCGGTGGCCAGCTGGGCCAGCTGGAACAATGCGCCCTGCAATCGCTCGGCGCGCTGCAGTTCGACGATATTGTGCTGCAGATCGCGATTGACCTGCGCCAGCTCCTGGGTGCGTTTGCGCACGCTTTCCTCCAGGCGCTCCTTGCTCTGCTTGCGTTCCAGCGCCGTCAGGATGTGGCTGCCGACGAACTCCAGCAGCGCCTGGTCGTCGTGCGAGTAGACGATGCCCTTGTCGTAGCTTTGCACCACCAGCGCGCCGTGCACCTGGCCTTCGCGCAATATCGGCACGCCGAGCCAGTCGTCGCTGTTCGGCCCCTCCCAGGTCAACGGCCCGCTCACCTGGGCCAGCAGCTGTTCGTTGTTGCCCATCAACGGCTTGCCGCCCGTGAGCAAATGCCAGGTCAGCGTGTCGCGCCGATCCTCCAGCGGAAAGTCCCGGGTGGTGTCGGGGACGTCGTCGTCCTTGATGTCGGAGTAGTACAGAAAACGCATCGTGCGACGGTCGGCGTCATGTTTCACGATAAAGAAGTTCTCGCCGTACATCAGCGTGCTGACGATCCGGTGGATGCTCTGCAGCATGTCCGGCATGTCCAGTTCGGAACTGGCCAGGTCGGAAATCGCGAACAATGCGCTCTGCAGGTTCTCGGAGTGCTCCAGCTGGTTGTGCGAGTCGTACAAGTCGGCCAGCTTCATGGCGTGATGCAGATGGCGCGCGGCCAGCCGCAAACCCGGCTCGACGGCCGCCAGCCAATCGTGGGCGCACACGCCCGCACCCAGCGTCACCAGCAGCACCACCCGTTCCGGACGCAACAGGCAGAAGGCCAGATGGTTTCCATCGGCAGGCGACTGCTGCTGACTCCCGGCGGCCGCGAGGGCAGCCAGCGCCTGCGCCTGCCGATCGGCGTCGGGCGCGGTCGGCGGGACGCTGTTCAGACAAGCGCCGTCAGAGGCCACCCACAGCACGGCCGCCTTGCGGCAGCCGGCCTGGGCCTCGGCCAGTTCCACGATGATCCCGCCGACCTCGTCGGGCGTGGTGGCGTCGATCAAGCCGCCGAGCCATGACAGGGCCGGGTTGTCCGCGCGGGGCTGAGCGCCATTGAAATGAGTCTGGATCACGGCAGCATGGCCCCTGCTCGGGCCAGAGGCGCCGGGACGGGGCCTCGATCAACTTCGCAGGCCGTGAGGCGGATACGAGGCGGATTCCTGCTACGCATGAACAGCATATCGGCAGGTTGCCGCTTATCCGTAGGCCCCGCAAGCCTGGGTTTTACAGGTCACGTTGGCGGGCGCGCGTGAAACCCATCGATGACCATCAAGCGAAACGTGATGGCTCAGGGCCGCGCTTCAACGGCGCATGCTCCGCCCGCCATGGCCGGCGGGAAAGGCCGCTGCGGCGACATGCACGCAGGGCCAAGTGATGCGGGCGACGGGCGCGGTGGCCAACGCCCGCTTCCACGTCGGCGCCCGGCGAACTGCCGACTTCAGGCGCGGCCGTAGACGTCGTCGAAGCGCACGATGTCGTCCTCGCCCAGGTAACTGCCGGACTGCACCTCGATCAACTCCAGCGCCACCTTGCCGGGATTGCGCAGGCGATGCTTGCTGCCCAGCGGGATATAGGTGCTCTGGTTTTCGCCGAGCAGGAACACCTTGTCGTCGCAGGTGACCTCGGCGGTGCCCGAGACCACGATCCAGTGTTCGGCGCGGTGGTGGTGCTTCTGCAGGCTCAGGCTGGCGCCGGGCTTGACCACGATGCGCTTGACCTGGAACCGTTCGCCTTCCTCCAGCGAGTCGTAACTGCCCCACGGCCGGTACACCACGCGGTGCAGCGAATGCTCGCTGCGGCCGGCGGCCTTCAGCTGCTCGACGATCTTCTTCACGTCCTGCGCGGCATCGCGGTGCGCCACCAGGGTGGCGTCCGGCGTGGTCACCACGATCAGGTCGTCGACACCGACGGTGGCAAGCAGATGGCGCTCGTGCGAGCGCAGCAGCGAGTTGCGCGTGTCCACCGGCATGGTGTCGCCTTCGCGCAGGTTGCCGTCGGCGTCCTTGTCGCCGGTCAGCCACAGCGCCGACCACGAGCCGATGTCGCTCCATGCGCAGCTGACCGGGATCACCGCGGCGCGCTGGGTCTTCTCCATCACCGCGTAGTCGATCGACTTGTCCGGCACCAGTGCGAACGCGTCATGGTCGATGCGCACGAAGTCGAGATCGGTCGAGGCTTTCGCGTGCGCCTCGCGCACGGCGGCGAGCATCGCCGGCGCGTGCGCGGCCAGTTCCTCCAGGTAGCGCGAAGCCTTGAACAGGAACATGCCGGAGTTCCAGTCGTAGCCGCCGTCGGCGAGGTACGACCCGGCGGTGGCCAGGTCCGGTTTCTCGACGAACTGCTCCACGCGAAAGCCGTGATCGTCGATCGCCTCGGCGCGGCGGATGTAGCCGAAGCCGGTCTCCGGGCGATCCGGGCGGATGCCGAACGTCACCAGCCAACCTTGCGCGGCCAGCGGCAGCGCCTGCCGCACCGCCTCGACGAAGGCAGCGGTGTCGCCGATCAGGTGATCGGCCGGCAGTACCAGCAGCACGGCGTCGGCATCGCACTGCAACGCCTGCAACGCACCCAGCGCGATCGCCGGCGCGGTGTTGCGCGCCAGCGGCTCCAGCACGATGGTGGCGTCTTCGATGCCCGCTTCCAGCAACTGGTCGGCGGCGAGGAAACGGTGGTCCTCGCTGGCCACCACGATCGGCGCGGCGACGTGCGGCAGCTGCCGGGTGCGCGCGATGGTCTGCTGGAACAGCGTGCCCTTGCCGGCCAGCGCGAGGAACTGTTTGGGCAGGTTCTTGCGCGAAACCGGCCACAGCCGGGTACCGCTGCCGCCGCTGAGGATGAGGGGGATCAACATGACTGAGTCCTTGTTCAATGCCCGGACGCGGCAAGCCGGCGCATCACGTTGCGCAGGCCGTGCTGCCAGTCGGGCAGCGGGAAATCGAAAAGCTGCCGGAAACCGCCATTGTCCAGCAACGACCAGGCAGGGCGCACCGCCGGTGTGGGGAATTCGGCACTGCTGATCGGAATCACCCGCGGCGCCCGGGCAAGCATACCCAGCGCCGCGGCCTGTTCGAAGATCGCGCTGGCGAAGCCGTGCCAGCTGGTGGCGCCGCTGGCGACCAGGTGATGCGTGCCGGCCAGTGCGCGACGCTGCGAACTGTCGGACTGCAGCCAGCGGTCGAGGGCGGCGAGGGTGCCCTCCACGATCAGCCCGGTGTCGGTGGGCGCGCCGTGCTGGTCGGCCACCACGCGCAGCTCGTCGCGCTCGGCGCCCAGGCGCAGCATGGTGCGCAGGAAGTTGTGGCCGTGCGCGGCGTAAACCCACGCGGTGCGCAACGTCAGGTGATCGGCGCCGCTGCCCTGCAGCGCCTGCTCGCCGGCCAGCTTGCTGCGGCCGTAGGCGCCGAGCGGGGCGGTGGGCGCGTCGACCGCATACGGCTGCGACTGACTGCCGTCGAACACGTAGTCGGTGGAGTAGTGGATCAGCAGTGCGCCATGCGCCGCCGCCCAGCGGGCAAGCACGCCGACCGCCTCGCCGTTGACGCGGGTGGCCAGCGCTTCTTCCTGCTCGGCGCGGTCGACCGCGGTGTATGCGGCGGCATTGACGATCACGTCCGGCCGCACGCGGTCGAGCAGGGCGGGCAGCGACTCGGGGATCGACAGGTCGGCGATCTCGCCATGGCCACCGTGCGTCAGTGCACCGTCCCGGCTGGCGACGGTCAGCTCGCCGCGGGCGGCCAGGCCACCATGGTCAAGAAACGTGCGGCCGAGCTGGCCGTTGGCGCCGAGCAACAGGGTCTTCATGGTTCGTAGACCGGCAGCCGCTCGGGCGGAACGTCCTCGAGCAGCGGCGTCCTGCCGTCCTTGTCCGACAACAGCGGTTCGCTCAGCGGCCAGTCGATGCCGAGCGTGGCGTCGTTCCAGCGGATGCCGGCGTCCGCCTTCGGGTCGTACAGCGCGGTGCACTGGTAGGTGAAGGTGGCGAACTCCGACAGCACGCAGAAGCCGTGCGCGAAACCTTCCGGCACCCAGAAGTGGCGATGGTTGTCGGCGGTCAGCATAACGCCGACCGACTGCCCGAACGTGGGTGAGCCGCGGCGGATGTCCACCGCCACGTCGTAGACCTCGCCTTCGAGCACGCTGACCAGCTTGCCCTGCGGATTCGGCCACTGGTAATGCAGGCCGCGCAACACGCCGCGCGCCGAGCGCGAGACGTTGGATTGGATGAAGCGATGGTCGACGCCAGCCTCGCGGTACTTCGCCTCGTTGTAGCTTTCGTAGAAGAAGCCGCGGGCATCGCCGAACACCTGTGGCTCCAGGATCAGGGCGCCAGGCAGGGCGGTTTCGACCACTTTCATCGCACGGGGCCTTGCCGGGTCAGCTGCTGCAGGTACTGGCCGTAGCCGGTCTTGGCCAGCGGTGCGGCCAGCGCCAGCAATTGTTCGGTGTCGATCCAGCCATTGACGTAGGCGATCTCCTCCGGGCAGCACACCTTGAGGCCCTGCCGGTTCTCGATCGTCTCGATGTAGTTGCCTGCTTCCATCAGCGATTCGTGGGTGCCGGTATCGAGCCAGGCGAAGCCGCGGCCGAGCTGCTCCAGGTGCAGCGAGCTGTCGTCGAGGTAGCAGCGGTTGAGGTCGGTGATCTCCAGTTCGCCGCGCGGCGAGGGCTTCAGCGAGGCGGCGTAGTCGCACACCTGGGCGTCGTAGAAGTACAGGCCGGTGACGGCGTAGTGCGACTTCGGTTGGGCCGGCTTTTCCTCCAGCCCGATCACCTTGCCGGCGGCGTCGAACTCGGCAACGCCGTACCGCTCCGGGTCCTTGACCCAGTAGCCGAACACCGTGGCGCCACGCTCACGCGCGGCGGCGCGCTTGAGGCGCTCGGTGAAGCCGTGGCCGTAGAAGATGTTGTCGCCCAGCACCAGGCAGCTGGGCTTCCCGTCGATGAAGTCGCGGCCGATGGTGAATGCCTGCGCCAGCCCGTCCGGCGAGGGCTGCACCGCGTAGCGGATATCGATGCCCCATTGCGAGCCGTCGCCGAGCAGGCGCTGGAACATTTCCTGTTCGTGCGGCGTGTTGATCACCAGCACCTCACGGATGCCGGCCAGCATCAGCGTGGCCAGCGGGTAGTAGATCATCGGCTTGTCGTACACCGGCAGCAACTGCTTGCTGATCGCGCGGGTGATCGGGTGCAGCCGGGTGCCGGAACCGCCGGCGAGGATGATGCCTTTCTGTGTGTTGCTCATGAACCCGTCCTTTCTGTTCTCGGCTTTCATGAGCCGAGGCGCTCCATGCGGTAGCTGCCGTCGAGCACACGCTGCACCCACGGTTGCTGCGCCAGATACCAGTCCACTGTCTGCGCGATGCCGGTTTCGAAGGTCTGCGACGGCTGCCAGCCCAGCTCGGTCTGCAGCTTGCTGGAGTCGATTGCATAGCGGCGGTCGTGGCCGGGGCGATCCTTGACGTAGGTGATCAACGACTCGCGCGTGCGGCCGTCGGCCAGCGGCCGGCGCGCGTCCAGCAGGGCGCAAATGGTCTTCACCACGGCGATGTTCTCGCGCTCGGCATTGCCGCCGACGTTGTAGGTTTCGCCCACCCGACCGGCCTCCAGCACGCGGCGGATCGCGCTGCAGTGATCGCCCACGAAGAGCCAGTCGCGGATGTTCAGCCCATCTCCGTAGACCGGCAGCGCTTCGCCGGCCAGCGCCTTCTGGATCACCAGCGGGATGAGCTTCTCCGGGAACTGGTACGGCCCGTAATTGTTCGAGCAGTTGGTGGTCAGTGTCGGCATGCCGTAGGTGTGGTGGAACGCGCGCACCAGGTGATCGGATGCCGCCTTCGACGCGGAGTACGGCGAGTTCGGTGCATACGGCGTGGTTTCGGTGAACTTGCCTTCTGCACCGAGCGAACCGTAGACCTCGTCGGTCGACACGTGCAGAAAGCGGAAGCCGTCGCGGGCATCGCCTGCGAGCCCGCGCCAGTAGTCGCGCGAACTCTCCAGCAGGCCCAGCGTGCCAACCACGTTGGTCTGCACGAACTCGGCCGGACCGTCGATGGAGCGGTCCACATGCGATTCGGCGGCGAAGTTGACCACGGCATCGGGGCGATGCTCGGCCAGCAACCGGGCCACCAGCGTGCGGTCGCCGATGTCGCCGTGCACGAACACATGGCGTTCATGGCCGGCCAGCGAGGCCAGCGTGTCGGGGTTGCCGGCGTAGGTCAGTTTGTCCAGGTTCACCACACGCAGCCCGTCGGCCACCGCCTGCAGGACGAAATTGGCGCCGATGAAGCCGGCGCCACCGGTGACCAGAAGGGTTTTGACGCCTGCGGGGGAGTGATTCATCAAATACGTCCATGAGGGGCGGGGGCGGTCGGGCAAGCGCTGGCCCGGCAGCCGGCAAATGATGCCCGTTCCGGGCACCGCGGCCAAGCGCAGGGCCATGCCGGCGACGGCGCAAGGGCAAAAACCGCGGCGTTTAACGGCGCATTTTGCGCAGGACTATCTGAACGCCAAGTTCCTGCACGGTCGGCAAGTGCCTGCGTAAAGGCTAAGATGAGCGACTTTACAACGTAGACGCACCCCGCCACTGCGGGCTGTGAGGAAGCCGATGAAAGCTGCCGCAAAGCAAGTCCATGGCATGGGCACCCGGGCGATCCACGCCGGACAGCACCCCGACCCCAGCACCGGCGCCATCATGACGCCCATCTATGCCACCTCGACCTACGTGCAGGAGAGCCCGGGCAAGCACAAGGGCTACGAATACTCGCGCACCCAGAACCCGACGCGGATGGCCTACGAGCGCTGCGTGGCGGACCTGGAAGGCGGTGTGGCCGGCTTTGCCTTCGCTTCCGGCCTGGCCGCTGCGGCGACCGTGCTGGACCTGCTCGATTCGGGCAGCCACGTCATTGCCATGGACGACCTCTATGGCGGCACCTACCGCCTGTTTGAGAAAGTGCGCCGGCGTTCAGCCGGGCTGGACTTCAGCTTCGTCGACCTCAACGACGTCAAGGCGCTCAAGGCGGCGCTGAAACCCAATACGCGGATGATCTGGGCCGAAACCCCGACCAATCCGATGCTCAAACTGGTCGACCTGGCCAAGGTCGCCGCGTTCGCCAGGAAGCATGGTTTGATCCTGGTCGTCGACAATACCTTCTGCTCGCCGATGATCCAGCGCCCGCTGGAATACGGCGCGGACCTGGTGCTGCATTCGGCCACCAAGTACCTCAATGGGCATTCCGACATGGTTGGCGGCATCGTGGTTGCCGGCAGCAAGGAACTCGCCGAGCAGATGGGTTTCCTGCAGAACTCGGTCGGCGCCGTCGCCGGCCCGTTCGATTCCTTCCTCGCCATGCGCGGCCTGAAGACCCTGCACCTGCGCATGAAGGCCCATTGTGAGAGCGCGCTGGAACTGGCGAAGTGGCTGGAAAAGCATCCGGCGGTCGAGCGCGTGATCTACCCCGGCCTCAAGAGCCATCCGCAGCATGCCCTGGCCAAGCGCCAGATGGACGGCTTCGGCGGCATCATCACGATCGAAGTGAAGGGCGGCCTGAAAAGAGCCCGTCGCATGCTCGAACGCTGCGAACTGTTCGCACTGGCCGAATCGCTCGGCGGTGTCGAAAGCCTGATCGAACACCCCGCCATCATGACCCACGCTTCAGTGCCCGCAGCCAACCGCAAGCGGCTGGGCATCAGCGACGGGCTGGTGCGGCTGTCGGTGGGGGTGGAGGATGTGGAAGATCTCCGCGCGGAGCTGGCTGCAGCGCTCGAATGATTGCGATCTTCTACTGGACGAATGGATGGGGTTATTGACTTGGATCTTCCGGCTATTTCAACCAAGCAGCGTTCGACACCGGGACCGTTCAGTGCGCTGCTGACGCATCGATCGTTGACCTTTGAGTTGGCTAAGCGCGATGTCCTGGGACGTTATCGAGGCGCCAGCTTCGGTTTGCTTTGGTCTCTGATCAGTCCGTTCCTGATGTTGATGGTTTATTCGTTCGCCTTCGGTTTCGTAATGAAGGCGAAATGGCCACAGACGGATAACGCGCACGCCCACTACTCGATCATTCTGTTCGTCGGCTTGATCGTGCACGGTTTTTTTGCTGAATGCCTCAGTCGGTCGCCACATCTGATTACCGGCAACGCAAATTTCGTCAAACGGGTGATCTTTCCTCTGGAGATCCTGCCGTGGCCGATGGTGATGTCCGCGCTGTTCCACACGTTCATGAACTTTTTGGTGTTTGTGGCATTGCATTTGGCGCTTGATCATACGATGGCGTGGACGATCCTCTTTTTACCGTTGGTGATGTTGCCGTTGGTGCTGTTGACAATGGGTGTGTCATGGCTGCTTGCGGCGCTCGGGGTCTATTTGCGAGACATCAGCCAGATCACTGGGGTGTTGGCCACCGCGATGTTGTTCCTGTCCACGGCGATGTTTCCGGTAACGGCCTTGCCGCCCGAATACCGTTGGTTGCTGATCATGAATCCATTGAGCTTCATCATTGACCAGGCGCGCGAAGTGGCTCTGTGGGGAAACTATCCCAATTGGAGCGGGCTGGGCATCTACACGTTGTGCGCGCTGGCGGTGCTGTACCTGGGATATGCGGCGTTTCGACTGACGCGGCGGGGATTTGCCGATGTCATCTGATGCCGTAATCCACGTTGAAAGGATGAGCAAGGCATTTCCTGTCTATGACAAGCCAATGCATCGTCTTTATCAGATGCTTTCGGTGCGTTCGGCCAAGCGTCGCTGGTATCGCGAGTTTCAGGCATTGCGAGATATCAACCTCACTGTTCGTCAAGGCGAGACGCTGGGCATTGTGGGACGCAATGGTTCGGGCAAATCGACGTTGTTGCAGATAATCTGCGGCACGCTCGAACCATCCGCAGGAAGCGTGCAGGTGCGCGGACGCATTGCAGCGCTGCTGGAGCTGGGTGCGGGGTTCAATCCGGAATTCACTGGTCGCGAGAACGTGCTGTTGTATGGGACGGTGCTCGGACTCACGCGGACACAAGTCGAACAGCGATTTGACGAGATTGCCGCGTTTGCAGATATCGGCGACTTCATGGATCAACCGGTCAAGTGCTATTCGAGTGGCATGTATGTGCGTCTAGCCTTTGCCGTGGCCATCAACGTGACGCCCGATATCCTGGTCGTCGATGAAGCCCTGTCGGTGGGCGACGAGGCTTTTCAGCGAAAATGTTTCGCTCGCATCAACCGCATTCGCGACGATGGCGCTACCGTGCTCTTTGTCTCGCACTCGGCCGGCATCGTCACGCAGCTATGCGACCGTGCCGTGCTGCTGGATCGCGGCGAGTTGCTTTCGAGCGGCTCGCCAAAATTCGTGGTTTCGCGATATCACAAGATGCTGTATGTCCCGCCGGATCGTGCAGATGCGGTGCGCGATGCGATCCGCGTTGAACAAGAGGACATCGAACAAGTGGCCGAGATGCCAGAAATGTCCGAAGCCGATCGTCAGGACATGCAGCTGGTCGCTTCGACAACGCCGGAGCGCAACGACAGGTCGCCTGATCCGGGCCCGGACGCGCAAGGCTGGTTCGATGAGGGGTTGCTGCCGAAAAGCACGGTGCGCTACGACACCAGGGGCGCGCGAATTACCACGCCCCATATCGAGACACCCGATGGTCGCAAGGTCAATGTGCTGCGTTCCGGCGGTCAATACGTCTACGTCTATCGCGTCGAATTCGAGCAAGCTGCAACTTCGGTGCGCTTCGGTATGCTGATCAAGACTCTGACCGGGTTGGAATTGGGTGGCGGGACGAGCAGCCTGCCGCAGCATTCGATACCGTTGGTCGAGGCGGCCCAGACAGTCGAGGTGCGTTTCAGCTTTCGTTGCCTGCTGGATGGTGGCACCTATTTCTTCAATGCTGGCGTGCTGGCTCGCATCGCCGAAGAGGAGACCTACATCGATCGTCTGATCGATGCCGCGATGTTTCGCGTCATGCCTCAGCCGGAGCGGCTGGCCACCGGCATCGTTGATTTCTGCGTGGCATCGAGCACCAGCGTGATGGACAGCCGCAAGGTGCAGGCATGACTCTGCAACGATCTGCGCGACGCCAGGCTCTGTTGGTAATCGGAATGCATCGTAGCGGGACCTCCGCACTGACTCGTTTGCTCAACCTGCATGGCGTGACGCTGGGTTCCGACTTGTTACAGGCAGCGGCCGACAATGAAACGGGCTTCTGGGAAAATCGGCATATCGTGCGCTTTCATGAGCGTCTGCTGGCTGAACTCGGTTCCAGCTGGGACGATCCCCGCGAGTTGCGCGAAGGCTGGCTTGAGCAATTACAGGCAGCTGGCTTTCTCGACGAGCTGATGGCGCTGATCGCCGGCGAATTCGGCGATGCACCGATCTGGGCGGTCAAGGATCCACGCCTGTGTCGGCTGCTGCCATTGTGGCTGATGGCGCTGGAGAAATTGGGAATCGAGGCGAAGCTGATTTTCGCGATTCGTCACCCAGGCGAAGTGGTGGGTTCGCTGGTGCAGCGCAATGGGTTGCCAGCAGCGATCGCCTCTCTGATCTGGTTGCGACATCTCCAAGAGCCGGTAAAAGCATCGCGCTACGGGCGTCGCTGCATCGTCGATTACGACGTTTTGCTGGGTGATTGGCGCAGTACCGTGGAGCTCATCGCGACAAGCCTAGAAGTGCAGTGGCCAGTACCGTCATCCAGCTGCAGCAGCCAGGTCGATGCTCACTTGCGACATGATCTGAGGCATCAGCATGCCGCATCGGCGCAGAACTTGCTTCCAACGGCATGGCGTGAGGCCATGCTTGGCATCCACGCTTGCAGCACGGCGTTGATGCTGGGGCATGCTGGGTGGACGGAGCTTGAAACGCTGCTGGATGCGCTCATTGGGCACTTCGAGTTCGCGCGACCCTTGGTGGCCGAGCTATCGCCAAAATCGAGTCAGGACCAATTGTTGGTGCAGTTTGCCCTGCTTGAAAAGGGGCAAGAGGCCTACCGGGACGAAGCGACGCGCCTGTTCAAGGAAAGCAGCGACGCGCATCGTGAGGCTGCGAGGTCCATGCAGGAAGCTGCGGATCTTAGATGCCAGGTGATTAACCTTGTGCGGGAAATGGCCGTCGCCAAGGCGGAAGCAGAGCATGTCCGGCTGGAGCTTGAGCGAACGCGAGACATGCTGCAGGCCGAAGTGATCGAGGCACGCGGCGAAATCGCCAAGCGCAACGCGCGCATACGCGGGCTGGAACAGGTGCGCGCCGAGCGCGACATGATCATCGCCAGCCGCTCATGGCGATGGACGCGGCCATTTCGCTTGACCTTGCGCGTGCTGCGCGGTGGCGGTCGGCTCGGCAAATCCGATCGCGAGCAATTGAGACGTTGGCTCGGACGAAGCGTCGCACCGCCGCACGCGATCGCTATCCCTCCCTTCGACGCGGCTATGCCAGATACAGCCATGACTGCGCCGATGACTGGGCCGGCGGCGTGGTTAATGCCGCAAACTGACGGCAAGCGTGATGTGTTCGTGTGGGCGGTGATCGATTGGCATTTTCGTATCCAGCGCCCGCAGCATCTGGCGCGCGAATTGGCTGAAGCAGGTCATCGCGTGTTCTATGTGTCGAACAACTTTATTGACCGGCAGGATCCTGGCTTCGTAATTGAGCCGCTGGGAAAAGATGATGGTCGCCTGTTCCGAGTTCAGCTGCATCTCAAGGGCAGCCCGGCGATCTACCATGCGATTCCTACCCCGGATGCGCAACAGCAGTTGCGCGCCAGCGTCGGCCTGTTGCTGGCGTGGACGCGCAGCCGTTCGTGTCTCTCCCTGGTGCAGCATCCATACTGGCTGGAAACGGCGCATGTGCTACCCAACAGGCGGCTGATCTACGATTGCATGGATCACCATGGGGGGTTCGCCGATAACAGTGCGGAGGTGCTCGCGCGTGAACTCGATCTGATGCGCACATCCGATCTGTTGGTAGTGACGTCGGAATGGTTGTACGAAGAAGCGCGCAAGTACAACTCGCGACGATTGATGGTACGCAATGCATGCCAGTACGAACATTTTTCCGAGCGGCCTGAGCAGATATTCAAGGACAAGGCAGGGCGCAAGGTAATTGGTTACTACGGTGCCATTGCGGAATGGTTCGATCTCGATCTCGTGGAGCAAGTGGCACAGCGTTTTTCCGAATGTCTGGTTTTGATGGTGGGTGCCGACACCACTGATGCGCAGGGACGTCTGCAGCACATTGCCAACGTCGAGTTTGTCGGCGAGGTACCGTATACGGATCTGCCGTTCTATCTGCATGGCTTCGACGTGTGCATGCTGCCGTTTCTCGTGATTCCGCTAACCCTCGCCACCAACCCAGTCAAGGTCTACGAATACCTGAGCGCGGGCAAGGAAGTGGTGTCGATCGCGCTTCCTGAAATTCGCCAATTTGGTGATCTGGTGCGCACGGGGGATGATCACGCCTCATTTATTGCTGCAGTTGACCAAGCACTCCGGGTCGTGCCCGATCCGGTCGCAATTGCACAGCGTCAGCGCTTCGCCGCCGAGCAAACCTGGGCGCACCGCGTGCACGATCTGATGCAGGGCGTCGACGCGTTGCCCGAGCCGAGGGTCAGCGTGATCGTGGTCACCTACAACAACCTCGACCTGACAAAAATCTGCCTGCGTAGCCTCGAGCTATACAGCGACTACACCAATCTCGAAGTGATCGTGGTCGACAATGCCTCGATCGATGGCACACCGACCTTCCTGGCGGAGTGGGCCACTGCGGGTAAGGATCGCCACATCATTCTCAATCCGGACAACCGCGGTTTCGCAGCAGCCAACAATCAAGGCCTCGCCGCGGCTGATGGCGAATACCTCGTACTGCTCAACAACGACACCCACGTGACGCCCGGTTGGATCGCAACGCTGCTCGCGCACCTGCGTCAATCGAAAACGCTGGGCATGATCGGCCCCGTGACCAACAACATCGGCAACGAGGCACGCATCGACATCAGCTATGACGACATGGATGGCATGCTTCACGCGGCGGCCGATTACACTGCTCGCCACGCGGGGCAGTTGACGGCGTTGCGCACGGCCGCCTTCTTCTGCGTGATGATGCCGCGAGACGTATATGAGAAAGTGGGGCCGTTGGATGAGGCGTTCGGCATCGGCTTCTTTGAGGACGACGACTATTGCCGTCGCGTGGATCAGGCGGGCTGGACCATCGCTTGCGCCGACGATGTGTTCGTGCACCATAACCTCTCAGCCTCGTTCAACAAACTCAAGCAGGAAACGCGGCAGACGCTGTTCGAACAGAACAAAGTGATCTATGAGGCGAAGTGGGGTGCGTGGTCGCCGCACAGATATCGGGGACAATAAGATGCAAACCCCGAAGCCGAAAGGCGTACGGTCTGCAGCCAGGCCGGCCGATCCCAGAGCTTGTAAGGCTCTCGGCGACGTGAAAGCACAGCGAGGCGATTCTGCGTTGCTCGTCGCGGACAGTCTGAGCAGTGGAAGACGTTACGCCGCGACAACCTGTCATGGTGAACCTCACTTTGGTCACGGAGCTACGGCATCTGATGCAGGCCATGGCAGCATCTTCTTCTGAAGGGGATGGCACCGTTGCCTCGCGACATTGGTACGCATCGAAAGATACTAGTCAACCAGGAATTTGAATCTTCGTGGACAATTCAAAACGCATCCTTTGCATCGTCGGTACACGCCCCGAAGGCATAAAAATGGCGCCGCTGATCAAGGCGCTCAAGCGTGAGCCATGGGCTCGGGTGACCGTGCTTGCAACAGCGCAACATCGTGGCTTGCTGGATCAGGTGCTTTCCCTGTTCGATATTCAACCCGATGTGGATCTGGACATCATGCGTCCCAACCAGGCGCTGCCGGAGCTCACCGCGCGCTTGATTACGGCGCTGGACGAGAAATTTGTCGAACTTGCACCTGACGTAGTACTGGCCCAGGGTGACACCACCACGGTAATGACAACGGCTCTGGTGGCATTCTACCGACGCATCCCGTTCGGCCACGTTGAGGCGGGGTTGCGTACCCATGATCTGGACAATCCGTTTCCCGAGGAGATGAACCGTTTGGTCGCTGGGCATCTGGCGCGCTGGCACTTCGTGCCGACCGAACATTCTCGTCAGAACTTGTTGCGAGAGGGCATTGCCGATACGGCGATCCACGTCACCGGCAATACAGTGATTGATGCATTGCTTGAAGTGGCTGCTGCCGAGTGGCCCTTGGGCATTCCGCTCGATCCGAGCAAACGACTGATCCTGGTCACGGCGCATCGTCGGGAAAATTTCGGCGAGCCTTTCCGTGCGATCTGTCGCGCGATCCGTCAGCTGGTGGATCGGTATGAGGATACCGAGGTGCTTTATCCGGTGCACCCAAATCCGAATGTGCAAGCCACGGCGCACGAGCTGTTGGGCGGCCACCCGCGCATCCGTCTATGCGAACCGCTGGACTATGCGCCATTTGTGGAGGCGCAAAAGCGCGCCTATCTGATTCTCACTGACTCCGGTGGTGTTCAGGAAGAAGCGCCTGCGCTCGGCAAACCGGTGCTTGTGCTGCGTACTGAGACCGAGCGCCCGGAGGCGGTGGATGAGGGTGTGGTGCGGCTGGTTGGCACCGACCAGGCAAGCATCGTGGCTGAGGCCTCGCGATTGCTGGATAGCGACAGTGCTTATAGCGACATGGCGCGTGGCGTGTCGCCCTATGGCGATGGTCTCGCAGCGCAACGGATTGTCGCCGTACTGCGGAATGCGCTTGATACAAAGAAGGCGGAGACCTGATCCGGGGGCGCCACTAACCCAAGGGGCATCCGCAAATATGCCCGAGCGCTTCGGGTGTTCTCGCGATGCGCATCGTCTCACGAAACTCTTTGTGACACTTTCGTGTAGGCTTGACGACAACTTCTCTGTGTAGTGGAGAGTTGGATGCCCTCTCGACCGCTCCGCATAACCGTTTTGGGTACCGTAAGGGGTGCGGGCATTGTCGGGGCAGTTTTCTTCCTGACAGCGTTGACCAGCGTAGCCCTGGTGTGGTGGTTGGATCCCGCACTGCATGGGGTGTTTGATCCCGGATTGTTGTGGCGTAATGCGTTGCCGGTGTTCCTGGTCTTCCTATTGATCTACGGCCTTAGTGGTCGCGCGCTGCTGACTTTGGTCCTGGCTGGCGCCCTCTTGGTGCTCGTGTTCGATGTAAACGCAATCAAGGAACTCAATCTGAATTCGCCCATATTGCCGGGTGATTTTGCGCTCTGGCACCAGGTGCTGCATAACATAGGCTTCTTCGCGAACTACGCTGGGCAACATTTCTTCCTGTTGCTGGCGCTGCTGGCGCTGCTGGCGTTTGGTGCAGTGCTGGGGGTGGCCTGGCGTTTGGATCGCCGCTGGTGGCGGGCACATTGGCTGATTCGTACGGCATGGGCGGTGTTGTCGCTGACAGTCATCGTCACCTTGTATCGAGGCAATAGTGTCTGGCGGGATGTCTACGCGGACGAGTCACTGCCTGGCTTCCAGCTGTCGGATCCGATTGCGAGCGTGAAGCAGGTTGGTGTTATGGCGGAACTGGTGCGGATGTCTCAAGAAGCGCAAACCTCGGTACCGAAGGCCGACCAGTCGCTCATCTCTGAATTCGCCGCGCGTCACTCCGAGGACATGAATTCGCGCGTGGCGCGCCAGCCGCCGACCGAACTGCCGGATATCGTGATGGTGCAGAGCGAGGCCTTCTTCGACCCCGGCGTGATGAAAGGAGTCGACTTCAGCAAGTTCGTGCCGAATTTCGAACGCCTGGCCGCCACCGGGATCGGCGGCAGCTTGATCACTCCAACCTACGGCGGCGGCACCATCCGTACGGAGTTCGAGACGCTCACCGGCTATCCGATGCAGGCATTTCCCTCCATTCTCTATCCATATTATGGGCTGGCCAGCGCGTGGATGCCGAGCGTGCCACGTCGGCTGGAAGCCCTTGGCTATTCGACGACGCTGTTCCATCCGTTTCGCGGCAGCTTCTGGAACCGCCGCCAAGTGATGCCCCAACTCGGATTCCAGCAAAGCTACTACCTGAAGTCTTTTGCCGGTGTCGAGCACGCCGGTGTCTACGTCTCCGATCGTGCGCTGTTCGACTTCGTTCTGGCCCGCCTCGACGATGCTCAACGCGGCCCGCAATACGCGATGGTGATCACGATGGAGAACCACGGACCGTGGGATGCCGATTCGGGCATGCTGGTCAATGTACTCGACGGTCACCCCTTGCCCAGCGGGCTGTCGGCGGCGGGTAGCAGGGAAATGACCTATTACCTCTCCCACCTGGTCAATGGCGATCAGGCGCTGGGCGACTTCGCGAAACGCCTGCTTGCCCGACCGCGTTGGACAATGCTGCTTTTCTATGGAGATCACCTGCCTTCGCTTCCGCATGCGTTTGCAGATTTGGGTTTTGACGATGGTAACCAGGGCATTAAGCAACACACCCGCTATATGCTGGTATCCAATCGGCCGCTGGTCCAGCGCAAACTAGATCTCAGTTCTTACGAACTGCCGGCACTGTTGTTCGACACGGTGGGATTGCCCGAGGACGGTTATCTGGCGCTGGATTCCGTGGTTCGGCAAGCCTGGGAACAGGGTCACTACCAGCATGGTGCCGATTATGGCCAGGTGCAGTTCAACGCGGCGCAGCTGGAGGTGGGCTGCGGGCACAAACTGGATGCGGCAGGACGCTGCGGTGAGAGCCGCGCGCAATCTCCCAATCGAGCGTCTTCGGCACCTGTGGCGGGAGAATGAATGCTTGTTACATCCATGTAATCCATGGCGTCATGCGATGATTCTGCCCCGCAAACCCATTAGCGTCCGCAATCGATGACCCTGCCGAATATGCGCATTCTTCTTGTCGCTTACGACTATCCTCCGCTGAATTCCCCGCAGGCAATTCGTTGGTATTATCTCAGCCGCGAACTGGTGCATCTTGGTGTGGAGCTGCATGTGCTCGCACCGGATCTCTCGGCACGTGACGGAAACAGCCTCGGTGTACCAACTGGCGTCACGATGCATCGCTGTAATGCTGGTGGCATGGCGGGATGGCTTTGGCGTCGGCAGCAAGCGCGTCTGTCGGCAACAGTCTCCGAATCACCGCTGTCCACAGCTGCAAGAGCGAGCCGTGTCGGTCCGGCCACGTTGAACTGGAAGGGACGCCTGCACCACCGATTGGAGCGATATGTGGGTCATTGGATTTACCCCGATAGTCGTGGACAGTGGCGTGCTTCTGCCGGTGCAGCTCTTGAGGAACTGATCGATACCATCAGGCCAGATGTTTTGATTTGCTCACACGAACCCGCTGTTACATTGCAGCTCGGTCTGCAGGTAGCGGGGCGCGTGCGGGCTTGGCTTGCTGATCTTGGAGACCCGGTGTTAGCCGGGTACACCCCAAAGCGTTGGCGACGTCGAGCTGGTGAATTGGAGGCCCAGGTATGTCGCGCCGCTACCCTGATCAGTGTAACTACCGCCAGTACCCGCGAGTTGCTGCTCGCGCGGCACGCCGTGGATCCGTCGAAAATTTTCGTGATCAGTCAGGGGTTCGACGATACCTTTTCACCCGCTATCGATTTCGCGCGCAAATCCCATTCAGGGGAACTGCATTTGCTTTATACGGGGCGGTTCTATTCCTTCCGGGATCCAACTGCATTGCTCGAAGCCGTGCTTGAGTTGAAGCAGATCAGACTGACCATTGCTTCGCCGGAAGTTAAGCCGGGATATCTGGCGTACGCCGCGCGAAGCGATGGTCGAATAGCTTTCTTGGGTGAACAACCGCATGCCGAGGTACTCAAGTTGCAGCAGGAATGCGATGTTCTAGTGAATATCGGCAACGCGCTCAGCGCACAGACTCCAGGCAAACTTTACGAGTACCTGGGTAGTGGCAAGCCAATCCTGCATTGCTATTCGGTAGACGATGATCCAGCCATAGGACTGCTTGATGAATGGCACCGCGGCTGGTCGTGTGCAAACGATCTGGCCAGTCTGCGAACTTTGCTGACTGCGCTCATCGAGACCCCAGAGCGGTTGTACGCAAGCCTCGTGAAGGAGGAAACCAGCGCCGTATCGGCTTACGGTTGGTCGAATCTTGCCCGCCGTCTGCTTGCCCGCTGTCAGCAGGCAGTTCAGGCGGAAGAAAGCTAGAACACCAGTCCTTTCAGTTCGGACGCTACCCGCCGCAGCCAATGCTAGCGTCTGTCAATGGTTTAAACACACGTACATCTCTCGGAAACCTCGCTAAACTTCGCAGCTTGAGGCGGTATTTCCATTGATGGACCTCGCGCGTTGGGATCGGGTGTCATCGTCGGCCGGAAATAGTTGGGGAATTTCGTGATAATGATTAGGGAAGAATACCTCTTGTCAAAGACATCGTCGGCACGCTCTATGTGGGTGCGCGTGATTGCATGGGGCGTCGCCGTGGCCGCGTTCCTGAACACGCTTTATTACGTTTTGCGTACATCAAATCCAGTTATCCGATCAGACGCATGGTATTTCCTGGATACTTTTCTGAGCAAGGCTGCAGGCGGCAATCTTGAATTCGCCGATTTCTTTGTGAAACGTACTGGTGACGATCACGCACAACCTCTTCTTAAGCTATTGCTGCTGATCGAATCGCGTTACTTCAGCCTGGATTTCGTAATGGAGGCTGCAATGGGGGTGCTTGCTGCAGCCGTGTGCACGCTCATCCTTTATCGATTTGTGATGACGGGCAGACGTCATGATGCAACAGACAACAAGCGCTACTTGGCTTGGTCCGCAATGTGCGCATTGCTGCTCTCGCTGAACGCAGTTGGCATTTGGACTTGGTCTCTTGTTGCCGTTGGTTACGTCACCTTGATTCCAATCTTGTTATTCATGGGAGCGGCGTGGCATGCCCAATACAGCCGGCGCTATGTTGCCTTGATCGCCGCGACTTTGTTGCTAGGTATCATTGCAGATGACAGTGCGATAATTGCAGTGATGGCGGCCATCCTGGCATTGCTGCTGGTGTCATTTCGAGACGGTTCGCCACGTACCGGCATTTGGCGAACGATCATTGTGATCGTTGTATGCCTCGCAGTAGTGAGAATTGGCTACAGCTTTGCCCCGGTGACAGGAGGAGCTTCAGGCCCCTCGATTTCAGATCAGGTGTCGAAACTGGTCGGACGCCTGTCAGTGGGCGACTGGTGGAAATGGTTCGTGCTTCCGCTGTCATTGCCCGTGGTATATGAATTCCCTGGTCGAATGATCTCCTCATGGGCACTGTGGCCGTTTGTGAGGACGACAGTGGTTACGTTCCTGCTGGTGGCACACGTTGCATTCTGGTGGCGCGCATGGCGCGGAAGATACAACCTACCGATGTTTGTTGCAGTGTGTTTGATGCTGCTCTCATATGTCTGGCTGGCAGGCATCTTGCTGGTGCGGGTTTCCTATTTCGGTAGCGATTATCTATATCAGGATCGATATATACAGTTATTGCAGTTCAATTTGGTCGCGCTATTGCTCATGTGGGCGGCGGCCAGCAAGTCGGAGCCGAAAAAGAGCTCGTGGCGCTACGCCCTTTTCACAGTGCTTCCGACCGTCGGCTGCCTCGCGTTGCTGCTCGTCCAGATTCCACTGTCCTATGACGGGTGGAAGCGCCGGCGATATTTGCCCCATTACTACCAGCAGATGGCCATTCAGATCGGCCAGTTAGCCGAAGACCCCGCAGACACGGAGGGATGCCTACCAGAACTGGTTGTCTGTGGTTGGCCACTGGAAAAGCGTCGTCAATTGGTGCAGTTTCTACGGACGAATCAACTTAATGTGTTTTCGCCTACGCTACAGGCACGCTACGGTTACTTGCCCCGATTACCTACAGTTGGTATCGCTCCGCCAGCGCGCCCACTGACACCGCCGCCAAGCAACGACCACCAATGATGACCGACGCTGTCAAGCCATCGCGTTTCCCCAAGCCTTGGTTGAATCTTGTTACACACAGGAATTTGGCGATCGTTGTAGTGTTGTTGAGCGTCTTCGCCCGTGCCGCGGCTTTTTGTCTCGAAGCCCACATCGACTTCAATCTTTGGGACGAGGGATACCTCTGGTACGGCGTACAACGCACACTGCTCGGGGAGGTTCCGATCAGGGACTTCATGTCTTACGACCCTGGTCGGTATTACTGGGCAGCAGCTCTGTTGTGGCCGCTGCACACCGACGGCATCGTGGCAGTCCGCGCTGCCACTGCTGCATTTTCCATGCTAGGCGTAGTGGCTGGCACCCTGTTGGTGCTGCGCGAGTCGGTAGGCGGCAAAGCGGTGCGCATCGGGTGGTGTGTATTTGCAATAGTCATGTTTCTGCTGTGGCTAGTGCCATGGTGGAAAGGCTATGACGCCGCAATTTCCATTCTCCTTGTCGCGAGTCTGGCCAGATTTCTGGCGCGCCCCAGTGCCGCACGCTTCTTCGTTCACGGAGTAGTAATTGGTTTGGCG
Organism: Rhodanobacter umsongensis; assembly: GCF_042654965.1. NCBI lineage: Bacteria > Pseudomonadati > Pseudomonadota > Gammaproteobacteria > Lysobacterales > Rhodanobacteraceae > Rhodanobacter > Rhodanobacter umsongensis. Next base: position 308,842 of record NZ_JBHSMK010000005.1, on the reverse strand, counting down.
GCAGTGCTGGGGCGTAACCATGGACTCTACGGTGCCATCGCCTGTCTGCTTGTGGTTCCAGTACTTCTGTTTAATCGCCCCAAGCTGCTATGGCATCGCTGTATTCCGGCGTGGTTTGGAGGTTTGTTGGCAGGTTACAGCCCGATGTTGATCGGGCTCGTGGTGGATCACCGCTTTGCAGCCAGGGTCTGGGAGGGCATCCGTTTCATCCTTTTCGAGTACAAGGGAACCAATCTGCCCCTCCCCATCCCATGGCCCTGGGTACATCACGGTAGCGGTGGGTCCGCTTTCGTGGTCGCAAGGGAATTGTTGATCGGCAGCTTGTTCGTGGCGCTTCCGGCAATGTGCATTGGTGGTGTGTTGTTCGTCCTTCGGCAGGCGCGTCGTGAGCGAAGCGTTGGAAATCCGGTCTTCGTCGCTTGTGTCGCGACAGGCATCCCCTATCTCAATGTGGCGTTCTCCCGGGCAGATGTTGCGCATCTAGCGCAGGCGATATTCCCGTTCATCATTGGATTGATTCTTTGTCCGGTGCAAGGCCGGGCTAGAACCGTTTTTCACTGGGTGGCTCTTCCACTTCTGGGGATAGCGACGTTAGCGGCAACGCTACCTCTGCATCCTCGGTTTCAAATGCAGGACCACGGGTCGAACGCGTGGCAGAATATTGATGTCAGGGGTGACAGATTGCTCGTGGCGCCGTCGACGGCCGCTACGATTGAGGATGTTCAGGGCTTGGCAAGGCTTTACGTACCTACCGGGCGGAATATATTCACCGCACCCGTATGGCCTGGGGCTTTCGCTCTGCTTGGGGCCAGGTCAGCTGTATGGGAGACCTATCCGCTTTTGCCGCGCAGTGCCGTGTTCCAGCAGCAGGAAATAGAACGCCTCCGGCGGGCGGATCCAGCAATGCTGTTAGTCTACGATATTGCCGTGGACGGACGAGATGAACTCCGCTACGAGCGGACCCATACACTGATGTGGCAATTCATCGATGCGAATTATCGAAAAGTCCCGTCACCAGCGAGTCTCGCTTATTTGCACGCATATATTCCAAAGACCAAATAGTAGTAGAGGTAAGAGAGAGCTCGCGACCAGCAATGCGGACTCAGTAGATGAGCTTATTTCTTGCGGCGCAGCTGGCCGAGCAAGGGGACAAGACAAGCTAGGCCGATGACGGCCATCATGGGGGTAAGCAGTCGGATTGCAATCGCTCCGATTTCGGCATCGGCTGCCGATACACCCAGCCAAAGGAGCACGCTTCGACTACCCAGTTCGGAGACACCCAACCCGCCCGGAGTCATGCTGGCGACAACAACGAGCATGACCCCACCAAGAAGGATGGCCGCCTGGGTAAGGTCCAGTGGGACATTCATGGCGTGCGTCGCGACCCACCATAAAACCACGTACAGCAGCCACAGCGGAATGGTGAGCACTGCCGCCATCACAACGCGCGGTGCATGGCGCAGCACTTCGGTATAGGGCAATAATTTCTCTGGCAGGCGGATGGATCGGCAGAGCAGGCTCAACACGAGGCAGCCGCCCAGTGGCAGCAACAAGGTCAGAGGTGCCAGCCAGGCGTAGCCTAGATGTATCGCCAGCCCACCCAGCCCAATGCTGCAAAGCGTGCCCAGGTCGAGTAGCCGCTCGAGAAAAAAAGCCGATACGCCCAGCCTCCAGCCCTTGCCGTGGTGATCCGGAATCATGCGTATCTTGATCACTTCCCCGATCTGGAACGGTGTAAGCGAAGCTAGTCCGGCGGCGGCACCGTTGGCGCAGAAAGACTGCCACAAGTTGGTGCGCCCAGTACGGATGCCCAGCACCACTAACCAGCGCCAGCCGCGCATCGCCGAGGTCGCGAGCAGCAACGGTATGCCCCCTCCCAGCAGGAGTCCGACATGAAGCTTGGTCAGGGCGAGGCCGATCGTGCGCCAGTCAAACAAATGCACAGTGGCCGCTACGCATACCAGCACTATGATCATGACCAACGCATTGCGCAGAAGCCGCCTCATCGGGATCACGTCGACAAGATGGTCGTGGCGGCCGCCGTGACTTGATCAAGCTCATCTTCGAGACCCACCCAGAACGGCAGGCGGACGAGCCGGGAGCTAGCCATGTTGGTATGTGGCATCGGCCCAGGGGTACGCGCGAACTGTTCGCCGGCAGGGGAACTGTGCAGCGGAATGTAATGGAATACCGTTCCGATCCCTGCTGCCTTCATTCGCTCGATAAAGGAGGTGCGCTCCTCCAGACCCGCCAGCAACAGGTAGTACATGTGGGCATTGTGGATGCAGTCGGTGGGGATCATGGGGCGCCGCACTATGCCCGAAGCCTCAAGCGGCGCAGCCCAGGCGTGATAACGGTCCCAGATCGCCAGGCGCCTTGCGGTGATCTCGCCGGCGTGCTCCAGCTGCGCAGCCAGGAAGGCTGCAATCAGTTCGCTGGGCAAATAGGACGAGCCGATGTCCACCCATGTGTATTTGTCCACCTGTCCGCGGAAAAACCTGCTGCGATTGGTACCCTTCTCGCGAATGATCTCTGCGCGTTCCACTAGAGCAGGGTCATTGATCAGCAGCGCACCACCTTCACCAGCGATCACGTTTTTCGTTTCGTGGAAGCTCAACGCGGCCAGGTCACCGATGCTGCCTAGCGGCCGACCCTTGTAGGTGGAAAAGATACCTTGCGCAGCATCTTCTACTACCTTGAGGCCGTGGCGCCTGGCAATCGCCATGATCGGATCCATCTCGCAGGCGACGCCGGCGTAATGCACCACGCAGATGGCTTTTGTACGAGCGGTAATGGCGGCCTCGATGAGGTTTTCGTCGATGTTGAGCGTATCCGGGCGAATGTCGACGAACACAGGCACCGCTCCCCGCAATACGAAGGCATTGGCAGTGGAAACGAAGGTGAAGGAGGGCATGATGACCTCATCGCCCGCTTGCAGATCCAGCAGCATGGCCGCCATTTCAAGCGCTGCCGTGCAAGAATGTGTAAGCAGCACCTTGGCACAGCCGATGTTCGCTTCTAACCATGCGTTGCAACGCTTGGTGAAAAGACCGTCACCAGATAGGTGGCCGTTTGCGTGTGCTTGCTTTATGTTTTCAATTTCCGAGCCCACCAGGAACGGACGGTTAAATGGAATGTTCATGCTTCTTCCTGCCCCTGAGCGATTTGGCTGCTGACTGGAGCGTCACGGTAGCCCCATATATAGTTTCCTGCGTTTGGACCAGTATTGAATATCAGATCAAGGACGCTGACATTGTGTTCGAATGGTCCGTGCAGTTGTGAATAGATTGGATAGCTTGAATAATCTTGATACAACAATTTAATCGAATGCTGTGCGAAAATGTCGGGATCGATATAGTTGCTTGCTGACGGCCCCGAAAGATATTCAGTGGCATTGATCGCAGTTAGTAGGTTCAATAAACGCTCTTGCTTTGTTCCTGGTGCAACGAAGTTCCGTGAGTCTCGGAATTCGGTCGCAATTCCCAAAATTTCCGTTGAGATTGATTTGATCATGTGTTGATTGAATTCCGACAGCGAAATCCATTTCTGGCCAAGATATATATTCTCGAAAAATTCTCGATATGTCTTGAACCATGGCGTCTTGGCGTAACTTTGGCTGATGCTGGCCCAATGCTTCTTCTGCCAATCGCTCGAAGCCAACTCGACTTCACAGATAAGGCGGTCGATCCGCGTGCCGGCGGGAATGCTTAGCCACACGAGACCGTTAGCCGTCTTTATACGATTTCGTGTACGCCAGTCTTGCCGCGTGAATTGCACGTCATCATAAAAAATGAAGGTGTCGACATTACGAATGATGTCGAAATAGCCCTTCCATGGGATGTAGCTCGATTGAATGATGGCGACACGATGACCGGTCATTGATTTCCCAGATTTAAGGTGTGATACGCGAGGCGAGTCAAGCTTCCGGCCTGCGTCGGGTCCACCGCGAAAGCATGGGGACGAATGAGCTTTCCGGAACCACGCCGTAATCGACGACCGCAGTACCGGCTCCAATGAAGCTCGATCCACCGATGTCCGCGTGGCCGCATATTGTGGTGTTGGGCGACAAGAAAGTATTCCGCCCGATCGTGGCGTCGTGGTTTACACACGCGCCCGGCCATAGCACCGCAATGTCATGGATCCTTGCCCGCACGTCGACAATGGCTCCTGCCATCACCATGACACCTTCACCCATGCACACATCCCGAGCGATGTAGGCGCGAGGGTGAATCAAGGGGGGCGCGAGATAACCCTCCTCGCGCAACGCAAGCCAAGCGGCAATGCGGGCAGGAAGATTTTTGTATCCGATGGCCATGGCAATGGAATGGCTTTGCGGCGGATGACTCTGACGGATACTCTGCGACGAACCAACGACGTTCGGGCCATGATTGAAGTCGTCGACGAACCCGGCAACTTCATGGCCGCAGTCGCTCGCGAGGGCCGCCACCGTGCGGGCGAAATCTTGTGAGCCATAGATCAGCAGCTTCATGGGTTTAACGTGTCGTGCGCAATCAGGAAAAGCGGTTTGTGCGACGATTTGAAATTGATTCGTCCGATATATTGGCCAATGACGCCCAGTACCAAGAGCTGGAGACCTCCAAAAAAAACAATGCCTGCCATGAGCGAGGTGTAGCCCGAAGTTGTGATGTTGCCGATTAGCCGGGCCACAACGATGGAAACGAGCCAACCAAAACCCAATAATGAGCTGAAAATCCCAAGCCAGGACGCGAGGCGAAGCGGCAGATCGGAGAACGTGATCAGAATATTGATGGTGTGGACAATCAGCTTGCGCACTGTGTAGGTGCTGCTGCCGTGCGCCCGGTCATGATGCGGAACATCGATCTTTGCGTAGCGGCTGGTAAGCCAAGACAGATAGCCATCGACAAACGGGAAGGGCGAATCAAAACTTATCAATGCGCGCGCGATCGACCCACGTATCAGGCGAAAGCTAGTGTATTCGTAGTTGAGCGAAGGAATAGCTGCTCGGAAGATACGTCGTGCGATTTCCGAGGTGGCATTACGCCACCAGCGGTGGCTGCGCTGCGGGAACACGCCATAGACAATGTCGTGTCCCTCCTTGCCTTTGGCCAACAATGCGGGAATAGATTCAGGTGGCTGCTCAAGATCATCGTCGATCGTCAACACCCACTCACCGCACGCTCGTGCAATGCCGCACAAAGTAGCTGCATGCTGCCCAAAATTCCGGCTCAGTCGAATGCCTCGCACCGCGCTGTGCGCAGCAGCGAGCTGTTCGATCAGAGCCCACGAATCATCGCCGCCACAGTCCTCCACCAACAGGATTTCGAACGAAATACCGTACTCGAGACAGGTGGCGATCAGGCGTGAGCAGAGCTCATCTAGCGATTCTCTGCCCCGGTAAACGGGAACGACGATACTGAGGACGGGAACTTCGATAGTTTCCATGGCAATTTCCAAATGCGATGCGAAGTTCGCAACGCGGCCAAAAGTTATGGTTTGTCGAAGTCTCATTAGCAGTTCGAGGTGGAGATCGCCAAGTACCGGCTTGCCACTGTTTACCGGGTCAACCCAACGCGGCTTCCAACTCTGGAATGATCTTGAACAGATCCCCCACGAGACCAAAGTCGGCAATCTCGAAGATCGGCGCCTCGCCATCCTTGTTGATCGCCACGATGGTGCCGGCATCCTTGATGCCGGTGAGGTGCTGGATCGCCCCGGAGATGCCGATGGCCATGTACAGCTCGGGGGCGATGATCTTGCCGGTCTGGCCGACCTGCAGGTCGCTCGGCACGTAGCCGGCGTCGACGGCGGCGCGAGACGCGCCCACGGCGGCGCCGACCCTGTCCGCGAACTTGAAGATGATGTCGAAGTTTTCCTTCGAGCCGACGCCACGGCCGCCGGAGACGACCTTGCTGGCGCTCTGCAGGTCGGGCCGATCGCTGCTGCCCTGCTTCAACTCGATGAAGCGGGTATGTGTGGGCAGGGTCGCGTCGACAGCCAGCGCTTCGACCGGTGCGTTGCCGGCGCCGGTGGCGGCGGCCGGCCATGAGGCCGAGCGGATCGTGGCGACCACGGTATGGTTCGCATCGGCCTCGACCGTGATGATCGCGTTGCCCGCGTAGATCGGGCGCTTGAAGGTGTGTGCGGCTTCCACGCTCATCACGTCGCTGACCTGGGCCACGCCGAGCAGGGCGGCGACGCGCGGGGCAACGTCCTTGCCGAACGTGGTGGACGGCACGAACACGTGGCTGTAGCCGGCAGCGGCCTTGGCGATCTGCGGCGCCAGCACAGCGGCCAGCGGGTGAGCGTTCTCGGCTCGGGCGATAGTGAGCACGCGGCTTACGCCATCGATCTTCGCGACCTCGGTGGCGATCGCGTCGACGCTGTCAGCGAGTACCAGCACGTCGATCGCTTCGCCCTTCACCGCGATGGCGGCGCTTACGGCGCGCGCGGTGGAGGAGTTGAGTTTGCCGCCGAGGTGTTCGGCGAGGACCAGGATCTTGCTCATGTGTGTCTCCGAAGCTTTTTTTGTAGGAGCCCGCCTGCGGGCGATGCTTCCGCTCTGGATCTCGAAAGAAGGAGCATCGCCCGCAAGCGGGCTCCTACATACGGGAATGGGGTTACAGCAGGCCTTTCTGCTTCAGCGCCGCGACCAGCTCGGCCGCGTCCTTCACCATCACGCCCTTGCTGCGTTTGGCAGGCGCAGCGTAGTGCGCGGTCTTCAGATGATCGTGCGCCTCGACGCCGAGCGAGCCGAACTCGATCGTGTCGATCGGCTTGGACTTCGCCTTCATGATGTCCGGCAGCTTGATGAAGCGCGGCTCGTTGAGGCGCAGGTCAGTGGTGATCACCGCCGGCAGTTCCGCCTCGATCACTTCCAGGCCAGCGTCGACCTCGCGGGTTACCGTGGCCTTGCCGTCAGCGATGTCGACCTTGCTGGCGAACGTGGCCTGCGGGCGATCCCACAGCGCGGCGAGCATCTGGCCGGTCTGGTTGGCGTCGTCGTCGATCGCCTGCTTGCCCAGGATCACCAGCCCCGGCTGTTCCTTCTCGATCAGCTTGAGGAACACGCGAGCGGCGGTCAGTGGCTGCACGGCGTCGCCGGTGACCACGTGGATGGCGCGGTTGGCGCCCATGGCCAGGCCATTGCGCAGGTGCGCGGTGAGATCGGCCGGGCCGATGCCGACCACGATCACTTCCTCGGCCACACCTTTCTCGCGCAGGCGCAGTGCCTCCTCCAGTGCGATGTCGTCGAACGGGTTGGCGGACAACTTGACGCCGTCGGTGACCACGCCGCTGCCGTCGGACTTCACCTGGATGCGCACGTTGTAATCCACGACGCGTTTGTAGCCGACCAGAATTTTCATTCGCGATTCCTTTATTGACGTCCGCAGGACTCCGCGGACCTACATCTGTTCAGACCGCTATTCTAACCGAGGCGACCCAGACTATCGTGAGCCGTATAGAACCGGGTCGTGCATGGCATTCAGGCCAACAAACGCTGCAAAGTACGGCGTGCCGTTTCGAACGAGAAGTGCTGACGCACGTTTTCGATGCCGGCATCGGATATCCGTAGCCATAAGGCCTGGTCCTCATGCAGTCGAAGCGCTGCCAGGGCGAACGCCTCGGCCTGGGCAGCCAACAGCACGTTCTCTCCGTCGACGAGGTACATGCCTTCGGCGGCCATGGGCGTGGCCACTACAGGCAGGCCATGGCTCATGGCCATGTTGACCTTGCCCTTGACCCCGGCTCCATAGCGTAATGGAGCCAACGCCACGCGACAGCCTTCCATCCATGGGGTCAGATCGTCGACGCGTCCGTGGATTTGCACACCGGGGCGAGCGAGCGATTCGCGCGCCGCCAAGGGCATGTCGCCGATCAGGTGCAGCACGATATCGGCCCGCCTCTGGCGGATGCGCGGAAAGATTTCCTCGATCAGCCAGTGCACTGCGTCCACGTTAGGTGGGTGGCCGAAGCCGCCAACGAAAACCAGGCCATGGCGGCCGGCGAAATCGCCCCGACGCTCGTGGACTTCATGCACGTTCGATAGCAGTTCCACCTGCGCCTGCGGCAGCTCGTCGCGAAGAAGAAGGTATTCCACCGGGCTGACCACCAAGCTCGCATCGCTGGCACGCATCAACGCCAGCTCTTGCTGGCGCGAGCGCTTTGCCTGTCTCGCCAGCGACACGTTGCCGGTGTGGGCGGCGGCTCGTTGTTCGCGAAGAAAATGCAGGTCAACCGTGTCAAAGATCACTTTCGCCCTGGGTGCGCGCCGACGCACGAGCGGAAGGTAAGCCTCGGCCACGTAATGCCTGCAAAGCATTACCGCATCCAGCCCGGCACCGTGGCGCGACAGCCAGGAGGACAGAGGAGGAGATGATGGCTTGCATAAGACTTGGACACCCAGGCGACCCAGCAACGCGATCTCCGTGCCTGAGGCCCTGCGGTTGTTGGCCATGAAGGTTATCCGCCAGTCCAGTTCATGCAGCAGCCGCATGATATTGATCAGGCGTAGCGATCCGGAATCGCGCGAAGGATCAGGTGCGAGCGCATCCACGATGAGTATGTGCCGCGCGCCGGGGCGCTGGATGGCCTGTTCCGCCGGCAAAGTCGGGCGAGGCTGCCGCGTCAGCGCATCTTTCCACTTTTCGACGAATTTGACGCGGTTGATCGACTGGTAGCGCTTGGCACCCGCGAAGGGATCCAGCCCGGAGCTGATGCCTTCGCAGTGCACTATCAGGCTGGCCGGTTGGTAGATCACGCGGCGTCCGGCAGCGCGCGCGGCAAAAGCCAAGTCCATGTCCTCGCAGTAGGCCGGTGCATAGCGCCTATCGAAGCCACCGATGGCATTGAACAGGTCGGCCGCGATCATCAGCGACGCGCCGGAGACGTAATCGACATCGCGGCGGTAAAGAAAGCGCGGATCGTCGCGCTTTTCGAAGCGCCCGTATGTCCACGCTTCGCCATTGCCATACACAATGCCGCCGGCCTCTTGGAGGCGTCCGTCGGGATAGGCGAGTCGGCTGCCAGCAATGCCGCAATTTTCCTCTTCGACAAAACAGGCGAGAAGTTCGTCGAGCCAGCCTTCCGTGACCTGGGTGTCGTTGTTGAGAAACAGCATGAATGCGCCGCGGGCGATTTCGGCACCGGCATTGCAACTGCCGACGAAGCCCAGATTGGCCGCATTGCGCAGCAACCGCACGCCTTCGATCCGGGAGAGCACATCGGCGCTGTCATCGGGTGAGGCGTCGTCGACCACGATCACCTCGAATGGCGCCGCGGCACCGTGGCGCTCTATCGATCGGAGGCAGGCCAGGGTATGGGAAAGTTTCCCGTGGATCGGGATGATTACCGATACTCGTGGACTATCGCTGCGTGGTACGCCGCTTGGCGCCACGAGGTCCAGCGGTTCGAGCTTCCAGACCAGATCGGCAGTCGGATGTTGACGCAATTCCTGCGCTATGCGCCATAGCGTACCCTTGAATCCCCGCTGGGTCATGCTGCCAAAAACACGTTTGAGCAGATAGCGCAGCCGCTGCCACCGCCATCGCATGTTACCGCCCAGGGCAATCAATCCTTTCATGGCAGAAGGCATTGCCAGTGGCCACTGAACTGATGGATGTACCGAATTTCATGCTCGTGAAAGTGTCCTGTATGCGTGTTCAATGCAGTCTGCGCTTCAGATTCGGTGTGCGGCAAGAAGGCAGCTCGCGCCAAACCTGAGCTGTTCACCCCTGCGAATTTTGCTGGCTTCGCGCGCCAGTAGTTTGTTCAGCAAGCCTACGACCGGGCCGCTCTTCGCACCGTGTTCCGCTTCGGTGGACAGCACCGCCTTGCGCCCCAGTCCCAGCCTAAACGGAATTGCGCGGAACAGAACTTGCGGCAGCACCAATGGGCCAAAGAAATAACTCAGGTAGTCGATTTCAAAAAGGCCCTCCAACAAAACTTGCAGACTCCGTTCTGTATGCCGACGAAAATGGCCGGCGTCTATATCGGCCCGTGACCAGAGCCAGCCGTGACAAGGGACGGTCAGATAAAGGCGGCCGCCCGTCTTGAGTAGTGGTGCCATTTTCTCCAGAAATGCGCGGTCACCTTCGATATGTTCTACGACATCGAACATACCCATGGCGTCGATGCTTTGCGGAGCGAAATTCGCATCCTCCACCGTGCTGGAAATGACCTGGGGTAGTCCACGCTGCTTGTGCGCATTCAGCGCGCCGGCATAGCCCGGTTCCACCAAGGCGACATCAAATCCTCGCTCGGCAAGCATTTGCGAAACGTAACCGTTGCCGCCGCCAATATCGAACAGCGCGCCGTCGAAGGGGTGTCGCGAAATCATCGCCCCAATGCATTCGTTGCGATGCTTGAACCAGAATGATCGATCCTCGACCTGGAAGCAGTCCATGTGACCTTCAGTGGGATAAGAGACGTTGCGTGATTCAGACGCCACATAGATGCCGTCGGCGTTGCGGATAAGCGTGTTGCTGAAATCTTCGATTCGCATATTTTCTTCCGCTGGAAAAGCGTGTCGCGGCAAACCTACAGATTCTGATAATTCGGCCCCGAGCCGCCTTCCGGCGTGACCCAGGTGATGATCTCGTACGGATCCTTGATGTCGCAGGTCTTGCAGTGCACGCAGTTGGCCGCGTTGATCTGCAGGCGCTTGCCGGCCGCGTCGTCGACGATCTCGTAGACGTTGGCGGGGCAGAAGCGGGTGCAGGGGTTGTCGTATTCGGTGGTGCACTGATCGATGCAGATATTCGTGTCGGCCACGTGCAGGTGGATCGGCTGGTCTTCGTCGTGCTCGGTGGCGGCGAAGTAGACGCCGGCCAGGCGGTCGCGCGGGGCCAGCGTGCGTTGCACGTAGTCGCGCTTTGGTTCCTCCTGCGCGCCGAGCTTGTGCAGTGAAGACCAGTCGGCCTTGTTCTTCAGCGTCCACGGCGACAGGCCGAAAGTGACGGTTTCCCACGCCGCGTTCAACAGGCCGTACCACAGCCCTTTCTTGAACCCGGGCTTGATGTTGCGCACCTTCTTCAGTTCGGCCATCGCGCTGGAACCACGCAGCTTCGCGTCGAAGCCGGCAGCGTCCAGGCCGTTCGCGGCGAGATGTTCGGCGGCCAGCATGCCGCTGCGGATCGCCTGGTGCGTGCCCTTGATCTTGGGCACGTTGAGCAGGCCGGCGGTGTCGCCGATCAGCAGCGCGCCGGGCATCTCGCATGTCGGCAGCGACTGGTAGCCGCCGGTGACGATGGCGCGCGCACCGGCGGAGAGGATGGTGCCTTCCTCCAGCAACGGTTTCACCATCGGATGGTTCTTCCACTGCTGGAAGGCTTCCCACGGCTTGTATTCCGGGTCGCTGTAGTCGAGTCCGCTGATGTAGCCGAGCGCGATGCGGTCCTTGTCCAGGTGATACAGGAAGCTGCCGCCGTAAGTGTGGTTGTCGGCGGGCCAGCCGATGCTGTGCACGATCTTGCCCGGCGAGACGCGTCCGGCGGGCACCTGCCACAGTTCCTTGATGCCGATCGAGTAGCCCTGCGGATCGCTGTGCTGATCCAGCTGGAAGCGCTTGATCAGCTGCTTGGTCAGGCTGCCGCGGGCGCCTTCGGCCAGCACGGTGACTTTCGCCTTGATGTCGATGCCTTCGGTGTAACCCGGCTTGTGCGTGCCGTCGCGGGCTATGCCCATGTCGCCGATGCGCACCCCGGCGACCGAGCCGTCTTCGTTGTAGATGGTGTCGGCGGCGGCAAAGCCGGGGAATACGTCGACGCCCAGCGCCTCGGCCTGCGGCGCAAGCCACGCGCACAGCGCGCCCAGCGAGACGATGAAGTTGCCATGGTTGCGCATGCCTGGCGGCACCGGCAGCTTGGTGCCGCCGCTCTTGCTGAGCAGCCAGAACTCGTCCTTGCCGGCGGGCACGCAGATCGGCGGCGGGTTGTCGCGCCAGCCCGGCAGCAGGGCATCCAGCGGCTGCGGTTCGATCACTGCACCGGACAGGATCTGCGCGCCGATGGCCGAGGCTTTCTCGATCACGCACACATTCACTTCAGGCTTCAGCTGCTTGAGGCGGATCGCGAACGACAGTCCGGCCGGCCCGGCGCCGACCACGACAACGTCGTATTCCATGGTTTCGCGTTCGCTCATGGCGGACTCCATCATGTGTGAGTTGCTGCACGCGGTGCCATGCGTGGAGGTATGGATCAGGCCATCATTGTCCGGTTTCGCGTGCTGCGCGGCAACGCGTGCTGCGCCACCGCTTGCAATCGTTTCACCGGACGCGGCGATAATCGGGACAAATCCGAAGGAGTGTTCATGAATTCGATGCCGCCGATCGCCGATCTCGACCTGCGCCGCGCTTCGCTGTGCCAGTTGCTGCACTGGCTGGCGGTGGGACGCGTGCAACCGCAGGCGCTGGCCGATGCCTACCAGACGGCGATCGAACGACTCAATCCCGTGCTCAATGCCTATGTCGACGTGCGCTATGGCTTGCTGCAGGAGCAGGCGCACATGGCCGATCGTCGTCGCCGCGACGGCGTGATCGGTCGGCTGGACGGCATCCCGCTGGCGTTGAAGGACAACTTCGACATGGCCGGCTGGCCGACCCGGGTCGGTCTGCCCGGACGCGAGAAGGCCGTGGAAGGCGATGCGCATGTGGTGGCTCGCCTGCGCGCATCCGGGGCGGTGCTGGTCGGCAAGACCAACATGGACGAAGGTGCGCTGGGTGCGGTTACCGACAACCCGCACTTCGGCGCCACCCACAATCCGCACCGGCACGGCTACACCGCCGGCGGTTCCTCCGGTGGCGCAGCGGCCGCGGTGGCGGCGGGTCTCGCGGTGGCTGCGGTGGGTTCGGACAGCCTCGGCTCGATCCGCATCCCGGCCAGCTATTGCGGCGTGTATGCGCTGAAGCCCACGCATGGGGAGATCTCCGCGCGCGGCCTGGTGCCGGCGGCGCGCCGCCTCGATGCGGTGGGTCTGCTGGCGCGCAGCGCGGACGACCTCACCGTGTTGCTGCAGGTGCTGGCTGGCTACGACGCCGACGATGCGCGTTCGCGTCGGCGCCGGGTGGCATTCGCGTTGCCGGACTGGGAGCCGGGCAACCTGCGCGCGGGCCTGTTGCCGGATCTGGCGGCGGTCGGCGTGCAGCCGGAGGTGATCGAGGTGTTCGAGGCGGCCATGGCGAAATTGCCGCACGCGCTGGGCGATCGTCGCACGGTCGACTTCGCCGACTGGGATTTCGCGCGCACCCGCCGCGCCGGCCTGCTCTTGATGGAAGCGGAGATGCTCGGCACCTTCGCCGCGGACCTGGCCAATACCGAGCATCCGGTATCGGAGCGTTTCCGCCGCATGCTCGGCTACGCCGCCGGCAAGGGTGCGGCCGATTACGCGGTGGCCGATCGCGTACTCGACGCGGCCACCCTGAAGATGCGCCGGCTGTTCTCCCAGGTCGACGTGCTGGTGCTGCCGACCACGCCGCAGGGCGCGTTCCCGCTGGATGGCCCGGTGCCCGATTCGCAGGCCGACCTCACCAGCTTTGCGAGCCTGGCCGGCTGCCCGGCGGTCAGCCTGCCGATGGGCAGGTTGCCCAATGGCATGCCGGTCGGCTTGCAGCTGGTCGGGGCGCGCGGCTCGGATCTGCGCCTGCTGGAACTGGCGGCGGTGTGTGCGGCGACGCTGGATGTCGAGCCGACCTATCCGGTAATGGCCTGATGATCGCGTAAGATGTCAGGCCGATACCACGAGTCGACGATCCGCCGCGGCGGCATAGAGTTTCCTGAATCCTTTCTGGCATGACGACAGCATCCCCGGCATTACCCTCCCACCTCGACGATCTCGAGGCCGAAAGCATCCATATCTTTCGCGAAGTAGTGGCCGGCTTCCAGCGTCCGGTGATGCTGTACTCCATCGGCAAGGATTCGTCGGTGCTGCTGCACCTGCTGCGCAAGGCGTTCTTCCCGGCGCGGCCGCCGCTGCCGCTGTTGCATGTCGATACCACCTGGAAGTTCCGCGAGATGATTGCGTTCCGCGATGAGGTGGCGGCGGCCGGCGACGTGGACGTGCTGGTGCATGTCAACGAGGACGGCGTGCGTGACGGCATCTCGCCCTTCACGCACGGGGCCACCGTGCACACCGACATCATGAAGACCATGGCGCTCAAGCAGGCGCTGGACAAGTACCGGTTCGATGCGGCCATCGGCGGCGCGCGGCGTGACGAGGAGAAGTCGCGCGCGAAGGAGCGCATCTTCTCGTTCCGCAACGCGCAGCATCGCTGGGACCCCCGTAACCAGCGGCCGGAGTTCTGGCACACGTACAACACGCACATCCGCAAGGGCGAGAGCGTGCGGGTGTTTCCGCTGTCCAACTGGACCGAGATGGATGTGTGGCTGTACATCCAGCGCGAACACATTCCGGTGGTGCCGCTGTATTTTTCCAGGTCCCGTCCGGTGGTCGAGCGCGACGGTGCGCTGATCATGGTCGACGATGATCGCTTCGTGTTGCGCGAGGGCGAAGCGGTGCAGATGCGTGAGGTGCGTTTCCGCACATTGGGCTGCTACCCGCTGACCGGCGCGGTGGAGTCCTCGGCCGACACGCTGGCGAAAATCATCGACGAAATGGCCAGCTCGCGCAGTTCCGAACGGCAGGGTCGGGTGATCGACCAGGATCCCACCGCGTCGATGGAGCGCAAGAAGCAGGAAGGCTATTTCTGATGGTGGCGTCAAACCAGGCAGTCGATGTTGTACCCGCAAAGGGCTTGCTGCGCTTCATCACCTGCGGCAGCGTGGATGACGGCAAGAGCAGCCTGCTTGGGCGGCTGCTGTATGACGCCGGCATGCTGCCGGACGATCAGCTGGCGGCACTGGTGCGCGACAGCCGTCGCCAGCACGCCGGCGCCGGCGATCTGCTCGATTTCTCGCTGCTCACCGATGGCCTGGATGCGGAGCGCCAGCAGGGCATTACCATCGACGTGGCGTACCGCTACTTTCATACCGCACGGCGCAGCTTCATCGTGGCCGACTGCCCGGGCCACGAGCAGTACACGCGCAACATGGCTACCGGCGCCTCCAACGCCGAGCTGGCGGTGGTGCTGGTCGACGCGCGCAAGGGCGTGCTGACGCAAACGCGACGACACACTTATATATGCAGCCTGCTGGGCATCCGCCAGGTGGTGCTGGCCGTCAACAAGATGGATCTGATCGACTACGACCAGTCCGCCTATGCCGCGATCGCCGCGGAGTATCGCGAGCTGGCGCAAAGCCTCGGCATCGTGGACGTGCATTGCCTGCCGGTGGCGGCATTGACCGGCGACAACGTGGGCACGCGTTCGGCGCGGATGCCGTGGTACGCGGGCGACAGCCTGCTCGAGTTGCTGGAGTCGATCGACGCCGTGCCGTTTCGTGCCGCCGATTTCCGCATGCCCGTGCAGTGGGTGAATCGTCCGGATCATTCGTTCCGCGGCTATGCCGGCACGATCTGCGGCGGTCGCGTGGCTTGCGGCGATGAGGTGGTGGTGCAGCCAGGCGGGCAATGTGCGCACGTGGAGCGCATCGTCACCGCCGACGGCGATCTGCCAAGCGCGGTGGACGGACAGGCGGTGACGCTGTGCCTGGATCGCGAGATCGACGTGACTCGCGGTGACGTGATCGCCGATGCCCTGCGCCCCACGGCCGTCGCCGACCAGTTCACCTGTCACCTGCTGTGGATGGGCGATGCGGCGCTGCTGCCCAACCGCACCTACTTGCTGAAGATCGGTACGCGCACGGTCAATGCGCGGGTGATGTCGATCAAGCACAAGGTGGACGTCAACAGCCAGGCCCGGCTCGCTGCGCGCCACCTCGCGCTCAACGAAGTGGGCTACTGCACGCTGGGGCTGGACGACGCCATCGCGTTCGAGGCCTACGCCAGCAACCGCACGCTGGGCGGCTTCATCCTGATCGATCGCCAGAGCAACGCCACGGTCGCGTGCGGGATGCTGGATTTCGCGCTGGGCCGATCGACCAACGTGCACTGGCAACATGTCGACATCGACAAGGCCGTGCGCGCCGCCAGCAAGGGGCAGCATCCACTGTGCCTGTGGTTCACCGGCCTTTCCGGCGCCGGCAAGTCCACCGTGGCCAACCTGGTCGAGCGCCGGCTGCACGCGGCCGGCTACCACACCTATCTGCTCGATGGCGACAACGTGCGCCATGGCATCAACAAGGATCTGGGCTTTACGCCGGAAGATCGCGTCGAGAACATCCGCCGCATCGCCGAGGTGGCCCATCTGATGGTGGATGCGGGGCTGATCGTGCTGGTCAGCGCGATTTCGCCGTATCGCAGTGAGCGGCGTTCAGCGCGCGAGCTGTTCACCCAGGCGGAGTTCATGGAGGTCTTCGTGGACACGCCGCTGGAGGAGTGCGAAAGGCGCGATCCCAAAGGCCTCTACCGCAGGGCACGCGCGGGCACGATCCGCAACTTCACCGGCATCGACGCGCCGTACGAAAGGCCGGAAGCGCCGGACATCCATCTGCTGGCCAGCGGACAACGGGCCGAACAACTGGCCGAGCAGGTCACCGCACGGGTGCTAGCGAGCCTCGGCGGCGCCGACGCGGACAGCTGACGCGGATTCTCGCATCGCTTGGATTGCCCCGCCGCGGCGGCGATAATGCAGACCTTTCCCCGCAAGGCGCCGCCGCGATGACAGACAAGACCGTACTCAACGCCACCCATCGCGCACTGGGCGCGCGCATGGTCGATTTCGGCGGCTGGGACATGCCGATCAACTACGGTTCGCAGATCGAGGAGCATCACGCGGTGCGACGCGACGCCGGCATGTTCGACGTCTCCCACATGACGGTGATCGACCTGCACGGTGCGCGCAGCCGGGAGTTCCTGCGCCACCTGCTGGCCAACAGCATCGACAAGCTGAAGGTGGTTGGCAGGGCGCTCTACTCGTGCATGTTGAACGAGCGTGGCGGCGTGATCGACGATCTGATCGTGTATTACCTCGGCGAGGAATTCTTCCGGCTGGTGGTCAATGCCGGTACGCGCGCAAAGGACCTGGCCTGGATCGAAAGCCAGGCGAAGGCGTTCGACGTGCAGGTGAAGGAGCGCCCCGAGTTTGCGATGATCGCGGTGCAGGGCCCGAATGCCCGCACGAAGGTGCTCGGCCTGCTGCACGAGGTGGATCGTCCACGCATCGAGAAGCTGGGCAAATTTTCCGCCGCCGCCGCGCAGGGCCCGCATGGCATGCCTCTGTTCGTGGCGCGTACCGGCTACACCGGCGAAGACGGCTTCGAGATCGTCGTACCGGAACAACACGCCGTTGCGCTGTGGGACGCATTGGCCGCTGCGGGCGTGAGGCCGGCAGGGCTTGGCGCACGCGACACCTTGCGGCTCGAGGCGGGCATGAACCTCTACGGTCAGGACATGGATGAAAGCGTCCTGCCCTGGGAAGCCAACCTCGGCTGGACCATCGCCCTGGACGAAGGTCGTGCCTTCATCGGCCGCGCCGCCCTGGAGCGGCAGAAGGCTGCCGGCGTGCCGCGCGTGATGGTCGGCCTGGTGCTGGACGACAAAGGCGTGCTGCGCCATGGCCAGAAAGTGTTGACCGCGAACGGCGAGGGCGAGGTCCTCTCGGGAAGCTTTGCGCCCACGCTGAACAAGGCAGTGGCGTTTGCACGCATTCCGGCCGGCGATCCGGGCAACGTACGCGTCGACATTCGCGGTCGCGAAGTGCCGGTGCGGCTGGTGAAGTACCCCTTCGTGCGCGACGGCAAGGCATGCGAGGGGATCTGATCCTCCGGCCCATTTTTCCCCTGCGGTGGATGTGGCTAGAATCACCGTCTGTACCCTGACTCACACCCAATGACTGGACCCCGATCATGAGCGAGATTCCTGGCGATCTGAAATTCCTCAAGTCCCACGAGTGGGCCCGCGTCGAAGACGACGGCCTGGTCCGTGTCGGCATCTCCGACCACGCGCAGGGCCAGCTCGGCGATCTGGTCTACGTGGAACTGCCGGAAGTCGGCTCCGCGGTGAAGGCGGGCACCGGCGCGGCCGTGGTGGAGTCGGTGAAGGCCGCCTCGGACATCTATGCTCCGGTATCCGGCGAAGTCGTCGAAGTGAACGAGCTTCTCAACGACAAACCCGAGATCATCAACGAAGACGCTTTCGGCGACGGCTGGATATTCCTGGTTCGCCCGAGCGATCGAGCCGAGCTCGACGAATTGCTCGACGCGAACGACTATGAGGCGCTGGTCGAGAACGAAGACCACTGAGTCTTCCGTCAAGACGCAAGACAATGCCGGCCGCCCAGTGCGGCCGGTTTTTTTTGAGGAGCTTCGCGAGCGGGTGTGTCCCTGCCGTCCGGCATGATGCCTCGCTCGTGGCAGCGATCCGCCGGCATCGCGCATGCCGAGCATGTGCGCAGCGAAAGATATCGATTCGCACGGCCGCATCGGTCCCGGCCACGCTGTGTTTTTTTCTTTCGGCTTGCATCGCCATCGGCGTCGCGCACGCTACGCGATCTCGGCCCGGTCGATGAGGAAAGCAGGTCGGAGCGATCGGTCTTCGACGACGCCCGTCGGACGCGTCGACGACCCGCTCGCCGAGCGTCGGGCAGCCGGCGGCGGGAAATCTCGTGCGCATCGGGTGGCCGGCGAAAATGATTTCAGTGGCGTTTTGTTCATCTATCGGACGCGCTCCGATCGCCCCGATGTGGTCCGCTGCAACAAGGTGTTTTTCTCGGGACATTTTCGCGCAGCGATGGAGTCATCGTGGCGAAAGCGTTGCCCTGCAATGGTTTCAAGGCCAATAGACGATTTTCGCGGAATGGCGTTTGGAAGTATGGACGTCCAATCGATAATGTCGACTTTCCCTCGCAAGCCTCGTCATAGCGGGGTTCCGGCCCGTTCGGTCGGCAGTGAAGCCGTTTGATTTCATGACTAAAATCAATTGACAGCCGAAATCTTCAGGGATAGCTTTCGCAACAGATCACGGGGAATGCGTTTTATGGCAACAGCAAAATTCATCAAGCCTTATGTCGAGCACGGTGAAAAGGCCAATGCAGTACGCAAGATCACTGTCTCGATTCCGCTGCACGTCTTGCGGCGGCTTTCTGATTTGCGCACCCACCGTCAAGTGAACAATCTTCGGCACGCTACCAACAGCGACTTGCTGGTTGAAGCGTTCCTGCATGCTTTTACTGGGCAACCACTGCCAACTGATGAGGAGCTGAGACGAACCATGGCCACTGCCAAGAAATCCGCCGCAAAGAAACCGGCCGCCAAGAAATCGGCCGCCAAGAAATCCACCGTGAAGAAGGTTGCCGCCAAGAAGCCGGCCGCCAAGAAAGCTGCCGTGAAGAAGGTTGCCGCCAAGAAGCCGGCCGCCAAGAAAGCTGCCGCCAAGAAACCGGCGGCCGCCAAGAAAGCCGCTGTAAAGAAGGTCGCGAAGAAGGCTGCGCCGAAGAAGGCCGCCGTCAAGAAAGCTGCACCGGCCAAGGTGGTCAAGGCCACCAAGACCGCCAAAGCCAAGAAGTAAGCTGCAGGCAACAAGCGACACCATCCAATAAGACAAGTTATCGATATTTCTCTCCCCGCGGTGCCCAGCGCGGGGAGAGCACTTCGAGAAGCCTTCGTCCCGGCCTGGCCGGGACGCTTCGTTTGTGGGCCGGCAAAGTTCGTCGATGCTGCCTCACCAGCCCAGTGCCGGGTCATCGTTCCAGGCTTTTGCAGGCGTCCGCTCGGCCAGCGTGATCCTGATCACCCGCTGCCGGCCCTGGAGCATATTCTTCCTGCGTGTTGTGAAATCACTCACCATTTGCCGTGTCCCGGCATTGGAGTTACCTTTCCCACATCCGCGCCGCGGTGAATCCGGGGATTCGCCGCTCCTGGATCGACAGGGGGAAAAAGCGCGGGTATCTGTCGACACTCAGTGAGAGACCATGGATACCCGATACATACCATTAGCACGCAGGCATGCGCGTGGGGCCGGCCGGCCCGTAGTCATCGCCGTCATCGCCGTCATCGCCCTGCTGGCGGTGGCTGCGTGGTTCCTTATCATCAAACCGCACCAGGATCTGGTGATGGCCGACGCGGGCGGTCATCCATCCACGCCGGTATCCACCGTAACGCGATCGGCGCCACCGCCAGCGAACGTGGCAGCGATGGACGTCAACCAGTTGCTGGCCGAAGCGCGCACGGCCATGAACGAGCAACGCTACCTGGCGCCGACCGGGAACAACGCGTTCGAGTTCTATCTGCGCGTGCTGGAGAAGGATCCCGGCAACAAGGTGGCGTCCGACGCACTGCGGGAAACCTTCCCGTTCGCCGCCACCTCGGCGGAGCAGTCGATCAACTCGCGTGACTTCAACGAAGCACAGCGCCAGATCGACTTGCTGGCCAAGGCCGACCCGACCAACTTCACCCTGACCATCCTGCGTTCCAAGCTGGACGCGCAGCGCAAGACGCTGGACAAGCAGCAGCAGCTGGCGGCTGACCAGGAGAAGGCCCAGCAGCTGGCGGTGCAGAAGGCTGCGGCCGACAAGGCCGCGGCGGACAAGCTTGCCGCCGACCAGCAGAAGGCCGAGCTGACGGCTGCCCAGGAGAAGGCGCAGCAGACGCGTGCAGCACCGTCGGCGGGCCAGCAGGCTTCGACCATTCAGGGTGCAGGCAATACGACCGCGGCTGCCAGCGCGGCCGGCAGCAATGCCGGTGGGCAGACCACGAGTGCAGTATTGCTCAAGGCGGTCGGCGCGCGATATCCCACTGCGGCCATGCGGGCGCGCCAGCAGGGCTGGGTGGTGGTGGAGTTCACGGTCGACCCCGATGGTGGAACCAGCGACGTCAAGGTGGTCGACGCGCAACCGCGCCGCGTTTTCGATCGGGCCGCGATGGATGCGGTGGAGCGCTACAAGTTCACGCCGGCGATGAAGGATGGCGTGGCCGTTTCCAGCACCAAGCAGCAGCGGATCGAGTTCAAGCTCTGAGCGCCGAACCTCTGCAGTGACTCCCAGGACCGGACGGCGCATGTGTCCCATGCGCCGTCTTTCGTTGTGGAGTTGAAGCCAGCTCAGTGGCGATGCGTCGTACGGCGCCTGCGCGGCCTCACCTGTCTTGGCGTCGTCGGTGTTGCCCGCGTCGCCCTGGTCTTGGCGTTGCCCTCGATGTCGGCCCAATCCACATGGGGCAGGTTCAGCAGGTCGTCGAACACCATCGGCATCAGCCCGCTGGGCGTGGGGCCGGTGGAGTTCCACAGCGTGACCACACCGGTTTGGTACTTCGGAAAGAATCCGATCATGGTGCGATATCCGGCCACGGCACCCGCGTGATAGATCAGTGTTTCGCCGCCGTACTCGTACACCCGCCAGCCCATCGCGTAGTGCGCGGCGGTCAGCCGCGCGCGGCGCCATGGCGTGGCATGGAGTTCGCTGGGCGTGGAGACCCCTGGCGCGTGCAGAACATCGAGCAGGGAGGTCGGCAACACATCCGGACGATCGCCCATCTGTGCGATCAGCCATTTCTCCATGTCGCGCAGGCTGGCGTTGACGCCCGCCGCCGGTGCCACGCGGTAATAGGTTTCATTGGGGTCGAACGGTACCCAGCCGCGGCTGGAGGCCCGGTGTGGGCGCGCCCAGCTCTTGCTTGATTCCAGCGCGGCACGGCCGTAGCTCGCCGTGCTCATGCCCAGCGGATAGAAGATGCGCTTGTCCACCTGGCGGTAGAAAAAATCCCCGGTGCGCGCCAGCACCACGTCGCCGATCATGCCGAAGGCGACGTTCTGGTAGCCGTAGCATTGGCCGACGCCGCACACGAGGCTGACCTCGTCCAGTTTGCGCACCAGTTCCTCATAAGGAATGTCGCCTTCGAGCATGTTGTCGTAGGTGTTGCGCGGCAGCCCCAGCCGCTGGCCCAGGATGTCGCTCACCGTGGCCTGCGATGCTGCCTGCATGTCCTTGAGCTTGAAGTAGGGCAACACATCGACCAGTTTGGTGTCCCAGCTCAGCTTGCCATCGTCCACCAGCAAGCCGGTGATGGCGGTGGCGAAGGCCTTCGACAGCGAGGCGAGCCGAAACACGGTTTCGGGCGTGACAGGTTCCCGGGTCGCGGCGTCGGCGTAACCGACCGTGCCTTCGAAAGCCACCTTGCCGTCGACCACCACCGCCGTGACCAGGCCCGCGACGGCGTGGCGCTCACCCAGGCGGTTGAGCCAGCGCCGGTAGTCGGCGATGGTCTGCTTGATGCGTGCCGGGGGGAGATCCTGCGACGCGCTGCGAACCGCGGACGCGGGTGCGGAGACGGCCAGTGCGGCGGTGCTGGTCAGCGTGCAGGCCAGCCCGAGAGCGCCCGCTAGCGACAGAAAAATCTTTTGAAACTGCATGATATTCTGGTGTGATTCCGGCGTGGGGATGCGCCTCAGGGTGGAGAGCTTGGCGATGGGTCTGATCATTTTTCTGGTAGTTGTCGTTCTGATTGTCTTGTACTTCGTGGCGATCTACAACGGACTGGTCACTTCACGCAACAGCTACAAGAACGCCTTTGCGCAGATCGACGTGCAGCTGACCCGCCGGCACGACCTGATTCCGAATCTGGTCGAAACCGCCAAGGGCTATCTCGCGCACGAGCGCGGTACGCTGGAAGCCGTGGTGCAGGCACGCAACGCGGCGGTCAGCGGGCTGGCCGGCGCCAAGGCCAACCCGGGCGATCCGGCTGCGATGCAGCAGTTGGCCAGCAGCGAGAACGCGCTGACCCAGACACTGGGTCACCTGTTTGCGCTGCAGGAGGCCTATCCGGACCTGAAAGCCAACCAGACGATGATGCAGCTCTCCGAAGAGCTGACTTCGACCGAGAACCGGGTGGCATTTGCCCGACAGGCCTATAACGACTCGGTACTGACCTACAACAACAAGCGCGAGGTTTTCCCCGCCTCGGTGGTGGCGAACAGCTTTGGCTTCGCCGCGGCCGAGCCGTTGAAGATCGAGGATCCGGCCGTGCGTGACGTGCCGAAGGTTTCCTTCAGCTGATTGCCGCTGCATCGCGGCAAGCCCGCGATGCACCCCTTCGGTTGCCGGAGCACTCATGGATTTCTTCGCCCAACAGGCGCGCGTGCGCGGAAGCAGCCGGCGGCTGGTCGTGCTGTTCGCGCTGGCGGTGATCGCCATCGTGGCGGCGATCGACGCGGTGGTATGGATCAGCCTGGGTCATCATGCCGCCGATGGCGAACCGGCCGGGTCGAACCTGTCGTTGCTGGTCATCAGCAGCGTCGTGGTGCTGGGCGGCATCGGACTCAGTTCGCTGTTCCGCATCATGAGCCTCGCCGGCGGCGGCAAGACCGTGGCTGAAAGCGTCGGCGCCGTGCCGGTGCCGCCGGATAC
This sequence comes from Rhodanobacter umsongensis, assembly GCF_042654965.1. Taxonomy (NCBI): domain Bacteria; kingdom Pseudomonadati; phylum Pseudomonadota; class Gammaproteobacteria; order Lysobacterales; family Rhodanobacteraceae; genus Rhodanobacter; species Rhodanobacter umsongensis. Next base: position 285,513 of record NZ_JBHSMK010000005.1, on the reverse strand, counting down.
CCGCGAGCCGCAGCTGCGCCAGTTGCGCAATGTCATCGAGGAGGTGGCGATCGCGGCGGGCGTGCCGGTGCCAGACATCTACCTGATGGCCGGGGAACCCGGCATCAACGCCTTCGCGGCCGGTTATTCCGCCTCGGATGCGGCGGTATGCGTGACCCAGGGCTGCCTCGACAACCTGAGCCGCGACGAGTTGCAAGGCGTGATCGCGCACGAGTTCAGCCACGTGCTCAACGGCGACATGCGGCTCAACATCCGTCTGATGGGGCTGTTGTTCGGCATCCTGGTGCTGGCCATCGTGGGCCGCAAGGTGATCGTGTTCGGCGGCGGACGCCGCAGCGGGCGCGATGGCGGCGGTGGCCAGGTGTGGATGATCGGGCTGGCGCTGATCGTGGTGGGCTACATCGGCTATTTCTTTGCGCGGTTGATCCAGGCGGCGGTGGCGCGCTCGCGCGAGTCGCTGGCCGATGCCTCGGCGGTGCAGTTCACCCGTCAAACCGACGGCATCAGCGGCGCGCTGAAGAAGATCGCGATCCTCAGTGAGGGTTCCCAGCTGCAGGTGGCCAACAAGCAGGAAGTCGCGCACATGCTGTTCGGCGAGGCCGGAAAGTTCAGTGCGCTGTTCGCCACCCATCCACCGTTGCTGCAACGCATCCACGCGCTGGAGCCCGGCTTTCGCGAGGAAGATCTGGTACGGCTGGCGGCATCGTTGCAGCGCGCTGCGCAGAGCCCTCCCGCCTTCGCGACTGCCGGCCAGCCGGGCAAACCGCAAGGCGCACCGGGCATGGTGCAGCCTCCGGTGCTGCCCGTGCTGGCCGGCGCCATCGCGGCAGCCCCACGCTTCCAGCGTGCCGCCGCGGTGCACCAGGCGATGCCGGCCACGTTGACGGCGGCCGTGCAGCAGCCCGAATCGGCGCTTGCCGTGGTGCTGGCGTTGGCCACATCGATGGAAGCGGAACTGCAACCGGGGCAGCGGCGCATCGTTGCCGACGCCTTCGGCGACGACGTGCTGCGGGCCGTGCAGACGATGGCTGGCGAAGTGACGACACTGCCGCCGATCGCCCGCCTGCCGCTCGCCGCACTCGCGTTTCCCGCCTTGAAGCAGCTGCCGGAAGGACGTCAACAGACTCTGCTGGCTGCGCTCGATGCCCTGGTTCGGGCCGATGGCAAGGTCGACCTCAACGAGTATTGTCTGGTCCGGCTGCTGCGCATGCAGTTGCAGGAAGCACGGCAGCCTCGCCGCACGCCGGTCGACGGCTCGAAGAAGCTTCCAGGCTGCCGTGACAGCGTGAGCCTGGTTTGCGCCATCGTGGCGGCAGGCGGCTGTTCCGACGAGGCGAGCGCCCGTCGCGCGTGGCTGTTGGCCATGCAGCACGCGTTTCCTGGCGAGGCGATCGAGTGGTCGCCGCCGCCCGCGGCGTGGCAGGGGCCGCTGGAGCGCGCGCTTGACGATCTGGATGGATTGTTGCCGGTAGCCAAGGAACTGGTGATCCAGAGCCTGCTCAGCGCCATCCGCGCGGACGGCCAGGTCAGCGTGGAGGAGGCCGAACTGCTGCGGGTCATCTGCGCCAGCCTGCACTGTCCGGTGCCGGTGTAGCAACGCGCCGCAAGAAGTCGCTCGCCGCAGGATCGCGCCCCGCCCGAAGCTCAGCCCTCGCCGAGAATCATTGCGCTGGCGCGCTCGGCGATCATGATGGTCGGTGCGTTGGTGTTGCCGGTGGGCAGGGTCGGCATTACCGAGGCGTCGACCACGCGCAGGCCCTGCACCCCACGCACGCGCAGTTCGCTGTCGACCACCGCGCGGTCGTCCCTGCCCATGCGGCAACTGCCGACCGGGTGGTAGACCGTTTCCGCCTTGCGCCGGATGAAATCGGTGTACTCGGCATCGGTGCGCAGCGCGTGTTCGGGGAACACCGGTTCGCCGCGGTAGGCGTCGAATGCTGCCTGGTCGAGGATTTCCCGTGACAGCCGTGCCGCTTCGATCATCCGCTGCAAGTCGTGTTCCGCCGGATCGCTCAGGTAACCGGCATGGATCGCGATCGGCTGGACCGGATCGGCCGAACGCAGCCGCAGCCTGCCCCGGCTGCGCGGATGCAGGTGGCAGGCGTGCATGGTGTAGCCGTAGCCGGGCAGGCGATGGCGGCCGTGGTCGTCGAGCAGCGCGGGTATGAAATGGAATTGAAGGTCGCAGCGTTCGTCGTCGGCCAGGCGGCTGCGCACGAAGCCACCGGCCTCGGCGATATTCGAGCTGCCGGGGCCGTCACGGTGGCGCAGCCAGCGAAGACCCGTGACCAGTTCGTTGAGGTGGTCGTAAGTGATCTTCCGGGTACTGCCGACCAGCGTGCAGATGTCGAGATGATCCTGCAGGTTGGCGCCGACGTCGGGCAGGTCGGCGCACACCGCGATGCCGTGTTCGCGCAGATGATCGGCCGGCCCGAGGCCGGACAGCATAAGCAGCTGCGGCGAATTGATCGCACCGCCGGCCAGGATCACTTCGCCCGCTTCGATGCGTTCCGGTGCGTGCCGGGCGTGGCGCAACTGCACGCCTACGGCACGGCCATGGTCGAGCAGCACGCGTTCAACCAGTGCGTGCGTTCGCACCTGCAGATTCGCGCGCTCGCGCACCGGCTTGAGGAACGCCGTGGCGGCGGAGCAGCGCGCGCCGTGGCGCTGGGTAACCTGGTACAGCCCGAAGCCGGCTTGCTGCTCGCCGTTGAAATCGTCGTTGCGCGCGTAGCCGGCGCCCGCGGCGGCGTCGATCATGGTCGACGACAGCACATTGTGGTGGCGCAGGTCGGAGACGCCCAGCGGACCGCCGACGCCGTGCAGCGCGTTGGCGCCGCGGCTGTTGTCCTCGCTGCGCAGAAACCACGGCAACACCTGCGGCCAGGACCAGCGCGGATCAGCGCACTCCTGCGCCCAGCTGTCGTAGTCGGCAGCCACGCCGCGGATGTAGCACATCGCATTGATCGAACTGGAGCCGCCCAGCGTCTTGCCGCGTGGCCACCACAGCCGGCGCTGGTTGAGTGCGGGCTCGGGTTCCGTGTAGTAACTCCAGTTGAGCCGGCGGTTGTGGCTCAGTCGGGCAATGCCGGCCGGCATGTGCAACAGCGGGTTCCAGTCGGTGGCCCCGGCTTCCAGCAAGAGCACGCGGTTGGCCGGGTTGGCGCTGAGCCGGTTGGCCAGCACGCATCCGGCCGAGCCCGCACCGACGATGACGTAGTCGTAGTTGTCCAAGGGCTCTCTCCGTTGCGCAGAAGGGTTGTGGCTGCATGCTAGGCTTGCCGCGCCCCACGCTGGATGTGCCTGTGAGTTTGCCCCGCCAAGCCGTTGTGGAACAAGCCGCCGCGCCGACCCTGTCCGCGCTGGCGTTTTTTTTCGTGATGACCTCGTACTACATCATCCGGCCCGTCAGGGACCAGCTGAGCGGCGCGGTCGGCTCGCCGTCGCTGCCGCTGTTCTACGGGGCCGTGTTCGTGGTGATGCTGCTGCTGACCCCGGTGTTCGGTGTGCTGGTGGCGCGTTTTCGACGCCGGCAGTTGCTGGGCTGGAGCTACAGTTTCTTCATCCTGTGCCTGCTCGCGTTCGTGCCCGCGTTCATGGCGCAGGAGCACATCGGCGCGCGCGAGCTGGGCGTCGTGTTCTTTGTCTGGGTCAGCGTGTTCAACCTGTTCGTGGTGTCGCTGTTCTGGAGCTTCATGGCCGACATCTTCTCCAGCGGCGCAGCGCGGCGGGTGTTCTCGCTGATTGCGCTGGGCGGCATGGCCGGCGCGATCTTCGGCCCGCTGGTGACCAAGTTGCTGGTGCAGCTGATCGGTGTGGCACCGCTGCTGTTGGTCTCGGCGTTTGCACTGAGTCTATCGCTGGTGTTGTTGCTGCGGCTTTCGGCGCAACACGATCGGCAACCGGGCAATGCTGGCGAGGAGGCGATCGGCGGCTCGCTGTGGGCCGGGGTCAAGGAGCTGTGGTCACGCCCGTTCCTGCGCTACATGGCCTTGCTGATGTTGTTCGGCGACGGCATCGGCACCCTGGCCTATGCGCTGGTGGCCGACTACGCCAAGGCGCACTTCACCAGTACGGTCGCACGCACGTCGTTCTACAACGATCTCGACCTGGCCACCAACCTGCTCGGCGCTGCACTGCAGCTGAGCCTGACGCCGTGGCTGCTCGTGCGCCGCGGTGCTGGCTGGGGACTGGTCGTGCCATCGCTGGTCAATCTGGTCCTGCTGGCCACGGTGGCATTGATCGGTAGCGGCAGCGTGCAATTCTTCGGCTACAGCGTGCCATCGCTGCTGGCGGTGATGCTGGTCATCACGCGCGGCTTCGCTTATGGCATGACCAAGCCGGCGGTGGATGCGCTGTATACGCGCGTGCCGCGCGAGACGCGCTACAAGGGCAAGAATTTCGTCGAGACCGCGGTGTGGCGCTTTGGCGATGTGGTGGTGACCAGCGCGGTCAGCGGCCTGCGCATGCTGGGCTGGGGCGTCGGCGGACTGGCCCTGCTGGGCGCCGGCGTTGCCGCGCTGGCGGCGCTGGTGTCAAGGCGTGCCGGCTGGTCGCCCGATCTGGCGCCGGAAGAGCCTGTGCGGCTCGACAGGGGCGAACCGCCGCCGGTTTGAATCGCGCAGGTTGCGTTGCTCCGATTCGCGACTGCCGGGCTAACTGGTGATGTAGCGCTGCAGATGCTCGATCTCTTCAGCCTGCGCGTCGATCACCGCCTTGACCAGGTCGCCGATCGAGATCACCCCGACGACGCCCTGGCCGTCCACCACGGGCAGATGCCGGACCCGGCTGTCGGTGCACAGGCGCATGCAGTCGAACACGTCGGTATCAGGCGCCACAGTGAGCGGCGAATCGCTCATGATGTCGGATACGGCGGTTTGCGAGGAGGAGCGCCCCTGCAGGATCACCTTGCGTGCGTAGTCGCGCTCGGACACTACGCCGATCAGCTGCTCGCCGCGCATTACCAGCAAGGCGCCGACGCGATGCTCGGCCATTTGCTTGATCGCTTCGAGCACCGGCGCATCGGGCGCAATGCTGAAGACCTTCCTGCCCTTGCTTTCCAGCAGATGCTTGACCTGGCTCATGCTTGGGTCTCCCATCGGCCCGGTCGGGCCGTCTGAAACCAGTCTAGCGCGGCCGTCGCGCACGGTTGTAGCGAAGTTGTGAAGCGGGCTTCAGCAAGGCCATTGGCGGCACCCGCGCGACTTCAGCGGGGTGCTCGCGGAGGCGCGCGGCCTTCGATATAGGCCGGGCCGCCTAGCTGATTCATCTGTTGCTGAATCCAGTTTGCGCGGCGTTGCACATACGCGCTCGGCTGACCTGCGTGCAGGCGGCGCGGACTGGGCAGCACGGCGGCCAGGCGCGCAGCCTGTGCCGGACCCAGCTGCGCCGGCGTGGTGTGGAAGTACGCTTCGCTGGCCGCACCGACCCCGTAGATGCCATCACCGAGCTCGGCGATATTCATGTACACCTCGAGGATGCGCTGCTTCGGCCAGGTGACCTCGATCAGCACGGTGAACCACGCTTCCAGTCCCTTGCGCACGAAGCTGCGTCCGTTCCACAGGAACAGGTTCTTGGCGACCTGCTGACTGATCGTGCTGGCGCCACGCAGGCGCTTGCCGTCATCGGCAGCGTCCATCGCGTTCTGGATGGAATCGAAATCGAAGCCGTGATGGTAAGGAAACTTCTGATCCTCGCCGGCCACCATCGCCAGCGGCACCCAGCGCGACACTTGCGTCCAGGGCACCCAATGCTGGCGCAGGTGGAAGTCGCCCTCGCCATGAACCCAGGCGCCGAGCTGGCGTTCCACCATCACGGCCGACGTCCACGGCGGCACGAACCGCAGCAGCACCACGACCAGCCAGCTCAACGCGAGCCAGGCCAGCACGAGGATGGCCAGCGAGCGCAACAGGTGAAGCCATACGGGGCGAGAAAGAGACAGCATGATGGCGTGTGCGGGAGGATGCTGCAGTATAAGGGGCGTTGTGCTGCCATCGCGGTGCCCCCATCTGGGACGATTGACCGATTGCGAGTGTCCGTTTTGGAAAAGCTGCCTACCGACGATGTGCTGCATGGTTTTTTGCTGGAGAGCGCCGGCGTGCGCGGCACGCTGGTCCGGCTGGGCGCGTCGTGGCGCGACGTGGCCGGCCGGGCGGACTATCCATCGGCGCTGCATGCGTTGCTGGGTGAGGCGCTGGCCGCCAGCGCGCTGCTGACCGCCAACATCAAGCTCGACGGGGCGTTGTCGATCGAGTTGAAGAGCTCCGGCGCGCTGCGGTTGCTGTTTGCCGAATGCAACGACCAGGGACGCGTGCGTGGACTGGCCCGCTGGAACGATCCCCTGCCCGCACCGCTGGCGCTGGACGCGCTACCCGATGCGGTCATGGCGATCACCATAGGCAACGTAGAGCGTGGCCAGCGCTATCAGGGACTGGTCGATCCGCAGCACGTCGGGCTGGCCGCTTCGCTGGAAAACTACTTCGTGCAGTCCGAACAATTGCCCGCACGCATCCTGCTGGCCGTGGACGGCAGGCACGCCGTGGGTCTGATGCTGCAGAAGATGCCGGACGAGGGTGGCCATGCCGCCGCGCTGGATGACGATGCGTGGAACCGGATCGTGCATCTGACCGCGACGCTGGGCCACGACGAGCTGCTGGGCACGGCGCCGGAGCAGTTGCTGTTCCGGCTATACCACGAGGAATCGGTGCGCCTGTTCGAGCCACGCCCGCTGGCGTTTGGTTGCAGTTGCAGCCGCGATCGCGTCATGGCGATGCTGCGCTCGCTGGGGCGTGCCGAGGTGGAGGCGGCGCTGGCGGCGCGCGAGGGCGAGATCGAGGTGATTTGCGAATTCTGTGCGCAGCACTATCACTTCGATCGCATCGATGCCGAACATCTGCTCAGCGACAGCGCGACCGTGGATGCGCCCGACACGGAGCAGTGAATCGGCCGCGCTCGGGGCATGTCCGACCGCAACAATGGAAGCGCGCGGAGTCGACGCTCACAAGGAGCGGATCAGGTCAGGCCAGCAGCAGCGGTTTATCCACCTTCAGCCAGGTCGCCGCCGGTTGCGGCATCGCGAACAGAAAGCCCTGGCCGTAGCGGCAACCCACCCGCAACAGCGCCTGCCGCTGCGACTCATCCTCGATGCCTTCGGCGATCACCTTCATCTGCAGCGAGTCGGCCAGCACCTGGATCGCGCGCACCAGCGCCAGGCCTTGCGTCTCGGTGTCGTCGAGCGGCAGTTCGGTGATGAACGAGCGGTCGATCTTCAGTGTCTCGAACGGGTACTGGTGCAGGTAACTGAGCGAGGAATAGCCCGTGCCGAAGTCGTCCAGCGCGATGCCGACGCCGTGGCTGCGCAGGTTCTGCAGCATCTGCTTGACCTGGGTCGGATTCTCCAGCAGTGCGTGCTCGGTCACTTCGATGCGGATGCAGCGCGTCGGCACGGCGTACTGGTCGAACAGCGCCAGCAGCCTCAGGTCGAGGTCGGCCGAGCGGAAGTGCCGGCCGGACACGTTGATGCTGATGAAGCCCTCGTCGCCGATCAGGCGCACTGCCTGGGTGCAGACCTGTTCGAAGATCTGCCAGTCGATCGCTTCGGCGCAGCCGCACTCTTCGGCGATCAGCAGAAAATCATGCGGTGGCAGCAGGCCCCGCTCGGGATGATGCCAGCGCAGCAACGCCTCGTAGCCGGTGATACGGCCGTCGGCGAGTTCGACGATCGGCTGGTAGAACGGTTCGAACTCGTTGCGGCTGAGCGCGTGGCGCAGATCGCTCTCCATGTCCAGCAGCGACAGCGCCTCGCGGCGCAGGCGATCATCGAACATCGCGGCGCGATGGCGGCCGCCGTCCTTCGCGTTGTACATCGCCGCATCGGCGTCGCGCAGCAATTCTTCCGGTTGGCGGTAATGCGGGTTGGACAGTGCGATGCCGATCGACGCGGAGGTGAATATCTCCTTGGTGCCGAGCCGGAACGGCGTCTGCAGTTCGCTGATGATGCGTTCGGCGATCAAGGTGGCCTTGCCGGTGTCGACGATGCCTTCGAGCAACACCGCGAATTCATCGCCACCCAGGCGCGCGACCACGTCGCGCGTCTTCAGGCAGGCGCGGATGCGGCCGCCGACCTGGAACAGCAAATCATCGCCGACCAGGTGGCCGACCGAGTCGTTGATCACCTTGAAGCGGTCCAGGTCGATGAACAGCACGGCGAACTGCTCGGACGGATTCACGACGTAGCGCTGCATCGCCTGCTCCAGTCGCTGCAGCAGCAAAGTGCGGTTGGGCAACCCGGTCAGCGAGTCGTGCAGGGTCTCGTACTTCAGCCGCCGCTCGACCCGCTCGCGCTCGGCGATCTGCTCGCGCAGGTCGCGATTGGCCAGCGCCAGCGCGCGGGTGCGTTCGGTGACGCGGCGTTCCAGCCCCGCATAGGCCTGCTTCAGCGATGAGGCAGCCTGTTTGCGCTGCAGCGCATTGGCGATGTGATAGCTGACGAACGTCAGCAGTTCCTGGTCGCGCTCGTTGTAAGTGTGTTCGGGCGAATAGCTTTGCAGCGCGAGCACGCCCAATGCCTTGCCGCTCCAGATCAGCGGGACGCCCAGCCAGCAAACCGAACGCGAACCGAAATGGCTGATCTCGCCGCTTTCGACGAGATGGTCGACGACCTGCGCGTCGGCCAGCAGCGGTTTGGCATGACGCAGCACGTACTCGGTGACCCCACGCCCATGCGCACGTGGAGGCCGCACGTTGTCGACATCGTCGACCGAATAAGGGAAGGTAAGGTGACCGCTTTCCTCGTCGAGCAGCGCTATATAGAAGTTGCGGGCGTACAACAGGCCGCTGATCACCTGGTGCATGGCTGCGTAGAACTTCTCAGGGCTTTCCGAGGTATTGGCCAGTTCGGCGATGCGGAACAACGCCGCCTGCAGGCGTTCGCCGCGCTGACGTTGCAACACCTGCTGGCGCAGCACGCGATTGGCCTCGCGCAGTGCCGCGGTGCGATCGGTCACCCGCCGGCCCAGCTCGATATGGGCCTCGCGGCGTTCCAGCGCGGTCTGCACATGCTGGGCCACATAGCTCAGCAACTCCTGGTCCTGGCGCGAGTAATGCGTATCGGCCCGGTAGCTTTGCATCACGATGCCGCCGACCACGCGATCGCCGCGCAACAGCGGTACACCCAGCCAGTGTTCGCAATTCGGGCCAAGGGGAACGAAGTGGTCGCCGAACTGCTGCTTCAATTCCTCGATCGAGCCCATCAGCGGGCGGCCTTCCTGCAGCAAGGTCCAGGTCAGGCTGTGCAATATGTCGTGCAGCGGCACGCCCTGGTCGGGCGAAGGCGGATCGCTATCGGCGATGTCGACGTAATACGGAAAGCGGACGGTGTCGGTGGCCGCGTCGTACAGCACGATGTAGAAATTCTCGGCGTACATCAGGCTGCTGACGATGGCGTGCAGCGAGCGCATCATTTCCGGCATGTCGTGCTCGGCGCCCGCCTGTTCGGCGATCGCATACAACGCGCGCTGCAGGCGTTCGGCCAAGGCCAGGCGGGAGATCGCCTCGTACAGCCGGCTGGTTTCGGCCAGCTGGCGCAAACGGGTGTCGGCCAGCCGACCGAGCCAATGCAACTGGTCGCGCGCCGCCTCGGAGGGGGGCAGGTCAACCCACTCGAGAATCAGCGTGCGGGGGCCCTGCGGATCTTCGGCCAGGCTGAGCTGCCTGGCGGGATGCCCGGGCTGCTCGTCCACGCGGCGCCAAAAAAGCCGGCCCTGGACGGCCAGGTGGGCCATCACCAGTTCGCAACTTTCCACCACGCTGTCGCTGTCGGGGGCCTCGAACAACCGTTCGACCGCCTCGCTGAAGGCCGCAAGATCCCGCACCGCCACAGGAGGCTGGGAGGAACGGATCGTCGGAGTAGCGCTCATGGGGCCAGGTGGGTTCCGGATCGTCGGATCGGCGTCGAATCCCTTTATATCGCGTAACTTGGCTGCCTCGCCAGCGGCGCAACGGCGGGAACTGCGGGTATCCAGGCCGGTCCAAGCTTGACACAAGGCTGTCCAGATCTGTGATTGATTAGCGGTTCTCGGGGTGTTAGTAAAACGTAAAGCGGGATATACTTGCTTCCAAGCGTCCTCATTGCAGAATCATCGACCTCAAGCCATGCGCCGCCTCCTCGCCCTCCTGCTGGTCCTGTTGCCGTTTGCCGCGGCCGGTCAGTCCGTGAGCGGCGACAATGCCGTGGCCGAGCGGCTGCTGGCGCAGCCGCCGGATCAGATGACCGAAGTGGAGCCCGGCGTCATGGTGCCGCTGTGGCGGGGCGCCGATGGCCGTCTGCTGGCGCTCAAGGCCGATCGCAGTTCTGGCGCCGATGCTTTGCTCAAGAATGCGCCGTTGTCGCTGCGCGTGGTCGACGCTGCCAGTGTGATGAGCACCGGGCTGCAATACGAGCTGGGGCCCCGTCTGCAGGCGCACGCAGAAATCAGCGAACATTCGTGGACCAACTATCAGGGTGCGCGTGTACTGGGCAGTGAAGTGGGTGCCACCTATGTAACCGGCCGTTACAGTCTCGGCCTGAGCGTGGGCAGCACCAGCACCCCAGAGAACAACAATGTGTTGCCGCGCGTGCTGCCGGGCGCCGCACCGGGCATCGACGGTTTGTCCGGTTTCGACAGCAGCTCGCAGCTCAGCGCGCGTGGCCGGCTGGCACTGGGCAACAAGAGCGGCATCGACCTGGGCGCCAGCGTGGGCCGCATCCACCTGCTGCCGGGCAACCTGCTTGGCATCAATACGCTGGATCAGAAGGCGTTGAGTTTTGGGGTCGATCATGGCCCGCTCAGTGGGGTGCTGATCGGTCGCACCATGCAGCCGCAGCCCGGCATCCCGGGCAACTTCAGTGCCGACAAGCGCTGGAACAGCATCGATCTGGGCGTGACCTGGCGCCTGCCGTGGCGTGGTTCGCTGAGCGTGGGTGCGCAGAACCTGTGGTCGTCCGGTACACCTGCCAACACCCCGGCCGGCCCGGAACCGGATCAGTCGCGTACGCCGTACGTGCAATACCACCAGGATCTCTGATCTGCCTTCAGGCAGATCCGCCGACAGTACGTTCCGTTCAAACCGTGAGGTGCCATCGCAACCGCGACGGCGTTTTCGCATGAGCGCTGGCAGGGTTTGAGGTCAGTCCTGCTTGCGGACGCGCAGATCGCCGCTGAAGGTCTCGATATTGATCTTGCCGCTGCCGTCGCCCAGGCGAACGTCGAGGGAGCTGCCAGGGCCGTGTTCGGGTTCCTTCGGCGCGCCGAAATCGCTGCGCAGGTCGCCGCTGAAACTGCTGGCGTGCAGGTTGCCGGAAGTGTCGGCAGGCAATTGCCACTGCACATCACCACTCATGCTGTCGATGTTGAGCACGCCGTGGCGAGCCACGCCGCCGGTGAGCTGTACATCACCGGATACCGTGCTGAGCTCAAGCTTCTGCCATGGTCCGCCGTTCGCCTGGATGCGGCCGGAGATGGTTTGCAGCTTTGCATCGCTGCCCAGCGAGGGGGCGAGGATTTCGCCACTCACGGACTGCAGATCGGCGTGTTCCGCATGGCCGGCCAATTCGATGCCCCCGCTGACGCTGTGGACTTTCAGCGAGGGCGTGCGCGCATTGATGCGCGCCTTGCCGCTGACCGTATTGACCTCGATGCTGCCGCCATCCATGCCGTCGATGACCAGCGGCGCGCTGATCACGTCGACGTCGAGGGAGGAGGCCTTGGGCACGTGCAGTTCCAGCGTGGTCGGCGCCATCCTGCTGTCGCCGCCCCAGTTCAACCAGCCGGAACCGCCCTGCGGTTCGACCTTGATCTCCAGGTCGCCATTGCTGCCGGTGATTGCCAGCGGCTTGGCGCCGTCGCCGAGTCGGCCGCTGACCTGCACTTCATTGCGGTCCCACGCGGTCACGCTCACCGTGCCGGCGATATTGCTGATGCTGACATGGGCAGTCGGGGTGGCATCGTGGCGCAGCTGGATCGGCGTGTCGGCCAGGGCCTGGCCGATGCACAAACACAGCAGCAGGGGAAGGTAGCGGGCGGTTCTCATGGTCGTTCCTGTAGATATCAGCCGGCGTGGCTGGTCAGTTGGCGCAATTGCGTCTGTTGCTGTTCGGTGCGGTCGAGCAGGCGTTGCAGTGACGGTGAATCCGGTGCCTGCTGGATCGCCAGCTGCAGCTCCATCCGTGCGGCGTCCAGTTCGATCGCGGCGCCGGCAAGTCGTGGGTCGGACGGCTTCCAGTTGCCGGAAGCCTTCGTGTTGCCGGCCACCGGCGCCGGCGCGGGCGCCTGCAACACGCGCCAGCCGATGCCGCCAGCCAGCAGCAGCGATGCGGCGAGGCTGGCGGCGACCAGCCAGTGCCGGTGGCGATGCGCGGGCCGAGGCTCGCACACGGCCAGCTTCGCGCATGCCGGCGCGCGTTCGACGTCTTCCAGTGCGGCGTCGATCGACGCCCACAGGTCCCGCTGCGGCGTGAGCGGCTGGCGCAGATCGCGCAGCTGTCGGCGCCATTCGAATTCGTTCATGAGCTTTCTCCCAATGCCTTGCGCAGCAGCCCGCGGGCACGGTGCAGTTGCGCTTTCGACGTGCCGACCGCCATGCCCAGTTCGTCGCCGATGTCCTCGTGGCGCCAGCCCTCGATGTCGTGCAGTACCAACACGGCGCGGGCGCGTGGCGGGAGCTGGCCGATAGCGCGTTCCAGTTCCTCGCGCTCGGCGGCGCAGAACGGCGTTTCGCCGGTGTCCGGCAGATGCTCGTCGTCGACCATGCTGACCGGGTCGGCGCCGCGGGCGCGAAGGTCCATCAGTGCCACGTTCACCGCGAGGCGGTACAGCCAAGTGCCGAATGCGCTTTCGTGGCGGAAGCCGGGCAGCTTTTGCCAGGCGCGGATGAACGCGTCCTGGGTGAGGTCGTCGGCGCGGGCGTGGTCATAGCCGGCGAGCCGGTAGACCGCGCCATGCACGCGACCCACGTGCAACTGGTACAGCCGCTGGAACGCATGCCGGTCGCCGGCGGCCGCGGCACGCACGTCATCGCTGTCGTTGGCTCGCGTCGAGGCGGGCGACATGGGGCTTCCAAGGGCAGGACAGGCGGCGATCATCTTGCCAGCTTGGATGCGGCATTGCGCCAAAGGGTTTGAATGGCTGGCGTGAAGCGCGCGAAACGTCAGCATCGCTGGCAGGTCCCGGCGACCTGCCAGCGATCTGGATTCAGGAGGCGACAGCTTCGCGGTGTGCCAGGCCGGCGTCGTCTTCCAGCGCCCGCGCCACGCGTTGCTGTTCCTGGCGCATGCGCTCGGGCAGGTGCTGGCCAAAGCTATCGAGGTACTCGCCGATGGCCGACAGCTCGGCTTGCCAGCCGGCGTTGTCCACGTCGAGCAATTCATCGAGCCCGGCGCGGTCGAGCCTGAGCCCGTCGAGCTTGAGTTCGCCCTCGCCGGGCAGGATGCCGATCGGGGTTTCGATGCCGCTCACGCGATCTTCGACCCGGTTGATCATCCACTCGAGCACGCGCAGGTTGTCGCCGAAACCCGGCCACAAGAACTTGCCGTCCTTGCCCTTGCGGAACCAGTTGACATGGAAGATCTTCGGCAGCTTCGCGCCAGATTTGTCGAACGACAGCCAGTGGCCGAAATAGTCGCCGTAGTGGTAGCTGCAGAACGGCTTCATCGCCATCGAGTCGCGACGCAGCACACCGACCGCGCCGGTGGCGGCGGCGGTGGTTTCCGAGCCCATCGCCGCGCCCATCAGCACGCCGTGGGTCCAGTCGCGCGCCTCCATCACCAGTGGCAGCAGCGACGGACGGCGGCCGCCGAACACGATCGCGCTGATCGGCACGCCCTGCGCGGCTTCGGCCATCTCCGACCAGGTCGGGCACTGCTTCGCGCTGACCGTGAAGCGCGAGTTCGGATGCGCCGCCGGTCCGTTCGCCGGATCATACGGCCGACCCTGCCAGTCGGTGACCGGCGTACCGGGCAGGCCGTCCCACCAGGGCTGGTTGTCGGCGGTGACGGCGACGTTGGTGAAGATGGTGTCGTGCGAAATGCTGGTCAGCGCATTGTGGTTGGTGCTCGCGCTGGTACCCGGGGCCACGCCGAAGAAGCCGGCCTCCGGGTTGATCGCGTATAGGCGTCCATCTTCGCCTGGACGCATCCAGCAGATGTCGTCGCCGACCGTCCACACCTTCCAGCCATCGCGCAAGTAGTCTTCCGGCGGAATCAGCATCGACAGGTTGGTCTTGCCGCAGGCGGATGGGAACGCGGCGGCGACGTAGTGCGTCTCGCCCTGCGGGTTCTCGATGCCGACGATCAGCATGTGTTCGGCCAGCCAGCCTTCGCTGCGCGCCTGGTGGCTGGCGATGCGCAGCGCGTGGCACTTCTTGCCCAGCAGCGCGTTGCCGCCGTAGCCGGAGCCGTAGGACTTGATCGACAGCTCCGCCGGGAAGTGCATGATCCAGCGGCGTGCGGGGTCGAGCTCGCCGACCGAGTGCAGGCCCTTCACGAACGAACCCTCGCGCTCGATCCGCGCCTGCGCGGCAGCGCCCATGCGGGTCATGATCTTCATGTTGGCGACCACATACGGGCTGTCCGTGATTTCCACGCCGCAGCGCGCCAGCGGCGAGTCGATCGGGCCCATGCAGTAGGGAACCACGTACATGGTGCGGCCTTCCATGCAACCGTCGAACAGCGCATCGATCTTCGCGTGGGCCTCGGCCGGGGCCATCCAATGGTTGTTCGGGCCGGCGTCCTCCTCGTTCGGGTGGCATACCAGGGTCAGTTGCTCGACGCGCGCGACATCGGAGGGGTGGGAGCGGTGCAGGTAGCAGCCTGGATGGGTCTGCTGGTTCAGCTCGATCAGGGTACCGTCGGCCAGCATCCGCTGCACCAGGGTCCGGTATTCGGCCTCCGAGCCGTCGCACCAGTGGATCCGGGCCGGGCGTGTCAGCGCCGCCACTTCGTTTACCCAATGCTCGAGCGCTTCCACCTTGCTGGCCATCGTGTCCCTCTAAGGTCTTCACAAAAAACGAATCGAAACGGTAGTTTGCGTGCACTGGTATTGCAAGGTTCCACGCAACAAAAAATGGCGCCAGGTGGCGCCGCAGGGCATCCGTATTTGCGTATCAGGCCGGAATCAACGTCGCGATCATGTGTTCGACGTAAGCGTCGAACTCCTCATGATTGAGTCGCGGCAGGCCGAGCGTGAAGTTCAATTGCAGAAATCCCACATAGGCCGCGTAGGTCAGGCGCGCCCGGTTCAATGCCTGCGGCGGCGGCAGGCCGGCCTCGCGGTAGGCGGTGGTGAGGAATTCCATGCGGCGCTGCGACACGCGGGCCATCACCGGCACTACCTGGGGATGATCCAGCGCCTTGAGCAGCGAGGCATACACGCGGTGCGGCTGCAGCTCATGCGCGACCCGGCGGAACAGCTCGGGCAAGCGCTTGCGCGGATCGGCGATCTGCTCGATCTGGCTGATGACCTCGCGCTCGCCGTATTGCTCCCAACGCTCCAGCGCCGCATTCAACAAGGCCTCGCGGGTACGAAAATGCCAGTAGAAGCTGCCTTTGGTCACGCCCAGCTGGCGGGCGAGGGCTTCGACGGCCAGCGCGCCAACGCCTTGCTCGGCGATCAGGTGCAGCGCGGCAAGTTCCCAATCCTCGGCTGACAGGCGGGTGCGTTCAGGCTTGCTACTGACATTCATGTGCGTATGGTAGCCACACCCTGCGTATTTGTAATGTGGTGCGTCGCCTGGCTGCGCACACCGCGTGAGGAAGCGCATGCGCCACATTGGTGGCGGTTGACGGCACTCGCCGAGGCAATCCATACTCACCCGTATGGTCTACGATGTCGCCCCCTTCCATACCGTCAGCCGCTTCTCCGTGGCCGACCTGGGCCTGGCCCGCGAAACATGGAACCCGGCAGGTCAACCCACGCTGCTGTTCGCGCACGGTTTCGGCCAGACCCGCGGGGCCTGGAGCAGTGCAGCCATGGCGCTGGCCGATGCCGGGTGCCGCTGCGTGACATTCGACGCGCGCGGTCACGGCGAAAGCGATCGCGCAGCTGGCGCCGCGGGCTCGGGACGGGGCTATCACATGAATCAGTTCGCCGACGACCTGCTGCGGCTGGCTGCCGCGCAGCCGCAGCCGCCGATCCTGGTCGGCGCGTCGATGGGCGGCCTGCTCGGCATCGTGCTTGCCGGCGAAGTGCGGCCCGCGCCGTTCCGCGCACTGGTGCTGGTCGACATCACGCCGCGCTGGGAAACCGCCGGGGTGGAACGCATCCTCGCCTTCATGCAGGCACATCCGGATGGTTTTGCGAACTACGCCGAGGCTGCCGAACAGATCGCCGCCTACCTGCCGCAGCGGCGCGAGCGCAAAAGTACCGAACAATTGCGCCCGCTGTTGCGCGAAGGCATCGATGGCCGGCTGCGCTGGCACTGGGATCCGGCCCTGCTGTCGGGCGACCTGGTGCAGGAAAGCGAGCGCTATCAGCCGCGCCTGCAGGCTGCCGCAGCGAAGATCGACGTGCCCGTACTGCTGCTGTCCGGTGCGCGCAGCGATGTCGTATCGCGCGCTACCGTCGATGAGTTCCTGCAACTGGTGCCACATGCGCAGCATGTGGAGCTGCCGCACGCCAGCCACATGGTGGCGGGCGACGCGAATGATGCATTTACGCGCGAAGTCGCCCGTTTCGTGCGAGGCCTGAAGCCATCTGTCGACCGGCCGCAAGCCGGCGCTGCCCAACCGTGATGAGGTGTTCAAGATGTCCGTGATACTGACCTTGCTGGCGGCGCTGGTTGCCACCGGCGCCTGCGCTTACCACCGCAGCAGCCTGCGCACCTGGGCGATCGCCACGATCGCCGCTACCGTGGCCATCGGCCTGATCGTGCACGCGCCGTGGACCACGGCCATCCTGCTGATCGTCGAACTGTTGATTGCCGTGCCGCTGCTGCTGGTGGATTTCCGCCGCCGGCAGATCAGCGCGCCGCTGCTGAAGCTGTTCGCCCAGGTCACCCCGAAGCTGTCCGAGACCGAGCAGACCGCGCTGGAAGCGGGCACCGTCGGCTTTGAAGGCGAACTGTTCTCCGGCAAGCCGGACTGGCATGAGTTGCTCAAGCAACCCAAGCCCGAGCTGAGCGTGGAGGAGCAGGCGTTCCTCGATGGCCCGGTGGAAGAACTCTGCGGCATGATCGACGACTGGCAGATCACCCACGAGCTGGCCGACCTGCCGCCGAACGTGTGGGAGTTCATCAAGAAGAACCGCTTCTTCGGCATGATCATCCCGAAGCAGTACGGCGGCCTGCAATTCTCCGCGCTGGCGCATTCGGCGGTACTGCAGAAGCTGGCCACGATGTCGGCCACGGTGGCCTCGACGGTGTCGGTGCCGAACTCGCTGGGGCCGGCCGAACTGCTGCTGCATTACGGCAGCGAGGAGCAGAAGAACCACTACCTGCCGCGATTGGCGGTGGGCGAGGAGATTCCCTGCTTCGCCCTCACCGGTCCATACGCCGGCTCCGACGCCACCTCGATCCCCGACTTCGGCATCGTCTGCCGACAGACCGTCGATGGCGTGGATACGCTCGGCATCAGGCTCACTTTCGACAAGCGCTACATCACGTTGGCACCTATCGCCACGGTGATCGGGTTGGCCTTCCGCATGTACGATCCGGAGCACCTGCTCGGCGACAGGGAGGACCTGGGCATCACGTTGGCCTTGCTGCCGCGTTCCACGCCGGGCCTGGAAATTGGGCGCAGGCATTTCCCGCTGAACGTGCCGTTCCAGAATGGCCCGGTGCACGGCAAGGGTATTTTTGCGCCGCTGTCGGTGCTGATCGGTGGGCCGAAGATGGCTGGGCATGGCTGGCGGATGCTGGTCGAGGTGTTGTCGGTCGGCCGTGCGATTTCACTGCCGTCCAACGCAACTGGCGCCTTGCGCGGCGCGGTTGCTTCGGTGGGTGCCTATGCGCGCATGCGCAAGCAGTTCGGTCTGGCGATCGCGCGGTTCGAGGGTGTCGAGGAGGCGCTCGCACAGATTGGAGGGCTGACCTACGCGACGGCGGCACTGTCGCGTTCTACCGCGGCTGCGGTGGATCGTGGTGAAAAGCCGGCGGTAACGTCGGCCATCGCGAAGTACCATGCCACCGAATGGGGCCGGCAGGTCGCCGGCCATGCGATGGACGTCCTCGGTGGCAAGGGCGTGCAGCTTGGCCCTAACAACTATGCCGGGCGCGCCTGGCAGGGCGTGCCCATCGCGATCACCGTGGAAGGCGCCAACATCATGACGCGCAGCCTGATGATCTTCGGCCAAGGGGCGATCCGCTGTCATCCCTACGTGCTGAAGGAAATGCAGGCGCTGTCGATCACCGACCGCGACGAACAGTTGAAGACCTTCGACCGCCTGCTGTTCGGCCACCTCGGCTTCGGCGTGTCCAACGCAGTGCGCAGCTTCGCGATGGGTCTCACCGGCTCGCGTCTCGGCGAGACCGCCGGCGATGCCTATACACGCCGCTACTACCGCAAGCTCGATCGCTATTCCGCCGCGCTGGCGCTATGCGCCGATGTGTTCATGGGCGTGCTCGGCGGCAAGCTGAAGTTCAAGGAGAAGCTGTCGGCGCGCCTGGGCGACGTGTTGAGCTATCTGTACATCGCCAGCAGCATGCTCAAGCGCTACGAGGACACCGGCCGACCGGAGGCGGATCGCCCGCTGCTGGCGTGGGCGTTCCATCAATGCGTGTGGAACATGCAGATGGCGCTTGACGGCGCGATCCGCAATTTCCCGGTGCGCCCGGTGTCGTGGCTGCTGCGCGTGCTGGTGTTTCCGTTCGGCCGCAGCGAGGTGCCGCCATCGGATCGTCTGGGTCGCCGCGTCGCCGCGCTGATCACCGCCCCCAGCGAAGCGCGCGATCGCCTGATGGAATGGGTCTACCTGACTCCAACCGCGAACAACACGGTCGGCCGCATGAATGCCCTTCTGCCGGACGTGATCGCGGCAGAGCCGGTCGATCGCAAGTTCGGCAAGGCGCAGAAGAGCGGCCAGTTCAAGACGCACGATTACATGGACCAGCTGGCCGAAGCCGAGCAGGCCGGCGTGCTGAATGCCAGCGAGGCAGCACTGCTCAGGCGCGTGCGCGAAGGTGTGTTCGAATTCATCTCGGTGGACGACTTCGCACCGGATGAATTGCGTGCGTTCAAGACGCGTGCGGACAGCTGAGGTATCCCGAAAACGCTGTCTATAGGCGCCAGGCCGGCGAGGGCCGGGACCGCTTTGCCTTCGCTGCGGCAGGCGCGGGTCCCGACCTTCGCCGGGCAGGCGTCAGGAAAGAGGCCCCATTCCACGCGCCAGGCATGTTCAGCCCGTTGCCAGCATGCAACGGTTCTTGCCGCTGCGCTTGGCTGCATACATGCCTCGGTCGGCGGCCTGGATCAGCCGCTCGTCGGCATCGGGGCGATCATCGGGAAGGTAGGGCGCAATGCCGATGCTGGCACTGACGCGCACTTCCACCGGGGCGCCATCGCCACGCAGCGTGTAAGGCTCGCCCAGTGCCGTGCACAGTTTCTGGCTCAGCTGCAGCGCCTGCTGCGGATCGTCGATGTCTTCCAGGACCAGGGCAAATTCGTCGCCACCCAGTCGTGCCACGGTATCGTTGCCGCGCAGGTGCGCCGACAGCCTTGCCGAAATCTCCTGCAGCAGGGCGTCGCCCACCGGGTGGCCATGCTCGTCGTTGACGCCCTTGAAACCGTCGATATCGATGAAGGCCAGCGCGAAGCGACCATGGTGGCGATGCGCGCGCTGGATCGCCACCTGCAGGCGATCGCGAAACAGCATGCGATTGGGCAGACCGGTCAGGATGTCGTGGCTGGCCTGGTGGCGCACCGTCGCTTCGGCCAGCTCGCGCTCGGCCACTTCCCGGGTGAGCTGCTGGTTGCGTTCGGCCAGTTCGGTCAAGGTCTGCAGCAGTTTGGCGCGAACCGCGTACAGCTCCAGGAACACACGCACTTTCGATTGCAGGATCACATCGTTGATCGGCTTGGCGATGTAATCGACGGCGCCGGAGCGATAGCCCTTGAGCCGGTTCAGATCGTCGGCATAGGCGGCGGTGACGAAGATGATCGGCGTCTCGCGCAACTGTTCGGCCTCGCCCAGCAGGGCGGCCACCTCGAAGCCATCCATGTCGGGCATGTTGACGTCGAGCAGGATCAACGCGAACTGATGATCAAGGCACAGCGCCAGCGCCTCGTTGCCGCTGCGTGCCTCGATAATCTCCGCGCCGCTGTGCGTGAGCAACCGGCGCATGGCGACAAGATTGGCCACCGTATCGTCGACGACAAGAATTTTCGGCAACATCGCATTCGTGTCGATGGCAGAGCGAACTGCTCCCGACCCACCTTAGCCGCTATCGGCCAACGCCGGCATGAACGGCGGCCTCATTTTCGCCAGGCGCGCCGGCCCCGGCAGCCGGGCCGGATCGCGTTCAACGCTGCAGCGTGGCCCGTATCAATGCGGCCAGCCGGTCGATGTCGATCGGTTTGGACAGGTAGTCGCTGGCGCCCATTTCCAGGCACCGTTCACGATCGCCGCGCATCGCCTTGGCGGTCAGCGCAATGATCGGCAAGGTGGCGTAGCGCGGTTGCGCGCGGATCGCGCGGATGGTCTCGTAACCGTCCATGCCCGGCATCATGATGTCCATCAATACCAGTTCCGGCGGCTCATCGTCGGACAGCATCCTCAGCGCCTTGGGTCCGTCCTGCGCCATGCTCACCTGCAAGCCCCAGCTGCGCATGACCTTGGACAGCGCGAAAAGATTGCGCATGTCGTCGTCCACCAGCAGGACGCGGTGGCCGGTCAGCTCGCTGACCGTAGCCGGCCCGGCGGCAACGCGCGGCGCCGGTTGGACGCTGTGCAGGAACACGCTGATCTCGTCGAGCAGCCGCTCGGCCGAGCGAGCGCCTTTGAGTACGATGGCCTCGGCATACCGGCGCAGTTCGAGGGTTTCCGCATGGCTCAGGTCGCGGCCGGAGTACACCACCACCGGCGGCACGCCCTTGATCGTGTCCGCCAGCTTCTCCAGCAATTCGAGCCCGGACATGCCGGGCAGGCCCAGGTCGAGCACGACGCAGTCGTAGTCGGTTTGGGCGATTTTCTCCAGCGCTTCCTCCGCCGATCCCGCTTCGTCGACCTGCACGTTGTCCCGGCGCAACGTGGCGCGCACGGCGGCACGCGAGTCGGCATCGTCGTCGACGATCAGCAGCTGCCGGCGTTGATCGGCCGCAAAACGCAGCAGCCTTTCCAGTGCGGCGCCGATGGACTCGCGACTGACCGGCTTGGTGAGGAAGCCCACGGCGCCGCGATCCGACCCGCGCGAGCTGCTATCGGTGGCCGAGATGAAGTGCACCGGGATCGTCCGCGTCGCCTCGTCGGCCCTGAGTTTGTCCAGCACCGTCCAGCCATCCATCGCCGGCAGCGAAACATCCAGCAGGATGCCAGTGGGGCGCAGGTCGCGCGCCAGCTGCAGGCCCGCCTCGCCGTCTCCTGCGGCGAGCGCGCGATAGCCCTTGCGATGGATCATGTCGATCAGGATCCGCGCGAAGGCGGGGTCGTCCTCGATCACCAGGATCGAGATCACACCGGGCCGCAGTGAGGTACGGTCGTCCTCGATCACCTCCGGCAGCAGATACGGCGACTTCGCCCGGCCAAGTCGGGTGGCGGGAGCGGGCGGGGCGTCGGGCGCGACCTCGCATGACGCCGGAGGCGTCTGCGGCAGCAGCACGGTGAAATGGCTGCCGCTACCGGCTTCACTGCGCAGGACGACGTCGCCGCCGAGCAGCTGCGCGATCCGCCGCGAGATCGCCAGGCCCAGCCCGGTGCCTCCGAATTGGCGGCTGGTGCCGGCATCGACCTGCTCGAAAGCGTTGAACACGCGCTGAAACTTGTCCGGTGGTATGCCGATGCCGGTATCGCTCACCGTCAGCGCGATCAGCGGCCGGCCGAGCAGCGCTTCGGGAACGGCGGTTTCGGCGTCGGGGCGTCCGACGTGCAAACTCACCGTGCCGCGGGCGGTGAACTTGAAGGCGTTGCTGAGCAGGTTGTTGATGATCTGCTCGAGCTTGCTGCCGTCGGTGCGCAGGCTGGATGGCAGGCTGGCATCGATGTCCAGCGTGAAGCCCAGCCCCTTGTCATCGGCGACATGCGCGAACGTGCGCCGCAGCCGCTGGATGAGGTCGGTCAGCACCAGCTCTTCGATCACCAGCTCCATCTTGCCCGCTTCGACCTTGGACAGGTCGAGAATGTCATTGATCAGATGCAGCAGGCTGTTGCCGGCGTCGTGGATGATCCGTGCCGATTCGATCTGTTCCTCGTCGAGGTTGCCGGTGTCGTTGTCGGCCAGGCTGCGCGAAAGGATCAGCAGGCTGTTCAGCGGCGTGCGCAACTCGTGCGACATGTTGGCCAGAAACTCGCTCTTGTACTGGCTGGCCCGCGCCAGCTCGGCCGCCTTGTCTGCGGTTTCCTGCTGAAGATCCTCCAGCACGTATCTCTGCCGGTTCAGGCTGTCGGTCTTCTCGCGCAATTCCTCGTTGGACGCCTGCAGCTCTTCAGCCTGCACGCGCAGCTCTTCCTCCGAGGCAATCAGCCGCTTGGACTGTGCTTCCAGCTCGGACGTCTTCGCCTGGAGTGCCTCGTTGTTGTCGCGCAGCACTTCCTTCTGCTGGCGCATCACCAGTTCGGACACGCGCAGGTCGTCGGCTTGTTCCCGCGTCTGCAGCAGCAGGTCATGCGTGCTGATGGCGCGGTTGAGATTCTCCAGCGTCAACGCCACGATCGGCAGCAACTCGTCCAGCAATTGCCGCTGCAATGGGGTGAGCGGCACGAAGCCGGCCAGCTCCACCACGCCGATCAGCGTATCGCGATACAGCACCGGCAGGATCGCGACATGGCGCGGCAAGGCCTCGCCGCTGCCGGAATCGATGTGCAGATAATTCTCTGGCACGTCGTCCAGCATGATCGGCTTGCGCTCGATCGCACACTGGCCCACCAGGCCCTCGCCCGGCAGGTAATGCTCGGCGGAACGGTTGCTCAGGCGCAGGCCATAACTGCCCAAGAGGTCAAGCCGGTGGCGCGCATCGTCGAATGAATAAAACAGGCCGACGCCGGCCTTGCACAGCGGCACCAGCTCGCTGGCCAGCCACTGCGCGAACTCCTTGTGCGTGGTCGCCTGCAACAGCACGTGCGAAATGGCGGAGACCTGCGAGCGGATCCACGCCTGCGACTGGGTGTCCAGCGACATCTGCTTGAACACCTGCAGCGCCCGGGCGATCTCGCCGACCTCGTCGCGACGGTCGAGCCGGCGGATGTCGAAATCGTGGTCATGTTGGGACAGCCGCGTCATCAGGTCGGTGAGCCGGCGCAGCGGTCGGGTGACCAGTTGCGCGGTCAACCGGATCACGAGAACGCCGAGCAGGATGCCGAGCAGGATCGCGGCCACGTTGATCACCCTGGCGGTCGCCAGGGTGCGATCAAGCTGCTCGTTGCGGGCCGTCAGCAGGCGGGTTTCCCCCCCGATCATCTGCTCGATGGCGGCGTACATCTCCTCGCTGCCCACCGTGAGCCGTTCCAGGTAGCCCGACTGGATGCGCTGCAGTTCCACCGCCATGGTCGCAGCGTCGGCGGCCTTCAGCCGGGTGACCGGATCGATCGCATGGGCCTTCAGCTCGCGCTGCCATCGTGAAACCATCTTTTCCAGCAAGTCGATGCGCGACTGCTGCAAGGGGTTGTCCGTGGTCATTTCGCGCAGGCCAGCCATGCGCTCATGCAGGCTGTCGAGGGCATGGTTGTACATGGCCAGCTGATCGGCACGCTGGGTCAGCATGTAGCCGCGGGCACCGATCTGACTGGCCTGCAGCGCACCGCTCACGTGATTGAGCTGCAGCAACACCTGGTAGGTGTGCGTCGCCCAATGGCGATTGTTCTCCTGCTGGCGTAGCGAATTCAGGGTGACCGCGCTGGTTACCAGGAACAGGCCCAGCAGCAAGCCGATCGCCAGCGTCATCTTTCGCTGCATCGGCTGATTGGCCAGCCAGGAAATTTTCTTCGCTTGGTCAGGTTGCTGCATACGGGCCACGGTGTACCGGCAGGACGGCTGTGACAAGCTCGATGGTTGTCGCGCCTGTCACAAGGTAGCCCGCGGCGGGGAGGAGCCCGGGCTGGCCTCGAGCAATTCGACCGCGCCGAACCGCTGCCGCAGGCGTTGCCATGGCCGGCACGGCACGATCGAGCCACGCCGCAAGGCCACGGCCAGCAGCGCCAGCGTGCACAGCGAACACAAGCCGAGCGCGATCACCGACGCTTCGGCGCCGAATACGCCGCCGCTGAGCCAGTCCGGGCCGCTGCGCGTGGACACCAGCCAGCCGTCGGCCTTGAGGCCGGAGACGGGGATGCCGTAGATCGTGCCCTGGGCGAAATTCCATGCGGCATGCAGGCCGATACACAGCGCCAGCGAGCGGGTCACGTGATACAGCATGCCGAACAGCAGGCCCGCTTCGATCGCGATGGCGGCCGAGCTCCACAATGTGGCGCCGGGGTTGGCGATGTGCGCGGCGCCGAAGAACAGCGCCGAGACGATCAGCGCGACCCAGGTGCCCAGGCCTTCTTCGACGATGCGGAACAACGCGCCCCGGCAGAGGATCTCCTCGCCGATGCCCGCGCCCAACCCGACCATCAGCAAGGCAGGCAGCCATTTCGCATCCGGGTTGTTGCCGGTGATGTGGTAACTGCCAAGCAGATACAGCATGCCGACCACCGCGCTGAACAGCAGCAGGCCGGCCAGCGCACCCTTGGCCCCCTCCGGAAGCAGCCGCCGCGGCGCCAGTTCGTCGATTTTGCGTCGCTCCACCAGCTTGACGAGCAGCAGGTAGGCGAGCAGCGCCGGCATGGCACGCATCAGGAACTGCACCAGGGCATGTTCCAGGTCCGGCGACTGCTTGCCGCCCCAGCCAAGCGCATGCATCAAGCCTCCCGTCAGGAAGCTGAAGGCAATGAACAGCGCGGTGAAAATCACGATGCGTGCCAGCGGCGAGAACAACAGCCAGCGTTTCCAGCGCGGCGCGCCGGCAGGTGTGGCGTAAGCAACGGACGCATCGATCATGGCGCTGAATTCCCCTGGGTGAAGGAGATGCACGCTAGCAGCCGCTGCCCCCGCCGCCTAGTGGCATGCGGGACATGTGCGGGCTGCGGGATGGAGGACGCGGCCTCAGACCTCGACGGCGGTGGCGTGCTCGCGCGTGTTCGCAAAACGCACCTGCGGCCAGCGCTCCTGCGCCAGCTGCAGGTTCACCCGCGTGGGCGCGATGTAGACCAGCTCGCCGGCGCCGTCGATGGCCAGGTTCATCGCGTTCTTCTCGCGGAATTCGGCCATCTTCTTCTCGTCGTCGCAATGCACCCAGCGTGCGGTGGTCACCGTCACCGGCTCGAAGCTGGCGTCGACGTTGTATTCGTCTTTCAGCCGGTACGCCACCACGTCGAACTGCAGCACGCCGACCGCGCCCAGGATCAGGTCGTTCGACATCAGCGGACGGAAGAACTGGGTGGCGCCTTCCTCGCTCAACTGCGCCAGGCCTTTCTGCAACGCCTTCATCTTCAGCGGATCGCGCAGCCGTGCGCGGCGGAACAGTTCCGGCGCGAAGTTGGGGATGCCGGTGAAGTTGATCGCCTCGCCCTCGGTGAAGGTGTCGCCGATGGTGATGGTGCCGTGGTTGTGCAGGCCGATCACGTCGCCCGGATACGCTGTCTCGACGATCTCGCGGTCACTGGCCATGAAGGTCAGCGCGTTGGCGATGCGGATGTCCTTGCCGGTGCGGGTCTGGATCATCTTCATGCCGGCGGTATAGGTGCCCGAGCACACGCGCATGAACGCCACGCGGTCACGGTGCGCCGGGTCCATGTTGGCCTGGATCTTGAACACGAAGCCTGAGAGCTTCTCCTCCTCCGGCTGCACCTCGCGCGTCAGCGTGGCGCGCGGGCGCGGGCTTGGTGCGTGCTCGACGAAGAAATCCAGCAGCAGCTGCACGCCGAAGTTGTTCACCGCCGAACCGAAGAACACCGGCGTCTGCCGGCCGGCGAGGTACTCGCCCATCTCGAACGACGGCGCGGCGCCCTGCACCAGCTCCAGCTCCTCGCGCAGCTCGCGCATCGCCTCGTCGCCGATCCTTTCCAGCAGGCCCGGCGCATCGAGCCCTTTGAAGATGGTGGAGTCCTGCCGCGTGAAATTCCTGCCGGGCTCGAAGATGTGCACCTCGTCCAGCAGCAGGTGGTACACGCCCTTCAGCCGCTTGCCCATGCCGATCGGCCAGGTCACCGGCGCGCAGGCGATGCCCAGCACCGATTCCACCTCGTCCAGCAGTTCGATCGGCGAGCGGCCCTCGCGGTCGAGCTTGTTGATGAAGGTCATGATCGGCGTGTCGCGCAGCCGGCACACCTCCATCAGCTTGATCGTGCGTTCTTCGACGCCCTTGGCGCAGTCGATCACCATCAGCGCCGAATCCACCGCGGTGAGCACGCGGTAGGTGTCTTCGGAGAAGTCCGCATGTCCCGGCGTGTCGAGCAGGTTGACGATCTTGCCTTCGTACGGGAACTGCATCACCGACGAAGTCACCGAGATGCCGCGCTCCTTCTCCAACGCCATCCAGTCCGACGTCGCATGCCGCGCCGCCTTGCGCCCCTTCACCGACCCGGCCATCTGGATCGCGCCGCCGAACAGCAGCAGCTTTTCGGTCAGCGTGGTCTTGCCCGCGTCAGGATGGCTGACGATGGCGAACGTGCGGCGGCGGCGGGTTTCTTGGAGATGCGAGGACATGGAGGCGGGTCGGCTGGAGCGCGAACCGGTAATTGTAGCGTGGATCACCCGACGGCCCGCTGCGCGCTCCCCGGGCCTGAAAGCTTGGAGCGCGCGACCCCGCCCGGCGGCGTGCTAACCTTGCCGCCGGTTGCGCCGGTCCGATCGACGCAGCCAAACCCCTTGGGGAGTAGCCTGCCTCGCTTCGGCGGGGCGTCTTCGTCAACATGCTCGGCTTTTCCTGCCGTGGCGGAGACACCGATCCTGGTTGGCGAGACCAACGGCTGACGGCGCCACGGCGGTGGGGCGCGCCGTCGTGCCGTTGTGCCTTGCCCGACCGATCTGGACATCCATGAATCCCGTTTCCATCCTGCTGCTCGGCTTTGCCATGTCCACCGACGCCTTTGCGGCAGCGATCGGCAAGGGCGCCGCGATGACCCGGCCGCGGCTCGGCCAGGCGCTGCGCGCTGGCCTGATCTTCGGCGTGATCGAGGCGATCACGCCGGTGCTCGGCTGGCTATTGGGCAAGAGCGCCTCGCGCTACATCGAAGCGTGGGACCACTGGGTGGCTTTCGGCCTGCTGCTTGCGCTGGGCCTGCACATGATCTGGAACGCGCTCAAGCCGGATGCGGAGGAGGCTGCCGACGAGGCGAAGAAGCACGGGTTCATCCCGCTCGCCATCACCGGCTTTTCCACCAGCATCGACGCGCTGGCCGTGGGCGTGGGACTGGCGTTTGTCGACATTCCGATCGCGGTCGTGGCGGTGGTGATCGGCCTGTGCACCTTCAGCATGGTCACGCTGGGCATCATGCTTGGCCGCGTGCTCGGTGCCATGGTGGGCCGGCGCGCCGAGGTGATCGGCGGCATCATCCTGATTGGCGTGGGTGTGGCGATCGTGTACGAACACCTCTCGGCATAGCGATCGAGTCCCATCGGGCGAGCGCCACGGCCAGGGTCTGGCCGGGGCGCCCATCGTCGATGGAGCCGTAACGGCGGGTCCGGGCCGCCTACTTCGCCAGCTGGGTCAGCACCTGATGCCAGAACTCCAGGCCGGCCTCTACCTCCGAAGCCGGCAGCTTCTCGTTGAGCCCATGCGCAAACGTGTCATCGGGTTTGGTGAAGGCGGCATCGATGCCGTAGCTGGGCACGCCGGCGTTGCGGAAATGCATGCTGTCGGAGGCGCCGGCAGACATGCCCGGAGCGATCTCCACGCCAGGGAATCGCCGATGCACGGCGTCGGTCACCGCGGCGATCACGTCCTTGCGCAGCGGCGAGGCGGGGCTGGCCACCGGCGTGGGCGGCAGCACCGCCACGGTGGCGGACTTGTCGTCGATCACCTTGACCAGGGTGTCGCGCACGTTGTCGACCGAGGTGCCCGGGAAGATGCGGCAGTTGACGTTGAGGCTGGCGCTCTGCGGCAGCGCGTTCAGTGCGTGGCCGCCGTTGAGCATGGTCGCCACGCAGGTGGTGCGGATCTGGCCGACGTAGGCGGGATCGGCCGAGATGGTGGCCGCGGCGGCAGCGTCATCAGGGTGGGCGGCGAACTGGGTCATCGCCGCGCCCAGCGGGCCGGGCGTGTGGGCGCCGAGTGCGTGCAGCGAGGCGAGCGTGATCTCGTTGCTGAGCGGCGGAAACTGATACCCGGCGACGCGATCGATGATGCGCGCCAGCCGATAGATCGCATTGTCCGAATTCGGCTCGCTGGAGTGCCCGCCGGCCGAGGTCAGGCTGATCTGGAAGTCCGCATAGGTCTTTTCGGCGGCCTGGATCTGGTACAGCGCGGGCTTGCCGGTATCGGGGTTCAGGGTGCCGCCGCCGGAATCGGCGTTGAGCAGGAACTCGGCGTCGTGATAGCGCTTCGCCAACTCGCGGGTCGAGGCCATGCTGGTCTCTTCGTCGCCGGACAGCAGCAGGATCAGGTCGCGGCGCGGCTTGAAGCCCTCGCGCTTGAGGCGGATCAGCGTTTCCACCAGCACCACCACCGCGGTCTTCATGTCGGCTGTGCCGCGCCCATACAGATAGCCGTTCTCCTGCACCAGGGCGAACGGATCGCGCGTCCAGTCCTTGCGCTTGGCCGCCACCACGTCCATGTGCCCGGACAGCAGGATCGGCTTGCCCTCGCCGGTGCCGCGATAGCGCGCCACCAGCGCGGCGGTCTCGCCGACCGGAATGATCTGGACATCGCCGGCGGCAAAGCCGGCGGCCTTGAGCTTGTCGGCCAGGTACGCGGCCAGCACCGGCACCTGGTGCTCGCCCTGAACCGTGTGGATGCCGATGACGTGCTTCAGCATGCCCATGGTCTCGGGCAACGCCTCGGCCGTGGTGCCGGCGCGGGCCAGCCCGACGCCGGCGCAGAAGACCAGTGCGGCCGCGGCGGCGGGCCCAAGTGCGCGTGCTGCTTTCATGCGGAAACCCCTTGCATCGCTGATGGATGATCGAGTATGCCCGGCAGCTCGCGCGCTTGTATACGCCGCGGCGCGTCCGCCGGTGCCGCACGCTCCATGTTCCCTGGTCGCCGCGGGGCGCCCGGCCCCGAGCGGCGAACGGCATGGTTCGCGCCGCGCAGGCCGGCGGGTTGCCAGTCGAGCACATCTACGATTACTAGCGCCGGCGCGATGCTGGAGCGGCCATGCGCGCACGAAAAAGCCCGCGGATCGCTCCGCGGGCTTTTCGTTTCGCATCGGCGGTGAGGCCGGCGCGGCGTCGAGGCGAAGCCTTACTTCGCCTCTTTCTCCATCAGCTTGTCGACCATGTTCGGCGGCACGATTTCGTAGTGGTCGAACTCCATCGAGAACGTGCCGCGGCCGCGGGTGGCGGAGCGCAGGAAGTTGATGTAGCCGAACATCTCCGCCAGCGGCACGAAACCCTGCACGAACGCGGCAGAACCCTTCTGGCCCTGGTCGCTGACCGAGCCACGGCGACGGTTCATGTCGCCGATCACGTCGCCGAGGTACTCCGCCTCGGTGACCACTTCCAGGCGCATGATCGGCTCCAGCAGCTTCGGCTTGCTGAGCTTCTGTGCTTCGCGGAAGCACTGGCGTGCGGCGATTTCGAAGGCCAGCGCCGAGGAGTCGACGTCGTGGTACTTGCCGTCGACCAGGCGTGCCTTGAAGTCCAGCACTTCGTAGCCGGCGATCTGGCCCTGGCGCGCCTCCACGATGATCGCGTGCTGCACGGCCGGGATGTATTCGCGCGGAATGCGGCCGCCGACGACCTCGTCGGCGAAGATCACGCCGCTGCCGGTCTCGCCCGGCTCGAAGATGATCTTCACTTCGGCAAACTGGCCCGAACCGCCGGACTGCTTCTTGTGCGTGTAGGTGTGCTCGACGGTCTGGCCGAACGCCTCGCGGAAGCTGACCTTGGGCTTGCCCATGTTCGCTTCCACGCCCAGCTCGGTGCGCATGCGGTCGATGGTCACCTCCAGGTGCAGCTCGCCCATGCCCTTCAGCACGGTCTGCCCGGTCTCCCTGTCTACTTCCATCTGCAGCGACGGATCGGCCTTGACCATCTTGTAGAGCGCGGTGGACATCTTGTCGACGTCGTTGCGGCTCTTCGGCTCGACCGACACGCTGATGACCGGATCCGGGAAGCGCATGCGCTCAAGCAGTGCCGGGTGCGCCGGATCGGACAGCGAATCGCCGGTCTCGGTGTCCTTCATCGAGACGAACGCGCAGATGTCGCCGGCGCGCACCTCGTCGATCTCCTTGGCCGAATCGGCCTGGATCTCCACGATGCGTCCGATGCGCTCCTTCTTGCCGCGGGTGACGTTCTGCAACGTGTCGCCCTTCTTGATCACGCCCGAATAGACACGGCAGAAAGTCAGCGTGCCGAACTGGTCGTTGATGACCTTGAACGCCAGCGCGCGCGCCGGTGCGTTGTCGGACACCTCCTGCTCGCCGATGACGTTGCCGTCCTCGTCGACCATCGCGATGCCGCCGTTCTCGCCGGGATAGGGCAGGTAGTCGACCACCACGTCCAGCAGCTGCTGCACGCCCTTGTTCTTGTACGAAGAGCCGCACAGCACCGGTACCAGCTTGCCGGTCACGGTGCCCTTGCGGATGCACTTCTTCAGCACGTCCAGGTCGTGTTCGCCGGTCTCGATCAGGCGCTCGAACGCGGCATCGTCCATCGCCAGCGCGGTTTCCAGCATCTCCTCTCGCAGCTTGGGCAGCTGGTCGATCCATTCGTTGTCGACGGTGGAACCGAACTTCAGACGCGCGCGGAGCTGGTCCAGCGGCACGGTCTCCCATTTGCTGTCCTTGTCGTCGGAGGCCCAGATGTAGCCCACGTTGGCGACGAGGTCGGCCATGCCGACGAATTCGTCGGAGCTGCCCAGCGGAATCTGGCACAACAGCGCCGGCGCGTTCAGGCGCTCGCGGATGCCCTTCACGCAATGCGCAAAGCTGGCGCCGATGCGGTCCATCTTGTTGACGTAGCAAACGCGCGGCACGTTGTACTGGTCGGCGAGGCGCCAGTTGGTCTCGGTCTGCGGCTCCACGCCGGCGACGCCGTCGAACACCACCACGGCGCCGTCGAGCACGCGCAGCGAACGGTTCACCTCGATGGTGAAGTCGACGTGTCCCGGGGTGTCGATCACATTGATCTGGTGACCCTTCCATTCGGCGGATACGGCCGCGGACTGGATCGTGATGCCGCGCTTGCGCTCCTGCTCCATGTAATCGGTGGTGGTCGAACCCTTGCCATCTTTCGTGTCGTGCACGTCGATGATCTGGTGCTTCTTGCCGGTGTAGTACAGCACGCGTTCGGTGGTGGTGGTCTTGCCCGCATCGATATGCGCAATGATGCCGATGTTGCGGTAAAGCGAGAGGGGTTTCTGTCGGGCCACGGTCTGGATTCCGGAAAGGGTTGCGTCAGGGCAAGCGTGAGGAGGGCAGTCAGATGCTGCCCATCAGGGGCGTTTTCAAGATGGTTGCGGGTTTGGGACCGGATGGCGCTGGCTGCGCCAGGCGGGTTGTGAGTGCATCAGACCGCCCATCATAACCGGCCTGCGGCAAGCCTGCCCGGATCGGTTCAGCCTGCGGGTGGCAACCGGGCCACGGTTCCGTCCGCGGCGGCCCTCATGCGATGCGCAGGGCAGCCAGTGCGTCCATCAGCTGCCTGGAGTCGTAGGGCTTCTGCAGGATCCTTTCGTTGCGCCATGCCTCGGGCAGATCCTGATCGCCGTAGCCGGAGGAGAACACAAACGGGATGCCGCGGCGCCGCAGCACCGTGGCGACGGGAAAGCTCTGCTCTCCGGCCAGGTTGATGTCGAGGATCGCCAGATCGATCGACGCCGACTCGGCCAGCTCCAGGCAGCGGTTCAGCCGTGCGGCCTTGATCACGCGGTAGCCCGATGCGTCCAGGCGATCCTCCAGCATCATTGCCAGCATCATCTCGTCTTCGGCAAGCAGGATGCACGGCAGGATGCAAGCGGTGGTCATCAGGAAGCAACCTCGTCCAGTGGCACATCGATGACGCAGGTGACGCCTTCGCGGGAAAACTTGAGCGTCACTTCACCATCCAGTTCATACGGCAGGCCTTCGCCGATCAGGCGCGAACCGAAACCACGGCGGGTGGGTGGCGCCACCTTGGGGCCACCGGTTTCCGTCCACTGCAGCAACAGCCGCGGACGTTGTTCCTTCAGGTGTGTCGTCCAGGTGACGGCGACCTGGCCCTCGGGCACTGACAGCGAGCCGTATTTGCCTGCATTGGTGGCCAGTTCGTGCAAGGCCATGCTCAGTGCCAGTGCCTGCTTCGGCGGCAAGATGATCTCGTCGCCCTGCACGCACACCCGTGCATCGTTCACCGGTTCGGTGCCGTCATGGCGATACGGTGCAAGTTCACCGTTGACGATGTCGGCCAGCGACGCACCGACCCAGGCATCCTGCGCAAGCAGGTTATGCGTTTGCGACAGCGCCAGCAGCCGGGACATGAAACTATCGGCGAAGGCAGGCAGGTCCGGCGCGCTGGCGAGGGTCTGCTGGGCGATCGCCTGCACCGTGGCCAAGGTGTTCTTCACCCGATGATTGAGCTCTGCCAGTATCATTTCCGTGTGTCGTGTCGCGCGCACGCGTTCGGTAATGTCCCGCGCGATCAGCGTGCCGGCGAACAGCTCGCCGTCCTTGTCGCGCACCGGTGAGTAGCTCATCGCCAGTGGCACCGACTCGCCATTGGGCCGAACCCAGGTCATTTCGAACTCGTCCAGTCGCGCCGGCCGTTCCTCGTTGGCGAAGAATTTCCTGGCCTCATCGGAGGGTTCCGACGGCAACAGCATGCGCAGCGGCTGGCCCACCGTCTGGCTGGCGGACAAGCCGAAAATGCGTTCGGCGCTGGCGTTCCAGCTGGTGATTCGCTGGTCCAGGGAAAAACCGAAAATGGCGTCGCGCGAAGAGTTGACGATGGCGGCGAGCCTTGCGTGCTCGCTGTTCAGCTGCTGGCTTTCGGTGATGTCGACGAAGGTCAGCACCACGCCGTCGACGAGGTTGTCGACCGTCAGGTAGGGTCGCATGCGCAGCAGGAAGGTCGCTGCGTCACCGATGCCGCGCAACGTGCGCTCGGTGACCGCCATGTCGTGCAGCACGTGCGCCACGTCGCTCTTCAGCTCCGGATAGTTGATGCGCGGGGAGATCTCGGTGATCGGACGGCCCTTGTCGCCGTCGCGCAAATGAAACAACGCGGTCATCATCGGCGTGTAGCTGCGGATGGTCAGGTCCTTGTCCAGGAACAGCGTGGCGATGTGGGTGCTGTCGAGCAGGTTGCGGATGTCGCTGTTGAGCCGGTTCAGCGCCTCGTTCTTGCTGTTGAGCTCCGCGTTGACGATCTGCAGCTCCTCGTTGATCGACTGCATTTCCTCGGTGGAGGTTTCCAGCTCCTCGTTGGCCGATTGCAGCTCCTCGTTGACCGACTGGTATTCCTCGTTGGCCGACTTCAGCTCCTCGCTGGCGGTTTCGTGCAGGTCGACCGCGGTATGCAGCTGCGCGCGGGTTTCGCGCAACTCGTCCTCCAGCGTGTGGACGCGGCTGGGTTTGCCTTCGTTTGCCGGTTCGGGCGAGTGCTGCGCGGGCTCCAGTTCATTGAAGGCGACCACGCACATCTCGACCTTGCCTTCGCCATCGGTCAGCGGCTCCACGATCAGCCGCAGCGGGCACTCTTGCCCTTCGCGCAGCAGGGTCAGCCCTTCACGGACCACCGGCGCACCGCTGGCGAAGGCCTGCAGCACAGCGGCGCGCACGGCACCCCGCAGCGGCTTGTCCAGCAGCTGGAACAGGTTGAGGCTGGCCGCCCCGGACGATGGCGCGAGGTAGCGTCCGGTATCGCCACCGAAGCGGAGCACGTCGTGGCTGGCGTTGATCACCGCGTAAGCCGGCGACCAGTGTTCCAGCGCCTGGCGTGCCTGCCGCCCGATCAGGTCCTCGGCTTGCGGACGCGCGGCCTGCGTGCCGAGTTCCACGGGGTGGCGCCGCATGTTGGGTAGATCCCGCGGTCGCGTGTGGGCCTCGTCGCGGCGGACGTACAGGCGTTGTTTCTTGTCCAGTTCGGTGAACAGTCGCGCGTTGCGGCCCAGTCGCTCCGAGGCGCCCAGCAGCAGGAAACCGCCAGGCCGCAGCGCGTAGTGGAACGACCGCACCAGCCGCTCCTGCAGATCGTTGCCGAGATAGATCAGGAGATTGCGGCAGGAGACCAGATCCATCCGCGAGAACGGCGGATCCTTGAGCACGCTGTGCGGCGAGAAGATGCACATCTCGCGGATCTGTTTGACGACGCAGTAGTCGTCGCGATCCTTGCGGAACCAGCGCTCCAGGCGCTCGGGCGAAATCCCGGTCAACGGTGCCCGGTAACGTCCGGCGCGGGCCCGTCCGATCGCCCGGTCGTCGATGTCGGTGGCGAAGATCTTCACCTTCAGCGGGTGTTGCGGATCCATCGCCTCGCACAGCAGGATCGCGATGGAGTAGGCCTCCTCGCCGGTGGCGCACCCCGGCACCCAGATGCGCAGCACGCCGTCGCCGGCCCGGTCGGCCAGCAGCGCGGGTATCGCGATGGTACGCAGCGCCTCGAATGCGAGCGGGTCGCGGAAGAACTCGGTCACGCCAATCAGGAACTCGCGGAACAGCAGCTCGTGCTCTTCCCGATGCTGCTCCAGGTACTTGATGTAATCGGTGAGGGTTTCGGCCTGCACCACCAGCATGCGCCGCTGGATGCGCCGCATCAGGGTCTTTTCCTTGTACTGGCTGAAGTCGTGTCCGGCCACGGCGCACAGCATTCCGCAGATGGTCTTCAGGTGTGCCGCCACATCGGCGCGCGCCCCATCGGAATATTTTTCCCGATGCGTGGCGTGCATCTGCTTTTCATAGGCGAGCAGCCACCCCGGCATGTCGGACACCGGCAGCACGGCGTCGACCAGCCCGGTGGCCACCGCGCTGGCCGGCATGCCGGTCATGGCCTCATGGTCGAAGCCGGATTGCGCCAGCGCCAGCCCGCCGTGATCCTTCACCGCGCGCAGCCCTTGCGCACCATCGCTGCCCGTGCCGGCCAGTACTACGCATACCGCGTTTTCGCCCTGGTCTTCGGCCAGTGACGTGAAGAAGCTGTTGATCGGCCAGCGATACTCGCGAGGCGGCGCCGGCTTGCTCACCTGCAGTACGCCCTGGGCGATGGTGAGGGTGGCATTGGGTGGAATCACGTAGACGTGCCGCGGCTTGACCCGCATGCCTTGCGCCGCCTCGACCACCGGCATGGAGGTGTTGCGGCCGACCAGATCGGCCAGCAAGCTGGTGTGATCGGGTGCCAGGTGCTGCACCAGCACGAAGGCCAACTGGCCGCTATCCGCCGGCATGTGCGCGAAGAAAGCCTTGAACGCCTCCAGCCCGCCGGCGGACGCGCCGATGCCGACGATCATCGGCGGAGTCGATGGCGGCTTGCCGGCTTTCGCGGGTGCGCGTCTCCTGCCGGCGGCAGTGGACATGGGCTTTGTCTTGGACGGCATGCGGTGCAGCCTGAAAACCCAGGTGGACCTGGATGAGGTTGCAGCATAACGCGCATTGCCGTTCAGGCCGGGTGACTGGCAGCCGGCGTCGACTACCGCGTTGCCATGTGTGCCGGAGCGCCCGTCAGCAGGTCTTCGTGGAACGCACCGAACGGCTCCGTCGGATGCGCAATCTGGATCTCCAGTATCCACAGTCCGCTCGAAGGCGTGGCCTCCAGATCGCCGAGGTCGCCGCCCTTGTGGACCGAGTGCGGGTAGTCGCTGACCCGATGGCCCTTGATCGCATGATTGAACCGCCAGCCCATGGCTTCGGCGCGCTCGCCGGCAAACGCATACAGCGACTGGCCGCCCAGCCCCCGCGTGCGCCATGCTTCGGCCACTTCACCGAACAGGGTACGCGCGGCATCCGCACAGGCTTGTCGCTCCGGTGCGTGGCCGACCACAAAGGTGTCGCCCGCATCGCCTTCATGGCCGTCGAACACCAGCCCGAGGTCGATGAAGTAGCTGTCGTTCTCGCCCAGGCGCACGCGCGGATCGGAGCGCTGCCGATACGTCCTGGTCGTGTTCGCGCCGATGCGTATCAACACCGGATGCCACAGCCGCTCGATGCCCAGCTCGCGGCATACCCTGGCTGCTTCGAGCTTTGCTTCGTCCTCGCTGATGCCCGGGCGCATGCGCTCGCGGATGCCGCGCAGCACGGCCCAGGTTCTTTCGCGGGCGTGTTGCATCAGGGCGGGATCGAAGCGTTGTCCGACAGCTTCGCGAGGGGAGGGCGCCATGCGCATGCGCCAGATCAGGCCAGGTGGACGAGGATCAGCCCGATCGCTGCCGGCAGCGCCTGTATCCACAGGACCTTCCGGCTCGCGGTCAACCCGCCGAAGATGCCGGCGACCAGCACACAGGTGAGGAAGAACACCTTCACGTAGAAGCCGGCGGCGCCGAGACAGAGCCCCCAGGCCAGTCCGGCGGCGAGGAAGCCGTTGTAGAGACCCTGGTTGGCCGCGAGCGCTTTCGACTGCTCGGCGAACGCCGCCGTGGTGCCGAATGCGCGGCGACCCGAGGGTTTGGTCCACAGGAACATTTCCAGGATCAGGAACCACAGATGCAGCAGCGCGATGACGGCGATCACGATATTCGCGGCAGTGAACACGATGGCTTCCCCTCGAATGGCGGCTGGCGGCGCTTCGTCCGTGGAGTGTCGCAGCCGTCCGGGTCGATCGCAAACGCAGGGCGACCGCCGCCGCCGAGCCTGCCGCCGGCTTGCCGTCTGCGCAAGCGGGATCAGCCGGGCAACGCGGGCGCCTCCGCCAGCGCGGCGACGGCGCGCGTTTCGGGCCTGCCCAGCGCCCGCAGCCACCGATAGTGCGAGGCGATGCCCGCACCAAACGTGCGGTGTTCGCGATAAGTCACGCCGAACTCGCGGCAGGTCTCCTCCACCACGCGGGCGACCAGCGGGTAATGCACGTGCGAGATGCGCGGAAACAAGTGATGCTCGACCTGGAAATTCAGGCCGCCGATCAGCCAGCCCAGCACGCGGTTGCCGCGGGCGAAATCCACCGTGGTCTCCAGCTGGTGGATCGCCCACGGCGTGGCCATCTGCAGGCCGGTGGCGTCGGGCACCGGAAACGCCGCCTCTTCCACCACGTGCGCCATCTGGAACACCAGTGCCAGCAGCACGCCGGCCACCGCCGAGACCAGCATGTAGACCATCAGCACGCTGCCGATCGAATGGAAGGCCAGCGGCAGGCCGAAGGCGAGCGTGAAAAACACCAGCTTGCCGATGATGAAGCCGGCCAGGTCGCGGCCGCGCGGGCGGGTGAACGGGCGTTCGCCGACCGTGCCGGTGAGCATGTCGCGGAAATCGCCGTACAGATGCCAGCGGATCGCAGTGACGCCATACAGCGGCCACAGGTAAATGTGCTGCCAGCGATGCCACGGCCGCCGCGGCTGCAGCGGCGACAACCGGCCCAGCGCGCCCAGATCGATGTCGCTGTCATGGCCGGCCACGTTGACCCAGGTGTGATGGAAGCGCGCGTGCTTCCACCGCCAGATGTACGAGCTGCCGCCGACCATGTCCAGCGCCAGCGCCATCAGCCGGTTGACCCCGCGATGCTCCGAATACGCCTGATGGCCACCGTCGTGCATGATGTTGAAGCCGATCGCCGCGGTGGCCACGCCCAGCACGATCGCCAGCGGCACGCTCTGCCACCAGGCGGCCGCAAAGAACACCAGCGCCGCATAGGCCAGCACAAAGGTGGCCAGGATGATCGCCGTCTTCAGATACATCTGCGCACTGTCGCGCTCGCGGGTGCCGCTGCGCTTGAACTCCGCCTCGACCCGGCGGCGCAGCTCGCGATGAAACGAGTTGTCGCCGTTGAACTTCAGCCGTCCGTCGGGGGCGTTGCGCGGGGCGACGGCAAGCGTGTCGTCACGGTGCGATGGATCGGGTGACATGGCACAGCCTGGCGAAGGATCAATCGCGCATGTTACGCGAGTGCAGCAGGTGCCGCTGTCCCGCGCGTCACAGTACGCGTTCGCTCGCAGCCTTGAACGTCACCACCAGCACATCGCGATGCGCGGGCCGGGCCGGATCGAGCGGCGTCACCGCCGTCACGCCATGAAACACCCGCACATCGTCGACAAGGGCGGCATCCAGTGCGTGCGTGAGCGTGAAACTTCCCAGCAGACCGCCGTCGCGGGCATGGATGGTGGTGGTTCCGCTCTCGATGTTCTCGCGATCGATCAGCAGCACCAGCACATAGTCGACGCCATCGCGGTGCACCCCTTCGGGCGTGGGCTCGCCGGCTTCGTCGGCACGCGCCTCGATGCGGAACTGGTGCACTTCGATATGCCAGCTCCGGGTGGCCGGCGCCAGCGCGCCGAAACAGTCGCGGCAGAAGTCGAGGATGCGGCGCAGGCTGGCGCCGTCGGCAATCACCGGCAGCACGGGTTCGAACCAGCGCTGGATATCGCCCTGCAGACGGTTGTACTCCAGGCTCTGGTAATGCGGCTGGTGCGGCCGGCGCTGCACCTCGCCACCTGCGTCGGCGGCGAACGTGGCATGGCGCCGGCGCCGATGGCGACCGCTGGCGGCGAGATAGCTGTCGGGCGCCAGATCGTTCCAGCTGGCGGCGAACGCAGGCCAGTCGGCCAGCATCGGCGCCTGCAACAGGCTGCGCATGATGTCGGCGGTGACGAAGGCGAAGCCGTCGCGCTGCAGGCGGGTGTACAACGCGGTCGCGTCAGGGTAGGCGGTCATGCGAATACGTTAGCAGGCAGCGCATGAAGCGGCGATGGCCGGTGCCCAATGGGCAAAGAGCGGATGCCGCGCCAGCCGGTCCGGCAACGGAAGGCACTTTGCCATGAGCCCGCGCCGGCCTGGGCAGCCTGGCCTGGTGGCGCCTGCCGGGGCTGCCGCAGGCTCATGGCGGTACCGGGCGGTGCGGCAACGCGGCAGGTGCGTCCACGTCATGCCATGGATGCCATGTCATGAACGCATATACGTTTAGATGTTTAGACGTCTATTGACAGACGTATCGAACAACCTGCACTATCCATTCCACTCATCGAGACCGGCGGAGGGATAGGCCCTTTGATGCCGGGGCAACCAGCGGGAAGCGTTCCCGTCACGGTGCCAAATCCTGCGGAGGCGCCACGACGCCACCGAGAGATGGGCGTCATTCCTGCCGCGCCTCCCTTGGCGTGCATGCGTGACCCCGGCTCCGGCGCCCCGCAGGCGATGCGACCGGAGATCCGCATGACCTTTCAGCCAGTGCCACTTGCCGATCCCGATGCCGGCCATTCGCCGGTACGCTCCCTTGGGGAATCGCGCCGCGAGGACCTGACCGCCCAGCGCAGCACGCGGCGGCTGGCCATCAGCCCCAAGTACGGCAGTGGTCCGCGCGAGGTCGAGGTTCGCTACCTGTGGTGCGGCGCGCCGGATGCGCCCACGCTGATCGTGCAGGGCGGCATCTCGGCCGACCGCGACGTCACCGCGCTGGATGGCCATGCCGCCCCGGGCTGGTGGCAGGCGCTGGTCGGCAGCGGCGGGGCGATCGACCTGCAGCGCTGGCGCGTGCTGGCGATCGACTGGCTGACTCCGGGCGAGCTGGGTGCCGGTTCGGTCTCCAGCGAGGATCAGGCCGACGCGCTGGCAGCCCTGCTGCGGGCGCTGGATATCCCGCAGGCGCACGCCTTCATCGGTTCCTCGTATGGCGCGATGGTGGCGCTGGCATTTGCCGCGCGCCATCCGCGCTGCGTGGATCGGCTGGTGCTGTTGGCTGGCGCGCATCGGCCGCACCCGCTCAGTACGGCGCAGCGCAGCGTGCAGCGCGGCATCGTGCGGCTGGGCCAGGCCAGCGGCCGGGTCGACGAGGCGCTGGCGCTGGCGCGTCAGCTGGCGATCACCACCTATCGCGGCAGCGCCGAGTTCGGCCGACGCTTTGCCGGCGGCCCGGAGTGGCGCGACGAGCAGTTCCATTTCCCGGTCGAGGACTATCTGGAGCATCAGGGCCGCCGCTTCGTCGAGCGCTTCGACGCCGACCGCTTCCTCGCCCTGTCCGAATCGATCGACCTGCACGACGTCAGGCCCGAGCAGATCCCGACGCCCGCCACGCTGATCGGGTTCCCGTCCGACCGGCTGGTGCCGCTGGCCGACTTGTGCGAGCTGCAGCGTCGCCTGCATGGCCCGGCCACGCTGGAAGTGATCGAGTCGCCGTACGGCCATGACGCCTTCCTGAAAGAACCCGAGCAGCTCGCGCCGCTGTTGCGCGAAGCGCTGGCCTGATTGCCCATCCCCAGAACATGACGAGAAACCGGAGACCCTTCCCATGAGCGAGTCCGCCCCCTGTACCCGCGCCGTGCGCGCCGGCATCGAATCGGACACCCAGCACGGCGCGGTGGTGCCGCCGCTGCACCTGTCGACCAATTACGCGTTCGAGGGACTTGGCGGCAAGCGCCCGTATGACTACTCGCGCAGCGGCAATCCCACCCGTGACCTGCTCGGCAACGCGCTGGCGGAACTGGAGCAGGGCACCGGCGCGATGGTGACTTCCAGCGGCATGTCGGCGGTGGCGCTGGCGCTGGAACTGGTGCCGGCCGGGGCCACCGTGCTGGCCGCACACGACTGCTACGGCGGCACCTGGCGGCTGCTGGACGCATGGGCGAAGAAGGGCCGCTTCAGCGTGGCGTTCGCCGATCTCACCGACAGCGTGGCGCTGGCCGCCGGTCTGGCGCAGAAGCCCGCGCTGGTGTGGGTGGAGACGCCATCGAATCCGCTGCTGCGGATCACCGACATCCGCCACGTGGCGCAGGCCGCACACGCAGTCGGCGCGTTGCTGGTGGTCGACAACACCTTCCTGTCGCCGGCGCTGCAGCAACCGCTGCTGCTCGGTGCAGACGTGGTGGTGCATTCCACCACCAAGTACATCAACGGCCATAGCGACGTGGTCGGCGGCGCCGTGGTGGCGCGCGACGCGGCGGTGTTCGAACAGCTGAAGTGGTGGGCCAACTGCAACGGACTCACCGGTGCGCCGTTCGACAGCTATCTCACCCTGCGCGGCCTGCGCACCTTGAGCGTGCGCCTGCGCCAGCACCAGGAGAACGCAGCGCGCATCGCCGAGCAGCTGGATGCGCATGCGGCCGTGCGCAAGGTTTACTACCCCGGCCTGGCCAGCCACGCCGGCCACGCGCTGGCCGCGCGCCAGCAGCAGGGCTTCGGCGCCATGCTCAGCTTCGAGCTGGAAGGCGACGTGAGCCGGATCGAGGCGTTCGTCGATGGCCTGCAGTACTTCTCGCTGGCCGAGTCGCTGGGCGGCGTGGAGAGCCTGATCGCGCATCCGGCCTCGATGACGCATGCGTCGATGGCGCCGGAGGCGCGCCGCACCGCCGGTATCGCCGACAGCCTGCTGCGCCTGTCGGTGGGCATCGAGGACGGCGACGACCTGCTGCGCGATCTCGATGCGGCGCTGAGCCGTGCCGCGGCGGTAGAGACGTCCAAACGCCGGGTGATCGCATGAGCGCGATGCTCGATGCCAAGGCTACTGTGGGAGCGGCTTCGGCCGCGACAGCCCCGCGGGCCGCGATCGCGACTGAAGTCGCTCCCACCAAATCTGCAGCCCGGACGCCGGCCATTGCCATCGTGCTGCTCGGCACCGGGGTGGTCGGCGGCGCGCTGCTGAAGCTGCTCAACACACCGGCGGCCGTATCGTTGCGCCTGGTCGGTGCCGCGAATTCGCGCCGACAGCAGACCGACCTGCCCAGCCTTGCCAGTCGCAGCCTGCGTGAGCAGCTCAATCATCAAGGCGACGCGCGCGATAACGCCGGCCTGCTCGCCGCACTCGATGCGGGCGGCGCGGCGATCCGGG
This sequence comes from Rhodanobacter umsongensis, assembly GCF_042654965.1. Lineage (NCBI taxonomy): Bacteria > Pseudomonadati > Pseudomonadota > Gammaproteobacteria > Lysobacterales > Rhodanobacteraceae > Rhodanobacter > Rhodanobacter umsongensis. Next base: position 243,324 of record NZ_JBHSMK010000005.1, on the reverse strand, counting down.
TGATCGTCGACGCCACCGCCAGCTCGACGCTGGCGTCGCGGCATGCCGAATGGCTGGCACGCGGCTACCACGTGGTGACGGCCAACAAGGCACTCGCCGGCGGCGATCTGTCGGGCTGGCGCGCACTGCAGGCGGCGCTCGCGCACGGCGGCCGCTATGGCGATTCGGCTACCGTCGGTGCCGGCCTGCCGGTGCTGTCCACGCTGCGTCGCCTGCGCAGCTGCGGCGACAGTCTGCTCACGCTCGAAGGCGTGTTCTCCGGCTCGCTGTCGTGGCTGTTCAACCAGTACGACGGCAGCCGGCCGTTCTCCGCGTTGCTGCGCGAGGCCCGCCAGCTTGGCTACACGGAGCCCGATCCGCGTTCGGACCTGTCCGGCGAGGACGTGGCGCGCAAGCTGCTGATCATCGCCCGCAACGCCGGCTTCTCGCTCGGCACCGACGAGGTGGACGTACAGGGCCTGGTGCCCGAGCCGCTGCGCGCGCTGGATCCGGAGTCGTTCCTCGCGCGGCTGGAGGAGCTGGACGCGCCGCTGGCGAAATTGCATGCCGATGCGAAGTCGCGTGGCTGCGTGCTGCGCTTCCTCGCCCGGCTCAACCAGCGCGGCCGTGCCCGCGTCGGCCTGGTCGAAGTGCCGCCGACCCATCCGGCCGCTCGCCTCTACGGCACCGACAACCAGTTCGCGCTCACCACCACCCGCTACAACACCCAGCCCCTGGTGATCCAGGGGCCGGGTGCGGGGCCGGAAGTGACGGCGCAGGCGCTGCTGGGGGATGTGCTGGCGCTGGCTTGAGGATGCCGCTTCAGGACGTGGCCCGGCGGTGTGTCCGGCCGTTGCCGGTATCGCTCATTGGGCCGCGATGGCCTCTACCTGGATGCGCAGTGTCACGTCCATCTTGAACCCGTAGTCCTTGCCGGCTGCCATGCCGTAGTCGTCGCGCTTGAACGTGGCCAGTGCGTCGGCGCCGCAGACTTCGCGTTTCAGCATGGGATGCGGCATGCACTTGAAGCTGTCGATCTTGAGCGTCAACGGCCGGGTTGCGCCATGCAGGGTGAGCTGACCGATCACCTCGGTCGGCGCACCATGGACGAAGCCGGCGAGCTTGCCGATGTAGTGCGCGGTCGGGTACTTGTCCGACTCGAACAGGTCCTTGCCCTGCGCAATCTTGTTGAGCTGGTCTTGGCCGAAGTCGGCACTCTTCATGTCGATGCTGACGTCGACCGCGCCGGTGCCGGCGGCCTTGTCCATGGTTATCGTGCCGGTGCTGTGGTTGAACTTGCCGCGCCATACCGACAGGCCGCCCATATGATCTGCCTCGAAGCTGGGATAGGCGTGGTCGGGGTCGATGTTGTAGGTCACCGCAGTGGCTGACGCGGCGCCAGTGAGTGACAGCAGCGCGACAAGAGCGAGACTGCGGGACAGGGAAAGGGTCGTGGCCGGCATGGGGTTCTCCGTGGTTATTGACAGGTGGGTTCTAGAGCTTCGACTGCGCTGGCGCGGCGTCGTGGTCGAGGGGATCGGAAAGATGTTCGTGCGCGACCAGCCAGCGACCGTCGATCCGGTGCAGCCCCATCGTCACGCGCACCCACAGCTCGACGGCCATGCCACGCATGTTGATGCCGCTGAAGCGCTGCAGGAAGCGGGCGCACGCGGTGTCGCCGATGGTCGAGATGTCGGGCTCGTGCACCTCGCAGTCGAGCGGGCCGGCGAACGCCGCGAACCAGTATTCCAGCCGCTCCCTGATCGCGGCCGCATCGGGCCGGCGCAACGGCGCGACGATGCCGAACGAGCGTATGCCGGGTGCGTTGCACGCCATCACGGCGTCGGCGTCCTTGCGGCGGATGGCATCGGCCTGCGCTTGGATGACGTGGCGGACTGCGCGCCGGGCTTCGCTTCCACTGGACGACGCGTGCCGGTACGCACGTTCGTCGGGCCGATCCGTATCGCCTCCGCGGCGGCCCTCCGGCAGGCACCTGCGCGCGATGGTCGGTACCTGCATGCCTGTTCTCCTTTGCGATGGCTGGCCCGCGAAGGCGGGCTCTTGCAACAACGACGAACGGCACCGCGGATTTTCGACATGCGAGTCGACATGTCCCGAAACAAAAAAACGCGCGGTCCGTCGCCGCGCGTTTTCGTCCTCGCACGATGACCGCGACTCAGCGCCCGGTGATGCGCTCCGCGTTTTCCTCATCCGGCGGCACCAGCGGCGCGTCGGGATCGATACGCGCCTCCAGCTGCGCGGCCTCCACCGACGGCGTGCGCCAGCCGGACTTCACGCCCCACACGTAGAACACCAGGCCGATCACCGCGACCACGGCCAGATCCCAACCGTAGGGCAGGTAGCCCAGGCCGCCGAACTTGGTGCTGCCCACGCGCGAGACGAGCGCCAGCGTGATCAGGTAGAACACCAGCCACCAGGCGCCCTTCATCTGCTTGCCGAACTCATGCCAGCCGCTCTTGTACTGGTAGTACAGGTACACCGGCAGCGCCACCACCATCAGCAGGATGATCTCGCCGGTCAGCGGCCACTTGGCCCAGTACAGCAGTTCGGCGGACATGATGAAGGCAATGCCGGCGATGATCGGCAGCCCGACCAGGCGAAACGGGCGATGCAGTTCCGGCGCGGTGCGGCGCAGCGTCATCACGCTGACCGGGCCGGTGAGGTAGGAGATGATCGTCGCCACCGAGATCACCGCGGCCAGCGAATCCCAGCCGCGGAAAAAGAACAGGAACAGGAACGAAACCACCAGGTTCAGCCACATCGCCGGGCGCGGCACGCCCCACTTCGGGTGCACCATGCCGAAGATCTTCGGCAGCGTGCCGTTGCGCTCCATGCCGTAGATCATGCGGGCGGTGGAGGCGGTATACGTCATGCCGGTGCCGCTGGGGCTGACGAACGCATCGGCGTACAGCAGGATCGCCAGCCAGTTGAGGTTGACGATGATCGCCAGCTCGGCGAACGGCGAGCTGAAGTCGATGCCGTGCCAGCCGGCCTTGGTCAGCATGTCCGGCGGCACCGCGCCGAGAAAGGCGATCTGCAGCAGCACGTAGATCACCGTGGCGATCACGATCGCGCCGATGATCGCGAACGGAATGCTGCGACCGGGATTGCGCGCTTCGCCGGCCAGGTTCACCGGGCTCTGGAAGCCGTTGAAGCTGAACACGATGCCGGCGGTAGCCACCGCCGTGAGGATCGCCGCGAAATCGTTCGCGTGGTGGCCGCCATTGGCGCCGACCGAGAAATTCTCGGAGTGGAAGCCGCTGGCGATCAGCGCCACGCCGGTCGCCGCCGGGATCACCATCTTGATGATCGTGATCACGCTGTTGGAGCGCGCGAACAGCTTCACGCTCCAGAAGTTGAGCAGGAAATAGACCACCACCAGCACCGCCGCGAAGCCGAGCCCCAGATGGCTCAGCTCACCGTGCTGGCCGGGCGCCTTGTGGTAAAGGTCCTGCGCCCACTGCCACTGCCAGCCGGACATGTACTGCACCGAAGCCTCGGCCTCGATCGGGATCACCGAGACGATCGCGATCCAGTTGGCCCAGCCGGCGATGAAGCCGACCAGCGATCCGTGCGAGTAATGGCCGTAGCGCACCATGCCGCCGGACTCGGGAAACATCGCGCCCAGCTCGGCATAGGTCAGCGCGATCGTCATGATGATCGCCGCGCCCAGTACCCACGCCCAGACCGCGCCAGGGCCAGCCAGCTTGGCGGCGTTCCATGCGCCGAACAGCCAGCCGGAGCCAATGATCGAGCCGAGGCCGGTGTACATGAGGGCCATCGGGCCGACATCGCGGTGAATCGCGCGTTCCTGGGACATGGAGACTCCTGCATGGGCGCGCGATGCGCCCCAAAGTGGGTGATGGTTGCAGAGTTGGGCCTGGGATGTCACCCACGGAGGCCATTTGGCGGTCGCTATCAGGCGCCACGAATGAGTTGCCGCCTGGCGAATGCAGGGAGGGCCACACAACAGCGAAGCTGGTCGTCGGCAACGGCGCTCCCTGGATACTGCAGTGAAGCTCATGGCCGGAGGTCTCGCGACCTCGCCGGCGCCCAAGTCACTTTTTCTCTTGCGTGGTAAGGAACTCCTGACTTCTTGGCTACCGCGCGCTGTCCGAAGCGCACTGGTCGCAGGCGACCCGCTCGTGCTCGAAGACAGCCGGTGCGTTGCATCGTTCGTGTCGGTTCCCGTGGCAGGGACGAGCGACTACCTCGGCACGAGGCGCCGCCGCCCCCCCGGCGAGGCGTGCAGCAGCGCCGCATGGGAGGCTCCTCGCGCTCAGATGCGAAGTGACTTGTAGAGCATGAAAATCGCGACCAGGATGATGACCACGGCAAAGATCAGATTGAGCGCGCCGCGCGTTCTCGCCAGCCGCTTGGCACCCAGGGTGCCAAGCCAGCCGCCTGCGATGCCACCTCCGATGAATTCGACCGCGACGCGCCAGTCGATCAGGCCCGAGACGGCGTAGTTGATGGTGGTGGTTAGCCCGAATGCGCCCACCGAGAAAAGCGATGTGCCGATGGCATTGATGATCTCCATGCCACTGGCGAACATCAGCCCCGGCACGATCAGGAAACCGCCGCCAATGCCGAAGAACCCGGACAGGCCGCCCGCACCCAGCCCCACCGCGCCAAGCCGGTAATTCATATGCGGCAGCGGGTAGTGATTCGCGCGGCCACCGCGCCGCCCGCGCAGCATCAGGCCGGCGACAACCAGCATCAGCAGCGCGAACAGCACCAGCAGGTGCTGCCCGTTGACCGCCTTGCCCAGAGTCGATCCCACGTAGGCGCCTAGGATGCCGGTCGCCGCGAACACAAACGCGACCTTCCAGCGCACGTGCCCGGCGCGCGCGTGCGGCACCAGGTTGGCAAACGCATTGACCGCCACCGCCAGGGCGCTGGTGCCGATCGCCACGTGCGGGTCGTGCACGCCGACCACGTACAGCACCAGGGGCGTAGCCAGGATCGAGCCACCACCGCCGATCAGCGCCAGCGAGAAGCCCACCAGCGAGCCGCACAGGATGGCCAGCAAGGCTTGGGTCAGAAGGACGGATGCCATGGACGCTCCAAGGTGCGGTCATTTCCGCCGCACGCGAAAAATTCCAGATCGGGCGGCCATCATCGTACGGGCGAGCTCGTCGTTGATCGACGGCATGCGGCTGGGCGCGCGAGCGCATGGCCCGCGGTACTTCATCGGGACGATGCATCGCGCAGGCGCGGGCGCAGCGCTCCCAGGTCGTAGCCTGCCCGGGCGGTGCAGGCAAGGATCTCCTCGACCGGTCGCCCGTCGCGCGCTGCGGCCAGTGCCCACAGAGTGGCCGAGCGGTTGCCGGTCCGACAGAAAGCCAGCAGCGGGCCGGGCATGTCTGCCAGTGCCTGGGCAAAGGCAACCACCTGACCCTCGTCGATCGCTCCCGCGACGACCGGCAGGTGCCGGTAGGCAAGGCCAGCGCGCGCAGCCGCCGCAGCCAGCGAGGCGCTCGTCGGCTGGCCGGCGACTTCACCGTCGGGACGATTGTTGATGAGGCCGCGAATACCTGCGGCGACCAGCGCCGGGATATCCGCCTCGCCGATCTGCGGCGCGGCTCGGAAATTCGCGGTGAGTGGCGTGCCTTGCATGACGTGCTCCCCATCAAGATGAATTAGCTGTCGATGGACGCCCGCCAGTTTGCCCGTTGCCACATGACGCCAACGTGGGCCGCCAAAAGGCGCGTAGCCAGCCACCAGTCCGGCGTCATGCGGGCCACGGGCAGCAGCCACAACGACGGCGCCTCATGACCGAGGCTGCATGTCCTCACTTGCCGAAAATCGCGTTGATCTGGTCGGGCGGCAACATGCCGACCGCCATCCGGATCTTGCCGTGCGCATCCTTGTAGACCGTTGCTGGCGTGCCACTGATGCCAAGGCTGTCCATCAGCGCATTGTTGTCCTCGATGCGCTTGCCGGTGTCTGCCGGCAGGTCCTTCAACGGGACGATCGGGCTGTGGCCGAAGGCGCTTTCATGCTGGTGCATGGCCGCCCTGGGGTCGGGCGCATCCAGCACCGCCGCGGCGCGAGCAGCGCTCTGTGGCGCGATCACTGCCACCATGATGTGGCGTACCTGCACGTCACCACCTGCCAGCAACGGCTGGGTCGCCTGCCACAGCTTGTGGCAGTAGGGGCATTCGGTGTCGGTGAACACATAGACGATGCGTTTGGGGTGGGTGGCGCCTTCGGCGATCCAGCCAGCCTTGCCCAGCCGCGTCCAGGTCGCCTCATTCAGCGCTGGCGTGCTGGCAGACTCCAGCGGTCCCTGGGTGAGGTCCTTGCCGGAGGCATCGAACAGCGTGCCGACCATGACGTGCTTGCGATCCGGCAGCAGATACACCGGCACGGCCTGACCACCGAAGTCGCCCAGATAGCCGGTGTAGCCCGCCGGTGCCGGCAACGGGCCCTTGATGACCAGGCCCTGGCCGACCAGCGCCTGGATCGGTGCCGGATAGTGGGCCGTGTCCTGCGCTTGGGCGCAGGCGCTCAGGCCCAGTGCGAACAAAAATGTAAACCAGTATTTCATCGGGAGACTCCGGATAGATGGGACGCCGTCGTGGCGGTGTCGGGGATGATGTGTCGCAATTGCGCAGCGAGGGTGGCCGGGGACAACTCGCCGATATGTAGGCTGCGCAACGTGCCTTGCGCGTCGAAAAACAGCGTGGCGGGGTATCCCCGTACGCCGAAATGTTGCGACAGCCGGGACGACGGATCGATCAGGACGCCGTCCAGGCTCAAGCGATTCTCGACCAGGAAGGCGCGGATCTCCGCTGGCGACTCGCCTTGGTCGGCAAATACTAAGCGCACCTGCGTGCGCACCCCCTGGGCCTGCGCCACCAGCGGCAATTCCCGGCGGCATGGGCCGCACCAGCTGGCCCACAAGTTGACGACTAGCGGCTTGCCACGCAGCAGCTGCAGCGGCCTGGGTTGCCCATCGAGATCGTGCAATACCAGTGTGGGAAGCGGTGTGTGCAAGGCCGAGTCCAGCCGCGACGCCACCAAGCCGCCGAAGCTCCAGACCAGCACGCCGCCCAGTACCGCCCAGGCGAGGGGTTCACGCAGTGGCCAGCGCCGCCAGAAGACCCACAGCGCCCCCAGCAGCACGCCAGCCACGCCGGCCCACGGCGAAAGCCCGCCATCGCGAAGGTCGAGCACGGCTAACGGATGGCTCGCGTATTCGGGCCACCGGCGCAACACGAAGGCCAAGCGGGCGAGCACCACGCCCACCAGCAGCAACAGCCACAGCACCGCTTCCGTGGACGGCCGGCCGCGACGATGCAACCAGCCATCGATCGCCATGGCCGTGCCCAGGCCGGCCAGCACGAGCAGTCCGGCCACCGGCAGCGCGAGGGGTCCCACGGGAATGACCTGCATCAGCGGGTCCCCGCGGTCAGTAGGCAATCTGAGCCCATACGCCTACTTCGTTGGATGTGGTGAGTTCACGCGCACGGTTGGCCGAGGTCGGCCAGGCCGCGGATATGCCTGGGATTGCCCTTGGCCACCAGGATCGCCAGCGGATTGCGCGCGTAGTCGTGGGTTTCGGCGAACCAGCTGTGCTTGTGCTGGTGCTCGGCGATCGAATTCTTTCCGGCCGTATAGACGTCCGGACGCAGGGCAATGCGCAGATTGCCCATCACCAGCGAGCCGCTCTCGATCTGCTTGGCGAGGATGCCCGGCGGCAACGTCTCGACGAAGATGCGCTGATACTGCGGATGGGCGGTGCGGAACGCGGCCATCAGGTCATGTACCGCCATGAACTGGTTGCCGGCGAAGGATACCGTCAGCTGGGGATCGACGATGTCGCCGTGCAGGTCGGCGATCGCATCGACCGGTGGTGCGCTGAACTGCACACCGCCGGCCGGTGGCGGATTCCACGGCGGCAGGTAGTCGGACTTCTCAGCCGCGTTGGCGATGGCGACGGCCATCAGGGCAAAGGTTGTCAGCGCGAAGGCGTGGCGGCGAAGGTGGCGCATGGCGGGTTCCTCGGGGCGGCGCATCCGGTCAGAGCGGCACCAGGGCATAGCCCTTCTGCTGCAGCTCGGTGATGGTGGTCAGTGCCGCCAGCGCGAGCGTCACGCGCGGATCGATTGCCTCGGACGGATAGCCATGTTCGGCCACGGCTTGGCCGCACACCGCCACATCCACGCCGGCCTTGCGCAACTCCGCGATCACCGGCAGGTTGGGATTGGCCGTGCCGAACTGCTTGCGATAGTTCGCATCATCCAACGCGATCGTGGTGGCCGCTCCGGAGGCGATCGCCACGAAATGCAGGTGCTTCAGGGGCACGCCGGCGTTTGCGTACAGGTTGACGGTGCGCGCGACGCGTTCGAGGCCTGGATTGATCTTGTCCGGCTTGGCCGCCGCCACGGTGAGGCCGAAAACCACCTTGTACGAGGCCTTGGCATCGGGCTGGTAGGCGGCCTGCGGCAGTTCACGCATGCGCCCGGCCGTGTGGATGGCCGGATTTTGCCAGAGGCCGTCGCCTGCGATCGCGCCGGTGCTCGCGAAAGCGAGGCCAAGCACTACGCCAAGGGTGGAAGCGGGATGGACCATGGTGTCTTCTCCTTCGTTCGTTGCTGCAGCGCTCTCGCCGCATATTCCGGACAACACAGCCGGCAGCTGTGCGGAGGCCGTCTCGCCAAGGCGATAAAACAACTGACGAGCCTCCCGCCGCTGGCTGACCAGTCCTTCTTCGCGCATGCGCGAAAGATGCTGGGACAGAGCCGACGGCCCCAGCGCCAGTTCCTTGGCGAGAGCGCCTGCCGATGCTTCGCCCCCCCGGAGCAGCCGGCACAGGATGAGCAGCCGGGAGGCATTTCCCAATGCGCGAAGCAACTTGGCTGTCTCGGCCGCCCGTCGATGCAGTGGATCGCTTGTGCGCTTCACGAATTTACATTTTAGTGAAATATGAACTTCACTCTAAACGCGCGAGTTTGGTTTGTCCACATAGCTCTTGCGCATAGAGCGGGGTCGACCGCAGTCCAGGAGCGCGCAGCACCAGGGAACATCCGGGGTGGCTGATCCCCTTGGCCTTGCGTTCGACGCAGCGGATCAGTGCGAGGATGCCAATCGAGTCGCAGGTGTGGCCGGTTGGTGTTTCATGCCGGTCTCGGCGACGTTCCCCGATCCGAGCCCTCCGGCTTTCGGCAGTGGTGGCGGACGGGGCGTGGGTGCCAGTGGCCATTTCGACCGCCGCACGATCACGGGGCGAGCGAAACCACGCACTCGATCCCTGTCCTGGCCATCTTCGCGTAGGGGCAGATGCGCTCGGTATTGCGCACCAGCTCTTCGGCGATCGCCCGGTCGACACCGGGCAGGCGGATGCGGATATCCGCGGTGAGCGTGAACAGGCCATCGACCGGGTCGCGGCCGAAGGTGACCGAGGCGACGACCTCGGCGTCGGGGATGGTCACGTTTGCGCGCGTCGCGAGCAGGCTCAATGCGCCGTGGAAGCAGGCGGCGTAGCCGGCGGCGAACAGCTGCTCCGGGTTGGTGCCGCCACCCGGACCGCCCAGTTGCTCGGGCATCCGCAACTGCAGGTCGAGGACTCCATCGGCGGAGCGGGCCACGCCGGAAGCGCGGCCGTGCCGGGATTCGCCGCCACTGACGCGCACGGTCGCCGTGTAGAGCGGGAGGAAATCCGCCCCATGATGCTTGTCGAGCAGGGAGACGGGCGGTGGCTTCAGTTCGGTCATGGTCGGGTTCGGCGCGCTTCGATCGTGGATGACCGGTCGACCTCAGGCGAGGACGCCCTCTTCGGCAAGGATGGCCGCCTGCACGCCCGGATCGTCCTCCATGCGGCGGGCGAAGCGCATCAGGTGGCTCAGGCCGTGCAGGCCGATGTCGTGGTTGACGGTCCAGCGCAGGATCACCAGCAGATAAGGGTCGGCGACCGAGCGCGTCCCGGTCAGCCAGTCGCGGCCGGCAAGCTGTGCGTCGAGCCGTTCGAGCAGCGTGCGTATGTGCAAACTGGCGTTGCGGGCGAGCTCGCCGGCCATGGCTTCCTCTCGAAGAAAAAGCGAGGCATTGAAGATCGGCAGGAACGCCTTGTGCACGTCGGAGTTGAGAAACCCCAGCCAGCGCATCACTTCGGCGCGGCCGCGCGGTGTGCCGTCGCCGAGCAGCCCCGCTTCGGGATGCAGATCGGCCAGGTAGCCGAGGATCGCGACGTTCTCGGCAAGCGTGAAGTCACCGTGTTCCAGCAGCGGCACGGTGCCCCCGGCATTGCGGGCTCGATACTCCGGTGAGTGGACGCTGTCGTGACTCATCCTCACCGTTTCGTACGGCGCACCGATCCATTCGAGCACGATGTGCCCGGCGAGTGGACAGGCACCGGGCAGGTAGTAGAGCTTCACGCTGCCGTTCCGCGGCTGGCGAACATCGAGCGGGCGAACCATGTCTGGAAGTCCTGTGCGCCCAGCCGTGCGCCATCGCCCGGCAGCAGCGTGTCCGGCTCCAGCACGGCGCCGAAGTAGGGCGCTTTCGGATCCGCGACGACCTTGCGCGAATCGCCGATGGCGGCGAGGAAGCGCTGCACCCATGCCGCCAACGGCGCTTTTTCGGGGCCGCCGATTTCCACCATGCCGTTGACCGGGGCGCCGAGTGCGTAGTCGGTGACCGCATCGGCGACGTCGTCCGAGGCGATCGGCTGCATCAGCCCGCTCGAAAGGTGGATCTCCTGCCCCTTGGAGCCGTCGCCGGCAATGCCGTTGAGGAACTCGAAGAACTGGGTGGAATGGACGATGGTGTACGGGATGCCGGCGGCGCGGATCAGGTCTTCCTGGGCCATCTTGGCGCGGATGTACCCGCTGGTCGCAAACGCGGGACGACCGGTGCCCACCACCGACAGCGCCACATGATGCTTCACGCCGGCTTTCTTCTCCGCGGCGGCGAGGTTGCGTCCCGATGTCTGGAAGAAATCCATGACGGCCTTGTCCTCGAACGAAGGGGAGTTGGCCAGGTCCACCACCACGTCGGTCCCCGTCATGGCCGCGTCCAGGCCTTCGCCGGTGAGAGTGTTGACGCCCGAGGACGGTGCGGCGGGCACCGCTTCGTGGCCGCGCTTGCGCAGGCGCTCGACGACTTTGCTGCCGATGAGTCCGGTACCGCCGATCACAAGAATTTTCATGGGAAACCTCCGCGTTGCGTTGGCGCCTGTGGCGCGCAGTGGGGGTCATGCTAGGCGCCGCCAACGGCAGCCGGTAGGACCGCCGGCGGACTCGCGGTGTTGCCTGCGACACACCAATCCTCAGGCAGTACCCACCGCCAATGCGTCCCGCGCCCCGCGCGGGACGGCCGACGGCATCGGGCTCAACCCGATCGAGCACCCCAGGTCCAGGGCGCGCACGGCGGTGGTCATGTAGTCGATGAACACCCGGATCCGCCCCGGCAGTTGCTGACGGCTCGGGTAGCAGAGGTAGTGCCCGCGATCGTCGGGCGCGTATTGCGCCAGGCACGCCACCAGCCGGCCGGCACGCAGGTGCTCGCTGACCTGGTAGCCCGCCATCTGTGCGATGCCCTGGCCGTCGAGCACGGCCTGCAGCACCAGTTCGTCATCGTTGAACGTGCAGCTGGACGAGGGCAGGAATTTCTGCGCCCGGCCACCGACCTTGAACTCCCATTCGAAGATCCTGCCTGACGCCGTGCGGAGATTGATGCAACTGTGTCCGGCCAGCTCCTCCACCTGTCGCGGCAGTCCATGGTCGCGCCGGTAGGCGGGCGACGCGCAGACCAACATCGGCATCGGGATCAGCTGCTTGGCGATCACCTGACTGTCGTCCAGGCGCCCGTCGCGAAACGCCACGTCGATCCGATCCGCGCTGAAGTCGGTGATGCGGTCGTCGAGCAGCAGATCGACGGCGATCTCCGGATGGCGGACGCGGAAGCCGTTGAGCAGCGGCGCCACGACGCGGCGCCCGAATCCCGACGTGGCGCTGATTCGCAGCTGGCCACGGGGCGGTCCTTCGCGCAGATCGCGCATGTCTTCCAGTGCCTGCACGATCCGCTCCACGCCCGGACGGCAGTTGCGGTAGAACAATTCGCCCTCGCGGGTCAGCGTGGTGCGCCGGGTGGTGCGCAGGAACAGCCGCGTGCCCAACTGGGCCTCGAGCTTCTGCACGCTGCGGCTGACCGCCGAGCGGCCGATGCCGAGGCGGTCGCCCGCGCGGGCGAAATTGCCTTCGGTCGCCACGGCGATGAACGCGAGCACGCCGGCGCAGCTCGCCGAGAAACTCGATGCGAGGGCGTCGCTGTTGGTGCAGTGGGGGTGATCTTGCGAATCAAAAGTCATCGTTCGGGTCCGGCAGGTTCAGGGCTTCGCGGCGGCTACTGCGAAGCGCATCCAGCACCGGCATCGCCGGCTCATACCTGACAGACGTTTTGGCGGCTGCGAGTGTGACACCGTCACGGATTGGTTCCTGGGGAGCAACACCGCGAGCCCGCCGACGGGCCTACCGCAAGCATCGCCGGGAACCTAGGCTGGGCACCGCTGCGCCATCGAGCGCGAGCGGACACCTCAGCCGATCTGAGGAAGGGCCACATGACCAGCGAGGATCCCCATGACCCAGCGAATCGACTACCAGCAGCAAGCCCCCGAGCTCTTCAAGAAACTCGTTGCCATCAGCATGCAGGCGGCGCAGGGCGGCGTCGAGGCGACCATCGGCCACCTCGTCGAGATCCGTGCCTCGCAGATGAACGGCTGCGCCTTCTGCGTGGACATGCATATCAAGCAGGCGATGATTCACGGCGAGCGTCCGCTGCGCATCCACCACCTGCCGGTCTGGCGCGAGTCCCCGCTGTTTTCCGAGCGCGAGCGTGCGGCGCTGGCGTGGACCGAGGTGCTGACCCAGCTTCCGCCGCACGGCGTCCCCGATGACATCTACGCGCTCGTCCGCGAGCAGTTCTCCGAGAAGGATCTCACCGATCTCACCTACGCGGTGATGGCGATCAACGCCTGGAACCGCATCAATGTCGCCTTCACCAGCGTCCCCGGCAGCGCCGACAAGGCGTACGGGCTCGACAAGGCCGGCCTGGCCTGAATCCCGGTCCGGCGTCGCCGCGCCGGCCGCATCCCCAGCACCCGGCCTGAGGGTGCGGGACATTCACGAGGAGACACCCATGCACACCTTCAAGACCTTCGGGCTGCTGCTCCTGCTCGTTTCCGGCGTGGCCGCGGCCCAGCCGGCGGAGCAGGCCTCCCCCACATCGACCGCGCCGATGGCCAAGGTCTCGGACCTGATGACCAAGGCCCTCAAGGACTATCCCGGCAAGGAAGGCAAGATGATCCTGGTCACCTACCCGCCCGGCTCGGTCGATCCGGTCCATCGCCACCACGCCCATGCCTTCGTCTATGTGCTTGAAGGCTCGATCGTGATGGGCCTGAATGGCGACAAGCCGGTGACCCTGGGGCCGGGGCAGACCTTCTACGAAGGGCCGGACGACGTGCACACGATTGGCCGCAATGCCAGCAAGACCAAGCCGGCCAGATTCCTGGTGCTGCTGCTGAAGGACCAGAACAAGCCGGTGCTGATCCCGGAGCATTGAGGCCTTCCGCCTCGGGTCACGGGCCGGCGATGGCGGCCCGTGGTCATGCCACAGCTTCCCTGGGCCGATGGTCGGTGGGCGCCCGGCTCCTGTTCGCCGCCACTCGGCGCTACAAGCATGCGTTGCGCATGATCCGGCGATGATCGACGGCCACCGCGCCGTGCCGCGCAACATCGATGGCGGGCCGCAGTCCGTCCTGGTCTTGCGAAAGCGGCGGCGAACGCATCACCCCCGTCCAGTGCAGCGCATTCCCGAAGAACTGGCCCGGCCGGCGGGTGGCCGGGCTCGCGCCGCAGCCCGCCCTGCCCACGGCTGGCAGGGACCGGCGAAGGAGGGCCGGCGCGATGTCGGTCAGCACTCGATGACGTTGACCGCCAATCCGCCCCGCGATGTTTCCTTGTACTTGTCCTTCATGTCGCGGCCGGTGTCGCGCATGGTCTTGATCACCTTGTCGAGGCTGACGCGGTGCTTGCCGTCGCTCTTCAGGGCCATGCGGCTGGCGTTGATCGCCTTGACCGAGCCCATCGCGTTGCGTTCGATGCAGGGGATCTGCACCAGCCCGCCGATCGGATCGCAGGTGAGGCCGAGGTTGTGTTCCATGCCGATCTCGGCGGCGTTCTCCACCTGCATCACGTTGCCGCCGAGGGCGGCGGTGAGGCCGCCGGCGGCCATCGAGCAGGCCACGCCGACTTCGCCCTGGCAGCCGACTTCGGCGCCGGAGATCGAAGCGTTTTCCTTGTACAGGATGCCGATCGCCGCGGCCGTCAGCAGGTAGTTGAGGATGCCTTCCTCGGTGGCCTGCGGGCAGAAGCGCAAGTAGTAGTGGCCGACCGCAGGTACGATGCCGGCCGCGCCGTTGGTCGGCGCGGTGACCACGCGGCCGCCGGCGGCGTTCTCCTCGTTCACCGCCAGCGCGTACAGGTTGACCCAGTCGAGGATGGTCAGCGGATCTTTCAGCGCCGCTTCCGGCTGGGTGCGCAGTTCCTCCAGCATGGCGGGTGCGCGGCGGTGCACTTTCAGGCCGCCGGGTAGCACGCCGGGCGAACGCAGGCCACGCGCGACGCAATCCTGCATCGCCTGCCAGATGGTGAGCAGGCCGGCGCGGGTTTCCGCTTCGGGGCGCCATACGCTCTCGTTGGCCATCATCAATTGCGCGATGGTCAGGCCGTGCTGCTTGCACAGCGCCAGCATGTCGTCGCCGGTGTTGAACGGGTACGGCTGCTCGGTGGTGTCGGCGACGATGCGGTCTTCGGCCGCTTCGTCCTGGTTTACCACGAAGCCGCCGCCGACCGAGTAGTAGTCGCGCGTGGCCAGTTCGTTGCCATCGGCGTCATACGCGCTGAAACGCATGCCATTGGTGTGGAACGGCAGCTTCTGGCGCTTGTTGAAGATGAGGTCGCTTTTTTCGTCGAAGGCGATCTCGTGCCTGCCCAGCACGCGCAGGCGCTGCGTGCCGCGGATGCGTTCGAGCGTGGCCGGGATGCGGTCCGGATCGACCGTGTCCGGATGCTGGCCTTCCAGCCCCAGCAGCACCGCCTTGTCGGTGCCGTGGCCGCGGCCGGTCATCGCCAGCGAGCCATGCAGTTCCGCGCGTACGCGCACCACGCGATCGAGCACGCCTTTCTCATCCAGCCAGCGCTCGGCAAAGCGCGCGGCCGCGCGCATCGGTCCGACCGTATGCGAAGAAGACGGACCGATGCCGATCTTGAACAGGTCGAATACGCTGACGGCCATGGCTGCACTGCTGAGGGAAGGGAGCGAACCGGCTATTCTACGCGGCGTCCCCGGCTTTGGCAGTCCATTCGCAAGCGCATGTCCGACTTGATCCTGTACCAGCGCGATTACTGCCACCTGTGCGACCTGGCGCTGGCCGTGCTGGCCGAGGCGCGTGCGCCGGATTTCGACAGCGTGTGGGTCGATGACGCGGATGAGCTGGAACAGCGCTACGGCACGCGCGTGCCGGTGCTGCGCGACGTCCGCGACGGGCGTGAACTGGATTGGCCGTTCGATGCCGCGGCGGTGCAGACATTTCTCACGCGCCTCACGTAGGAGCCCGCTGGCGAGCGATGCTCTTCCGATTCCCGATTCCCGATTCCCGATTCCCGTACGAAAGCATCGCCCGCGAGCGGGCTCTTACGGGGCGCGGCGAGTTTTCAGCCGCTTGAGGATTTCCTCGCGCGCCTCGCGCAGGATCGAGTCGCGGTCGAGGCCGGCCACGATGTCGGCGACCGCGCGCTTGGCGCCGGCCTCGCCCCAGGATTTGCCGGCGACCAGGTAGCGTTCGGCGGCGCGGCCGATCAGCACGGTGGCGTACCAGCCCAGTGCGCCCTGTGCCGCGGCAGTGACCAGCACCGACAGGCCGGCGGTGACGCCCTTAAGTGCGGAGGCGACCAGCTGCATGCCCCAGATCGCGCCCATCAGGGCGGCCAGCTGCGCCGAGATCACCGCCACCAGCCGCCCGGATTCGGCACGGGTCAGCGGCAGGCCGTAGACCCGCGACAGCTGCACCACCATCGCCGCGTCCAGCCCGGCGGCGGCGAGCAGGTCGGCGACGGGAATGGGATTCAGCGCCACCGCGACGCCTTTGGCGATGCAGTAGTTGTGGATCAGTTTCGCCGCGACCGCCTGCCGCGTCTTTGCGATGCGCGCGCTGACCTGGTCGGTGAGCCGGCCCGCATAGAGGCCGGCGTTGATAGCCGAGAGCGTCTTGCCTTCGCGCGCCGCGATCGCCAGCAGTCGCTCGCGCAGTGCGGCCACGTCGGGTGGGTGCGATTGCTCACGCGATTGCTCGCGGCCGCGCGCATCGACGTCGACCACGCGCTGTGCGGCCGGGCGCGCAGCCACCGCGATCACATCCTCGGGGTGCACCAGTCCGGCCACGCGCAGGCGCAGATGGGCCAGCAGGTCCGCGAGTTCCCCGGCGCCATAGCGGTCGGCCTTGTTCAACGCCAGCAGCAAAGGACGCTGGGTGGCGGCGAGCGTCTTCAGCGCGTCGAGCTCTTCGCGGGTGAGGTCGGCATCGCCGACGAAGACCACCAGGTCGCTGACTTCGGCTACCTCGAACGCAAGCCGCTCGCGTGCCTCGCCGTCCAGTTCGTTGATGCCCGGCGTGTCGATCAACACCAGGCCGTCGTGCTGCGCCTCGTCCAGCATCGCGTGCTCGGCATCGGTGGTGGTGCCGTGCAGGACACCGACCGTGAACGCCTCGCGGCCGAGCAGCGCATTGCCCAGCGCCGACTTGCCGGCGGAGACCCGACCGAACACGGCGACGTGCAGCTCGCCGCGTTCAAGCTTGGCCAGCATCGTCTCGATGCGCCCGAAATCGGTGGCCAGTTCACTGCGTACCGAGGCCGGGATGGTCGGGTCGTCGAGCAGGTTGCGCAGGCTGTCGGCGACGCGGGACGGACCGGCCACGGCCGCTCGCGAGGCAGGCGTCGACGGTGCGCGCATGGCCGGTTTGATCCAGCCCCGCAGGCGCTGCCACGGACTGCCGCCGGTCACGTTTACTTCGGCGCCAGCTGCAGGTGTGCGGTGATCTTCACGTCCGCCCCGATCACCGACGTGTCGGCGTAGTCGCCGCCGCCCACGCCGAAATCGAGCCGCTTGACGGTACCGGCGACGTCCAGCGTGGCGCCGTTGCCTTGCGGCTTGAACATCACCTGCAGGCTGATCGGCCGGGTCACGCCACGCAGGGTGAGGTTGCCGTCGGCAACCACCTGGCCGCCGCTGCGACGGAACCCGGTGGTGACGAAGTGTGCCCTCGGGAATTTCGCCACGTCGAAGAAATCCGAACCGGGCAGCGCACCGTCGCGGTCGTTGTCGCCGGTTTTTGCGCTGGCCAGGACCACGTCGACGTCAAACTTCGAACTGGCGAGGTTGACCGCGTCGTAGCTGATCGCCGCGGTCCACTGGCCGAAGTGGCCCTGGAAGGTTTCGCCCTGGAAGGTATCGCTGAAACCCAGCGTGCTGGCGCCGGGCTGCACCGTGTAGTCAGCGGCGGTGGCGGTGAAGGGAAGGGCAAGCGCGAGCAGCATGGCAAGGCGATGCATCAGGAGTCTCCTCTTTGCACGGAGTCATTGCGCAGGCGGCCGAATGGCAGCATCCGGCGCAACACATTGTCGTTGTCGAACACATGATGTTTCAGCGCGGCGCCCACGTGCGCCACCAGCACCAGCAGCAGAAACCAGAACAGGTACTCGTGCACGCCGTGCGCGAAGTCGCGCAATGCGTCGTTCTTCGCCGCCAGCGCCGGCAGGTTGAACTGCTTGAACCACTGCAGCGGTTTGCCGGAGATCGAGTTGAACCACCAGCCGCTGAGCGGCAGCGCCACGATCAGCACATACAGCACGCCGTGTGCGGCGCGTGCGGCCCGCTGCTGCCAGCGCGGCGCCGCCGCTTCCCGTGGGCGACCGTCGCGCCAGCGCCACAACACACGCAGCAGCACCAGCGTCAGCACGGTCAGGCCGATCGACTTGTGCAGTGCGAGCCAGTTGATCTTCTGCATCGGCGAATGCGCCAGATCCATCAGCAGGCCGAAGGTGCCGTTGCCCAGGATGGCCAGCGCGATGACCCAATGGAAGAACTTGGCGACCGAACCCCACTGACGATCGTTGCTGCGCAGACTCATGGTTGCTCCTTCGGGGTAGCGGCGGCGTGTTCGTCGCGGATCGCTTCAAGTTCCAGCCAGATACTTACTAGCTGGCCGATCGAGTTGGCGTTGGAAGTAAGCCCGAACGCCTCGCGGTCCAGCGAGGTGTTGGCCGAAAAGCCGGCAACCGTATGCAGCCCGTAGATGGTCCTGCCGACGCGGTTGAAGGTGAAGGGAAGGCTCAGCGGCAAGGTGACGCCGCGCAGGGTGAGCTGGCCATGCAGCACGCCATGGCGATCGTCCACGGACTCGACGCGGCTGCTGGTGAAATGCGCGTAGCGGTAGCGTGCGCAATCGAGCAGGGCCGGCTTGCACACGGCCTTGTTCCAATCCGCATCACCCATGTCCACCCCCGCCACATCGATATCCAGTTCGGTAGCGGCGGTGCTCCAGTCGTCAGGGTCGAACCGCAGCCAGCCCCTGGCGATGTGCAACCGGCCAAACGGACGGGAATAGCCGTCGTGACTGATGCTGAAAACAATCTGGCTGTGTACCGTGTCATAGCGGTAGCTGGCGCTGGCGGCGCGCGCCGGGGCCAGCGGCAGCAGCATCGCCGCGAGGCACCACAGGCAGCGGATTGAGCGCAAACGGAACATGGGCGGAGTCTGGCCGATTGACGGCGGCGCTGCCAGCGGCCAAGGCTGAACGATGGGTTCCGTGGCCGACCCCTTCGCGGAAGGCTCCGGTTCGGGCGGGGTTTCGCGGGCTTGGGGAAGCCTTTCGACAGGCTCGGGGCGAACGGTAGCGAGAATGATGCCGTTCGGCGCCTCGCCCTCCCCCGGCAGCCACGCATGGCGCGGTCGAGTCAGCTCGAAGCCGGCCAACCGTTCAGAACGTGCGGTGCACCGAATGATCGGCCAGCATCGCCAGCGCATCGCGGCAAGCCGAGGCGGGCAATGCCGACAGCGCATCGCGGGCGGCCTGGGCATGGATCAGGGCGCGTGCGCGGGTGCGTTCCAGCGCACCGGAGTCCCGGATCGAGGCGATGATGCGGTCGAGCGAGTCGAGGCCGCCGTGTTCGATCGCATGGCGCAGCGACTGCGCCTGTTCCGGGTTCGCCTTCTCCAGCGCGTAGATCAGCGGCAGGGTCGGCTTGCCTTCGGCGAGGTCGTCGCCGATGTTCTTGCCCAGGGTGTCGGGATCGGAAACGTAGTCGAGCAGGTCGTCGGCGATCTGGAACGCGTAGCCCAGTTCCATGCCGTAATGGCGCAGTGCGGCCACCTGCTCCTCGGGCAGGCCGCCGAGGATGCCGCCCAGTTCGGTGGCGGCGGCGAACAGTACGGCGGTCTTGCGCTCGATCACCGCCAGGTACGCCGCTTCGCTGACGTCGGCGTTGCCGATGTTGAGCAACTGCAGCACTTCGCCCTCGGCGATGGTGTTGGTGGTGTCGGCGAGGATGCGCATGATGCGCATGTCATCCAGTTCCACCATCAGCTGGAACGAACGCGAGTACAGGAAGTCGCCGACCAGCACGCTGGCGGCGTTGCCCCAAAGTGCGTTGGCGGTCTTGCGGCCGCGGCGCAGGTCGGACTCGTCGACCACGTCGTCGTGCAGCAAGGTGGAGGTGTGGATGAACTCGATGATCGCCGCCAGCTTGGTGTGGTGCTCGCCCTGGTAGCCGGCGGCACCGGCAGCCAGTACGTGCAGCATGGGGCGCAGCCGCTTGCCGCCGCTGGCGATGATGTGGTCGGCGATCTGGTTGATCAGCACCACGTCGGACGACAGCCGCTGGCGGATCAGCGCGTCCACCCGCTGCATGTCGGCGGCGGCAAGATCGCGCACATGGGCGAAGTCGGCGGGGCGGCTGGCGTCGGCGGGCATCGGGGTCATCGGGGCTTCAAGGCGGCGTATCGTGGCGATTATAGGGCCGTGCGCACGATTGCGCCGCAGCGTGTCGCGGCAACCGCGCCGCAGGTTTGCAATCGCCGGGCGCCGGCCCAATCATGATCGCCTGCAGTTTGCGCACCTGCGCCGAGTACCGCTCCAATGGCCCATGAAATCATCACGCTCATCGCGCAGTACGGCTTGCTGCTGGTGTTCTTCAACGTGCTGGTGGAGCAGGCCGGCGTGCCGGTGCCGGCGGTGCCCACCATGATCGTGGCCGGTGCGCTGGCGGCGAACGGCAAGCTGCCGGTGGCGGGCGTGGTGCTGGCCGCGGTGCTGGCCTGCCTGATCAGCGACCTGGTCTGGTATTGGGCGGGACGGCGCTTCGGCTCCGGTGTGATGCGCACGATCTGCCGCATTTCGCTGTCGCCGGACTCCTGCGTGAAGCAATCCGAACTGCGCTTCCAGCGCTGGCGCGGACGGGTGCTGTTGATCGCCAAGTTCGTGCCGGGGCTGTCGACGGTGGCGCCGCCGCTGGTCGGTGCGATGGGTCTGCGCCTGCCCTCGTTCCTGCTGCTGGACGGACTCGGCTCGCTGCTGTGGGCCGGCGTTGCGGTGGGCCTGGGGCATGCCTTCGCGGCGCAGATCGACGTGGTACTGGCGGCGCTGGCCAGTGCCGGTACGGTGGCGTTTGAACTGCTGCTGGTTCTGCTGGCGCTGTACATCGCCGCCAAGTGGTGGCAGCGGCGGCGCCTGCTGCTGGCGCTGCGCATGGCGCGCATCACGGTGGATGAGCTGAACCAGTCCATCGCCGACGGACAATCGCCCGTGGTGGTCGACGTGCGTTCGCAGGCCGCGCGTCTGCTCGATTCGCGGATCATCCCCGGCGCCTTGCTGGCCGACCTCGAAGGTGTCGATCGGGCACTGGCCGGTATTTCGCCGGATCGGGAGCTGGTGATCTACTGCAGCTGCCCGAACGAAGTGTCCGCCGCCAGAGCGGCCAAGCTGCTGATGGCGATCGGCTACCGTCGCGTCCGTCCGTTGCTGGGTGGCCTGGATGCGTGGGATGCGGCGGGCTACACGATCGACCGGCTGCCGGTCGCCGCTGGCAGCGGTGCCGATCCGCTGCACATGACGGTCTGATCCCTGCCGGGTGGTGCGGAAAACTTTACGCGTTTTATACGCGCAGCGGCCAGATCGCTACCCCTTTCTTATACGGCACTTCCTACGTGCGCGTCGTCCTTTCCATGAGTCGACGCCGATGGATTTCGTCTACCTGCTGTTCCTGCTCGTTCTGTGTGCGGCCGCGCTGGGCATTGTGCTGATCTGCGATCGGCTGGGCCCGCGCAACTAGACCCGGTTGGCCGGTTCGTCCTTCCGCACTGCATGAGTTCCCAACCATGAACGTCCTCTACGTCCTCGCCGCGCTCATCGCGGTGGCGCTGGCCGGCTACCTCTGCGTGGCCCTGCTCAAACCGGAGTGGTTCGAATGACCACCAACGATTTCCTGCAGATCGGCCTGTTCCTGCTGGTACTGCTGTTGCTGGTGAAGCCGGTCGGCGACTACATGGCGCTGGTCTTTGCCGATGCGCCGAACCGCATCACTCGATGGGGTTGCCCCGTGGAGCGCGGCATCTATCGCCTGTGCGGCATTCGCACCGACGAGGAGATGGGCTGGAAGCGCTATGCGCTGGCCATGCTGCTGTTCAACGTGCTCGGCCTGCTGGCCGTTTATCTGTTGCAGCGGACACAGCCGTGGCTGCCGCTGAATCCGCAGCACTTCGCCGCGGTACCGCCGGATTCGGCGATGAACACCGCGATCAGCTTCGCCAGCAACACCAACTGGCAGGGCTACGCCGGCGAGTCGACGATGAGCTACCTGACCCAGATGCTGGGCCTGGCGGTGCAGAACTTCCTCTCCGCGGCGACCGGCATCGCGGTGCTGGTGGCGGTGGTGCGCGGCTTCAGCCGGCGCAGCGCGGCGGGCATCGGCAACTTCTGGGTCGACCTGACGCGCAGTACGCTGTACGTGCTGCTGCCGTTGTCGCTGCTGATGAGCCTGTTGCTTGTCTCGCAGGGCGTGGTGCAGAACTTCAGGCCGTATGACGACGTGCCGGTGCTGCAGGCGGGCAGCTACTCGACGACCGCGAAGGACGCCGCCGGCCACGCGACCACGCAGATGACAGTCACCACGCAAACCCTGCCGATGGGTCCGGCCGCCTCGCAGGTCGCGATCAAGCTGCTCGGCACCAACGGCGGCGGCTTCTTCAACGCGAACTCGGCGCATCCGTACGAGAACCCCACGCCGCTCTCCAACTTCATCGAGATGCTGGCGATCTTTCTGATCCCCGGCGGCCTGTGCGTGATGTTCGGCCGCAGGGTCGGCGACCGTCGGCAGGGCCGGGCGATCCTCGCCACGATGCTGCTGATCTTCATCCCGCTGACGATCGGCCTGGTCGCGG
Organism: Rhodanobacter umsongensis; assembly: GCF_042654965.1. Taxonomy (NCBI): domain Bacteria; kingdom Pseudomonadati; phylum Pseudomonadota; class Gammaproteobacteria; order Lysobacterales; family Rhodanobacteraceae; genus Rhodanobacter; species Rhodanobacter umsongensis. The sequence goes on along the minus strand of NZ_JBHSMK010000005.1, from coordinate 220,821 downwards.
CGGAGCAGGCCGGCAACCCGGCGCTGCACGGGCTGGCGGTGGATGCGCACGCCTCGGCGCTGCAGGCCGGCGGCAACATGGAAGGCAAGGAGACGCGCTTCGGCATTGCCTCGTCCGGCCTGTTCGCCGCGATCACCACGGCCGCCTCGTGCGGCGCGGTGAACGCGATGCACGATTCGCTGACCACGCTCGGCGGCCTGGTGCCGATGTGGCTGATGCAGCTGGGCGAGGTGGTCTTCGGCGGCGTCGGCTCGGGTCTGTACGGCATGCTCGCGTTCGCCGTGGTGGCGGTGTTCATCGCCGGGCTGATGGTGGGCCGCACGCCGGAATACCTCGGCAAGAAGATCGAAGCCTACGAGATGAAGATGGCCAGCCTCGCGGTGCTGCTGCCATGTGCGCTGGTGGTGATCGGCACCGCGATCGCGGTGATGACGCCGGCCGGCGCGGCGGGCATCGCCAATCCGGGCGCGCATGGTTTCAGCGAGATCCTCTACGCGGTCAGCTCGGCGTCGAACAACAACGGCAGCGCATTCGGTGGCCTCTCGGCGAACACGCCATTCTGGAACGTGCTGCTGGGCATCTGCATGTTTCTTGCACGTTACCCGCTCGCCATCGCGATGCTGGCGATGGCCGGCTCGCTCGCTGCCAAGCGCCATGTGCCCGAATCCGCCGGCACCTTGCCCACGCACACGCCGCTGTTCGTCGCCCTGCTGGCCTGCGTGGTGATCGTGGTCGGCGCGCTGACCTTCCTTCCTGCGCTGGCCCTGGGGCCGATCGCCGAATCCCTGATGCCGGGACACTGAATCATGACCGCACAAACGCAAGCAGCGAGTGGCTTCAGCCGCGAGCTGGTTTTCATGGCGATGGCCGATTCGTTGCGCAAGCTGTCGCCGCGGGTGCAGTTCCGCAATCCGGTGATGTTCGTGGTGTTCGTGTGCAGCGTGCTGACCACCCTGCTGTGGGCGCAGGCGCTCGCCGGCCACGGCGAGGCGCCGACCGGTTTCATCTTCTGGGTCAGCCTGTGGCTGTGGTTCACCCTGCTGTTCGCGAACTTCGCCGAGGCGCTGGCGGAAGGGCGCGGCAAGGCGCAGGCCAATGCCTTGCGCGGCTCGCGCAAGGATGTCATCGCGAAGAAATTGGCTACAGCTGACCGCCATGCGGCGATCACCTTCGTACCGTCCAGCGAACTGCGCAGCGGTCACCACGTGCTGGTCGAGGCGGGCGAGCAGATGCCCGGCGACGGCGAGGTGGTGATCGGCGCGGCCAGCGTGGATGAGAGCGCGATCACCGGCGAATCCGCGCCGGTGATCCGCGAGTCCGGCGGCGATCGCAGCGCGGTCACCGGCGGCACCCGCGTGCTGTCGGACTGGCTGGTGGTGCGCATCACCAGCAATCCGGGCGAGAGTTTCCTCGACCGCATGATCGCGATGGTGGAAGGTTCCAGGCGCCGCAAGACGCCGAACGAGATCGCGCTGACCATCCTGCTGGCCAAGTTCACCCTGATCTTCCTGCTCGCCTGCGCGACCCTGCTGCCGTACTCGATCTACAGCGTGCAGGCCGCCGGCAGCGGCAACCCGATCACGCTGACCGTGCTGATCGCGCTGCTGGTGTGCCTGATTCCCACCACCATCGGGGCGCTGCTGTCGGCGATCGGCATCGCCGGCATGGACCGGATGATCCGCGCCAACGTGATCGCCACCTCGGGCCGCGCGGTGGAGGCGGCGGGCGACGTCGACGTGCTGCTGCTGGACAAGACCGGCACGATCACCCTGGGCAACCGCCAGGCGGTGGCGTTCCATCCGGCGCCGGGCATCGCCGAGAGCGTGCTGGCCGAAGCGGCGCAGCTGGCCTCGCTGGCCGACGAGACGCCCGAAGGCCGCAGCATCGTGGTGCTGGCCGGCGAGCGCTTCGGCCTGCGCGAGACGGCACCCGCGGCCGCGGCGCAGTTCGTGCCGTTCACCGCGCAGACCCGCATGAGCGGTGTCGACGTGGGCGAGCGGCACATCCGCAAGGGCGCGCTTGATGCGGTGGAACGGTACCTGGAAGCGCAGGCCAGCCATCTGCCGCCGCCGGTCAGGCGCATCGCCGAGGAGGTCGCACGCCGCGGCGCCACCCCGCTGATCGTCACCGACGGCGACCGCGCGCTGGGCGTGATCGAGCTCAAGGACATCGTCAAGTCGGGCATCAAGGAGCGTTTCGCCGAGATGCGCAAGATGGGCATCAAGACCATCATGATCACCGGCGACAACCCGCTCACCGCCGCGGCGATTGCCGCCGAGGCCGGCGTCGACGACTTCCTGGCCGAGGCCACGCCGGAAGCCAAGCTCAAGCTGATCCGCGACATCCAGGCCGAGAATCGCCTGGTGGCGATGTGCGGCGACGGCACCAACGACGCGCCGGCGCTGGCGCAGGCCGATGTGGCGGTGGCGATGAACACCGGCACGCAGGCGGCGAAAGAAGCCGGCAACATGGTCGACCTCGACTCCAACCCGACCAAGCTGATCGAGGTGGTGGAGATCGGCAAGCAGATGCTGATTACCCGCGGCGCGCTGACCACGTTCTCGATCGCCAACGACATCGCCAAGTATTTCGCGATCATTCCGGCCGCGTTCGCCACCACCTACCCGGCGCTGAACACGCTCAACGTGATGCATCTGGCCACGCCGCAGAGCGCGATCCTGTCGGCGGTGATCTTCAACGCGCTGATCATCGTCTGCCTGATTCCGCTGGCGCTGAAGGGCGTGAAGTACCGCGCGCTCGGCGCCGGCGCGCTGCTGCGCCGCAACCTGCTGGTGTACGGGCTGGGCGGCATCGTGGTGCCGTTCCTCGGCATCAAGCTGGTCGACCTGTCGCTGGTCCTGCTGGGGCTGTCCTGATGCGCGCCCTCGCCATCGCCATGTTCGCTGCGGCACTCGTTCCCGGCCTCGCCAGCGGCATGCCGGCAAGCAGCATCACCGGCAATGTCGCGCTGACTTCCGACTACCTGTTCCGCGGCCTCACCCAGAGCTGGGGCCGGCCGGCGATCCAGGGTGGCGCCGACTACGCCGGGCCGAACGGCTTCGCGGCCGGCTTCTGGGGTTCGAGCATCAGCGAGCGCAGCTATCCCGGCGGCGCGATGGAGCTGGACCTGTATGCCAGCTACGGCCAGGCGATCAACCGCGACTGGTCATGGCGCGCCGGCCTCTATGCCTATGTCTACCCGGGCGCCAACCTCGACCGGGCCGGGCTCGCATCGCGCTCGTTCAACACCGTCGAGGCCAATGTCGCGCTGAGCTGGAAGCAGTTCACGCTGAAGTACAGCCGCGCGCTCACCGACTATTTCGCGGTGGACACGGAGCAGGGTTATCGCAGTGATTCCAGGGGCACCAGCTATCTGCAACTGGACGCCGCGTTCCCGTTGAACGATGCGTGGAGCCTGGCGCTGCATGCGGGTCACACGCATTACACCACCACGCTGGTGGCGCCGCTGGCCAAGGGCGAGCGCGATCCCGGCTACAGCGATGTCGGCGCCACGCTGAAGTATCAGGTCGCCACGCGCTGGTCGCTGAGTGCGGGCGTCACCTGCGCCACCAACGCGGATATCTACCGCCGCGCGTCCAGCCTTCTCGATGCGGGCGACACCCGCAACGTCGGCGGCACGCGCGGCTTCCTGATGCTGCAAGGAAGTTTCTGAGGACGTCCCATGAGCAAGCTATTGCGCCAAGCCATCGTCCTGCTGCTGATGATGACCGCGATCACCGGTGTGCTCTATCCGCTGGCCGTCACCGGGCTGGCACAGCTGATCTTTCCCGGCCAGGCCAATGGCAGCCTGGTCGCGAAAGATGACAAGCCGGTCGGCTCGGCCCTGATCGGGCAATCGTTCACCGAGCCGAAGTACTTCTGGGGCCGGCCATCGGCCACCGCGCCGAATCCGTACAACGCCACAGCCTCGTCGGGCTCCAACCTGGGCCCGACCAACCCGGCGTTGACCGAGGCGGTGAAGCAGCGCATCGCCGCGCTGCGTGCGGCCGACCCAGGCAACAATGCGCCGGTGCCGGTGGACCTGGTCACCACCTCGGGCAGCGGACTCGATCCGGACATCAGTCCCGCCGCGGCGCAGTACCAGCTGACGCGGGTGGCAAGGGTGCGCGGGCTGAGTCCTGCGCGGGTGCAGGCGCTGGTGAACGCGTGCACCCGCGGTCGCCAGTTCGGCCTGCTCGGCGAGCCGCGGGTGAACGTGCTGCAGCTCAACCTGGCGCTGGATGCGGCGCAGGCGCACGGCAGCTGATCGCGCTACCGTAGCGCCATTCCACGGACCGACCCTGGCATGAGCGAACCCTCACGCGAAGCCCGCGCCGATGCCTTGCTCGGCACGGTGCACGACGACAGCCGGCGGCTGAAGGTGTTCCTCGGCGCTGCGCCTGGCGTCGGCAAGACCTACGCGATGCTGTCGGCCGCGCGCGAGCTGAAGCGGCAGGGCGTGGACGTGGTGATCGGCCTGGTCGAAACGCACGGCCGCGCCGAGACGGAGGCACTGCTGGAAGGGCTGGAGGTGCTGCCGCGCCGCAAGGTGGACTATCGGGGCCGCGAGTTCACGGAGTTCGACCTGGACGCCGCGCTGGAGCGGCATCCGGCCGTGCTGCTGGTGGACGAACTGGCGCACGGCAACCTGCCCGGCGGGCGGCACGAGCGGCGCTGGCAGGACATCGCCGAGCTGCTGGACGCCGGCATCGAGGTCTACACCGCGCTCAATGTGCAGCACCTGGAAAGCCTCGGCGACCAGGTGCGCCGGATCACCGGGGTCAACGTGCGCGAGCGGGTGCCGGACGCATTCCTCGACCGCGCCCGCGACATCGTGCTGGTCGACCTGCCGCCGCGCGAGCTGATCACGCGACTGAAGCAGGGCAAGGTCTACGTGCCGGAGGCCGCGGCGGCGGCGCTGGATGCGTTCTTCTCGCCGACCAACCTGGCGGCGCTGCGCGAACTGGCGGTGGACACCATCGCAGGCCACGTGGACAGCGACCTGCGCGAGCGCGTGCTGGCGCGCGGCGGCGCGATGCCGGTGCGCCGCCGCGTGATGGCGGCGATCGACGGCCATGCACAAAGCGAGTACCTGGTGCGCGTGGCGCGGCGCATTGCCGAACGCCGCGGCGCGCCGTGGAGCGCGGCCTTTGTCGATACCGGCAGCCGGCTGGATCCGGCGCGGCGCGAACAGCTGGATTCAGCGATGCGGCTGACCCGCCGGCTCGGCGGGGAGGCGATCATCCTGCGCGGCCACGCGATTGCCGACGAACTGCTGGCGCATGCCGATCGCGAGGGCGTCGGCCAGATCATCCTCGGGCGTACGCGCGAAAGGTTGGTGGCGCGCGTGCTGGGCCGCTCACTGACCCAGCTGCTGCTGCGCCGCGGTGCCCACATGGAGCTGACCATCATCGCCACCCCGGTCGAGCGGGCGAAGGCGCGCCGGCGGCTGCGGCTGCCGCGGGAACGCGGTTCGCGCGGCGAATACCTGTATGCCACGCTCGCCACACTGGTCGCATTTGGCCTGGCATTCGTGGCCGATCGCTACCTGTCGGTGGCCAACCTGTCGCTGATCTTCCTCACCGCGGTGCTGGTGGTGGCAGTGAGAACGCGCATGGCGGTAGCCGTCTATACGGCCGTCCTGTGTTTTGTGGGCTACAACTTCTTCTTTGCGCCACCGCGCTACACGCTGGCGATCGCCAACGTCGACGACGTGCTGGCAGTGGTCTTGTTCCTGGTGGCCGCACTGGTGTGCAGCCGACTCGCCACAAGGCTGGCCAGCCAGGTGGAGTCATTGCGCAGCGCCCACGTGCAGGCGCGTATGCGGCTGACGCTGGGCCAGCAGCTGAGCGCCAGCACCGACGCCGGCGGTATCCGCGACGCCGGCAGCCGGGCGCTGGCGCAGGCGTTGCGTTGCGACGCGGCGATCCTCGCCCGCGATGCGGAGCAGGTGCTCCGGGTAGTGGCGAGCGTGCCGCCGGGACGCGCGCTGTCCACCCAGGATCTGGCTGCCGCCGACTGGAGCGACCGGCACGGCGAGCAGGCCGGTCGCTACACCGACACCTTGAACGGCGCGCCATGCTGGGTACTGCCGCTGGGCAGCGATAGCCGACCGCTGGGTGCGGTGGCGCTGTGTTTCGACCCCGCGCTGGGCGAACCTGACCCCGACCAGCGCAGCCTCGCGCTGGCGATGATCCAGGACATCGGCCAGGCGCTGGAACGTGCGCGATTGTCGGATGAACTCGAGGGCGCACGCGTGCAGGGCGAGACCGAACGCCTGCGCAACGCGCTGCTGTCGTCGGTGTCGCACGACCTGCGTTCCCCGCTGGCCTCGATGATCGGCGCCGCCGGCACGCTGGTCAGCTACGAGGACAAGCTGCCGCCGGGTGAGCGGCGCGAACTGCTGGAGGCGATCCTCGGCGAGGGCCAGCGCCTCGATCGCTACATCCAGAACCTGCTCGACATGACCCGTCTCGGCCACGGCACGCTGAAACTCAACCGCGACTGGACCGACAGCGCGGAGATCGTCGCCGCGGCCGTGGCCCGATTGCGCAAACTTTTCCCCGACCTGCGCGTGGAGGTGCTGACGCCGGACGATCCCGTGTTGCTGTACGTGCATCCGGCGCTGATCGAGCAGGCACTGTTCAACATCCTGGAAAACGCCGCACGTTTCTCGCCGCCGGGCGAAGCCGTGCGCGTGACCGTGCGCAGTATCGACGACCGCCTGCAGATCGACGTCGGCGACCGCGGGCCGGGCATCCCGGAGAACGAGCGCTCGCGCGTCTTCGACATGTTCTATTCGGTATCGCGCGGCGACCGTGCGCCGCAAGGTACCGGGCCAGGCACCGGGCTTGGCCTGGCGATCTGCCGCGGCATGATCGGTGCGCATGGCGGCAGCGTGGAGGCCTTGCCCGGCGACGGCATCGGCACCACCATCCGCATCAGCCTGCCGTTGCCGGCGCCGCCCGACGCGAACCCATGACTCCGTTCCCATGACGCCGTCCTTATGACTTCAGCAGCACCGCGCATCCTGGTGATCGATGACGAGGCGCAGATCCGCCGCTTCCTCGACATCGGCCTGCGCGCCGAGGGCTACGAAGTGCTGCTGGCGGCCAACGCGACGGAAGGATTGGCGCTGGCGGCAACGCGGTCCCCTGATCTGGTGATCCTCGACCTCGGCCTGCCCGATCGCGATGGCCACGACGTGCTGGCCGAACTTCGCCAGTGGAGCCAGGTGCCGGTGCTGATGTTGTCGGCGCGCGACACCGAGAGCGAGAAGGTGCGCGCGCTGGACCACGGCGCCAACGACTACGTGACCAAGCCGTTCGGTATCCAGGAGCTGATGGCGCGCCTGCGCGCGCTGCTGCGTCACCGGCCCGGCGAACCGGACATGCCTCCACGCTACGACGACGGCCACCTCGCGATCGACATGGCGCGCCGCGAGGTTCTTCTGGATGGCGCATTGCTGTCGCTCACCCGCAAGGAATTTGCCGTGCTGGCTTTGCTGCTGCACCACAGCGGCCGCGTGGTGACTCAGCAGCAGGTGCTGCGCGAGGTGTGGGGCCCTACCCATGTGCAGGACACCCACTACCTGCGCATCGTGCTGGGCAAGTTGCGCCAGAAGCTGGGCGACGATCCCGTCTCGCCGCGCTGGCTGAAGACCGAGCCGGGAGTGGGCTATCGGTTTCTCGGCGGCAGCTGAAGTCGCTCCCTGATGGCTGACGGCCCGGAACGGTTCCTGGCGTGGCGCAGGGGACTTTGTTTCAGGCCCGCTTTCCCGCACGCGGTGCGCCGGATTGCCTGCTCGCGAGCTTCTTCAGTTCCTGCAGCAGCAACGCTACGGGTGCCTTGAGCCGTGGCGGCAACGGGCGGTGGACGAGCCATGCAACGATATCGGACTTGAAGTCGCTCACGCTGAGTACCTTCAGTGTTTCCCGATACGCACTCGATGCGAGCAGGTCGGCGGTGATCATGCCGACCCCCGCGCCGCGCGAGACCAGCGACAGTTGCAGGTCGGCACCGATGGCTTCGACCGCGACGTCGAACGGCAGCCCTTGCGCTTCCATCGAGCGGCGGAGCGCGGAGCGCATGCCACAGCCGTTCTGGCTGAGGACCCAGGGAAAGGCGGAAAGATCCTTCAAGCTGACCCGCGTACGCAGGTTCAGGGCAGGTGACGCCACGACCCTGACCGGTTGCCGGCTGAACGCGTGGGCTGTCAGGCCGGTGGGCGGTGTTGTGTCTTCCGCGTACCCGATGACGGCGGCATCGAGCATGCCCTGCTCGACGTGCTCGACCAGGCTTTGCGACCAGCTGGTCCGGATGCGCAGCGTGAGCCGGGGGAAGTGTTCGCGCAGGCCATCCACCGGTGCGGCCAGGGTCAAGTCGGCGAGATAGGGCGGCATGCCCAGCCGCAGCTCACCGGACGGCTCGACATCTTCCCGGACATGCGCCATCAGGTCCGCCTCGGCCTGCAGCAGCTGGCGTCCCTTTTCGTAAACCTCGCGCCCCGCTGCGGTTGGACGCAGCGGTTTGGATTGCCGGTCCAGCAATTCGACGCCGAGCAGCATTTCCAGGCTCTGCATGCGGCGTGTTACGGCCGGCTGCGTGAGATGCATGGCTGCGGCCGCCTGCACGATCGAGCCAGTCTCGACGACCGCGATGAACGCGCTTATGTCACGGGTGTTCATGGAGTGGGCCTTTCCGGGAATATTGTCGAATGCACATATTGACTATGAATATTATTCAATTGAAGCATTATATGCGTGTATTTAACATCGGTCGCCTCTCGTTTGAAAAGGGCCTCCGCGATGCGCTTCGATTCCCCGCACCAGCTCGCCATGGGAGAGGCGCGCGCACCGACGCCTCCATTGACCGGCCCGCTGACCGCGCTGTTCGCGTTTGCGGTGAGCGTCATCATCATCAACCTCACGGCGGCGCAGCCATTGACGGGTCCCGTCGCCCGCGCATTGCATCTGCCTGCGTCACTCGTTGGGCTGGTTGCGATGCTTCCGCAGCTCGGTTACGCGGTGGGAATGCTCTTCGTCGTGCCACTCGCGGACTTGCTGGAAAACCGCCGGCTCACCGTCGTGACCTTGCTCTCCTGCGCGCTGATGCTGGCACTGGCGGCGGTGGCGCCGACGGCATCGCTGTTTTTCTTCGCCATCTGCTTCGCCGGCACGACATCGTGTGCGATCCAGATCCTGGTACCGCTGGCGGCGGCCATGGCGCACCCCGACCGCCGCGGCAGCGCCGTGGGCAACGTAATGAGCGGCGTCATGCTGGGCATCCTGTTCTCACGCCCGCTGGCCAGCCTCGTGGCCGGCACGCTGGGCTGGCGCGCCTTCTACGGCATGCTTGCCGGACTCGATGCACTGCTTGCCGTCGCGCTGTGGCGCTGGCTGCCCTTGCGCCAGCCGGCAAGCGCCCAGCCGTATCCGGCGCTTGTCGCATCGCTGTGGACACTGTGGCGGCGCGAGGCGGTACTGCGTCGCTATGCGTATTCCGCCGCCATCGTGATGGCCGCGTTTGGCGCCTTCTGGACCGGCATAGGGCTGCGCCTGGTGCAGGCACCTTTCTCGCTGGGCAGCAACGGCCTGGCCATGTTCGCGTTCGCCGGGGTGGCCGGCATCGTCATTGCGCCGCTGGCCGGCAACGCCGGAGACCGCGGGTACAGCGCCGCGGGCATGCCCATCGCCCATGCCTGCCTGCTCGCCGGTAGCGTGCTGGCCGGTATCGCCGGCACTGGCTGGCTCGGCCTGGACATCGCAGCACATCCGGCCCTTGCGCTGGCCTTGCTCGTCGCCGCCGCCATCATCATCGATGCGGGCGCCATCGGTGACCAGACCCTCGGCCGCCGCGCGATCAACATGCTTGACCCGGGCGCGCGCAGCCGATTGAACGGCCTCTTCGTAGGCGTGTTCTTCATCGGGGGCGGCATCGGTGCCGCGAGCGCCGGCGTGATGTGGGCGATCGCGGGATGGACTGGCATCTGCGCGCTTTGCCTGGCCTTCAGCGCGCTGGCATTCGTCGGTGACATGCTGGCAAGGCGCTACCGGCTCGACGCGGACTGAGCCAGGCAACCGGTCCTGGATACCGTGGGAAAGCCGGCCTTTCGCGCGATGGCTTGCCACCGGGGACCGAGCCGTACAACCCGCGCTCGGCGCTGACGACGGCCAGAACCCTTGCGGCACCCGCCTTCCGCCACAGACGACCCACGGCGGTGCGGGACCACGCGACAACGGGTTTTCGGCAGGTGGATTCGATGGCCGGCAAGGTTATGATAGCCAGCCAGATTCACCACATCGGCCGTAACTACTCCTGACGTACGGCCGACCCAACGAGGACATCCCATGGCACGCGGCATCAACAAAGTCATCCTGGTCGGCAACCTTGGCGCGGATCCGGAAATGCGCCACACCGGCGGCGGCACCGCCGTCACCACGCTGAACCTGGCCACTTCGGAAAGCTGGACCGACAAGCAGAGCGGCGAGAAGGTCGAGAAGACCGAATGGCACCGCGTGAAATTGTTCGGGCGGCTGGCCGAGATCGCCGGCGACTATCTGAAGAAGGGCCGCCAGGTCTACATCGAAGGCTCGCTGCGCACCGACAAGTACACCGACAAGCAGGGCATCGAGCGCTACAGCACCGACATCATCGCCAGCGAGATGCAGATGCTCGGCGGCAATGAGGGTGGCGGTGGCGGTGGTGGCGGTGCTCCGCGCGAGCGCCCGCAAAGTAGCGGCAGCGGTCAGCGCCAGGGCGGCGGCCAGTCGCGTGGTGGCGACGATTACGGCAGCCAGCAGCGCCAGTCACCGGCCCCCGCGGACAGCGGTTTTGCCGATGACGAGATTCCGTTCTAAGACGCGGTCATCGCTGCGCCGATGCCATGAGAAAGCCCGCCTCGCGCGGGCTTTCTGCTGTGCGCGACCGGCGCTCGAGGGTGGGCCACTTCCGATTCATCTGTTACAGCGAGGTCGTCAACCGGTTCAGCCAGTCGGGGCTGATGGCCAGGATCGCCGTTTCCAGCCGGCGGTCGAGGCCGGTCAGTATCAACAGGCCGAGCAGCACGAACAGCACGCCCATCGCTGTTTTCGCGGTGCGGCCGAGCGAGGCGAGAGAGCCACGGAAGCGCATCGTCGTGGCGTGCGACATGCCGCCGAGAACCAGCAGCGGGCATCCGGCGCCCAACCCGAAAAGAAGCATGAGCATGGCGATCTGGGGCAGCTCGCGGCCCTGAGCTGCCAGGGTGGTGGCGGCGCCAAGAGTGGGGCCGACGCACGGACTCCATACCAGCCCCAGCAACAGCCCGATCAGGAACTGGCTCTTCAGCCCGTCGCCCCTGACCGTGCCCAGCACCTGCTGCCCGGTGGAGCCCGCGCGGGCACCGACCCGCGCGAACATCGCCTGCAGCGGCGGCGAAAGCATGATCACACCGAACCCGACCATCATCGCGGCCGCGGTGTGCCGCATCGTTTCCGCGCCCAGGCCGATGGATGCCCCGACGCTCGCGATGAAGGTGCCGACCAGCGCGAACGACAAGGCAAGGCCGAGCGCCAACGCTGCCGTCCCCAGGCGATGGGCAGACAGCGCCGACCCCACCAGGAGCGGCAGGATCGGAAGCACGCAGGGCGACAGGATGGATGCGGCGCCTGCCAGGAATCCCAGCGCGTACGTGGCGAGGCCGAACTCCATCACAACGCCTGTTGCAGCGTCGCGCGCAAGGCGGCCTCCCCGGTCTGGCCGGTGGATCGGGTCACCTCCCGTCCTTGCCGGAATACCACGAGGGTCGACTGCTGGGTCACGTTCAGCGATTTTTCCAGCGCGACTTCGCTGTCGTAGTCGGCCACGAAGATGGTCAGCGGCCTGAACTGCGGTTCCGCACTCAGCCGGTTGATGATCGGCTGCTGCACACGGCAGGTGGGACACCAGTCGGCATGAAAGAACACCACCACCGGCCTGCCGGCAGTCCGGGCCTGCTCGAACTGCGCCTGGTCGAACGGCAATTCGCCGGCCAGCGCCGCGAGGCTCAGCGTCAGCAGCGCGATGCTGCACAGAAGTTTTCCCACGCGTGATTTCACGAGTCACCTTTGCACGAGTTGACAGGGGTGCCGCGGAGCGCCGCCGGCGTTGTGCCGGCGCCGTTCACTGGGCCGCGCGGATGCCCAGCCCACGCGCCAGCAGCGTGTCCAGGCTGGCCTTGCCCGGTCCGGCCATGAGCAGCCAGAAGAAGATCAGGCTGTAGACGATTTCATCGGCTTCGACGTAGTCGTCCAGCCCCATCAGGTTGCTCGACACCACCAGGCCGACAGCCACCGCCATGTTGATGATCATCGGGATGCATACCAGCCGCGTGCACAGGCCGAGCATCAGCAGCAGGCCGCCCAGCAGCTCGGTCCATGCCGACAGCCCTGCGCTGAATGCCGGAAACGGAATGCCCCATCCGATAAAACGCTGGGTGAAGACGTCCAGGTTGTGCACCTTGGCGATGCCGGTCTCCAGCCAGAAGTAGCCGAATACCAGTCGCAGCACGAGCGGACCCAGCCAGCGGATGGCATGCAAGGTATCGAGCAGGCGCGAGGCGCGGGTGGCGAGGAACGATGCCATCGTGAAGTCCTGAGCATGAAAGAGGCCCGCATCATGGGGACACCGATCCCGTGTGCGCCATGTTCCTGCGTCCATGCTTTCTTGCCATGCGTCCGGTCGTGGATGGCTGTGCGGGATGCCGGACGATCGGGCACAAAATCGGGATGCGCGGGAACAGTCGGCGCGTGTCGAAGTGCCGAGAATGCGCACGCCGGAACAACCGCGCATCGCGTCGGCCGGTCAGTCACGAGATGCGTCGCGCCCGCGGCGCCCAACCTTCCTGAGGAGTTATCGATGAAGAGCAACTCGTTCAACAGCGGCGCCATGGCGATCCTGGTCGCCGGCCTGTTCGCAGCCACCTCCATGTCGGCGGTTGCCGCCGACAAGGCCGCCACCGGCGACACCGCCGCCGTCAAATGCATGCATTCGTCGTCCTGCAAGGGACGCGGTGCCTGCAAGCAGGCCAGCAACTCGTGCAAGGGCCAGAACTCGTGCAAGGGCCAGGGCTTCACCATGCAGAAGACCCAGCAGGATTGCAGCGCGGCGCAGACCGCCGCGAAACAGGCTCCCTGACAGGCAGGGCGGGCCTGCGGTGCGTGCTGCAGGCCCGCCCTTCCGGACATGCCCATGAACGCGTGCATCCCGCATCCTCTGCCCTGTCTCGGTTACGGCCTGGGCCTGCGCGTGGAGTACTACGAAGCCTTGCTCGACCAACCCGGCCCAGTCGAATGGCTGGAAATCATCTCCGAGAACTACATGGTGCCCGGCGGGCTGCCACTGGTCTGGCTGGATCGTTTCCGCCAGCGCTTTCCGCTGGCGATGCATGGGGTATCGCTGTCGATCGGCAGCACCGATCCGCTGGACGATGGCTACCTGGCGCGACTGGCGGCGCTGGCCCACCGGGTCGAGCCGGCGTGGATATCCGATCATCTGTGCTGGACCGGCGTGCAGGGAGTGAACCTGCACGACCTCATGCCGCTGCCCTATACCGAAGAGGCGCTGGCCCACGTGGTGGAACGCGTCAGCCAGGTGCAGGACGTGCTGGGCCGCCGCATCCTGCTCGAGAATGTGTCCAGCTACATCCGCTTCGCCGATGCGCAACTGAGCGAGTGGGAGTTCCTGTCGGCCGTGGCCGAGCGCGCGGATTGCCTGATCCTGCTCGACATCAACAACATCCACGTCAGTGCGCACAACCACGGTTTCTCGCCGCTGGACTACCTCGGCGGCATGCCTGCCGCGCGGGTCCAGCAGTTTCATCTGGCCGGCCACGAGCAGGGCGGCGATCTGCTGATCGACACACACGACGCGCCCGTCGTCGATACGGTGTGGCAACTGTATGTCGAGGCCGTCAAGCGCTTCGGCCGCGTCTCGACGATGATCGAGCGTGACGACCACATGCCGCCGCTGGCCGAGTTGCTGGCCGAACTGGAACACGCACGCAGGCTGGCGATGCCGCTGTGGCAGGACGCTGCATGAACAGGTTGCGGGCGCTGCAGCAGCGCACTCTGCAGGCCGTGCTGGGCGACAACCCGTCGCGCCTGCGCGAGCTGCGCGGCGATGACCGCGTGGATACCTCCCGACGGATGGACGTCTATCGTCAGGGCTATCGGCTGCGTCTGCGCGATGCGCTTGCGGCGGAATACCCCGGACTGGGTCTGCTGGCCGGGAAGCGCTTCGAGCGCCTCCTGGACAGCTATGTCGCGGCGCATCCGTCCGGCCACTACAACATTCGCTGGCATGGCGCCGGACTTCCGGCTTTCCTGGAGTATGCACGGCCATGGTGCGAGCGACCCGCCCTCGCTGAGATGGCGCGGCTGGACTGGGCGATCTCGACCGCCTTCGATGCCGCGGACGAGACGGCGACGGTCGCGATGGATCTGTCCGGTGTGCCCGCCGCGGCGTGGGCTGACATGCATCTTCGTCCGCAGGCCCATCTTCAGGTGCTGTCCTTCACCGCGAACGTCGACGCGTTCCGCCGCGCCGCCGATGCGGGCGGTCCGCGCCCGCGGCTGCGCAGCCGCGGGCGGCCGCATCATCTGCTGGTCTGGCGCCAGGCACTGGCGGTCCATTATCGGGCGATCGAGGACGACGAGCGCTGCACGCTGGCCGCTGCGATGCGTGACGAATCGTTTGCATTGCTGTGCGAGCGGCTGGCGGAGCATCATGATCCGGCGAGCGCATTGTCGCGCATGGCGGAAATGCTGCGCCGATGGATCGATGACGGGCTGATGGCTGGCTGGAGGCTGCAGCAGGAATCCATGTAACCGCGGCCACGCAGCCGTCGAATAACATGCACAGAACATGCGATGGAGGGGTCGCCTGTGTATATCGAACCGCATCCTGAACTGCCCGAGGGGACACCGCCGCGGCTGGTCGCGCCGGCGCTGGAATCGCTGCTCAATCAATCGATGCTGCGGGTGGATGTGGTCGCCGAGCTGCATCGCTGCGGCTCGTGGTTTCTCAGCCAGCCCCGCTACACCTGCGGCCTGTTTCATCTGGTCGGCGCGGGCCGCTGCATTTTCGAATGCCCTGCGCTGGGCGAGCCGGTGCAACTGGAAGCGGGCGACCTGGTGGTGCTGCCGCAGGGCGACGCGCATCGCCTGAGCGTCGACGCGCGGGACAGACCGGCGCAGCCGGACCGAACCAGTTTCATCTGTGGCGAACTGAAGTTTCTCGGCAACGCGCATCACCCGCTGAGCCATGCACTGCCCCCCTTTTTCGTGACGCGCTCGCAGCAGGCCGGCGCCACGTTCCGGCAGTTGTCCGCCATGATGGTGGAGATGGTGGATGCGGGGTTGGTCGGTCGGCAGGTACTGCTGAACAAACTGGCCGACGCGTTGTTCACGCTGGCCATCTGCGATTACGCCAGCCGCGCCGGCGAGCATCGCGGCCTGTTCGCCGCACTCGCCGATCCGCGCATCTGCAAGGTGCTGCACGCGGTGCACGATACCCCGGGGTTCGGCTGGACCATGCAATCGCTGGCGTCGCTGGCATGCATGTCGCGCTCGGCCTTCGCCGAGCGTTTCACCCATCTGATGAAGATGCCGCCGATGCAATACGTCACCCAGTGGCGGGTGACCGTGGCCGAACAGTTGCTGCGCGACCGCCGCCAATCGGTGGCGGACATCGCCCAGCAGCTGGGTTACAGCAGCGAGGCGGCGTTTCGGCGATTGTTCAAGCGGGTGAGCGGAGTCAGTCCCGGCCGCATCCGGATCGAAGGTGCCGGCCCGATTCCCGATTGAACGACGGGCGGCGCACGCGGATGTCCTTGTCCGCCGCCTGCGCCGGGTTGGCCCGACCTACTTCGGCACGAAGATGTTGTTGCTCCGGTCCTGATCCGGCAGCGCATGCGCCGGATCGATGGTGACGGATTTCATCATGCGCGTGCCGTCCACATGGATCACGTAGCTGCGGTGCTGCTGCCAGGTTTCCCACGGCACGCGCACGTCCTGCTTGCTGCCGTCGTCGTAGATCACTTCGAGGGTGGCTGGCAGCACCAGCTGGTCGAGGTTGGCCACGGTGATGTCGACGCCCTTGCGGTAGTCACCTCCGGTGTAGGCGACTTTCTGCACGGCCAGGTCGAGCTGCCAGTTGTGTTCGAACCAGCCGCGCCAGAACCAGCCCAGGTCCTCGCCGGTCTCGCTTTCCATGAAGCGGAAGAAGTCCGACGGGCTGGGGTGCTTGTACGCCCAGGTGGCGATGTAGCGGCGGAACGCGGGGTCGAAGCGTTCCGGCCCGATGATCTGCTCGCGCAGCAGCACCAGGCCGAACGCGCCCTTGAAGTAGCTGATCGGGTGACGGTACTTCTCGCTCGTCATGTCGGCGCCGTTGAGCAGGGCGGGCGCGGCGGGATCGGCGAGCACGGCGGCGATCTCGTCGGCCGGATTGCCGCCGCCGGGCGCGTATTCGCTGTCGCGCTTGGGCGCGTATTCGCCGTGGTTGAAGGCGTCGTCCTCGTAGACGTCGATGAAGGTGTTGAAGCCTTCGTCCATCCACGCGGCACGGCGCTCGTTGCTGCCCACGATCATCGGGAACCAGATGTGCCCGATCTCGTGCGCGATGACCATGTGCAGGTTCTTGCCCTTGGCGAGCTTGTGGTCGAACGTGATGCCGGGATATTCCATGCCGCCGGCGGTACCGGCTTCGTTGATCGCCACCGGCCACGGGTACGGGTACCACTGCTTGGAGAAGTATTCGGTCGAGGCCTTGAGGTACTCGGTGGCGCGGCCCCACGCCGCATCGCCGCCGCTTTCGGCCGGATAGACCGACATCGCCAGCGCCGTCTTCCCTTCCGGAAGGTTGATCCGCGCGGCGTCCCACACGAATGCCTTCGAAGCACCGAACGCGACGTCGCGGGTGTTGTGCATGCGGAAACGCCAGGTCAGCGTGCCGCTGTTTTTTGGACGGCTGGATGGCTGGGTGACTTCGTCCGCGCTGCGGATCACCACGGTCTTGTCGCTGTGTCGGGCCTGTTCCAGCCGCTGCTGTTCGGTCCTGGTCAGCACGTCCTGCGGATTGATCAGTTCGCCGGAGCCGGCCACGATCATGTCCCACGGCACGGTGACCGCGTAATCGAAATCGCCGTATTCGAGATAGAACTCGCTGTTGAGGTAGGGCGCGGTGTCCCATCCGCGCAGGTCGTCGTACACGGCCATGCGCGGGTACCACTGCGCGATCTCGAAGATTTCCCCGTTCTTGCTGGCGTTGACATCCATGCGTCCGCCGAACTCGCCAGGCACGGTAAAGCTCCAGCGGATGTGCAGTTTCAGCTGGCCGCCCGCCGCCTTCAGCGCATTCGGCAACTGCACCTGCATGCGGGTATCGGAAACGAGCCACGCGGCTTTCTGCAGATGCCCGGCGCCGTCGTCGACCTCGACCGAGTCGATGCGGTAGCCGTCGGTGAACTCGGTGGGAAACTTGCCGGTGAAGGCGCCGCGCGCGTCCTTGCGATAGCGGTTCTGGTCCAGCTGCAGCCACAGCACGTCCAGCGCGTCGGGGCTGCGGTTGGTGTAGCTGATCACCTCGCTGCCGCTGAGCAGGCGCGTGGCCGGATCGAGCGTGGCCTTGATCTGGTAGTCGGCGCGGTTCTGCCAGAACAGCGGGCCGGGCTTGCCGCTGGCCGAGCGATACGCCGTGGCCGGTTGCGGATAGCTGTAGGGCGCGAAGGCCTGCAATGGATTGAAGCGCGCCGGTGCGGTGTCGGCCGCGAAGGCCGGCATGGCCAGCAGCACGGCGGCCGCGGCGGCGAGGGAGAGCGGGAGGTTATTCATGCGTTGCCTTGGGGAAGGGGCGAGTTACGGCAGGCCGCCGGCGCGCAGTAGCGCCAGCACCTCGTAACAGGCGCCCATGGTGTGGTAGTCGGTCTTGCCGGCCGGGCTTTTCTCGTCGTCGTATCTGCGGTTGTCGCGGGTGAGGATGCGGTACCACGCGCCGTACCGATGATCGACGAAATGCTGCCACGCATACGTCCACAGTTTCCCGTACCAATCGTCATACACGGCCAGACCGGTGCGCGCGTGCAGCAGCGCGGCGGCGGCCAGCGATTCGGCCTGCACCCAGAAATACTTGTCGTCGTCGCAGACGCTGCCGTCGGGCGCGAAACCGTAGCAGATGCCGCCGTGCTCGTTGTCCCAGGCTCGCGCCAGCGCGGTGTCGAACAGCTGCTTCGCCGTCGGCGCCAGCCAGTTTTCCTCGCGGCCGCGTTCCAGCAGCAGCGGCTCCATGATCAGCAGCAGCTTGGCCCATTCGGTCTGGTGGCCGGGCTGGAAGCCCCACGGGCGGAACAGGTGTTTCGGATCGTCGCGGTGGTAGTCCCAGTCGATGTTCCAGTGGCTGTCGTAGTGTTCCCACACCAGTCCGCCGGCTTGCGCGGCCTGGCGGCGGGTCATGTGGTCGGCGAGGGTGTATGCGCGTTCCAGGTAGCGGGGATCGTCGCTGGCCTGGTAGGCCGTCAGCATCGCTTCGCACATGTGCATGTTGGCGTTCTGGCCGCGGTAGTCGCTGAAGTGCCAGTCGGCATCGGCCTCGTCGCGGTACAGCCCGGCGCCGGCGTCCCAGAAGCGCTGCTCCAGAAGGTTCCAGGTTTCGTCCATCCAGGCGGCGGCCTCGGCGATGCCGGCCTTGCGCGCGCTGGCGTAGGCGAGCAGCACGAAGGCAACGCCATAGGCATGGTTGGTGCGGTCTTCCGGCTGCTCGTCGCGGATCGTCCAGGCGTAGCCGCCGGTGTACGGGTCGCGATGCACCTCGCGCAGGTAGCGCAGGCCGT
This sequence comes from Rhodanobacter umsongensis, assembly GCF_042654965.1. Taxonomy (NCBI): domain Bacteria; kingdom Pseudomonadati; phylum Pseudomonadota; class Gammaproteobacteria; order Lysobacterales; family Rhodanobacteraceae; genus Rhodanobacter; species Rhodanobacter umsongensis. The sequence continues at coordinate 201,974 of NZ_JBHSMK010000005.1, read as the reverse complement.
GGCGCGCGGCATCCACGTACTCCTGGTTGTCGAACTCGATCGCCGCCATCGCGTAGTTGAAGACGAAACGCGTGCTGCTGACCAGGTGCCGGTGGCGGCGGTCGTAGACCGTGCCGTCGTCCTTGAAATAGTGGAAGAAGCCGCCGGCCGGGTCGATCGCACGCGGGTGGTAGAACGCCATGGTCCGTGCGATGTGCTCGCGCAGGAAGCTGGCGGAACGGAAGTCGGGCGCCATGCTCATGCCTGCTGTTCCATGAAGGCCAGCACTTCGTCGCCGCGCGGCATCGCGGCGAACGAGCCCTGGCGGGTCACGGTCAGCGCGCCGCAGGCGGCGGCAAAGCGCAGCATCGCGTGCAGCCGCGGCAGTTCGCTGACCAGACGGTCGATCCGTTCGGCGCTGGGCGGAAGCTCGGCCAGACAGCACAGCAGGCCGCCGACGAAGGCATCGCCGGCCGCCGTGGAATCGACCGCCGCGACGGCATAGCACGGCAGTTCGCCCTCGGCGTCGGGGTGGAACCAGCGTACCGGCTTGTCGCCATCGGTCACCACCGCCAGCCGGGTGCGGCCCCGCCACAACCGATCCAGCGCGGCCTGTTCGCCGTCCACCGCCAGCCAGCTGAATTCCTCGGCCGACAGTTTCACCACGTCGGCCAGGTGCAGTGCCGGCCACAGCAAGGGAACGGGATCGGTGCCGGCCGGCCACAGCGCCGGGCGCAGGTTCACGTCGAAGCTGACCAGCGCGCCCACGCCGCGTGCACGCTGCATGCCTTCGCGGGTGGTGTCGGCCAGCGCCGGGTCGGTCATGCTGTTGGAGCAGACGTGGAACACGGCGACGTCGCGGAACGTGTCCGCACGAAAATCCGCCGGGCGGAACAGCAGGTCGGCCGAGCGCTCGCGGTAGAAGCTGAAGCTGCGCTCGCCGTGGGCATCGAGCGTGACGAAGGCCAGCGCGCTGTTCGCCGTCGCCGTGCGCACGACGTCATCGGTGCCGACGCCGGCCTGCTGCAGGCTGTCGAGCAGGAAATCGCCGAAGCGGTCGCGCGAAAGCATGCCGGCGAAACGGGCGTCACCGCCGAGCCGCGCGGCGGCGACGGCCACGTTGGCCGGCGCACCGCCGGCAAACGGCACGAAGCTGGCTGCGAAGCCGCGCTCGTCGTTGCCGTTGGCGTGCAGGTCGATCAACGCCTCGCCGAAACACAGGATGGGACGTGGCGTCATCTCAGTGGCTCCCGCCGGCGTCCGTTGCCGGCACGCTGCGGATGCGCGAGCCGCTGATGCCGTAGAACACGATGTACAGGTAGCACAGCAGCGGCAGGAAGAACGCGTGATGCAGGCCGATGTGGTCGGCGAACACGCCCTGCAGCGGCGGAATGATCGCGCCGCCGACGATGGCCATGATCAGCAGGCTGGAGGCCTTGCTGGTCATCGGACCGAGCCGCTCGATGCCGAGCGCGAAGATGGTCGGGAACATGATCGAGTTGAACAGGCCGATCGCGATGATGCTGTACATCGCCACGCCGCCGCTGCTCAGCATCGTGGTCAGTACCAGCAAGGCGTTGATCGCGGCGAACAGCGCCAGTAGCAGCCGCGGCGAGAACTTCGCCATCAGTGCCGAGCCGATGAAGCGCCCGACCATCGCGCCACCCCAATACCACGACACGTACTTCGCGGCCTGCTGCTCGCTCATGTGGCCGATGTCGGGCATCGACAGGTAGTTGACCATGAAGCTGCCGATCGACACCTCGGCGCCGACGTAGAAGAAGATGCCGAGCACGCCGAACAGCACATGCCGGTGGCGCAGCACCTCGGCGAAGCCGTGCCTGGCGTGGTCGCCCTTGTCGGTGGCCTCGGTCAGTGCCGGCAGCCGGAACAGCCACACGAAGACTGCCAGCAGGAACAGCACCACGGCCAGTCCGATATACGGCCCCTGCACCGCTTGCGCCTGCTGGGTCTGGTAGACCAGCTGTTCGGCGGGCGCCAGCGCCGCCAGCTCGGTCGGGTTCTTCACCACGTTGGAAAGGATCAGCAGGCCGCCGAACCACGGCGCCAGGAAAGTGCCGAACGAGTTCAACGCCTGCGCGAGCGTCAACCGGCTGGAGCTGGTGCGCTCCGGGCCAAGCAGGGCCACGTAAGGGTTGGCGGCTACCTGCAGCACGGTAATGCCGGTGGCCAGCACGAACAGCGCGCCGAGGAAGGCCGGATAAAGATGCAGGTCGGCCGCCGGCCAGAACCCGAGCGCGCCGATGCCGGCGACGGCCAGGCCGGCGACGATGCCCTTCTTGTAGCCCAGGGCGGCAACCAGCCTGCCGGCCGGCAAGGCCATCAGGAAATACGCACCGAAAAAGGTGAACTGCACCAGCATCACCTGCGCGTAGCTGAGCTGGAAGATCGACTTCAGGTGCGGGATCAGGATGTCGTTGAGGCAGGTGAGAAAGCCCCACATGAAAAAGATGGTGGTGAGCACGCCCAGCGCCATCGGGTTATCGGTGTAGCGCTCGCCGCCAACAGGCAGCTCGCTGTTGCCGGAAGTCGGTGTCGGTCGAGTGGCAAGAGCCATGCGGATTCCCCAGGTGGTCAGTGGACGGGCGGTGGGCAGCTGCTTTCGCGCACCACCAGTTCTACCGGTGCGATGGTGTGCTGGCTGGCGGCGTCTGGCTGCTGCAATCGTTGCATCACCAGTTGTGCGGCCTGCCGGCCGCGCTCGTGCGGCGCGGTCGACAAGGTGGTCAGCGGCGGCATGGCCAGCGCCGCCTCGGCGATGTCGTCGAAGCCGGTCAGCGCGAAATCGCGGCCGGGGCGAAGACCGCGCTGGTTGAGGCCGAGCATCAGGCCGAGCGCGACGGCGTCGTTGTAGCAGACCGCCGCGGTCGGCGCCGGCGGGCCTTCGAACAGCGCGCTGGTGCGATGCGCCGCATCGAGTCGGGTTGGCGCGGACTCGACCTGCCAGCGCGGCTCGATGGGCAGGCCGGCGGTGAGCATCGCCTCGAGATAGCCGGCGCGGCGCTGCCGGCATGAGCTGGAATCGTGATGGCCGCCGAAGAACGCGATGCGCCGATGGCCACCGGCGATCAGGTGCTCGGTCGCCAGCCGTGCGCCACGCTGGTTGTCCAGCATCAGTTGATCCCAGTGCGCGTATTCCGGCAGGGTGCCGCCCAGCTCGCGGTTGAACAGCAGCAGCGGCACGCGCCGCCCGACCACGGCTGCCACCCGATGTGCCTCGCTGTGTTCGGCCGGCGACAGGATGATGCCGGCCGGGCCGTGCTCCAGCAGCGAGCCGAGCACGGCCCGTTCGCGGACGGTCGATTCGCCGGTGCAACCGAGCAGGGTGACGAAGCCGCCGGCGCCAAGCGCCTCGTCCACGCCCGCGGCAAATTCGGCAAAGAACGGATTGGCCAGGTCATTCAACACCAGCGCGATGCTGGACGAGGTGCGGCTGCGCAGGTTGGCCGCGGCGCGGTTGTAGACGTAGCCTTGCCGACGCAGTTCATCCTCGACCCGTGCGCGGGTGAGCTTGTTCACCAGCGGGCTGCCGCGCAATACCAGCGACACGGTCGCGCGCGATACGCCGCAGCCGGCGGCGATGTCGTTCAAGGTGATCTTGCGCTCGATCGGGAGAGGGCTTGACACGCACGTTCGCCGGATTGGAACGATCCAAAGGTACTTTATTGGCGCAGTTTGGCACGTCGCGGCGCAGCATGCCTTGGTGGCCGGCGGATGCTAGCGTGCCGCTCTGACTCGTTCCAAAGGCACAAGACCATGGGTTTTCCGATACGCGGCGCACTTGGCTGGGTGCTCGGCGCCTGGCTCGGCATGACGATGGCCGCGCCCGCCGGCGCGCAGGGGGCGACCCTGACCGGCGGCCATGCGGCAGCCGTGGACCCGCGCATCGGCACCGGCGGCGACGGTCATACGTTTCCCGGTGCCACCGTACCGTTCGGCATGATCCAGCTGTCGCCGGACACCGCAATGCCGGACGTCAAGCACGCCTACAAGTGGGCCGCCGGCTATCAGTACGCGGATACCAGCATCATGGGTTTCTCGCACACGCATTTCTCCGGCTCCGGCCATTCGGACCTCGGCGACGTGCTGGTGATGCCGATTGCCGGCGCGGTGAAGCTCGAGCCCGGCGACCCGGCCAGACCGGGCAGCGGTTACCGTTCGCGTTTCTCGCACGACAGCGAGGTGGTGCAGGCCGGCTACTACGCGGTGACGCTGAGCGACTACGGCGTGCGCGCCGAACTCACGGCCGGGCGGCGGATCGGCTGGCATCGCTATACGTTCCCGGCCGGCAAGCCGGCGCATGTACTGCTGGACCTGCGTCCGAGCATTTACGATTACGCCGGCAAGGTGCTGTGGTCCAGCCTGCGCGTGCACGGAGACGGCACGGTGACCGGCTGCCGCACCACGCGCGGCTGGGCTCCGGGTCGCGAGCTGTGCTTCGCATTGCGTTTCTCGCAACCGATGACCTCGCGCCAGTTGCTCAATCGCGAAACCGACGTCACGTACAAGGGCTTCAAGGGTCCGGGCAACCAGGCCGAGGATCACGACGCGCAGAACGGTCGCGCGCTGGTCGGCGTGTTCGACTTCGGCAAGCTGAAGCGGCCGCTGGAAGTGAAGGTGGCGATTTCGCCGGTGAACGAGGCGAACGCGATCGCCAATCTCGATCAGGAAGGCGCAGGCTGGGATTTCGACGCCCGCCGGGCGGAAGCGAAAGTTACCTGGGACAAGGCGCTGGCCGTGGTCGACGTCGACGCTCCGGCCAGTACCCGTACGCTGTTCTACACCGCGCTGTATCACGCCATGCTGTCGCCGACCCTGAGCATGGACGTCAATGGCGACTACCGCGGCCCGGATCACGCGGTGCACCGGGCGAGAGGATTCGATTTCTATTCGACCTGGTCGCTGTGGGATGTATACCGGGCGCAACAGCCGCTGATGGCGTTGCTGAATCCCGGCCGCAGCACCGATTTCATCCGCTCGCTGATCGCCGCGCAGCAGGCCAGCCCGTTCGGCATCCTGCCGGTGTGGGCGTACCAGGGCCTGGAGACGTGGTGCATGATCGGCTACCACGCAGTGCCGGTGATCGCCGACGCGTACATCAAGGGCGTGCGCGGTTTCGATGCGGACGCGGCGATGAGGGCGATGGTGGCCAGCGCCACCTATGCCCCGTACGGCGACCTCGCCGACTACATGAAGCTCGGCTACGTGCCGATCGACAAGGAGCCGGAGGGTGCCTCGAAGACGCTGGAATACGCCTACGACGACTGGTCGCTGGCGCAGATGGCCAAGGCGATGGGCAAGCACGACGTCGCGGCGACCTTCGGCAAGCGCGCGGCAAACTGGCGTCATGCGTGGGACGCGAAGACCGGCTTCATGCGTGCGCGGTTGGCCGACGGCAGCTTCCGCGAGCCGTTCAATCCGGAAGCCGCCGGCTACGGCAGCGACTACACCGAAGGCAATGCGTGGCAGTACTCCTGGTACGTGCCGCAGGACGTGGCCGGGCTGGTCCAGGTGATGGGCGGCGATGCAAAATTCATCGCCAGGCTCGACGCCCTGTTCGACGCGAAGGTCGACGCCTCGCACTTCAAGAACGTGGAAGACATCACCGGTCTGATCGGCTGGTATGCGCACGGCAATGAACCGAGCCACCACATCGCCTATCTCTACGACTACGCCGGTGCGCCATGGAAGACCCAGCAACGCCTGAAGCAGATCATGGACAGCCAGTACGCGCCGCGCCCCGACGGCCTGAGCGGCAACGACGATCTGGGCCAGATGTCGGCCTGGTACGTGTTCAGCGCGCTGGGTTTCTATCCGGTGACGCCGGCCAGCGACGAGTACGCCATCGGCCGTCCGTTCGTGTCGCGCGCTGCGATTCACCTTGGCGGCGGCCGCACCTTCACGGTCAGCGCATCGCCGCTGGATGACGCGCATCCCTATGTCGGCGCGGTGACGCTCAACGGCAAGCCGCTGCAGCGCACGTACCTGCATCACGCCGAGATCGTCGCCGGCGGCGAGCTGCATTTCAGCATGCAGGCCAGGCCCGATCCGCAGTGGGGCGCTGCCATGGCGGCGAGGCCCGCGGCGATGAGCAGCTACCGCCCCTGAGCACCGCGGGCCTGGCGACAAGGTCGCGGCCGAAACATGCCAGAATACCGGAGGCCTTTACGCGACAGACATGTCGAGGTTTCCAGCAGTAATGAAGACGAGAGGCATCCTGCGCTGGCGCACCGCCGGCATGTTGCTGGCGGTGCTGGTCATCGTGGCCTTGCCGTATGTGGTGACACGGTCGGGCGCGCGCGATGCGGAGCGGGCGTCCGCCTGGGTGAACCACTCCGGGGCGGTGAAGGCGCTGACCTACGAGCTGGCGTATCTGGTCCGCGACAGTGAAAGCGCCACGTATCGCATATTGGCTGGCGACAGCAATGAGCTGACAATCAAGCGCGCGTTGAGTGCTGTCGAGCGCGTGCCCGGGCTGGTGCAGCAACTGCGGACGATGACGCGGGACAACCCGGATCAGCAGGTCCAGATCGGTACCCTGGGGAGCAGCCTGGGCGGTCGCATCGCGCTGATGAGCCAGGCACAGGCGCGGCTGCAGCACGGTGATGCGGCGGGCGCGCGGCAATCGCTGCGCGATGCGGGCGACCTGTTCACCATCAGCAGCCAGATCACCCGCATCGTGCAGATCGAGGATCGCCTGCTGGAGCAACGCCAGGCCGCCGTCCGGCAGCAAGGGTCCAACAGTCGCACCGTGCTGACCGTCACCGCCGTGGCGCAGTTGCTGCTGTTGACCATCATCGTGCTGATGTCCGAACGGCAGATCGGTCAGCGTCAGCGCGCCGAGACCCGCGAGAGCCGGGCGGTGCAGCGTTCGCAGCTGATTTTCCAGGCCGTGCGCGAACCCATTGCGCTGTTCGATGAAAACCTCAACAGCCTGCTGGTGAACACCGCCTTCAGCGAACTGTACGGGATGGACCCGACGCTCAACGCGCAGTCTCTGGCCGACATCGGCAACGGTGCGTGGAGCGACACGGTGCTGCTGCAGCGGTTGAGCGACGTGTTGCTGCGCGATCGCGAACTGTGGGATTACGACCTGATCCAGCGCACCGTCGATGGCGTGGAGCGTCACCTGGTGGTCAACGCGCGCCGACTGCAGCAGCAACACAACGACGCGCCGGCGCTGCTGTTGACGGTGAGCGACGTCACCACGCGCGCGCTGGCCGAGCAGAAGGTCAATGACCTCAATCGCCAGTTGGAAGGCAAGGTGGCGCAGATTTCCGACGTCAACCGCGAGCTGGAAGCCTTCAGCTATTCGGTATCCCATGATCTGCGCGCGCCGCTGCGCCACATCGCCGGTTTCGCGCGCAAGCTGGAGCAGCATCTGGGCGAGCGCGTTGACGACAGGGCCGGCCACTACATCGAAGTGATCGCCAGTTCGGCCCAGCGCATGGCCCAGCTCATCGATGACCTGCTGGTGTTTTCCAGGCTCGGTCGGGGCGCGCTCCGGCTGCAGGGGGTGGACATGCAATCGCTGGTGGAAGAGGCGCGCGCGCTGGTCGATTCCGGCGTGGAAGGCCGGCGTATCGTATGGACGATCGCGCCGTTGCCGATGGTCATTGGCGATGAGAACATGCTGCGCACCGTATGGCAGAATCTGCTCAGCAACGCAGTGAAGTACACCGGCCAGTGCGAAGTGGCGCGCATCGAGGTGAGCATGCGACAGGGGCGCCAGGGCGACTACGAATTCACCGTCGCCGACAATGGCGCGGGTTTCGACATGCAATTCGCGGACAAGCTGTTTGGCGTGTTCCAGCGATTGCATCGCGCGTCGGAGTTCCCCGGCAACGGCATCGGGCTGGCCAACGTGCGCCGCATCGTGGCGCGCCACGGCGGCCGCGTCTGGGCCGAGGCCGAACCGGGCAAGGGCGCACGTTTTCATTTTTCGCTGCCAGCCACCGATACGGCCGGTGCACACCAGAGAGCGTGAGGGAAGATCACCCGCCTGCAGCGACCTCCGCCGCGCGCCCGCGCCGGCGGTGCGCGGCGGCCCCGCCGGGCTCACCGGGTCGCCAAGTCCCCGCATGTGCCCGCGCACCTTGCCACAAACGTCCGGCGATGCTGTCGCTACGGCGTAGACTATTTCACCGTTCCGGGATCCGGCCATGAACAAGAAAGATTTGCGCACCATCCTGCTGGTCGAGGACAGCCTGGCCGACGCCGAAATGGCCATGGATGCGCTGGGCGAGGCGCACCTGGCCAATCCGGTGGTGCATGTGGAAGACGGCGTGGAATGCATGGACTATCTGTATGCCCGCGGTGAGTGGGCCAGCCGCGACCCGGGCGATCCGGCGGTGGTGTTGCTGGACATCAAGATGCCGCGCATGAACGGACTGGACGTGTTGACGATGATGCGTGCGGACGAGCGACTGCGGCGGATTCCGGTAGTGATCCTGTCCTCCTCGCGCGAGGAAAGCGATCTGGCGCGCAGCTGGGATCTCGGCGCCAATGCCTACGTGATCAAGCCGGTCGACGTGGATCAGTTTTTCGACGCCGTGCGAACCCTGGGACAATTCTGGGCGGTGCTGAACCAGGCGCCCGAGGCGGACTGATCGAGGGCGACAGCACCATCCCTCGGTTCGCCCCCGGTGCGGCGCAGCGAAATCGAAGGGCCGCACCCCGGCAGGAACCTGCGGCCCCTTGCCAGGGACAAGCAGTCGGAACAATCAAGGCAATGCCACTAAGGAGACGCCATGGCCAACCGGCAGCTTCGAGCCCTACCAACCGTTCGTATCCTGCAGGTGGAGGACAGCGAGCTTGATGCCGAACTGGTACTGGCCGAACTTGAAAACGACGGCCTCACCTATGAGGTATGCGTGGTCGATGACGAGGCCCGCTTCCTCACGGCGCTGAAGGAGTTCAAGCCGCATATCGTGCTGTCCGATCTCAGCATGCCCGGCTTCTCCGGTCAGCGCGCGCTCGAACTGCTGCGCCGGCAGGACGAAGACCTGCCGTTCATCTTCGTTTCCGCCACGTTGGGCGAGGAGGCGGCGGTACAGGCGCTGCGCAACGGCGCGACCGACTACATCCTGAAGCAGAATCCGGCCCGGCTGGCCAGCGCGGTGCGCCGTGCGTTGAACGAAGCGGAAGCCCGCCGGGGCAACCGGCGGGCCGAGCTGGAATTGATCCGGGCGCAGCGCTTCGAGAGCCTGGCGATGTTGGCCGGCGGCCTCAGCCACGATCTGCGCAACCTGTTGCAACCGCTGCTGCTGGTCGGCGACAGCCTGCAGGACTACCAGGACGATCCACGCCTGGCGCGGCTGGGCAAGCTGGTGCGCGACTGTGGCAAACGCGGCCTGGACATGGTGCATTCGATGCTGTCGTTTGCCCGCGGCGCGCGGCGCGCGGAGCAGGTGCAGCTGGGCGCGTTGTTCAGCGCGTTCGGCTTGCTGATACAAGGCAGCGTGCCACGCACGGTGACGATGGAGCTGGCCCTCGACGACCCCGAGCTCACGTTCGAGGGCAACCATACCGAGCTGCAGCAATGCCTGCTCAACCTCTGCCTGAACGCTGTTCAGGCGATGCCCGAGGGCGGCCACCTGCGCATCGAGACATCGCAGTTGGAGCTGCCCGGCGACTTTTTCCGGCCTGATGAGCAACCGCGACTGGGCCGCTACCTGCGCATCAGCGTGATCGACAGCGGCCCCGGCATGGACGAGAGCGTGCTGGAGCATCTGTTCGAACCGTTCTACACCACCAAGGAAACCGGGACCGGGCTCGGCCTGCTGTCGTGCAAGCGCATCGTCAACAGTCACGGGGGCGTGATGCGGGTGGACAGTGGCGCCGGACGCGGCAGTCGTTTCGATCTGTACTTTCCGCTGGGCGAACTGGTCGGCGACGAGCAACCGGAAGCCCGGGACGAGCTGGAAGGCGCCGCCGAACGTGTGCTGGTGGTGGTGGAGGAAGCCGGCCAGCTGTCGCTGCTGGCCGACATGCTGGACGCATACGGCTATCAGCCCCACGCCAGCCAGAGCGGCACCGCCGCGCTGCAATGGATCGAGGCCGGCGGCTTGCCCGACCTGGTGGTCCTTGACGCCGACATGAACCTGTTGACCGGCGTGCGCACGCTGGCCGAATTGGTTGGGCGGGGCTACTCGGGCGGCGTGATTCTGCTGGCCCGTCCCGGCGCTGCGCCGGATCTGCAGGAACTGCCTCCCCTGGAGCATCTCTATGTGGTCGACAAGCCTTTCACCGCGCCAGCACTTCTGCGCACGCTGCGCAGGGCGCTGGGGGCGGCCAGCGCGGCAGAGTAGGTCAGCTGCCGCGCGGACGAGACCGGCAGCATGCCGATCGGGCATGGCGTGCTGAGGTACTACGGCAGTCTCGCCTGGCGCAGCTTCCGCCGCAGCAAGGCGCTGACCGCGCTGGTCGTGTTGCTGATGGGCTGCGGCGTCGCCACCTGCATGGTCAGCTTCGCGGTGTTCCGCGCCGCCGCGGCCGACCCGATCCCGTGGAAGTCGAACCAGCTGTTCGTGCCGCAGATCGACAACTTTGGGCCGGCGCACAACTGGAAGGGTCAGCCGCCTCAGCTCCTCAGCTACACCGATGCCGTGGCGTTGCTGCAGGCGCGCCAGGCTCGCCGGCAGGTGTTGATCTACGGCAGCAAGTGGACGGTGCTGCCGGGTGACGCGCAGCGCCTGCCGTTCTCGCAGGAAGGCGATGCGGTGAGCAGCGATTTCTTCGCGATGTTCGACGCGCGGTTCCGCTACGGCGGCGGCTGGTCGGCCCATGATGACGACCAGCGCGCGGCGGTGGTCGTCATCAGCAGCGCGCTCAACCAGAAGCTGTTCGGCGGCGCCGACAGCGTGGGCCGCGAGATCGACCTGGACGCGCACAGCTACCGCATCGTCGGTGTGCTGGACGACTGGAATCCCAGCCCGCGCTTCTTCGATATGAGTAGTGCGTGGTATCCCTTCAGCCATCCGCGCCAGCTGTACCTCCCGTTCAGTCGCGCCATTGATCTGCAGAAGGCCGCCAGCGTCAATTTCTATTGCAGCACGAACTCCGTCGATTCCGATCTGCCGAACTGGGACAGCGTGCTGCACAGCGAATGCGCGTGGATCGCCGCGTGGGTGGAGCTGCCCACGCGTGCTGACGTGGCGCGTTACCGCGACTGGCTGCACAACTACGCGGCCGAACAGCAGCGTGTCGGCCGCTTCGACTGGCCACCGAACGTGCGCCTGTCCGATGTCGGGCAGTGGCTGCACATAATGAAAGTGGTACCGAAGGCCTCGGCGCTGTCGATGATCGTCTCGGTGAGCTTTTTGCTGATCTGCCTCATCAACGTGGTCGGCCTGATGCTGGCCCGCTTCATGCACCGCGCACCCGAGATCGGCGTGCGCCGCGCGCTGGGTGCGTCGCGTGGGGCGATCTATCGCCAGTTCCTGACCGAGGCGGCGGTAATCGGCTTGGCCGGTGGCTTGTTGGGCCTGCTGCTGACGGCGCTGGGCATGGCCGGCATCGGCAAGGTGTTCGAGCCGGAGATCGCCCGGCTGGCGCGGCTGGACGCGTCGCTGTTCCTGCTGACCGTGCTGGTCGCGGTGGCTGCCAGTCTGATCGCCGCGCTGTACCCCACCTGGCGCGCCGCCCAGGTGCAGCCGGCGTGGCAGCTGAAGTCGAACGGATGAACACGACCATGCAGCTGCGCCCCATCCTCGCCGCACTGCGCCGGCACAAGATGGCCACGCTGCTGATCGTGCTGCAGATCGCGCTGACCCTCACCGTGGTCAGCAACGCGCTGTTCATCGTCAAGACGCGGGTGGTGCATCTGTCGCGCCCGACAGGTACGGACGAGGCGAACCTGTTCGTGATCAAGAACGAATGGGTCGGCCAGCCGGACGTACCGCATATCCATGCGCAGATGCGCGCCGACCTGGCGACCTTGCGCAAGGTGCCGGGCGCGCGCGACGCGTTCGCCAGCCAGGCCTATCCGCTGGAAGAGGGCGGCGGCGGGCTGGTGCGCATCAAGCATCGGGTCGAGCAGAAGAAGCTGCAGCTGGCGCTTTCCTATTTTGCCGACGAGCACGCAATCGACACGTTCGGCATCACGCTGGTGGCGGGCCGCAACTTCCGCGCCGACGAGATCGGCAGCCCCGGTCCGTACGACAAGCTGGTGCCGGCGGTGATCATCATCACGCGCGACCTGGCCCACAAGCTTTTCCCCGGCGGCGCGGCCGTGGGCCAGCGTGTCTATCTGAGCGATGAGAGCCCGAGCACGATCATCGGCGTGGTCGACCGGCTGGAAGGCAGTTACGCGGGCAGCAGCACACGCTCGATCGACGAATACACGGTGCTGCTGCCGGCGCTTAGCGCCAACCCCGACGAAGGCGTGGTCTATCTGGTGCGCACGCAGCCGGGTCGGCTGGCCGCGGTACTGCATTCGGCCCCGGCCGCACTGGTGGCGCAGAACCGCATGCGCCTGATCAGCCCGGAGGACGGCGTGGTCACGCTGGCACAGGCCCGCACCAAGGCGTACTCCACCGATCGCGGCGTGGCGATCATGATGGGCGCGATGTGCGTGTTGCTGCTGCTGGCGACGGCCGGCGGCATCGTGGGCCTGAGCAGTTTCTGGGTCGGTCAGCGACGCCGATCGATCGGGGTGCGACGGGCGCTGGGCGCGACGCGCGGCGACATCCGGCGTTATTTCCAGATCGAGAACGCATTGATCGTCGGCATCGGCGTGGTGCTGGGCGCGGCACTCGGCATCGCCGCGAACCTGTCGCTGATGACGCACTACGAATTGCCGCGGATGCCGCCGTGGCTGCTCGGCGTCGGTGCGCTGTCGCTGTGGCTGCTTGGGCAACTGGCCGTGTTCGGTCCGGCGCGCCGCGCCGCAGGGGTGCCGCCGGTGGAGGCGACGCGCTCGGTGTGAGCGCACCGCCGCGGCGATTGCCGGGCTCAGTCGATGCCGAGCTTCTTCAGCTTGTAGCGTAGCGCGCGGAAGGTGATGCCGAGTTTGCGGGCGGCGGCGGTCTTGTTGTAGCGCGACTCTTCCAGCGCCTTGACGATGGCGGTGCGCTCGAGATTGCTGATGTAGTCGTCGAGCCCGCCGTTGGCGCTGGCAGCGGCCGGCGATGCGGCCGTTGTCGCCGTTTCATGCCCTGCTGATGACGCGGTGTCATGGGCGGGGCGCGCGCCGCGCTGCGGCAGCATCAGGTCGGAGGCGTCGATGACGGCACCGTCGCACATCGCCATTGCGCGTTCGAGGATGTTCTCCAGTTCGCGCACGTTGCCGGGGAAATCGTAGGCATCCAGCGCGTCGCGTGCGGCCGGCGAAAGCTGGCCGACGCCATCGCCGCTTTTGCCGGCCAGCGCCTTGAGGATGAACGAGGACAGCAGCGGCACGTCGCCGCGACGTTCTCGCAGCGGCGGCACGCGCAGCTCGATCACGTTGATGCGATAGAACAGGTCCTGGCGGAACTGGCCCTGCTCGACCAGCTGGCCGAGGTTCTTGTGGGTGGCGGAAAGGATGCGCACGTCGACCGGGATCTCGTCGCGGCCGCCGATCGGGCGCACGGCTTTTTCCTGGATCGCGCGCAGCAGCTTGACCTGCATGTGCAGCGGCAGCTCGGCCACCTCGTCGAGGAAAAGGGTGCCGCCCTGGGCGGCCTGGAACAGGCCCTCCTTGTCCACGCTGGCGCCGGTGAAGCTGCCCTTGCGATGGCCGAAGAACTCGCTTTCCATCAATTCGGACGGGATCGCACCGCAGTTGACCGGCACGAACGGGCCGCTGGCACGCGGGCCCTGCTCGTGGATCAGCCGTGCCACCAGTTCCTTGCCCACGCCGGATTCGCCGGCGATGTAGACCGGCGCCTGGTTGCGCGCCAGCTTGCCGATGGTGGAGCGCACCTGCTGCATCGCCGCGGAGTCGCCGATCAGGCGGTCGCCCGAGTCGCCGGTTTTCGCCGCCGCGCCGCCGTTGCGCTTTTCCTCGGCCAGGCGCAGGGCGGTGCGCACCAGGCCGCGCAGCATCTGGATGTCGACCGGCTTGGAGACGAAATCGAACGCCCCGGCCTTGAGTGCGTTCACGGCCGCATCGACGTTGCCGTAGGCGGTGATCATCGCCACCGGCGTGTCCGGATGGCTGGCGGCGATCAGCTCGATCACCTCCTGCCCATTGCCGTCGGGCAGGCGCATGTCGGTGAAGCAGAGGTCATAGCTGCGCTCGCCCAGCGCGCGACGCGCTTCTCCCACGGTGCCAACAGCGTCGACTTGCAAGTCCATCCGCCCGAGGGTGATGGTCAGCAATTCGCGAATGTCGCGTTCGTCGTCAATGACCAGAACGGTCTGTGGATTCATGGCACGGCGCGTGGCTATCGATACCACAGAGAATACCCGGCCCTGCGCTGCGGGGCAAAGACTGCTAGTGCCCCAGCCTGCGGTCGAAGAAGCTCACCATCACCGCATAGGCCTCGCGGGATTCGGGCATCTCCGGGTCGGAGAAGAACGAATGCCACATGCCGTCCCAGACATGCAGCTCGGCGTCCACCCCGGCGGCCGCCAGCAGCGCCTGACTGTGCAGCACGGCACTCATGGTGAAGTCGCGCGTGCCGGTGATCAGCAGGGTCGGCGGAAACTTGGCCAGCAGCGCGGGCGAGTTGGCCGGGAACACCAGCGGATCGCTGGCGCTGGCGCCCTTGAAGTACGGCAGGTCGGCCAGCTTGAGCGGACCGGTGGACGACGGGGCGCCGTTGAGCATGGGCGCGATGTAGGTGGAGTCGCCGGCCAGTTCGCTGACCGAGCCGCAGAAGGTGCCGATGGCGCCCGGTACCGGCAGCTCTTTCGTGATGATCCGCGCCACGGCCTCGCCGGTGAGCACGCCGCCGGCCGAACAGCCGTAAATGCCGATGTTCTTCGCCGGGTACTGCTTGAGCAGCGCGCGGTAGACCGCCTCCACATCCTCGCTGGCCGCGGGGAACACGTGTTCCGGCCCTTGCCGGTAATCGACGCTGATGACCTTGATGCGGCCGAGGCTGGCGATGGGGATCGATTCCACCAGCGCGCCGCTGCGAGCACCCCACAGGAACGCGCCGCCATGCAGGTTGACCAGTACGCGATGGCGGTTTCTCGCGGCGATGCCCTGGGCGGGCAACACCACGTCGGTGCTTACGCCGTTCATCGTTTCGCGGTGCGTCGTCACCGGGTAGAGCTTTTCCATGCGCGCGGCGCGGGCGCTGTTGAGGCGGTCATAGAAGTCGCGGCTCTGCGCGATCGGCGCGCTCAGCGGCGGTGCCTTGCTTCCCTCGGCGATCATCTGAAGGAAGAGGGCGCGTGCCTGCGGCGAGGCATAGGCCGAGTACGGGATGGCCGCCGCAGGCGTGGTCACGCTGCCGTCGGCCCGCACTCCGGATGGTGCGTGCTGCGCAAATGCAGTCGTGCAGAGCAGGGCCATGGCGAGCGGCGAGGCGCGGAACCGACGGGTTCCGGCGGGATGTGCATGACGTGTCGCGCGCATGATCGCCCCCTGCCGCAGCAGGAGCGGCTCGATCGGCGCGGGTGTCATTTCACGTCGACCGGCGCAGCGAGGTGCGGGGCCTTGGCATCGGCGCGGTGCAGGATGTCCTGCATCTTCAGGTACACGCCATTGGTCCAGCCGAAGCCGATCACGTTCTGGCTGTAGCCGGCGCTGACCTTCACATCCGCATTGCCCAACGCCATGTTGTATTTCTCGCGGATCGTGCCGTCGTCGGCGAAGCCGCGGTCCACCGTGGCGGTGAACTTGCCGGCGATGCGCCGCGCGTCGTCGTGGAAGCCGTAGGCATCCAGGCCGGCCACGGCCAGCCAGTTGGTCGGCGCCCAGCCGAACGGGTCGCCCCACTGCACGCCGGCGGGGCGGTTGTCCATGCTCAGGCCGCCCAGGCGTTCAAAGACGGCCAGCTGGCCGCGCACCGCGGCGGCCTGCTGCGCGGAGGCGGCGCCGGCCCACAGCGGATAGAACGTGGTGATGTAGGGATAAGGCGAAGGCTTGCCGGCCACGAAGTCGTAGTCGCGGTACATGCCGGACTCAGGACGCCACAGGTACTTGTTCATCGCCGCCTTGCGCGCTTCGGCCGCCTGGCTCCAGCGTTCGGCGTCGCCGGCCTTGCCCAGCTGCAAGGCAAAGTCGTGCAGATCGCCCTCGTAGCGGTAGAGCAGGCTGTTCAAACTGACGTCGGCGTAATGATGGGTCGAGCCGCCGAAGGGTCCGAAATGCGCATTGGTGTCGAAGCCGGATTCACGCATGGCGCGGTCGCCGTGGAAATAGTCCGCGGTGAGGCGGTAGCCGTCGAACCACGCGCCGGCGCAGACCTTGGAGGCGCGCAGGTCGCAGCTCGCCTGCTGCAGGCGAGCCGCCTCGGCATCGTCCGGATGTTGCGGTGCCTTGATGAGATAGCCGGGATCATCGGCCGGATGCGCGCGCAGCCACTTGATGACGCCGAGGTAGTACTTGCTGTCGTGCGCTTCCAGCACGGGGCCGCTGCCCAGGTCATAGTAGCGCGCGAGTCCGGTGTCGCCGGCGCGGTGTTCGGGCCGCGTCCAGATGTCGTGGTTGCGCACGGCCAGCGGATACGCGCGGACCAGCCAGGCGCGCCTTGCCTCGGCATCGGGAAAGCTCGCCGGATCGTCGAGCACGGTGGCCATCATCGCGCTGAGGAACGGCGGCTGCGAGCGGCTGAGGTAATAGGTGCGGTTGGCGTTGAGCACGCCGCCGTAGTGCTCCACTTCGAACAACGCGTTGTCGACCATGTCCTTCGCCAGCGCGGTGCGCCGATCGGCGGCCAGGCCGATCACGATGAAGTAGCTGTCCCAGCCGTACATCTCGTTGAAGAAGCCGCCCGGTACGACGTAGGGGTGCGGCAGATACAGCAGGCCTTGAGCGGACAGCTTCGTGGCGTCGATGTCGCCAAGCCGGTCGATCGCGCGCGGCAGCTTGCGCACGTCCACGCCGCAGCGCTTGCCGATGTCGGCCCTTTGCGCCGGCATGGGCAGGTTCGTCGGCAGGTACAGCACCGGATGACCAGCCACCTTGGTGTCGGTCAGCGAGCGGCAATCGTCCATCGAGCGCGTCAGGGTGGTCCAGGCCTTGTCGATGTAGGCGCGCGTCTTCGCGGGATTCGGCGTGGCCGGCATGGCCGATGCTGCGGTAGCGGAAAACAGCAGCAGCGTGGCCAGCGTCTTCATCAAGCGATGATGCCGGACAATGGCGGCAGGGGTCTTTGCGCAAGCGGGGCTGGATGGGTTGATCATGTGTGCTGCTCCCGGTTCATGGGGTGGTGCGCAAGGTGCGGCTCAACCTGGCCTTGCCGTTGGCATCGCGGCTGATCGCGATGTCGTAGAGCTTGCCGCGAAAGGCGATGCGCCTGAGCGTCAGCGATGTCCACCGCGGCGGCAGCATCGGCGCGTACGCCTCGACCAGCCCGTCCTGCTCGATGCGCAGGCCGGAGAAGCCGTAGACGACGTTCTGCAGCAGCCCCGCGGCGGCGGTGAGGAAGTAGCCGGTGTTGTTGTTGGCGGTTTCGGTGCGCACGTTGAACGGCGGTTTCAGCACGTTTGCGGTGATGTTGCGCTGGAACCACGCGTTGGCCTCGGCGCCGTCGCCCAGGGTGGCGGCGGCGATCGAGGTCGGCGCCAGCCCCATGCTGTTGGGGTCGCGCTGCGAATGACGGATCGGCGCCAGC
The DNA here is from genome assembly GCF_042654965.1 of Rhodanobacter umsongensis. Classification (NCBI taxonomy): domain Bacteria; kingdom Pseudomonadati; phylum Pseudomonadota; class Gammaproteobacteria; order Lysobacterales; family Rhodanobacteraceae; genus Rhodanobacter; species Rhodanobacter umsongensis. The sequence continues at coordinate 184,260 of NZ_JBHSMK010000005.1, read as the reverse complement.
GCATAGTCGAAGTCGCGCCGGCGCAAGCCTGCGTCCATCGGCAGGTCGAGCGAGGGATACGCCAGCATCGGCAGGGCGCTGCCGCCCCAGGAGTCGATGCCGTGCGGCACGTTGGGGTCGAAGTCCAGGTGATGGCCGTCCTTCGCGGAGAACGGTACAACCATGCGCGCAGCGATGTCTGCCCAGCGCGGATCGGGGGTGGCACCCACGATCTTCGCGGCGGCGCTGGCGATGCGCAGCGCCTTGGCCGCGGAGACGTTGGTGAAGGTGTCGTTCGGCACGTCGTTGTAATCCTCGTCGACCGAGGTGACGTGCAGGATTTCATAACGCTGTTGCGGCGCGTTGTATGTCACCCGGCTGGCCCAGAACTCCGCAACGGCGCGGATCACCGGCCAGCCATGCTGCTCCAGCCAGGCCTTGTCGCCGCCGGCCAGGTAGTACTGCCATTGCGCGATCGCGATGTCGGCGTTGACGTGGATCTCGCGTTTGCCCAGCACGTAGGCGAAGTGCGGGGTCTGTTCGCTGCCGTTCTGCGGATCGGCCTCCCACGGATACATCGCGCCGCGCAGGCCGCGTTCGCGCGCGCGTTGTTCGGCGGCCGGCAGGGTGCGGCTGCGGAACATCACCAGCGACTTCGCCCGTTGCGGATGCAGCAGCAACAGTGCCGGGAACACCCACGAATCGCTGTCCCAGAAGGCGTGCCCGGCATAGCCGGTGGTCATGCCGCAGGCGCCGATCGGCCACGCCGTGTCGCGGGTCGAATTGGACAGCAGGTAGTACAAGTCGGAGTGAACGATCCGCTGCGCCTGCGGATCGCCGTCGATGCGGATGTCGGTCTGCCACAGCTCGTGCCATGCCGCCTGGTGCGCCGCCAGCAGCTTCGCGAATCCCGCACCTCGCGCCGCCTTCGCCAGTGCGAGATCGGCCTTGGCGTCGCCGCCCCAGCCCTGGCGCGACGCGGCGACGTACTTGGTGAAGGTGTAGCTGATGCCCTTGTGCACCGGCACGCGCAGGTTCAGGGCCAGGCGGTAGTCGCTGCGGTAGAACCGCGATTCGCGCGGCTTCACGCCGTCGGGCAACTGGATCGCCGCGGCCTCGGCCATCGCCAGGCCCCGTTCGGCGCGGCCGTCGAGCCGGAGCGTGAGGTCGTGCTCATCGCCGTCGCTGTCGAGCACGTGGGTGTCGCCGTGGTACCACAGCGGCGCGCGGTCCGGCGTCGCGGGCGGAATCGCCTGCAGTTTCAGGTTGCGCGAGGCGACCTGTTCCTGCATCTGCTCGCCGCTCAGCTTGCCCAGCGCGAAGCGCGGCAGATGCGGTGCCCAGGTGTTGAGCGCGAACGAAAGCTCGATCTCGCCGTCGAAGTCCGGCGTCATCGAGAGTCGCGTGGCGGCCAGGTGCGACGAAGCCTGGCTGACGAAAGTCGTCACTTCGACCGCCGTGGTCCTGCCGTGATCGAGGTAGCGGTAGCGCGTGGTCAGGGTGGCGTCGTGCAGATCCAGCGTCTGCCGGTAGTCCTGGAATACCGCCGGCGAGAGATCGACCTGATTCATCCAGAAATGGCCGGCGGCGGACTGGCCGGTGCTGTAGTCGATCTCGGTCCAGCCGGGAATGGCCGCAGGTCGCGCGATGTCGTCCTTCGTGTAATCCATGAAAGCGACCAGATACGCGAGATTGCCCTCGGTGCCGCGCGGTGCGGTGAAGGTGGAGAGATAACCGTTGGCCAACTGGCCGGGAAAATAATTGGTGAAGTCTTTCGCGGTGGCGGTCAGCAGGAAGCCGGGATCGGTCTGCCCGCGCGCTATTGCAGCGACGCCACAGGCGCCCAGTGCGATGAGCCGGCAGAAGGTCTGGTGTCGTCGCTTCATGGTGCGATGCCTCCGCCTCACAGCGCCGTTCGGGTCAGCCTTGCCTTGCCGCCGGCATCGCGATCGATGCGGATGTCGTAGCGCTTGCCGCGGAACGTGATGCGCTTGAGCGTCAGCGATGTCCATCCCGACGGCAGCACCGGCGCATACGCTTCGGCCAGGCTGTCGTCCTCGATGCGCAGGCCGCTGAGACCGTAGACGAAGCTCTGCACGAAGCCGGCCGAAGTCGCGAGGATGTAGCCCGCGTTGTTGGCGACGGTTTCCGTGCGCACGTTGAACGGCGGTTTCAGGAAGCCGACCAGGTTGCGCTGGATCCACTCGCCGGCGGCCTTGCTGTCGCCCAGTTCGGCCGCACCGACGGCGAGCATCACCATCATCATCTCGTTCGGGTCGTCGCCATGCACTTTCAGTTCGTGCAGCTGGAACGCGAAGTCATTGCGGCGCACCTGCGGCGACATCGGCAGGTCCAGGTTCGGATACATCAGCCAGGCCAGCGACGAGCCCATCCAGGTGATCTTGTCGTGCGGTACCGAGGCGTCGAAGTCGAGATGGCGCTGGTTCTTCTGGTCGAACGGGATGTACATCTTCGCGGCGATCGCGGCCCATTGCGGATCGGGCGCGGCGCCGACCAGCTTCGCGGCCTTGATCGCGATCTGCAGCGACTTGCGCGCGGCGGCATTGGTGAACGAGTCGTTCGGCACGTCGTCGTAGGCTTCGTCGGGCGAGGTGACGTGGTGGATCTCGTAGCGGTCCTGCGCCTTGTCGTAGGTGACCCGGCTGATCCAGAACTGCGCGATCTCGCGGATCACCGGCCAGCCCTGCTGCTTCAGCCAGGCGTCGTCGCCCGTGGCGAGGTAGTACTGCCACTGCGCGATCGCGATGTCGGCGTTGACGTGGATCTCGCGGAACACGCCGTAGGCGAAGTGCGGCGTGTGGTCGACGCCGGTTTCCGGGTCGGCCTCCCACGGGTACATGGTGCCTTTCACGCCGTACTGCTTGGCCCGCTCGCGCGCGGGCTGCATGGTGCGCGCGCGGAACATCACGATCGGCTTGGCGCGTTCCGGGTGCAGCAGGAGCAGGGCGGGGAACACCCACGAATCGCTGTCCCAGAAGGCGTGGCCGGCGTAGCCCGGGGTCAGCGCGCAGGCACCCATCGGCCAGGCCGTGCCCACGGTAGAGTTGGACAGCAGGTAGTAAAGGTCCGAATGCACGGCGCGCTGCACGTCCGGATCGCCATCGACCACGATGTCGGACGTCCACAGCTCGTGCCAGGCGGCCTGGTGTTCGGCGAGCAACGCGGCGAAGCCCTTCTGGCGCGCGGCCTTGGCCAACGCCACATTGTCGCGGGCGTCGCCGCCCCAGTCCTGCCGCGACGCGGCGATGTATTTGGTGAAGACGTAGGTCTTGCCCTTCTGCACCCTGGCGGTGAGGTCGAGCGACAGCTTGTACGGGCCTTTTTCCAGCTTCACGCTTTCGATCGCGAGGCCCGGCGGCAGCCCGATCGCCGCCGCCTCGGCCATCGTCAGGCCGTGTTCGGCGCGGCCGTCCAGCCATAGCGTCAGTTCCTTGGTGTCGCCGTCGCTGGCCAGCACGCGGGTGTAGCCGGGGTACCACACGGCGGCGCGGTCGGGCGTCGGCACCGGCTTGTTGTCCAGCGTCTGGCCGCTGGCGATCACCGCGGCGATCATCTCGTCGCCGCTCATGCTGGCGATCGGGAAGCGCGGCTGGTGTTCGGACCACAGCCGGATCGGAAAGGTCAGCTGCACGCTGCCGTCGAACTGCGGCGTGATGGCAAGCTGCGTCGCCGCCAGGTGGTTCGAGGCCTGGCTGACGAACGTGGTGACCTTGATGTCGGTCGACTTGTTCGCGTACACGAAGCGGTAGCTGGTCGACAGCGTGCCGTCGTGCATGTCCAGCGTCTGCGCATAGTCGGCGAAGATCTTCTTGTCGATGCGGGTCGAATTGAGCCAGCCGCCGCCGGGGTTGTAGTCGATCTCGCTCCAGCCGGGGATCGCGGCGGGGCGCGCGATGTCGTCCGGCTTGTAATCCATGAACGCGACCATGTACGCACGGTTGCCCTCGGTGCCGCGCACCGAGGTCATCGTGGAGAAATAGCCGTTGGCCAGGTAGCTGGGGAAATACGTGCCGAAATTTTCCGCGGTGCCTGTGAGCAGGAAGCCGGGATCGGTGGCGGTCGCACGGGCGCTTGCACTGGCCAGCAACAGGCCGAGCGCAATGCCGGGAAGCAGGTGGTGGCGTAGCGGGATCATTTCGGCACGGCTCCTCGGGTCGGGGCGCAGGGCGGCAGCAGGGATGCAGTTCGAGCAACGCTCGCAGCGAACCTTGCGGCTGGCAGCGCCCGGCGGCCGGGACTCATGGCAGCGCTTCCGCCGGCGAGACGGCCACGACGGCAGCGCGGTCGGTCTCGCGCTTGAAGAAGAACAACGTGATCAGGATCAGCGTCATCGGCAGCAGCGAAAAATAGAACGCGTGGATGCCGTCGAAGCGGGCGAACACCCGCGCCGTGATGTACGAACCCATGGTGCCGCCGAGCGCGGAGAACACCACGATCAGCCCGGTCATGGCCGCGTGCATCGGCTTGGGCAGTGAACTGAGCGCGACCGAGTTGATCACCGGGTAGATTGGCGCCATCAGCAGGCCGAGCAGCGGGATCAGGTAAGCGGCGGCCGGCGCGTTGAACCAGCCCACGTGCGGCCGTGCCACGACGCCGCGCGCCAGCGGCAGCACCACCACCACCAGCACGCCCATCCCCACCACGCACACGTTGAGCAGCGTATGCCAGCGTACGCGCTTGAGCACGATGCCTGCCCCGATCCGGCCCAATGCGGTCATGCCGGCAAGGATGCTGGCGAACTGGATGCTCATCGCGTTCGGCAGCTTCAGGATCTCGTTGTTGAAGGTGGGCAGCCAGGTGCCGAAACTCTGCTCGATCAGCACATACAGGAACGCCGAGGCCAGGAACACATACACCAGCGGTCGAACGAACAGCTGCAGCATCTCCAGCAGCGAGTCGGAGAATGAGTTGTTGTGCCCGTGGGCATGCGCCGGGCTCTCGTCGAGCCGGCTGCCCGCCAGCAGCAGGATGACCAGCGCGCAAGCGGCGGCCAGCACCCAGTACACGTTGACCCACACCGGGTTGCCCGGATTGGTCGAATCGACGAAGGCGCTGAATATCCAGTTGCCGGCGAGCACGCCGACCATGAACAGGCCTTCGATGGTATTGGTCAGCCGCGAGTGCGCGACGCGATGGGTGGTGAGCAGGCCGATCGAGGAGTACACGCAGACCTTGGTCATCGCGAACGCGATGCCCACACAGGCGAACAACAGCCGCGTGGTCAGGAAACCGGGGTAGAGCGGCATCAGCAGACAGGCGCCGCCGACGATGGCCAGGGCCAGCATCATCGAACGCCGGTAGCCGAACATCGGCAGGAATGAGGCGACCAGGAACGAGGTGGCCGCGATGGTGAGGTCCTTGTAGCGCTCCAGCGCGCTGGCTTCCGGCTTGTCGATGCCGAAGGTGGCGATCGACTGCAGGATCACCGTGCCGACGCTGTTGAGCAGGATCGCGAAGATCATGTAGATCAGCGCCAGCGCGACGATCATGCGGATTCGGTTCACGGCCACCTCGGCGAAGTCACGACGTTTTGGAGTGGCGTGGTCCGGATCGCTCTGAGGGTTCGATCCGGACCACGCATCCTGCACCAACTTCAGACTCAGAACAGGTACTTCACCTCGAAGTTGACCTCACGGCCTTCCAGTGGCCGTGCGAGGATCACGCCGCCGGCAGCAGCCGTGCCGAAGATACGCGAGTTGCTTTCGGTCAGCCCCAGCTCGTTGGTGATGTTGGTGCCCTGCAGGCGCAGCTGCCAGTTCTTCTCGACGTTGGCGATCACGCCGAAGTCCCACGTCTTGTAACTGCCGAGCTGCTGCAGGCCCGACTGATCCTGCGTATGCGGGCCCACATGGGTGAACGTCACGAAGGCGGTCACGTCACCCCACGAGAAGGGCATCCGGTAGCTCGGCGTGAACGCATAGTGGACCTTAGGCTGGCGCTGCAACTGCTCGCCATTGATGAACTGGCAGCCGCTGACGCCGGTGACCAGGTTGGTGAAAACGAAGCAGGAATTGTTGTGCGAGTAGTGGCCGTCGAGGTAGTTGGCCACCAGCATCAGCTTCAGGTTCTCGATCGGGGTGATCGCGCCGGACAGGTTGATGCCCTTGGAGTCCGAGCCGTACAGCGCCGGCGCTCCCACCGGCGTGCCGGCGCCGTCCGTGGGCTGGAACGACAGGCCATTGAACTGCTTGTGGTAGATGCTGATGTCGGCGTAGATCAGATCCGACTGGTATTTGAAGCCGCCCTCGAGGTTCTGGATCTTCTGCACCGGCGCGGTGTTGCCGGTGGTGGCGCCGCGGATGCCGTTGTCGAAGTCGGCGAAATGCACGCCCTTGTTGGCGCGCACGTACACGCTCATGTTGTCGGCCAGCTCGTAGTTGGCGCCGACGGTCCACGAGGTGTGGGTCTTGTTGTAGTTGGTGTTGGCGAAAGTGCCGTTACACACGGGTACGGAGTTGTTGTAGAGCGTGTTCGGATCACCGTCCAGATCGACGTTGGTGAGATTGCACACGTTGTTGGTCGCGTCCTGGTTCTCCAGACGCGCCGAGGCATCGAACAGCCACGGGCCCACGCGCCACGAATCGGAGAGGTAGAACGCCTTGTTGGTGGCCTTGCCGTGCTGGGCGATGTTGAAGCCGCCGTTGTCCAGGAAGCCCTGGTTGTCGGTCAGCTGCTTGATGGTGCCCGCGTCGTTGTAGCTCACCATGATGGGGCGCGCGTTGGGCGTATTCGTCATCAGCATCTGGTTGCCGAGCGCCCATTTGTCGTCCATCGTGTAGTGCGCCAGGTACACGCCCGCCGTCAGCGTGTTGCCCTCGAAGATCTCCTTGCTGAGGCGGAAGTCGTTGTTGATGTTCTTCAGGTGTTTGTGGATGTACCACCAGCCCTGGTGGATCACGCTCTGGTTCGGGTCGACCGCGCCGCCGCCGCCCGGTCCGGCGTAGGTCGCCGTGGCCGAACCGGCCGGAAGCCCGAAGCCACCCTGGCTGGTCGGGGTGTTGTACAGCTCGTCGTTCAAGGTGGCCGGGTTGGAGCCGGAGAACAGCGCATTGGTGTCGACGTCGCCGGCATCGATGAGGAACTTGTCGCTGATCGTCCAGCCGCTGCCCAGGTCGTAGTCGAAGTTGCCGCCGAAGAAGTTCATCTTTGCGCCGCGGCCGTTGGCGAGGTCGGCGTTGGTGCCGCCGCCCGGATAGCCGGCGAGATGGACGTGCTGGATGTATTTGCTGTTGTAGGTGTCCTTGAGCGGGTCGAAGCCCGGGTAGGCGCTGAAGTTGTCGGTGCCGTTCTGGATCAGCGGGATCGGTGTGATGAACTGGTTCTTGTCGTCCAGCCGGCGGGCGTAGAACATCATCGTTCCGCTGTCGGAATCATGGGTCAGCGTGGCGGTGAACTGGCCACCCTTGTCGGCCGCGAACTGCGGATCGCGCACGCCATCGGAATCGCGATAGAAGCCGCCCACGCTGCCGTACCAGTTGGCGGCGATCGGAAAACCGTAGAAGCCGTCGACGCGCTTCAGGTTTTCCGAGCCATAGGTGACGCCGATACTGCCGGACGGCACTTCGGTGCCCTGTTTCAGCATGAAGTTTGCGGTGGCGCCGATCTGGCCGTCGCCGAACACTACCGACGGGCCGCCCTGCAGGATTTCCACGCGCTCCACGGTGTCGTCGAGGCGGAAGATCGAGGTGGTCTCGAAGAACGACAGTGTGGGCATGCCGTACAGCGGCGAGCCCATCAGCTGGGTGGAGAAGTAGGGGGCATCGCCGCCGCCCGGGAAGCCGGCGATCTCGATGTTGGCGCCAGTCTGGCCGCCGGTGGATTCAGGCCATAGACCGGGCGAGATCTTCAGTAGATCAGCGGTACTCTTCGGGTTGGCCATCTTGATCTGCTCGGCGTTCGCCGTGGTGAGCGTGTAGCTGGCGTCGATCTTCTTCACACCGGTCGCCGAACCGGTCACCACCACCTGTTGCAGGGTTGTGGTGGTCTTGGCCTCGGCCGCCTTCTGCTGCGAAGTCTTGCGGGCGCTTGCCGGCGCGGTCGCCGTACCCTGCGTTTGCGTGCTGTCCTGGGCCATGGCCGTGGCGGACACGAGAATGCCCGCTATGGCCGCCGACAGCATCAATCGAGTCAGTTGCTTGTTGTTGCCCATGTCACGTCCTCCCCATCAGTTTGAGTTCTGGTCGGCATGTCAGGCGGCATGTTTGCGCCTGTTCGCCGTTCGGTTTGTGGTAACCATCTGAATATCGAATGCCGCGATGTCCGGTAACACCAGATCCGCCTCGGCCAACGCCGATGCCTGACCGATTCCCACCGCCGCCATCCCCGCGGCGTGAATGCTGGCGATGCCAGCCACGGCGTCTTCGACGCCCATGCACTCGTTCGGCGCCACGCCCAAGGCGCTTGCCGCAGCGAGGAAGATTTCCGGATCGGGCTTGGAGCGGCTGATCCGGTTGGCGTCGACGACGACGTCGAACAAGTCGGCGATGCCGAGGCGCTCCAGCAGCAAGCCGGCATTGCGGCTGGCCGAGGCCAGCGCCACCTTGAGCCCGGCCTGGCGCACCTGTTCGATCGCGGAGCGCGCGCCGGGCAACAGGTCCTGCGGTCCGAAACGCTCGATCTGTGCGCGGTAGTAGTCGTTCTTATGTGCAGCCAGCGCGTGCTTCTCGTCCTCCGTAAAGGAGCGCGTGGCGGCCTGCAGCAGGATCTCCAGCGAGCCGCGCCGGTCTACCCCTTTCATGCGCTCGCCGGTGGCCTCGTCGAAGGGCACGCCGATCTCCTCGGCCAGGCGCTTCCAGGCCGCGTGATGCACCACCGCGGTGTCGGCTATCACGCCATCCAGGTCGAAGATCACCGCTTTCAATGGCGGCAGCGGCGCCGGCTCGGCCTCTGCAAAACCGACGCATGGCAGGCGCAGCGGCTGCCCGGCATGCAGGCGCTGCGGCAGGCCGTCGTGCAGGAAGGTGAGGGCGCTTCCTTCGGTCAGTGTGTACAGCACGCCCGCGCCATCGACCTCGATGCGCAGATGTGCATCGCGCCAGCGCAGGCCGAAGCGGTAGCTGCGCCAGGCCGCCGGCAACTTGGGCGCCAGGGCGGGCAGGCCGCCGTGCACGCGCAGGCCGCCATAGCCCCAGGTCAGGGCGAGCCAGCTGCCCGCCATCGCCGCCATGTGCAAGCCGTGCGCCGCGTTGCCGTGCAGGTCGTCCAGGTCGACGCGCAAGGTGTCCATAAAGTAGCGGTGCGTCTTTTCGGCGTGGCCCACTTCGGCGGCCATCACCGCGAAGGTGGAGGCCGACAAGGTCGAATCGTGGACGGTGACACCTTCGTAATAGTCGAAGTTGCGGCGCTTGGCGGCGACATCGACCTGCTCGCCCGCCAGCATCAGGGCCAGCAATGTGTCGGCCTGCTTGCATACCTGGTGGCGGTACAGGGTGAGCGGATGCAGCCGCAGCAGCAGCGGCTGCCGGCTTGGGGCGGTGGCGGGCATGGCGGGCATGCGCGGCTTGTCGAGGAAGCCGTCGTCCTGCGGAAAGATGTCGAGCGCGGGGTCGACCGGCAGGTGCATTGCCCGGGCAGCCCGGCGCCACTCGGTGGATTCGTCGGCGCGCAGTTCGATCCGTTCGGCCAGGGCCGCGTGTTCGGCCGGATGGGCCAGCGCCATCCAGTCGGCGACGGCAGCCGCATCGTGCAGATGCCGCTGCGCCAGCCGGTTGGTGTAATGGTTGTTGTCGACGAGGGCGGAGTACTCGTCCGGGCCGGTAACTTCGCGGATGCAAAATGCATTGCCGTGGCGGGCACTGAAATGTCCGATCTCCAGCCAGATGCGCGCGGTCTCGAACAGCATCTCGGCGCCGCATTCGAGCAGAAACGCATCGTCGCCGCTGGCGTCGACATAGAGCCGGATCGCCCACGCCACCGCCGCGTTGATGTGGTACTGCGCCGACCCGCTGGGGAAATATGACGAGCACTCGTCGCCGCTGATCGTGCGCCAGGCGTACAGCGCACCGCGCGGGTGATTGAGTTCGCGCGCGTGGCGGCGCGCATTGTCCAGCGTGCGGAAGCGCCAGGTGAGCATGGCGCGTGCCAGTTGCGGCGCCAGCGTGGCCAGCACCGGCAGCATGAACACCTCGGCGTCCCAGAAATAGTGGCCCTCGTAGCCCTCGCCGGTGAGCCCCTTGGCGGCGGCGGTGCCGTGGCTGTCGCGGCTGCTGGACTGGAACACGTGGAACAGGTTGAAGCGCAGCGCCTGTTCGGTCGCCGGATCGCCGTCAATCGCCAGATCGGCGCGCGCCCACAGCGCAGACAACGCCTGGGCCTGCCGCGCCAACAGCGCGGGGTAGCCGAGCGCGATGGCCGTGTCCAGCTGGCTCCTTGCACGCGCGAGCAGGCTGTCTTGCGGATCGCCTGCCAGCGGCGCGGTGAAGGCATACGCGACGTACTTGTCCAGCGTGACGGCCTGGCCCGGCGCAAGCATGCCTTCGTAGACCTGGAGCACGCCGTGCGGTGCCAGGTTCGCGTAGCGGAACTGCAAGTCGCCGGCGTGCTGGTGGCGTTGCGCGCAAACCAGCCCGATGCCGCTGTGGGTGGTTTGCTGGCCGACCCAGGCGAGATCCTCTTCTGCGCAGGCGTCGACGGTGCTCAGGCCGCCGTCGATGCGGCTGCCGATGCGCGGGTCGAAACCCTGGCCGGCCGCTTCGCGCGCGGTACTGATCGAGGACTCCAGCGTGATCGGCCCGGCGTAGTCGAGCGAGCGCACCCGATAGTGGATCGCCAGCAGCCCGGCATCGTGCAGGCTCACGATGCGCTCGGCCTCGATCTCCAGCGTGGCGCCTTCGGGCGATCGCCAGCGCAGCCGGCGCCGGTAGCTGCCGTTGCGCAGATCCAGCGCGCGCTCGAAATGCAGCCATTCGCCCTGATCGAGCCGTACCGGCGTATCGCCCAGCCGCAGATGGATACGCGCAGCGTCGGCCACCGGGATGCGCGTGTCGGTATGGCTGGCGAAGCCGGGGAAGCGTTCGTGGTAGTCGATCGGCGTGCGTTCCCATACCGCGGACAGCAAGGTGGCCTGGCTGGGGCTGTCGCACTCCTCCAGATTGCCGCGCACGCCGAGCGTGCCGTTGGCGAGCGCAAACAGGCTCTCGTCCTGGGCGAAGCCCGCCGGATCGGTGCCATGGCGCAGCAGCAGCCACGGATCGATCGCGGCCTTCTCGTCGATGGCCGGCACCTGGGTGTCGAGCGGCACCACTGCAAAGTGATCCACTGGGAATTCCTGTTCTCTGCCTGAAGGTGTCGGGCTGGCTGGCCCGGGGGCTGCGGCTGGCGGCGAGCTTCGCATTAAATGTTATCGGTATCAAGATACCGATAACATTTTGTTGGACCGGCTCGGGAAAGCTGCTATTTCGGGTGGCCAGGCGGGTTGGGCACGGGTTGGCTGGTACGTCCGCAGGGTGTCTGGCGCGGCCAAGCGAGGTGGGCGTGGTTGCATCGGCGGGACGAATGTCGACACACTGCAAGCCGGTCCGGGGCATCGCTGCAGTCCGGCAGCGTCGCGGCACGGGATCGGCCAGCCAGTCAAGGGAATCAGATAGTTGAGCAAGACAGGCGCGCGCAAAAACGCGTCAGGCGGCCTGACCATGGCCGATCTGGCGCAGCTGGCCGGGGTGTCCAAGATCACGGTGTCGCGTGCGCTGGGCGACAGCCCGCTGGTCAATCCGGAAACGCGCGAGCGGATCCAGGCGCTGGCACGCGAACACGGCTACAAGCTCAACATCAGCGCGCGCAATCTGCGCCTGCGCCGCAGCCACACGGTGGCGGTGATCGTGGAGATGAAGCCATCCACCGATCGCACCATGTTCGACCCGTACCCGCTGGTGCTGCTGGGGGGCATTTCGCAGGAGCTGACCGCGGCCGGTTTCAGCGTGCTGCTGACCACGCGGCAAGGCGCCACCGCGGCGGCCGTGCAGGCCGCCGATGGCTTGATTCTGCTGGGCCAGGGCGCGCACCAGGATGCGGTGCGCCGCTTCGACAAGCTGTGCCTGCCGATGGTGGTGTGGGGCGCTCAGTCGCAGAGCGATACGCACGTCGTGGTGGGCAGCGACAACCGCCGCGGCGGGGCAGCGGTGGCGGATCATTTCATCGCGCTGGGCCGGCGCCGGCCGGTATTCGTCGGCAACCCCAGCCACCCGGAAATCTATGAGCGCCTGAGTGGCTTCGTCGATGCGCTGGCGGTGCACGGGATCAAGCCTCTGCTGATGCGGCGCGATGAATTCACGCTGGATTCGGGCATGGATGCGGTGCGCTCGCTGCACGCGCGCAAGGTCGGCTTCGATGCGATCTTCGCCTGCAACGACCTGCTGGCGATGGGCGCGATCCGCGCCACATTGGAGCTGGGGCGCTCGGTGCCTGGCGACGTCTCAGTGGTTGGCTACGACGACATGCCGCTGGCCGCCAGCTTCCTGCCGCCGCTGAGTTCGGTGCGGCAGGACTGGCAGGAAGGCGGCATGCTGCTCGCGCGCAAGGTGCTGGCGCTGATCGAAGGCGAGCCCGCAACCTCCGAATGCCTGCCGGTCAGTCTCGTCGTGCGTTCTACCTGAGCAAACCGCGCATCGTTCGTTCGCGGGCTTTCGAGGCGCGGGCGGTTGCCGGGCAGCAGTCTGGATGTCCCGTCCGGCTTCGCCCGGTCCAGGCTCAGCGCGTGGCGACCTGGGCGGTGTCGGTGGCGTCGGCCGGGCTGCGCGCCGGTGGGGTCAGCACCAGCCGGAAGCAGCTGCCGCCGCCGGCCACGCGCACATATTCCAGCGCCGCCTGGTTCGCATCGCTCATCTGCCGGGCCAGGTACAGGCCCAGGCCGGTGCCGTATTCGTGGGTGGTGTAGAACGGTTCGAAGATTTGCGCGGCCACTTTCGGCGCGATGCCGGGGCCGCGGTCGATCACTTCCAGGATCGGCACGCCATGTTCGCCCTGCCGGGTCACCACCATCACCCGTGCCGGTTCACCCGGCAGGCGGCCGTAGCGCAGTGCGTTCTGCACCAGGTTCCATACCACCTGCTGCAGCTGCTGCGGGTCGGCCACCGCGGCCACCGGCGCACCGCTGCTGGCGATCACCCGCAGCGAATCGGCGCCCAGGTCGTTGCCCTGGCTGTATTCCTCGACGAAGGCCTGCGCCCACTGGCCGAGATCGAGCGTCTCCGGCCGCGAGCGCTCACGGCGCGACAGCTGCAGGATGTTCTCGATAATCTCGTTGAGCCGGATGCAGTGGTTGTTGATGATCTCGACCATGCGCTGGTCGGTGCTGTCCATGCTCTTGGACTCGGCCAGCAGCTGCGCCGAGTAGCGGATCGCGGCCAGCGGGTTGCGGATCTCGTGCGCGATGGAGGCGGACAACCGGCCCAGCGAGGTCAGCGTGAGCTCCTCGGCGCGGCGCGACAGCAACGAAGTGTCGTCGAGAAAGATGAGTACGTGCGAATCGTCGTTCGGCGCGAGCCGGGTGAAGCGCGGCACCACCTCGGGCACGCCGTCGGCGAGCTGGGTGGCGGTCTCGTCCAGCTTGCCGGAGGTCATCCAGTGGTACAGCCGGCGCGACAGCTCCGGCGCCAGCTGGCCGAGGTCACGCTGGTCGGCGCCGGGGTTGCCCATCAGCATCCACGCCGATTCGTTGATCTGGTGGATGCGGTTGGCGTCGTCGACCAACAGCACGCCGGTCTTCATGCGGCGGATGATCAGCTCGTTGACCTGGGCCAGATTGGCCAGGTCGGTGCTGCGTTGCTCGGCCAGCGCCTCGGTGGCACGCAGTTGCCGCCCGAGCACGTGGCACAGCGTGGTAGTAGCGAAGTAGGCCAGGCCGAACAGCGCCGCTTCCAGCAGATCGCGGTCGCCGGGGTGGTCGGACGACGATCCGAAGAAGGTGTGCCCGAGCATGCCCAGCGTGGCCAGCGCGGCAAAGAAGGTGGACAGTCGCAACGGCAGCACCAGCGCGCCGGCGCTGAGATTCACCGCCAGCATCATCGCGATGCCGATGCGCGCATCGTGCATCGCCGCAATCGCCAGCACGGCGGCGGCGATGTCCACCACCAGCGCCGACGCCACCGCCGTTCGCGCGTACGGCATGCTGCGCCGGTTCAGCAGCACCGCCAGCAGTGCAAAGAGCAGATAGGCCATGGCCACGGCGCGGGCGAAACCCGGGGTGGCCAGTTCGGGCCAGCCCATGCCCGCCGGGCCGAACGCAAGACCGACATACACCAGCGCCTGCACCAGCCGGAAGCCGTTGAGGAACGACAGTTCGTGACGAACCGTGACGGCACCGGCAGTGGCGGCAGCGAAGGACGGTGTACTGGACACGTTGCTGGGCACTCCAGGGGCGGTTCCGGTCGAGTATAGACGGGCTGATCGGCGCTTGCCGCCGGGCCAGGGCGCGTCAAACCGGCCTTTGCGCCGGCAGAAAACCGGCTGCCCTTTCCATTGCCGTCCGCTTCCGCGAAAATGGGCGGCCGCATGGCGCGGTTTCTGCCAGCACGCAGGGCGCATCGCATGCCGGCAGTGCGTCCATCCGCCGTCCGACCTTCCTGACCCACGCCGATGTGCCAGCGTGCGGCCGCCATCGTTTTTCCGTTCGCTCGAGGTATCGAATGAATTTCCACGAATACCAGGCCAAAGAACTGTTCGCGCAATACGGCATCGCCGTGCCGCCGGGCAAGATCGCCAATTCCCCCGACGCTGCCGTCGACGCCGCCAAGGCACTCGGTGGCACGCAATGGATGGTCAAGGCGCAGATCCATGCGGGCGGCCGCGGCAAGTCCGGCGGCGTCAAGTTCTGCCGCAGCTTCGACGACGTTCGCGCCGCCGCCAAAGGCATGCTCGGCACCCACATGGAAACCTACCAGTCGGCCGGCCGCGCGTTGCCGGTGAACCTGGTGCTGGTGACCGACGCCACCGACATCGCCCGCGAGCTGTACCTGTCGATCCTGGTCGACCGCGATTCCAAGGCCGTCTCGTTCATCGCCTCCAAGCACGGCGGCGTGGACATCGAGCAGGTCGCCAAGGACACGCCCGAAGACATCCACACCATCGTGATCGACTTCGTCGAGGGGCTGCAGCCGTACCAGTGCCGCCAGCTCGGCTTCGCCATGGATCTGACCGCCAAGCAGGTCAACCAGCTCACCAAGATCATGCTGGGCCTGTACAAGCTGTTCAACGAGAAGGACCTGGCCCTGGTCGAGCTGAACCCGCTGGCCGTGCTCGAAGACGGCAACCTCGCCGCGCTCGACGGAAAGGTCAACTCCGACGACAACGCCGAGTTCCGCCATCCGGATCTGGCCGCGATGCGCGACCTGAGCCAGGAGGATGCCGCCGAGGCGGCCGCCGTGCAGTACAACCTCAACTACGTGACCATGGACGGCTCGATCGGCTGCATGGTCAACGGCGCCGGCCTGGCGATGGCGACGATGGACGTGATCAAGCTGGCCGGCGGCGAGCCGGCCAACTTCCTCGACGTCGGCGGCGGCGCCACCAAGGAGCGCGTGACCGAGGCGTTCAAGCTGATCCTGTCCTCGGACAAGGTGCGCTGCATCCTGGTCAACATCTTCGGCGGCATCGTGCGCTGCGACCTGATCGCCGAGGGCATCATCGCCGCGGTGAAGGAAGTGGGTCTGAAGATTCCCGTGGTGGTGCGCCTGCAGGGCACCAATGTCGATCAGGGCCGCGAACTGCTGGCCAACTCCGGCCTGGCGATCACGCCGGCGGATGATCTCAACGATGCGGCCCAGAAAGCCGTCGCTGCCGCGAAGGCCTGAGGAGTAATCGAATGAGCGTTTTGGTCAACAAGAACACCAAGGTGATCGTGCAGGGCTTCACCGGCCAGCAGGGCACCTTCCATGCGCAGCAGTGCCTCGACTACGGCACCCAGGTCGTCGGCGGCGTGACCCCGGGCAAGGGCGGTTCCGAGCATATCGGCCTGCCGGTCTTCAACTCGATGGATGAGGCCGTGCTCGAGACCGGTGCCGACGCGTCGGTCATCTTCGTGCCGCCGCCGTTCGCGGCCGACTCGATCCTGGAAGCCATCGATGCGGGCATCAAGGTGATCGTGGCGATCACCGAGGGCATTCCGGTACTCGACATGCTGCGCGTGAAGAACGTGCTGATGCAGCATCCGGAGATCGTGCTGATCGGGCCGAACTGCCCGGGCATCATCACCCCCGGCGAATGCAAGATCGGCATCATGCCCGGCCACATCCACCAGAAGGGCAAGGTCGGCGTGGTTTCGCGTTCCGGCACGCTCACCTATGAAGCCGTGTTCCAGACCACCAACGAAGGCCTCGGCCAGAGCACGGTCATCGGCATCGGCGGCGACCCGATCAACGGCCTCAGCTTCATCGACTGCCTGAAGCTGTTCCAGGACGACCCGCAGACCGAAGGCATCATCATGGTCGGCGAGATCGGCGGCAGCGCCGAGGAAGACGCGGCCGAGTTCATCGGCGAATACGTGACCAAGCCGGTGGTGTCGTTCATCGCCGGCGCCTCGGCCCCGGCCGGCAAGCGCATGGGCCATGCCGGCGCGATCATCTCCGGCGGCAAGGGCACCGCGGCGGCGAAGTTCGCCGCGCTGGAAAAGGCCGGCGTCACCACGGTGAAGTCGCCGGCGGATCTCGGCAGGACGCTTGCGCAGTTGATGAAGAAATAAAACGCGCCCACGCACCCGACAAAAGGCCACGCTCTTGCGTGGCCTTTTGTTTTTTGCCCCCGCATTCGGGATGGATCAACCCTGGTTCAACCAGGCGCATTGCCGGCGCTTCGCTCGCGACTTGTCCCAGGATCCATGCGGCTACTTTCAGCCCTCGGTCGGCAAAGGCAAGGCGTGCAGGCGGGTTGGCGGAAGCGTAGCGCCATACGGAAGCGTCCGTGCTTATGGACGTCCATTCCCTCTGACCGCGTGACGCGCGGACAGAGGGGCGATCAGCGGATGTCGACCGGTGCGGGTGAGTATGCGCGCGGTGGCCTCGGTCGGCAGAGCCGGTGCAGAGCACGGCCAACGGCAACGTGCTGGCGCGCACCGGTTCAACCACTTGGGCGGTGTGGCGTCGGGCAAACCGCGGGTGCGGCGAAACGCCCGCGCGTCAGGGCTGCGTGGCCTCGACAGGGCAGGCCGTACGGCTTGTGACAGGCACCTGGTCCGCCATCATGTTGCGCCGGACCGACTGCGCGGGGGTCAGCCACAGCAGCCCATGCAATGCGCAATCGGCGGCGTAGTCGAACAATGCCTGCATGTGTTGCTGATCGAAGTCGATGAAGCTGGTCTGCGGGTAGTCGACCGGAATCTCGGTGAGGCTGAAGGTCATACCCAACCGTTTCGCCGAGGCGATGTTGTCCACGATCGCCTCGCGGGTCTTGTAGGTCAGCTCGGCGGCGAAGGCGTTCGACAGGATGTCGATGGTGTTGTAGCGCGTGGTATGCGGCGTGCGGGCGAGCTGACCGTTGACGATCATGTACAAGTGGGCACCGCGCAGCAGCGGCAGCTCGGTCGACTGCACGCCGACGATCAGCGGCGTGCTGAATACCGAGGTGGTGACGCCGCCGTCCACGTGCATCTCGTCGTACTCACGAGCGCCGTCGCGCACATGGATCAGCACCGGTGCAAACACGCCCGGCACGCTGGCCGATGCGACCAGCACGTCGCGAAACAGCCTGCGTGCGGCGCTGCCGCCGTGCCGTGCGATCTCGCCCAGGTTCCACAACACGGTCTCGTGCTTGTCCAGATCGGTAGTGGCCACGACCAGCCGGCGGCCCTTGCCGGCCTCGCGTGCCACGGCATCGATCATCTCCGGCGTGACCAAGTGATCGACCAGCTGGAACAGCGCGTTGCGATGCGCCAGGCCACGCGGCGACAGCAGGCGGGACAAGATGCTGCGGGTAGGCGAACGCAGCAGCCGTGCGCTGCGCTCGCCGGTGAAGGCTTGCTGCATGCGCGCATCCCACGTCGATCCGAGAAACGCGAACGGCGCCAGCAGGGCGCCCGCGCTCACTCCGGTCACCATCTCGAACTGGGGGCGCGTATGCGCGCGGCTCATGCCTGCCAGTGCACCGGCGCCGTAGGCACCGCCCGAGCCGCCGCCGGACAGCGCCAGGATGTCGACCGAGCCATCGGTTGCCGCGGTGCGAATGCCGCTGAAGAAATCCGGCGCCAATGCAGTGAACGTGCACAGGTCGGTGGTGACCAGCCGCACGCTGGGCGGAAAGCCGACGGGCGTCGCCGCGCCAATCAGGTCCGGCGGCGCCGGGCGGCGCGGCGCAGTCTGGCAACCGGCCAGCGCCAGCAACCCAAGCATCAGCAGAACCGGCTTGCTTCGCATCGTGCTGCTCCTCTGGCGATGAGTAGGGCGTTGCCGCGCACGACCCGAAGAGCGAGCCTGGCCCCCGCTGCAGTATGCGACGCGACGGAGCGCAGCTTCAAACGCCTCCGCCCGGCCGCGCGCGGATCCCTCCGACCCCGCATCCACGTCGGTGCGAACCGCAGCTGCCGGACGATTTTCGGCGGTCGCCGGCATGCGCTAGAGTCCGGGGCCATGGCCTTGCCCGATCGACATTGCTTGCCGGATGCCGGCGCGACATCGCGTGCAGCCTTCGCGATGGAGCATGCCAGCAAGCGCTATGGCAGCGTGCTGGCGCTTGACGACGTCAGCCTGGCGTTCGCTGCGGGCAGCACCACCGCGCTGATCGGCAGCAGCGGTTCGGGCAAGTCCACCGTGCTGCGCCTGCTGCTCGGGCTGGAATGGCCCGACCAGGGCTGCGTCAGGGTCGATGGCCAGGTGCTCGAGCGGAGCGCCGTGCTGGCGCTGCGTCGACGTGTCGGTTACCTGACCCAGGACGGCGGACTGTTCCCGCACCTCACGGCGCTGGGCAATCTGGCGCTGCTGCCGCGCCACCTCGGCTGGAACGCGCAGCGGATCCGCCAGCGTGCGCACGAGCTGGCGGCACTGACGCACCTGCCCCCGGCGGTGCTGGAGCGCTACCCTGCCGAGCTGTCCGGTGGCCAGCGCCAGCGCGTCGCCCTGATGCGCGGGCTGATGCTCGATCCCGATGCCTTGCTGCTGGACGAGCCGCTGGGCGCGCTCGATCCAATCGTGCGGCACGAGCTGCAGGACGAGCTGAAGATCATCTTCGATCAACTCGGCAAGACGGTGATCGTGGTCACGCACGATCTCGCCGAGGCCGTCTGGTTTGCCGAGCGGCTGGTGCTGCTGCGCGGCGGTGCGGTGGTTCAGGACGGCCGCTTCGAGGATCTGCGCGACCGTCCGGCGTCGGCCTTCGTCACCCATTTTGTGCAGGCGCAGCGCCGGCTGCCGGTGCGCTCGCCATGAAATGGCTGCTGCACGCCGGCGTGCTGCTCCTGCTGCCAGCGCTGCTGCAGGCGCAGCCGGTGCGCATCGGCTCCAAGCAGTTCACCGAATCGGTGATCCTGGGCGAAGTGGCGCGGATCGTCGCGCGCGATGCTGGCGTCGATGCGGTGCATGCGCGCGAGCTGGGCGGCACCAGCATCCTGTGGAGCGCGCTGCA
The DNA here is from genome assembly GCF_042654965.1 of Rhodanobacter umsongensis. NCBI lineage: Bacteria > Pseudomonadati > Pseudomonadota > Gammaproteobacteria > Lysobacterales > Rhodanobacteraceae > Rhodanobacter > Rhodanobacter umsongensis. The sequence continues at coordinate 164,718 of NZ_JBHSMK010000005.1, read as the reverse complement.
GCACGGCGATATCGACGTCTATGCCGAATACACCGGCACGATCACCCACGAGCTGCTGAAGGGCGTGGCGCCGGATGCCGACATCGCCACCCTGCGCGCAAAACTCAAGCCGCGGGGTATCGGCATCACCGACTCGCTCGGCTTCAACAACACCTACGCGCTCGGCGTCCGCGCCGATCGCGCGGCCCAGCTGCATATCCGCCGCATCTCCGACCTGCTGGCGCTGCCGGGGCTGCGCTTCGGCTTTTCCAACGAGTTCATGGATCGCGCGGATGGCTGGCCGGGCCTGCGCCAGCGCTACGGGTTGCCGCAGACGCAGGTGCGCGGGCTCGATCACACCTTGTCGTATCGCGCGGTGGCCAGCGGCGCCGTCGATGCGATCGACCTGTACGGCACCGATGCGGAGATTCCCTACTACCACCTGCGCACGCTGGAGGACGACCGGCATTATTTCCCGCGCTACGAAGCGGTGTACCTGTACCGGTTGCAGCTGGAACGCAGTGCGCCGGCCCTGGTGATGGCACTGCGCCAGCTGGCCGGCCGCATCGATGAAGACGCGATGCGCCGCATGAATGCGCGGGTGAAACTGCAGGGCGTCAAGGATGGCGTGGTGGCGGCTGACTATCTCGGCGCGCGCGCGGACGCCGATGGCGCCGGTTTCTGGTCGCGCCTGCTCCAGCGCAGCGTGGAACACGTGAAGCTGGTGGTGCTCTCGCTGGGGCTGGCCATCGTGCTGGCGATCCCGCTGGGGATTCTGGCGGCGCGGCTGCAGCGGCTCGGCCAGGTGGTGCTCGGGCTCACCGGCATCCTGCAGACGGTGCCGTCGCTGGCGATGTTCGTCTTCATGATTCCGCTGTTCGGCATCGGCACGTGGCCGGCGGTGGCGGCGCTGTTTTTCTACAGCCTGCTGCCGATCGTGCGCAACACCTATGCCGGCCTGGTCGGCATCGCGCCGGAACTGCGTGAATCCGCGGCCGCGCTGGGCCTGCCACCGGGCGTGCGGCTGCGCGAAGTGGAATTGCCGATGGCGATGCGCTCGATCCTGGCCGGCATCAAGACCGCGGCGGTGATCAACGTCGGCACGGCCACGCTGGCCGCCTTGATCGGTGCGGGCGGCTACGGCCAGCCGATCCTCACCGGCATCCGTCTCGATGACATCGGCTTGATCCTGGAAGGCGCCATACCTGCGGCCGTGCTGGCGCTGCTGGTGCAGGGCGTGTTCGAAGGTATCGAACGCTGGCTCACCCCGCGTGGCCTGCGCATCGAGGCGCGGCTGTGATGCCAGGCGTCAGTCCGCGGCGCGCTGATCCCTGCCGTCGATCAGCAGCCACGCGCACAGTGCGCCGAGCAGGGCGAGGCCGGCGGACAGCCACATCACCCAGCGAAAACCGGCCACGAACGCATCGCCGATGGCGCGCTGCAAAGGTGCTGCCGCGGCGGCCGGTGCATCGGCGGGTATCACGATGCCGGCCAGCTTGGCGCGTTGTTCCAGTACGGCCGAGGCGAGGCCGGGCGGCAACGACAGCTGCGCGAGCGCTTCGTCGAGGCGGGCGTCGAACGCTGCAGTCAGCACGATGCCGAACGCGGCGATCGCCAGCAGCCCGGCCGCGCGCGCCACTGCATTGTTCACCCCCGACGCGGTGCCGGCGAGCTCGGCGCCCACCGCGTTCATCGCCGTGGTGGTCAGCGGCGCCACCGTGATGCTCATGCCCAGGCCGAGCACGCAGATCGCCGGAAAGAATCCGCTCCAGTAAACCGCGCCGATCGACGGCAGGCTGAACAGCGCAAAGCCGCACGCCGCGATGGCCGGGCCGATCATCAGCGGTGGCTTCGAACCGATCACATCGACCAGGCGGCCCCCCAGCGCGACAGCAGGAACATGATCGCGATGAACGGCAGCAGCGCCGCGCCGGCCGCGGTGGTGCCGTAACCCTGCACCTGGATCAGGTTGAGCGGCAGGAAGAACAGCGCGCCGCCGAGCGCGGCGTACAGCAGCAGGGTCAGCAGGTTCGCACCGGCGAAATCGCGCTGGCGAAACAGCGCCAACGGCAACATCGGCGCGTTGCCGAGCGCTTCGACCCGCACGAAAGATGCCAGCGCCAGCACGCCCGTCGTGGCAGCCAGCAGGATCGGCGCGGCCGTCCAGCCGCGCCCGGGCGCCTCGATCAGCGCGAACACCACGCCAGCCAGCCCCAGCGTAACCAGCGTCGCGCCGACCAGGTCCACTGGCCGGCGTCGCGACGCGTCCACGGTTTCAGGCACCTTCATCGCGCACAACAAAAGCAACACCGCGCCGACCGGCACGTTCAGCACAAACGCCCAGCGCCACGCGTAGTGTTCAATCAGGAAGCCGCCGATCACCGGCCCGACGGCTGCGGCGATGCCGCTGAACGCCGACCACGTGCCGATCGCCGCGCCACGTTCGGCCTGCGGGTAGGTGGCGCTGATCAGCGCGAGGCTCCCCGGCACCAGCAGCGCCGCGCCGATGCCCTGCAGCGCGCGCGTTGCGATCAGCTGGTTCACATTGAGGGACAAGGCGCAGCCGATCGAGGCCAGCGTGAACAACGCCACACCCAGCATGAACATGCGCCGGCGACCGAAGCGATCGCCGAGCGCGCCACCCACCAGCAGCAGCGAGGCGAGGAACAGCGCATACGACTCCATCACCCACTGCGCATCGGCCGTGCCGGCATTCAGATCCTGCTGGATGGCTGGCAGCGCTACATTGACCACGGTGCCGTCGATGAACGCCAGGCCGGAACCGATGATCGCCGCCAGCAGCGTCCAGCGCCGCGATGACGCATGGCACGTCGTCGCCCCCGCCATGCCACTAAGGATGACGACGGAATCGCAAGGCGGCTTTCCGATATGGCTCATGGCGATCGCACCGGCGGAACGCCCACAAGCTTAGCCATCCCGAGCCGCCCATGGAGCGACTCGGTCCAGGAGCTGGCGCGTGCGGGGATGACGGAACGCTTGCGGTGTGTCAGCCGGCCTCTGCAAATGCCGTGACCACGAAGTGCTGCACCGCCGGCTCGAACCCCAGAAGGAAATCCCCATCCTCCGGGTAGTACTTGGCCTTGAGGAGATCCTCGCCCGCAAAGGCGCGGATGCTGTCCTCCGATTCCCAATGCGTAACGGTCATGAAGTGCGTGAGCTCGGCCTCGTCACGGCGCAACACCGCAACGCTCAGGTTGCCGGGCACGGAACGGTAGTCGGGAACAGCCCGTTGCTCGAGGAAGGCCGTATACGCATCGGCCTTCGAACGGGTGGTGACGCCATGCCACATGCGACAGATCATTGAAACCTCCGGTGTGCGCCGGACTCCAGCGGGCGCTGCGCAGAACCAGTCACCGTGCGGTGCCTGGAGAATGACCTTTCGTGCCGGGCCAGATGATGGCCTGCACCAGGATGACCTGGTGGCCATCGAACGTGGCCGCCGGCGAACCATGCACCTCATAGCCAAGTGCCAGTGCTTCGCTGACACGCCGGCAGAAGGCGGCATCGTCGGGGCCCGTCAACGCGCGATAAACGGGCAGGTCATGGGGCGGGTGCTTCATGGTGGTCTCGGCGACGGATCATCATCCGCCATGCAGTGATGGAAGTTGGGTCCACGAACCGGGGTCATCGGCGGTTGGGAAAGGTCCACCGCACCAGCTCGCACGTTCCCGGGGTGCCGCTCGCCAGATTGTCGCGTGGCGCCCGGCGCCCGAGTCAAGCGGCGAACGGCTTTTCGCCAGCCGCTGACCGGAGGTCTCTTGCGGGACTTGTTGGAGCGCAATCCGATGGACTTCAAGCTGATTCCCCGATCTGCGATCAGGCCTTCCCCGGTTCGTACGTGGCGATGACCATGCCCTCCGGCGTGGTGGTGCAGTCGGTCAGCCACATTCGCATGCTCGAATCGCCCGTGAAGAGCCGACGCCCCGCGCCGAGGACCAGCGGGTGGATCATCAGCAGGTACTCGTCAATCAGGTCCCCGGCCATCAGGGAGGCGATCAATTCACCGCTTCCCATGATTGCCAGCACACCGGGGATTTGATTTTTGAGCGCGTGCACGGCTTCCAGGAGGTTGCCGCGCAGCAGCGTCGAGTTGGGCCAGGGCAGCGGCTCCTTGAAGGTGGTCGATGCGACGTACTTGGGCGCACTGTTGAGCGCCTCCTTGAATGGACCGCCCCGGCTGTTCCAACTCGTCATCAGATCCTCATAATTCCGCCGTCCGAACAGCCATCCTGCAAAGCCGCCACCGGCCCTCATCCGCTCGCTCATCGCCTTGCCAGTGGCATCCCCGGCCGCCGCGGACCGCTGGGCCCAGCCACCCTGCGTGAATCCGCCGCGGGTATCCTCATCCTGGCGCCCCGGCCCCTGCATCACCCCATCCAGCGTCAGATGATTCATGACGACGATTCGTCCCATTCCAGCCTCCTTCAGCTTGTGGATCGGGCCTGCGGCCTGGTGCTGCAATCAGGGCGCGACCTCGCGAAACTGCACCACATTGCCTTCGGGGTCGTGACCGTCACAAACGCTTGAACCCTGGAACTGCCACTCACGCTCGGGCGGGTTGAGCTGCCCGCCGAGCGACGGCGCCATCACGCGCGCGCTGGCAATGCTTGCGATCGGCAGGACCAGCTTGATCGCGGTGTCCTCGCGGGGTTGCGGCGGCGAGGCGACTTGAATGGTGGCGGCAATCCGGGCGGGAACGGCAACGACCACGAGCTGAAAAGCCGCCGATTCGAGCACGACATGATCTTGTTCTGCATGTGTGATGTGGAGGCCGGCGATTTCTGCGTAGAAAGCGCTGACCTTGGCTGTGTTCCTGGCGTAGACAACCGCGCCTGCCGTGAACTGGTTGGACACTTCGATCTCCTTGTGCTTTGCGCCTGCGGCAATGTCAGGCGCCATGGGAAGGGTGACGGGCCGGTCAATCAAGGAGCTCAATGTCGTCCGGAAGACGTACCCAACGATGCTGCCTTTCTATATACCGAAAGGCGCGGTTGCGGAAAATCCGGATCTGCGAAGGCGCCGACGGGAACGGCCACGACGTCGGGCATGGCATCCAGCCGATAGAAGACCGCGAAGCCACACTCGGAACAGAAGTGAAAGCGAGCCGTGCCATCCTCATCGCCGACGCGCACGTACTCCGCGCTCCGGCCATCAACTGCCACAGCGTCGGCGGGGAATCCGGCCTGAGCGCCCAACATGCTGCCGGTCCGCTTCTGGGGCGGAGCCGGAAAGTTCCTGCGCAAAAGTGGACGCTCTTTGGTCAGGCCGCGTGAGCTGCGGAAAACGCGTCACACCGCACCGGAAGCGCGTGCCTGCAGAAGCTTCTGGGCGGCGGCTTCCCAGTGGTGCCCGTCGAAAAGCTGTATCTCCAAACCGGATAGCTCGATGCCATCGACGCAGCGCAAGTTCACGACCCACATGGCCGGGGCGATTCTGGGGCGGCTGAAAGGGCTTACACCACAGCTTTTGCAGGAATAGTGCTTGGCTGTCATGGTGCCGAATTGATAGAGCGCCAGATCATCCACGCCCGACAGAATGCGGAAGTGAGCATCATCAGTGCCGTACCAAATGGCGCCCTTCATGCGACAGATCGAGCAATTGCACTCGATGGCCGCGCCAACGCCACCGTCAAATTCAAAGGAAACGCGCTTGCAATGGCATGAGCCTTTGTGTGTCTGCATACCAGAACCCCTCTATGCGATCCGACGCCGGAGTATCGTCAGCGCCCAGCCAGTGACCTGTACCGCGCCAGACGCTGCTCCAGGGTGCCAGTGTGCAGCTCAAATAGATGGTTGTCGAAGTCGTAGAAGTACAGGGACTGGCCTTCTCCCTCAACGCGGCTGCGGGGCGGCCGAATCTCCACGCCGAGCGCTTGAAGGTTGGCTTGGTATCGGGGCAGGTCGGTGTCACTCACGGAGAACGCGACATGCTGGTAAGACCGTTGAGCGGGGGGCGCGCCTTCCATGGCCGCGATCCATACGCCACCGAGCAGAAAGAACTTTTCCCGCGACAGCGAGTTGTTTTGGCCGGCACTGTCATAGATCTCGTGCGCCCCGAGCCCCTGGCACAAAAAGGTGGCCATGCGCTCGAGGTCTCGGACGATAAAGGTGATGTGGCTGATGCCTTCCATGGGGCCTAACGCCTGGATTAAGCCGCGCCGCGAAGCGGCGTCGGCTTGAATGGATGGTTGGACCGCAGGCAGTTCAAGTCGTCAACTCAATGCGATTGCCTTCCGGATCGAGAGCAACACTTTCGTAGTAGCCGTCGCCAGTCAATCTGGGGCCGTCAATGACAGTGTAGCCATCAGAGCTTAGGCGCGCGGTGAGCTCATCAACCGCTGTTTCGGAACCAAGCGAGAAGGCAAGGTGGGTGAGGCCATGTCGCTGAACGCCAGGGGCCAATCGCTCCAGGCTCAAGGTCGAAGTCGTCATAATCTCGAGGCGCGCTCCGGTTTCGAAGGTGGCGAAGCGAGATGAGAATCCCTTTCCGGGGTTTTCATAGAGCTGGCCAATTGCTGCGCCAAGATACTTCCCATAGAAGGCGGAGATCTTTTCGAGGTCGTCGACCCAAAGAGCGGCATGTTCGAGATGTGTCATCTGCGGCCTGGGCCTGAGTTAAGCCGCGCCGCGAAGCGGCGTCGGCTGGGACGAATGTGAATTTCCGAGCGCCGGATGCAAGAAGCGATAAGTGCTCAATCTAGGAATTTCCAGGTTTCTGCCCCATCGAAACGTCTGACGACGACCGACTCCAAAAGCCCGGGTTCAAAGTTCCGCAGGTTCACTCCATGTCGAGCGCCGGGCGCGGATTCAAGCGGCTCCCAGTGGGTGACGATCCCGCAGGTCTTGCACCGAAAGTTCATCAGGGTTCGATCGCCCCAGATGTAACTTTCGGTGTTCTCGGGGTGGCCTTGGATAGAGACCGTGCCAAGTTCGTAGTAAGCCCATATGCCTCCCGTGCGCCGACATAGCGAGCAGTTGCAACTCGTCGCCGTCTCGGGCGCCGCCGGAAGCGCAAGGCGGACCGAGCCGCAGTGGCAGGAGCCGTGAAGTGAAGGGGATGGCTGTTCGTAGTTCACAGGAATGCGCCGGTAAGGGTTGTGCCGCCTAACGCCTGAATTGAGCCGAGCTGCGAAGCGGCTTCGGCTTGAATGATTTGTTAGGTGCCGGGCGTGACAAACTCAACATCCGGAACCCACAGTTGCAGCCACCTCGCAACTTTTTCACCCGGAGCCAGGAGTTGCGCAGAAGCCTGGAGCGGACTCCCAAAGGCAGCAGCTTTCTCCAGGGATCGTGCGTTAACAGCTCCGTAAACGCGAGCGTCGTGCTCAAAAACGACTGCGACCAGCACGCCGCATCGATGGCAGAGCAGGAATTCAGCGGTATTCGATCCCTGCTGATACCGCCGCAACGCATCTGAGCTCTGCGTCGTTACGGACAGTTGCCCGGCCGGATCTGAAACGTATGCGGCAGCGTGCTTTTGGCAAAACGAGCAGTCGCAGGCTCGAGGAATGATTCTCACCGGGTCCAGTGCAGTTGAAAACGCCACGCGAACCTGGCCGCAATGACAGCCGCCCCGAAACGTATGTGGATTACTCAATGACGACATCGTTTCACCCGGCACCTAACGCTGGAGTTGAGCGGCGGCGAAGCCGTCCGCCTTGAACGGAATGTTGGGCGGCGCTATGCCTCGAAGGCCAGACCTGACCGGAAACTCACGTTGGGTCCTTCTCATACACCACCACGCCTTGCGGCAGCTGCACCCAAGGGTGACGGCGACAGTCGTACACGGAATCCTGTGGTGGCGGAAAGCTTGGGTCGGCGAACGCGCCAACGGCTACCGCGACCCATTTGCTCTCATTTCCTTCTTCGGTGTGAAACACCGTTGAGCCGCAGACCGAACAAAACCGAAATCTGAACTTTGCTCCTTGATCGCCGGTGCGAACGAACTCTGTGGCGATACCGGTTACCTTGTACGGCGCCAGGAAGCCCGCAAGCGCAGCGAATACGCTGCCGGTTCGGCGCTGACATGCCAGGCAATGGCAGACACCTACACCCTGAGGTTCGCCCTGAACCTCTACGCTCAACTGACCGCAGTAGCAGGAGGCAGTTCTCTTCTCCATGCGCTTTGCTTCTCCCGCCGTCCAACGCCTGAGATAAGGGGAGCCATACTCGGTACGACTATGCTTCCCCCTGATTGAATAGTTAAGTGCCGTAGCCAGGAGTCCAGGCCAGCCCGTCGAGACCGGAGATGTCTCCCGCTGCGAGCATGGACCAAAGCTCGAGAACTCTTTCCGGCGCTACGCCACGCATGTGCATTGGCCCCTCGCCAGTCTCGACATTTTCAAATACTGTCAGACCCGACGAGAACGCGCTAATGCACCAGCCTGATTCATGGCCGAGCGAAACATCGGGGTGCTCATTGTCCGCCGAGGCCAGAGAGTGCAGCAGAGCCGACATCTGCCTGGTACTGGGAGCGATGATCGAAGCGCCCATCAAGTCGTTTGCGAAAAAGCTCATATATGTGTGCGCCTAACGCTTGAGTTAAGCGGCGCGCGGTTTTCGCGCGTCCGCTTGAACGAATTGTTATGCAGCTGCAACCGATAAGTTCCCCGGCTGTGGCTTGTGACCGGAAGCATCAGATCGGCTCCCATGGATGCATGGCGTAGGCTGCTCGCAGTTGCGAAACGCGCTGCTCATCCACTGTGAATTCGTGATCATCAATGCTGGCCACCGGGCGCGCGATATCAGCGGAGTGCATTAGAAATGCTCCACGAAATTCGGAGAGTTCACTCAGCTGAACTTCACGAGCTACGCTTGAGATACCGGCCCTTTGTGACGCGATTTGCATCAGTTGCAAGGTGATGCCAGGCAGCATCGGCGCCTGCGGCCAGACGATGCTTTCGCCGTCGTCGAAGGCAATATTCCAGATAGATGCCTCCGACACACGCCCAACATCATCTACGAACACGGCATCGTCGAAACCAGCCAAGCGGGCTAAGCGACGGTGATTGAATAAACCCATCGTCGCAACATGCTTTATATGAGGTAAGTCGCGCTGGTATTGAACGGAACGCAGCCGTAGGGGCTCCATGGAGGGCTCAACGGCCGGCTGAATGCTGATCATAAGATCCGCAGAAGCTGGACGCTCGGGACAAGTCGCATCGAATGCGCGCGAGAACACATTGATACGTAGCGATACAGGTGTGCGCTCACCGGCCAGTGCGGTACGGACAGCTTCCCTCACACGTTCATGCGACAGCGAAACTCCGAACAGCTCTTTGGTGCTGCGGTCCAAGCGTTCGAGGTGGAGCGACAGGCCGCGCACACAGCCATCGCGGACCTGCATAGAACTAAAATGTCCGTAGTTGATCAGCGAGAGGTCCGTCAGAGGACTGTCGTCGATGAGTTGTCCATTGATTGTGATGCGCCGCTGTTGATCCATGATTAGGCCGGTTGAGTGGGGAAAGAGAGCGCTTATGGAACGCCTTGTTCATCATAAGCAAACCGCGGAACTCTCTTTGCTGCTGCATAACGCTGGAGTTAAGCGGCGGCGCAGCCGTCCGCCTCGAATGAAATGTTAGATGCCATGCTGCGCACGCAACCGGTCATAACACGCGCCGCACAGAAGTTCGATGCCTGCAGACGCCTCGGAACGCTCGTTCCAATCGCCGGTCGAACCACCCTCGCGAAGGCGAACCTCCTCACACGTGGAGCACCAAGCATCGCCTCGCGGACCATCCGACCAAAAGAACCCGACCTTCTCGCCCGTGCGGAGGGCGTCGACAAGATGTTGGCAAACGAAGGTTTCGTCCTGCTCTCCGTGTGCATGGCATTCGACAGTGTTGGCCATGGGATCTAACGCCTGAATTAAGCCGAGCCGCGAAGTGGCTTCGGCTTGAATGAATTGTTAGAGGTCAAGCCCTATTAGTGGCAAGGCCATCATTACGAGACTACCAACACCTACCAGCCAGATAAGTGACCGGAGCATCGGGATTCCACTTACGTACGCTGGCACATAGAGCAGGCGCGCAATGAAAAAGACCAGCGCCGCAGGGACCTCTTTGCCCATATCGCCATCTTTAATCAACGCCAGTAGGGCTAAGGCAACAAATATTGGCAAAGACTCCGACAGGTTGTTCTTTGCCCGATCCAGCCGCCCCGCAACAACAGAAAGCTCTGGCGGGTTGTCGCGGTTGCCAACGATGCCGGAGACATTGAAGCCGAACCGAGATGTTTCCTGCAGGAATATCTGAAGTAGATAAAGCGCTAGAACTAAAATGATCACAGTCGCCATGGTCATCGTATGTGCCTCACGCTGATAGTTGGCTGGCAGGCTTTATAGCGAAGAGCGCAATCATCCATCTGACCTCTAACGCTTGAGTTAAGCGGCGGCGAAGCCGTCCGCCTGAATGATGGGTTAGGCACCCTGCCGCAAAGCACCGTATGAGCGAAACAGAGAAGCAACACCCCAAATACCAAGCGCAGCATAGACAAAATAGAAAGCTGCGCTTGCGATGAAAAAGCTAAGGTAGAAAGCTTGTGCCGCGGGTATGAAGCGGGGAACCAGCAACGCACTAAGCGACAGTAGCGCCGTTAGCGTGGAAAGGGTTAGGAGAAGAAAGCTCCGGTGATGATGCTGGCGATATGCAGCGACCTGCAAGAAAAGGAGTACGAAAGCATTGGCCAAGGTCATAGCGAGCATGACGTAACTGACGATCTCCATAGATTCGATGCTCTCCAATGTGTGCCTAACGCTGGAGTTAAGCGGCGGCGAAGCCGTCCGCCTTGAACGACTGGTTAGGCACGTTTTGTTGGCAATGCGCCACGTGAAAAGCAAATACCAGTGCTTGATGCCAAAATAATTGAGACTATGAAAGACGCCCAGTAAATATCATGATCTACTTGTGCCTCAGTCGGATGCCAAGCATTCATGGGATTGGAAACATACCACTCGTAGGGAACGGCCGCCAACGCGGAAATTGCTGCAAAACCGCCAATGTTCCGTACGCCAAGACGGTGAGCGAGCAGCAGAAGAGGGAGAGCCAGCGCATAGCCAATGACAAGCCGTACTAAGAACCAAGTAGCGAATGCGGGCACGAAATTACCGCTGACATCGTCGCTCCAAGACATTCGGATGACTAGAAAGGTTGCCGTTAAGAGAGCGCCCGTGAGCGGAGCGCCCCACAAGTAGAATTTCCCGAACCTTCCCGAATTGCGCATGTGATAAGTGCCTAACGCTTGAGTTGAGCGGCGGCGGAGCCGTCCGCCTCGAACGAACTGTTAGAGGACAAACCCCCAACTACGGCCATAAGCACTTTAAGCATGCCGAGGGCTTGCTCGGATGATGAGGCGACTAGGTGAGCGCTGAGCAATGACGACCCGTCCAAAAGCCGCAGAGCTTCGAGATATACATTGCCATCAGACCACCAAGTCAGACGGCCAGTAGCCGATGAGCCGTCTATATCTAGGCACAGAGCCGTGTTGGCCGTTGGCTGACAGTAGGTGAGTGACAACTCTAAGGAACGCGTAGCCAACTCGCTGGAGAGCGGCTCAACGAGCAATGCCTCTGCTAGGCGTTGCTCGATTACCTCATTGGCGACTGATCCTTCCATTTGCCCTCTAACGCTGGAGTTAAGCGGCGGCGCAGCCGTCCGCCTTGAACGAATTGTTAGGCCTTGGGCAGACCTTGCTAGATGAAATCACTTACAAGCTGCAAGAGAAACCCAAGAACTAAGAGGCTAATCCCGACTCGCGCAAATTTATCGTAGCGTTTGGCCTTGGCAGCCTCGGCACCGTCTTTTTCTTCAATTACGATGAACTGGTGGCCCTCGCGGCTAATCTGCTCAGGCAGGCCAAATTTCCATATCGAAAGTGCACCTGCGATGTCCATGCACAGGCCAATGCTGTTCACGATGCCACTATCTGTTATGACCATATGACGCCTAACGCTTATTAGAACCCACATCGGGGTATAAGCACGGATGGTGGGTCGTCTGGTGGCCCTGCGTCAACTGCAAATATTCTCGTTCGGTCAGTGTGTTGCGCCATGACTGGTGCTCGGGAGGCGGCAAATCCTTCGTTTGCTTATTTCAGCACGTGGGGTCATATCGCTTATCACCTCGTTTCGCAGCATATGCACGGTTTCAGCGTTCTGGATGCCCCCGTTCATCCGTCAGCCGTGTCAGCTCCGCGACCAAGTCCGCACGCTTCGCCACCGCATCCAGCAGGTAGACCAGCACGTCGTGCGCGGCGACGTTGGCGTGCAGGCTGCCGCCTCCGGACACATTGATCGCAGCGCCGCTGAAAGCCGACGTCCAGCGACCGGCCTGCAGATAATCGCTAACGTCGAACTGCACAGTGGCGTCGCCCTTGTTGAGCAGCACCAGCGCGATCTGGTGCACGTCGCCCTTCTGATACACGCGATAGAACGCGGCCTGGTTGCCGGTGAAACGGATCGGCAGCATCAGGCCGCGTTGCAGGGCGGGGGTGTTCTCGCGCAACTGGGCGATGCGTTTGAGCCGGCGATAGATCGGGCTGTTCGATGCCGCGTCGATGCGCTGTTGGCCGTAGTAGTTGCGGTTGCCCTGGTGTTCGGCCTTGCCGCGTTCGAAGCCGGTTTCCGAGCCGTAGTAGATCGCGGGGATGCCGCGCGCGGTGAACAGCCAGTTGTTGGCGTCGATGAAGCCGTTGTCGCTGGCGTCGAGGCGGGCCATGTCGTGGTTGTCGTAGAAGGTGACCAGCTCGTACGGGTTCGCGTACGGACCGTTGGTGAGGTACAGGCGGTCGAGCAGTTTCGCGTAGTCGCTGCCGGGGTGCTCGAACACCTCGGCGATGCGACCGCGCAGCGGGAAGTCGAGCACGCTGATGCCGCCGTTCTGTGGCCAGGTGTACTGGCCGATGTTGTCGGGGCTGTAGTCGAATGCCTCGCCGAACATGAAGAAGCCGGGATGCTTTGCGCGGATGCGCGCGGCGAATTGCTTCCAGAATGCGGTGGGCATGTGGCTGATGGTGTCGATGCGGAACGCGTCGGCGCCCTGGTCGGCCCACTGGCTGTAGGCACCGACGAAGTAGTCGAGCACGGCCGGGTTCTGGTCGTCGTTGTTGGACAACTGCACCAGGTCGTCGTAGGCGTGATAGAAGCGGTGCAGCGGGTTGCGCACCGGGTCGAGCCGGTACGGCGGCAGGTTCTGCTGGTCGGCGATCAGCTTGCCGTCCTTGTCGTAGATCTGGCCGAACATCGGCTGCGCCTTGGGCATCGTGAAGGCGGGCGAGCCGTGGTTGGCCACGATGTCGAGCACGGTCTTCAGGCCGTGCGCGCGCATCTTCCTGGTGAACTGGGCGAAGTCGAGTCCCTTGCTGGGCAGGTGTTCGTCGAGCTTGTAGAAGTTGACGCCCCAGTAGCCGTGGAAGCCGGTCTTGCCGCGGTCGGTGAACTTCGAGCCCCAGTTCACCGGGTCGCCGCCGGTGAACGCCTCGTTCGGGTTGTCCACGATCGGGGTGATCCACACCGCGCCGAAGCCCATGCCGCGGATGTAGCCGGCGTTGTCCAGCACGCCCTTGAAGTCGCCGCCGAGGTAGCCGATGTTCGCGCTCTCGCCCTTCGGCGCGCCGGGCACCGGGATGTCGAAGGTGCGGTGGACGCCGCCCTGGCCGCGCTGGTCGTTCGACGGATCGCCGTTGACGAAGCGGTCGGTCATCACGAAGTAGATCGCGTTCGAGGCGAACGGCGCATCGGTGCCGAAGAATTCCGGTGTGGCGATCCTGGCTGCCTGCGCGCAGCCACAGGCCAGCGTCAGCGCGCCGGCCAGCAGGGTCATCCTCTTGATCATGTCGGGGTTCCGGCGGCCAGCGCTGCGGGCGGCGCGTAGGCCGGCTCGCGCACGCGCAGGGTGAACAGTCCGGCGACCAGCAGGCAGACGCCACCCAGCGCCAGCGCCCAGATCGGCTGGTTGTGGAAGCACAGCCGCAGCAGCAGGCCGAGCACGCTGGCGGCGAGCAGCTGCGGAATCACGATGAAGAAATTGAAGATGCCCATATAGACGCCCATCTTCGCCGCCGGCAGGTTGTCCGACAGCAGCGCGTAAGGCAGCGACAGGATCGAGGCCCACGCAAAGCCCACGCCGACCATCGAGGCGAGCAGCCACCGCGGGTCGCGGATATACAGGAAGGACAACAGCCCGGCGCCGCCCAGGCACAGGTTGACCAGATGGCTGATGCGCAGTCCCCAGCGGCGCACCATCAACGGGATCACCACCGCAGCCAGCGCGGCGAAACCGTTGTACGCGGCGAACAGCACGCCCACCCAGTTGGCGCCTTCGTTGTAGAGCGCCGAACCGACGTCGGTGGTGCCGTAGATCGTCTCGGTGACGCCCGAAGTGGTGTAGATCCACATCGCGAACAACGCGAACCAGGAGAACAGCTGCACCCAGGCGAGCCGCCGCATCGAGGTGGGCATGCCGTAGAGGTCGGCCATCACCTCGCGCAGCATGCCTTGAGCGCGGGCGAAGCTGAGCCAGACGAACAGCAGGCCGAACACGATCAGGCCGCCGGCCAGCACGTAGACCTCTTTCTCCAGTGCGAAGTGACCGATCGCAAACAGCACGAGTGCGCCGACCACCAGCAGAACCAGGCCCATCCGCCAGGCGCGCGAGGCATCCACCGCCGGCTGCGCGGCCACGTTGTCGGTGAACGATTTCAGCTGGGCGGGCGGGTATTCGCGCGTGCGCAGGATCGTCCACAACACCGCGCCCAGCAGCACCGCGCCGCCGGCATAGAACGCGTACTTCACCGTGTCGGGGATGCCGCTGTTCGCGGCCACGTTGGCCACGCCGAACTGCGCCAGGATCCACGGCAGTGCCGACGCCACCACCGCACCGACACCGATGAAGAAGCTCTGCATGGCGTAGCCGCCCGGCCGTTGCTGCGTCGGCAGCTGGTCGCCGACGAAGGCGCGGAACGGCTCCATCGACACGTTGATCGATGCGTCCAGGATCCACAGCAGGCCGGCCGCCATCCACAGCACCGGTGCGTTCGGCATCCACAGCAAGGCCAGCGAGGCGAGCACCGCGCCGACCAGGAAGTACGGCCGACGCCGGCCCAGCCGGTTCCAGGTGCGGTCGGAGAAATGGCCGATGATCGGTTGCACGATCAGCCCGGTCAGCGGCGCGGCGATCCACAGCGCCGGGATGTCGTTCACGTCGGCGCCCAGGGTCTGGAAGATCCGGCTGACGTTCGCGTTCTGCAACGCGAAGCCGAACTGCAGGCCGAGGAAGCCGAAGCACATGTTCCATATCTGCCAGAACGACAGCGCCGGTTTGTTGTTCAAGAGGGTGCCGTCCTTCATGGTGTGGCGTGGCCGGTGGCGAGCGGGGCGATCAGCAAAGCGTGCACGTCGGGCTGGTTCAAGGCGCCCTCGCTGCCGCCGCTGCCGCCGGTGTAGTGGGCGAAGTGGCCGAGGTAGCTCATGTTGAATCCGTCGTCGAGGGTGAACCGGCACGAGGCGCCCGCCTTGGCGTCGAAGCGGCCCCAGGTGGATGGCTGCGTGCGCACGCTGTGCGGCATCACGATCGGCAGGCGCTGCTCGTCGCTGCCCGCGCAGCGGATCACCAGCATCTTCACCGCGGAGGTGATGCCGGTATTGATCGGGCCGTGGCCGTTCGCGTAGTCGAGCGCGATGCGGTAGCGGCCGCTGGCCGGTGCGGTCCACAAGTGCGGCCAGTTTCCGGCGACCTTCGCCATTTCGCCCACGCAGGTGTCGGGGCTGTGCAGCGATTCCAGGCCGTGCGCATCCACGCGCGTGGCGCTGAGGCAGGCGAGGCCGGGTTGCTGCGCGAGATGGCCGTCACCGTCGACGCTGCCGTGAAGCTGGGCGTTGAGGTAGAGCCGCACCTTGCCGTCGGCCGTGATTTTCCAGCCCTCGCCGTCGGCACGCAGCCGCGGCGCGGCAGGTGCGACCGGCGCGTACAGCGGCGCATCGGTGCGCAGCGGCGCGTCCGGCACCTGCACCGCCTTGAGCGTTACCGTGGTGGCCGTGCCGCGCGTGCTGGTGCGCTCGGCGACGAGCAGGTTGCCCGTGTATTTTTCCGGAAGCTGCAGGGTGATCTCGCGGTCGTGCAGGTCGAGCGTGATCGCGTGGCGCTGGCCGAACAGCATCGGCACCAGCGATGTGGGCAGCTTCGGTTCCACCCGGCCGTCTTCGCCGAGGCCGAACACGCCTTCAGTGACCACTGCCAGATAGGCCGCCACCGACCACAGCTGACGTGGCGAATTCACCACCGGGCCGCTGAGCTTGCCTTCGTCCACGTGCTGGCCCTGGGTGAGCAGCTCGTAGTTCTCCATGTTGGAACCGTACAGTGCGGCGCCGCGCATCACCGACTCGATCTCGTGCGCGATGCGCGCGGGCTGCTCCGTCTTGCGTGCGGCGCGCAACGCGTACGCGCTGACGAACGGCCAGATCGCGCGGTTGTGGTAGATCGGCTGGTCGGAACGCTCGGGCCAGATCACCGGGCTGCCGGCGGGCCAGGTCGGGTAATTCGCCAGCGCCTGCCGCGCGCGTTCGCCGTCGGCCACGCCGCTGTCGATCGCCAGCGCGATGCCGAGCAGGTCGTAGCTGTCGTAAGGCGTGCCGTCGCCGCCGATGTAGCTCATGTACATGCCGCGGTCGGCGCGCCAGAAGTGCGCGTTGATCGCGCTCTTCAATGCGGCGGCCTGGCTGCGGTAGCCGGCCGCCGCCTTCGCGTCGTGCCGCCCGTCGGCCCGTGCGGCGGCCAGCTGCAGCGCCTGGTAGTGCAGCACGTTGGTGGACAGCGCGAAGGACTGCGCGATGAAGGTCACCTCGTCCGCCGTCCACGCGGGATAGCTCTGCTCGCGCCAGTCGAGGAACGAGGTCTCGCCGCGGTACAGGCCGAACGTGGTGTCGAACGCGTACTGGCGATCCTGCGCCAGGGTGGCGCCGAGCGCCTTGTCGACGTCGCCGGCAAAGGCCTTGTCCCCGAGCAGGTGGCGCGCGCCGAGGAACCACACCACGCGGTCGGTGCTGATCGGCCAGCTGCCGCCGGAGCCGGTGTCCTGCATTGGGTACAAACCCTGCGGCGCGGTGGCGACGCGCACGTCCGACAGCTTGAACTGCAGCCCGTTGCGCGAGCGTGCCGGGTCGAAGCGCCACAGGCCCAGGTCGACCGCGTAGGACAGGTCGCGCGTCCACACGTAGGGCCACTTCAGGCCGGTCACGAAGCACGGGCAGGGAATCGGCTGGCCGTGGTCGAACGCGCCGTCGCGGATCCCGCCGACCGAGTCCAGCGCCAGGTCGTCCTGCGCCATGGCGAACAGCCCATCGAACAACGTGCTGGCGGTGTCGGTACGCAGTGGCTGCGCTGCGATCGCGCGCTGGCCGTACGGCCATGCCAGCGTGTAGTTGTGCTGCGCGTCGCGGCTGATGGCGACGTGCACGCCATGCCAGTCCAGGCCATCTTGCCAGGTGGGTGCGGCGGTGGCGGCGGCCATCGCCGCGGTCAGCAGCAGGCTCAACATGGTTGCGCCTGCTGCCGGGAAGTACGGATCGTGCTGGTCATCGAATGAGCCCTCCGGCAGCTGTTATGTCACGGCGTGGCATATCCCGCATGTTGCGGTTGCAACATCGGCGGTCGGCGGCTATCGGGATGGGCCCTGCATGTTAGGTAGCGTCGCGCTGCAGCAACCAGTGGTTGCATACGTATTCATGCCCATCGACCGCCACCTCTCGCGCAAGGCCGACGTGCGCCCGGCGTCGATCGCCGGCCACGATGGCTTCTTGTAAAGCGGACGGCGATGACGGCATAGTCAATCGACACCAGTGACCATTGCGGGAGATTCCATGCGGGTACGCCTCGAAGATGTGGCGCGCGCAGCGAGCGTATCGCCCAAGACGGTGTCCCGTGTGCTCAACGACGAGGCCAACGTGAGCGACGACACGCGCAAGCGCGTGCTCGCCGCGATGGAGGCGATGGATTATCGCCCGCACCCTTCGGCTCGCAGCCTGGCGGGCAAGCGGTCGTTCCTGGTGGCGATGCTGTACGACAACAACGACAACCCGGCCTCGACCTACCTGGCGGAAATCCAGGACGGCGTGCTCGAGGCCTGCGACGAACACCGCTACAGCATGATGGTGCGTCCGCTGCGGATGCGCGGCGACGATTTCATCCGCCGGCTTGATGCGCTGATTTCCGACCATCACCCCGACGGCGTGGTGTTGACGCCGCCCATCACCGACTACGCACCGCTGCTGAAACGCCTGCGCGAGCGCAACGTGCCCTACGCCAGCGTGTCGCCGATGCAACGCAGCGGCGTCATCGGCGTGAACATGGACGAGCAGGCTGCCGCGCGGGCGATCGTGGAGCATTTGCTGGCGCTGGGGCATCGGCGGATCGCCCACGTCGTCGGCATCGCCGATCACGGCGCCAGCCGCTGGCGCCTGGCCGGTTACCGCGAGGCGATGGCTGCCGCGGGCCTGCCCGAGGATCCGGCGCTGGTGGTGCAAGGCGCGTTTACGTTCGGCTCCGGCGTCGCCGCCGCGCGCGAACTGTTCGCGCTGAAGCAACGGCCCACGGCGGTGTTCGCCGCCAACGACGACATGGCGACCGGCGTGATGTGGGCGGCCGGCGAATACGGACTGAAGGTGCCGCACGATCTTTCCGTCTGCGGCTTCGACGACACGCCACTGGCGCGCCAGCTGTGGCCGGCGCTGACCACCGTGCAGCAACCCAGCCGTGCGATGGGCAAGATCGCCGCCCAGCAGTTGCTCAATCTGTTGCGCGGCCGTGGCCCCGGCCACATGGTGCAGGTGCCGTTCGCGCTGCAGATCCGCGATTCCACGGCGCCCGTTCCCTGAGCTGACAGCACCTGCGGTGCCGTAGGCGGCCCAGCCGCCATGTCCTGGCTCCCAAACAACCCGGATAACCGCGCGACTGCGGGCAGGCGCGCGCAGGTCGGCGCATGGGGCCGGCTGGTTTCCGGTCATGTTGCGGAGCAAATTGACAGCGCTGTCATTCGTGCCAGTATGCGGTTTCACGCGTGCCGCCGGCGCGCCAGCCCGGAGCCCTGCTGTGCCCTTGTCGCCACCATCGCCGCTGTTCCTGCGTCGCATTTTCCTGGCCGTATCACTCGCTGGCGCGCTGCTTATGCCCGTTCATTCCATCTCGGCCGCAGATACTGCCACCGTCCACCCCGAGCTATGGCCGCAAGGTCGCTGGCCGCTGCCGCCGGACCCCGCGCTCGAGGCCAGGGTCCACGCGCTGCTGGCGAAGATGTCGGTGGAGGACAAGGTCGGCCAGATGATCCAGGCCGACATCAAGTCGGTGACGCCGGACGACGTGCGCACCTATCGCCTGGGCTCGATCCTGGCCGGCGGCAACTCCGGACCGGACGGCGGGCAGTACGGCACGGCCGAGCAGTGGCAGAAGCTGTCCGATGCGTTCCATCGCGCCTCGATGGACACCACGGGCGGGCGCCTGGCAATTCCGGTGTTGTTCGGCATCGATGCGGTGCACGGCCACAACAACCTGGTCGGCAGCACGCTGTTTCCGCAGAACGCCGCGCTGGGCAATGCGCGCGACCCGGAACTGATCCGCCAGATCGGCGAAGTCACCGCAAGGGAGTTGCGCGCCAGCGGCATCAACTGGACCTTCGCGCCGACACTCACGGTGCCGCAGGACGGCCGCTGGGGCCGCGCGTATGAGGGCTACTCGCAGAACCCGGCGCTGGTGGCGCAGTACGCCGCCGCCGTGATCGAAGGCCTCGAAGGCAGGCTCGGTACATCG
Organism: Rhodanobacter umsongensis; assembly: GCF_042654965.1. Lineage (NCBI taxonomy): Bacteria > Pseudomonadati > Pseudomonadota > Gammaproteobacteria > Lysobacterales > Rhodanobacteraceae > Rhodanobacter > Rhodanobacter umsongensis. The sequence goes on along the minus strand of NZ_JBHSMK010000005.1, from coordinate 144,926 downwards.
AGCTATCTGGACGCCGATCACGTGATCGCCACCGCCAAGCATTTCGTGGGCGACGGTGGTACGCATGACGGCAAGGATCAGGGCGATGCCCAGGTCAGCGAAGCGGTGTTGCGCGACGTGCACGCGGCCGGTTACCCCCCGGCGATCCAGGCCGGCGTACAGGTGGTGATGGTGTCGTTCTCCAGCTGGAACGGGGTGAAGATGGCCGGCAACAAGGCGCTGATCACCGACGTGCTGAAGGGACGGATGGACTTCGGCGGCATCGTGCTGGGCGACTGGAACGCACACGGCCAGGTACCCGGCTGCACCAACGAGGACTGCCCGGTGGCGTACAACGCCGGGCTGGACATGCTGGAAGCGCCCGATTCCTGGAAGGGCCTCTACACCAACACGCTGGCCGAGGTGAAATCCGGCGTGATCCCGATGAGCCGCGTGGACGACGCGGTGAGCCGGGTCCTGCGCGTGAAGCTGCGGCTGGGCATGTTCGAGGCCGGGCTGCCGTCGGCCAACGCGCTGGTCGCCAAGTCGGCAGAAGTGATCGGCAGCCCCGCGCATCGCGCGCTCGCGCGGCGGGCGGTGCGCGAGTCGCTGGTGCTGCTGAAGAACGACGGTGTGCTGCCGATCGATCCGCGCAAGCGCGTGCTGGTCGTCGGCGACGGCGCCGACAACATCTCCAAGCAGAACGGTGGCTGGACGCTGACCTGGCAGGGCACCGGCCTGACCAATGCGAATTTTCCGGGTGCGACCTCGATCTTTGCCGGCATCCGCGAACAGGTGCAGGCCGCCGGTGGCACGGCCGAGTTGTCGGTCGATGGCAAGTACACGAACAAGCCCGACGTCGCCATCGTGGTGTTCGGTGAAGATCCCTACGCCGAGTTCCAGGGCGACCTGCCGAACCTCGCCTACCGGCCCGGCAACGATCACGATCTCGACCTGCTGAGCGGCCTGCGCAAGCAGGGCGTGCCCGTGGTGGCAGTGTTCCTGACCGGGCGACCGCTGTGGATGAACCGCGAGATCAACGCCGCGAACGCCTTCGTGGTGGCGTGGCTGCCGGGCAGCGAAGGCGAGGGCATCGCCGACGTGCTGTTGCGCACGCGCGATGGCCGCATCGCGCACGACTTCCACGGCAGGCTCGCGTACGCGTGGCCGCGCACGGCCGTGCAGATTCCGGTGGCCGCTGCCGCGCGCGGCGAGCCGCCGCAGTTTCCCTACGGCTTCGGCCTGACCTACGCCGATCGCGGCCACACCGGCCCGTTGTCCGAAGATGCCGGGATCGAACTGACCAGCGCGCGGGCCGGCGTCTATTTCAGCCATGGCAAGCCGGCGCAGGGTTTCGCGTTGCGCCTGACCGGCGCCAACGGCGCGGCTGCCAACATCACTGCCACACCCGGCGCGACCGCCGATGGCAGCCTGCGTGTCGCCTCGCTCGACTACAAGGCGCAAGAAGACGCGCGCCGCCTGGACTGGTCTGGCCACGGCACGGCACGTGCCGCGCTGGTCGCACCGGCGCCGCTGGACGTGGGACGCGAAACCAATGGCGACGTGATGCTGGTGACCACGCTGCGTGTCGACGGGTTGTCGCAACAGGGCACCACGATCGGCGTCGCGTGCGGCAGCGGTTGCGGCGCGGCGGTGCCGATCGGCAAACAGCTGGCCGCACTGCCGCGCGGACAGTGGCTGCGCGTGGGCGTGCCGTTGAAATGCTTCCGCGACGCAGGCGCCGACATGAGCAAGCTGGACCGGCCATTCGAATGGACCAGCAGCCCGGGCGAGCACATCGCCATCGCCGACGTATCGTTGGGTACGGTGGCCGACCAGGCGCTGGCATGCCCGGCCGCAGGCACCGGGCGATGAATGCCATCGCCGTGCCGGGCATCGCCGTCCGCGCGGCGACATGCCCCGCCTTCCGTTCTCCCTGAGCGTAGCCCCTCGGGGCCAGAGTCGAACTGGGCCGGTGCCGCATGCTTCGGTTTCGCCGGCTTGGGCAAGCCATGCCCGGCGCGAACCGAACCTCCCGCGGAGCGTCATTGCCGAGCAGGCCAAAAAAAGGATGCCCCGTTGCAGGGGCATCCAGTGGCGACCTAGGGGAGGGGCGTCGCCAGGGAGAACCTAGAACCACACTCCGACGTTGACGCCGTAGGTGCGCGGCGGCAGGTATTGCGAGGTATAGGCGAAGCTGCCGCCGGGCAGCGCGAAGCGGCCGGCGCTGGTGCGTACCTTGTTGTCGGTGACGTTCTGCACGTAAGCGCCGATCCACCAGCGGTCCTGCGGTTCGTTGTAGCGCAGCGAGACGTCGCCGCGGCCGTACGCCTTCTGCTTGTCGCCGTCGCCCAGGTTGAACGTGCTCAGCCACTGCGAGCTCTGGTACTGCGCGGAGATGCGCGGGGTCAGCCGGCCGCCGTTGGAGAGGCGGAAATCATGCTCGTAGATCGCGGTGAGCGAGGCGTTCGGCGCGTGCGGCAGGTCGTTGCCGCTGACGTCGATGCAGGCGCTGATGCCGGACGCCGGGTCGCACGCGGGCAAGCCCTGGTAATCGTTGCTGCCGGCGTACTTGAGCGTGCCCAGTTCCTTCTTCGGGATCGCCGAGAACACCAGGTTGAGGCGGTCGTTCTCGCTGGACAGCGCCAGCTCCGATTCGAAGCCCATCACCTTGGTGGTGCCCTTGACGTTGGAAAAGCCGAGACCACGGTTGCCGTCGGGGTAGGTGATCGGTGCGGCCAGCTGGAAGTTCTTGAACTGCTCGTAGTAGATCGCGCTGTTCCAGGTCAGGTGCCCGTCGAGGAAGCTGAACTTCGAGCCGACTTCGTAGTTGGTCAGCGTCTCCGGTGCGTACAGCGTGCCGGCGTCCTGCGTGCCGCCGGACTTGTAGCCGGTGGATACGCTGGCATACAGCAGGCCGTGCTGGCCCACGTCGGTATCGAGCCGCGCCAGCCAGGTGACCTTGCTCTTGTCGTACTTCGCGTCGTTGACGGTGGAGACGTTGAAGCCCACGTTGCCCGGCTCGACGTCCGGCGAGATCGGCACCTGCGGCACGGTTGGGTCATAGGCCCAGCCCCAGCCGCGGCCGTTCTTGTTTTCCTTCTTGTCGTTGGACCAGCGCGCGCCGCCGGTCAGGCGCAGGCCGTCGGTGATGTGCCAGGTGGCCTGGCCGAAGAAGGCTGTGGTTTCCACGGTTTCCTTCGGCTGGATGAACGAACCCTGCCAGGCCACCGTGCCCTGCGCGGTGCCGTTCAAGATCGGGATGTCGAAGCGGATGTTGTTGTCCTCCGCCGCGTAGTAGGCGCCGAGGATCCAGTCCACCGCGTTGTCGCCGGTCGATTTCAGGTCCAGCTCGTGGCTGTAGTTCTTGTAGTTGGAGAAGTTGGTGCGGTCGGCCTGGTAGGACGCACCGGTGGTGAAGCTGGTCGGCACCTGTGCGCCGTTGTCCTGGTCGAAGTTGCTCTTGCCGGAGAAGCGGTTGAAGCCGGCGACGTAGCTCAGCAGCATCGAATCGCCGATCTTGAAGTCCATCCGGCTGCGCACCGTATGCGAATCGCGCTTGAGGTAGGGCGCGGTATCGATCAGGGCCGACCAGAAATCCTGCCCCGCGCGCGGCTGCTGCATCAGGCTCATGCCGGGCGTGCCGCGGTCGCGGAAGTACTCGTAGGAGAGGTTCCAGGTGAACGCGTCGCTCGGCTGCCACATCGCGCTGACGCGCGCGGCCGACTGGTCCTGCGCGTTGTACTTGTCGCCGCCGGTCACGTAGTTGCTGGAGTTGATCGGCTGGAACGTGGCCAAGGTGCCGCCACTGGCCAGGTAGTTCGCCTGCTGCTGCGCCACGCTGGGCAGTTGCTGCGTGGGGTTCTGGTAATCCACGTAGCCGTCGTGCTGCTCCTGCGCCATCGCGAAGCGCAGCGCGAAGGTGCTGCTGATCGGCAGGTTCACCGTGGCGCGGGTGCCGACGTGGCTGTAGTTGCCGGCCTCGATCTGCGCATTGCCGTAGAAACCGCTGGTGTCCGGCTTGCCGGTTTCGAAATTGACCACGCCGGCGGTCGAGTTGCGGCCCCACAGCGTGCCTTGCGGACCGCGCAGGACTTCCACGCGATCGATGTCGAGCAGCAGGCCGGCGGCCGCTTCCGGCCGCGGCGAATACACGCCGTCGATGAACATCGCCACTTCCGGATCGGCGTATTCGGTCTTCGCGCTGTCATTGCCGATGCCGCGCATGGTCAACGTGACCACGCCATGGTCGCCCTGCGAGGTGGCCTCGAAACCGGGCACCAGCTTGGTGATGTCCTGCACCGTCATCACCCGCTCCTTGTCGAGCGAGTCGGCACTGATCGCGCTGATCGCGACCGGGGTTTTCTGCAGCGGCGTTTCGCGTTTGGTCGCGGTGACCTGGACGCTGTCCAGGTCCTTGACCTTCCTGGTGGCCGCTGCGTCCTGCGGAGTTGAATCCTGCGCGGCATGGACGGCGCCGGCAGCGAATATGGCGGTCAAGGCGACGTACAAAGCCGAGTAGCGTAATTTCATCTCACCCTCTCCCCAAAGCGTCGTGAACATGCGGTAGTGTCTGTATGACAGCGCTGTCAAATGAAGGCATGACAGCGCTGTCATCGAGGGCGATCCTACTGCGAAAATCGCCGATAAGCTTGTTGCGAAGCAACACGACAATGGAGAGGGTGAGATGTCGCGCATTCAGAAGATTCTCGTGGTGGGCGGTGGCACCGCCGGCTGGCTGACCGCCTGCTACCTCGCCAAGGCCTTGAACACGGCGGCGCCAGGAAGTATCCGCGTGGAGCTGGTCGAGTCGCCGGCCATCGGCCTGCTCGGCGTGGGCGAGGCGACATTCCCGTCGATCCGCGGCACGCTGGCCGCGATCGGCCTGGACGAGCGTCGATTCCTGGTCGGCGCCACCGCCACCTACAAGCAGGGCATCCAGTACGTGAACTGGGTGCGCCCGCCCGGCGAGCCGGGGGCGGACCGGTTCTTCCATCCCTTCAGCCTGCCCAGCCAGCGCGCCGGCAGCCCGGAGCTGCTGCCGTACTGGTTGCTCGGCGGCGCCCCGGAAGGCATGGCTTTCGCCGAAGCGGTGACCATGCAGAAGCGCCTGATCGACCATGGCCGCGCGCCAAAGCGCCCAGGCGATCCCGACTATCAGGGGCCGATGAACCACGCCTACCATTTCGACGCCGCCTGCTTCGCCGCCGTGCTGGCCGAACATGGCCAGAGCCTCGGCATCAAGCGTCACCTGGGCATGGTGGAACGCGCCGAGCTCGATGCATCGGGCGCGATCGCGCGCATCGTCACCCGGGAAATCGGCGAGCTCACCGCGGACCTCTACGTCGATTGCACCGGCTTGCGCGGCGCCTTGATCGGCGGCGCGCTGCAGTCGCCGTTCCATAGCCGGAGCGACGTGCTGTTCGCCGATCGCGCGGTGGCGTTGCAGGTGCCGTATTCGCGCCCGGACGCGCCGATCCTGCCGTTCACTCGCGCCACCGCGCAGGAGTCCGGCTGGATCTGGGACATCGGCCTGCAGAAGCGGCGTGGCATCGGCTACGTGTATTCGTCGCGGCACAGCGGCGCCACCCGCGCGGAAGAAGTGGTGCGCGGCTACGTGGGCGACGCGGCGGCCGGGCTGGAAGCGCTGCACATCAAGTTCGAGACCGGCTACCGGCCCGAGCACTGGCACCGCAACTGCGTGGCAGTGGGCCTGGCCGGCGGCTTCGTCGAGCCGCTGGAATCCACCGGCATCGCCCTGGTCGAACTGGCCGCCTACCTGATCACCCACCTGCTGCCGGGCGATGTCGACGACATGGAACGCACCGCGCGTCGCTTCAACGACATGATGATCGCGCGCTACGAGCGCATCATCGACTTCATCAAGATGCACTATTGCCTGTCGCAGCGCCGCGACAGCGCGTTCTGGATCGACAACACCGCTCCCGCGAGCATCCCGCAGACGCTGCAGGACCGCCTCGCGCTATGGCGCCATCGCCCGCCGCACCGGCTGGACTTCGTCACCGACCTAGAGATGTTCATGCCGGCCAGCTGGCAATACGTGCTGTACGGCATGGAATTCCAGACCGATCTCGAACCGATGCGCAGCGCCTATCCGCAGATGGAGGCGGCGCAGCGCGAGTTCGCGATGATCCGGCAGATGGCCGGCCATGCGTTGAACGACCTGCCCGACCACCGTGCCCTGGTCGAGCAGCTTTGCCGCGAGCACGCGCTGCGGGTACGGCAGGGAGAAGCTGTCGGCGAGAGCTGAGCAAGCGACCAGCGGGGTTCGTCGATCAGCGCAACTCCACCACTACCAGCCCTTGCACCGGCACGGTGATCTCGAACTTGCCGTTGTTCGCCTTCACCGACTCCGGCGCGGCCAGCTTGCCGGCTTCGCGCAGTTGCATGATCTGCTCGCGGCTGGGAGAGTCGGGGCGGCCCATGCGGTCGAACGCGGCGACTGCGTTGCCGTGGGTGGCATCCAGCCGCCACACGGTGGCGTGGGCGCCGGCCGGCAGGTGCCGCACGTCGAGGCTGAAATGCTTCGGCGCGCCGGCGGGTTCGCCTGGCGTGTAGCTGGCGGTGTTGCCGACGGGCGGGGCGTAATTCCACAGCGCGATGACCACGCTGCCGTCGACGCGACGGGTGGCCAGGGCCGAATCGGAATCCGCCGCGAGGCGCCTGTCGCCCAGCTTGTGCAGCATGGCGAATGCGTTGAACGCCGGCTTGGCAATGCGGTTGGTGGCGATCAGGCCGAAGCCGCCGTAGAACGGGTTGCGCACGATGCCCTGTTCCTCGAACACGTCGGAGAACGACCAGTAGCTCATCGCCTCGACCTTGCCGGCGCACTCGCGGATGGTGTTGGCGAGCCACGGCCCCATGAACACGGTGTCGGTGACGTTGGGCAGGTTGGCGTAGCTGGCGTTGTACTCGCTGAAGATCAGAGGCATGCGTGGATACGGCGACGCGGCGATTTCCTTGTGCACCTTGTCCACCGCGCGGCAGACCATGTCGCGGCGCGGCACGTCTTCGTCGCTGTGCAGCACGTTGGCGGCGGTGTCGTCGCCATAGACGTGGGTGCTGACGAAATCCACCGGCACCTTCGCCTCGTGCGCATGCTTGAGGAAATCGGGGATCCACGCAGCCTGCGCCGTGCTGGGGCCACCCACGCGGATGCGCGGGCTGACTGCCTTGAGCGCACGCACGGTGTGGTCGTACAGCGTGAAGTAGCTTGCCTGCGCCGGGGTGCCGGCCCAGAAGCCGATGTTCGGCTCGTTCCACACCTCGAAGTACCAGCTGGCCACTTCGTCGATGCCGTAGCGCCCGACCAGATGTTTTGCCAGGGCGCCGATCATCGCGTCCCACTCGGCGTAGTCCTTCGGCGGCGCGATGTTCGGGTGGTACCAGAAAGGGTGCAGCGCGGCGGCGTCAGAGGTCAGCTCTGGCGGCATGAAGCCGAGTTCGACGAACGGCTTGAAGCCGTGTTCGAGCAGGCCGTCGTAGATCTGGTCGGTGTAGGAGAAGTTGTAGGAAATCTTCCCCTGCGCGTCGCGCTGCACCAGGCCCACGTCGTGGTCGAGGATGCCGTGGAAGCGGATGTAGCCGACGCCGGTGGCCTGGTGCACGGCGTCCAGGTCCTTGCGGTAGTCGTCGCGCAGCGCCAGCGAGGCGCGGCCGGAGCCGAGCATGTGTTCCCAGAAATGCGGGAAGGGCGTACCGGCGACGCTGACGTCGACGCGGATCTGTTCGGTGCCGGTGGCCGGCGCGGCGCAGGCCGTTCCGATGACCAGCAAGGCGGCGGCGCAGAACGAAAGAAGGCGGCGGCGGGCGGATGACACCTGGTTCATGGCGGGGTCCATGGCGTTGCGAGCAGGGAAAGAGCGAGGCGCCGCAGGAATGTAAACGATTACATGCGGACGCGAAGTCTCGTACGGTTTGGGGCCGGCGTCTACTGTGCAGGGAACCGGCCGCTCAGCGCTTCGGCGACAGCACCACGATCTGCCGCGTAGCGGCGGCGATCCGCACCCAGGTCACGACGCCGAAGCGATCGCGGCCGCTGGCCCAGCCTTCGCCATGGCTGCGCTGCAACGCATCGAGACCGGCGAACGACGGCATCGCCTTGCCGTTGCCGGTGACGGCGGCGGCAGCATCACCATGGATCTTCAGCAGGTAGAACTGCAGCGCCGGCTTGTAGCTGCCGGCGACCGCGCCGGTCTCGAACTGCACGGTATCGTCGTGCCGCTGCACGGCCAGCGTCTGGCTGAAGTACGCGCCGTGCTCGTAGTCGTAAGTTTCGCCGTCATCGTCGTAGTAGTCGAACTGCGTGCGGTGGCTGGCGGGGAACACGTCGACATCAAGCTGGGCCACCGGGTGCTCGCCGACGTAGTCCATCGGTGGCTGGGTCGGGATGATGGCGCCTTCGCGGATGAAAAGCGGGATGTCGGCCCAGGTCGTGCTGTCGATGGCCAGATGCACGCTTCGGCCACCTTCGTGAACCTTGCCGCTGAACCAGTCGATCCAGCGCCCCGCCGGCAGATGGACGTCTTTTGCCGTCTGCCCTTCGACCACCACCGGCGACACGAGCAGCCAGTCGCCGAACAGCCAGCTGTCGACGTCATTGCGCACGTCCGGATCATGGGGCCAGTCGAACAGCAGCGGGCGCACCAGGCCGATGCCGCTGGCGCTGTAGCGGTGGGCGTAGCTGTAGATGTACGGGATCAGCGCGTAGCGCAGGCGGATCGCCCGGGTCGCTGCCTTCTCCGCGATCGGCCCGTACACCCATGGCTGGCGCTTCTGGCCGAAGTCGCCGTGCACGCGGAAGATCGGCGTGAATGCGCCGAACTCGATCCAGCGTGCGTAGTTCTCCGGCGTCGGCGTGCCGTCCTTGAAGCCCCCGCCATCCATGCCCCACTGCATCGCGCCCACGTTGATCGCGCTGAGCATGCGCGCGCGCTGCCCAGCCATGCTGGCGAAGCCGGTGGGGATGTCGCCGGACCAGAGGCCGTAGGCATAACGCTGCGAGCCCAGCCAGAAGTTGCGGTTGATCGACCACACCCGCTGGTTCGAGATGGCGCGCTGGCTGTCGTACAGCGCGCGCTGCATGTTCATGAACTCGGTATCGCTGCCGGTGGTGTCCGCCTCGTCGTTCCACCACCCGGCGATGCCATGTTCGTAGCCGTACTTGATCGCCAGCCTGCCGAACCAGGTGCGTGCGGCGGCCAGGTCGAAGTCGATGTTCTTCACCGGCTTGTGCGAAAAATAGTCGGCGCTGGCTTGTTCGCCCGGCACCCAGAAGCCATGCGCGCTGGCGTAGCGCCCTTCCACCGTATCGACATGGATGCGCGGCTTCATGATGCCGGTCAACCTGATTCCGCGGGCATCCATCTGCTTCTTCAAGGCGCCGCTGGGGCCGTCGGGAAACTTGGCGGCGTTCCAGCGGAACTCGCCGTAGTCGTCCTCGCCCCAGGCCTTCCAGTCGAAGTCCAGCGTGATGTTGTCGATCGGGATGCGTTTGGCGCGATAGGTGTCGACGATCTGCCGCAATTCCTTCTCGTCGATGCCCCATTGGCTGTTGGTGAAGCCCATGGCCCACTTCGGAAACAGCGGGGAGTGGCCACTGAGCCGGGCCACCGCGTCGAAGATCTGCGCGGGCGTGCCCAGGAGGACGTAGAAGTCGGGGTCTCCGCTTGCGGTGCCGCTGACACTGATCCTGCCCGGTGTCAGTGCAAATGTGGCGCCATCGCTGTGGAGCAACACGCCATAGCCGGCAGTACTCCATACCAGCGGCGCGCCGGCGTGGCCTTGCTCGCCGGCAGTGGCCACTTGCTTGCCGCTGCGCAGCATGCCGGCGGACGCATCCTCGGTGGCGTCGTAGCCGCCGATGCCGTACAGCGCATCCCGCGGATCGTGCCCCAGGACCAATGCGCCGCGGGACAGCGAGCCGGGATCGAGCTGCAGCAAGCGATGTTCTTGCAAGCCGTCGATCTGCAGTTGTGCGTTCTGCCCGTCCCAGCGGACCACGCCACGGTCGGAGCTGAGCGTCTTGCCGCTACCGGTGTCGACAGGAAGGATCGCAGTGAAGGGCGTCGGAGCGGTGTCGTGGGCGATCGCCAGCGTCGAGACGTCGGCCCGGCCGGCGTCATTGCGCTGCACGTGCAGGATGCCGGGTGCGACAAAACGGATGGTGAGCTGACCCGCGACGAGTCCGCCGGACTGCTCGTTGTGCGAGGTCTGAACCATGGGGGCCACCTGTGGCGACGATGCGACCGCGGCGACGCCGGGTGTCGGCACCAGGCCAAGGCACAGCCACACCGCCGACATGCTGAAACCCGCGAGTATTGCCTTCTTCATCGCATCAAACTCCGTGTGCGTGCCGTTCTACTGCAGGATCGCCGTGGCATACGCCGGCATCTGCAGGCGGCCGTGTTGAAGCGTGATGCCCGGCTTGCTGTGCAGCCGCACGGTGCGGAAACGAGTGTTGCCCAGCGGTACGTCCTGCGGCTGCGCCGACAGGTTGTGCACGACCAGCACATGGCTGCTCGCGTCGTCGAGCTGCCAGGCAGCCAGGTGTGGATTGTCCAGCAGCTGCGGATGGATCGCGCCGTCGCGCAGGGCGCTGACCTCGCGGCGCCAATGGATCAGCATCGTGTAGTGGTGCAACAGCGAATCCGGATCGGCCTGCTGCGATTGCACCGACACCGCGGCATCGTCGTGCGGGGTGGATGCCTTCCAGGTTGCTTCGCCCGGCACGTCCGGCGCGCGGTTCCAGCGCATCGGCCCGCGCAGATCAGGGTCGGGTTTGCGTCCGCGCATGCCCAGCTCCTCACCGTAGTAGACAAATGGCCGGCCCGGCAGGGTGAGCAGCATCGCGGCGGCCATGCGCATGTGCTGCGGGTTGCCGTCGAGCTGGCTCATCACCCGATCCTGATCGTGATTGGACAGGAACGGCGCATCCACCCCCGACCTGCCGCTGGCCTTGCGGTAGGCGGCGTCGGTCTGCGCCAGCTGGGCGCCGAGATGGCCAGCCAGCTCGTTCCTCGCGCTGTCGATCAGCTGGCTCGCCAGCGGAAAATCGAACACCGCGCTGAGCGGGCCGAACCACGGCGCGAGCTTGTCCGGCGAGTCCTGGGTGACCTCGCCCACGATATAGACGTCCGGACGGATCGATTCCATGCCGTGGCGAAACTGCGACCACCAGGCCAGGTTCTTCTTCAGCACCGCAAGGTCGCCGTCCTGCGCCTTGAAGTCGTAGTAGATGTGCTGGGCCGCGTCGAGGCGAAAGCCATCGACGCCCTGGCTGAGCCAGTACTGGCCGATCTTGAGCATTTCCCTGCGCACGGCAGGCGTGTCGTAGTTCAGGTCCGGCATCGCCCCGGTGAAGTCGCCCAGGTAATGCGCGCTGCCGCTGCTGCGCCAGGCCTGGCCACCCACGGCGCTGGTCGCGCTCAGGTCGGTGTGCGGCCCGGCCCAGCTGTACCAGTCGTGATACGGGCTGGCCGGATCGCGCGCGGCCTTGAACCAGGGGTGCTGGTCGCTCGTGTGATTGATCACCAGGTCGATGATGACCTTGATGTGGCGCTTGTGTGCCTCGCCCAGCAGGTGCCGGAAATCGTCCAGCGTGCCGTACTGGGAATTGATGCCGTAGTAGTCGGTGACGTCATAGCCGTGATAGCTGGGTGAGGGGTTGATCGGCATCAGCCAGATACCGCTGACGCCGAGCGCCTGCAGGTAATCGAGCTTTGCGGTGACGCCGTCGAGGTCGCCGACACCGTCGCCGTTGGTATCGGCCCAGGAGCGCACGAAGATTTCGTACCAGACGCCGGAGCCGGGTGGCGCCGTCGTCGCCGGCGCCGCGGAGCCGGCCAGTGCGAGGGTGCCGGCCAGGCCGAACGCAAGCGCCGCGACAGCGCGGCGGGCACGGCCAGGAAGGGCGGAGTGGTGCCTGGTCATGCAGCTTCCCGTGAACCGAGTGCGGACGCCGCTGGCGCAGGCGTCCGAAAAAAAGATCCCGGCCCCGAAAGCGAACGGGACCGGGCAGGGGAGATCCGGCCGGGCAGCGCTTGGCGCGATGCCCGGCCGCGGTTTACAGCGCGTAGGTGAAGCCCACGTAGTACTGGCGGCCGAACCACTGCAGGGTGCCGGTCTGCAACGGGCTGCCGAAATAGGTACGGGTCGGCTGGTCGGTGACGTTGTTGACCTGGAACAGCACGCTCATGCCGTTGTTGAACGCGTAGGAGGCCTGGAAATCAGCCACGGTTTCCGGCGCGTAGTACACGAGCTGGCTGTCGATCGCCATCTGGCTGGACACGAAGCGGCTGCGGTGACGTACCGAGAAGCGCGTGTCGAATCCGCCCAGGTTGTAGAACAGCGTGCCGTTGATCACCTTCGGCGACAGGCCGGGCAGGCCGATCTTCTGCGAGGCGCCGCCCAGGTTCGAGGTGGAGGTGACCGCGCTCTGCGAATACGAGTAGCTGCCGGCAAAGCCCAGCCCGGACCAGGCACCCGGCAGGAACTTCATGACCTGCGAGTAGCTCAGCTCCACGCCGCGCACATAGCCGCCCTTGGTGTTGTTGATCGCGGTCTGGTACTGGCCGTTCGCGTACGGCTGCTGGGTGGCGGGATTGATCGGCACCTGGATGCCGGCGGCGGCGAAGTCGAACGGGTCGATCGTGTAGTTCTCGATGAACGAGTCGATGTGCTTGTAGAACACCGCCGCGGAGAACGCGCCGGACGAATCGGGCAGGTAGTGCTCGAACGACAGGTCGTACTGCTTGGCGTAGAACGGATCGAGGAACGGGCTGGTGTTGCCCCACATGTTGTACTTGTTGCCGTCGATCCACGAGCCCGAGCCGGTCAGCATCTTGTTCAGCGGCGGCCGCGACATCACCTTGGCCGCGGCGAAGCGCAGCTGGTTGTTGTCGTCCAGGTGGTAGTTGAGGTTGAGCGAGGGCAGGTAGTCGGTGTACGACTTGCCGCGGCGCACGTGGATGTAGTCGGTGCTGGTCACGCCCACCTGGTCGGTGATGGCTTCGCCCTGGCCGCTGCCGATCTGCTGCAGGCCGTTGCTGTACTGCGAGGTGTGCACCACGCGCACGCCGATGTTGCCGGTGAGGCTGCGGTCGCCGACGCGGGTGTCGATGTCGGCCATCACGTAGCCGGACGAGATGTGCTCGTCCACCTCGGCGCTCTGGATCATCGTCCAGTTGTTCTGCCAGCTCTTCAACGGCGTCGGCGTGATGCCGTGGGCGGCCAGCACGGCGGCCGTGTTGATCGACAGGAAGCACGGGAAGCTGGACAGGTTGCCCTTGAAGCAGACTTTCTGCGCGTTGCTCGGATCCAGCGCCAACGGTTCCTGCCCTGCTTGATACTGGCCGAAATCGTTGCCGTATTCGAACGCGCTGCGGTCGGCGTTGTAGGTGCGCCGCGCATAGCGCACGCCGCCCTCGATCGCGGACAGGAAGCTGTTGTCGACGAAGTCGTAGCGCACGTCCGTCTTGAACGACTTGCTCTCGTCCTTGTAGTTGTATGGATACACGCCAGCCTTGCCCAGACCCATGCGGCTGAGGTCGGTGTAATCCTTGTTGAAGCTCACCGTGGCCGGGTTGAGGCCGTTCAACCGATAGTTGACCGATTCGTCATCGGCGACCACGGGGTGGGCCGAGTTGATGTTGTCGTAAAGCAGTCCCCAGGTCACGCCGTTGTAGAAGTCGCTCTTGGCGCGCGAATAGCCGACGTCGGAGGCGATCGTCCAGCCACCAAAGGTCCACTTCGCGTTGAGGCCACCTGACAGCACGCTGGTCTTGAGCGTGTTGTCGTCGCTGGTGGTTTGCACGGTGAACCACGGATCTTGGCGGGAACCGTCAGGATTGAGCCTTGGATTGCTGCTGACGGTGCCGCCGGCCATCGCGCCATTGGCGAAGATGAGTGGGTCGGTGATGTCGCCGTCGGACAGCGTCTTGACGCGGAAGCCCCGGCCGGACGAATTGTTCTTGAACTGCGAATAGAAGCCGTCGGCCTTCAGCTCGAAGCTGTCGTTCGGCTTCCACTGCAGCACGCCCATGTAGCCGTTGCGGCGAAGCATGCCGCCGTTCTGCTGCAGCTCGAAGCCTTCGCTGGTGTACTCGTTGGTGCCGTCGCCGTTGAGATCCTTGTTGCCGTTGTAGGCAAGGCCGTTGAACTGGTCCGCCACGTGCGGCTGGTACAGCGAGGCGAAGCCGACGGCCGCACCCAGCGTGTCGTTGAGGAACTTGCCCTGGAACGAGGCGCTGACCCGATAGCCCTTGGAATGGGCGCCCACGGTTTCATTGGCGCGGTCGTTGTAGCTGCCGCGCATGTTGAGCACGCCGGAATACTGCTTGGCATTGTCCAGCGGATTGGCCGTGTCCATGGCCACCGTGCCGGCCACGCCGCCCTCGATCAGCGACGCCTTGGGCGATTTGTACACGGCCGCCTGGGTGATCAGTTCGGACGGGTACTGGTCGAATTCGGTGACCCGGCTGCCGCTGGTGGCGGCCTGTTCGCGGCCGTCCAGGGTGGTCTCGATGAAATCGCCGGAGAGGCCGCGGATGTCGATCGCGCTGGATTCGCCGTCGATGCGTTCAGCCGACACGCCGGGCAGGCGGGTCAGTGCATCGGAGATGGATACGTCGGGCAGGCCGCCGATGTCGGCGGCGGTGATCACGTCCTGGATCGTGTCGGCATCGCGCTTGATGTCGATCGATGTTTCCACGCTGCGGCTGAAGCCGGTGACCGTGATCGCCTGCAGGTCCTTGGCCTGCGCATCCTTCTTGGCCTTGGCCTTGGCCTGCGCCGTGGATGTCGTGTTGGTGTCCTGAGCCGGGGTGTCCGGACCGTTGGTTTTCCCGCTGGCGTTGCTGCTGACCTGCGGCGTTGCAGCGTAGGACACCGAGGCGGCGCAGAAACCGACCGATGCCAATGCCAAGGCAAGCACGTTACGTTTGAGTATCACCGTTATCCCCTCCCAGGGTTACACGTCAAATTCTTTGATGGTTGCAGTCACCAGCCCCGACATCGCGACGGACCGGACTTGCGAGCGCGGCAGAACCGTCGACGTAGGCCATGGTAGGGCCGCCTCCGACAGGCCAGCCGCTTCCTGCATACGTATTCATTGTGCTGCTGTGCATCGCAAACCGGACGTCCGGCGCGCCGGAGCATTGGGCTGGTTCGCCGTGGCCCAACCCGATCACGCGCGGTGGAAGCGTGATGAGACGGTCATCCGCAACCATTCCGGCGAATTCCATATGGACGTCCAAACGTCGGATGCCTGCAGATGTTGCGCTGCGATAGGCGTTATCCATGAATACGTATGCAGCGTCGCGATGGCAGCCACATCCAGCCGGTAAGCTCCTCCGCAAGCTGCGAAAGCAACGCCTCGGGCGCGTCGTTTCGACTCGGGCCGGCATTTACGGGACATGCGAATGAGTGATGCACCCTGGTGGCGCGGAGCCGTCACCTACCAGATCTATCCGCGCAGTTTTCTGGACACCGACGGCAATGGCGTGGGTGATCTGCCGGGCATCATCGAACGGCTCGACTACGTGGCCAGCCTGGGTGTCGATGCGATCTGGATCGCGCCGTTCTTCAGGTCGCCGATGGCCGATTTCGGCTATGACATCGCCGACTATCGCGACGTCGATCCACTGTTCGGCACACTGGCCGACTTCGACCAGTTGCTGGCGAAAGCACATGGCCTGGGCTTGAAGGTGATGATCGACCAGGTGCTCAGCCACACGTCGGTGGAGCATGCCTGGTTCCTCGAGAGCCGCGAGAGCCGCGGCAACCCCAAGGCAGACTGGTACGTATGGGCCGACGCGAAGGAGGACGGCAGCGCGCCGAACAACTGGCTGTCGCTGTTCGGCGGCCCGGCCTGGAAGTGGGAGCCGCGCCGCGGACAGTACTACCTGCACAACTTCCTCACCTCGCAGCCGGATCTGAACTTTCATCACCCTGATGTGCGCGCGGCGATTCTGGACAGCGTGCGGTTCTGGCTGGACAAGGGAGTGGACGGCATCCGGCTCGACGCGATCAACTTCTGTTTCCACGACCGCGAACTGCGCGACAACCCGGCCAAGCCCAAGGAGAAGCGCGTGGGCCGCGGCTTCAGCCCCGACAATCCCTACGCCTTCCAGTATCACTACTTCAACAACACGCGGCCGGAGAACCTGGCGTTCCTGGGCGAGCTCCGGGCGCTGATGGACGGCTATGCGGACGTGGCCGCGCTGGGCGAGATATCGTCGGAAGACTCGCTGGCCACGATGGCCGAGTACACCCGCGCCGGTCGGCTGCACATGGGTTACAGCTTCGAGCTTCTGACCGACGATTTCAGCGCCGCGCACATCCGCAGCACCGTCCAGGCCCTGGAAGCGCAGATGGCCGAGGGCTGGCCGTGCTGGGCCATCTCCAACCACGACGTGGAGCGTGTGCTGACGCGCTGGGGCAAGGCGCGGCCCTCGACGCAGCTGGCCAATCTGCTGACCGCGATGGTCTGCTCGCTGCGCGGTTCGGTATGCGTCTATCAGGGCGAGGAACTGGGCCTGACCGAAGCCGACCTGCCCTACGAGGCGCTGCAGGATCCTTACGGCATCGCGTTCTGGCCGCAATTCAAGGGGCGCGACGGCTGCCGCACGCCGATGCCGTGGAACGATGACGATGTGCATGCCGGCTTCAGCCGCGGCATGCCGTGGCTACCGGTGCCGCCGGAACACCGCGCGCTGGCCGTGACACGGCAGGAGGCCGATCCCGGCTCGGTGCTGAACGGTTTTCGCGCCTTCATGCATTGGCGCCGATCGCAACCTGCGCTGCGCTGGGGCAACATCCGATTCATCGACACCGCCGAGCCGGTGCTGGCATTCACCCGCCATCTGGACGGCCAAACGATTCTGGTTGTGTTCAACCTGGCCGATACCGAAGTCGAGATCCGCCTGCCTGCCGCCTTTGGCAAGGTGCATGAGCTGGAGGGCCACGGCCTGCGTCCGGGTCACTTCCACGATGGCCAGTGGCGGTTGCCGGGGCATGGGGCGTGTTTCGCCAGGGTGGCGTGAAGCGCGTGCCACGCCGGCCGCGTTCTGTCGCAGCGCTGCTCCTGATCGCGATCGCCTGCACGGCGATGGCCGCAGCTCCTTCGGTGCCGCCGCGGACAAGTTCCCATCCTCCCGGCAACGCCCAAGGGGATGGCAACGCCCAAGGGGATGGCAGGGCTGAGGGGGCGCTTCACCTGCAACTCGACGCGCCGGCGTTCGCTCCCGAGAAGATAAAGCTCACCATCTACCTGCCGCCCGGCTACCGCCACGGCGCCCGCCGTTACCCGGTGCTGTACGCGAACGACGGCCAGGACATGGCTGCGGTGGGCCTGCAGCCGACGCTGGCCCGACTCTATCGGGGCCATGCGATCGAGCCGGTGATCGTGGTGGCGATCGACATGCTGGCGGACCGCGCCAGTGGCTACGGCCTGTCCGACCGGGCCAGCGCGCACAGCCTTGTCGGCGGCTCGGTGATCGGGCCGATCGGTACGCGCGCGCAGGACTATTCCGCCTGGGTGGCCGCTACGCTGGTGCCGTATGTCGACGCGCATTTCCGCACGCGCAGGTCCTCACGCGAACGCGCGATGCTGGGCTGGTCGCTGGGCGCGCTCAATGCGTTCAACCTCGGCTGGCAGTATCCGGAGGTGTTTGGCCGGGTCGGCGCGTTCTCGCCCTCGTTCTGGCTGGCCGCCGACCGCACGAGTGCCGGCACGGTGCAGCGCACCCGCCTGGCGCAGGCGATGGTCGATCGCGGTCCCCGACGCGCCGGCCTGAAGATGTGGGTCGCAGTGGGCACCGCGGAGGAAACCAAGGATCGCGACGGCGACCGCATCAACGATACCGTCGACGACGTGCAGGATCTGCTCGAAGGCTATCGCGGGACCGATGGCTTTCGCGCCCGCGGCCTGAAACAGCTCGGCTATTCGATCAACATGGACTATGCCGGGCACCCGTCGCGCAGGGCGGATGCCACGCTGTTCCGGTTGCAGGGCGGCGTGCACAACCAGGCGTCGTGGAAGCGGATGCTGCCGGTGTTCCTGCGCTGGGCCTATGGACGGCACCGGCAGAAGCCGCTGTAGGAGCCCGCTGGCGGGCGATGTTTCTGCTCGGAGATTCAAAGCAAGAGCATCGTCCGCCAGCGGGCTCCTGCATGCAGATGACGGACCTGTAACTATTTGCGCTGGGCAGCGCTGGCGTCGCGGATGCCGCGGAACTCGGAATCCTTGCTCCAGTCCGGCCACTGGTCGGAATTCGCCAGCTCGTTGCCGACGGTGTAGATCAGCTGAAGGTCGCGCGCCATGCCGGTGAATGTCCAGCTTGCCTGCCATTCGTCGGCGGGCTGGTGATAGCGCCTGGTGTTGTAGTCGTCCTCCGCCGCCTTGCCGGCAGCGAGGCCGCCATCGACCCAGTCATTGCCGGAGCCGAACGAGATCGCCGGTACGCCGCGCTTGGCGAACGAGAAATGATCGGAGCGGAAGAAGTGGCCGGCCTCCGGCTTCGGGTCGGCGGTGTAGCTCATGCCGTACTGCTTCGCTTCGGCGACCAGGTCGTCCAGCAAGCCGAGTTTCGCGCTGCCGGAGATGGTGAAGTTGCGCGCCGGGCCGTGCGGGTCGAGCGCGTCCATGTTGAGCACGCCCACGGTGGTGGCCAGCGGGTACAGCGGGTTGGCGGCGTAGTACTCGGAGCCGAGCAGGCCCTTCTCTTCGGCGGTGACGTTGAGGAATACCACCGAGCGCTCGGGTTTCGGCCCCTGCGCGAACGCCCGGCCCATCTCGATCAGCGCGGCGGTGCCGGCGGCGTTGTCGACGGCGCCGTTGTAGATGCGATCGCCTTTCGCATCCGGGGCGCCGACGCCCAGGTGATCCCAGTGCGCGCTGTAGATCACCGTTTCGTCCGGGTGCCTGCTGCCCTCGACGCGGCCCGCGATGTTGTGCGAGGTGATCACTTCGGAATCGACCCTGAAGTTCGCCGACAGGCTCTCGCCCTTCAGCACCACCGGCTTGAACGCACGGGTCTGCGCCTGCTTCTTCAGCGCGTCGAAATCGAGCCCGGCGCGCTGGAACATCTGCACGGCCAGGTCGCGCTGGATCCAGCCTTCCAGTTCCGGATGCACCGCAGCCGGCTTGTCGCGCACGATGTCGAACATCGCGTTGGTGTTGGAGTTCTTCACCGTGGCCCAGCCGTACGAAGCCGGCGCGGTTTCGTGGACCACCAGCATGCCCAGCGCGCCCCGGCGGGCAGCCTCTTCGTACTTGTAGGTCCAGCGGCCGTAGTAGGTCATTGCCTTGCCGCCGAAGTCGCCCGTGCCGGTTTCGAAATCCGGATCGTTGATCAGCACCACCGCGATCGTGCCGTGCAGGTCGATCCCCTTGAAGTCGTCCCAGTGCCGCTCGGGCGCGCTCACGCCGTACCCGACAAACACCAGTGGAGCGTCTGCGATCGCCACCCGGGTGGAACCATCCATCGGCGCGCGGATCGAGATCTGCCCGCCCTGGGTCAGCGCTTCACGTTTGCCGTCATGGCGCAACGTCAACGTCGGTGTGCCGACAATTGCGCTGCGGCGCAGTGGCACCGCCTGGGTCCAGGCACGCTTGCCATCCCTGAGGTCGCCGCCCGGCTGCAGGCCGGCGGCCTTCATCTGCGCCACCACGTAGTCGATGGTTCTCGTTTCGGCCGGCGTGGCCGGGCCGCGGCCTTCGAACGCGTCGGAGGACAGCGCCTTCACCTCGGCGGACAGGCGTTCCGTGCTGAAGGTCTGCGCGGTGCTGGCGGCCAGCGCCAGTGGACACGCGCCGATGATCGAGGCGCAGAGGAACAATCGCTTCATGGACAGCCACCGGTCGATAGAGAAGTTGGCCGATAGTAGTGAGCGCGCATGCGTCGGTCCATCCGCTCGTGGCGGGAAGCCCGCGGAACGTCCGTCGAGATCCGGGCGCGATTCTCGTTTGGACGTCCATATGACACGGGATGACGCGCCTCGGTGCGGTCGTGACGTGGCGCGATCGGCGCGGGCGCGGCGATTCATGAGAGTGGTGCTGATCCGGAGCCTGGGCGACGCCTGACGGAAGAGGGAAGGGTCCGTGAAAGGTGCCCGCCGTACCTTGCAGGGATGTTGAAGGTGCCGATCGCTCGATGAATGACGTTGCCGAACTTCCACAGGGCGAGCAGCCAGCGATCCATGCCAGCGCGCGACGCGGCGATGCGCTGCGGCATCGCGCCGTCGCCCTGCTATTTGGCCGCTTGTTCTCCGCCGTGGGGAGGCAGCTGTGTGAACCCGGAAAGCTGCCGACGCGTGGCATCCACCGCGTGCTGATCTGCCGGCCCAATCATCGACTCGGCAATGCCGTGTTGATCAGCCCCCTGCTGGCCGAGGTCGAGGCGCTTTATCCCGGAGCAGAGATCGATCTGGTCGGCGGCGGCGAAGCCGCACGGATGCTGTTCACCAACCGCTTTCAGGTACGCCGGGTCTTCTGCCTGCCGCGAAAGATCGCGCGGCATGTGTGGCAGACCATCGCGCTGCTGCAGCAAGTGCGGCACAACTCCTACGACCTGGCGATCGATGCAGGCAATGGCTCGCAGTCCGGTCGCCTGTTGCTGGGTATCGTCAAGGCTCGCTTCAAACTGGGCTTTCCGGATGCGCAGGCAAACGCCGACTCGCTATGGCACAGCCTGTCCTGGCCGGATCACCTGGCTCGTCGCAGCGTGTTCCTGCTGCGCACCGCGTATGCGGGAAAGATGGACCGGCCGTACGAAATGCTCAATCTGCGCCTGTCCGAGGATGAGCGGCAGCAAGCCGGCAAGGCGCTGGCCGCCGTTCTCGCGGGAACGCAGCAGGCAGTGGCCGGGCGCCCGGTTGTCGGCATATTCGCCAATGCCACGGGCGCCAAGCGCTACGGCGAGGCATGGTGGAAGGAGTTCATCGACGCGCTGCTGGCCGCGCAGCCGAACGTGCTGATCGTGGACGTGGTAGCCGAGCACGGTCAGGCGCAGCTGGGCGGGGACTTTGCGTCGTACTACACGCGCGACTTGCGTCGCCTGGCCTCGATGATCGCGAACATGGATGGTTTCATCAGCGCGGACTGCGGCGTGATGCATCTGGCCGTGGCCAGCGGTACCCCGACGGTCGGCCTGTTTTCGGTGACCAGTTCATCGAAGTATCGTCCGTACGGGTGCAGCAACACGGCGATCGATACCGGCGGCTTGAGCGCGACGGAGGTAGGGGGCATGGTTGCCGCCTGGGTCAAGCAGGCGCTGCCGGCCGGACGGCAAGCCTCGTTGCTGCTGGCACCTCGCCCATGAATCGGTGAGGTGCGGCCCGGCAGCATGGCGACGGCGCTCGCCGTCGCCATGCCCTGCGTATCCGGCCCGGGCCTAATCAGTGGCGATCACCTTGCCGGTGCTCGCATCGATCTTCAGCTTGACGTCCGCCCCGGCCGGGTTTTCCGCCTTGGCCTTCCAGATGCCGTCATCGAATTCGACATCGTGGACGTGGGTATAGCCCTGCGTTTCCAGTGAGGCGCGCACGTCTTTCTCGCTGAGCCGGGAGACCAGCTTGTTCGGGTAGACCTCGCCGCTCGCGGCGTCGATGCGCAGGTTGACACGCTTGCCGTCGGCACTCCTTGCCTCCGCGCGCCACATGCCGTCCTTGAACTTCACGTCGTGCACCTTCGTGTAGCCCTGTTCGGCGAGCTTGCTGTGCACCTGCGGCTCGGTCATCGCCTGCTGTGCCGCGGCAATGCCGGAAACACCCAGCGACAACGCGCCTAGTGCGAGGGCGAAAGTCAGAGATGTGATCGGGTTCTTCATGAAGCGTACCTCGTTGCCTGCGGGAAACCCGAGTCTTGGCCCGTGCATGCAAACGCGGGGTGAATCGTGGCGACGAGGCTGAATCGACGCTGACGTCGACAACACGCAGGCATGTGTCGTGCTACACACGACGCGGGCTTTGCGTGGCTGATGAAGACGTCGCGTCGAAGCCTGGCCGCCATCAACGAGATCGCCATGACACGACTGCCACGTTCCCGCCCGCTGCTGCCGATTACCGGCAGCGTGTTCGTTCTGCTGGGCCTGGCTCTCGCCATCGGCGGCGCCTGCCTGCTGGTGCTGGGCGGTTCGTTCTATTACCTGCTTGCCGGGCTTGGCATGGCCGTCACCGGCGCACTGTTGATCTTGCGGCGGCCCCACGCGATGTGGCTCTATGCGCTGGTGCTGTTCGGCACGACGGCATGGGCGTTGATCGAGGTGCGGCTGGATTGGTGGCAGCTGTTGCCGCGGCTGGACGTGGTTTTCGCGCTGGCATTGTGGTTGTGGCTGCCGTTCGTCAATGCCGGGCTGCACAGGGCGCCGGATGACGGTGATGCGATGTTGCGTAGCGGGCGCTGGGCGCTGGGCGGTGCGTTGTCGATCGCGGCCCTCGTCGGTGTCGCCGCCTTGCTGCAACACCCGCACGATCATCCGGGCGAATTCGCGCAGGCGCGCATGAACGCATCCGGCCCATCGCCGGTGCCGTTCACCGCTGCCGGTGACTGGAGCGCCTACGGCCACTCCGGCTATGGCGACCGCTACGCCCCGGCGCAGCAGATCAATCCGCACAATGCGGACCGTCTTCAGCTGGCGTGGACGTTTCATACCGGCGACTTCAAGGGCCCGGGCGATCCGCGGGAAATCGCCAACGAGGTCACGCCGCTGAAGGCGAACGGCATGCTGTACCTGTGCACGCCGCATGGCATCGTGATCGCGCTGGATCCGGATACCGGCAGGCAGCGCTGGCGTTACGACCCGAAGATCGACCGGCGGGCGAAGGATTACCAGCACATGATCTGCCGCGGCGTGGCGTATCACGACTCCGGTGCCTATGTCGGGCCGGATGCGGCGGCCTGGCTGCCGGCGGCGAGCGCGTCCATTGCCGCACCGGGCCAGCCGCCGCCCGTGCCCAAGGGCGCGTTGCCGATGTCGCGCATCCATTTCGAGGAATGCCCGCGACGCATCTTTGCACCGACGGCGGACGCCACCATCGTGGCGATCAACGCCGACACCGGCCAGCCGTGCGAGAGCTTCGGCGATCACGGCGTGATCGGGCTGTACGAACACCAGCCGATGAAGCAACGCGGTTTCCTCAATCCCACCTCGCCACCGGTGGCGACACGGCACGTGCTGATCGTCGGCGCCAGCGTCACCGACAACGGCTCGACCGACGAACCCTCCGGCGCGATCCGCGGCTACGACATCGATAGCGGCAGGCTGCTGTGGAACTGGGACGCATCGAACCCGGCCGCTACCGCGCCGCTGGCACCGGGGCAGAGCTACGTGCGCAACTCGCCGAACTCGTGGAGCGTGTCCAGCGTCGACGAGAAGCTCGGCCTGGTCTACATCCCGATGGGCAACCAGACGCCGGACATGTGGGGTGGCCAGCGCGATCCGCAAGGCGAGCGTTTCAGCAGCGCGATCGTGGCGCTGGACATCGCCACCGGCGAATTGCGCTGGGTTTACCAGAGCGTGCATCACGACCTGTGGGACATGGACATCGGCGGCCAACCCAGCCTGGTCGATCTGGATACGCCACGCGGAAGGGTGCCGGCCTTGCTCGCCTCGACCAAGCGCGGCGACATCTACGTACTCGACCGCCGCGACGGCAAGCTCATCGTGCCCGCGCCGGAGCAGCCGGTGCCGCAGGGCGCAGCCAAAGGCGACCATGTGTCGCCGACGCAACCGTTTTCCGCCTTGTCGTTCAAGCCGCCGACACTGCGCGAGCGCGACATGTGGGGCACCACGCCGTTCGATCAGCTGTTCTGCCGCATCACGTTCAAGCGGTTGCGCTACGAGGGCATCTTCACGCCGCCATCGGAGCAGGGGTCGCTCATTTATCCGGGCAACCTTGGCGTATTCGACTGGGGCGGCATGGCCGTCGATCCGGTGCGCCAGCTGGCCGTTCTCAATCCGGACTACATGGCCTTTGTGTCGAAGCTGATTCCACGCAGCAAGTTTGACGCCCCTGGTGGCCCGGGCAGCGAGCAGGGCGTGCGCCCGATGACCGGCACACCATTCGCGGTCGAACTGCATCCGCTGCTGTCGCCGCTGGGCATTCCCTGCCAGGCGCCGCCGTGGGGTTATCTCGCGGCGATCGATCTGAACACCATGCAGCGGGTGTGGATGCATCGCAACGGCACGATCCAGGACCAGGCACCGTTCGGCATGCCGTTGCCGCTGGGCGTGCCCAGCCTTGGCGGACCGATGACCACGGGCGGCGGCGTGGCGTTTCTCAGCAGTACGCTGGACTACTACCTGCGCGCATATGACGTGCGTACCGGCAGGCAACTCTGGCAATCGCGTCTGCCGGCCGGCGGCCAGGCCACGCCGATGAGCTACGTTTCGGACAAGACCGGTCGCCAGTTCGTGGTGGTGATGGCCGGCGGCCACGGCTCACTGGGCACGAAGATGGGCGATTCGCTGGTGGCGTATGCATTGCCGGCCGCATCGCCACCGAAGTAGCCGCGGCCTTCAGGTGTCTGCGGGGGCGGGCACCGGTTTCCCGTCGAACCAGTGTCCGGTGCGGTTGACGATGCGTACCACAGACAGCATCACCGGCACCTCGACCAGCACGCCGACGACCGTGGCCAGCGCCGCGCCGGAACGCAGGCCGAAGAGGCTGATCGCCGCCGCCACCGCCAGCTCGAAGAAGTTGCTGGCACCGATCAGCGCGGCCGGGCCGGCCACGCAATGGGGCACCTTCAGCCAGCGGCTGAGGCCGTAGGCGATGCCGGCGTTGAGATAGACCTGGATGACGATCGGCACCGCCAGCAAGGCGATGATCAGCGGCTGCGCAAGGATCGCCTCGCCCTGGAAACCGAACAGCAGCACCAGGGTGGCGAGCAGGGCGGCGGTCGACCACGGGTCGAGGCGCTGCAACGTCGCATCCAGCGCGGCCTGGCCGCGCCGTCGCAGCAACCAGCCGCGCCACAGCTGCGCGGCGATCACCGGCACCACGATGTACAGCAGCACCGACAGCAGCAGCGTGCCCCACGGTACATGGATCGAGGCAACGCCCAGCAGCAGCGCCACGATCGGCGCGAATGCCACGACCATGATGGCGTCGTTGAGCGCCACCTGCGCCAGCGTGAAGTTCGGCTCGCCGCCGCACAGCCGCGACCATACGAACACCATCGCCGTGCACGGCGCGGCGGCCAGCAGGATCAGCCCCGCGATATACGCATCGTGCTGCCCGGTCGGCAACCACGCGGCGAATACATGCCGGATGAACAGCCAGCCCAGCAGCGCCATCGAGAACGGCTTGATCGCCCAGTTCACCAGCAGCGTGATGCCGATGCCGCGCACCTGATGACGCACGCCGGCGAGTTGCGCGAAGTCGACCTTCAGCAGCATCGGCACGATCATCAGCCACACCAGCGCGGCGACCGGCAGGTTGATGTGCTGCACTTCGGCCACCGCCAGCATTTCGAATACCGCGGGGAGCGCATGCCCGAGCGCGATGCCGGCGACGATGCACAACGCCACCCACACGCTGAGGTAGTGCGCGAAGAAACCGATCCGCGGCGGTGCGGCGGCGTCGGGTTCAGTGTTCATGGGCGCTGGCCGTCCGGGCGATGTCGCGCAGTTCCTGTTGCGTCGCGATGCGGTCCAGCTTGTCCAGCGGCAGCGCCAGCAGCAGGTCGATGCGCCGGCGCAACATCATCCAGGCCGACTGGAACGCGCGCCGGCGTTCGTCCTCGCTGCCGCCGACCGATGCCGGATCAGGCACGCCCCAGTGCGCAGTCACCGGCTGGCCGGGCCAGATCGGGCAGACCTCGCCGGCGGCGTTGTCGCAGACGGTGATCACCATGTCGATGCCGGGCGAGTCGGCCTGCGCGAACTCGCCCCAGCTCTTGCTGCGCAGCGGCTCGTTGTAGCCGAATGCCCGGGAAAGTTCGGCCGCGATCGGTTGCACCTTGCCGCTGGGAAAACTGCCGGCGCTGTACGCGCGGAAGCGCCCTGCGCCGAGTACGTTCAGCATGGCCTCGGCCATCACGCTGCGGGCGGAATTGCCGGTGCACAGGAACAGCACGTTGTACGGTTGGGTACGCATGGCCATCTCAGCAACAGTTTGCGTTCGGTCCGCACGACGCTGCGGGTTTGCTGTCGGTCGCCGGGCGGCAGCACGTGGCGCCGCTTTCGTTCGGTGCGCTGGTGTAGCTGGTGGCTTCGCCGTGCGTGAGGAAGCTCTCCCAGCGCACGCCCTGCGGATCCTCGGCCCAGAACTTGTCCGAGCGCGCGTAGCAGCAGGTCGTGCCTTTTTCCGCCAGCGCGACGGCATCGGCGGCCTGCAGACGCGTGCCGATCGCGGCGAGTTCGGCATCGTCGTCGGCCTGCATGCCCAGATGGTCCACGCCCGCCTGGCGGCCGCGCTGCGAGATCGCGAAATTGACCCGGGGATCGTCCAGCATCCACTTCGCGTAATCGGGTTTGATCACGCTGGGCGCAGCACCGAACAGCGTGGTGTAGAAACGGATGCTGCGGTCGAGCTGGTCGACGTTCACGTGGACATGGAAGCGTTTCATCGTTTGCTCCTTGCCGGCAGGCAGGTGGTGGCGGGCGCGCAGCCGGCGGTGGCCGATCCTGCGCAACAGTTCTCGCTGAGGAAGCCGAGCAGAGCGTTCATTTGCGGATAGTTCGCGCGGCACTGGATCACCCTCCCGCGCCGCTCGTCGCTGACCATGCCGGCCCGGCGCAGGATGTGCAGGTGGTTCGTGAGCGTCGCGCCGGCCAAGCCGGTTGCCGCGGCCAGTTCACCTACGGCCAGGCCTTCTCCGCCGGCCTGCACCAGCAGGCGATACAGAGTCAGGCGGTGCTCGTGGGCAAGCGCGTTGAGGCAGGCGAGCGCGTCTATTGGTTTCATATTTCGTAAAATATAGAAATAACTATCCAGAATCAAGATCTGTGGTCGTGCTCGCCTGGCGTGCAGGGGGACCGCGAAGAAGCCAGGACTGATCATCACCACTAAAGCACGCGGCGATAACGACAATCCCGGAAGCGACGGCAGCGGCGGGCCGTGGGAGGCGCCGGCCGATGGGGCAGTTGGTTATAGTGCACACCACTCCGGAGTCCTGAAATTCAATGAACAGTCGTGGTCAAGCACCGTTTCCCGTGCCCGGTGAACGATCCTCAGGGCCGCAGGGAACCCGTTTTTTCTCTACCGAGGCGCTGCGGCAGTACGCCAGCGACGCCGCGGACGCAACGGACGCCCGGATCAGCGTGCACGAGCCGGTGCTGGAGGGCAGCAGCAGCGGCATCGTCGGGCGCCGCTTTGTGCTTCGTTCCGGGCGGCAGGCCATCGGCCGCCGGGCCGACAACGCAATTGTCGTCGACGACCTGAGCGTGTCCGGCTGCCACGCCTGGATCACGAACCAGCACGGCCACTGCGTCATCATGAATACGTTGTCCACCAACGGCACGTTCGTGAACGACCGGCGCATCCATGAAGCGGTCCTGCAGCATGGCGACCACATACGGCTGGGACAGGCCGAGTTCGTGTTCCTGACCCGTGAGCGCGATTCGCCCGCATCGGTATCGTGGCGCTGGATCGCCCTTGTCGTGGGTGTGCTGACCGCGGCCCTTGGCATCGCCGCATGGTGGTTCTCGGGGTCGCCGTGAGCGAAGGCGCCATCCCTGCGACGGTTGGCCGTTACCGCATCGACGGCGTCCTTGGCCAAGGTGCGATGGCGATCGTCTACGCGGGCTTCGATCCAGGCATCGAACGCCAGGTGGCCATCAAATGCCTGCATCGGGAGGTCGCGGCGGATCCTGCCTATCAGCGCCGCTTTCTGATCGAGGCGCGCGCGGCTGGCCACCTGACCCATCCGCACATCGTCACGATCTTCGACGTCGGGGAGACCAGCGACGGCCGCTCCTACATCGCGATGGAGCGTCTGCCGGGCGAGACGCTCGCCAGCCGGGTCAGTCGCGAGGGCTTTCCACCGTTGCCGATGATCATCCAGCTGGTGGGCCAGCTGGCGGCCGCGCTCGATTACGCGCATGCCAACGGCGTGGTCCATCACGACATCAAGCCAGAGAACATCATGCTCGCCGATGGCTGGGACTACGCGAAGATCAGCGACTTCGGCATCGCCGAACGCCGCGCCTTGCCGCGCGATGCCGGCGGCCCGTCGGCGGAAACCGGCGGCACGCCGGCGTACATGGCCCTCGAGCGCCTGCGCGGCGAGCCGAGCGATGCGCGCAGCGACCTGTTCTCGTTGGGCGTGGTGCTGTACTGGCTGCTCACCGGCAAGCTGCCCTGGCCGGAATTCGGGAACGTGGCGCAGCTGATCAGGAAGCGCCAGCGCTCGCCGCGGCCGTCGATGCCGCTGCGCGACCCGGCCACGCCCGCGATCCTGATCAGCATCACACGCACCTTGCTGGCGCCCCTGGCGGAGTCGCGCTATCAGCGAAGCGCGGAGGTCATCGACGATCTGCGTCTGGCCGCCCGTGAATACGAGCGCGAGCGCGAGACGCCGCTGGCCGGTCGCATCGTTTCGCTGCGGCTGCGCTGGGCCGGCGGCCTGGGCGCCATCCTGAGTCTGGTGCTGGCACTGGGGCTGGCCACGATCTATGCCAAGCAGAACGCCGCGGTGAACGGCCTGGCGCAGGATTTCGGCGGCTCGATGGCGCGCATGATTGCCGACGAGTCGGCCGAGAACCTGCTGCTCGGCGATGACGCAGCCACGCGCGCCCTGGTCAAGGATGTTTCGCGCAATCGGCAGATCCACTACCTCGCCATCGCCGATCGCCAAGGCGCCGTGATCGCCAGCACCCGGACGGACGAAATCGGCGGCAAACTGCTGGCGCCGGACGGACAGGCGAGCCGGTCGCAGTCCGATGAAATACGCAGCTACCGCGACCGAAGCGCCGGCGCCCGCCATCAGGACAGCATGTTGCTGTTCGACGTGGCGGTGCGCTACCAGACGAAAACAGTGGGCGAGCTTCGCCTGGGAGTCAGCAACGCGCCGTTGCTCTCGGCGCAACGGACCACGTTGTGGGTGATCCTCAGCGTCCTGCTGCTGACCCTGGCGGCGGTGGTGGGCGCGGCGTACTGGCTGTTCCGCCGGCCGCTCGGCATGCTGGACCTGCTGGGCGAGGCGATGCTGCGGGTGGCGCGCGGCGATTTCCGCCATCGCATCCGGCTGGCCCGCCGCGATGAATTTGGCCGTCTGTTCGCCAGCTTCAATCTGATGAACGGCGCGTTGCAAAGCCGCCAGCATCGGTCTGCAACGGCGGCGCTGGCCGCCCTGCCCGAAGATATCAGCCTGCCGACACGCATCCTGCCGGCAGTGGACGGCGATGAGATCTGCTAGACGTGACGGCACCGCCGTCGTCGGCAGAGCGGCGCGCAGCGCTCAGTACTGCTTGAGCCGATGCTGCAGTTCGAGCGCCCGCGTGCGATAGACGATGGCCGGCTCGTAACCGGGGTCGATCGCCAGCAGGCGGTTCCACAACGCAATGGCCTGCTCCAGTTGCTGGTCGCGGTACAGCACGATCGCGCGTTCGTGATAGGAGCCCAGCAACTGGGTGCGCAAGGCGGCCGTCTTGGCGTCGACCGGCTTCAGCCGCGGGTCGAGAGCCAGGGCTTCGCCCAGACGGGCCAGTGCCTGATCGTTGTGGCCCTGATCGAGCAAGCCCACGCTTTCGTCCTGCAGACGCCGTGCCTTGGCTGTGCGGGATTCGGTTACCGCGGCAACATCGCGATGATTGGTGTCGACGACAAGCGCTGGCGCCTCGACGGCCACCGGCGCGCTTCGCCCGGACTTCGGCATGTGCAACGTCTCCCCCACGCGCAGCATCGACGGATTGGTCGAGTTGTTGTAGCGGGCGAGGATCAGGAACAGGTTCGCGTCACCGAGGTAGCGGGCGGCCAGGCTGCTGTAGGAATCGCCCGTCCGCACGACGTGCGGCTGCCATCCTTCGCCGAGCGATCGCTGCGGATCGGCGGTGAGCTGATGCAGCATGGCCCGCGCCGCACGGTCGGCGGGATGCTGTTTCAGGTACTGCTGCAGGTCGGCCTCGCCGTCGGCGTAACGGCCAAGCTGGAGCTCGTTGTTGATGATCGCTGACAGCGAGCGCGGGTGGCGATCCTGGATCGGCGCTACCGGCGGGGAGGATGCCGTCGGCCGCGTTACCACCACCGAGGATCGCCGGTCCGGCCTGGTGCAGCCGCTCACGGCAAGCAGCGCCATGGAAAACAGCATCGCCCGCGCTCGCCAAGGCTTGCCCGTGGGTCGATTCGGCCATGGCAACCGCCGCCATATCGGCGTCATGACTTTCGTGCGCGTCGGGGCTTCGCCTGGGCGGCAGCGATCAACTGCTGCAAGTAGGCGATGCCTTCCTCCTCGGGAAAGAACGCCACCACGTCGGCGACGCTCAGATCGTGCCGCTTGCGCAGGACCAGGAACTCCTCGCGCGCCATCGCCAGGCGCTGGGCCGCCACGGCCTTCTTGCCGAGCGGCCTGGCCGGCTGCTGCTTCTCTACCTTGCGCTCGAGTTTGGCGAGCTCTTCCTGGAATTGGCGGAAGTCGTATTTCTGGGTGGTCATGGCGTCGACGCGTATCAGTGAATGCCGAGTTTCTCACGTCGACCGGCTGACGGGCCACGCGGGGGGCTTGCTCGCGCGATGGGCGCCGCACGCCCAGCCCCGTGGCGGCATGACTTCCGGCAGGGTTTTCGCCGTTCCATGTAACGATATATCGTTACATTCCGGTTTGGATTCCCTGGAAGACACGCTCGCATGAAGATGACGTGGGGCGATGTGTCAGCCAAGTCCGCACGGGCATCTGCAAGGTTGTCCACCCGCCGGCTGCCTGGCCGGCTTGTCCTCGCGATGCTGGCCTCGCTACTGGCCGGCTGCGCCGTCGGGCCCGATTTCAGCAAGCCGGCCGCCCCCGAGGTCGGTGATTACACGGTGCACCCGCTCGCCGCCACCGCTGGCAGCACGAACATCGTCGGCGGCGAAGTGCAGCGCTTCAACCGGGGCGGCGACATACCCGCCGACTGGTGGACGCTGTTTCACTCCTCCGAGCTGAATGCGCTGATCGAGCAATCGCTAGCCAGCAACCCCGACCTCAAGGCGGCGCAAGCGGCGCTTTCGGTGGCCAGGGAGAACGTCCTGGCGGGGCGCGGCGCCAACTATCCCGCCGTCGCCGCCGGCATGTCGGCAAGCCGCCGGCAGGATCCGCCCGGCGCGCTCGCGCCCGTGCCCAGCAACAACGCGTTTCTGTACAACCTGTTCACTCCGCAGGTAAGCGTGTCGTACGTGCCCGATGTGTTCGGGCTGAACCGGCGAGGGGTGGAGTCGTTGCAGGCGCAGGAGCAGGCCGTTCGTTTCCAGACCATCGCTACCCGGCTCACGTTGACCGCCAACGTGGTGGTCGCCGCGATCCAGCAGGCTTCGCTGCAGGCGCAGGTGGAGGCGACGCGCCGGATGATCGAAGCGGACACCCGCATGCTGGAAATCCTGCGCTACCAGTCCGCCAGGGGTTACGCCGGGCGGCTCGACGTTGCCGCGCAGGAATCGCAATTGGCGCAAGTCGCCGCCACGCTGCCGCCACTGCTCAAGCAACTGGCCCAGCAGCATGACCTGCTGGCCGCGCTGGCCGGCCAGTTTCCGAGCCAGCTGCCGGATGGAGAATTCACGCTGTCGAGCCTGCATCTGCCGCAGGATCTGCCGCTGAGCCTGCCATCGACGCTGGTGGCGCAGCGCCCGGATGTGCGCCAGGCCGAGGCGGTTCTGCACGCCGCCAGTGCCGAGGTCGGCGTCGCCATGGCGAACCGGCTGCCGAATATCTCGCTGAGCGCCAATGCCGGCAGCACGGCGTTGGCGATGGGCCGGCTGTTCAAGGCGGGCACCGGGTTCTGGAGCCTGGGTGCGAATCTGGCGGCGCCGGTTTTCCAGGGTGGCACGCTGCGGCACCAGGAGCACGCGGCGAGGGCGGCGTACATGGAGGCGGCCGCGCAATATCGCAGCACCGTGCTCACCGCCTTCCAGAATGTCGCCGACACGCTGGCCGCGCTCGAACAGGACGCCGCTGGCCTGACGACCGCGGCCAGCGCCGCCGATGCTGCAAAGGTGACGCTCGATCTGTCCCGGCGGCAATGGAAAGACGGCTACGCCGGCTACCTGTCCGTGTTGAGTGCCGAGCAGGCGTATCAGCAGGCGCAGGTCAATCTGGTGCAGGCGCGGGCGAATCGCTATGTCGACACCGCCGCGCTGTATCAGGCGCTGGGCGGTGGCTGGTGGCATCGCGCGGATACCGCCCATGCCGTTTCGACTCGGGATGCAGATGAAAAATAGATCGTTCTCCGGGGTACCTGAGGCCATGCGTCGTGGCGGGCTTTCCATCGCCATGCTGATGGTCGCGCTGGCGGGGGCCGGATGCTCGGCGTCCGGCGACCACGCCGACGCATCGGCGGCGCCGGTCAGCGCCAGCAACGTCACGATGACGGCCACCCAGCGTCAGCACATTCGTCTGCACACCGTGGCGCCGTCGACCTTCAGCAAGACGGTCGAGACCACCGGCGTGGTGGATTTCGACAACGACCGGGCCACGGCGGTGCTGGCGCCGTTTTCCGGCCCGGTGACGCGCCTGCTGGTGTCGCCTGGCGACAAGGTGGAAAAAGGTCAGGCGCTGGCTTGGGTGGATTCGCCGGATTTTGCGCAAGCTGTCAGCACGTACCGCAAGGCGTTCGCCACCGCGCGCAATGCGCGTCGGCTGGCCGATATGGACAAGGACCTCGTGCAGCACGACGGCGTCGCCCCGCGCGAGGAGCAGCAGGCGCAGACCGACGCGGCCAATGCCGAGGCCGACCGCGATGCGGCCTTGCAGGCGCTTGCCTCGCTGGGTGTCGACAGGCAGGTCGTCAGGGATGTCCAGGCCGGTCGGCCGGTGCCGCGCATCGAGGGCAGCATCCGTGCGCCGGTGTCCGGGACGGTGGTGGAAAAATTGATCACGCCGGGGCAGCTGCTGCAAGCCGGCAGCACGCCTTGCTTCACCGTGGCTGATCTGTCGCGGGTGTGGGTGATGGCGCAGGTGTCCGGTTCCGAGCTGGCGTCGGTCGGTATCGGCGATCCGGTGGATGTGGTGACCGGCACGTCCTCGAAGAATCTGCGCGGCACCGTGGCCAACGTCTCCGCCCAGGTGAATCCCGACACGCGCGCGGTGGCGGCGCGGGTGGTCGTGGACAATCCCGATGACCTTCTGAAGAAGCACATGTACGTCAGCGTGCGCATCCATTCGCGCAGGCAG
Organism: Rhodanobacter umsongensis; assembly: GCF_042654965.1. Classification (NCBI taxonomy): domain Bacteria; kingdom Pseudomonadati; phylum Pseudomonadota; class Gammaproteobacteria; order Lysobacterales; family Rhodanobacteraceae; genus Rhodanobacter; species Rhodanobacter umsongensis. Next base: position 111,622 of record NZ_JBHSMK010000005.1, on the reverse strand, counting down.
AGCACGGGGTTGCTGGTGCCGGTCTCGGCCATCCTGCGTGACGACGAGAATCTGCCGTTCGTCTACGCCGCCCAGCGCGATGGCAGCTTCGCGCGGCGGCACGTGACCCTCGGCTATCGCGACGGCGATCGGTACGAAATAGCCGACGGACTGGCCGCGGGCGACCAGGTCGTGGTCGACGGCGGCATCTTCGTGCAGTTCATGCAAAGCCAATGAGCGATCCATTGCCCGCCGCCGCGCCGCCGTCGCGTACGGCTTCGATCATGAACCGGATCGTCTCCGCCTCGCTGCTGCAGCCTTTTCTGGTCATCCTGATGACGCTGATCCTGACCGGTGCAGGCGCGCGTTCGCTGCAGCGCCTGCCGGTCGATGCCTACCCCGATCTTTCGCCGCCCAGCGTCGAGCTGGTCGCGCAATGGCCCGGCCACGCTGCCGAGGAAGTGGAGCGGCTGATCACCGTGCCGGTCGAGCTCGGCATGACCGGCATCGCCAGAACCACCAACACGCGTTCCGTCTCGATGTACGGCCTGTCCGATGTCGTCATCACGTTTCAGGATGGCACCGATCACAACCTTGCCCGCCAGGAGGTGTTCAACCGCCTCGGCGATCTCGACCTGCCCGACGGTGTGAAGCCGTCCGTGTCGCCGCTGTCCTCGCCGTCGGGCCTGATCTACCGGTACGTGCTGCAAAGCACCGACCGCTCGCCGACGGAACTGAAAACGCTCGAGGACTGGATCATCGAGCCGCAGTACCGATCCGTTCCCGGCGTGGCGGACGACTCCGGCTTCGGCGGCGGCACCATGCAGTACCAGGTGCTGCTTGACCAGGCGAAGATCGCCGCGGTCGGCCTCTCCGCCACTCAGGTGGAAGCCGCGCTGGCCGCCAACAACGGCAACGCCGGCGGCGGCTTCTATTCCCAAGGCGGCCAGTTCTATTACGTGCGCGGCAGCGGGCGGCTGAGCACGCTGGATGACATCGGCAACGTGGTGCTCGCCGTGCACGACGGCACGCCGGTACTGCTGAAGGACGTCGGTCGCGTGACCACCGGCATTGCGCCGCGGCTGGGCGAATTCGGCTTCGAGAAGCAGGACGATGCGGTGGAGGGCGTGATCTTCCTGCGCACCGGCGAAAAGACCCAGGATGTGCTGACGCGGGTCGAGGCGAAGACGAAAGAGCTCAATGATCACGTGCTGCCCAAGGACGTCAAGGTGGTGCCGTTCTACGACCGCTCCGACCTGGTCGCCGTGACCACCCAGGTCGTCAAGCAGAACCTGTTGCGCGGCATGCTGCTGGTCGTCGTGATCCTGGTGTTCTTTCTGTACGACTTCCGCGCGGGACTGATCGTCGCCGTCACCATTCCGCTGGCGTTGCTGTTTGCGTTCATCTGCCTCGACCTGCAGAACGCATCGGCCAACCTGCTTTCCATCGGTGCAGTGGATTTCGGCATCCTGGTGGATGGCGCGGTGGTGATGGTGGAAAACATCTATCGCCAGATCGCCGAGCGCCAAGGCACGCCGCTCAACATCAGGGACATCATCGTCGACGCCGCAGCGGAAGTGGATCGTCCGATTTTCTATGCCATCGCGGTCATCGTGGTCAGCTTCCTGCCGATCTACGTGCTGTCGGGACCGTCCGGAACGCTGTTCAGGCCGATGGCGGACACGATGGTATTCGCGCTGGTCGGCTCGCTGATCGTCACATTGACCTTGCTGCCGGTGCTGTGCGCCTGGCTGATGCGCAAGGGCGTGCATGAGCGGCGCAACGGCATTTTCGAGGCGATCAAGGCGGTCTATGCGAAGGGGCTGGACTTCTGTCTCGCGCATGCCTGGGGCACGACGTCGGCCTGCGCCATTTTGCTGGCCGCTTCGCTGCTGCTTGTTCCGCGCATCGGCGCCGAGTTCATGCCGCAACTTGACGAAGGCGCGCTGTGGGTGCGCGCAACGATGCCTTACACCATTTCATTCGACGAGTCGGCGAAGATCGTGCCCAAGGTGCGTGACATCCTGCGCTCGTTTCCCGAAGTCACCACGGTCGCCTCCGAACACGGCAGGCCGGACGACGGCACCGATTCGACCGGCTTCTTCAACGCCGAGTTCTACGTAGGCCTCAAACCGTATTCGCAATGGACCGGCAGCTACCACGACAAGGCCGAACTCATTGCTGCGATCAACCGGAAGCTGCAATCGTTTCCCGGCATCATCTTCAACTACACACAGCCGGCCGAAGATGCGGTGGACGAGGCCGAGACCGGTTTGAAGAGCGCGCTGGCGGTGAAGGTGTTCGGCCCTGACCTCGGCACGCTGCAGCAGAAGGGCAAGGCGATCAAGCGCGTGCTGGAGAATGTGCGCGGCATCCGCGACGTGACCCTGGTGAAGGAACTCGGACAACCCAGCCTGAGCATCACGATCGACCGCGCCGCGATCGCCAGATACGGCCTGAACGTCGCCGACATCAACGGCCTGATCAGTACCGCCATCGGCGGAAGTGTGGCTACGCAAGTGGTGCAGGGCGAGAAGCAGTTCGATCTGGTCGTCCGCCTCGAGAAGCGTTACCGCGACAATCCGGAGGAAATCGGCAACATCCTGGTCGCGACACCCGCCGGGCAGCAGATTCCGCTGAAGGAACTGGCGGACATCGGGGTGACCAACGGCGCTTCCTTCATTTACCGGCAGGATAATTCTCGCTACATCGGCGTCCAGTTCTCGGTGGATGGGCGCGATCTGGCCGGGGCCGTGGAGGACGCCATCGCGCAGGTCGGCAAGAAGGTCGGCCTGCCGCAGGGCTACCGGCTGGACTGGGGCGGCGAATATTCCGAGTACACCGCTTCGCGCGCGCAGATGAACGTGATCCTGCCGCTGACGCTGTCGCTGATCTTCCTGTTGTTGTTCACTCTCTACAGCAACTTCAAGTTTCCATTCATCACCGTGCTCGGCGTGCTGCTGTCGGCGCCGGTGGGTGGCATCGTGGCGCTGTGGGTCACCGGCACGCCGTTCTCGGTATCTTCCGGGATCGGCTTCCTTGCCCTGTTCGGCGTCTCGGTACAGACCGCCGTCGTCTACATCTCCTATGTCAACGAACTGCGCCGCGGCGGGACTGCCCTCAACGAGGCGATCCGGGAAGGCGCGATCCTGCGCCTGCGTCCGATCATGATGACCGCACTGGTCGCGGCGCTGGGTCTGTTGCCGGCAGCGTTGGCCACCGGCGTCGGCACCGACACGCAGCGGCCGTTTGCTCTGGTCATCGTCAGCGGGTTGTTCACCCGGCTGCTGATCAGCATCTTCCTGATGCCGGCGCTGTATGCCCTGGTGGCGCGGCCGGATGATCGACTGGAAGTCTGAGTGGCCCACCCCTGGTCCGCCGGGATTTTGACGGTGGACGCAGCGCGTGGAGGGCTTGACATGCGTTCCTGCCATTGCAGCGGCGGCGCAGGTGTAGGACTATCGGCGCAGTTCTTCGGGGTGGACTGCTTCGTCTATGACGTCGCAGTTTCGATACGGTTTCAGGGGCATGATCCGTATGGGTGGGTTCTCCCCGTCGTTCCTGCCGATAGGAACGCCTGATTGCCAGAGGGTCGCCGGATGAAAGACGGATCACGACGGAACGTATGGCTGCGGCACGGCGCGATAGCGCTGGCGTACGCACTCGGGTATGTATTGCTGCGTCAGGTGTCTTGGTCGCACTGGGTGCTCTTCTCGGGCTACCGTCTGGCGGTGCTGCTGCTGGTGCCTTACCGCTACTGGCCGGCCTTGGTGGTCGGCGAGTTGGGCCCGGTGGCCTACGTCAGCTTCTCGTGCATCGAGACGTTTGGCTGGGTCTGGTCCAGCCTGATGCTGGTGCCGCCGATTGCCCTCGCCATGCCTGTGGTCAGGGCCTGTCGCGACCGACTGAACATGATCCCGGCCCGTGGTCCGGTGCGCATGGGGGCCGTGCTGATATGCACGTTGGCGGTGTCCGCATTGTGGACTTTCATGAACATGGCTGCCCTTTCGGTGGCCAAGGCTCCTTCCGGTTTTCCGCCGATCAACTATAGCGTTGAGGCTGCGCGGTGGTTCATTGGCAACTATCTGGGCATCCTGACCTTGGTCCCCCTGGTGTTGATGGTGTGGGAGGGCAGGGCGAAGCGGGCCGCATCATGGCGTATGGGCCTGGAGCGTGCGTTGCGCGGCCGCTTGGCAATTGAGGTGGCGGCCTTTGTGGTGCCGGCGCTGGCGCTGCTGGTATGGATCGGGCTGGAGGCGTCGGGCGAAGGATCCCGCCAGGTTGCGCGGATGCTGATGTTCCTGCCGGTGGTCTGGCTTGCGCTACGCCATGGCTGGCACGGTGCCGCCATCGGTGGCACGGTCGCCAGCGTCGCGGTGGTGCTGACCATGCCGGAGCTCTACGACACGTCGACGTTGCAGGCGGAAGTGTTCGTGGCATTCGCCGCCACCTCGATGTTGCTGTTCGGAAGCCGGATCGCAGTGCTGCACCAGCAAAAGGGGCAGGGGAGCGAACTTGCCGGCAGATCCCTCGACCTGGCCCGCCGCATCCAGGCGCAGTGTGAAGCGCAGCTGCGCCAGACATCGGTCGGGATCGAGCTGATCAGTGAAACCATTCATGCGACCGAAGAACTGATGTTCGAACGGCTGCGGCAGACGCGGGTGACGGTTGACCCCCGCGAATTCCGGCGGCGGACGACGGTTACCCGGGAGCAATTGTTCCAGTTGGCGGACGGCCTGAACCCGGTAACCCTGCGTGAGCATGGCCTGGTCGCCGCGCTGCGGAGGGGCGGCATTGCACGCGCCCTGAATACCCAACGTATCGGCTACTGGTGCGCGGCGCGCGGCGGCATCGATCAATTGTCGAGTCCCGTGCAACTCGCTCTGCATCGGCTGGTATCCGAGGCGATCACCTACTTGTGTTCCATCCACAGCGTGGGCGACCTTACGGTTCGGCTGCGCAGCGGGCGACATGCCGGCCGACGCTGGGCTGTGGTGCGGATCGATGCATTGTTCTCGGCGGACCCCGGGTTACGCGTGCGCGGCGGTCCGCTGCTTCACCGGCTGGCCGCCACCGGCCTGGGCATCGATGCCATCAGGGACCGCGCGGCTCTCTACGAGGGAACCGTGAAGGTACACGCCAGCGCACACGGCGAATGCATCAGTGCCATGGTCTACGATGACGAGGCCCGCTCGAAGGAATGGGCGGTGCCGGTCGACAGCACCACCCCGGAACTCTTCAGTTTCCGTTGACGTGCGTGCTGCACTCGACCGGATTGGTGCAGGTCGATATGGCCTGGAACATGACCGCGCCGCTGGTCTGCGGTGTGGCGGTCATCATCATCGTATCGTCCTGATAGACCGTGGCGCCCGGTGAGGTGGTGACGGAAGCATCCTGCGGCATGCGGAGATCCTGCGCGGCACTGCCCATCGGCAGCGGCAGGAAAACGTCACCCGCATTGGCCAAAGCCACCAGGACCTGGCCCGAGTTGTCGTTGACCTGGACGTACTTCACGCCGGACTTCACCCACGTATAGACGTGGTAACCGGGCATGCTGCTAACGTCGGGCGTATCGGTGGGCCATGCGCTGCCCAATCCGGCATCGGGCTGCTGCTGCGCCAGGACGGGCCCGGCGAATGCGAGCATCAGGCCGGCGAGCAACGTCGATCGAACGGCGAATCCATTTCCTTTCATGCGGGTATCCCCTTCGTTGTGGATGGTTGCCGCCCGAATGTAGCACCGTTGATCGCCAGCGGAATGTGTCCAGCGACATATCATTCGACCCGACATCGCACCACGCGACCACCGGCGACTCAGGTCGAGACTGCACCCAAAAACATTGAGCCCACTCGCGAAAGTGGGCTCAATGTTTGCTGTACATGGTGGCCGGGGACGGAATCGAACCGCCGACACGGGGATTTTCAATCCCCTGCTCTACCAACTGAGCTACCCGGCCGGAAATCTGGGAAACCAAGGCGCAGCCGCGAGGGTTGCGGATGGTGCGTGGAGCCGCGCATTAGACCGAATGCGCGGCGTTTCGTCAAGACTCGCCGCCCGGGGCGGTGAAGCCGGCGGCCTTGGCGAAGTCGCCGCCGAACAGGAATTTCTCCATCTCCTCGCCGAGGTATTTGCGCGCCTTCGGGTCGAGCGGGTTCAGCCGGTACTCGTTGATCAACGTGGTCTGATGGGCCAGCCACTGCTGCCAGGCGGGCTTGGATATCTCGGCGTAGATGCGCTGGCCGAGCGGGCCGGGCCAGGGGGCGAAGTCGAGGCCTTCGGCGTCGACGCCGAGCTTGGCGCAATGGATCGTACGGCTCATGGTTCGTGTCCTTGTCTACTGTCACATTCGGCGCTGGATGCGAAGTTTGCGTCATGCCTTCACCCAGCGTCGTTGATCTGCAGCAACAATGTTCGCACGGGCGCAGGCAGGCCGAGTGCGCCGATTTCGTCGGCGCTGCACCAGCGCAGGTGCGGATCGTCGGCGATACCGCGTTGCGCCTTCGCTCGATCGAACAGCAGCGGCTCGATGTTCAACCGATAGTGGCTGAACACATGGGTGAACGGGGCGAGGGCTTGCGCGTCGTCGATCTGCGCGTGCTGTTGCGCGATGCGCCACGCACCTTCGGGATCGGCGGCTTCAGGCAGGCTCCACAGACCGGACCAGACGCCTTGCGGGCCGCGGCGCTCCAGCAGCACCTGGCCCTGGTTGTCGCGCAGGACAAGCATCACGGTGGCGCGGGTCGGGATGGTCTTGCCGGGCTTGCGGCTGGGCAGCAGCGCGGTGAGATCGTCGCGGTACGCGACGCAGTCGCCGGCCAGCGGGCAATCGCCACAGCGCGGGCGCGAGCGCACACAGAGGGTGGCACCCAGATCCATGATCGCCTGGGTGTAGTCGGCCACGCGGCTGGTCGGCGTATGCGTGTCGGCATGCAGCCAAAGCTGCCTTTCCACCGCGCTTTCGCCGGGATGGCCGTGAATGCCGTGGTAGCGGGCCAGCACGCGTTTGACGTTGCCGTCGAGGATCGCGAAACGCAGCCCGTGCGCCTGTGCCAGGATTGCGCCGGCAGTGGAGCGGCCGACGCCGGGCAATGCATTCAACGCCTCGAAATCGCGCGGCAGCTCACCGCCATGTTGTTCGGTGCAGATCTGCGCGGCGCGGTGCAGGAAGCGCGCGCGGCGGTAGTAGCCGAGCCCTGACCACAGCGCCAGCACGGTGTCTTCATCGGCGGCGGCGAGATCGCGAAGCGTCGGCAGCGTGCGGATGAAGCGTTCGAAGTAGGCGATGACCGTGGCGACCTGGGTCTGTTGCAGCATCACCTCGGACAACCATACGCGGTAAGCGTCGCGCGGGTGCTGCCATGGCAGGTCCTTGCGGCCGTACTGGTCGTACCAGTGCAGCAGTCGAGTGGCCAGTGTTGCGCTCATCGGTTCTCCCGGGGCGCGACGAACCGCGATAAGCCGTTGCGTTTCATCTGTTCACCCTGAGCCTAGTCCATCGGGATCGAAGGGCCACCCTTCGACCTCGGTGAACGGCCTGGTTCGGGGTGGTAGTGCACCGTCACTTTTGTCCGGACGGCTGTTCGTCGGCGGCGGTCCTTGCCGGTGCTGCGGAGGTGCCGGCTGCCGCAGGCACATCGTCGCCGGCCTGCACAGCGAGCCCCTCGATGCTGATGCCGCCGATTTCCACCTTGGCGATTTCCGCATGGCCGCTGATGGGCGGCACGGCCAGCTGCGGTGCTTGTTCGTCGCCGAGCTGGCTCCACCAATGAGCCAGGGCCAGCGGCGGCAGGCGCAGATCGGCGTGGTTGCCGGGGCCGTCGAGTTTCAGGGCGAGCAGCAGCGGGCTGCCCTGGTTGGCCGGGGTCAACGTCAGCGATATATCGTACTGACCGGCATCGGCCTGATCGAGCTTGCCGGCAAGGCTGGCGGCGGCATCGGCGGCGCCATGCCAATGCGCGGTGCCGGTGAGCGCCAGCGTCATCGCGCTGCCTTGCGAAAGGTGCAGCGTGATGTTGTCCAGTTGCAGCGCATTGCCCTCGATGCGCGGCGTGGCGGACAGCCGCAGCCGCAGCGGCGTATTCGCCGCCGTGGTGGCGGACAGGCTCAGCGGAAACGGCTGGCCCGAGACCAGGCTGCCCGCCTCGAGCGAGACGTTGTCGAGCAGCACTTCATTGCCGCGCACCAGGCTGCCGCGGCTGATGCTGACGCCGGTGTCGATGCGCGGGATGTTCGGCGGTGTGCCGGCAGGCTGCGCAGGCAAGCCGCTCAGCCATTCCTGCAAGGCGTCCAGATCGACGCGTGGCGATTCGATCTGCAATTGCGAAATGACGGTCGGCCCGCCGAACAGCGTGTGCCATGGCAGTGCCAGTTGCCCACGCGCCGCCAGCAGGATCGGCACGTTGGCGCCCTCCGCATTCAGCGTGATGCCGTTCAGGTCGAGCGCCGGACGCGGAAACAGCGTCGGGCTGGCCGGGCTGGCCAGGTTCAGCTCCAGTCCGGCGGCACGCGCCTGGGTCTGCAGCATCCGGGTGAAGCGTTCGGGCTGCAGCAGCAGATAGACGGCTATAACGGCGGCCAGCACGACGGCCAGGGCGAGGCCGCCAAGTATCAGAAGGGTCAACCGCAATCGGCGCGACATCGGCTCAGCCTCGTCGTGGAGATTCAGTCATGTGCATGCCCGTGCCCACCGAGGCTGTCGGGCAGCAGGCCATCGACAAACGCCTCGGCCGCGAACACGCGCAGATCGGTGGCGGTTTCACCCAGCCCGACATAGCGGATCGGCAGGCCGAACTCGCGCGCCAGCGCGAACACGACGCCGCCCTTGGCCGTGCCGTCGAGCTTGGTCACGACCAGGCCGGTGACGCCGACGATCTGGCGGAACTGGCGCACCTGATTGACCGCGTTCTGGCCGGTCGTGCCGTCGATCACCATCAGCACTTCGTGCGGCGCATCGTTGTCGATCTTTCTCAGCACGCGGGCGATCTTGCCCAGTTCGTCCATCAGGCCACCCTGGGTGTGCAGGCGGCCCGCCGTGTCGGCTATCAGCACGTCGATGCCGCGTGAGCGCGCGGCCTGCAGCGCATCGAAGATCACGCTGGCGGCATCGGCATCCTGGCCTTGGGAGATCACTGGCACCTGGTTGCGCTCGCCCCAGGTTTTCAGCTGCTCGACGGCAGCGGCACGGAACGTGTCGCCCGCGGCCAGCATCACGGCATGGCGTTCGTCGCGCCAGCGACGGGCGAGTTTTCCGATGGTGGTGGTCTTGCCTGCACCGTTGATGCCGACGACGAGAACCACAAACGGGTGCCTGCCGCGTATATCCAGCGGTTGCTCGACCGGCGTGAGCAGGGCGATCAGTGCCTGGCGCAACGCTGCCAGCAAGGCGCCGGCATCGGCGAACTCGCGCTTGTGCATGCGCCGGCGCAGGTCCTCGACCAGCTCGCTGCTGGCTTCGATACCGACGTCGGCGGTGATCAGGGTGGTTTCGAGTTCGTCGAGCAGGTCATCGTCGAGCCTGGGATGGCGCACGAACAGCGTGCTCAGGCCGCGTGCGAAGGCATTGCCGGAGAGCCGTTCACGCCAGCTGCGCCTGGTTGCCGGCGGCTCGGTGCTGGCGGCAGGCTCGATGGATGGCGCGACGAAGCGTTCGGTGTCGGGTTGCGTCTCCAGGAGCGCGGGAATCTCCGACAGCGCCTCATGCAGCAACGGATCACCGCTTTCCGGCACGGCGGCGCCGGCGGGGGAGTTGGCGGTAGGCGGCTGCGGAGCGGTGCCGGCGGGCCCCGCTTCGGCAGGCTTCTTCTTCCAGAACTTGAGCATTGCGGCCGTGATTCAAAGACAATGGCGGCATGCTAACACCCCAACCTTTACCGCCCGCTGAGGGTCTGGCCGCAACGGTTGCCGCGTCGTGAGCAGTCGCCGCGATGCATCGCCCGGGCGCATCCGCATCATCGGTGGCAGCCTGCGCAATTCACGGCTCGACGTGCCGGATTCGCCGGGCCTGCGGCCGACCGCCGAGCGCGTGCGCGAGACGCTGTTCAACTGGCTGGCCCCGATGATCGAGGGTGCGCGCTGCCTCGACCTGTGCGCCGGTACCGGCGCACTCGGTATCGAGGCGTTGTCGCGCGGCGCGGCTGGCGTGCAGTTTGTCGAGCGCGACGCGCGTGCGGCGCAGGCGCTGCGCGACAACCTCATGCGGTTGAAAGCCAGCGCCGGCCAGGTGTCCGTGCAGGACGCGGCGCAGTTTCTGCAAGGTGCGCCGCAGCAGAATGAGCTGGTATTCCTCGATCCGCCGTTCGCGCTGCAGTTGTGGTCGCCGCTGGCCCGGCAACTGGAGCAGGGCGGCTGGCTGACCGCGCGGGCGTGGATTTACGTGGAGTCGCCTCGCCACGGCCCGCCGGAGCTGCCAGCCCACTGGCAGCTGCATCGAGAAGGCCATGCCGGCGAGGTACGCTTTGCGCTCTATCGGCGCGCGCTTCCGTTAAGCTAGGGTCATATCCACTGCCGCTTTCGTCTTGTGAGAAAACCTTTGGGCAACCCACGCCTGGCCGTCTATCCGGGGACTTTCGATCCGATCACCAACGGTCACACCGACCTGGTGACGCGCGCCGCCCACTTGTTCGATCGGGTAGTGGTAGCAGTGGCTGACAGTTCGAGCAAGGGGCCGGGCTTCAGCATCGGAGAACGGATCACGCTGGCGCGCATGGCGCTGGCCGATCTGCCCAACGTGGAAGTGCGCGGCTTCGATTGCCTGCTGGCCACGTTCGTCGAGGACCTCGGTGCAGGCGTGATCATCCGAGGCCTGCGCGCCGTGTCGGATTTCGAATACGAGTTCCAGCTTGCCAGCATGAACCGGCATCTGATTCCGCAGGCCGAGACGCTGTTCCTGACCCCGGCCGAGCAATACAGCTTCATTTCATCCTCGCTGGTGCGCGAGATCGGTCGCCTTGGCGGCGACATCTCGGGTTTCGTGCATCCGGCGGTACAGCAGGCCATGCGGCAGCGCTGGCAGAAAAGCCGTTCCGGCTCCAACAAGCAACCCGAAACCGAAGGTGATAACCATGCGTAAATTCGTTCTCATCGCTGCCCTTGCTCTGATCGCCACGCTGGCCCTGAGCGCTTGCGGCAAACACGGAGATGACCAGCAGGACGGCCAGCAGGCGGCGCAGCAGGCGCCCAAGCCGACCGATCCGGCAGATTCGAAGGGCTGGAACACCTACCTCGGCCAGATCGTTCAGAAGAACATGCAGGGCATGAGCGCCAACCAGCCGTACGCCTACATGGTGACGGCCGGCACCACCGACGAAGCCAAGGCGCAGAACGACCGCCAGTTGCAGAGCGTGCAGGACACCGTGGCGCGCGGCGTATTGCCGGGCAACCTGCTGGCCTTCGGTGGCCCGGACTCCAGCAAGACCGCCGACCTGGTCGTGGCGGCGTTCAAGGATGCCAAGCCCGGTTCGTTCAAGGACGTGATCGTGCTGTTCATCGGCGACAAGGCCGACGAACAGCGAGTCACCGACGCGCTGAAGCCGACGGGTGCCACCATCCGTTTCGTCGTCATGTAATCGTGGATTTGCCGCGCCGGTGGCACCGGCGCGGCGTTGCACTCTCGCCATCCGGTCGACAGGATGATCGATGCGCGAGTCCGCCCGCCGTGAAAGTCACCAGCACGCCGGCGCGCGCTCCCCAGGCGCCATCCCCCAGCATGTAGTATCGAGTTCCATGTCCCTGAAAATCCTCGACACCTGCGTCAATTGCGACGTCTGTGAGCCCGCCTGTCCGAACAAGGCCATCACGCTGGGTGAGGAGTTTTATGTGATCGACCCGGCGTTGTGCACCGAATGCGTCGGTCATCATGACGAGCCGCAGTGTGTGGTGGTGTGCCCGGTCGAGTGCATCATCAGTGATCCTGAGCACGTGGAATCGCCGGCTCAGCTCGATCTGAAGTACCGCCACCTGATGGCGAAGGAGTCCGCGGCATGAGGTTTCCCCTGACCTGGCGGCTGTCGCTGTCGCCTGTGCTGTTGAGCCTGCTGCTGGTCGCCGGGTCGGCGTTCGCGGCCGACGGCACACCGAAAGCGGCGGCGACGGTTCATCCGTCCCCGATGCAGCAGCGCCCTGGCCGCGCCGCCATCGCCAGCGCCAATTTCCTCGCCACGAATGCCGGTCATGAAGTGCTGGCCAGGGGCGGCAACGCGTTCGACGCGGCAATTGCCGTGGCCGCGACGTTGTCGGTAGTGGAACCGGAGAGCTCCGGCATCGGCGGCGGCTTCATGGCCGTACTGCATCGGGCAAAGGACGGCCATGACGTGTTCATCGACGCCCGCGAGATCGCGCCGGCGGCGGTCGATCGCAAGGACTATCTCCATGCGGATGGCAGCCCGAACCGCGATGCCGCGCTGAAGGGGCCGCTGTCGGCCGGCATTCCCGGCGAGCCGGCCGGGCTGGTGCTGATCGCCAGGCGCTATGGCCGGCTGCCTCTGCAGCAATCGCTGGCGCCGGCGATCCGCATCGCGCGCGACGGTTTTTTGCCGGACGCGCGCCTGCGCAACGCGATCGCCGAGCAGCACAAGGACTTGCAGCGCTGGCCCGCCTCGGCCGCGAAGTACTTGTCGAACGACAAGCCGCCGGCGGAAGGTGTGCTGTGGCGCGACCCGGAGCAGGCACGCACGTTGCAGATGATCGCCGCGCACGGCGATGACGGCTTTTACCGCGGCGAGACGGCGGCCAGGCTGGTGGCAGCGGTGAAGGCGGCCGGTGGCAACTGGACGCTGGCCGACCTGGCCAGCTACGAGGCGAAGGAGCGCGCGCCGATCGTCGTCAACTATCGCGGCTACCGCATCGTCACCGCGCCGCCGCCGTCGTCCGGCGGCGTGGCGATCGCCGAGATCCTCAACATCCTGTCCGGTTTCGAGCTGACCAGGATGGACCCGGCACAGCGCGTGCATTACATCGTCGAGGCGATGCGCCGCGCGTTCCGCGATCACAACGACTATCTGGGCGACCCTGATTTCGTGCAGATGCCGCTGGACATGTTGCTGTCGCCGTTCTACGCCGACGGCTTGCGTCAAGGCATCCTGCCCGACAAGGCCACGCCATCGTCGATGCTGCCCCGCGCCGAGGCCGCGGAACCGGGCATGCATACCACTCATTTCTCCATCATCGACGCCGACGGCAACATGGCGGCCATCACCTCCACGGTGAACTACACGATGGGGTCCACCTTCGTCGCCGCAGGCACCGGCGTGCTGCTGAACGACGAGATGGACGATTTCGCGCTGGTGCCGAACAAGCCCAACGTCTACGGCCTGCTCGGCAGTGCCGCCAATGCGCCCGAGGGCGGCAAGCGCATGCTGTCGTCGATGTCGCCCAGCATCGTGATCGGCGCCGACCGCGTCGCGGTGATCGGCTCGCCGGGCGGTTCCACCATCATCACCCAGGTGCTCGAAGGCATCCTGCATTTCGTCGATGGCGAGAGCGCGCAGCAGATCACCGCTCATAAACGCTTCCACCACCAATACCTGCCGGATGTGGTGAATGTGGAAGACGGGGCGTTCGACCCCGCCACCAGCGCCGCGCTGACGAAGATGGGCTACAAGCTCGAGCCGCGCGAACCGTGGGGTTTCATGAACGTGGTCACCTGGGACCGCAAGACCAACAAGCTCGACGCCGCCAGCGATCCGCGCCGGCCGTCGGGGTTGGGCAAGGTGCAGTAAGGTCAGGCCATGGAACTGTTCTCGCTACTCGGCAACTCGCAGCGACTTGATGGCGGCGCCATGTTCGGCAATGCGCCGAAGGCGCTGTGGTCGCGCTGGATCGAGCCGGATGCGGAGAATCGCATTCCGCTGGCCTGCCGTTGCCTGCTGGTGAAGGATCTGGATGGGCGCAACGTGCTGTTCGAGACCGGCATCGGTGCGTTCTTCGAGCCGGCGCTGCGCGAACGCTATGGCGTGGTCGAATCGCGGCACGTGCTGCTGGACTCGCTGGCCGAGGCCGGCCTGACCGATGCGGACATCGACGTGGTGGTGCTGTCGCACCTGCACTTCGACCATGCCGGCGGCCTGCTGGCGGCATGGGAGGAAGGCAAGCCGCTGCGGCTGCTGTTCCCGAACGCACGCTTCGTGGCGGGCGCGGAGCATTGGCGCCGCGCGCTGAAACCGCATCCGCGCGACCGCGCCTCGTTCGTGCCGGAACTGCAGCCGTTGCTGGAAGCCAGCGGCCGGCTGGAACTGGTCGAGGGCGAGTATTCGCGGACGCTGGGCGAGTCGGTGCGCTTCTTCTTCTCGGACGGCCATACGCCGGGGCTGATGCTGGCCGAGGTCGGCGGTGTGGTGTTCTGCGCCGACCTGATCCCAGGTCGTTTCTGGGTGCATCTGCCGATCACGATGGGTTACGACCGCTGGCCGGAGAAGCTCATCGACGAGAAGCGCACATTTCTGGAAGACAAGCTGGCCCGCGGCGTGCGGCTGTTCTTCACGCACGACCACGAATGCGCGCTGGCACGGATCACCCGCGACGAACGCGGGCGCTTCGGGACCGCCGACGAGCAGCGCACGCTGCACGGCACGCCACCGCCTGCGGCAGGGGAGGCCTGATGGGCCGGCGCAGGAGCGCATCCGTGCGCGGGCTGGCATCGAACATCATCGGCGCCCTGCTGGTGCTGGCCGGAGTCGGGCTGGTGGCGATGACTTCGCGCGCCTTGCTCAACTATCGAGCGGCCGCCACCCGCCATGGCGGCGAACTGATCAACCTGGGCACCGATGCCCAGCCGGAGGCCGGACAACATGGCTACATGGCGCGCATCGTCGCCACGCCGAGGGTGGTGGAGGCGCCGCGGGATCCGGAGTTCAATCTGCGCGTGAATACGCCGGTACTGACACGCCGTGTGGAGATGTTCCAATGGCGCGAAGTACGCATCGGCGACGGGGTGCACTACGAGCTCGACTGGGTCGACCGGCCGCTGGATGCCAGCCGCTTCCGTGAGCCGGCCGGGCACACCAACCCGGCCAGCTTCCCGATCAGCGGCAGGCAGTTCGATGCGGGCCTGGTGCAGGTGGGCGGGTTCAAGCTCGGCCCGGTGCTGCTGCACGCGCTGCCCGGTTCCGAGCTCGCCTTACCGGACCCGAAATCGCTGCCGGAGAATCTTGCGGCGAGCTTCAGCCGACAGGGGAATTATCTGGTCACCAGCTCCCATCCCGGCGACCCGCGCCTGGGCGATGTACGGGTGAGCTGGGAGGAGGTGCCGCTGCAGGAGGTCACCGTGGTTGGCCGTCTCGATGGCGACCGGCTGGTTGCTGCAACGGATGCGGCCGACGGCCGGGGCTACGACGTGCAGGTTGGCGACGTGCCGGTGCTGGACATGTTCCCGGATCTGCCGGAGCCGCCGGAGTTCGTGGCCGGCGCGCGCGTGCTGGCGGTACTGCTCGCGGCGCTGGGCGCGTTCGTGCTGCTTTCGCGGCAGCGCACCCGGCGCGACGCATTGCTGGCGCTGGGCCTTGGCGGGCTCAGCGTGGGCATCGTGGCGAGTGTGCTGTGGATCGGTGGCGACAGTCGGACCCTGGGCGGCTGGCTCGCGGTCGCGCTGCTCAGTTTTCTGCTCACGGTATGGCGGCTGCGCCGCCATCGTTGAGCGTCCGCCGGGACCGGTCAGTTCGCCTGCTTCTCGTTCGCCCCGGCGTAGACCTGATCGGCCCACTGTGTGGCTTCCAGATAGACGCCGGCCAACCGGTGGATACGCTGGGGAAGCACCCTCTCGCTGGTCAGCTCGCCTGCTTCCCACGCGATGATCTGATCGAGCAGCGGGCCGAACGGGCCTTCGCGTCGGGTGAGCGCATTGCTGATTTCCGGGACCAGCCGCAGATGGGTCAGCAGGAACTCCATCGGCGCGCACATCAAGGTGTCCAGCAGCGAGAACAGGCCGACCGTGAACGCCATCTCCGAATGCCCGCTGGGCATGCCGCTGGCCAGTTTCTCGCACATGTGCGCGCGGATCAGCGCAGCGCGCAGCAGCTCCGGCGGCCGGTCGTCCATGCTGCACATCGACATCGTGTCGATCCAGTTGCGCATGCGGGTGACGCCGAAGAAGATGGCCGCCTGCTGCACCGATTTCAGTTGCCGCGGCAACGCGAAGTAGGCCGAGTTGACGCAGCTGAGCAGCTTGTAGCTGAGCACCGCGTCGTCGCGGATGATGCTGCCCAGTTCCACCGGGCCGGGATTGCTTTCCTGCAACACGCGCATCAGCCGCAGCATGCTCAGCCGGTTGGCGGTGAGCACGGGCACCGCCACCGGTTGCGGGATCAGCAGGAAACGCCCCTGAATCGCCTGCAGAGGCAGTTCCAGGCAACGCTCGTAGGTTGGGTGATCGTTGACCTGACCGGCGACAACCCGGATGCCCCGCGTATGCAGATACTCGGCGCGCTCCTTCAATGCCTCCGGGGTCATCCGGCTGGCGTCCAGCCGCACCAGCTGCACCATGTGCAGCAGGTTCTGCAAGGGCAGGCTGCTTTCCAGATCGACATCGTTGGCGTCCAGCATGAACTGGCAACCGCGCTGCGCCATCTGCTGCAGGCGCTTCATCAGCGGCAGATCGGTGGCCACCCCCGGCTGCAACACCACGCCCAGGCGGGGCTGATGCAGCAGTACGTCGGAGTCTTCCGGCAGCAGTTCGGTGGGCAGGTTGAGGAACGCGCGGTTGCCGCGAACCAGCCGGGTCAGGGCGCCATCGGTGATGGTCGACAGTACGCTCTGCAGCAGATGCTGTTCGTCGCCGAGTTCACGATGAAAGACGATTTCGTAGGCAAACAGCTGGCGCTCGCGATCGAGCATCGGCACGCGCAGCACCGGCAGCGGGATCGATATCGGCAGCATTGCTCCGTCGCTGCCTGAAGCATTCCGAGCGGTGGACAAGGCGGGGGAGGCGTTTGAATTGCTCATGATCAGTCATCGCGATTAACGCGAAGGCGTGGCCGGAGGCCGCCTCGCAGTCAGTGGGAGGACCGTCTGCGCAGGCAGGCGGCGGTGCCGGCTTCTTCGAGATCTCATGTCATGCCGCCGCGAGCACTTGCGAGCGCAGATGGGTGCGCAACTCCCCGGAGCGGCCGTACAGTTCGCTTTCGCCGGCATGCCCGGTCAACACCGCCAGCGCCTGGCGCACCTGGGTCAGGCGCAGGTTGACCGCGCTGCCATTGCGCTGGTTGAGCAGGTGACACTCGCGCAGAGACACCACGATGCGCGCCCAGACAGGCTCCAGCGCGGCCGCGGCTTCGGGTTGCTCCCGGCCCAGCAGCTGGCGCTCGGCATCGAGTTGCTCCAGTTGCTGCATGATCGCCTGCTTGCGCGCACCGGCCTGATCCAGTGCCTCGCTGCTGGAGGTATCCAGCGCGGTGCGCTCGGCTTGCAACACCTGCCCGAGCTGCGCGACGGCCTGCTGCATGTCGTCCAGAACGGCCGCGAGCGCGGCGTTCAGTTCGTGCTGCAGCGGGCTGTTCATGCCTTGCCCGTGCTGCCGATCTGCTGCTCGAACGCAAGCAGGCGATCGGCGATGCGGCCGGCATCGACCTTGTAGCTGCCGTCGGCCAGCGCCTTGCGCACTTGCTCCACCCGATGCGGGTCCACCGCGGCGGTGTCGCCTGGACGCGCGGCCTCCTGCAGGGCCAGCGCCGAATCGGTCAGCCTGAGCTGGTCGTCCGATGTCGGCGCGGCAGCAGTGGAGCCCGCTGAAGCGGCGGCTGTCGTTGCCGAACCGCTGCCCGGGCCGTTGCTGGCTTGGGGAAACTTCGGCAAACCGTTATTGGATATGGTCGTATTCATGGGTCCGTTCTCGCTGGGGTGTGGCCCTGTAACTGTCAGATCGGCCGGTTTCGCGGAAACTTTAGTGGCAAAGGCAAAGAGTAATGCCGTCGACCCCGATTCGCCCGTGTTCATGGCAGGGCGACCACTACGCCGGGGGCGCTGACCATGGCATCGACCACCTTGCCGGAGCTTTCGTTGCGGACCCGCAGGCGGGCGCCGTTGTCGCCGCTGCCCAGCGCCACGCCGTCGGCGCGGACCTCGATGCCGTCAAGCCGCGCCACCATCTGTACGTGATCGCCGGCACGCACCATGCGGCGACCACCGAGCGTGCCGGGGCTGAGCACGCTGCCGCGGGCCACGGCTCGGGCCAGCGAACGGCCGGCAATCTGGTCCATGTTCTCGATGTAGCCATAACCGAGTCGGGTGACATCCCGCTCCTCGCCATGCACATCCGCGGCGCTGACGCCGTCGCCGCGCAAGAGGGGGCGGCTGGCTACCAGCACGGTCCTGAATACTTTTACCTGCAGCGGTACCCGCACCGTCCAGCCGCCATCCTGCGGACATTGCACCGGCACCGTCATGCGCGAAGAAGCCTGGGCGTCGGTGGCGACCCGCGCACGCAGCGGCTGCCGGCAGAGGGCCAGCTGCAGCCGCAGGTCGAGCGAGCCGGACGCGATCTCGATGCGGCTGCCGGGCATCGCGTAGTGCTCGCGCACGGCCTGTTCGGCCGCTGCGCGCACGCTGTCGAGCGACTGCGTCGCGCTGGCTGCGGCTGCGGGGGTGGCGCAGGATGCGCCGGGCCACAGCGTGGCGATCCCCATGACAACGGTAGCGGATCGCCAGGCCTTCATGCGTCGGCCAGCAGGCCGCCAAGCTGAACGAGCAGGGTTTCGCGGCCGGACTCGAGTTGCTGCGAAAGCTGGACCGCCTGCTCAAGCTGACCGTCGCACAGCAAGGTGACGAAGCGGCTGCCTTGTTCGCTCAGTTGCGCGCCGGTCTCGGTGAGGCCGCTGACGTCGCGCGCGCCCTGATGCAGCGCGGCGAGCCGGCCGATGCTGCGATTGATCGTGTGGGTATCGAACCAGCGACGATCCAGCGCGCCGGGCTCCAGCAGGGCCAGCTCCATGGCCTGGCGCAGGTTCAAGGCGGCCTCGCGCACAGTCAGGCTGAGGCTGGCCGGGTCGTTGCCGCTGACACCCTCCAGCCAGTCCAGCCCCAGCCGATGGGACAGCAGCGCAGCGCGATGCAGCGATTCGGCTTGGCGCCGCGCTTCGTTGCCGCGGCGCTGCAATGCGCCCAGCGCCGCCTGGGCCGCGGTGGCGCGCGCATGCTGCATGTCGTGCGTCTGTTGCAGCTTATGGATACGTTCGTTGGCGGTGCGCAACGCGGCGCTGCCTGCACCCAGCGTGGCGCCGGACTGGCCCACGCCAGCCTGCGCCCGCTCAAGTTGCTGCAGGCCGTGTTGTACGTCGCCGTCCAGCTGCAGCGAGAAATCGCCGATGGAGCCGGTGACGGTTTCGATCTCGGTGGTGGTGAGCGCGGTCTTCTCCGCCAGCTGCTTGACCTCATCGGCAACCACCGCAAAACCGCGGCCCGCCTCGCCGGCCCGGGCCGCCTCGATCGCCGCATTGAGCGCCACCAGATTGGTCTGGTGGGCAATCTCCTGGACCGCGCCGGTGAGCTTGCGGATCTGCGCGACCTGTTCGGCCAGCTTGCTCTGATTGCGATTCATCGCCGACAGCGCGCTGCGCAGCAGCCGCAGTTGGCCGTCCAGCTCGCTGACGGTGCCGGCGCCGGCCAGTCCGGCCTGGCTGGCCTGGTCCAGGTCGGCGCCGACCTGCTGCAATACCGTCGAGATACCGGCGCTGCCATCCGTCAAGCGATCGACACTGGCGCGGCTGTCGCCAGCGGCCTTGTCCAATGCGGCCTGTTCACGCGACAGCTGTTGCACCGCGCCCAGCACCAGGCTTTGCTGCTCCACGGTCTGCAGCGCCACCGAGCTGGGCGGGCGGCTGGCGACGCGGGCTAGCAGCGGCGCCAGCACCTGCGCGGCGCGCGGGTACTTGCGTCGCAATGCGGCGACCTGCGCGTCGTTGCCTGCGGCAGCAGCCTCGACCAGGGCGGCGAGATGCTGGTTCCAGATCAAGCTCATGGGGCGGAAGTCACCTTGTTATGGAGCGGGAGTGCAGAAGCTGCATCGTCAAAAACCTTCGAAACTTGAGGAAGCAAATCGCATGCCAGCCATTGGCTCGTGCCGCAGCAGGCAGGGGTGGTCGGGCCGGCCGGGCCGAGCCTGCGGGACGGTCGAGGGCGACCTGGCCGCAACCTTCTCCTGTGCGACGGGGAAAGGGACGCATGAGGCTCAAGCGCCTCGCATGGCGGCCGATAGCTTTCGCAGACAGTCGCTGCGGCGGCACCCATTCGAGGAGTCCGCATGGGCGGCACATTGCTGGAAAAGGTGGAACGACATACCCGGCTGGCCGGCCATAACCGCGTGGCGATGCTGCTGTTCCGACTGGGCGACGAGCAATTGTTCGGTATCAACGTGTTCAAGGTGCGCGAGGTGTCGCGGCGCCCGCCACTGGAGCGCATGCCGGGCGTGCACGAGTTGCTGGCCGGCAGCTGCGACTATCGCGGGCAGACCATCCCGGTGATCGACCTGGCGGCGGCGCTCGGCTATGCGCCGCTGCGCGATGTGGATTCGGCTCACCTAATGGTCACCGAGTTCAGCCGCTCGGTGCAGGGGTTCCTGGTGGCCGACCTGCAGCGCATGGTGCAGTGCGAAGGTGAAACGCTGACAGCACCACCCACGGCGCTGGGCTTCGGCGCACGGGTCAACGCGGTGACGCGGGTCGATGGTGCATTGCTCGCCGTGGTCGACGTGGAACATGTGCTGGCCAGCATCGATGCCGCGCCGGCGGAGCTGTCGATGCACATGCGGCGAGTTGCCGGTGCGCGCTCGCTGTCTCCCCGGCGGGTGATGGTGGTGGATGACTCGGTGATTGCCCGTCGCCGCCTGGTCAGCTTGTTCAAGCAGATGCATATCGAGTGCGTGGTGGCGAAGGACGGCCGCGAGGCGCTCGAGCGGCTACTCGATATGGCCGCCGCCGATCCCGCCGATGGGGTCAGGCTGGTGGTGTCCGACATCGAGATGCCGCGGCTGGACGGTTACGCACTGACTCGCGCCATTCGCGAGGCGCCGAGCCTGCGCCCGCTCAAGGTCGTGCTGCACAGTTCGCTCAGCGGCATGTTCAACGAGGCGATGGTGAAGGAGGTCAAGGCCGATCGCTTCGTGGCCAAATTCCAGCCGGACCTGCTGGCACAGGCGGTGCTGGAGCTGCTGCCGGAGCCGACCCCGGCAGACTGACGTCCGGGCGGCGCACCCCGTCTGGCGTCAACAATCCGTCTTTCGGCGCCACCGCGGCCATGGCGGTGCCGAAGGTTGCCGCGCCAGCCCAGTCCCGGCAAGGGTTTCCCCAGGGTGGCATGCAATTTGCCTCCGACTCCGTGCAGCAACGGCACGCGGAGCGAAGCAATGACCCTGACCCCTGACAACCTGTTCGGCATCCATACCCGTGCGCTGGATCTATGGCAGCGCCGCACCGAAGTGCTCGCCAACAACCTGGCCAACGCCGACACGCCTGGCTATCTGGCGCGCGACGTGGACTTCCGCAAGGTGCTGGCCGCCGCGGGCGGTGGTCCGGATGGCCTGCCATTGCAGGCCAGCACGCCCGGGCAGATCGGCACCGCCGGCCAGGCGGCGGATGCGCTGGCGTATCGCGTGCCGACCCAGCCGAGCATGGACGGCAATACCGTCGATGCCCAGGCCGAGCAGGCTGCCTTCGCCGCCAACGGCGTGCACTACCAGGCCAGCCTTTCATTCATTACCGCGCAGATCCGCATGCTGCGCACCGCCATCAGCGGGGGTCAGGGCTGATGTCTCTCTTCTCCATTTTCAACGTCGCCGGCTCCGGCATGGCGGCGCAGTCGCTGCGCTTGAACACGGTGGCCAGCAATCTGGCCAATGCCGACAGCGTGGCCAGTACGCCCGAGGGCGCCTACCGCTCGCGCGAGCCGCTGTTTGCCGCGGTGAAGAACCAGCAGGACAGCGGCAGCAATGCCGTGGGCGAAGGCGTGCAGGTGCTCGGTGTCACCGAGAGCCAGGCGGCCATTCCGAGCCGCTACGAGCCGGGCAACCCGCTGGCTGACGCGGACGGCTATGTCTACAGCAGCAACGTCAACCCGGTCGACGAGCTGGTCAACATGATCTCGGCCTCGCGTTCGTACCAGAACAACGTCGAGGTGATGAACTCGACGCGCCAGCTGATGCAGAAGACGCTGGACCTGGGCAAGTGAGGCGCGCCTGGGTGAAACCTGCACGGATCAACCATCGAAAGGCGAGGAACGTGGCATGAGTGACATGGCGATTGGCGGTCCCGCTTCGAACGCCGCAAAGGCGGCCAGCGCGGGCAAGGAAAAGACCCTAGGCCAGGCCGATTTCCTGAGCCTGCTGGTGCAGCAGATGCGCAACCAGGATCCGACCAAGCCGATGGATTCGTCGCAGATGGTCAGCCAGCTGGCGCAGATCAGCCAGGTCTCGGCCACGCAATCGCTGCAGACCTCGTTCGACAGTCTGAGCCAGTCGCTGCAGGGCAATCAGATGTTGCAGGCAAGCAGCATGGTCGGGCGCAGCGTGACGGTGCCTTCGGCCGCGGGTCAGCTGCAGGACGGCGGCCTGGACGGCGCGGTGAACGTGCCCGACGGCGGCGGCACCGTGCTGGTGCAGGTGACCGATGCCGCCGGCAACGTGCTGCGCACGCTGAACCTGGGTACGCCCGCGGCAGGCCTGGCGGCGTTCCACTGGGACGGCAAGGACGACGGGGGTACGGCGCTGGCCGCAGGCACCTACGGGCTCAAGGCGCAGGCCGGCAACGATGCCGTGGCGACCTATGTGAGCGGCAAGGTCAGCGGTGTGGGCATGACCGGCAGCGACGGCGCCTATCTGGATGTGGATGGTTTTGGTGGCGTCCTGCTGAGTCAGGTCGCGCAGATCAACTGATGGCCCCGCGGGGCTTCAATACAGAGGAATTACTCGAATGCCTTTCAACATTGCATTGAGCGGTCTCAACGCGGCCTCCTCGGATCTCGAGGTCACCGCCAACAACATCGCCAACACCGGCACCACCGGCTTCAAGGGCTCGCGTGCCCAGTTTGCCGAGCTGTTCAACGCTGCCGGTCCCAACCTCAGCGCCACCCAGATCGGCAGCGGCGTGCGGCTGACCAACGTGGCCCAGCAGTTCACCGCCGGCAGCGTCGAGACGACCAACAACAGCCTGGATTTCGCCATCAGCGGCGAGGGCTTCTTTACGCTGCACGACGGCAAGGGCTACTCGTACACGCGCGCCGGTGCCTTCCAGAAGAATCAGAACGGGTTCGTGACGAACGCCAACGGCCAGCGCCTGCAAGTATTTCCGGCCCTGTCCAATGGCACGTTCGACAGCAGCACGCTGACCGACCTGCAGCTGCTTGGCTCGCAGAATGCGGCCAAGGCCACCGGCGCCGTACAGATGGCGTTGAACCTTCCCTCCGATGCCGTGGCACCGGCCACCCCATTCGATCCGGTCAACGACCCCGCCAGCTACAACCAGTCCACCCCGTTCACCGCCTACGACTCGCTGGGCGCCACCCACAACGGCACCGTGTACTTCGTCAAGGACGCAGCCGCCAACGTGTGGAACGCGAACCTCTACGTCGATGGCGTTTCCACCGGCGCGTCGCAGCAGCTCACCTTCAACAGCAGCGGTGCGCTGGTTGCGCCGGCGAACGGCAAGCTGGCCTTTCCGGCGGTGTCGGTCAGCCCGGGCTCCGATCCCATGCAGCTCACCCTGGACATGAGCAAGGCGACCCAGTTCGGCAACACCTACGCCGCCAGCGCGATCAACCCGGATGGCTATCCGACCGGCATCCTGGCCAGCATCGACGTATCCAATCAGGGCGTGGTGCAGGCCAAGTACTCCAACGGCCAGACCACCTCGCTCGGCCAGCTGGCGATGGCGCAGTTCTCCAATGAGCAGGGCCTGCGCCAACTGGACAACACCAACTGGGCCGCATCCTATGACTCCGGCACGCCGATCATGGGTGCTGCCGGCAACGGCACGTTCGGCAGCGTGCAGGCCGGTGCGCTGGAGGCGTCCAACACGGCCGACCTCACCGCGCAGCTGGTCAACATGATCAAGGCGCAACGCAACTACCAGGCGAACGCGCAGGTGATCTCCACCGACAACCAGCTGACCCAGACCATCATCAACATCCGCAACTGACACGACGCGTGATCCCGGCGTGCCGGGATCAGCGCCACTGAGGTTTCATCATGGATCGTTCGCTCTATGTAGCCATGACCGGCGCCACGCAGATGATGCGCGAGCAGTCGGAGGTGGCGCACAACCTGGCCAACGCCGACACCGTCGGTTTCAAGGCGCAGCTGTCGGCCTTCCAGCCGCTGCCGGTGCAGGGGCCGGGCATGCCCACGCGGATCAACGGCGTGGCGCAAGGCCTGGGCGTGGACATGCGCGAGGGCGGCCAGGTCGAGACCGGTCGCGATCTGGATGTGGCGGTGCAGGGGCAGGGCTGGATCGCGGTGCAGGGCGCCGACGGCAGCGAAGGGTATACCCGTGCCGGCGAACTGCGGCTGACGCCGGACGGCCTGCTCACCGACTCCCGCGGCAACCTGGTGCTGGGCGACGGCGGCCCGATCAGCATCCCGCAGAGCACCCAGATGAACATCGGCGCCGACGGCACCGTATCGGTGGTGCCGATGGGGCAGTCCCCCGAAACCATCGCCGCGGTCGGCCGCATCAAGCTGGTCAATCCGGGCGCCGGCCGCCTTGCGCTGGGTAGCGACGGCCTGATGCACCTGAGCGATGGGGGCACCGCGGATGCCGATCCGGCGGTCACGCTGAAATCCGGCGTGCTCGAGTCCAGCAACGTCAATCCATCGCAGACGCTGGTGCAGATGATCCAGCTGTCGCGCCAGTACGAACTGCAGATCCGCTCCATCCACAGCGCCGACGAGAACGCGCAGTCAGCCTCGCGGCTGCTGCAGATGACCTGACCCTCGGTCAGCGCGATATTTCATAAAGACATCCAGACGTCCAAACGGAGTCCATCGACATGTTTTCATCCCTGTGGGTAGCCAAGACCGGCCTCGATGCGCAGCAGACGCGCATGGACGTGATCTCGAACAACCTGGCCAATGCCAACACCACCGGCTACAAGAGCGCGCGCGCGGCGTTCCAGGATCTGGTCTACCAGAACCTGCGTCAGCCAGGCAGCCAGACCACCGAGCAGACACAGTCGCCCTCGGGCCTGATGCTCGGCACCGGCGTCCGCGTGGTGGGCAGCGAAAAGCTGTTCACCCAGGGCAACATGGAGCAGACCGGGAACTCGCTGGACGTGGCCGTGCAGGGTCGCGGCTTCCTGCAGGTGACCATGCCCGACGGAACCATCGCCTACACCCGCGACGGCTCGCTGCATCTGGACCAGAACGGCCAGATCGTCACCGCCAACGGCTATGCGGTGGATCCGGCCGTCAGCGTTCCTGCCAACGCGCAGAGCATCACCATCGGCAGCGATGGCACCGTCAGCGTGAGCCTGCCGGGGCAGGCGGCGACGCAGCAGATCGGCACCGTGCAACTGGCCGACTTCATCAACCCTGCCGGCCTGCAGCCGAATGGCGACAACCTCTACCTGGAGACCGCCTCCAGCGGCTCGCCGCAGATCGGCCAGCCGGGCTTGAACGGCCTGGGCACGTTGTCGCAGGGCCAGCTGGAAGCCTCCAACGTCAACGTGGTCGAGCAGATGGTCGACATGATCGAAACCCAGCGCACCTACGAGATGAACTCCAAGGCGGTGTCCGCTGCCGACTCGATGCTGCAGTTCCTCACCAACAAGACATGAGTAATGCCGTGATGCCGAATCGCTACCGCTTGCCCCTGCTGTTGTGCGCGCTGGCCGCGCTGGCCGGTTGCGCCGGCGCGCCGCGCGCGCGCGACGCCGCCGAGTGGGCGCCGACGCCGCCGCTCGCGCAGCAGGTGGCACCCGCGCAGGCCGACGGCTCGATCTATCACGACTCGCAGAACATGGAGCTGTTTGCCGATCCGCGCGCGCATCGCGTCGGCGACATCCTCACCGTGGCGCTGGTGGAAAGCACCCAGGCCAGCAAGAAGGCCACCACCAGCACCAGCAAGACCGACAAGGCCAAGATCGCCTCGCCCACCATCCTGGGCCAGGGCCTGTCGATCGGCGGCAAGGTGGCCGACATCGGGCTGGACGGCGAGCGCAGCTTCGACGGCGCCGGATCCAGCAGCCAGAGCAACCAGCTCACCGGCCAGATCACCGTCACCGTGGCGCAGCGCCTGACCAACGGCAACCTGCTGGTGCGCGGCGAGAAATGGCTGACCATCAATCAGGGCCAGGAGCTGGTGCGCATCTCCGGCATCGTGCGTCCGCAGGACATCGGCCAGGACAACGTGGTGCCGTCCACCCGCGTCGCCGACGCGCGCATCAGCTACACCGGTCGCGGCACGCTGGCCGATGCAAACACCCGTGGCTGGCTGTCCCGGTTCTTCAACTCCAAGTGGATGCCGTTCTGATGAAGAACCAGCACAGCAGGCAGGCGCGACCGTCCTCGATACCCGAGTCCGTTTCCTCCACCGGGCCGGCGACGGTGCGTGTGAGCACGCCGGCTGCGGCCGCGCTGGTGGCCGATCCGCTTGATCCGCGCTCTTTCGCCGTGCGGCGCCGCGAGCAGATCCGGGCCGCAGTGCAACGCTGGCACGCGTTCGGTTCCACCGTGGCATTGTGCATGCTCGCGCTGCTGCTGGCGCCCACGCCGGCCCATGCCGACAAGATCCGCGACCTGGTGCAGGTGGCCGGCGTGCGCAGCAACCAGCTGATCGGCTACGGCCTGGTCGTGGGCCTGGACGGCTCGGGCGACCAGACCACGCAGGCGCCGTTCACCACCCAGAGCCTGGAGAACATGCTGCAGCAGTTCGGCATCACGGTGCCGGCGAACGCGCGGCCGCAGCTGAAGAACGCCGCGGCCGTGATGGTGACGGCGGAGCTGCCGCCGTTCGCCAAGCCGGGCCAGACCATCGACGTGACGGTCGCCTCGATCGGCAACGCCAAGAGCATCCGCGGCGGCCAGTTGCTGATGGCGCCGTTGCGCGGCGCCGACGGCAACGTCTACGCCGTGGCGCAAGGCAGTGTGGTGGTCGGCGGCGTCAGCGCCCAGGGCAAGAGCGGCTCCAGCGTGCAGGTCAATATTTCCGCCAGCGGGCGTATCCCCAACGGCGCCTCGGTGGAGCGCATCGTGGCCTCGTCGTTTGCCGGGGGCGGCGACCTGACGCTGAACCTCAATACCGCCGATTTCACCACGGCAACGCGGATCGCCGCAGCGGTCAACCAGGCCTACGGCGCCGGCACCGCGCAACCGCTCGACGGCGGTTCGGTGTCGGTGCGCGGGCCGCAGGATCCGGCGCAGAAGGTGGCATGGCTGGGTGCGATCCAGAACCTCGACGTGCAGCCGGGCGACGCGCCGGCCCGCATCGTGGTGAACTCGCGCACCGGCACCGTGGTGATCGGCTCGGATGTGCGAGTCACCGCTGCCGCGGTGGCGCATGGCGCGATCCAGGTCACCATCGGCGAGCAGGCACTGGTCAGCCAGCCGGCGCCCTTCAGCCGGGGGCAGACCGCGATCGTGCCGAGCAGCAGCGTGCAGATCAGCGAAGACGGCGCGCACATGTTCAAGTTCGGCCCGGGCGTGAGCCTGGACACCATCGTGCGTGCGGTGAACCAGGTCGGCGCCACGCCGAGCGACCTCATCTCGATCCTGCAGGCACTGAAGCAGGCTGGCGCGCTTCATGCAGATCTTGTCGTGATCTGATCCGGTGACGACATCATGACGCCCATCAACAGCGCATTGCCCGCCCTCGATACCTGGACCGAACTGTCCGGCTTCCAGCAGTTGCGCGCGCAGGCGCGCAGCGATGGCGGCAAGGGCGCGCTGCCGGCGGTGGCCAAGCAGTTCGAGGCGATCTTCACCCAGATGATGCTGAAGTCGATGCGCGACGCCAACGCCAGCATGGGCAGCGACATCGCAGGCAGCGAGCAGGTCAATTCCTATCGCGACATGTTCGACCAGCAGTTGTCGCTGAGCCTGGCCAACGGCCACAACGGCCTCGGCATCGCCAAGATGCTGGTGCGCCAGCTAGGCGGCAAACCGGATGCCGCCGCTGCCACCGCTGCCGATGCCAGCCAGGGGCTGCCGTTGTCCACGGCTGGCGTCCTCAATGCCAATGTCCGCGCCCTGCTGCAGCTCGGTGCCGACCGCACTGCGGCCGGCGGCGATGGCGCGGGTGATGCAGCCGGTGGTTTCGGCATGCCCGGCGTGCCGTCGACGGCCGATGCCGGTTCGTCATGGCGCCAGGCCCTCGATCGCATGGCCCAGGGTGCGCTGGAGGTGGCCGGCACGGCGGCGAAGCTGCTGCCGGGCGGCGACCCGGTGAATTTCGTTCGCGCGCTGGCGCCGCATGCGGCGGTGGCGGCGAAGCAGCTTGGCGTGTCGGTGCGCGCGCTGCTGGCGCAGGCGGCACTGGAAACCGGTTGGGGCAAACATCTGCCCAGCCATGGCGACGGCAGCAGCAGCAACAACCTGTTCGGCATCAAGGCCGGCGGCAGCTGGGGCGGCGACAAGGTCAGCGTGCCCACGCTGGAGTACGAGAACGGCGTGGCGGTGCGCAAGCGCGACCAGTTCCGTGCCTACGACTCGCCCTCCGAATCGTTCTCCGACTACGCCCGCCTGCTGGCCGGCAGCCCGCGCTATGCGCAGGCGCTGGGCCAGGGCGAGGACATCGCCGGCTTTGCGCGCGCACTGGTGCATGGCGGCTATGCGACCGACCCGTCGTACGTCGCCAAGATCACCGCGATCGCCAACAGCGCCCAGATGCGCGAGGCGCTGGCGGCACTCCGGCAGCCGGACGGGCTCAAGTGAACAGCCGTCCGGCCGTTACCGTTTCCACGTACCGCGCGATGCCGGCGGTACCCAGGGTGTTGAGGATGTTCCATGGCTGACATGCTTTCGACCGGCGTGTCCGGGCTGCTTGCCTCGCAGATCGGGCTCAGCACGGTGAGCCACAACGTGGCCAACGTGAACACCGACGGCTATAGCCGCCAGGTGGTGTCGTTCGGCGCCAGGTTGCCCGAAGGGCAGGGTGGCTACTACATCGGCACCGGCGTCAACACGGTGGCGGTCCAGCGCGCCTACAGCCAGTTCCTCAACAGCTCGCTGTGGTCGGCCAGTTCCGGGCACGGCCGCGCCAGCGCCATGGCCGGTCTCACCGGCCAGCTCAACAACCAGCTGTCCGGCGCCAGCAACCTCAGGACCTCGCTGGACAGCTTCTACGGCGCCGTGCAGGACATGGCCAATGCGCCATCCGATGCGGCCTCGCGCCAAGTCCTGCTCGCCCGCGCGGGCGGCCTGGCCACGACGTTTCGCGCGTTGTCCGGTCAGTTCAGCGCGCTGTCCGGCCAGGTGCAGCAGCAGGTCAGCGACGCGGTCGATTCCATCAACAGCGACAGCCAGTCGATCGCCAAATTGAACGGACTGATCCGTTCATCGGCGGCCACCGACGGCACGCCGCCGGCGGACCTGCTCGACCAGCGCGACGCGCTGGTGAAGAAACTGGCCGGCGAAGTCGGCGTGAGCGTGGTGCCGCAGAACGACAACACCATCAGCGTGTTCGTCGGCAACGGCCAGGCGCTGGTCACCGGCACCGAGGCGCACGCCCTCGGCACCGCGCCGAACATCTACGATGCCACCCGTCGCGAAGTGGTGGGTGCGGCATCGGGCAATGTGCTCAGCGGCCGCATCGGTGGAGGTACGCTGGGCGCGCTGCTGGATTTCCGCAGCAACGTGCTCGACCCGGCACAGGCCCAACTGGGCCGTACCGCGCAGGCGGTGGCCAGCGCGTTCAATGCGCAGCATGCGCAGGGCGTGGATCTGCAGGGCAAGGTTGGCGGCACGTTCTTCAACGTGGCCGGCCCCGCCGTGCAGGCGGCCACGACCAACAGCGGCAGCGGCACGCTGGACGCCAGCATCAGCGACATCGGCGCGCTGACCGGCAAGGATTACCTGCTGAGCTACGACGGCAGCAACTGGAGCATGCGCGACACCAACGGCGGCGCCGTTGCGCTCAGCGGCACCGGCACCAGCGCCGATCCGTTCAAGGCCGCTGGGCTGAGCCTGGTGGTGGGCGGCACGGCCAGCGCCGGCGACAGCTTCCGTGTGCAGCCCAGCCGCGGGGCCGCCGCCGGTTTTTCGATAGCGATCGACGACCCCGACAAGATCGCCGCCGCCGCGCCATTCACGGCCACGGCTGCCGCGGGCAACACCGGCACGGCTGCACCCAGCGTCAGCATCAGCGACGGCAGCAACGCCAATCTGTTCAACGCCAGCTCCATCGTGTTCAGCTCGCCCACCAGCTACAGCATCGACGGGGGCGCGGCGCAGGCCTTCACGCCCGGCCAGCCGATCGTGCACAACGGCTGGAGCATGCAGCTCAGCGGCGGCGCGCCGCAGGCCGGCGACAGTTTCAGCCTGCAAGCCAA
Organism: Rhodanobacter umsongensis; assembly: GCF_042654965.1. Classification (NCBI taxonomy): domain Bacteria; kingdom Pseudomonadati; phylum Pseudomonadota; class Gammaproteobacteria; order Lysobacterales; family Rhodanobacteraceae; genus Rhodanobacter; species Rhodanobacter umsongensis. The sequence continues at coordinate 81,187 of NZ_JBHSMK010000005.1, read as the reverse complement.
CAGCAACGCGCAGGGCGACAACAGCAATGCGCTGAAGCTGGGCAAGGTCGCCAATCTCGGCGTACTCGATGGTGGCGTCACCAGCGCCGGCCGCGCCTACAGCCAGCTCGTCAGCCAGGTCGGCAGCGCCGGCGCGCTGGCGAAGGACGAGCTGACCACGCAGACCGCGGTGTACAACCAGGCGATGAATTCGCAGCAAAGCGTGTCGGGCGTGAACCTCGACGAGGAGGCCGCCAACCTGGTGCGCTACCAGCAGGCCTACCAGGCATCGGCCCAGGTCATCAGTACCGCCAACAGCATATTCGGCGCGCTGCTCAGCGCCGTGCGGGGATAAGACATGCGCGTTTCCACCAGTTGGGTGCAGCAGCAATCCGTCGGCAGCATGATGGATCGCCAGAGCGACCTGTCCGATCTCAACACGCAGTTGAGCACCGGCAAGCGCATCAACCAGCCATCGGACGATCCGGTCGGTGCGGCGCGTGCGCTGGACCTATCGCATCTCACCGCCGATACCGCGCAGTACCAGCGCAACATAACTTCCGCCAATGCGCGGCTGGGTCTGGAAGACCAGAGCCTGTCGAACATCACCAACGTGCTCGGCCGTGTGCGCACGCTGCTGCTGCAGGCCGCCAATGGCAGCCAGAGCGACGATACCCGCGGCGACATTGCCGCCGAGATGGTGCAGCTGCGCCAGCAGTTGCTCGGCCAGGCCAATGGCAAGGACGGTCAGGGCGATTACATCTTCGCCGGCAATCGCACCGGCACCGAACCGTTTGCGTCGCAGAACGGCGTGAGCTATCTGGGCGACAACGGCCAGCGCATGGTCGCCGCCGGCGCGGGCCTGCAGGTGGCCACCGGGGATCCGGGCAGCGCCGTGTTCGTCGATATCCCCACTGGCAACGGCACCTTCGCCATCAGTGCCAACCCGGCCAACACCGGCACGGCGGTCGCCGGTTCGAGCAGCGTCAGCAATCCCAATGCCAGTCCGGCGGCGTGGGATGGCGGCAGCTACAGCATCGTGTTCACCGCTGCCAATGCGTACGAAGTGCGCGACGGCGGCGGCGCGGTGCTGGACAGCGGCAGTTACGACGCGACCGACGGCGGCAGCATCACTTTTCGCGGTGCGCAGGTGGCCTTCAGTGGCGCGCCCGCCGTGGGTGACACGTTCGCGCTGGGAGCGTCCGCCAAGCAGGACGTGTTCACCACGCTGGGCAACATCATCACCACGCTGCGCACGTCCAATGGCGGCGGCGCGCAGATGCAGAACAACATCAATACCCAGTTCGCGAATCTCGACCGGGCGATCGACAACATCACGCGCACGCGCGGCATGGTAGGCGCGCGCATGAATGCGCTCGATCAGCAGAGCGGGCTCAATGACGACCTGACGCTGCAGTACAAGAGCGCACTGTCGGATGTGCAGGACGTGAATTACTACGACGCGGTCAGCCAGCTCGGCGCGCAGACCACGGCGCTGCAGGCGGCGCAGCAGACGTTCACCAAGATCCAGGGTTCAAAGTTGTTCGACTATTTGCGTTGACAAGGCTCAAGTTTCGGTGTGGTGGGTCGAAACAGTTCACAAGGCGGATGCATTCAATGGTGAATCCCCGCCGGATTGTCTGAGCCGACTCACATCGGCACATCACCCCGATTCGGAGAATTCCCATGGTCATGAGTGTCAACACCAACATCAGCTCGCTGAATGCCCAGAAGAACCTGGCCACGTCGCAGAGCAAACTCGCCACCGCGATCGAGCGCCTGTCCTCGGGCATGCGCATCAACAGCGCGAAGGACGATGCCGCCGGCCTCGCCATCTCGACCCGCTTCACCACCCAGATCAACGGCCTGAACCAGGCAGTCAGCAATGCCAACGACGGCATCTCGCTGGCGCAGACCACCGAGTCGGCGCTGAACGAGGTGACCAACAACATGCAGCGCATCCGCACGCTGGCGGTGCAGTCGGCCAACGCCACCAACTCCGACAGCGATCGCGCCGCGCTCGACGCCGAAGTGCAGCAGCGCCTGGCGGAAATCACCCGTATTTCGACCCAGACCAGCTTCAACGGCCGCCACGTGCTCGACGGCAGCTTCGGCAACGCCGCGTTCCAGGTCGGCGCCAACGTCGGTGAAACGATTTCGGTCAACCTCAGCCAGGGCGCGCGTGCCGACCAGATGGGTTCGCTCGCCACCGGCACCGGCACCGCCGTAACCACCAACGCTTTGGTGGCCAGCAACCTGAAAATCCAGGTGGGCACCGGTGCGATCACCAATATCGCCGCTTCGGTGGCCGGCCCTTCAGCCGGCCAGGGCGCCGGCAGCGCGTACGCGAAAGCTGCAGCGATCAACGCGTCCAATGTTTCCGGTCTGACCGCCACGGCCAACAGCTCGGTCAGCGGCGCATTCACCAGCACCGGCGGTGCTGCCGGCAACACCTACGCGTTGAACATCAACGGCCAGGACATCTACGCCGCGGGCACGGATACCTCGGGCGCCGCGTTGACGGGTGACAAGGTGGTTGCGCAGATCAATGCCTACTCCACCCAGACCGGCGTGACCGCCGCCGTGGATGCGGGCGGCAACATGACCCTGTCGACTGTCGATGGCCGCGACATCAACGTCACCCAGACGCTGGGCGGCGGCGCCACGGGCGGCCTCGCCGCAGGCATGGTTGCGAATACCCACGGCACGCTTACGCTGAGTGCGGCATCCGCCATCACGTTCTCCGGTTCACAGTCGGCCGATATCGGCTTCTCGGCGAATATCGCGCTCGACACCACCAAGACCCTGGCCTCGGCGAACGTGCTGACCGTGGACGGCGCCAACTCCACGATCAACCGCATCGACGCGGCGCTGTCCACGGTCAGCGGCATGCGCAGCAACCTCGGCGCGGTGCAGAACCGCTTCAGCTCCACCATCGCCAACCTGCAGACCATCTCGCAGAACCTCAGCTCGTCGCGCAGCCAGATCCAGGATGCCGACTTCGCCGCGGAAACCGCGAACATGTCCAGCGCGAACATCCTGCAACAGGCCGGTGTCTCGGTGCTGGCGCAGGCCAACGCCTCCACCCAGAGCGTGTTGAAGCTGCTGGGCTAATAGCTCGACCCGAAGCGGCCGCCAGACCCGGCGGCCGCTTCCCCATTTCAAGGAACCCCACTCATGGCAATCACCGTAGGCTCCACCGCACCAACCACGGGCTTGCTTACTTCGATGGGTGTGGGTTCCGGGCTCGAGGTAGCCAGTCTGGTCGACAAGCTGGTGGCCGCCAAGAAGGCGCCGCAGCAGAACCAGATCACCAACCAGGCGGCCGCCGCCAATACCCAGCTTTCCGCGCTGGGCCAGATCGGCGCCGCGCTTTCCGCACTGCAGTCGGCGATGGCCTCGCTTACCGATGGCAGCGCGTTTGCCAGCCGCACCGTGACCAGCAGCGATACCACGGTGCTGGGCGCAGGCAGCGACGGCACCGCGGTCAACGGCAGCTACAACATCGTCGTCAGCCAGCTGGCCAGTGCAATGAAGGCCTCTTCCGGGGCATTCGCCAGCTCCACCGCCGCGGTGGGAACCGGCACGCTCGCCATCGAGGTGGCCGGCAAGTCGATGAGCCTCACGATCGATGGCAGCCACAATTCGCTCGCCGCGGTGCGCGACGCGATCAACAAAGCCAGCGACAATCCCGGCGTGTCGGCGACCATCGTCACCGGCACCGACGGAGCACATCTGGTGCTGAGCGGCACGAAGACCGGCGCGGCCAACGGTTTCAAGGTCAGCAGCAGCGGCGGCGACGGCGGTCTGGCGGCGTTGAACTACGACGTGGCTGCCCCGACCGGCAATGCGCTGAGCGTGATCAACGCGGCCAGCGATTCGAGTTACACCATCGACGGGCTTGCCGGCAACAGCGCGAGCAACACCACCAGCACGGCGATCGACGGACTGACGCTCAATCTCATCAAGGTGGGCAGCAGCACGCTGAGCGTGTCCGGCGATTCCTCCAAGGCCACCGGGGCGCTGACCAACCTGGTTAACACCTACAACAGTTTCGTCGGGATCTACCAGAACCTCACCAAGTACGATGCCACCAGCGGTACCGCCGGCGCGATGATCGGGGACGCCACGCTGAACAGCATCAACAGCACCTTGTCCAGCATCATCGGCGGCACCGCCAACGGCACGACGCTGTCGTCCATCGGCATATCGCTGCAGGTGGACGGCACCTTGAAACTGGACAGCGGCAAGCTGGCCGCGGCGCTGTCCGATGGCGGCAAGACCGTCGGCACCCTGTTCGCCGGCACCGCTGGGCTCGCCGCCAAACTGAACGGGTCGCTGAGCCACTGGGTCGGCGATTCCGGCTTGCTGGCAGGGCGCACCACCAGCCTCAGCCAGCAACTGAAAGATCTCTCGAACCAGCAGACCACGCTGAACAGCCGCATGGATGACCTCACCGCACGTTACCAGGCGCAGTTCACCGCGCTGGACACGTTGATGTCCAAGCTCAACAGCACCAGCAGCTATCTGCAGCAGCAGTTCGACGCGATCAACAACAGCAGCAAGAAGTAATCCGCGAAACCTCAAGGCAGGAGATCACGATCATGGGATTCGGCTACGGCGCAGGCGCCTACCAGCAGGTTCGTTCGCACGGCGGCGTGGAGTCGGCCGATCCGCATGGACTGATCACGCTGTTGATGGATGGCGCCCTGGAGCGCCTGGTGAAGGCCCGCGCGCACATGCTGCGCGGCGAAGTGGCTGCCAAGGGCGAAACGATCTCGCGCTGCATCGAGATCATCGGCGGATTGCGCGACAGCCTCGACCCCAAGGTCGACACGGCGATGGTCGAGCGGCTCGACTCGCTCTACGAATACATGAGCCGGCGCCTGCTGCAGGCCAACCTGCGCGACGACGCGGATATCCTCGACGAGGTCAGCGGCCTGCTGCAGCAGCTGCGCGACAGCTGGGTGCAGATCGCGCCGGTACCCGCTGCCCACGCGGTCGGTGCGTGACGATGACGCTGTCGCCGCCAGAAGCCCCGCTGCTGCAGGCACTCGCCATCACCCGCACGATGCTCGCCGCCGCGCAGGCCGGGGACTGGCAGCAGCTGTCTGCCCTGGAAGCCACGCGTGAGCCGCTGCTGCATCGCCAGCATCCGGCGGATGCGGCCAGCCACGCCCAGCTCGGCGAGGTTCTGGCGTACGATCGTGAACTGCAGGCGCTGGTGGGCCAGGCACGTGATGACGCCGCCCGGCAATGGCAACGTGAGAACGGGCGGGCACAGGCGATTGCCGCCTACGGACAGTCCTGATCCCGATCTGAGCTGCCGGTGGGAGCCGTCGCAAGTTGCGGTCCCACCCGCACGCCGCCCTGCATCGCCTCGGAAACTCCCCAGTCTGGCGGGTTCCGGTTCTTCAGCGGACACCGTGGAGTTGCACGATGAGTACCAGTCGGTGGGATGAGTTCGAGCAGCGCCTGAGCGTCGAGGAAAGCCTGCATGCCGATGGCGAGCCGCTCGCCTGGCCACCGCCGCCGGAACAGTTGCTGTGGCTGGCCGAACGCAATGCGAACACGCTGGCGGCGATTGCCGCGCTGGAGGAGCGCCGCGCCGACCTGGCCGAGGACGACAGCCCCTTGATGCAGGAGATGCTGCGGATGGACGCCAAGCTCACTGCATTGGTGGACATCGTCAACCAGTTGCTGGTGCCCGCCAGCACATTGCCGCCGCGCCGGACCGTGCGCTTCAACGCGATCGGCGCGTTGCTGCCGCGCGATCTGGCGCCCGTCGGCGACGCGATGCTGCTGCGTCTGCGCTTCGACCTGTGCCGCAGTCTGCCGCTGGAACTGCCGGCGAAAACGGAATGTCGATTCGACGATGGTCGAGTATTCGTGATGTTCACGTCGCTGGGCGATGTGCTGGGTGACGCAATTGAACGGCTGATATTTCGCCATCACCGACGCAAAGTGGCAGAGGCGCGCCAGCTGTCTGATTGAGCTGTGAATCGGTGCGAATCGAGTCGACATTTGCTCTGTGATGCAGTTCGCATAACCACGCATTGCCGTGAAGTTCTTTTGACAGGCGTCACGTATGGCGCCCGCGCTCAGTCACACCACCGGCTCCGTCCAATCCCTCAATGTTTCATGCGGTTACAGCAAACCGCCACGTCTGCTCGGCGGCCATCGCGACGGGCGCTTTCCGGCATGTGACGTTTTGCCGTCGCGAAGTTCAGGAAAACTGGCCCTCTTATTGCTCATGGTTCATCAGGCCGGCGACGGAAAGTCGGCATCGATGAAAGGTGATCCCGCCGGAAGCATGGGATTTGCCATACGTGCAATACGGAGAAACCGATGCAAAAGTTCGACTTCCTGGTGATCGAGTCCGACGAGACGCGTGTGCACTCCGTGCTCTCGGCGCTGCATTTCCTGGGTTACCGGCCGCAACATGGTGCCGCCTGCAGCGGGGCCGACGATGCCAGCCATGCCTGGCGTGCCGTGTACATCGGCGGCATCGACGACCCGGTCGAAGCCGAGCGCCAGTTCTCCCTGCTCGGCGCAACCGCCGCCCACATCCCGGTGCTGCTGGCCGAAGATTCTCCGTGGGCCGGGCGCTTCAGCGCGCCGACCTCGCCGTTCGCCACGCGCATCGCCACGCTGGCCTTTCCGCTGCGCTACGAAAAAATGGCCGAAGCCATGCGCAACATCTATGCACGCCTGCTTGGCGGCCAGTCCAGCGGCTTGCGCTTCGTCGGCAACTCCGCGCCGATGGTTCGCGTCAACGCGCTGATCCGCCAGGTCGCTCCGTTCGATTCCAGCGTGCTGGTGCTGGGCGAGTCGGGCACCGGCAAGGAGATGGTGGCGCGCGCGATCCATGAAAGTTCGCCGCGCCGCGACAAGCCGTTCGTCGCCATCAATTGCGGCGCGATACCGGCCGAGCTGCTGGAGAGCGAGCTGTTTGGTCACGAGAAGGGTGCTTTCACCGGCGCGATCACGTCGCGCAAGGGCCGCTTCGAAATGGCCGAGGGTGGCACCCTGTTTCTCGACGAGATCGGCGACATGAGCCTGCCGATGCAGGTGAAGCTGCTGCGCGTGCTGCAGGAGCGCGCCTACGAGCGGGTCGGCGGCAACAAGACCCAGCGCTGCGACGTCCGCATCATCGCGGCTACGCACCGCAACCTGGAGCAGTCGATCGCTCACGACCAGTTTCGCGAAGACCTGTTCTACCGCCTCAGCGTATTCCCGCTGGAACTGCCCTCGCTGCGCGAGCGGCTGGAAGACCTGCCGCCGCTGATCACCGAATTCAACCAGCGGCTGGCCCGTCGCGGCCTGGGCGTGGTGCGCTTCAGCGCCGGCGCGATGCAGTCGCTGCGGGCGCATGCGTGGCCGGGCAATGTGCGCGAGCTTTCCAACCTGGTCGAGCGCATGGCGATCCTGTTCCCGCATGGCGAAGTCCGCAGCAGCGACCTGCCGGAAAAATATCGTGGCCAGCACGCCGGGGACGAAGTCCATGGCGCGGCACTGCTGGCGCTGATGGGCGATGAACTGCATGTGGGTGAGGGCGTGTTGCACCCCGTGGCCGAATCGCTGCGCATGCTCCCCGAGCAGGGACTCGACCTGAAGGATCACCTGGCCGACATCGAGGTGGGCCTGATCCGCCAGGCGCTCGACGCCACCGGCGGCGTGGTGGCGCATGCTGCGCGCCTGCTGCACATGCAGCGCACCACGCTGGTGGAAAAGCTGCGCAAGTACGGCTTGCAGAACAGTCTGGCGGCCTAGTTCGCAGATGGGCAATGCGGGATGGCGAGCGGCGTGCCGCACATCTTCGGAGGGTCTCTCCCGCAGCGCGCCTTCTGCTCCATACCCATGGCACGGCTCGTGCTTTTACCCCTGTAAACCCGACACGCGCCGGGATTCCGTCATGAGGCATTCGTCATGAGTCAACCGACATGAGCACCATCGACGTCAACAACCTGCTGTCCCAGATGCGCCAGATGACGGCGCAGGTGCGGCCGCCGGAAACGGCGTTCAAGGCAGCGCCGGTCAGCGCGCAGCCCGACTTCTCCGCCTTGCTCAAGCAATCCATTTCCGCGGTGGGCCGCAGCCAGATGGAGGCGGGCAACATGGCGGCGAGTTTCGAACGCGGCGACCCCGGCGCGGACCTTGGCCGCACGATGATCGCGGTGCAGAAGGCGGATCTCTCGCTGCGCACCATGGTCGAGGTGCGCAACAAGCTGGTCGATGCGTACAAGGACATCATGAACATGCCGGTCTGACGCGTTCGCGTCGACCTCGACTCCGCCCTTAGCAAACGAGCAGCACCATGGCCGACAACGCCATCGCGACGACCGGCAACAACGGTTCGCGCCTGGACCCCTTCAAGCAGATCGCGCGCAATCCGGCGACGCGCCAGCTGGTGCTGCTGGTGGCGGTCGCCGCGGCGGTGGCCCTGGGCGTGGCGGTGGTGCTGTGGTCGCGCGGGCCGAACTACGGCTTGCTGTACGCGGGGCTGGAACAAAAGGACGCATCGGCGATCACGCAGGAACTGCAGGCGACCAACACGCCTTACCAGCTGAGCAACGACGGCTCCTCGATCATGGCGCCGGCCGCCGATCTGGCGGCGCTGCGGCTCAAGCTGGCCAGCAAGGGGCTGCCGCAGGGCAGCGCCGCCAGCAGCGCGCTGCCGGCCACCGATTCCCCGTTCGGCATGAGCGACCTGGCCGAGCGCACCCGCTATCAGCAACTGCTGGAGACCGATCTGGGCGCCACCATCGGCGGCCTGCAGTCGGTGCGCGCCGCGCGCGTGCATCTGGCCTTGCCCAAGCCCTCGGCCTTCATTCGCGACAATCGCGCCGCCAGCGCCTCGGTGCTGGTCACGCTGTACCCGGGCCGCCAGCTCGATGCGGGCCAGGTGGCGGCGATCGTGCATCTGGTGGCGGCCAGCGTGCCGGACCTGGACGCGAGCCAGGTCTCTGTGATCGATCAGCAAGGCCAGTTGCTGACCACGGATCCGGACAGTCCCGGCGCGGTCGGCGACAACCGCCTGCGCATGGCCACGCGCATCGAGAACACCTACGCCCAGCGCATCGAGGAGCTGCTGACGCCGCTGGTCGGTCCGGGCCGGGTGCGCGCGCAGGTCTATGCGGATCTGGATTTCAGCCAGAGTGAAAAAGCCACCGAAACCTTCGGCCACGATCATCCGTCGTTGCGCAGCGAGCAGACCAGCAGCGAGCAGCGCGGTGGCGCCGCGGCCGCAGGCGGCGTACCGGGGGCGCTGAGCAACCAGCCGCCGACCCTGGTGGCGCAGCCCACCGCGGCCAAGCCGGATGCGGGAAAAACGGCGACGGCAACGACCGGCTCGACCACCACCGCAACGGCCTCCACGGGCGACAGCTCCAGCAGCGCCACACGCAACTACGAACTTGACCGCACCATCAGCCACGTCAGCGACCCGGCCGGGCGGCTGGCCCGTCTCACCGTGGCGGTCGTGCTGGACGACAAGCTGGTCAACCCCGCGGCGGACCCGGCCAGCAGTTCATCCGCCCCGACCAAGAGCGTGCCCTTCACCGCGCAGGAACTGCAGCGCCTCACCGAGCTGACCAAGAACGCGGTCGGCTTCAGCGCCACCCGCGGTGACAGCGTCAGCGTGGTCAACCAGGCATTCCACCACGGCCCGGTGCCCGATGCGCTGCCCGAAACGCCGCTGTGGGAGCGTCCGGGCGCGATGGATCTGATCAAGCAGGGACTGGGCGTGCTGATCGCGCTACTGGTGGCGTTCGGCCTGCTGCGTCCGTTGCTGAAAGGGCTGGCGCGCGGCGAGACCGCCTCGCGCGCCTTGCCGGCGCCGATGCCCAAGATCTCGGTGCGCGTCGACGACGAACCGGCGGCCAATGAACCGGCGCGGCTCTCGGCCATGCCGGCGCTGGCCTACGAGCAACGCATCGGGCAGGCGCGACGGATGGTCGGCGAGAACTCCAAACAGGTGGCGCAGGTCGTGAAGAACTGGGTGAGTGAAGATGGCAATTAATCGTTCCGATGCGCCCATCAATGGCGCGCAGCGCGCAGCCATCCTGCTGCTGACGCTGGGCGAGCAGGATGCCGCCGAGGTGCTCAAGCACCTCAGTGCGCGCGACGTGCAGGCGGTCGGCACCGCGATGGCGGCGCTTTCCAGCGTGTCGCGCGAGCACGTCGAACACGCGCTGGACAAGCTCAACGAAGACATGGGCCGGCAAACCTCGCTGGGCGTGGGTACCGAGGAATACATCCGCAAGATCCTGGTCAACGCGCTGGGCGAGAACAAGGCAGGCGGCCTGATCGACCGCATCCTGCTCGGCCGCAGCAGCAAGGGCCTCGAATCGCTGAAGTGGATGGAGAGCCGTGCCATCGCCGAGATGATCAACCAGGAACATCCGCAGATCATCGCGCTGGTGCTGGCGCACCTCGAGCCGGACCAGGCGGCCGAGGTGATCGGCTACCTGCCGCTGCGCGTGCGTTCCGATGCGGTGATGCGCATCGCCACGCTGGACGGCGTGCAGCCGCATGCGCTGAACGAACTGGACGAGATCATGGAGCGCCAGTTTTCCGGCAACAACAAGAAGCTCAAGTCCGCCAACGTCGGCGGACTCAAGGCGGCGGCCGACATCCTCAACGCGATGGAAGGCAGCCGCGAGGCGGAACTGATGACCGCCATCCGCAGCCACGACGACGCCCTGGGCGGACGCATCGAGGATTTGATGTTCGTGTTCGAGGACCTGGCCGAGCTGGACGACCGCGGCATGCAGACGCTGCTTCGCGAGGTGCCCTCGGGCACCCTGATCACCGCCTTGAAGGGCGCCGAGCCAGAGGTGCGCGAAAAGATCTTCGCCAACATGTCCAAGCGCGCCGCCGACATGATGCGCGACGACCTGGAAGTGAAGGGGCCGGTGCGCCTGAGCGAGGTCGACGCCGCGCAGAAGGAGGTGCTGGGGATCGCCCGCAAACTCTCCGATGCCGGCCAGCTCAGCCTCGCCGCCGGCGGGGATGAATTCGTCTGATGGCCACCGCGATCCACATGGCACAGGATTTCCAGCGCTGGGAACTGCCCAACGTGGGTACCCAGCCGACGGCGGCGAAGGCGGCCAATACTACCTCGCCGCAGCCGACCGTGCACGAACTGGCGGCGCTCGAAGAACAGGCACGTGAAGAGGGTTATGCCGCCGGCCGCGCCGAGGGCAAGGCGGTGGCGCAACAGCAGTTGCGCGAGCGCATGGCGCAGCTCGATGCGTTGTACGAAGCCGCCGCGCGGCCGCTGCAGATACTCGACGAACAGACCGGGCAGGAACTGGCCCGGCTGGCGACCATCGTGGCCAGCCGGGTGATCGCCAGCGAGCTGAAGCTGGCGCCCGAACTGATCGCCAGGGCCGTGCGCCAGGCGGCCGGTGCGCTGCCCGCCGCTACCCGCGAGTTGCGCGTGCACGTGCACCCCGATGACCTGGCGCTGCTGCAGGAGCTCGGCGCGGCGGAAAGCCACTGGCAGCTGTTGGCCGACCCCGCACTGGCGCGCGGCGACTGCCAGCTGGAAAGCGCACGCTCGCGGCTCGACGCGCGGGTGGAAACCCGCCTGGCGGCGATCATCGATGCCGTGCTGGGCGAGGGTGCGGAGCCCGCAGGAGCCGATGCGTGAGCGTGGACGTCACCGACGTCGCACGGCTTGCGCGCTGGCAGCAGCAGATCGCGCGGGGGCGTGTGCGGGCCGAACTGGCGCACACGCTGACCGTGGAAGGCAGCCTGCGCCGTGTGGTCGGCCTCACCCTCGAAGCGGAAGGCTGCGAGGCTGCACTGGGTGCGCGTTGCCTGGTCGATACGGCTGACGGCGCCAAGCTGGAAACCGAGGTGGTCGGCTTTGCCGACGAGCGCCTGCTGCTGATGCCGGTGGGCGACATGCACGGTGTGCTGCCGAATGCGCGGGTTCGCCCATGCGCGCAGGGCGGCGGACTGCCTGTCGGCCGGCAATTGCTTGGCCGGGTGATCGGTGCCGATGGCGTGCCGCTGGACGGCCTCGGCCCGCTGGATTCGGACGAGCATGCCGCGCTCAAGCGCGAGCCGATCAACCCGATGGCGCGCAAGCCGATCGACGCGCCGCTGGACGTCGGCGTGCGCGCGATCAACGCATTGCTTACCGTGGGGCGCGGCCAGCGACTGGGCCTGTTCGCCGGTTCCGGCGTGGGCAAGTCGACCTTGCTCGGCATGATGACGCGCTACACCAACGCCGACGTGGTGGTGGTCGGGCTGATCGGCGAGCGCGGCCGCGAAGTGAAGGAATTTGTCGAGCAGACGCTGGGCGAGGAGGGCCGCCGGCGCGCGGTGATCGTCGCCGCCCCGGCCGATGCGCCGCCGCTGAAACGACTGCGCGGCGCGCAGTACGCCACCGCGATCGCCGAATGGTTCCGCGATCGCGGCATGCGCGTATTGCTGCTGATGGATTCGCTGACCCGCTACGCCCAGGCGCAGCGCGAGATCGCGCTGGCGATCGGCGAGCCGCCGGCGACCAAGGGTTACCCGCCATCGGTCTTCGCGATGATGCCGGCGCTGGTCGAACGCGCCGGCAACGATGCCGAAGGGCGCGGCTCGATCACGGCGTTCTACACCGTGCTCACCGAGGGTGACGATTACCGCCACGATCCGATCGCCGATGCCGCGCGCGCCATTCTGGACGGCCATATCGTGCTCTCGCGCGATCTGGCCGAGGCAGGCCATTACCCGGCCATCGACATCGAGGCCTCGATCAGCCGCGTGATGCCGGCGGTAGTGACGCGCGAGCATCTGCGCTCGGCGCAACGGTTTCGCCAGGTCTATTCCGCCTACCGCCAGCAGCGCGATCTGATCGCCGTGGGCGCGTACCAGAAGGGCTCCGACCCGCAGGTCGATCAGGCGATCGAGATGTGGCCGCAACTGCGCGCGTTCCTGCAACAGGAAGTGGACGAACCGATGACGCTCGAAGTGGCCGTCGCCAACCTCGCGCTGCTTGCCGGACAGGTAGCCGGATGAGTTCGCGCGCCAACAAACTGCAGCCGGCGGTGGACCAGGCCAGGCAGCGCAGCGAAGACGCCCTGGCGAAGCTGGCCACACAGCAGCAGTTGCTGGCCAAGGCCGAGCACCAGCTCGGCGAGCTGCGGCGCTATCGACAGGAATACGCGGCCACCGGCGCTGCCGCACTGAGCGTGACCGCGCTGCTCAACCGGCAGACATTCATCGAACGGATCGACCAGGCGATCGTGCAGCAGACCGCCGAGATCGCCCGCCAGAACCGCCAGCTGGCGCTGGTGCGGGATCACTGGAAACAGACCCATGCGCGCGAAAGCGCGCTCGACAGCGTCGTCGCGCAGCATCGCGAGCATGAGCGCCGCGCCGAGGATCGGCAGGAGCAGGCCGATGCCGACGAGCGCATGCAATACCGGCGGCCGCGATGAGCGCCCCGGCCCGGTGGCCGCCGTACGACCCGCATCCATTCCTCGCGTGCGCACCGCTGCCCACCGCCCGCCCGTGTCCCGAAGGAGCCATTGCACCATGACCGCCCACGCCATTGCCTCCACCCCGACCGTGCCGCCGCCGGCAACGCGCAGCACGCCCCCCGGCAGCGCGCCGGAACCGGCTGCGCCGGGTCATTTCGACCATCAGCTGCATGCCGCCCGACAGCGCCACGCGCCACGTGATCCCGAGCCCTCGCCGATGGGGCCGAATGCGCGCGAAACGGGTGCGAAAGAGCATCCGTCAGGCCAGCGCGAGACCGATGCGGCGAAGACCGCCGACGCTCAGGCACCGGCTTCGGCCACGTCCACGACCGCGCCATCGACGCCGCCGGCCGCCGAAGCCGCCCAGGCCAGCGCGCCCGATGCGAAGGCGCCGACCGATAAGGTCGACGCGGACGACCACGCGGCGTCGGCGCTGGCCGGCGCCATGCTGGCGTTGATCGGACCGCAGGTGGCCAATGTGCTGCGGCCTGCCGCTGCGGCGGCGGCCCGGACTGCCGGCGTGCTGGCGCAGGCCGGCAAGACCGTGGCGACCGACGCCAGCGCAGCCATGTTGCTGCAGCTCGGCGATCCCGCCGGCGCGGCCGTGGCGACCGCCAACCCGACGCCTGCCGCGGTGGCCGGCTTGCTGGCAACCTCGGACAGCCTGCTGCCGATTGCCAGGATGAACAAGGATGCCTCATTGGCCGACGCGACGCCGACCGGCGCCTTGCCCGCTCCGGCGACCCCCGCTGCGCCGACTGCGCCGACCGGGTTGCCGCTGCCATCGCCGGTGGGCAGCCAGACATTCGCCCAGGATCTGGGCCAGCAGGTGGCGTGGCTCGGTGGCCAGGGCATCAAGCAGGCCCGGATCCGGCTGCATCCGGAAGAACTGGGCTCGCTCGACGTAAAGGTCAGCGTGACGCACGGGCGCGTCGACGTGGTGTTCAGCGCGCAGCATCCCGCTGCCGTGGCGGCCGTGCAGCAAAGCCTGCCGCAGCTCGATCACATGCTGGCCCAGCACGGACTTTCGCTGGGCCACGCCGAAGTGGGGCAGCACGATCGCGGCGACCGTCACGGACGCAGCGGCGACGCAGGCACGGCCGCCGTGGACGAAGCCGGCGAGATCCATGCCGTCAACCTGACGACATCGCTGGCTCAGGTCGGTCTGCTCGACGCGTTTGCCTGACCCTTCGCGGCGCGCGGGTCGCGCCGCGCCAGATCGCGTCCGCCCTCTCCGCCACGGGCCGGATCGCGGGCGGCAAGCCGCATGGCTGGTTTCGTTCGGCCGCGCCGTGACGCCGCTCCGACGGGCGTCAAGAAAGTGCCGCCCGCCCCGCCCGGTTCATGGACGACCGCCGCGAAACCCAGCAGCAGCAACATCTTTCATCGATGGCACACGGATTGCATTCACTAGCTTGGCGCGGAGTCAGACGCGCCTCCCATCAGCTGAGCGCGCAGTCGGCGCGCCGGCCCACCAGTGAAGGATGAAGTTTCGATGGTCGACGAAGAACAACCCGACGCGGTGTCGGACGCTCCGGTGCAGCGTCGCAGCCGCATGCCGCTGGTGATCGGTGTGCTGGCGGTGTTGGCCGCACTGGGTACCGGCGGATACCTGTGGCAGTCACGCCACGCTGCCCATGGGACGGCCGGCAAGACCGCCGCGGCGGATCTCGGCAAGGCCGAACTGTACCTGCCGCTGGAACCCGCCTTCGTGGTGAATTTTCGCGACAACGACTCGCTGCGCTATCTGCAGGTGGGGGTCACCCTGATGTCGCACGATCCCGAAGCGATCAACGTGGCCAAGGCCGCCGATCCGGTACTCCGCGACGGTCTGGTGGCGCTCTTCAGCAACCAGAACTTCTCGATCATCAGCGACGCCGCCGGCCGCCAGAAGCTGCAGCAGCAGGCGCTTGCCACGGTGCGCAAGGTCGTCCAGGCGCGGCTCGGCCGTCCCGGCATCGACGCGCTGTACTTCACCAGTTTCGTGATGCAGTGATGGGGACGCCACGGCCATGAGCGACCTGCTTTCCCAGGACGAGATCGACGCGCTGCTCGATGGCGTCACCGGCGGCTCGGTCAGTACCGGCAACGACGCGCCGCTGCCGGCCGATGCGGTGATCTCCTACGACTTCACCCAGCAGGACCGCATCGTGCGCGGTCGCCTGCCCACGCTGGAAATGGTCAACGACCGGTTTGCGCGCTTCTTCCGCACGGCCATCTTCAGCGTGCTGCGCAAGACCTGCGAGGTCTCGGTGCTGGGCGTGAAGATGGTCAAGTTTGCCGAGTACGTGCATGGGTTGGCGGTGCCGAGCAACCTCAACCTGGTGCGCATCAAGCCGCTGCGCGGCACCGCGCTGGTTCTGTTCGAGCCGCGCCTGGTGTTCACCGTGATCGACAATTTCTTCGGCGGCGATGGCCGCTTCCACGCGCGCATCGAGGGTCGCGATTTCACCGCGACCGAGAACCGCGTGATCCAGATCATGCTGGACGCGCTGTTCGGCGCGATGTCCGAGGCGTGGGCGCCGGTGCTCGACCTGCAGTTTGAATATCTGAGTTCGGAAATCAACCCGCAGTTCGCCAACATCGTCAGCCCGACCGAGACGGTGGTGGTGTCGCGCTTCCACGTCGAACTCGACGGCGGCGGCGGCGACATCAACCTGACCCTGCCGTACGCGATGGTCGAGCCGATCCGCAACCTGCTCGACGCCGGCGTGCAGAGCGACCGCGTCGATCGCGACGACCGCTGGGCCGAGATGCTGCACGAGGAAGTGCTCGATGCGGAGGTGGGCCTGAGCTCGCTGCTGCTGGAGGCGCAACTGAGTCTCGGCGAGTTCCTGCATCTGCGGCCGGGCGATGTGATTCCCGTACAGCTGCCCGAGCTGGCCACCGTCTACGCCGAGGACGTACCGGTATTTCGCGGCAGCTACGGCCAGTCCAACGGTCGCAACGCCGTACGTTTCCATGTCCAGGCTGGCCGGCGCGAAAGGCGCACGGCCAGCGATCATTCCCGAGAGAAGACCCCCGCATGAGCCAGTCCACCGATAGTACCTTCGCCGATGCCGGCGAGCGTGTCCAGTTCGATCCGTTGCAAGGCGCCGCCGGCGACGGCGGTGACGTCAACCTCGACATGATTCTCGATGTGCCGGTGACCCTGGCGATGGAAGTCGGGCGCACCCGCATCAGCATCCGCAACCTGCTGCAGCTCAACCAAGGGTCGGTGGTGGAACTGGACCGCTCCGCCGGCGAGCCGCTGGACGTGTTCGTCAACGGCACCCTGGTCGCGCATGGCGAGGTGGTGGTGATCAACGAGAAGTTCGGCATCCGCCTGACCGACGTGATCAGCCCGGCCGAACGCGTACGCAAGCTGCGCTGATGGGCACGCTTGCCCTCATGCTCGCGGCGGCACCGGCGGCCGCGCCGGAGTTCAACGCCGCCGGCGAACTGGTACGCGTGGTGCTGAGCCTGCTCGGCATCATCGGCCTGATCCTGGCGGCCGGCTGGCTGACCCGGCGCATGCAGCGCCGCCACGGCGTGGCCGGGCGCCGAATCCGTTGCGTGGAATCGTTTGCGGTGGGCGCGCGCGACCGGCTGCTGTTGCTGGATGCCGACGGCAAGCGCCTGCTGATCGGCATGGGGCCGGGCGGCATGCGCACGCTGCATGTCTACGACGGCGCGCCGGCCGAACCGGTGGAACCGCCGGCCGCCGCGCCGCTCCCTGCGTTCGGCGAACTGCTGGCACGCTGGAAGCACGGCGCATGAGGACGTGGCGCTGGATCTTCGCGGCCTTGCTGCTGTTGCCGCTGGCGGCACTGGCGGCACCGCCGCCCGGCATCCCGCTGGTGAACGTGCAGAACGTGCCTGGCGGTGGCCAGAGCTGGACGATGTCGCTGCAGGTGCTGGCGCTGATGACGGCGCTGACGCTGCTGCCGGCGATCGCGCTGATGATGACCTCGTTCACCCGCATCATCATCGTGCTCGGCTTCCTGCGCCAGGCGCTGGGCACGCAGTCGACCCCGCCGAACCAGGTATTGCTGGGGCTGGCGCTGTTCCTCACGCTGTTCGTGATGTCGCCGGTGCTGACGCGCTCCTACGATGACGGCGTGAAACCCTATATGGACGGCCAGATCGCCGCCGAGCAGGCGCTGCCGGCGGCCTCGGCGCCGTTCAAGCGCTTCATGCTCGACCAGACCCGCGAGGCCGACCTGCAGCTGTTCACCCGGCTGGCGAAGGAAAAGCCCTATGCCAGCAAGGCCGACGTGCCGTTCAAGGTGGCCATGCCGGCGTTCCTCACCAGCGAGTTGAAGACCGCGTTCCAGATGGGCTTCCTGCTGTTCATCCCGTTCCTGATCATCGACCTGGTGGTGGCCAGCGTGCTGATGTCGATGGGCATGATGATGGTCTCGCCGATGATCATCTCGCTGCCATTCAAGATCATGCTGTTCGTGCTGGTCGATGGATGGACGCTGCTGCTGGGGACGCTGGCGGGGAGTTTCTACACATGAGCACGCTCCCCGTGACGGCAGCCTTTGTGGAAGCGGCTTCAGCCGCGATGCTTTTGGTATGGCGTGGTGAAGTACGGCAGAGCGAAAAGCTTTCGTCCTCCTTCGGAGGGCGAGTCACTTTTCTCTTGCGTGGCCAAGAGAAAAGTAACCAAAAGAGAAGGCCACCCCGCTTGGCGCTTGCCGGGCTCCTGCCCGGCAAGTCCGTGAGTCGGGGCCGGGCTTTTCGATCGGACTCCTGTCCGAGCGAAAAGGAGCCGACATCCCTGTCGACTCCCGCTGCGCGGCCTGTCGACCCCGCCTCACCGCCGCACAGGGGCCCCGGTAGAGCGGCGGGCCATCCTGGCCCGCACTCGGTGCGCAGCGGCTGCGCCGCTGCGAAAGCGGAAGAGCGTGTGGCTTTGTCGGTCCCGCAAAACTCCGTTCTCCCTGAGCGTAGCTCGCGTCAGCGAGCGGAGTCGAAGGGTGATGCTGCGAAGATCCTTCGACTCCAGCCTTGCGGCCTACGCTCAGGGCGAACGAGGAGAGTCCTGGCTGATTTTGTAACGGCTCCGGGCGGTGCGTGTAGGAGCCCGCTTGCGGGCGATGCTTTTGGTTCTGATCGGGCTCTTCCCGGAGTGCGCGCAGGATGCGCGCCGCTCTACCGGGGCCCCTGTGCGGCGGTGAGGGACGGACGACAGGCCCGAAGGGTGATCGGCAGGGATGCCGATCATTTTTCGCCAGGGCATGGCGAGGGCATGGATGCCCGAGTTGAGGCAACGCAGGAGCGGTTGCCCGATGCCCTGTCGAAAAACCCGGCCGGCGCTCACGGACTTGCCGGGCATGGATGCCCGGCAAGCGCCAAGCGGGGTGGCCTTTCTCTTTGGTTATCTCTCTCTTTGGCCACGCAAAGAGAAAGTAACTCGGTCGCCGCAGGCGATCGACTGCTCTTCGCTCTGGAGACAGCAAAAGCATCGCGATTGAAGTCGCTCCTACAGACGAGCGGGTGCGCAGGCATCGCCGGAGTCGCACCATGACCCCCGAATCCATCATGGAAATCGGCCAGCACGCGCTCTACGTGGCGATGCTGGTGGCCGCGCCGTTGTTGCTGACCGCGCTGGCGGTCGGCTTGCTGGTGGGCGTGATCCAGGCGGCCACGCAGATCAACGAAATGACCTTGAGCTTCATCCCGAAACTGATCGCGATGGCGCTGGTGGCGCTGATCACCGGGCCGTGGATGCTGCGGCTGCTGGTGCAGTACACCACCCAGTTGATCGAGAGCCTGCCGGGCGCCGTCAGATGACTTCGCTGGACCTGGCGCAACTGCCGATGTGGCTAGGCAGCCTGTTCTGGGCGATGGGCCGAGTGACGGGCCTGTGCCTGGTGGCGCCGGTGTTCAGCGCCACCGTGATCTCGGTGCGGATCCGGATTGGATTGGTGGTGGTGCTGACCCTGGTGCTCGCGCCGCTGGCGCCGGCCACGATCGATCCGCTGAGTGGCGATGGCGTGGCGACCATGGCGGGGCAGGTGTTGGTCGGTGCCGCGGTGGGGTTCGTGTTGAAGCTGGTGTTCGAGGCGGTGTCCTTTGGCGGTGAGCTGGTGGCGCAAAGCATGAGCCTGGGTTTTGCCGAGGTGGTCAACCCGCAGGCCGGCGGCAGTTCCACCGTGTTGAGCCAGTTCTACCTGCTGCTGGTGACCCTGCTGTTTGTCGCGATGGACGGCCATCTGCGCCTGATCGCGTTGCTGGCCGACAGCTTCCACAGCCTGCCGCCAGGAATGCCGGCGATCAACGCCAACGCGCTGCATGCGGTGGTCGGCTTCGGCGGAGAGCTGTTCTCCGGCGCGGTGCGCGTCGCGCTGCCGGCGATGACGTCGCTGCTGGTGGTGAACATCGGCTTTGCCGCGATCAGTCGTGCGGCGCCGTCGATGAATCTCTTTGCCGTCGGTTTCCCGATCACCGTCTCGCTGGGTTTCATCGCGCTATGGCTGGCGTTGCGCAGCCTGCCGGGGGCGTTCGAGGCGCTGCAGAACGACGCCTGGTCGATGATGCGCAACCTGCTGGGGAGCTGACGCCGATGTCGGACGACAGCGACCAGGAAAAAACCGAAGAACCCAGCGAAAAAAAGCTGCGCGAATCGCGCGAGAAGGGCGAGGTTCCGCGATCGCGCGACCTGTCCGGTGCGATCGTGGTGCTGGCCGGCGTGGCGGCGCTGATGAACGGCGGCGAGCGCGCGTTCCTGCACGCGCGGCGGATCTTCTCGCTGGGGCTGGGCTACTCGCGCGAGGCACTGTTCTCCGACGTGTTGCCCGGACGCACGCTGCATGCGGCGATGAGCGAGGCGCTGAGCCTGTTCGCGCCGGTGGCGGTGGCCACCATGCTGGCCACGCTGGCCGCGCCGCTGTTGCTGGGCGGGCTGAATTTCAGCGCGCAGGCGCTGCAGCCGAAGTTCGAGCGGCTCGACCCGATCAAGGGGCTGGGCCGCATTTTCGCCATGCGCGGGCTGGTCGAGCTGGGCAAGGCGTTGCTCAAGTTGATCTTCATCGGCGCGGTGCTGTTGTTGCTGCTGCGCCACTGGCAGGACGAGCTGCAGGCGACCGGCCGCGGCTCGGTGGTGGCGGGGATCGCGCAGTCGATCGGCCTGCTTGGCCGCGCCGCGTTGTGGTTCGGTTCGATGCTGGCGCTGATCGGCGGCATCGATGCCCTGTACCAGAAGTTCGACCACGCCAAGAACCTGCGCATGACCAAGCAGGAGATCAAGGACGAGATGAAGGAGAGCGAAGGTAACCCCGAGATGAAGGGGCGCATTCGCCAGGTACAGCAGGCGCAATCGCGGCGGCGGATGATGGAGGAACTGCCCAGGGCTGACGTGGTG
This sequence comes from Rhodanobacter umsongensis, assembly GCF_042654965.1. Classification (NCBI taxonomy): domain Bacteria; kingdom Pseudomonadati; phylum Pseudomonadota; class Gammaproteobacteria; order Lysobacterales; family Rhodanobacteraceae; genus Rhodanobacter; species Rhodanobacter umsongensis. Next base: position 60,373 of record NZ_JBHSMK010000005.1, on the reverse strand, counting down.
GTGGTCAACCCGACCCACTTTGCCGTGGCCCTGCGCTACGACGACGGCCGCATGGGCGCGCCGCGGGTGATCGCCAAGGGCGTCGACGTGCTGGCCCAGCAGATCCGCCTGGTGGCAGGCAGTCATCGCATCCCGATGGTCGAGTCGCCGCCGTTGGCACGCGCCTTGTATGCAACCACTGAACTGGGTCGCGAGATCCCCGCTGCGCTGTATGTGGCGGTGGCCCAGGTCCTGGCCTACGTCTACCAGCTGAAGCAGGCCGCGGCGCAGGGCGAGACACCACCGGCAGCGCCAACCCCCGAGGTCGATCCCGAGCTGATGGGGCCTTACCGCGAATAACGACGAGTCAAATCCATGACGGGTGCAGACGTACTAGGCAACTTCAAACACCTGGCGCGACGTGGCGTTGGCGCGCCGGTGATGTTGCTGGTGATGCTGGCGATGCTGATGTTGCCGCTGCCGCCGTTCCTGCTCGACATGCTGTTCAGCTTCAACATCGCGCTGTCTCTGGTGATCCTGCTGGCGGTGGTCTACGTGATGCGCCCGCTGGAGTTCGCCGCATTTCCCACCGTGGTGCTGATGGCGACCCTGCTGCGGCTGGCGCTGAACATCGCCTCCACCCGCGTGGTGCTGCTGCACGGGCATGACGGCCCCGGCGCCGCCGGCAAGGTGATCGAGGCATTCGGCGAGTTCGTCATCGGCGGCAACTTCGCGGTCGGCCTGGTGGTGTTCGCGATCATCACCATCATCAACTTCGTGGTGATCACCAAGGGCGCCACCCGCGTGTCCGAAGTGACCGCGCGGTTCACCCTCGATGCCATGCCCGGCAAGCAGATGGCGATTGACGCCGACCTCAATGCCGGCCTGCTGACCCAGGAACAGGCGCGCGAGCGCCGCCAGGAAGTACGCGAGGAAGCGGACTTCTACGGCTCGATGGACGGCGCCTCCAAGTTCGTGCGCGGCGACGCCACCGCCGGCATCCTGATCCTGATCATCAACATCGTCGGCGGCTTCTTCGTCGGCGTGATGCAGCACGGCCTGTCCGCCGGCGAGGCGGCCAAGACCTATACCCTGCTGACCATCGGCGACGGCCTGGTGGCGCAGGTGCCGGCGCTGATGCTGTCGGTGGCCGCGGCGATCATCGTCACCCGCGTATCGAAGTCGCAGGACATGGGCAAGCAGGTGATCGGCCAGGTGTTCGGCCAGCCGCGCGCGCTCGGCGTGGCGGCGGCGGTGCTGATCGTGATGGGAGTGATCCCCGGCATGCCCAACGTGGCGTTCCTGCTGCTCGGCGCGGCCTGCGCCGGCGCGGCATGGATGCTGCTGAAGCGCGAGCGCGATACCCGCGCCAGGCTGGCGGAGTCGATCGCCGAGAAGCCGGTCGCCACGGCGCCGACCGAGCGGCTGGAGCTGGGCTGGGAGGATGTGGCCAGCGTCGATCCGCTGGGCCTGGAAGTGGGCTACCGGCTGATTCCGCTGGTCGACGTGCACCAGGGCGGCGAGCTGATGGGGCGGATCAAGTCGGTGCGCCGCAAGCTGTCGCAGGAACTGGGCTTCCTGGTGCCGGCGGTGCATATCCGCGACAACCTCGACCTCGGCCCGAACACCTACCGGATCACCCTGATGGGCGTGCCGATGGGCGAGGCCGAGGTGCACAACGAGCGCCTGATGGCGATCAACCCGGGCCAGGTGCACGGCACCTTGCAGGGCATCGCCACGCAGGACCCGGCGTTCGGGCTGGAGGCGGTGTGGATCGAAAGCGGGCAGCGCGAGCTGGCGCAGAGCTACGGCTATACCGTGGTCGATCCGGCCACGGTGATCGCCACCCATCTGTCGCACATCCTGCAGGGCCATGCGCACGAGCTGCTCAGCCACCAGGACGTGCAGCAGTTGCTGGACCGGCTCGCCGCCACCGCGCCGAAGCTGGTCGAGGACCTGGTGCCCAAGCGGCTGTCGCTGGGCGTGGTGGTCAAGGTGCTGCAGAACCTGCTGGCCGAGCGGGTGCCGATCCGCAACATGCGCAGCATCGTCGAATCCTTGGCGGAGCACGCGGCGCAGAGTCAGGATCCCGGCGTTCTGACCGCCGCCGTGCGCGTGGCGCTGGGCCGGCAGATCCTGCAGGAGATCACCGGGCTGGGCACCGAGCTGCCGGTGATCACGCTGGCGCCGGAGCTCGAACAGATCCTGCTCGGCTCGCTCGCCAGTGGCGGCGGAGTGGCTGGTGCCGCGGTGGAACCGGGCCTGGCCGACCGCCTGCAACAGAGCGTGGCCGACGCCGCGCGCCGGCAGGAATTGAGCGGGGAACCCGCGGTGCTGCTGGTCGCGCCGCTGTTGCGGCCATGGCTCGCGCGATTCACTCGCCACGTGGCACAGAACCTGCACGTACTCGCTTACAACGAAGTGCCCGACAACCGTCGGGTGCGTTTGGTACAGGCCTTGGGTCGGTAGACCCAGCAAGGGATCGTTCGATGAAAAGCCCGGAGTCGAAAGAGCAAATGACGCTGCGGTCTGGCAGCGCATCCGATCGTGACGATTCCCCTTTCGCGATTCCCCTTTCCGGCTGGCGGAGCAAGCAATGAAGATCAAACGATTTGTGGCCGCCGACATGCGTCAGGCGATGCGCGAAGTCCGCGAGGAGCAGGGGCCCGAAGCGGTGATCCTGTCCACCCGGCGCATGGAGGACGGCATCGAGGTCATCGCCGCCATCGACTACGACGAAGCGCTGATGCGCGAGGCATCGCGCCATGGCGCGACGGCCGCGGAGACACCCCCGGCCGACAAGGACGACACGGCGCCGCGGCAGGTTCACGTCGCGGCGGCCGGGCCCGTCGCGCGCACGCCGCGCAGGTCCGCCGCGCCCCCCGTGGCAGTGGCGGTCGAGCCGCCGGGCATGCGGCCGCTGATGGAGCGGGCAGCGCAGGACACCGCACAGCTGCGCAGCGAATTGGGCAGCATGCGCGAGATGCTGGAGATGCAGCTGTCGAGCCTGGCCTGGAATGACCTGGAGCGGCGCCAGCCGCTGCGCGCGCGCGTGCTTCGCGAGATGACCCGCCTGGGCATCGAGGCCGATGTAGCGCGTGCGCTGGTGGACGAACTGCCCGACCCGATCAACGCCGAGCAGGCGCGCTACCTGCCGCTGGGCATGCTCAGCCGCCACCTGGCGGTGAGCGGGCGTGGCTTGTCCGGCGATGATCGCGGCGTCACCGCGCTGGTCGGTCCCACCGGCGTGGGCAAGACCACCACGATCGCCAAGCTGGCGGCGCGCGCCGTGATGCGCCACGGCGCCGACCAGGTGGCGCTGGTGAGCACCGATCACTACCGCATCGGTGCCGCGGCCCAGCTGGAACATTACGGGCGGCTGCTCGGCGTGCGCGTCTATCCGGCCTACGATGCGGAAAGCCTGCGCAAGGTGCTGGAGATGCTGCGCAGCCGCCACACCGTGCTGATCGACACCGCCGGCGTCGCCGGCAGCGACCCGCGGCTCAACCAGCAAGTGGAGATCCTGGCCGATGCCAGCGACCTGCGCGCCTGCCTGGTGCTGGCGGCCAATGCGCAATCGCAGTCGCTGGACGATGCAGTGCGCGCCTACCTGCCGCTGAAGCCGCATGCCTGCATCCTGACCAAGCTCGACGAGGCGCCGAACCTGGGAGGCGCGTTGTCGGTGCTGATCCGCCACCGGCTGCCACTGGACTACACCACCGACGGCCAGCGCGTGCCCGAGGACATCGCCACGGCGGATGCGCGCGTACTGGTTTGCCGTGCCGCGCAGTCGCTGAAAAGCCACGTGCCCGACGACGGCCTGATGGCCGAGCGCTTCGGCCTTGCCGTGGCAAGCGCATGAGCGGAGTACTTGCCATGGATCAGGCTTCGGGACTGAAGCAGATGCTGTCCAACATGGTCGGCCACATCGCGCCGACGGCGGCAGTGTCCGGCGATCATCAGGCCAGCAGCCTGCTGACCGCCGCGCCGGCGCAGCGCCACTGCCGCGCGATTGCGGTGGCCGGCGGCAAGGGCGGCGTCGGCAAGAGCACCGTGGCGGTGAACCTGGGCATGTCGCTGTCGATGTCCGGCCGCGACGTGATGCTGCTGGATGCCGACATGGGGCTGGCCAATGTCGACGTGATGCTGGGCCTCACGCCATCGCGCCACATCGGGCACCTGCTCGATGGCGACTGTACGCTGGAAGAATTGCTGCTGCCGGCGCCGCGCGGCCTCCAGGTGGTGCCGGCCGGCTCCGGCACGCGCCGGCTGGCGCAGCTGAACAATGGCGAGCACGCGGCGATCATCCGCGCGTTCGATGAACTGGCACGGCCGCCGGAGTTCCTGCTGGTGGACACCGCCGCTGGCCTGTCGGACAACGTGACGATGTTTGCCGCGGCGGCCTCCGAAGTGATCCTGGTGGTCTGTGACGAACCCGCCTCGCTGACCGACGCCTACGGGTTGACCAAGGTGCTCAGCCGCGATTTCGGCGTGCGTCGCATCCGCATGGTCGCCAACATGGTGCGCAACGAAGGCGACGCGCGGGCGTTGCACCAGAAGCTCGCGCGGGTCAGCGACCGCTTCCTCGACGTGGTGATCGATTTCAGTGGATGGGTGCCGCACGACGAGCGTCTGCGCCAGGCCATCCGCAGGCAATGCGCGGTCGTCGACCTGTGGCCTTCGAGCCAGTCGGCACTGGCATTCAAGAAAATGGCCGGTGCGGTCGATAAATGGGCGGAACCCGACCGCACAGGTCTCGACCGGATCGCCTTCTTTGGTGGCCGGATCGCACCGGCCGATGGGGTCCCGAGATGAGTGTGGCTTCGGAGTATCTGCAACTCTCCCGCGAGAGTGCCGACGAACTGGTACGTCGGCACGCGCCGCTGGTCCGGCGGATCGCCTATCACCTGATGGGGCGATTGCCGGCCAGCGTCGACGTGGGTGACCTTATCCAGGCGGGAATGATCGGTTTGCTGGAAGCGTCGCGCCACTTTGCCCACGATCGGGGGGCCAGCTTCGAGACGTATGCGGGCATCCGCATCCGTGGCGCGATGCTGGACGAATTGCGCCGTACCGACTGGACGCCGCGCTCGGTGCACCGCAAGACCCGCGAGGTGGCCGAAGTCATCCGCCAGATCGAGACCGAGACCGGTGCCGAGGCGGACGATGCGGAAGTCATAAGGCGGCTCGGGATCAGCGCGGAGGAGTACCACCAGGTCCTCGCCGATGCCTCCTGCGTGCGCCTGCTCAGCCTGACTGCCTCGGATGACAACGAGGAAAGCGGGGTGCTCGACGTGGTCGACGAAAGCGGCCTGAGCCCCTCCGAGAACATCGAACGCGACGGCATGCGCGAGGCGTTGGCCGAGGCGATCGGCGGTCTGCCGGAGCGCGAGCAGCTCGTGATGTCGCTGTACTACGAGCAGGAGTTGAACCTGAAAGAGATCGGCGCCGTGCTGGGCGTAAGCGAGTCACGCGTGTGCCAGATCCACGGACAGGCGGTCATCCGGCTTCGTGCACGACTCACCGGCTGGCGCAGTTGATCCAGTAATCCCCTACATCCCCGCGGCCGGACCTCGGCCTGTACCGCACGTGGAGAAAGCGTTTGGACAAGAACATGAAAATCCTGGTGGTGGACGATTTTTCCACCATGCGCCGGATCGTCCGCAACCTGCTGGTCGAGCTGGGTTTCAGCAACCCGCTGATCCAGGAGGCCGACGACGGCGAGAACGCGCTGGTGCTGCTGCGCAGCCAGCCGTTCGACCTGGTGGTGACCGACTGGAACATGCCGAACATGACCGGCATCGACCTGCTGCGCGCGATCCGTGCGGAGGAGTCGCTGAAAGGCATGCCGGTGCTGATGGTCACGGCCGAGAACAACCGCGACCAGATCATCGCCGCCGCGCAGGCCGGCGTGAACGGCTACATCGTCAAGCCGTTCACCGCGGTCACCCTCAAGGAAAAGCTCACCAAGATCTTCGAACGGATCGCCGCCAGCGGAGTCAGCGCATGAACCTCATTTCCCCCCTCGCCGCCGACGACACGCTGCCCACCGAACTGCGCGAGCTGCTCAACAGCCCCGACGGCCCCGCCTTCGAACAGGCGCTGGACGTGATGGTGCGCCAGCGCGAGCAGCGGCTGTTCCGCGCGCTCGGCCAGCTGGCCCGCGACCTGCACGACGCGGTGCGGCGGCTCGGCGGCGAACTGACCCAGGAAGGCGTGCCCGGCATCGTGGCCGACGCGCGCCAGCACCTGCAGGACGCGCTGGAGATGAGCGCGCAGGCCGCGCATCGCAGCCTCGACTTTGCCGAGCGCATGCGGCCCCAGGCCGAATCGCTGATGAGCAATGCCGGCCAGGTGCTCGAATGGACGAACGGCAACGATGCCGCCGCCGTGCTGGCGCGCGAGGCGATGGCCTTCGCCGGCAACTGCCGCGACGGGCTGGCCGACATGGTGCTGGCGCAGTCGTGGCAGGACCTCACCGGGCAGCGCATCAAGAAGGTCGCCAGCTTCATCGGCACGGTCGAATCCTCGCTGCTGGAACTGGTGCGGCTGACCGGCGCGTTGGCCGGCAGCGAGGCGCCGGCCAGTGCGGTCAAGGTATCCAGCCAGGAAGATGCCGATCGCCTGCTCAGCGAATTCGGGTTTTGACGAGAGCCTGGTCATGGTCCCCAAGCCCCCCGCGTTGTCATCGAGTGGACGTCAGGTGGTAGTGCGTGGCGCAACGCCTGACTGGCCGTCGGGTCGAGCCGCGCGCTGCCGCATGGCAGCCACCCGATGGCGACCCGAAGGGCCGGGTCGATTTGCGCGCGGGCCGGCGTCATTACTCCGTCGTGGACCGACGTCGGCTCCTTCGTTCTTCCCTGGCCTGCGCGCGGACAGCTCGCGGCGCAGGGTGCCTGGGGAGCATAACCAGGCTCTGGCCCGATGAATGCGGAATTCGATCTGGAGCTTCGCCAGGATTTCCTTGTCGAGGCGGGCGAACTGCTGCAGCGCCTTGGCGAGCAGCTCGTCGGGCTGGAAACGGCGCCGCGCGACAGTGAGCTGCTGAATGCCGTGTTCCGCGCGTTTCACACCGTCAAGGGCGGCGCCGGATTCCTGGCGCTGGAGCCGATGGTTGTGCTGTGCCATCACGCCGAGGATCTGCTCAACGAGGCCCGCAACGGCAACGTGCTAATCGGCGCCAGCCATATGGACGCCTTGCTTGAGGCGCTCGACCTGCTCAACGCCATGATGGCCGCGGTGAGCGCCGATGCGCCGCTGAGCGTGCCGCCGGCGGCCTTGCTGGCCTCGCTGTTGCCACGGACCACACCTGTTCCGGCCCCGACGGCTCCCGCGGTGGCCGCCATGCCCGCCGCCGAAGGCGCTCCGATCGACGACAGCGAATTCGAAGCCTTGCTGGACAGCATGTACGGCACGGCCGCGCCAGGCACCGTCGCGCCGGCGTCGGTGCCCGCGGCAGCCCCGGCGACGGGCATCGACGACGACGAATTCGAAGCCTTGCTCGATGCCTTGCACGGCAAGGCCGGCCAGCCTGCCGCCGCGCCCGCGCCCGCTGCCGTCCCGCCCCCGGTCGGGGCCACGCCGGAAGCTGCAGCCGCCCCGACGGCGCGTCATGCCGTCCCGGTGGAGAACACCGTGCGCGTGGATACCGCCCGGCTCGACGTGCTGGTCAACCACGCCGGCGAACTGGTGCTGGTGCGCAACCGCCTGTTGAGCCTCGCGGCGCGCGACGGCAGCGAAGCGCTGGTCACCGCCGCCGGCGAGCTCGACCGGATCGCCGATGAACTGCAAACCGCGGTGATGGGCATGCGCATGCAGCCGGTGGGACGCCTGTTTCAGCGCTTTCCCCGCATCGTGCGCGATCTGGCCCGCCAGCTGGGCAAGGACGTGGAGCTGGTGCTGGAAGGCGAAGGGACCGACCTCGACCGCGGCTTGGTCGAGGCGCTGGCCGACCCGCTGGTGCACCTGCTGCGCAACGCGCTCGACCACGGCGTGGAAATGCCCGCCGATCGCGAGCTCGCCGGCAAGCCGCGCAAGGGTCGGATCTGCCTGTCGGCCAGCCAGCGCGGCGAACGCATCGTCATCTCGGTGAGCGACGACGGCCGCGGCATGGACCCTGAAGTCCTGCGTCGCAAGGCGGTGGAGAAGGGTGTGATCGATGCGGGGCAGGCGGCGCGGCTCACCGAAAGCGATTGCTACGAACTGATTTTCCGCCCCGGTTTCAGCACCGCCGCGACGGTCTCGGACATCTCCGGCCGCGGCGTCGGCATGGACGTGGTGAAGACGCGCGTGGCCGAACTGGGCGGCACCTTGCAGGTGCGTTCCCGCCGCGGCCATGGCAGCGAGCTGGAATTGACCGTGCCGCTGACCCTGGCAGTGCTGCGCGTGCTGATGGTGCGTGTGGAGACGCGTCTGCTGGCGCTGCCGCTGGGCAATGTGGAAGAGGTCTTTGAACTCGCCGACGGCCAGGACCGCCTGCTCGATGGCCGCCTGGTCGCCCAGCATCGCGGCCGCGCGCTGCCGCTGGCCGATCTCGCCGGCTGGGTCGGCGCCTCCGCGTCGGCGGGTCGCCACGTGGTGGTGCTGCACATCGGTCATCAGCGGCTGGGCTGCCTGGTGCACGACGTGATCGGCCGCGAGGACGTCATCGTCAAGCCGCTCGGTCCGCTGTTCGCCGATGTCTCCGGCATCGCCGGCGCCACTGTCACCGGCGATGGCCGGCTGGCGCTGGTGATGGATCTGGCGGGCCTGGCCGGCGGCGCCGGGCAACTGTTCGCTTCGCTGCAACCGGGTTGACTCATCGCATGGACATGATAAGCATCATCGGCACGATCCTGGGTTTCCTGGTGATCATCCTCGGCACCGTGCTGAAGGGGTCCACGGTCGGCGCGCTGTGGAATCCGGCAGCGTTCGTCATCGTGTTCTTCGGCACGCTTGCTGCCTTGCTGGTGCAGAACCAGGGCAGGGTGCTCAAGCATGCGCTGTCGATGATGAGGATGGTCTACCGGCCGCCGCAGCACCGCCCCAGCGACCTGATCAGCCGCATCGTCGGCTGGAGCGAGATCTCCCGGCGGCAGGGTCTGCTGGGGCTGGAGCCGCAGATCGAGGCGGAAACCGATCCGTTCGTCAGCAAGGGTCTGCAGCTGCTGGTCGATGGCGGCGAACCTGACGCCATCCGCAGCGTGCTGGAGGTCGACCTCGACACGCGCGAGGCGATCGACCTGGCCGGCGCCAAGGTCTACGAGAACGCCGGCATCTACTCGCCCACACTGGGCATCATCGGCGCGGTGATGGGCTTGATGGCGGTGATGCAGAACCTTGCCGATCCGAGCAAGCTCGGCCACGGCATCGCCGCCGCCTTCGTGGCTACCATCTACGGCGTCGCGCTGGCCAACCTGTTCATGCTGCCGATGGCGGCGCGGCTGAAAGGCTTGATAAGCAAGCAGTCGCAGATGCGCGAAATCCTGATCGAGGGCCTGGTGTCGATTGCACAGGGTGACAACCCGCGGCAGATCGAATCGCGCCTGCAGGGCTACGTCGAATGAGGAAACACAAGCACGAGGAGCACACCAATCACGAGGCGTGGGCGATCCCCTATGCCGACCTGATGACCTTGCTGCTCGCGTTTTTCGTGGTGATGTATGCCGTGTCGGTGGTCAACGAAGGCAAGTTCCGGGTCATGTCCGAATCGCTGATCGAGGCGTTCAACGGCTCCAGCCATGCGATTGCGCCGCTGCCTCCGACGCAGGTACGGCCGCACAACATCAGCCCGTCGATCGCCGCGCCGGCCGGCCAGCCCGGTTCGTCGATCGTGCCGATCGCGGTGCCGATCCCGCCGCACCCGGTGCCGAGGGACGGCGGCAAGGGCCGCGATGCCGGCCATCCGCCGAACCCGCAGGAAAACCTGGGACGCATCGAAGATCAGGTGCGCAAGGCGCTGCAGCCGCTGATCGATCGCAAGCAGGTGATCGTGCGGCTCCAGCCGGACTGGCTGGAAATCGAGATCCGCACCGACATCCTGTTTCCCAGCGGCGTGGCACAGCTGTCGGCGCCCGCCAACGCGGTGCTGCGTGATCTGGCGACGATCCTGGCGCGCTTCCCCAATCCCTTGCGGGTGGAAGGTTTCACCGACGACGTGCCGATCAATACCCCGCAGTATCCATCGAACTGGGAACTGTCGGCGGCCCGTGCCGCCAGCGTAGCGCGCCTGTTCGCCCTGAGCGGCGTCGTGGCGGACCGGCTGGGCATCATCGGCTGGGGCGAAGTGCGGCCCAAGGCCGACAACGCCACCGTCGATGGTCGCAACCAGAACCGGCGTGTGCTGGTGGTGGTGATGAGCAATCGCACGACGCCGAAACGCGAGCAGGCCGATCCCCGGCACGCCGCCGAAATCGCGACGCTGGAAAGGCCGCCATCACCGGCGGTCGACATGCTGCCCACCATGCGCGTGCAGGGCATCGCGCCGCCGGTCCGCGTCGGGTCGGCGCCGACCACGAAAGCACCTGCTTCCGAAAGAAACGCCGACACCGCCGCCGCGCCACTTTGACCGGGCCTGTTCGATGATCCCTTCAGCTGGAAACCGCACATGAGCGCCATGGCCTCCGCGACTGATCAAGGCGGTCAGCATTGGCTGACCTTCCGCATCGCCACGCAGCTGTATGCGGCGCCGCTGATCGACGTGAGCGAAGTCATCCGCGATGGCGACATCACGCCCGTGCCCGGTGCAGCCGACGACCTGCTGGGCGTGCGCCACCTGCGCGGACGGATCGTGCCGGTGCTGGATGGCCGCCAGCGGCTGGGATTGCCGGCCTTGCCGCCGAGCGACCCGGCACTGGTGCGCATCGTGATGCTGGCGCAGGCCGGCCAGCGCGTCGGCGTGCGGGTGGATGCGGTAGGCGAATTGCTGTGCAGCGATGGCATCGATATCGCACCGCCGCCGCCCGGCCGGGCCAGCCGCCGCGATGATCCGGTCAGCGGCGTGCTCTCCTGGCAGGGCGGCTTCGTGGCCTTGCTCGACGTGCGCCGGCTGTGCCGGCTGGGTGGAGAAGACGATCATGCTTGAAGCCGGCCTGGTGGTCCTGCTGCTGCTGAGCCTGGCGCAATCGGCCGTGCTGTTCTTCTCGTGGCGGCAGTCGCGCCGGTTGCAGCAGCGCATCGACGCGCTGGCGCATGGCGCGCTGCACGCGTACACCGATGTGCCGACCTCGATGCTGGTGGCGGCGCTGGGCCGGCTGGAGCGGCAGATGGGCCAGATCGAACAGCAGCCGCCGCCGACGCGACAGTCGTACGAACTGGCCCAGCAACTCGCCCGCGAAGGCGCCGATGTCGAACAGTTGATCATCCGCTGCGGGTTGTCCCGCGACGAGGCGAAACTGGTGCTGCAGATGCACCCGGCCAATCCGTAGGGCGGCGGCTCGGCGAACGCCGCCGCCAGCGAATCCTTCGCCCTGCCATCGCCAGGCGTACCCGATGGTTTCACGAATCATTGATTGGTGACGGCGTATCTCCACGCAGGACCGGCGGAGCTTGGCGCTGCCGTGGGGGGAGGTTTTCACGATGCTGCGGAGCCGGATCGACTTCGGCTGCGCACCCGGGAGACCACCGCCTGCACACGGCAACTCCATGGCTAGCGCGTGCCGGCTCACATCGGTGCCGGTTGCGCGCCACCGATCTGCGCCAAGCCCGTCACCGCCAGCGGCACGCATGCCGCGGCAACCGGGAGTAACTGCCATTCCACCACGGAGCGCCGCCATGAGCCTGTCAGCAGAATCACTGAAGAACGTCACCACCGCAGCGGGATCGCGAGTCTACAGCGAGCTGCGTCAGGTGAGCTCCAACTACCGGGCGAGGTCGGTGCTGCGGTCGATAGAAAGCCAGCAGGGTCCGACCGACCGGAAGCTGTTCAGGCTCGCCAACGAGTACTCGCAGGAAGTACTTGGCAGCGCCAAGTACGCACCATGGATGCACGTCTATACCGCCATCAGCGGCGGGTTCAAGGAGGGCTGGATCCCGGACAACTACTACGGACTGGTCGTCGAACCCCTGAAATCCGGCGGAGCGGCCAAGGTGGTGAACCTGAAATCCTTCACCAACCGGATTCTCCATACCGAAGCCCTGCCGGATCTCGCCTATGTCATCGACGGCATCTACTACGACAGGGACTTCAAGCCGATAAGCGAAACGAATCTGATCGAGCTCCTGTTCGCCCAGGACGGGCGCGTTTTCTTCAAGAGCGACAACTCCTGCCAGGGGCGGGACGTGGTGATCATGACTCGCGAGGACTTCCCCCGGGCTGGCCATGACCGGCTTGTCGACGGCGTCTTTCAGGCGCCGATAAAGCAGCATGAATTCTTCGCGGCCATCAGCGCCGGATCCACCGCCACCGTGCGCATAACCACGGCGAGGGAACTCGATGGCACCGTGGCGGTAAAGGCGGCCTATCTCAGGGTGGGGCGGGCGGCCGACGAGATCGTGCGCTGCCGCAGCCACGTGAGGGTCGCCGCCGACATCCGGACAGGCGCGCTGAATGACACCGCGTACCTGCACAACTGGCGCCGGACCGAGGAACACCCGGATACGCAGTTTCGTTTCGCCGGGCATGCCATCCCCCATTTCAGCGCTGCCGCGGAGTTGTGCCGATCCTTGCACGCCAGCTGCCCGCACATGCCTTGCGTCGGCTGGGATGTCTGCATCGATCAGGACAACCAGACCAAGATCATGGAGTGGAACGCCAGATACAACGACATCAAGTTCTCGGAGGCGACCGCGGGCCCGTGCTTTCGCGGGCTGGGCTGGGAAAGCCTGTGGAAACGCGCAGCGGCGTGAGCGTCGCGCATTTCGCCTTTCGATGATCTGGCCGTCTATTCCTCCGCCGCGTCATAGACTGCGGCAAGCACCGAGGCGGCGGCTGCATAGAGCAGCACAGGCACGTCGTCGCGCAGCCGCAGCGCGGCCAGCAGGGCGGCAATCTGGGGATCATGATGCAGCGGAACACCGAGTGCCTGCGCGCGTGCCAGCAGGGTCTCCAGTGATTCGGGCGGCATCGCGGCCACCTCGCCGCTGCCGCTGGCCAGTCGCAGACTGACCCGGCGCAACGCTGCCGGTGGCGTATTCATGCGGTAGCCTGCAGCAGCACGGCGCTGTGCCGGCCAGGCGCCTGCGGCAGGCCGACCTGGCAGCTCAGCTGGTCGAGCAGCACGCCGCACGCGGCCAGTCGCTGGCGCAACGGAGTGAACTGGCGTTCGAGCCGCTGGGCGGTATCGGCCCGCTCGGCCCACAGGCGCACCGACAGCCGCGGCTCGCGCAATTGCAGCTCGCCCTGCACCGGGCCCAGTGCCGGCAAGTCCAAGGCGAAACCCAGCGTCCAGCCGTGGCCACCCTCGGCCGCCTCGCTGAGGTATTCCAACTGCACCTGCAACACGTCGCGGCCGCCGTCGCCTTGCAGCGGAATCTCGATGATCCAGGCCGACAGCTGGCTGGCGCTGGCTTCCAGCTGGGCCACTTCCACCCGCGCCAGCGCAGCCTTCACGTCACCATGCAGCCGGTCCAGCAGAAGCTCCACGCCGTCCTCGGCCAGAACGGGCGGCAACGGCATGCGCGGTTGCGCCTGCAGGCCGCGCTGCAGCAGCGGGGGTTCGGTGTCGCTGCGGTTCGGGGGCGCCGGCGCGGCGGCGCGCCGATCGAGCAACCCGGCCAGACGCAGCAATGCACCCTTCCAGTCGTCACCGGTCAGCGCAAGCGTGTTGGCATGCGGGCTGAGCAGCTTGGACTCGAAGAACAGGCCGCTGCGGCTGATCGCCTCGCGCAGGCCCTCGCCCCGGGTGATCTCCGCGGGTGTGCGCAGGGATTGTTCCAGCAAGGCCAACGTCGTGCGCAGCTCCGGCGGCAGCTGACGCAACACCGGCCGCTGGGCGAGTGCACCCAGCGTGGCCAGCAAGGGCGCGTAGCCGTTCTGCTGCGGCAGCCGCTCGCGCAGGACGCGCTGGAAGGTCGGGTCGGCCGGGTGCGACAGTATCTCCAGCTGCGGTTGCGCGCCCAGGCTCAGTACCCGCACCTGGAACTGCGCCGGCAGCTGGCCTTGTGCAACATCCGCCTCGACGGTCAGCGCGCCGATCTGCAGTATCAGCAGACCCAGCGGGTTCACTCCCAGCGGCCGTGCCGACAGCACGCTGCCGATACGCCAGCTCTGGGCGGTGGTGCCGGAGGCGGCGCCGGCCCAGGTAAGCGCAGCAAGGCTGATCGGTTGGATGTTCACGTGGATTCCTGCGCCGGGCGCGGGTGCCGGCAGGGGTCGTCCTGAAGGACATCGGCGGCGCGCGGACAAACTTGAGGGGTTTGTCCAGCGCAAACCCGTCGCGTTGCCGTGCAACAGCGTCAAATGCCCGGCGACGTCCTGCGGCGGCCGATCCGTCACGCCACTAAAGCGATCGCCCGGCTGGCCGATAAGGCCTACGTCAGCGCATACAGCGCGGTTGGAGTCGTGACATGGCCGGCAAACCTGCGGCGAGGCACCAAGGCAAGAACGCACCGCCGGCAAAGGCATCCGCCGCCATGCCGGCGAATGCCGGCGAGGCGGCACACCTGCTGCTTCCGGCGGATTGCCGCATGGCAGCCCAGGCTGCCCTGAAGGCGGAGCTGCTGGGTGCGCTGGGAGCGCACGCCATCGTGCTGGATGGCGGCCAGGTGGAGCGTGTCGATACCGCCGCGTTGCAATTGCTGGTGCTTTTCCGGCGCGAGCTGGACGCACGCGGTGGCACGCTGGGCTGGCATGGCACGAGTGATGCTCTGAACGAAGCAGCCGGCCTGCTCGGGCTGGCGCAGTTATTGAACCTGCCGGCGGCAGCGCTGGCCTGAACGAGGTGGTGGCATGGCAAAGATTCTTGCGGTAGACGACTCGGCTTCGATGCGCGGCATGGTGGCGTTCACCCTGCGCGGCGCCGGCCATGAAGTGACCGAGGCCGAGAACGGACAGCTGGCGCTGGATGCGGCGCGCGGCGGCGCCTTCGAGCTGGTGCTGGCCGACGTCAACATGCCGGTGATGGACGGCATCGCAATGGTGCGCCAGTTGCGCGCGATGGATGCGTACAAAGGCGTGCCGATCCTGATGCTGACCACCGAGTCGCACACCGAGAAGAAGATGGAAGGCAAGGCCGCCGGCGCCACCGGCTGGCTGGTCAAGCCGTTCGATCCGGAACAGTTGCTGGCCACCGTCAAGCGCGTGCTGGGTTAAGGAATACCATGAGTGCGGTCGACCTGACTCAGTTCCACAAGACCTTCTTCGAGGAAAGCCGGGAAGGGCTCGATGCGATGGAGGCGGCATTGCTGGCGCTGGATTCGGGTTCGACCGACCACGAGCTGGTGCACACCATCTTCCGCGCCGCGCATTCCATCAAGGGCGGCGCCGCGACATTCGGGTTCGCCGACGTGGCCGCGTTCACCCATGTCGCCGAGTCGCTGCTGGAAGAAGTGCGCAGCGAGCGGCGTGCAGTGGACGCCGGACTGATCGAGGTGTTGCTGCGCTCGGTCGACTGCATGCGCGCGATGCTGGAGCGATCGAGCCAGGGTCGGCCGGTGGCCGACGCCGAGAGCGAGGCGCTGCGCGTCGAGCTGGTGCAGCTGGTCAGCGGCGAAGTTGTCGCGCAGGCAGCGGCTGCCGCGTCGATGGTTGCACCGGTGAGCGGGTGGAACATTGCGTTCACCGCGTTGCCGCACCTGCTGCAGACCGGCAACGATCCCTTGCGGCTGTTCCGCGAACTGCAGCAACTGGGTCGCCTGGAGGTCATCCGCGCGTCCATCACCGACGGCGCGCCGGCACAGCTGGCCGAGCTCGACCCGAGCCAGTGTTATCTGGGCTGGGATTTGCGCCTGCATGGCGCCGTGGCGCGTGCCGACATCGATGCGGTATTCGACTGGCTCGATGGCGACTGCGAGCTGACCATCGCGCCGCTGGCCGAAGTGGCCGCTGCCGACGCCGCGGCACAGACAGCGGGTGACTCGTCGCCGGTGGCCGCGGCCGCGCCGCGCCCGATACGCGAGACGGCCGCCGCGTCCGGCGAGGGCAGCTCGATCCGCGTGGGTATCGACAAGGTCGACGCGCTGATCAACATGATGGGCGAACTGGTGATCACCCAGTCCATGCTCAGCGACATCGGCGAGAAATTCGAACTGTCCCAGCTGGGCCGGCTGCGCGACGGGCTGGTGCAGCTCGAACGCGCCACGCGCGAGTTGCAGGAAAGCGTCATGCGCATCCGCATGCTGCCGATCGCCTCCGTGTTCAACCGCTTTCCGCGCCTGGTGCACGACCTGGAGCGCAAGCTCGACAAGCGGGTCAGGCTGGAGCTGCACGGCGAGCACACCGAGCTGGACAAGACGGTGCTGGAGAAGATCGGCGACCCGCTGGTGCACCTGGTGCGCAACGCGATCGACCATGGGCTGGAGTCGCCGGCGCAGCGCAAGGCCGCGGGCAAATCCGAAACCGGCACGCTCAAGCTCAACGCATACCACGAGGGCGGCAACATCGTGGTGCAGATCAGCGACGACGGCGCCGGCCTCAACCATGCCGCGATCGTGGCCAAGGCGCAGCAGCGCGGCCTGATCGCCGCGGGGCAGGAGCTCAGCGACGCCGAGGTGGCCGAGCTGATCTTCCAGCCGGGCTTTTCCACCGCGGCGCAGGCCACCGACCTTTCCGGCCGCGGCGTGGGCATGGACGTCGTGCGCCGCAATGTGCGCGACCTGGGCGGCAGCGTCGGCGTGCGCAGCGTATCCGGCAAGGGCAGCACGTTCACAATCACCTTGCCGCTGACCCTGGCGATCATCGACGGGCTGGTCACGGCGGTGGGCAGCGAACGCTACATCGTGCCGCTGACCTCGATCGTCGAGTCGCTGCGGCTGCGCGCCGATGCGGTGCGCAAGATCGCCGGTGGCGGCGAAGTGTTCCACTTCCGCGACGAATACCTGCCGGTCATGCGGCTGCATCGAGCCTTCAACTGCAGCGATGCGGTCACCGACATCGAACGCGGCATCGTGGTGGTGATCGAGGAAGACGGCCGGCGTGTGGGCCTGCTGGTCGACGACCTGCTCGGCCAGCAGCAGGCCGTCGTCAAGTCGCTGGAAGCGCACTACCAGCGCGTGCAGGGCATCTCCGGCGCCACCATTCTCAGCGACGGTTCGGTCGCGCTGATCGTCGATGTGGGTGGCGTGGTGCGGCTGGGTCAGCGCAGCAAGGCAGCGTGAAATCCTGTGTGATGCACACCCATTGAGTTTCTCATTTCGAGGTTGAAAGATGTTGTCGTTGAGGAGTTTTTCGCTGAGTCGCCTGAGCCTGAATGCGCGGGTGGCATGGGTGGTCGTGGTGGTGATCGCGGGCCTCGCAAGCCTCACCGTGATGAACGCATTCGAGAGCAGAGCCAGGCAGATGCAGGGGCTGGAGAGCACCCTGCGCAGCGCGATCGAGTCGGCGATATCGGTGGCAGGTGGCTTCCACGAGCGTGCAGTCAAGGGCGAGTTCAGCGAGCCCGAAGCGCAGAAGCTTGCGTTGGCGCAGATTCACGGCATGCAGTGGGACGGCGGCGCCGGTTACATCTTCGCGTTCGACAACGATTACGTGCTGGCCATGCATCCTGTATGGCGGGCCAAACTGGGCAAGAGCGTGCGCGATGAAACGGATCAGCGCGGCAAACTGCTGTTCCAGTCCATGCACGACACCGACGTAAAGGACGGCCACGGCCTGACTTACTACGATTGGCTCAAGCCCGGCACCAAGGCCATCGTGGGCAAGGTCACCTACACCCAGCTTTTCAAGCCGTGGGGATTGCACTTCGGCGCCGGCGCCTATTTCGACGATATCGACGCGCAGTTCCAGCACTCGCTGATGGTGAACCTGGCCAAGGCCGGCCTGGTCGGCCTGCTGGTAATCCTGATGGTGTGGCTTTCGATGCGCAGCATTCGCCGCAGCATCGGTGGCGAGCCGGACTTTGCGGTGGCGATGGCCACGCGCATCGCCAACGGTGACCTGAGCGGCGATGACGGCGGCAGGACGTTCGTCAGCGGCAGCCTGCTGGATGAACTGATGCGCATGCGCGAACGCCTCACCGGCATCGTGGGCCAGGTACAGCACGGTTCGCAGGCGGTCAGTACCGCGGCAAGCCAGATCGCCAAGGGCAACGACGACCTTAGCCAGCGCACACAGGAGCAGGCGTCGAGCCTGGAGGAAACCGCTGCGTCGATGGAGCAGATGACCTCCACCGTCAAGCAGAACGCCGAGAACGCCAGCGAGGCCAGCCAGCTTGCCCTTGGCGCGCGCGAGCAGGCCGAACGCGGCGGTGCGGTGGCTGCGAGGGCGGTGGCGGCGATGGGCGAGATCAACGCTTCGAGCCGGAAGATTGCCGACATTGTGGGGCTGATCGACGAGATCGCGTTCCAGACCAACCTGCTGTCGCTGAATGCTGCCGTGGAAGCTGCGCGCGCCGGCGAGCAAGGGCGCGGCTTTGCCGTGGTCGCCAGCGAAGTACGCAGCCTGTCCCAGCGCAGCGCGGCGGCGGCGAAGGAGATCAAGGCGCTCATCAACGAGAGCGTCGCGCGGGTGCAGGCCGGTAGCGCGCTGGTGGACGAATCCGGCTCGGCGCTGGCCGACATCGTCGACAGTGTGAAGAAGGTCACCGACATCGTGGCCGAGATCGCCGCGGCCAGCCAGGAGCAGTCCAGCGGCATCGATCAGGTGAACCACGCGGTGATGCAGATGGACGAGGTCACCCAGCAGAACGCAGCGCTGGTCGAGGAGGCTTCCGCGGCAGCGCGCGCGATGCAGGAGCAGGCCAACGAACTGCAGAGCCAGATGACGTTTTTCCATCTGAAGCCCAGCAACACCATACCCGCGCCGGCCGTGGCAGCCGCCAACGCGGCGCGCGCCGCAACGCCGCCGCGTCCGCCCGTTGCCCTGTCGCGGACGCAGCGCACCGTGGCCGCGACCGGCGGAGCGTGGACCGAGTTCTGAGGCGATGAAGCGCAATGGCTTGCGGCGCGAGGGCGACGAGCGGCGCAGCGGCAGCGCGTCGGGCGGCTGCAGCGAGTTCGCATTCTGATCGACATCCACCGTTTTGCGGGCGGCGGCCGGGTGCTCAAGTTCCCGCCGCGCGGGCCGACACAGTCAAGGCAGAAGGACGCTCGCAGACGTCCGTTACGAGGTTACCGCTCCCATGTACGAAGACCCCATGCACGAAGACAGACGGGCCACGGCGCCGTCGCAGCAGCTCACTTTCAGCCTGGCCGACGAAGAGTATGGCGTGGACATCCTGGCCGTGCGCGAGATCCGCAGCTGGACGCGTGTCACCCGCATCCCGCAGACGCCGGACTACGTACTGGGCGTGCTGAACCTGCGTGGCGCGATCGTGCCGATCGCGGATCTGCGCCTGCGCTTCGGCCTGCTGCGCGAAAGCTACGGCGACGACACCGTGGTGATCATCGTGGCGATTGCCGAACGCCTGTTCGGCATCGTGGTGGATGCGGTGTCCGACGTGGTCGATATCGATCCGGCGGCGATCAAGCCGGTACCGGACATGGGTGCGGTGGTCGATACGCGTTACCTGAAAGGGCTGGCGACGTATGCCGAACGCATGGTGATGCTGCTGGATGTGGAAAAACTGATGCGTCCGGAAGACGTGGAATCGCTGGACGCCGCGCTGCCGGCCGTCCAGGAAGTTGAAGTTGCCGCCTGACCCGGGAATCGAGATGAAGATGAATAGTCTGCTGGCGCGCCTGTCCCGCCTGACCACGTTGACCGTCAAGGCCCGTCTCATCGGTGTGCTTGGCCTGCTGTGCACCATGTTGCTGGTGGGCGCCTGGATCGGGCTCGGCGGCATGGCCCGGGCGAATGAGAGCGCGCGCATGATCTACCAGGAGGAGCTGATACCGCTGACCAGCATCAACGAGGTGGCGCGCGGCTCGCTGAACAGCTTCATTTCCCTGAGCGAGGCGGCCTTCCACAAGGACGACAAGGCGATCGTCAAGCAGAAGCTCGACGACGTGGCCAAGACCCAGGTCGCCGATGCGGTGCTGCTGAAGAAGCTGGGCGCGACCACGATGTCGCCCGCGGTCAAGAAGCAATGGAGCGCGTTCGAAAGTGCCCGCGGCGACGTCGCCTCGTCGATGTCCGAGATCACCGATGCGCTGAATCAGGCCGACGACGGCGCCAACGCGCTGCTGTATTCGGACGTGCTGCCGAACGTGGCGATCATGGGTTCGGAAATGAACAAGCTGATCGCGATGCAGGTCGACGAAAGCCGCCAGCATTACGAATCCGCGCTGGCCAGCTACCAGCGCATCCGCCTGATGACGTTTGCGGCACTCGGTGGCGGCATGGTGCTGGCGGTACTGATGGCGTTCTTCCTGATCCGCTCCATCGTGGGCACGCTCAACCGGGCCGTGTGGGTGGCCAATGCCATCTCGCAGGGCCAGCTGGGCCACCACATCGTCACCCGTCGCAAGGACGAGCTGGGACGCCTGCTGGAAGCGTTCCGGATGATGGATGACCGGCTCACCCTCACCGTCGGCGAAGTGCGTCGCGGCTCCGATGCGGTCAGTACGGCGGCGCAGCAGATCGCGCACGGCAACGACGACCTCAGCCAGCGCACCCAGGAGCAGGCCTCCAGCCTGGAAGAAACCGCCTCGTCGATGGAGCAGATGACTTCCACCGTCAAGCAGAACGCCGAGAACGCCAGCCACGCCAACCAGCTTGCCCGCGGTGCCCGCGAGCAGGCCGAGCGGGGTGGCGAGGTGGCCGGTCGGGCGATCATCGCGATGAGCGAGATCAACGCCTCCAGCGGCAAAATCGCCGACATCGTGGGCTTGATCCAGGAGATCGCCTTCCAGACCAACCTGCTTGCGCTGAACGCGGCCGTGGAGGCCGCCCGTGCCGGCGAGCAGGGCCGCGGCTTTGCCGTGGTGGCCACCGAAGTGCGCAGCCTGGCGCAGCGAAGCGCCGGCGCGGCGAAAGAGATCAAGGCCCTCATCAACGACAGCGCGGACAAGGTGCGCAGCGGCTCCGAGCTGGTGAACCAGTCGGGCAAGGCGCTGGCCGAAATCGTCGACAGCGTGAAGAAGGTCACCGACATCGTGGCCGAGATCGCCGCCGCCAGCCAGGAGCAGTCGGCCGGCATCGACCAGGTCAACAATGCCGTGATGCAGATGGACGAGATGACCCAGCAGAATGCCGCGCTGGTCGAGGAGGCTGCCGCTGCGGCACGCGCCATGCACGAGCAGGCCGGCGAGCTGACCCGCCAGGTAGGCTTCTTCCAGCTCATCGACGATGGCGCGCCGTCCGTTGCACCGCCCGCGTCGGCGCGGGCGCAGAGCGTGGCGGCAGAAGCCGAGGCGGTGTTCGCCGCCGTGCGCAACACGGCGCCAGCCGCCGCCCGCCCGGTGCGCGCGCCGGCCGAGCCTGCCAGCGCAACTGGTGTGTGGAAGGAGTTCTGAAGTGAATGCGGTGTCTGGCGTGGCCGACGACTACACCCATGCCACGGCCACGCCCGGCCCGCTGCTGGGAAACGCCGAGTTCGAGTACCTTCGGGCGTTCGTGCTGGAGCATTGCGGCATCGCGCTGGGCGAGCAAAAGCATCAGCTGGTGCAGGGCCGTCTGCTGCGCCGGCTGCGTGCGCTGGGCCTGCCGGACTTCGCCAGCTACTGCGAACTGCTGCGCAGCGATCCGTACAGCGAACTGGGCGAACTGGCCAGCGCCATCAGCACCAACGTGACGGCGTTTTTCCGCGAGGTGCACCATTACGACCTGCTGGTCGATGAACTGCTGCCGCGCTGGCTGCAGGAGAAGCGGCGCGAGGGCGATCGACTGCGGATCTGGTCGGCGGGCTGTTCCACCGGCGAGGAGCCTTATGCACTGGCGATGGTGCTGGCCGAGGCGATCGACCAGGGCGGCAGCAAGGTGGATGCAAGAATCCTGGCCACCGACCTGTCGCCACAGGCGCTGGAAACCGCACGAAAGGGTGTGTATCCGCTGGAGCGCCTGGCCGGCATCAGCGCCGAGCGTTGCCGGCGCTGGATGCTGCGCGGCGAGGGTGAGTATGACGGGCTGGCCTGCGTGCACCCGCGCCTGCGCGAGCTGGTCACCATCGAGCCGCTGAACCTGCTGCATCCCTGGCCGATGCGCGGTCCGTTCGACGCGATCTTCTGCCGCAACGTGGTGATCTACTTCGACCAGCCGACCAAGCAGCGGCTCTTTCGCCGCTACGCCGAGCTGCTGCCACCGGGTGGCTACCTGTTTCTCGGCCACTCCGAATCGCTGCACGGCGTCAACGACCAGTTCGAGCTCATCGGTCGCACCGTCTACCGGAAGATCGGCCGATGACCCTGCTGGCCGACCGCCGCGCCAATCCGGCAAGCCACGCTGCGGTGCTGCCGGGCTTCGAGCACCTGCGCCGCTACTGGGACCCGGCGCAGGCCTGCATGACGGTGAAGGTGCTGCCCGGCGAGTTCTACGTCAGCACGCAGGAAGAGCTGATCACCACCGTGCTCGGCTCGTGCGTATCGGCATGCATCCATGATGCGCGCCGCGGCATCGGCGGCATGAACCATTTCATGCTGCCGGAGCCGCGCGGCGAGCGCGACGGCTGGACCGCCACCGTGGGCCGCGCGGCGCGCTACGGCAGCGACGCGATGGAGCAGCTCATCAACGCGATCCTCATTGCCGGCGGCCAGCGCGGCGACCTGCAGGTGAAGATATTCGGCGGCGGCCGCGTACTGGCACAGCTGACCGATATCGGCCAGCGCAACATCGATTTCGTGCAGCACTACATCGCCACCGAAAGGCTGAACCTGCGCGCGTCGGATCTCGGCGACGTATACCCGCGGCAGGTGCAGTTCTTCCCAAGCAGTGGCCGCGCACGGGTGCGGCTGTTGCGCCGGCACGACGACGTGCAACTGGTCGCCGACGAGCCCGGCTACCTCAAGCGTTTGGCAAATGACCCGATAAAGGGTGAGGTCGAGCTTTTCTAGCGGCGGCTTCATCGCAATCACCGGCGAGGTCGCCGGCAATGGCGACGCGGCCTGAGCTTCATGGCAACGAGATGGATGGCAATGGAAAGAGTGCGTGTTCTGGTGGTCGACGATTCGGCGTTGGTTCGCAAGCTGATGACGACGATGCTTGCCTGCGATCCGGAGATCGAGGTGGTCGGCACCGCGGCCGATCCGCTGATCGCCCGCGAAAAGATCAAGCTGCTCAATCCGGACGTCCTGACGCTGGATGTGGAGATGCCGCACATGGACGGCCTGACGTTTCTGGAAAACCTGATGCGGTTGCGGCCGATGCCGGTGGTGATGGTGTCGTCGCTGACGGTGCAGGGTGCCGAAGTGACCCTGCGCGCGCTGGAGCTTGGCGCGGTGGATTTTCTGGCCAAGCCGAGCAGCGACCTGGCCAACAGCTTTGGCCAGAGCGCGCAGGAGATCTGCGCCAAGGTGAAGCAGGCCGCCACGGCCCGGCCGCGCGCGCGGACCGCGGTGCGCAAGCTGGAGGTGCCGCCGCGCCTGTCCGCCGATGCGGTGTTGCCGCGCGTGCAGACCTCGGGCACCCGCGGCGGCAGCCCGATCATCGTCATCGGCGCCTCGACCGGCGGGACCGAGGCCGTGCGTGTGGTCCTCGAATCGATGCCGCCGGATGCACCGCCGATCCTCGTCACCCAGCACATCCCCGAAGCCTTCAGCGGCCCGTTCGCCGCGCGCATGGACCGTTGCTCGGCGATGCGCGTGTGCGAGGCGCAGGATGGCCAGCCGATCCAGACCGGCCACGCCTACATCGCGCCGGGCAGCCACCACCTGCTGGTGATGTGGGACGGCGCCAAGTATGTCTGCCGGCTGCACGATGGCCCGCCGGTCAACCGGCACAAGCCCAGCGTGGACGTGCTGTTCCGCTCGATGGCGGCCAGCGCCGGCGTGGGCACCATCGCCGTGCTGCTGACCGGCATGGGCGACGACGGCGCGCGCGGCCTGCTCGAACTGAAGCAGGCCGGTGCCGCGACGCTGGTGCAGGACGAGGCCAGCTCGGTGGTATGGGGCATGCCCGGTGCTGCCTGGAAACTGGGCGCGGCCGCAGAGATGCTTTCGCTTGACCACATTGCCGCGCGCCTGCTTGCACTGGCGCGCCAACCCCACGACGGTGTTTCGCGCACCTGACCTTGGATATCGGCTCATGGCTGTCCTTTCCCACATTGTCCGGCTCTTCGCCACCCGCCCGCTCTACGGCTGGATCGCCAGTACGCTCGCGTTGCTGCTGGCGCTGCTGTGGCATCCGACGTGGCTGGCGCCGCTGCTGATCGTGGTGCTCACCGCGGTATGGATCGTCGAGAGCCGGCGTCCCCCGCCGGTCGCCGCAACAGTGGCAGTACCCGGCAACAACGCCCCCGTGCGCGAGGCGCTGGAGGACGTGCGCGGCGCCCTGGTCGACGAACTCGGCCACGCCACCCGCGAACTGCACCAGGGCCTCGACCTGCTGCGCGATGCGGTCTCCGAACTGGGCGGCGGTTTCGATGGCCTGTCGCACAAGACCGGGCTGCAGCAGTCGCTGCTGAAGCAGATCATCGACGCCCAGAACGGTGGCGTCTCGGTGCAGGATTTCGCGGCCCGCACCGGCGACCTGCTGCAGCACTTCGTGGGCATGATCGTGCAGATGTCGCGCGAGAGCCTTCGTATCGTCTATCGCATCGACGGCATGGCGAAGGAGATGGATGCCGTGTTCGGGCTGCTGAAGAACGTCAACACGATCGCCGAGGAAACCAATCTGCTGGCGCTCAACGCCGCGATCGAGGCGGCGCGCGCGGGTGAATCCGGTCGCGGCTTTGCCGTGGTCGCCGGCGAGATCCGCAACCTCGCCAGCAACTCCAACCAGTTCAACGAGCAGATCGGCAGCCACGTCGAACGCGCCCGCACCGCGATGGAGCAGTTGCGCGGCCTGGTCGGCACGATGGCTTCGCAGGATCTGAACGTGGCGCTGTCAGCCAAGGGCGGCATCGACGCGATGATGGCGCACGTCACCGAGAGCGACGCGCGCACCAGCGCGGTCGCCGACCAGGTAGTCGAGATCAATCGCGGCCTCGGCAGCGATGTATCCACCACGATCAGGTCCCTGCAGTTCGAGGACATCCTCAGCCAGTTGCTGCGGCAGACCCGCACCCGGCTGGTCGAGCTGCAGGAAGTGGTCGGCGAATGCACACGCGACATCGAGGAGCTGGCGTGTGCGCCGGTCGACGCCGACAACCTGGCCGAACGTGCGCAGCGGGTGCGTGGCCGGCTGGCCATTCAGCGCGAAAAGGCGCGCCTGCGCTCCCGTGGCCCGGCATTGCAGAGTTCCATGGATGCCGGCGAGATCGAATTGTTTTGAGGAGTGCAGCATGATCGTCCACCACGACAGCGAACACGATTGCCTGACCCTGCAGCTGGGCGAGCGTTTCGATTTCAGCATCCATCGCGATTTTCACGAGGCCTGCCTCGGCGGTGGCGGCGCGGCGCGCAGCTACGTCATCGACCTGGGCGAAGTGACCAGCATGGACAGTTCCGCGCTGGGCATGCTGCTGCTGCTGCGCGAACACGCCGGCGCCGACCGCGCCGAGATCCGCATCGTCAACGCCGGCACCGAATTGCGCAGCACCCTGCGCGTGGCGGGCTTCGACAAGTTGTTCGTGCTGCACTGAGGCCGCCGCTGGCCGGCGCGCCGTAGCGCAGCGCGAAGGATGGGAGAACATCCGATCGACGTCGATGGCCGCCGGTGTCGGGGGCACTTCGCCCTCGTTCGCTCACGCGACCGCGCCGGCGCGAGCCGGGCGCGTTGCGCGAGGTGAATAATCGGGGCCGATCGGTCGGACATGCGGAGCAGCAAAAAGGCCCCTCGCGGGGCCTCGTTTTGTGTACGTGCCGGCGGGGTCGGGTTACCAGGCGCGTACGGCAATCACGCTGACGGTGTAGGTCGCCATGTCGGACTGAAAGCGGAAGCGCCGGCCCAGATCGAACTTGGCGGCCGAGCCGGGGGCGATGTTGGTGGTGCCGGCCGGCCAGCCTTCCTTGCTCTGGACCACCTTGCCGTCGGTGTCCTTCGCGTCGATGCGGATCTGGGCGGCCGACGGATCGGTGCAGTTGTTGACCAGCTCGCCGGCGAGCATGATGCGCGCGGAGCCGCCGGCGCCGCTGATGGAAGTCTTGAAATCCTTGATGGCGAAGTCGGTGGGCGCGCAGGCGGCGTGGCCGGCCAACGGGAGAAGCAGCAGCGAAGCGAGAAGGAGTGTGGTTTTCATGGGCAGGGATCCATCGATACGGGGAAAGCCAAGGAACCAGCCGATGGGGCAACACCGGCCGACACCCAGCAAATCGGCCGCAACGCCGAAACCTTTAGGCCCCCGGGGGAGGGAAGCGCCGCTGGCGATGCGGCCGGCGCAGCCGGTGCTATCGGCGGCCCTAGCGCGCTGCCGGGCAGGGCTGGGCGTGCTCGATGAACCAGAGTCCCGCGAACAGTTTCGGGTCGATCGAGTAGCCGTCGGCGGCGCGGCCGAACAGCCACGCCCCGGCCTCGCTGCGGGGAACTTCGTGAACCACGATGTTCTCGGTTTCATCGCCGCCGCCAGGGCCGACCTTCTCCAGCTGCCATGCCCGCACGAAGGTGATCATCTCGGTACTCATGCCCGATGACGATGGCCCGCGATGGACGAATTCGACACGCTGGCAGCGGTAACCCGTTTCTTCCTCCAGTTCGCGCTGGGCGGCGAGCAGGGCGCTTTCGTCGGCCTGCCCGGCGAGGTCGCCGACCAGGCCGGCCGGCATCTCGATGGTGTTCTGCAGGATCGATACGCGGTACTGCTCGACGAACAGCACGTTGTCCTCCGGCGTCACCGCCAGGATGATCACCGCGCCGCCGGGATGGTTGCGCTCGGCGTACTCCCAGCGGCCGCGCTTGCGCAGGCTCAGCCAGCGGCCTTCGCAAAGGGTTTCGACGGGTGCGTCGGCGTCGGCAGGAATGCGGTCGGCGGAATCGTTCATCGGTGGCCACGCGCTGCGGAAAAAACAGCAGCCATGTTGACCTTTCCCGGCAACGCCGACAACCGCATGTCGTTCCTCCTGCGGGCAGGGAGGCGGCTTTCGAGCGCGCGGGTTCAGCGCAGCAACGCGCGCAGCCGGCTGCGGGTGAAGGCGCCGAAGCGCAATTGTTCGCACAGGTTGTCGAGCTGCTCCGGCTGCTGGCGGCCGCGCAGCAGGGTCTCGACGGCAACGGCGCCCGGCGCGTCCAGCGCAATGCGGGTGAGGCGCCGGTACAGCCGCACCTGTTCCGCATGCTCGCGCAACTTCGCGGCACATGCGGCCGCGCCGCGCAGGCGCAGAAACGCCACTTCATCGACGCGATCGAGCAGGATGTCGAGGCTGCCGAAGTGGCTCAGCAGGGCAGCGGCGGTCTTTGCGCCGACGCCGGGCACGCCGGGGATGTTGTCCACCGCATCGCCGCACAATGCGAGGTAGTCCGCCACCTGGTGCGGATGCACACCAAGCTTTTCGTGCACGCCCGCCGGCCCCCAGCGCAGGCCGCGTGCGTAATCCCATTGCTCGTCGTGCTCACCCAGCAACTGGCCGAAGTCCTTGTCGGCGGACACGATCACGCTGCGCCAGCCGTGCGCGCGCAGATTCCACACGGTGCTGCCGATGAGGTCGTCGGCCTCGAAGCTGTGATCGATCATCAGGTGGATGCCGAGCGCCTCGGTGATCGCGCGGCATTGCACGAACTGGCGTTCCAGATCCGGTGGCGGCAGCTCGCGGTTGGCTTTGTAAGCCGGATAGATCGCGTTGCGGAACGAGCTTGTCAGCGAGGCATCGAATGCCACCGCGATGTGCTCGGGCTGCGCGCGCTCCAGCAGCTCGCACAGGAAGCGGGCGTAGCCATGCACCGCGTTGGTCGGGTGGCCGTCTGCGTCGAAGAACTCGTCCGGCATCGAATGCCAGGCGCGGAACACATACAGGCTGCCATCGACCAGGTGGACGGCTGGACGTCCATTCCCCGGGGTGCTCATGGTGTCCACGTGGTCAACAGGTCGGCCAGCGCCGGCCGGTCGCGGTCAGGCACCTCGATCTGCGGCGTGCCCAGGTGCACGAAGCCGACCACGTGTTCGTGCGCGGCCAAGCCGAGGATCGCCGCCACGTCGCGGTCATAGGCGGCCCAGCCGGTCAGCCACTGGGCGCCCAAGCCCAGCGCGTACGCACCGAGCAGGATGTTGTAGGCGACATTGCCCGCGCACAGCTTCTGTTCGATCTCCGGCACCTTGCTGTCGGGGTGCAGGCGGGCGACGACCACCATCACCAGCGGCGCGAAGGTATAGCGCAGGCGATCCTTTTCGAGCTTCGCGTCGGACATGCCGGGATGGTTGTGGACAGCGATGGCGGCCAGCCGCTCGCCGAAGCGCAGCTTGGCCTCGCCCTGCAGGCGGATCAGCCGGAACGGCACCAGCTTGCCGTGGTCGGGCACGCGGATCGCCGCTTCCAGCAGCGCCTGCAGCGTCGCCTCATCCGGTGCCGGCTCGCCGAGCTGGCGCGATGGCACGGAATGGCGTTGCTGGAGCAGGGATAGCGCGTCGGGCATGATCAAGAGTCACGGGGAAACCCCAATCCTACAGCTTGCGCGGGTGTCGCCGCGATGATCACCAGTCATGCGGATAGTGATGTTTGTGCCGCTGTAGGATCACAGGACACATGCGATTCCCTGGAGTGCAATCATGAAAATCATGCCGCGCATCGCTGCGTTGGTGGCGTTGGTCCTGTCTGGTTCCGCGGCCTGTGCTGTTCCGCCGGCAATATCGGCAACGGCGGCGATTCGCGATGGCGCATTCACTACCGACGATGGTGCCAGGATTCATTACCTGCAGGCAGGCAAGCCGGGCGCCGCACCAGCACTGGTGTTGATTCCGGGATGGACGCTCACCGCATCCTTGTGGCGCGAGCAGCTCCAACGCTTTTCCACGGATCGCATGGTGCTCGCGATCGACTCGCGCTCGCAGGGCATTTCGTCGAAGATGGAAACGGGCAACACTCCGGAACAGCGGGCGCGGGATTTGCACGCCTTGCTGGGGCAGTTGCACGTCGACCGTTTCGTCATTGTTGGGTGGTCGCAGGGCGCGCAAGACGTTGCAGCGTATGTTCAGCAGTTCGGTACCGGCGCGTTGGCCGGTGTCGTGTTCGTGGATTCACCGGTGTCGGCTGGCACGGCCGAGTTGGATATCCGCAAGGCATTCAGCAAGGTCATCCTTTCCGGTCTGGCCGTATATGCGAATCATCCAGCGGAATACAGCGAAGGCATGGTGCGCTCGATTTTCAAGCGACCGCATCCTGATCTCGACATCGATGCGGTGATCGCCCAGGCGCGGCAGACGCCGCCGGCGATAGGTGCCGTCATGCTGGTGTCGGACATCTTTGGTGCGGATCGGCGGCCAGCGCTGAAGAAGATCGATTGCCCCACACTGGTTATTGCATCCGCCGATTCGCCCCTTCTCGATGCGCAGAAGGCGATGGCTGCAGAGATCGCCGGGTCGCAGCTGGTGGTGGTGTCGAACACGGGGCATGCCGTTTTTGTTGACGATCCATCGGTCTTTGACGACGCCTTGGCGAAACTTCTGCTTCGCTCGGCATCGCCGCATCCGGACCCGCGTCTATAGCCGAAAAGCGTTGGGCAGCAAGGCAGCCACGCTGATTTCCTGGCGCGCACCACGCAGATTTGCCAGCAGTACCGGCATGTCGGCGTTGCAGAGTTCCACCATCACTTGGCGACAGGCGCCGCAGGGACTGACCGGGCCGTCGGTATCGGCGGTCACCGCCAGCGCGGCGAAATCGCCGGGTCGGCAGCCGGCCGCGATCGCGCTGAACAGTGCGGTGCGTTCGGCACAGTTGCACAGACTGTACGAGGCGTTTTCCACGTTGCAGCCGCTGAACTGACGGCCGTCACGGGTCAGCACCGCGGCGCCGACCTGAAAGTGCGAATACGGCGCATAGGCCTGTTCGCGAGCGTCGCGCGCCAGCGCCAGCAAATCATCGAAAGTGTTCGGGGATACGGACATCGGGATCTCCAGCAAACGACCCCGTGCGGCGCCAGTGGCTCGTGCCGGCGGGCCAGCTTACTCTTTTGGGCTCGGCGGAATCAAAACCTGCGAGTCCCGCTAAGATGTCCAGACCACTTGAAGGGGATTGCACCATGCCGATCACCGTAGCTGCTTTGCGCGAGACCGCCGCCGGGGAGCGGCGCGTGGCGATCACGCCCGAGATGGCGAAGAAGCTGCGCGGCAAGGGCCTGCGCGTGTTGCTGGAACACGACGCCGGCCGTGCCGCCGGCTTTCCCGACAGCAGTTATGCCGAGGCCGAATTTGCCGATGCCGCCGCCGTGCTGGCGCAGGCCGATCTGCTGGCCTGCGTGTTGCCGCCGGACGCGGCGGTGTTCGCCGGGTTGCGCGAAGGCACGGTGGTGGTTGGCCAGCTGCGCCCCTACGGTGCCGCCGATCGCGTCGCTGCGCTGACCGCGCACAAGTTGACCGCGTTCTCGCTGGAGCTGCTGCCGCGCACCACGCGGGCACAGGCCATGGATGTGCTCAGTTCGCAGGCCGCGGTGGCCGGCTATCGCGCCATGCTGATCGCGGCCGAGGCATCACCGAAATTCTTTCCGATGCTGACCACCGCTGCCGGCACGATCCGCCCGTCGAAGGTGCTGGTGATCGGCGCCGGCGTGGCCGGCCTGCAGGCGATCGCCACCGCCCGCCGGCTTGGCGCGCAGACCGAAGGCTACGACGTGCGCCCGGAAACGCGCGAGCAGGTCGAGTCGCTGGGTGCGAAGTTTCTCGAGCTGGGTGTCAGTGCGGCCGGTAGCGGTGGCTACGCGCGCGAACTGTCGCCGGAAGAGCGCGCGGCGCAGCAGCAGGCGCTGGGCGAACACCTGAAGTCGATCGACGTGATCGTCACCACCGCCGCGGTGCCGGGCCGGCCGGCGCCGAAGATCCTCACCGCGGCGATGGTCGGGGGCATGAAGCCGGGTGCGCTGATCGTCGACCTGGCCGCAGAGAGCGGCGGCAACTGCGAGCTGACGAAACCGGGTGAGCGGGTCGAGCACGGCGGCGTGGTGATCCTGGGGCCGCTGAACCTGCCGGCTGGCGCACCGCTGCACGCGTCGGAAATGTACGCGCGCAACGTGTTCAATTTCATCGAGCTGCTCGTGCACGACGGCGAGCTGCGGCCGGATTTCGGCGACGAACTGGTGGCCAAGAGCTGCCTGAGCCACGCCGGCGAGATGCGTTTTACCGGCTGAGCGGATTGCCGTGTCGCTGGCGCCCGTGGCTTACCGCTGGCCGCGCGGCGGCGAAGGCGCGCGACCGTGGTCGTGGTGCTCGTCCCGTTGCAGGCGTTCCGCCGGAGGCAGCTCGTGCCATTCGCGGATCAGCTTTTCGCGCTGTGCCGGCGGCAACTGCTGGAAGCGTTCGTAGGTGCTGTGCAACTGCTCGCGTTGTTGCGGCGGCAGCTGCTGGAACTTGCGCCTGTTTTCGCGGGCCTGCCGGCGCTCATCCGGCGTCATCAGCTGCCAGCGCTCGATATGCTGGCGCACTTCCTCGCGCCTCTGCGGCGGCAGGGTGACCCAGTACTCGGCGCGCTTGAGCATGTGCGCCTGCTTGCGCGGCGACATGCTGTTCCAGCGCTGTTGCAGCGGAGCCAGTACTTCGCGCTGGGCGGCATCCAGGCTGTTCCACGGGCGCGGCGCGTCCTGCGCATGCAGCGGCATGACGCCGCCGAGCAGGATGGCCAGCAGCAGAAGCAGGGTCGGTCGGAGGATTCGGGCCATGGCTCAGCGGCTTGCCGGACGACGGTTGCTGGCGGCCAGCCAGCCATAGAAGTCGAGGTTCTGGTAGAGGTTGGGGTCGGCCTTGTCGGCGTCCGGCGGCAACTCGTTGTCGAACTCCCCGCCGGCATCGGTCGCGCTGCTGGCCTGTGCAGGCCTGGCGGATGGATGCGGCGGCCGCCACACCATGAGCGTGGCCAGCACGATGACGGCGAACGCGCCAGTCGGGATCAGCCAGCGGGCGGTGCGGTGGGCGGGCGCCGGCGGCGGGTGCAGCGCCCGCCGGCGGGCTGCGCGCAACCGCTCGACGGTGGCCGGATCGATGCGCTGGGCAGCCTCGTGCCAGAGCTCGCGCGCGCGCTGCTCGGCAGGTTGTCCGGGTCGATTGTCAGACGAGTTCATCGCCAGTCCTCCAGTTGGTCGCGCAGGTGATGCATGGCGCGCGACAGATGAGTTTTCACGCTGCCTTCGGAGCAGCCCATGGCACGCGCGGTTTCCGCCACGTCCAGCCCTTCCAGCATGCGCAGCATGAAGGCCTCGCGCTGGCGTTGCGGCAATTGCCTTACTGCCACGGCCATGTCCGCGTACGACTGCAGGTCGTGCAACCGGTCGAGCGGGCCGGGGCCGCGGTCGGCCGGCTCCCACACGGGCAGTTCGTCGCCATCGTCGTCGCGGTCGCCGCCGAACCACCCCACCACGATCGAGCGCACCTTGCGGCGGCGCTGCAGATCGACGATGCGCCGGCGCAGGATGCCCCAGAACAGTGGCGACCATTCCGCAGCGGGCTTGTCGCGGTAGTGCCTGACCAGCCGCAGCATGGCATCCTGCACGGCGTCCATCGCGTCCTCGCGCTGGCGCAGTTGCAGCTCGGCCATGCGAAACGCGCGCCGCTCGACCTGCGCCAGGAACGCGTCCAGCGTGGCGGGCGTTTCGCGGACGTGCTCGAGCATGTCCGTGCCGAGCGTACCGGTCAGGCTGTTCATGGCGGCCTCGTCCGCTTCGTCGGGTGGCGCATCCTCAGGCTCCAGCGGTTCGATTCCCGTATTCAACGCGGTGGGCCCGCACGGGTTGACGCGCACGCGTGCACGCCTGCCACGCAAGAGCTCATGCGGGCCGTGGCGCAGCCGCGAAGTTGGGCGAGGTTCCCGTATGATGCAGCCACAACTGAGTCCTGGCGGGGTGGGGTCATGATCGACGGTTTTCTGGCGCTGTACATCTTCATGCTGGCAGCTTTCACCGGCTACGAAATCATCGCGCGGGTGCCGGTGATCCTGCACACGCCGCTGATGTCAGGCTCCAACTTCGTGCACGGCATTGTGCTGGTCGGCGCGATGATCGCGCTAGGCCATGCGCAGACGCCGTTCGAGATCGCGGTCGGGTTCATCGGCGTGCTGCTGGGCGCGGGCAACGCCGCCGGCGGCTACGTGGTGACCGAGCGGATGCTGGAGATGTTCAAGTCCAGCAAGCCGGATGCCGGCAAGCCAAACCTCAGCGAGGTGACCAAGTGATGGCCTGGTTGCCGGTGTTGATCAAGTCCTGTTATTTCCTCGCCGCACTGCTGTTCATCCTGGGCCTCAAACGCATGAGTTCGCCGCGCACCGCGCGGGGCGGCATCGTGTGGGCCGGCTACGGCATGCTGCTGGCGGTGCTGGCCACGTTCTTCCTGCCGGACATGCACAATCGCGGCCTGATCATCGCCGCGGTGCTGATCGGCGTCAGCGCGGCGTGGTGGAGCGGCAAGCGGGTGGCGATGACCGCGATGCCGCAGATGGTGGCGCTGTACAACGGCATGGGCGGCGGTGCGGCGGCGGCGATCGGCGCGGTCGAGCTGATCGGTTACGTGCGCGAACTCGGGTTGCTGCATGCGCTGCCGGATACCTCGCCGCTGCGGCCCGAAGCCTGGGCGGTGAACGGCCTGCCGCCCACGCTGACACCGGTCGAGCTGGCGCTGGGCGTGCTCGGCGCGCTGATCGGCGCGGTGAGTTTTTCCGGCTCGCTGATCGCGTTCGCCAAGCTGCAGGGTTGGCTGGACAAGCGCTTCGTGTTTGCCGGTCAGCGCGCGGTCAACCTGTTGCTGCTGGCGGCAGCGGTGGTGGTCGGCATCATGCTGGCGAGCGGTCACGCCAGCGTGCCGCTGATCGTGGCGTTCTTCGCGCTGGCGCTGCTGTTCGGCTTGCTGATGACGCTGCCGATCGGCGGCGCCGACATGCCGGTGGTGATCTCGCTGTACAACGCGTTCACCGGACTGGCGGTGGCGTTCGAGGGTTTCGTGCTGGGCAACGAGGCGATGATCATCGCCGGCATGGTGGTCGGCGCGGCCGGCACGCTGCTGACCCAGCTGATGGCCAAGGCGATGAACCGCTCGATCGGCAACGTGCTGTTCGGCAGCTTCGGCGCCGCTGCGGGCGAAGCGCAGGCGATCGAAGGCGCGCAGAAGCCGATCGATGCTTCCGACGCGGCGGTGATGATGGCCTACGCCGAACGCGTGGTGATCGTGCCCGGCTATGGCCTAGCAGTGGCGCAGGCGCAGCACAAGGTGTGGGAGTTCGCGCAATTGCTGATCAAGCGCGGCGTGAAGGTGAAGTTCGCGATCCATCCGGTAGCCGGCCGCATGCCCGGCCACATGAACGTGCTGCTGGCCGAGGCCGGCGTGCCGTACGACCTGATCGCCGATATGGACGACATCAACCCGGAGTTTCCGTCCACCGACGTGGCGCTGGTGATCGGCGCGAACGACGTGGTCAATCCGCTGGCGAAGACCGATCCGGCCTCGCCGATCTATGGCATGCCGATCCTCGACGTGGGCAACGCGAAGCATGTGATCGTGATCAAGCGCGGCCGCGGCACCGGCTTTGCCGGCATCGAGAACGCGCTGTTCTACGCCGACAATACCCGCATGCTGTACGGCGACGGGCAGGCGGCCGTGGGCGAGCTGGTGACGGCGGTAAAGGACATCGACGCCTGATCGCCTGCGCGCTGAGCCCTGGCTTGGGCCGCCGTCAGCGCCTGGGCGGCGCGCGCCAGGCCAGCCATGCCGCCAGCAGTATGGCCAGCACGGTCCAGCCCAGGTCAGCCGGCGACAGCGCCATGCAGGCCAGTTGCCACAGCATGCCGGCACCCGCGGTGCGCAGCGCATCGACCAGGCCGAGCCCCATGTTGCCGGCGATCAGCACGCCGGCAATCAGCATGTTGACGTAGATCGCCGCCAGTGCCGTGGCGCACGCGGACAAGACGGCCGCGCCGATGCCGGCGGGACGCACGAGGCTGCGCATGGTCCAAGCCAGCAACGCGCCGACCGGCAGCGCCAGCCATGGCAGCGCATGACGCAAGTACAACGACACGACCATCCATACGGCACCGGCGGCGAGCCCCAGCATCGCAGCGCTGAACAGGGCAAATGCAAACAGCAAACCGGCGCGTGCGCTCATCGTCGACGACACGACAGGGCATGGGTGATCATGGGTTCATCCATCGGGCAAAGCGGCGATCATAACGTGACGCAGGCGGTTGACGACGGCGGCGCGGCGCCGTGGTGCTTGAGTTCGACGGCCGCGCCCTGATCTGGGACAAGCGGTTCCGCGTCGCGGACGGCATAATGGACAACCTGGGTTCGGCGCATCGTCGCGCCTGCAGATACGGGATTGGCGTTGGCATGAGTGGTTTCAGTCTGAGCAGCGAGCCCTTCACCCTGTCGCGTGATTGCAACGCCGTGATGGTGCCCCAGGGCGACGTGGTGAGCCTTCCCGCCGGCCAGATCGGCTACATCACCCAGGCGCTGGGCGGCAGTTTCACCGTGTATGTGGAAGGCAACCTTTTCCGCATCGCCGGCAACGATGCCGATGCGCTGGGCAAGCCGCAACCGGCGCCGCTCGAGGTGCCCGATGACGCCACCAACGCGGATGTGGAGAAGCTGGCGTGGGACCAGCTGCGCACCGTGTTCGATCCGGAGATTCCGGTGAACGTGGTCGAGCTGGGCCTGGTCTACGATCTCAGTCTGGAGCAGACCGAATCGGGCCAGCGCAAGGTCTACGTGAAGCTCACTCTGACCGCGCCCGGTTGCGGCATGGGCGACATCCTGGTGGATGACGCCCGCACCAAGCTGGAGATGATTCCCACGGTGAGCGAGGCGGACGTGGACCTGGTGTTCGATCCGCCGTGGAGCCACTCGATGATGTCCGATGCGGCCAAGCTCGAAACCGGCATGCTCTGAGTTTCCGGGCAGCAAGTCGGTTGCGCATGATTTCTGTGCATCTCTTCGGGCTGCGACATCCAGCTGCACGCAGATCGCTTGTCCAAAACAGTTTGATCACCTCACCAACACGCGCAGCTCACGTTCGTGAACGCGCAATCGTGCGGGTTGTGACTGCGATCACCCAGCGTAGGAAAAAATCAGATAGTTAGCCCGCGTCGCAAAGACTAACGTAACCCAATCCGTCATCGGGGAGGTTGACGGATGATCCTTTGACGGCAAGACGCCGTTTTGCAGTTACGCGTCCGCGCGCTGCCCTTGCAGGGATGCCAGGGGGAAGGCAGCCGAATCCGGGCGTATTTTGGGATCGCCAGACAGCAAACCAACTAAGGAGTCGTGCCCTGCACGGCAGTTCTTGCATGGGGTCCACGTGGCCGCATCAGGCCCGTTTGTCCCGAAAAAAATAATGTCCAGGAGATTTCCCTTATGTCCGATCATTTCCGTCTGAAATTGCTGGTGGCCGCCATCGGCATGGCCACCGCCTCGCTGGCCACCGCCGCCACCACGCAAACCCTGCGTGCGCAGAATCTCGGTGCGGTACCCGCCGGTTCGCTGGCCGCGCATCTGAACCTCGGCCAGAACATGTCGCTTGCCCCGCTCAGCTCGGTGGCCATCGCCGGTGGTCATCACGTCGTGCGCCAGCAGCAGATGTTCCGTGGCGTGCCGGTGTATGGCCGCAGCATCGCCGTGGTGCAGGACGCCCAGGGCAACGCGCTGCGCGCCACTGGCGAACTGATGCAGAACGCGCAGCTGGATCTCGCCTCGGTCGCGCCGAAGCTGACGCCGGCCAAGGCGCTGGCGGCACTGCAGGCGCATGCGCACACCACGCTGATCGGTGGCGCCCAGCTCAGCAATCAGAAGGCCGATTTGTTCGTGTACCCGCAGGACAATGGTTCGGCGCGTCTGGTCTACCGCACCTCGTATTTCGTCAACAGCACGAGCCCGACCCGTCCGACCGCCATCATCGATGCCAACACCGGCGCCGTGATCAAGAGCTGGGACGGCCTGACCGACGCATCGGCCACAGGCCCTGGCGGCAACACCAAGACCGGCAAGTACATCTACGGCACCGACTACGCCGCGCTCGACGTGACCCAGTCGGGGAGCACCTGCACCCTGGTCAACACCAACGTCAAGACCTACAACCTCAACCATGGCACCAGTGGCGGCACGGTGGTCAGCTTTACCTGCCCGAACAGCGACACCGATGCGATCAATGGCGCCTATTCGCCGGTCAATGATGCGCACCATTTCGGTGGCGTGGTGCACGACATGTACAACGCCTACACCGGGGCGCCGCCGCTGAGCATGCAGCTGGTGATGAAGGTGCACTACAAGAGCAACTACGAGAATGCGTTCTGGGACGGCACCGCCATGAACTTCGGCGACGGCGCCAGCACGTTCTACCCGCTGGTGTCGCTGGACGTGACCAGCCATGAGATCAGCCATGGCTACACCGAGCAGAACTCGGGCCTGGAGTACACCGGCCAGTCCGGCGGCATGAACGAAGCGTATTCGGACATCGCAGGCGAAGCGGCCGAGTTCTTCGATCGCGGCGCGGCGGATTTCCTGGTCGGGCGCGATATCGTCAAGACCAGCGCCGGCATCGGCGACGCGCTGCGCTACATGTGCAACCCGCCGCAGGACGGTGGCTCGATCGACAATGCGGCCAATTACACCTCCAGCCTCGACGTGCATTACTCCAGCGGCGTGTACAACAAGTCGTTCTGCCTGCTGGCCAAGACCAGCGGCTGGGACGTCAAGAAGGCCTTCCAGGTCTACGCGCTGGCGAACAAGGCGTACTGGACCACGACCTCGACCTTCAACTCCGGCGCCTGCGGCGTGGAGTCGGCGGCGACCGACCTGGGTTACACCAAGGCCGACGTCACCGCGGCCTTCAGCGGCGTGGGCGTGAGCTGCTCGGGCGGCGGCGGCGGTGGTGGCACCACCACCGAACTGCAGAACAACGTGGGCGTCACCGGCGTGGCGGCGGCCACGGGCGGCGACAACGACTACTTCATCACGGTGCCGACCGGCGCCAGCAACCTGGTGATGTCGATCTCCGGCGGTACCGGCGATGCCGATTTGTACACCAAGGCCGGCAGCGCGCCGACCACCAGCAGCTACGACTGCCGTCCGTATGTGAGCGGCAACGCCGAGAGCTGTACGGTGGCCGCGCCGGTCGCCGGCAAGTACTACCTCAAGGTGCACGCCTACGCGGCGTACTCCGGCGTCACGGTCAAGGCGGCGTACAGCACCGGCGGCGGTGGTAGCGGCGGCCTGCAGAATGGCGTGCCGGTGACCGGTCTGGCCGGTTCGGCGAGCCAGGAACTGAGCTACACGGTGACGGTGCCGTCGGGCAGCAATCTGGCCATCGCGATCTCCGGCGGCACGGGCGATGCCGATTTGTACGTGAAGAAGGGTTCCGCCCCGACCACTAGCAGCTACGACTGCCGTCCGTATGTGAGCGGCAACGCCGAGACCTGCTCGTTCAGTGCGGCCTCGGGCACGTACTACATCAAGCTGCGTGGCTACACCGCGTTCTCCGGGGTGTCGCTGAAAGCCACCTGGTAAGCCCACGACGGGTCATGGATGACCCGTCGTGCCATGACATCGCAACTGCCATGCGGAAGGCCCGGTCGATTCGACCGGGCCTTCTCTTTTTGCGACGATGCGATGGGCGGCCGGCGGCCTAGCCAGCGGCTTCCTCGAACCGGTTCGCGTCGCGGTTCTTGCGCACCTTGGCCGGGTCCCACACGCGACCGTTCATGGTGATGTAGACGCCGTCCGGCAGGGTCTGCACCGCGGCCACCGCGCAGCCGATGTTGAACACCGCGTCGGAGCCCTGGAAGCGCGCGGGGTTCAGCGCGCCGGTCAGCACGATCACCTTGCCCTTGATGCCGGTCAGTTCGCGGGCCGTGTCCACCATCGAATCGGTACCGTGCGTCACCAGCACATGGCGATGCGGCTGCGCCTCGATGGTGGAGCGCACCAGCGCGCGATCGACATCGTCCATGTGCAGGCTGTCCTTGCGCAGGATCGGGATCACCTCGAACTGGAACGCCACGCCGAGCTGGCCGAGGATCTCGCCGATCTGCGGCGCACCGATCTTGTAGTCCGACTTGTCGTCGAAGTAGATCTTGTCGATGGTGCCGCCGGTGGTGACGATGGTCAGGTGCTGCATGTCGGTGGGCCGTGGAAGGGATTGCGGCATTTTAGCCCGTGCCGGCACATGCGTGCCCGCAGGAGCCCGCTCGCGGGCGATGCTCTTCCGATGGGTGACAAAAGCATCGCCCGCGAGCGGCCTATGCCAAGAGCCGTTTACCCCAGCAGCAACGCGGTATTGTCCGCGTCCGGCGCGACCAGCCGGTCGAGGCCCAGCGCGACGAAGCGGTGCCGCGCCGCGGCCGGGCGTCGGTCGCCGTGGCGGCTCGACCAGGTGGCCTGGCGTGCCAGCAGCGCCGCCGCGGCGCAGCGCGCCAGGGTGAAGGCGAGGCCGCGCGCGCCGGCTTCCAGCGTGTCGCGCGCGGCCGCATGCTGGTCGAGCCAGCGCGCGGCGGCGTCCAGCGTCTGCCGGATCGCGCTGGCCGCGTGCATGTCGTCGTTGCCGTCCAGCCAGCTCGCGCAGGCCGTGCGCAGCGCGCCGAGGCTGTCGCCGGCCAGCGCGCGCAGGCTGTCCAGCGACAGCACGTTGGTGGTGCCTTCCCAGATCGGGTACACCTGCGCGTCGCGCAGCAGCTGCGGCAGGCCGGTGTCCTCGATGTAGCCGGCGCCGCCGAAGCATTCCAGCGCCTCCGAGCACATCTGCACCGCCAGCTTGCCGGTCCACAGCTTGGCCAGCGGCGTGAGCAGGCGCAGCAGCGCGGCCTCGTGCGGCTGCGCCGCGCCGTGCTCGACCCGGCCCAACAAGTGCGCGATCTCGAACGCCAGCGCGAACGCGCCCTCGAACTCGGCCTGCATGTCGGCCAGCGTCTGCGCGTGCAGCGGTTGCTCGATCAATGGACGGCCAAACGCGCGCCGGCGCCCGGCGAAGTCGCGCGCCAGCGCGATCGCGCGGGCCATGCTGGCGACCGCGCAGACCGCGTTCCAGGTGCGCGTGACGTTGAGCATCGGCGCCACCTGGCGCACGCCGTGGGCAAGCTCGCCCAGCGGCCAGGCGGGCAGGCCGTCCAGATGGATTTCCGCGGTGGGCAATTCCTGCGTGCCGAGCTTGTCCTTCAGGCGGTCGATCACCAGTTCGCTCTTGCGCCGCGCGCCGTCCATCGTCTCTACGTAGAACAGCGCCAGCGCCGCGGTGCCCGCGGCCGCCGCGCCTTCGGGCCTCGCCAGCGCCAGCGCCGCCTCGCCGACCACCGCCGAGCTGAACCACTTGCGCCCGTACAGGCGCCATTGCCCGGCGGCATCCTGCCGCGCGACGGTTTCGGTGTGGCCGACGTCGGAGCCGCCGGCGGTCTCGGTCATCCACTGGCCGCTGAGCCAGAACGTGGCCGGATCGCGGCTGAGAAAATGCGGCAGCACACGCTCGATCAGTTCGCGGTTGCCGGAGGCCTTGATCGCGGTGGCGGCGCCGTCGGTCATCGCCAGCGGGCAGGTGTAGAACTCGCTGGCGAGGTGGTACAGGTAGACGCGGGCGAATTCCTCCAGCCGCCCGTGCGCGCTGTCGCCGTGGCCGGCGGCCAGCACCGCGTGCCGCGTCGTCAGCGCCGCGCCTTCCTGCCACGCCGGCGTCAGCTCGATGCGATCCACCCGCCGGCCCCAGGCATCCCATTGCGTCAGCACCGGCTTGCGCCGCGTCGTGGTGCATGCGCGCTGCCACGCCATCTGCGCGTAGTCGCCGAGCGCGCCGAGGTCGGCGTCCAGCGCCGCGCGGCGCTCGGCCGGCAGCGCCCGGTCGAGCAGGGCCAGCAGCGCACGGTCGCTGCGATACGGGTGCGGTAGTTGCGCGGGATCCTGCAGGAAGGCCATGGCGCGCTCCGTCCAGAGTCGAGGTGTCGAGTATAGGCACGCGGGCATTCGGCGCGTGGCGCTGGCATCATCGAAAGCCACTCCCCGGCGCAGGCACCACCCATGCGATTTTCCGAAGCGATGCAGACGGTCGCGCGTCATGGCGACGGCTGGCAGGCCACCGTGAGCGAGGACTGGCTGCAGGGGCGCAGCGCCTTCGGCGGACTGCAGGCGGCACTGGCACTGCGCGCCATGCGCGAACGGGTACCGGCGGACATGCCGCTGCGCACCCTGCAGGTGACGTTCATCGCGCCGGTGCCGGCCGGCAGCGTGGCCATCCGCGCGCGGCTGCTGCGCGCAGGGCGCAGCGTCATCCAGGTCGAGGCCAGCCTGTGCGACGGCGAACAGACGCTGTGCCGGCTGCTCGGCGTATTCGGCAGCGCGCGCCCCTCGGCGCTGGACTTCCAGCCCGAACAACCGCCCGTCGTGGCGGCGACGCCGCAGGAGCTGCGCTACGTCGAAGGCCGCATGCCCGCCTTCACCCAACACTTCCGCGCCCGCTGGCTGCGCGGCGACCTGCCATTCAGCGGCGGCCGCCAGCGCGACAGCGTGCTGCAGCTTTCCCTGCGCGACGACGGCCCCGTCGACGAAACCCACGTGCTCGCCTTCGCCGACTTCATCCCGCCGATCGCCCTGTCGATGTTCGCCGCGCCCATCCCCGGCAGCTCGCTCACCTGGATGCTCGAACTGCTGCGCGACCGCTACGACGATCTGGGCCTGGACGACTGGCGCGTCGACGCCGAACTGATCGCCGCCCGCGACGGCTACACCAACCAGAGCGTGATGCTGTGGGGGCCACGCGGCGAGCCGGTGGCGTTGAGCCGGCAGAGTATGGTGGTGTTCGGGTGAGGCGGTTGGAGTTTCTCGCGTACGGCATTTGCGCTGTGACGCACGTAGAAAAACTACGAGACTGGAGGGCGGGGCCGGTTGCATCAAGAGGATCAAGTCGTTGATTCGACTTGATTGCCATTAGAGTGTCTGAGTAATGGTGCGAGATAGGCTGCGGGATTAGACTGCAGCTTGGAATCTATATGGCGTTAGACGTTGTTATGGACCATCTAATCGGCCCGAAGAAGACTCTGCCGCGGCACGAAGCCGGGTCCACTGAACTCATTGGTGGGACCGGCCCAATCACAGCAATGTGTTCTATCGGGAGCTTCTTGGAGATATATAAGCAAGACAAAACCTTTCATGTCCAAACACCTGAGTCCATCGATCCCGAGGAAACGAACCCAAACGCACCTTGGGTCACTGCGCCAGTATCTGATGTGGGTTCCTCAAGCTTGTCCGTGGCGAGAGTGCTGCTGCAGTCTCGAGACATGCTCAACGTCGCAATGATCCGCGGCTCAATTGATAAGCCAGCAGTTATTTCGGCGCTTCACGCCTGCAAAGAATCACTTGTTTCGTGCGAGCAGTATGTGCAAAAGGTCACGGATGGAATTAACTCCATCGCCAAAACCATCACTGCTTCCGGGATACCTCGAGACAATGGCGGGCGTGGTCTAAACCCCTTCCCGCAGGTACCCTCGCTTGACCTGGAATGCGGCAATTTTCTAGGTCAAGTTAATCGCGTCATAAAGTTGGTTTGCGAGCTGCCGCTGCAGTTCCTCCCGCTATCCCGGAAAGATAGCAATTTCGAGCATCTTGCTCGCAGGCTTCGCGGCGAGTACAGCGCCGGACATGCACTGATTGACTTCGTTGAGGCAAATGCCGCAGGCGTGCGGTATCTCATAGACTTGCGCAATTTTCACGAGCACCCCGGAAAGACAAAGACCATCATCCGAAACTTTCATGTCTTGCCGGAGGGCAGCGTGGGTCCACCCTACTGGCACCTCCAAGGCGAGAAGTCTAGCGAGCCGCGTGCAATTGCATGGGAGATGCCTGCTGTCGTGGAATTCATGCGCGACATGGCGGAGGCCATGTTCATACACTTACTCATGTGTCGTCTTGAAACAAACTTACCGTTCTTCGTCGAGCAGGTGCCTGAGACAGAGATCAATGCTTCACTGCCAATTCGCTACCGGCTCTCAATT
Source organism: Rhodanobacter umsongensis (assembly GCF_042654965.1). Lineage (NCBI taxonomy): Bacteria > Pseudomonadati > Pseudomonadota > Gammaproteobacteria > Lysobacterales > Rhodanobacteraceae > Rhodanobacter > Rhodanobacter umsongensis. The sequence goes on along the minus strand of NZ_JBHSMK010000005.1, from coordinate 17,271 downwards.
GATTTCTCGCGCCTTCAAGCAGCTGCCGCGGACGACAACGTCTAACATTCGTCCAAGCCGACACCGCCTCGCGGCGCTGCTTAATTTCAGCGTTGAATACTCGCCTGACTAAACCGCCGGGATCGGCACACACCTACACCCCATCCTCCTCCCCCTACATCGCCTATCACCCCAACCCCACGCCCCCTCATTGCTACGCTCCCTTCGCCGCCGACTTGGCGGCTTTTTCTTGATGCGAAGGAGCGTTTCATGAGCCATGACAACCGTATTTCCGCCGTGCTGTCGGATGAGGATGTGGCGACGGTGCAGGGGGCGTTGACGGCGATCCGCGGGGTGCTGCCGTTTCTGGTGACGCTGTCGGCGCAGGAGCGGCGCGAGTTGCCGAAGATGGGGCCGAAGTCGATCGGCTTCGACGAGAAGTGCACGACCTACATGGGCAACCGGGCGGAGTTCGTGCCGGGTTTCGTGGAGCTGGCCGAGGTGCAGAAGGATCGCACCCTGCGCGCCCAGCTGCTGCGTTTTGCGGCGGAGCTGCAGACGCTGGCGACCAGCGTGGACGACACGGTGCAACTGGTGTCCAGCGAGGTATGGATGGCCGACCTGGCCTACTACCAGAGCGTGCGCGAGGCGGCGCACCGCAGCCGCGCCGGCGCGCAGGATATCTATGACGACCTGCGCCAGCGCTTCCCCGGCACGCGTGCCGGTCAGGCCACACCGGAGCCGGCAACCGCCTGAGCAGCCAGGCCCGGCGGGCGGCGCCAGCCGTTTCCCGCCGGGTGTCGGATGCCCGACGCCGGGTATCGGAGCGTCGGCGCCGGGTATCGCGCCATCCCAGCCGACGGCGCGGCAGTCTCCGCCGAGGCTTCGCTTATCCCCGCCGATGGCGGCGCACCCGGCGCCGGCAGTTCAACACTCCCCGCCGGGTATCGGCACATCCCCGTCGAGGGTTTTTGCCTCCCCGCCGACTGGCGCGACATCGGCGCCGACCATGGGCCTGTTGGCGCCGGACATCATGCTATCGGCGCCGGGTGCTGGATAGTCGGTGCCGACTGCCGCCGCACTCGACGTCGAGTGGCGTTTCAATCGACGCCGACCGAAATCGGGCGAGGGCGGCGCCGGATTGATCCCGCTTCCAAGGTGCGCAGAAGCACCGCCATCCCACTCCAGCCGCGAGACCCTCCATGACCGATCCCATCGAGCCGGTGACCAACGACAAGATCTACGGAATGATGGCCGCCCTGCAGGTATCGCTGCGGGCGCTGACCAAGTCGCACCCGAATCCGGCGGCGCTGATCTACGAGTTTCACCTGGAGCATGAGGAGACCTACGCGCTGCTGGTGGCGCAGGACATCCCCGACAGCGTGATCGAGTCGTATCGCAGCATGCTGCACGCCATCTCGCCGAACACCGACATCGCGCCCTGACTCCCGTGCGGTAAGCGCCAGCCGGCGCGACGCCGCGGCTCAGCCGTGCGTTGGCGGCGTGGGCGGGCGCCGCTTCACCCCGGCGCCCAGCGCCGCGATCAGCAGCACGGTCAGCGCGATTTCCGCGATCGCCAGCCAGCGCTCGCCCGCCGAGCTCCATGCCTCGGACACGCCGTGGCAGAAGTAGAACAGGCTGAGGATGCCGACCCAGAGCAGGGCGCGGCGCACGTCGCGCAGGGCGAACAGGGGCAGCAGCAACGGGACGACGGTGATCGCGAGTACCAGGGTCAGCGGCAGGCTCTGCGGCGGCACCAGCCACGCGTGCCAGGCGAGTTGCAGCACGACCAGCAAGGCCCAGGCGGCCAGGCCGATGCGGTAGACGGGCAGGATGGGCGCGCGCGTGGCGGCCGTCATGATCTGTCCGCCAGTCGACGGGCCACGTCGGCCAGCCGCCGGCCGAGTGCGCGGGCCAGTTCGCGTTCGTGCTCGCTGATCGGGTTGTCGCCGCCGGCGCCGGCGACATGGCTGGCGCCATACGGCGTGCCGCCGCTCTGCGTGCTGGTCAGCGCCGGCTCGGTGTAGGGCAGGCCGACGATCAGCATGCCGTGATGCAGCAGCGGCAGGGCCATCGAGAGCAGGGTGGATTCCTGGCCGCCGTGCATGGTGCTGGTGGACGTGAACAGCGCCGCCGGCTTGCCGGCCAGCGTACCGCTGGCCCATTCGGCGCCGGTGGTGTCGAGAAAATATTTCAGCGGCGCGGCCATGTTGCCGAAGCGGGTGGGGCTGCCCATCGCCAGGCCCGCGCAGTCGAGCAGGTCCTGTCGGGTCACATAGGGCGCGCCGTCCTCCGGCTCGGGTGGCTGGGCGATCTCGGTGACGGGCGCCACCGGCGGCACCTGGCGCAGGCGCGCAAGCACGCCGGGGACCTCCTCGACGCCGCGCGCGACCAGCCGCGCCATCTGCGCGGTGTGGCCGCTGCGGCTGTAGTAGAGGACGAGGATTTCCAGGGTCATGCGGCGGCGCTCACGGCTTTGGGACATTCATCGGCAATACGCTAGTGTACCGACCGATGCCCGCCAAGTTGGCGCGGGGTGGTGCCGCCAACGCAAGGATAACGATGGTCAGACGCTTCAATCGCGAACGCACGCTGAGCTTCAGCCGCTTCATCTGGCAGCGCTTCGTCGACGACAAGTGCTTCGAGACGGCGGGTGCGCTGTCGTACACCACCCTGGTCTCGCTGGTGCCGCTGACGGTGGCGGTGTTCGCCATGTTCTCGGCGTTCCCGGTGTTCCAGCCGGCGCGCGACACGCTGATCAATTTCGTGTTCAACAATTTCGTGCCGTCGACCGGCGAGGCGGTGCAGGCGACCATGCTGGGTTTCGCCGCCAATGCCAGCAAGCTCACCGGCATCAGCATCCTGGTGATGCTGTTCAGTGCGCTGGCGATGATGATCAGCATCGAGGACCGGCTGAACCGGATCTGGCGCGTGCACCAGCCGCGCGGCTGGGGCTCGCGCCTGCTGCTGTACTGGGCGGCGCTGACGCTGGGGCCGATCCTGGTGGTGGGCGGCATCGCGGTGACGTCGTACGTGACCGCCGCACCGCTGCTGCACAGCGCCGCCGACCAGTTGGGCGGCATCGCGCGCAGCCTGCTGAGCACGCTGCCGTTCCTGGTGACGTTTTTCACGTTGTGGCTGATGTACTCGGTGATCCCGAACTGCAAGGTGTCGCGCCGCGATGCGGCCATTGGCGCGCTGCTTGGCGCGGTGCTGTTCGAGATCGCGCGCTGGGGCTTCACCGTGTTCGTGCAGCAGGCGCAGACCTATCAGCAGATCTACGGCGTGCTGGCGGCGATCCCGATCTTCCTGCTGTGGATCTACATGTCGTGGGTGATCGTGATCCTGGCCGCGTCGATCGCCGCCTCGGCCTCCGCGTTCGAATATCACCCGCCGATGGAAACGCTGCCCGAGGGCGCCGAGTTCCTCGGCCTGCTGGTGGTGCTGCGGCATTTCGTCGACGCCCAGCGCGCAGGCGGATGCGTCGACCCGGCCACGGTGCGGCTGAAGGAGCCGTACCTGCGCAGCGCGCTGATCGCCGCCTATTTCGATGATCTGCAACAGGCCGACCTGATCCAGCGGGGCGAGGCTGGCGGCTGGCTGCTCTGCCGCAGCCTGGACAGCACCGACCTGCTGCGCGTTTACCGCCACACCGACTATCGCCTGCCGCTGCAGCCGGTGCAGGAGGTTGCCGCGCTGGGCATGGACTTGCCGCCCGAATTGCTGGCGATGCTGGCGGAGCTGGCATCGGCGCTGCAGGCCAGGCTCGGTGTGCGGCTCGACCAGATCTATCCCCCGACGGCCGATCCCGCCGCCGACACCAAGGAGCTCTTCCCATGAACCTGTCCGCAACCGGCCCGGCCATCGCCCTGGTCCTGGGGCTCGCGTGCATCGCGCCCGCGCGGGCGGCGATGCCGGCCCGGCCGACGCTGCACGTCACCACGCTGGACGGCAAGACCTTCGACCTTGCCGCGCAGCGCGGCAAGTGGGTGATCGTCAACTACTGGGCGACCTGGTGCGTGCCGTGCATCAAGGAAATGCCGGGCATCTCGCGCTTCGTCGCCGCGCACAAGAACGTGGTGGCGATCGGGCTGGCGTACGAGGACAGCGAGCCGGCCGACATCAAGGCGTTCCTCGTCAAGCACCCGGTGGTGTACCCGGTCGCGCAGGTGACGCTGGACCAGCCGCCGAAGGATTTCGACGAGCCGCGCGGCCTGCCGACCACCTATCTGATCAGGCCGGACGGCAAGGTGACCAAGCCCATCGTCGGCCCGGTCACCGAGACGTCGCTGGCGGCGCTGATCGGCCAGCCGTGATGGGTACGCCGTGATGGCGAGCGCGTGTTTCATCGTCAGCGGCCGCGTGCAGGGCGTGTTCTATCGCGCCAGTACCCGCGAGCAGGCGTTGCGCCTGGGCCTGGCCGGACACGCGAGGAACCGGCCGGATGGCCGGGTCGAAGTCGTGGCCTGCGGGCCGGCGGATGCGCTCGATGCGCTGGAGCGCTGGCTGCGGCAGGGGCCGCCGGCGGCGCGGGTCGAGGCGGTCAGTCGCGAAGCGTTGCCCGAGCAGGATCTGCGCGGGTTCCATACCGGCTGAAGGTCAGAACGTATCCGGCACGCGCGCCACCTGCGCGGTGACGTGCTCGGTTTCAGGCTTGCCCTTGAGCTTGGGCAGCTTCGGCTTGGGGATCGGCTCGTCGTGCAGCGGCACCTGCTGCAGCAGGTGGCGGATCAGGTTGACCTGGCCTCGCTTCTGGTCGTTGAAATCAACCACGAACCACGGTGCATGCTCGCGCTGGGTGCGTTCGATCATCACGTCGCGCAGCTTGCCCAGTTCGACGTACTTCTGGCGGGCGACCAGGTCGACCGGCGAGAGCTTCCAGCGTTTCAGCGGATCGTCGGCGCGTTCAGCGAAGCGCTTTTCCTGCTCGGCCTGATCGACCGTCAGCCAGTACTTGAGCACGATGATGCCGTCGTCGGTGAGCAGCTTCTCGAAGGCGGGCACGGCGTCGAGGAAGGCCTCGTACTGCGCTGTGCTGCAAAAGCCCATTGCCGGTTCCACCACGGCGCGGTTGTACCAGCTGCGGTCGAACAGCACGAGCTCGCCGGCACTGGGGAGGTGGGCGACGTAGCGCTGGAAATACCATTGCGTGGTCTCCTGCGCGCTCGGCTTCGGCAACGCGGCGATGCGGTAGCCGCGCGTGTCCAGGCTCTGCGTGATGGCCTTGATGGTGCCGCCCTTGCCGGCGGCGTCACGGCCTTCGAAGATCACCAGCAGCCGTTTGCCGCTGCAGTGCAAGCCATGCTGCAGCCGGATCAGTTCGAGCTGCAGTTCCTTCATCGCCTTGCGGTAGCGCTTGCCCATGGGATCTCCAGCTGCTGCAGGTTCCAGAATCTCGGGACTCATCTTGTCGACTGCCGCCAGAGGATGCCGGACAGGTTATCCCGCTCCGCCGTGACGGCGCTGTCAGTGGTCGCCGAGCGCCTGCAACTGGTCGGCCTGGTGCTCGCGGGTCAGCGTGCCGATCAACTCGCCGAGGTCGCCCTGCATGATCTCGGCGAGGCTGTAGAGGTTCAGGCCGATCCGGTGGTCGGTGACCAGATTGTCCTTGTAGCGATACGTCCGGATGCGCTGGCTGCGATCGCCGGTGCCGACCTGCAGCCGGCGGGTCTCGGCCTGCTCGGCACTCTGCTTGCTGCGTTCGGCGTCGAGCAGGCGGGCTTTCAGCAGGCTCATCGCGCGGGCACGGTTCTTGTGCTGGCTGCGCTCCTCCTGGCACTCGACCACCGTGCCGGTCGGCAGATGGGTGATGCGGATCGCCGAATCGGTCTTGTTGACGTGCTGGCCACCCGCACCGGAGGCGCGGAAGGTGTCCACCTTCAGGTCGGCCGGATTGATCGGTACGTCCTCGATCTCGTCCAGCTCCGGCAGCACCGCCACGGTGGCGGTGGAGGTATGCACGCGCCCCTGCGACTCGGTGACCGGCACCCGTTTCACGCAGTGCGTGCCGGACTCGAATTTCAGCTGCGAGTACGCGCCGCCACCCTCGACGCGGGCCACGATTTCCTTGTAGCCGCCATGCTCGCCGGCATGCTCGCTGAGTATCTCGACGTGCCAGCGGCGACCCTCGGCGTAGCGCAGGTACATGCGGAACAGGTCGCCGGCGAAGATCGCCGCCTCGTCGCCGCCGCTGCCGGCGCGCACCTCCAGGTAGAGGTTGGCCTGGTCGCGCGGGTCCTTCGGCAACAGCAGCAACTGCAACTGGCCGTCCAGATCGAGCAGGCGCTGTTCCAGCCGCAGCAGGTCGTCGGCGGCCATCTCGCGCAGTTCGGGGTCGTCCAGCATGGCGCGGGTTTCCGCCAGCTCGCGCTCGACCTGCTCATGCTCGCGCAGCGAGCCGGTGACAGGTTCGAGCTGGGCATACTCCTGCGAGAGCGCGCGGAAACGGCTGTTGTCGGCGTGCACGTCCGGTTGCGACAGCAGCCGGCCGATTTCCTCGTGGCGCTCGGCCAGTGCTTCGAGCTTGCGGCGGATCGATGGGGTCATGGGGGCAGCAACGGTGGGCGAGGGAGGCGCGGCGGGCAGGCGAACCTTGCCGCGGCGAATGACGATGGGACAGCGGCAGCCAGCCGCCCTCGCTATGCGTCCCGCTTCGCTTGCTCTTCATCCAGCCCGTACAGCCGGCCGGCGGCGTGCAGCAGGTCGAGGTCGCCGCTCAGCGCGGCCTCGCGCAGCCTTGCGCTGGGATGATGCAGCAGCTTGTTGGTGAGCGTGTTGGCGAGGAACGCCAGCGCCTCTTCCGGCGACCTGCCGTGAGCCAGCATCGCGCGGGCCTTGCCCAGCACTTCGTCGCGGTAACCCTCGGCATGCTGGCGCATGTCCAGTGCGGGGTTCCTCACGGTCAGCGCGCGGCGCCAGGCCATGTACCGATCCACCTGCAGGTCGATGATCGCCTCGGCGTCGTGCGCGGCGGCGGCGCGCGAGCGGCGGTTGTCGTCGATCACCTGGTGCAGGTCGTCGATGCCGTAAAGGTAGACGTCCGGCAGGTCGCGCACGGCATCTTCGATGTCGCGCGGCATCGCGATGTCGACCATGAACATCGGCTTGCGTTTGCGCGTGGCCATCGCCTGCTCGACCATGGCGCGCGTCACGACCGGCTGCCGCGCGGCGGTGGAGGAAATCACGATGTCGGCCTCGGCCAGGTGCTGCGGCAGCTCGGCCAGCGATATCGCATAGCCGCCATAGCGGCCGGCCAGCTCCTGTGCGCTTTCCAGGGTGCGATTGGCCACGATGAGCCGCCGCGCCTGTTTCTCCGCCAGGTGGCGGGCGGCCAGTTCGATGGTGTCGCCGGCACCGATCAGCAGTACGCAAGCCTGCTTGATGTCGGCAAAGACCTGCTCGGCCAGGCGCACGGCGGTGAACGCGACGGAAACGGTATGAGCGCCGATGCGCGTGTCGGTGCGAACGCGTTTGGCCACCGCAAAGGTGTGCTGCAGCAGCCGGTCCAGCGGTGCCTTCAACGACTGCGCGTCACGCGCCTGCTGGTAGGCGTCCTTCACCTGGCCGAGGATCTGCGGCTCGCCCAGTACCATCGAATCCAGCCCGGTGGCGACGCGGAACATGTGGCGCACGGCATCGCCCTCGTCGTGCCGATACAGGAACTCATCCAGTTTGCCCGGGGTCAGACGATGATGACGGCTCAACCACACGCGCGGGATGTCCTCGGCCCCGGCCGTCACGCCGACATACAGCTCGGTGCGATTGCATGTGGACAGGATCATCGCCTCCTCGACCCCCGGCTCGCGGCTCAGTTCGAGCAGCGCCTCGCCGGCGGCGTCCATGTCGAACGCCACCTGCTCGCGCAGGCTGACCGGCGCGGTGAGGTGATTGAGCCCGAGGGCGATCAGCGGCATGGTGTGGGAGGCATCTCGGCGGCAGGGGGCGGGCGACGTAGGCTAAGCTTGGCGGCGCGTGCCGGTGAGGACAGGTGCGGTCGAAACGGGCAACGTATGGAGAGTAGTGTGCGCAGCGGGTCAGCCAAGTTCAAGCAAGTGCGGCATTTTACGGCAGTAGCGCTGCTGGCGCTGGGACTGGGTGCCTGTGCCGCCGCAGCGCGGCGCCCGGCGCCGCAGGCCACGGCCACGCCGCAGCCGCTGGCGCGGCTGGTGGTAGCCACGCCGGATGCCGACCACGACGCCATGGCCCAGCTGATGGCCGGCGAGATGGCGCTGAACCATTCCGACCTGAAGGCGGCATCGGAGCACTACGGCAAGGCGATGGCGTTGAGCGGCGACCCCAAGGTGGCCGAACGCGCCGCCGGCCTGGCCATCGCCATCCACGACAGTGCGGCAGCCCAGCGTGCGCTGGATCGCTGGCAGGTGCTGGGCGCGAAGCCGGCTGAGATGGCGAAGGCGCGCGCCGAACTGGCGCTGGATCATGGCGATGCCGACGCGGCCCGCCAGCAACTGGAACTGCTGACGGCCAGTGGCGCCAAAGATGCGTGGCGCCAGTTTGGCCGCGTGCTGGTGGGCGCACGCGACCAGGCCCAGGCCGGCCGCCTGCTGGAGGCGCTGGCCACCCCGCAACGGTTGCCGGGCGACGCGCAGGCGTGGCTGGCGATGAGCGAGCTGGGCGACAAGTTCGGCCGCCACGGCTACGCCGTGCGGATCGCCGACGCGGCGGTGCAGCGCTTTAAGAGTGCCGAGACCTACGTCTGGGCGGCGCAGATGAAGTTCACGGACGGCGATCGCGACGGTGCCCGCGCGCTGCTGCAGAAGGCGCTCGCCCGGCAGCCGAAGAACGCGCGCCTGCGGCTGGCCTATGCCGGCATGCTGAGCGAGGCCGGTGACTATGCGGGCGCGTCCAGGCTGCTTGAGCGGGGCCCGCAGGATGCCGAGACCTACGCGCTGCGGGCGGGGCTTGCCGCCCACAACAAGGACGGCAAGGCGTTGGCGGCGCTTTATCGGAACTTGCAGAACGCATCGCCCGAGGTGCGCGAAAAAAGCGCGTATCTGCTCGGCCAGCTGGCCGAGATGCAACATCGCGACGCCGAGGCGCTGGGATGGTATGGCCAGGTGGGTGACAGTGATCCGCATGCGTTCGATGCCGACCTGCGCAGCGCGGTGATCCTGCATACGCAAGGCAAACTCGCCCAATCGCATCGATTGCTGGAACAGCTGCAGATGGATTCGCTGGATCAGCCGGCGCAATTGCGCCAGGCCTGGCAGGCCGACGCCGAGCTGTATCTGGCGGAGCAGCAGTATGCCAAGGCCCAGACGGCGTTCAGCCGCGCCCTGCAGGTGATGCCGAACGACCCGGGCCTGCTGTACGGCCGCGGCCTCGCCTATGCCGACGGCGGCCTGATCGATCTGGCGGTGAAGGATTTCCAGCAATTGCTGAAGATCAAACCCGGCGACGTCGATGCCAGCAATGCGCTGGGCTACACGCTGGCGGATGCGAACCGCGACCTGCCCACGGCCGAGCGATTGATCGGCGCCGCGCGCGCGGCCAAACCGAACGACCCGGCCGTGGCCGACTCGTGGGGCTGGCTGCAATACCGGCTGGGTCACCTGGAAGAAGCCGCGCAAACCCTGCGTGGCGCGTGGGCCGCGCGCCAGGACGCCGATGTCGGCGTGCATCTGGGCGAGGTGCTGTGGAAACTGGGCCGCCGACAGGATGCGCGGAAAGTCTTCGACGACGTGCGCAAGCTCGAGCCGAACAGCCGCAGCCTGCAGGAAACCTTGAAGCGATTGCAGCCATGAAGCCGGTTTTGAGGATCTTCGCAGCCGCGCTGCCGCTGCTGCTCGCCGCCTGCGTGCCGCCCGTGCGCATGAAGGGCGATGCCGGCCTGTTCAACGCGCAGCGGGCGCGCGAGAGGGCGCTGGCCCACGCCGATCATTGGACGCTGCAGGGCCGGCTCGGCGTGTCCGATGGCAAGGATGGCGGCAGCGGCAGCTTCAGCTGGACGCAGAACGGCGACCGCTACGAGTTCGTGCTGCGCGGGCCCATCACCGGCAAAAGCTTCCGGTTGAGTGGCGATGCCGCCGGCGCCATGCTGGAAGGTCTCGATCCAGGCCCGCTGCGCGGGCCGGACGCCGAGGCACTGATGCGCAAGGCGCTGGGCTGGGAAGTGCCGCTGCGCGACCTGCGCGCCTGGGTGCTCGGCTTGCGCGCCGACGGTGGCCCGGCCGAACTGGATTTCGGCGTGAATCGGCTGCCCTCGCTGCTGCAGCAGGACGACTGGACGGTTGATTACCGTGAATGGGACACCACCAGGTCGCCGCCGCTGCCGACGAAGGTGTACGCGCAAAGGCCACCCTACAAGGTGAAGCTGTCCATCGAGTCGTGGCAGTTCCAGTAAACCCGTCGCCCGACCGGTCGTGTCGGCCTTTGCCTCCGGCGGCCGACCCGTCGCGCACCTGCGGAATCACCATGGCGATCCACATCGAACATGCAGATCCGAGTCAGGTCGACGCCCTGTGTGCGATCGAGCGCAAGGCCGTGCAGTTGTTTCGCGGTCATCCGGCATGGGCCAGTTACTCGGCGATGTCGATTCCGCCGGAACTGCTTCAGCAGGCGATCAGTCGCGGCCTGGTCTGGGTGGCCCTGAACGAGGCGTGCCTGCCGGTCGGGTTTGTCTGGCTGGATACCGACGCCGGCGGCGGCGTCATCGGCATCGCCGATATCGACGTATTGCCGGATTACGGTCAGCGCGGCATCGGCGCGGCCCTGCTGGAACACGCCTGCGCGTGGGCGCGGGGCGCCGGTTATCGGCGTGTCGATCTGGGCACGCTGGCCGAGGTGCCCTGGAACGCGCCGTTCTACGCGAAACACGGCTTCGCCATGGTCGACAAGAGCGACCCGGCGTTTGCCTATGCGCGCGAGCGCGATCGCGAGAACGGACTTCCCGAGCACCTGCGGGTTTTCATGAGCCGGTCGTTGTCCGCGCCCGTACGCGACGAATGGACGGTGTGGCCGGCGCCAGCCAAGGTGAACCTGTTCCTGCGCATCGTCGGGCGCCGGCCGGACGGCTACCACGAACTGCAGACGGTGTTTCGCCTGCTCGACTGGGGCGACGAGATCCGCCTGCGCCTGCGCGATGACGGCGAGATCTGCCGCCTGCACGACGTGCCCGGCGTGCCTGCCGACAATGATCTGATGGTGCGTGCGGCGCTGCTGCTGCAGCGGCATGCGGGCGCGGCTGCCGGCGTGGACATCGAGGTGGACAAGCGCATACCGATGGGCGGCGGGCTGGGCGGCGGCAGCTCCGATGCGGCAACCGTGCTGGTGGCACTGAACTGGCTGTGGCAGCTGGATCTGGGCGACGATGCGCTGGCCGAACTGGGCCGTCAGCTCGGTGCCGACGTGCCGGTGTTCGTGCGGGGGCGCTCGGCCTGGGCCGAAGGCATCGGTGAAAAGCTCACGGTGCTGGCCCTGCCGCCACGCCACTATGTGGTGCTGGACCCGCACGAGCCGGTGCCGACCGCCGCGCTTTTTCAAGCGCCTGAATTGACACGAAATGCGCCGCGGGCGACAATTTCATCCTTTGTTTCCGGTGAAACGACGGAAAACGCCTTCACGCCGGTGGTGCGTGCACGGCACCCGCGGGTGGCGGCGGCACTGGACTGGCTCGACGGTTTCGGTCAGGCGCGACTGTCCGGCAGCGGCGGTTGCGTGTTTCTCGAAACCGGTTCGCTCCATCGGGCATGCGCTGTGGCAGCGCAATGTCCGGCGGCATTCACGGCGCGGGTGGCCACGGGTGTCGAGGTTTCACCGCTGCAGGATGCATTGGCGCGCCACCGGGGCGCGGATCGGGCGGCACGCACTACCTGACGGTCGCGGGCATCGCGGCTGTCGACAGAGACAGATACGAGCGAACACACATTTACTGGGGCGTCGCCAAGCTGGTTAAGGCACGGGATTTTGATTCCCGCATACGCAGGTTCGAATCCTGCCGCCCCAGCCATTTCATGATGGTCAAGTTTTCGAGGTAGCTTAAGTGGACACGTCCACCCCGATGATGCTGTTTACCGGTAACGCTCATCGCGCATTGGCCGAGGATGTCGCCCATCGGCTGGGCGTGCCGCTGGGCAAGGCGCTGGTCGGCACGTTCAGTGACGGCGAAGTGCAGATCGAGATCGAGGAGAACGTCCGCAGGCAGGAAGTGTTCGTGCTGCAGCCGACCGGCGCGCCGAGCGCGGTCAACCTGTTCGAACTGCTGGCGCTCACCGATGCGCTCAAGCGCGCCTCGGCCGCGAGCGTCACCGCGGTGATTCCGTATTTTGGCTATGCCAGGCAGGATCGCCGGCCGCGCTCGGCGCGGGTGCCGATCACCGCCAAGCTGGCCGCCCGCATGATTGGCGCCGCCGGGGTCGACCGGGTGTTGACGGTGGACCTGCACGCCGACCAGATCCAGGGCTTCTTCGATATCCCGGTCGACAACGTATATGCCTCGCCGGTGCTGCTGGCCGATATCTGGCGCAGCCACAGCATGGACGACCTGATCGTGGTCAGCCCGGACGTCGGTGGCGTGGTGCGTGCGCGTGCGATCGCCAAGCGCCTGGATGATGCCGATCTGGCCATCATCGACAAACGCCGTCCGCGGGCGAACGTATCCACCGTGATGAACATCATCGGTGACGTGGAAGGCAAGACCTGCGTGATGGTCGACGACATCGTCGACACGGCCGGTACGCTGTGTGCCGCAGCGGCGGCGCTGAAGGAGCGCGGCGCCCGCAAGGTGGTTGCCTACTGTGTGCATCCGGTGCTGTCGGGTGCGGCGGTCAGCAATATCGAAGGCTCCCTGCTCGACCAGCTGGTGGTCACCAACACCTTGCCGCTGCGCCCCGAAGTGCAGGCCTGCGCCAAGATCCGCCAGCTTTCGGTCGCCGAGCTGCTGGCGGAAACCATTCGCCGCATCGCCTTCGGCGAGTCGGTGAGTTCGCTGTACGTGGATTGATCCACTGATTCCCGCCGTGGCGGCCCAGCCGTCCGGCACCACCGGCTTTTCTGGTCGCGGAAAAGTCATGCAACCGCCGCGAGGCGGTTCTTAAAAAACCTAGGTAGCAACGAAATGTCCAAGACTCATGAAATCAAGGCGCAAAGCCGCAAGGACGAGGGGAAAGGTGCGAGCCGCCGCCTGCGTCGTGCCGCTTACGTGCCGGCCGTCGTGTACGGTGGTGACCAGGCTCCGGAGAGCATCCAGATCGAGCACAACACGATCCTGCTCGCCGCCAAGCACGAGTGGTTCTTCTCCTCGGTGCTCGACCTGAACGTCGATGGCAAGGTGCAGAAGGTGCTGGTGCGCGACTGGCAGAAGCACCCGTTCAAGCAACTGATGATGCACATGGATTTCCTGCGCATCGACGAGAACGCGAAGGTTCGCGTGAACGTGCCGCTGCACTTCCTCAACCAGGAAACCTCCTCCGCCGGCAAGACTTCCGGTGTGGTGATCTCGCACAACCTGACCGAGGTGGAAATCCTCTGCCTGCCGCGGGATCTGCCCGAGTTCATCGACCTGGATCTGGGCTCGCTCAAGGCGGGCGACATCATCCACCTGTCGGATCTGAAGTTGCCACCCAAGGTCGAGTTGCCCGCGCTGCAGCTGGGCGAAGCGCACGACATTCCGGTGGTCACGGTGAACGTGGTCAAGGAAAGCGCTGCGGACGCCGCCGAGGACGCCGCTGCCGAGGCCGAGGCCGAGGCGAACAAGGCGGCGGCTGCCAAGCCTGCCACCAAGGCCGCCCCCAAGCCTGCCGACAAGAAGTAAGTCATGCAGTCCCGCGCTCGCATCGAGCGCGGGACTCGCCTGGCTGGCTGCCCATGGCTGGACTGCAACTCATCGTCGGACTGGGCAACCCCGGTGCCGAATATCTCCGAACCCGGCACAATGCCGGGTTCTGGTTTGTGGACGCTCTCGCCAGCGGGCAGGGTGAGCGCTTCGGTTTCGACGGCAAGCTGCACGGCGAAAGCTGCCGCGTGCGCATCGGCAACCAGCAGGTATGGCTGCTCAAGCCGGCCACTTTCATGAACAAGAGCGGCATCGCCGTGGTATCGGCGTTGCGCTATTACAAGATCGAACCGGAACAGTGCCTCGTCGCGCATGACGATCTGGATCTGCCTGCGGGTACCGTACGAATGAAATTCGACGGCGGCCACGGCGGCCAGAACGGTTTGCGCGACATCATGGCCCACCTGGGTCACGGCAAGTTTCATCGCCTGCGCGTAGGCATCGGTCATCCCGGTCATCGCGACCAGGTGACGCCGTGGGTGCTGGGGCGGCCGTCGGCGCAGGACGAGAATGCGATCCTCGACGGTATCGCGCGCGCCATGGACGTGCTGCCGCTGGCGGTGGACGGCCAGTTCGACAAGGCGATGCAGCTGCTGCATACAACGGGAACAGGGAACGGGGAACGGGGAACATAGACGCTCGCTCCATGCTTGCAGCGCTCACGTCTCCCCGGACTTCATTTTCCTCGTTCCCCGCTCCTATTCCCTGTTTCCCCGGAGTTCCATCATGGGCATCAAATGCGGCATCGTCGGACTGCCCAATGTCGGCAAGTCCACCCTGTTCAACGCGCTGACCAAGGCGGGTATTGCGGCGGCGAACTTTCCGTTCTGCACGATCGAGCCGAACGTCGGGGTGGTGCCGGTGCCGGACCCGCGGCTGAATGCTCTGTCCGCGATCGTCAATCCGCAAAAAGTGATCCCGACCGCGGTGGAGTTCGTCGACATCGCCGGGCTGGTTGCCGGGGCATCGAAGGGTGAAGGCCTGGGCAACAAGTTCCTGGCGCACATCCGCGAAGTCGATGCGATCGCCCACGTGGTGCGCTGCTTCGAAGGCGACGTGATCCACGTCGCCGGCAAGGTCGACCCGATCTCCGACATCGAGACCATCGATACCGAACTGGCGCTGGCTGACCTGGAATCGGTGGACAAGGCGTTGAACCGCGCCGAACGCGCGGCCAAGGCCAACGACAAGGAAGCCATGGCGCGCAAGCCGGTGCTGCAGAAACTGTCGGCGGGCCTGAATGAGGGGCGGTCCGCGCGCAGCTTGGGCCTGGACGAGGAGGAGAAAGCGCTGGTGCGCGACCTGTTCCTGCTCACCCTGAAGCCACTGATGTACATCGCCAACGTCGCCGACGACGGCTTCGAGAACAACCCGCTGCTGGATGCCGTGCGCGCTCGCGCCGCCGCCGAAGGCGCCGAAGTGGTGCCGGTGTGCGCCTCGATCGAAGAGGAAATGGCGCAACTGGAAGACGCCGACCGCGACGAGTTCCTCAAGGACATGGGCCTGGACGAGCCGGGCTTGAACCGGGTGATCCGCGCCGGTTACAAGCTGCTCGACCTGCAGACCTATTTCACCGCCGGCGTGAAGGAGGTGCGCGCATGGCAGGTGAAGCGCGGCGCCACCGCGCCGCAGGCCGCCGGGGTGATCCACACCGACTTCGAACGCGGCTTCATCCGCGCCGAGACGGTCGGCTACGACGACTTCATCCAGTACAAGGGCGAGGCCGGCGCGGCAGCGGCAGGCCGGCTGCGCAAAGAGGGCAAGGACTACGTCGTGAAGGACGGCGACGTGCTGCATTTCTTGTTCAACGTCTGAAGTGCTGCCGTCCGAATGGTCTGGCGGTCGGGGTGCCTTGCCCGGTCTCCCGCCGCACGCTGCCGAGGTGGGCATCGAGTTCCTGCGGGCAGAAAGACCTCGTTCGCCGGCACCGCCTTGACGATGTCGAACACCTCGCGAACCTGAAGCTGTGGATTCAGCCACAGGGGTTCCGCCGCGGGCGCGCACGCTCTTGCCGACCTTGGCGAAGCTGCGCAGTCCGCTGCTGACGCATGCCACCTGGCCGGCCGTCGGCTTTCTGCGGCATGCGCTTGCAGCGGTCGAGTGCATCGAACCGGTCCGGCCGCTGATTCTTGACGCAGACCTCGCTGGCCGGGCGCTGGCAAAGTGATGCCATCGGCCTGCGCGGCGTCGGCGAGGTTCGCTGCGCAAGGCCGCTGGCAAATCCCGCTGTTTCCCTCTGGCATCCCGCCATGGGGCAGGCGGGCCGCAAACCGGGTTCCGGTGCGGGCGCGTACGCGCAGTCAGGCATAATTCGCGGTTCGGATTCCGCCCGCGAGACCCCCATGCCCGGAAAACAGCACGAAGTGACATTCCGCTTTCTCGCCCAGCCCACCGACGTCAATTTCGGCGGCAAGGTGCACGGCGGCATGGCGATGAAGTGGATCGATCAGGCGGGTTATGCCTGCGCGGTAGGCTGGAGCGGGGCGTATTGCGTCACCGCCTCGGTCAGCGGGATCCAGTTCGTCGCACCGATCCTGATCGGCGATCTGGTCACCGTGCGCGCGCGGCTTATCCACACCGGCACCAGCAGCATGCACATGGCGGTCGATGTGCTGACGCGCGACCTGCGCAAGGACGAGCAACGCCTGGCAACCAGTTGCGTGATGGTGTTCGTGGCGCTGGACAATCCGGATGGCAAGCCAACCCCGGTACCGCACTGGGAGCCGCGCGACGACAACGAGCGACGGCTGCAGGGGCAGGCGGAACAGCTGCTGAAGTTGTCCAAGGGCATGGAGCAACTGGTCGATCTGCGCGCGGCTTCGCCGGACTGACGATATCCGCGGAAAATCGCTTCCGCGCGGGGAATCGGCGCCGCAAGGTGTTGACAGTTCGGGACCTGATCCACACAATACGCGTTCTTTGTTGGAGGGATACCCAAGCGGCCAACGGGGGCAGACTGTAAATCTGCTGGCTTACGCCTTCGGTGGTTCGAATCCACCTCCCTCCACCAGCAAGTGTTCCGCGCAGGGCGGGAGTAGTTCAATGGTAGAACATCAGTTTTCCAAACTGATTACGCGGGTTCGATTCCCGCCTTCCGCTCCATTGCGCTGCAACTGCCTCACAGGTCGACCATTGCAGACAACGCAGAAGTCGACGCTTTTTGAATTGTCCAGCACGGATGCTGGTCTGTTCGTTGCCGTCATGGAGGACGGCTGAAGTTTCTGCTCATGTAGCTCAGTCGGTAGAGCACTTCCTTGGTAAGGAAGAGGTCACAGGTTCGATTCCTGTTATGAGCACCATTCCACTCGGCCTCACGGTTGACGCCCCCTGAGGGCAGGTTCCTTTCAATTCATTGACTCCATCGGGGTTTAGCGCGCATGGCAAAGGGTAAATTCGAACGCACCAAGCCGCACGTCAACGTCGGCACGATTGGTCACGTGGATCACGGCAAGACGACGCTGACGGCGGCGCTGACGAAGGTCGGTGCGGAACGTTTCGGTGGC
>NZ_JBHSMK010000004.1:0-392856 GCF_042654965.1 Rhodanobacter umsongensis | reverse complement strand
TCCCAAAACCTCCACCCTGACCGGTGGGGGTTTTTTTTGCCCGTCGGATGCGGCGGCTGCGACCAAGACCGCCGGCTGCAACAGGTCTATGCCAGGGTCTTATGTCAACCGCCGCCCTGAGCGGTGGGGTTTCTCTGGTTTTGCTATCCGGCAAGAGCATCAAGCACCTTGGGAGTCGACGGTGATGCCGAGTGACGGAGCCGCTGCAGCGTTGCAGGTCGCGCGCCTCCAAGCAGTCATCCTTCATGGGCGGCGCCGGACGCAGCATTGCTGGAGATCTCCCATCGCCTATGATGCATGAGTCGCCGCACCGGCGTGTCTGAGGGAGCGGGCTATTGTTTGTTCACGTTGAAGCACGTCGCCGGCCCCGGTGGAACTGGGCCACGTTATTGGTGGTGACGATATGCGTGGTGTGTTTCGTCGGCTTGGCGTTGACGCCGCCAACGCAGCGAATTTCGCTGCTGCTGGAGTGGGGCACCGTGCCGGCGAATATTTTCGACTCGCACGAGGCATTGCTGCCACAGCTGACGGACCCGGCCTTGCTGCGGTTGTTCACCGCACTGTTCATCCATGTGACCTGGCTGCATCTGCTGAGCAACCTTTTGTTCCTGGTGATCTTTGGCTTGCCTGGTGAACGAGCTCTGGGTTCGTTGCGCTTTTTGTTGCTGTTCGTGATCGGCGGCGTGGCCGCGAACCTGATCGGCGCATTATCGCTGGCAGGTGTGCGCTTGCCGATCATTGGCTGCAGTGGCGCGGTTTCTGCCGTGGTGGGTACATACGTGGCGCTATTCCCCCGGGCCAGGTTGGGCCTGGTGCTGCCGCTGGGCCTGTACCTGGAGTTTGTGCGGGTACCGGCGTTCCTGCTGATCGGCATCTGGGTGCTGTTGCAGTTGCTGTTCAGCTATGCAGGGCCGAGTTATGGCGCCTATGTGTGGTGGGCGCACATAGGCGGATTCGTGTTCGGTCTAATATTTGCCCTGTTTTCACGCGATGCGATCGCCCGCCGCTTGCGTGGTTGAGGCGCAAGACTTCACGCCATGACGGCATCCCAGCCGTGCCGCCGGGAGAATTGCCGCAGCAATCGGCGGGCCATGGGCGTTGCCGCCACGGCGCTGAAGATCTGGCGCGGGTCCGTGCCCTCACCCAGCATGTCGACATGTTTGCGCGTGATGTAGGCACGCATCACTTCGGCATTGAATTCAGGGTGGAACTGGGTGCTGACCGCATGCGGGCCATAGCGCAGCAGTTGATGCGGATCGCGCACTGAGCGAGCCAGCACGGTGGCGCCGACAGGCGGCTCGAGCACACTTTGTTCGTGCGTCGTGTGCGCGCGGAAAGTCGCCGGTAGCGTGGCCGCCAGCGGGTCGTGCATGGCGTGATGCGAGAGTTCTATCGGCTGAGTGCCGATCTCGCGGCCACCCGGCAGGTACCCGACTCGCCCGCCCAGCGCATGCGCCATCAACTGATGGCCATAGCACACGCCGAACAACGGGAGTTCAGCATCCATGGCGCCTCGGATCCAGCCGGCGACGCGTTCGCTCCAAGCGGCGCGCTCGGTCACCATGGCGGCGGACCCGGTGATCATGGCCCCCGCAACTTCACGGGGCGCTGGCAGCTCTTCACCTGCGGCCACGTCCACTACCTGAAGCTGTTGCGGACGCAGCCCTGCGCCAAGCCGAAACCAGTGCGGGAAATCGCCATGGCGGGCGCGGATGGTATCCGGCGCCCGACCGGTCCGGATGATCAATACAGGTTTCATGCGAGATATATATAGTGTGTACGGTTTGGCCGTCTTTACGGCTGAGTATCGTCGAACGCGTCGATTGGCGGCAATACGGTGAGAATTTCCTGCACTGTAGTGAGCCCGGCGGCTACCTGGTCAGCCGCCGAGATGCGCAATGGGCGCATGCCTTCGGACAGCGCCGCCTGGCCAAAACCGCTGAGGTCGAGCTGCGCCGAAATCAATCCTCGCAGCCGGGGCGACAGTTTCATCATTTCGTAGATGCCGGTACGGCCCATGAACCCGGTATTGCGGCATTCCAGGCAACCGACCGGTTCGAACACGCGATCCGGTATCGGGACGGCCCAGCCGTGGGTGAGCACGGTCCATGCCTGCGGTTCCTGCGTCGCCGCCCTTTTACAATGCGGACAGAGGGTGCGAACGAGCCGCTGCGCGACCACGCCGGTCAGGGTCGACTGGATCAGATAGTGCGGCACGCCCAGATCGAGCAGGCGGGTGACCGCGCTTGGCGCGTCGTTGGTATGCAGCGTGGACAGAACAAGATGGCCGGTCAACGAGGCCTGCACGGCCATCTGGGCGGTTTCCAGATCGCGGATCTCGCCGACCATGATGATGTCCGGATCCTGCCGCAGCAGCGTGCGCACCCCCGCGGCGAAATCCAGATCGATGGCGGCGTGGACCTGCATCTGGTTGAACTCCGGCGAGACCATTTCAATGGGGTCTTCCACCGTGCAGACGTTGAGTTCCGGCGTGGCAAGATGCTTCAGCGTGGAGTACAGCGTGGTGGTCTTGCCCGAGCCGGTCGGGCCGGTGACCAGTACGATGCCGTGCGGGCGCTCGACCATGCTGCGCCAGTTGGCGGCTTCGCCTGGGGCAAAGCCGAGCTGGGCGAAATCCTTGACCACCAGGTCCGGATCGAAGATGCGCATCACCACCTTTTCGCCGAATGCGGTGGGCATGTTCGAAATGCGCAGTTCCACTTCACGGCCGGAGGCGGAACGAGTCTTGATGCGGCCGTCTTGGGGTCGACGTTTCTCGGCGACGTCCATGCGCGCCAGGATCTTGATGCGCGCGGTCACCGCGGTCATCACCGGCGCCGGCAACTCGAATACCTTCTGCATGATGCCGTCGATGCGGAAGCGGATATGCCCGGTTTCGCGGCGTGGTTCCAGGTGGATGTCCGATGCGCGTTGCTCGAACGCGTACTGCAGCAGCCAGTCGACGATGTGTACTACGTGGCGGTCGTCGGCGCCGACCTCGCCGCTCTTGCCCAGTTCGACCAACTGCTCGAAGTTGAGGATGGCCGAGGAGGCATCGCTACCGGTCTTGGCATCCTGCGCCAGCTGGATCGATCGCTGGACCCCGTAGAACTCCTGCAGGTAGCGGTTGATGTCGATCGGGCTGGCCACGACACGCTTGATGTCCCGCCGCAGCATCTGCGCCAGATCGGGGGCCCAATCCGCGTCGAACGGCTCACTGGTGGCGAAGGTCACTTCGCCAGCGGCGGCCGCGATCGGCAGGATGCGATGGCGTTTGGCATAGGCGTGGCTCACCACCTGGGTCACCGAGGCGACATTGATCTTCATCGGATCAATCTTCAGGTAGGGCAACCCCGCGTGGCCTGCCAGCCATTCGGTCAGGTTTTCCAGACTCAATGGACGGCCCGTTCCGTTCTGATTCGCCAGTTTGGCGTTGGCGATCAATACCATTGGGTGCAGCTCCACCATGCTGCGACCGGCCCGTGCGCCCATGCGTACCTGCTTGGCATCTTCGGCAAGCAGGTAGCCGTCAACCACCAGCGCCGCCAGCAGGTCATCAAGCTCCAGTCGACCACGGCGACCGAGCAGGGATGCGATTTGTGGTGATGCGGCCATCCGGATCTATCCCCGCGGTGCCAGTGCTTGCGCGCAAAGTCAGTGGGAAAGCAAGCTGCAGCTATACTAACGCGCTTTACCCAAGGTCACGGAAAGCCATGTCCGCGCGCACCTTCCAGGATGTGATCCAGACCCTCAACCGCTACTGGGCGGCACAGGGTTGCGTGTTGTTGCAGCCCATCGACACCGAGGTCGGCGCTGGCACATTCCATCCAGCCACGTTCCTTCGTGCGCTAGGGCCCGAGCCTTGGGCCGCCGCTTACGTGCAGCCATCCCGGCGGCCTACCGACGGCCGTTATGGGCAGAATCCCAATCGTCTGCAGCACTACTACCAGTATCAGGTGGTGATGAAGCCGAATCCGGAAAACATCCTGGAGTTGTACATCGGGTCGTTGAAGGAACTCGGCCTCGATCCGCTGGTACACGACCTGCGCTTCGTCGAGGACAACTGGGAGTCGCCGACGCTCGGCGCCTGGGGGCTCGGCTGGGAGGTCTGGTTGAACGGCATGGAAGTCACCCAGTTCACCTACTTCCAGCAGGCCGGCGGGATCGAGTGCCGCCCGGTGACCGGCGAAATCACCTACGGCCTGGAACGCCTGGCGATGCACCTCCAGAACGTGGACAACGTGTACGACCTGATCTGGACCGACGGCCCGCGCGGCACCGTCACCTATGGCGACGTTTTCCATCAGAACGAGGTTGAGCAGAGCACCTACAATTTCGAATTCGCCAACGTGGCCGAGTTGCTGCGCTGGTTTGACGTGTGCGAGGCAACCGCCAACCAGTTGATCGCGGCGAACCTCCCGCTGCCGGCCTATGAGCAGGTCATGAAGGCCAGTCATACGTTCAACTTGCTCGACGCGCGCCGGGCGATCAGCGTCACCGAGCGTCAGCGCTATATCCTGCGCGTGCGTACGCTGTCGCGCGGCGTGGCCGAAACATATGTGGCGCAGCGCGAGAACCTCGGCTTTCCAGGCCTGAGGCACACGCGTTCCCTGAGTGCGAAGGAGCAGGCCGCATGAGCGCCACCAGATCGCTGCTGATCGAACTGGGCACCGAAGAACTGCCGCCGAAGGCGCTGGACGAGCTGTCCGCCGCATTTCTGCGCGGTATCTGCGATGGGCTCGCCAGGCGTGGCGTGGTGGCGGAACTCGATCTGGCCCAGGCTTACGCGTCGCCGCGCCGCCTGGCCGTACACATTCCCGGCGTAGTCGCGACCCAGCCCGAGCAGGCGGTCGAACGGCGGGGGCCGGCACTGAGCGCCGCGCTCGATCCCGAAGGTCGACCGTCCAAGGCGCTGCTCGGCTTTGCGCAATCCTGCGGGGTTCCGGTCGAGCGGTTGGAGGAGCTGAGGACTGACAAAGGCGCGTGGTTCGTCTGGCGCTCCATCACTCGCGGCCAGGCGGTAGCCTCGCTGCTGCCGGGCATCGTCGACGAAGCACTGAAGGCTTTGCCGATTCCCCGGCCCATGCGTTGGGCCGATCACGACTACAGCTTCGTACGGCCGGTGCACTGGCTGGTCATCCTGCACGGTGCCGAGATCATCGACGGCGAGGTGCTGGGCCTGAAAAGCGGCCGCAAATCGCGCGGCCACCGTTTCATGCATCCGCAACCCGTGCACGTGGCCGATGCTGATGGCTGGCTGGATGCGATGCGCGCCAGCAAGGTGCTCGCCGACCCACTGGAGCGGCGCCAGCGTATACGCGATCAGATCGAACACGCGGCCGGATCAACCGGCGGCGTTCCGCGGCTGGACGACGCGTTGCTGGATGAACTGGCCAACCTCACCGAATGGCCGGTGGCGATCGCCTGCACCTTCGAGCGCGAATTCCTCAGTGTGCCGCCCGAGGCCCTGGTGACCACCATGGTGGCGAACCAGAAGTTCGTGCCGGTGTTCGACGCGGACGGCAAACTCACCGAGCACTTCATTGGCATCGCGAACATCGTCAGCAGCGACCCCGTCGAGATCCGCAAGGGTTACGAGCGGGTGATCCGGCCGCGCTTCGCCGACGCCAAGTTCTTCTGGGACGAGGATCTGAAGACGCCGCTGGCCGCCTATCAGGAGCAGCTCAAGGGCGTCACCTACCAGCAGGCGCTGGGCAGCCTGTGGGACAAGAGCATCCGAGTGGCCGAACTGGCCCGTGTCATCGCCAACCGGGTGGGCGCCGATGCCGCTGGCGCCACGCGCGCTGCAAGCCTTGGCAAATGTGATCTGCTGACCCGCATGGTCGGCGAATTTCCCGAATTGCAGGGCGTGATGGGTCGCTACTACGCCAGTCACGATGGTGAGCCGGCCGATGTGGCCGAGGCTCTCGACAGCTACTACCAGCCACGGTTCGGCGGGGATGCAATCGCCGCCGACAGGCTCGGCCAGGTGTTGGCAATAGCGGAGCGGTTGGACACCCTCGCCGGCATTTTCGCGGTCGGCATGAAGCCAAGTGGCAACAAGGATCCGTTCGCCCTGCGCCGCGCCGCGCTGGGTCTGGCGCGCACGCTGATCGAAGGCGCACTGGAACTGGACCTGCGTGGCAGCTTCCTCGAGGCGTTGCAGCAGCTGCCGGACACCGCCCTGGCAGCGGGCCTGAAGCCGGGCAAGGGCGGCAAACCGCCAGCGCTCGATGCCGGCCAACGGCGCGCGATTCTGGTCGATGAGCTGTGCGATTTCGTGCTCGATCGCCTGCGCGGCTATTACGCCGAACAGGGCTTCGACAATGCGCAATTCGAAGCCGTGCTGGCCGTGGGGCCGGCCAGTCTGCTGGACTTCGACCGTCGCCTGCGCGCGGTCGCGGAGTTTGGTCGCCGCCCGGAGGCTGCCAGCCTCGCGGCCGCCAACAAGCGAGTCGCCAATATCCTGCGCAAGCAGATGGAGGAGGGCGCCTCCGTTCCGAGTCGCGTTGTCGACCCCGTGCATTTCGAGGCGGAGGCGGAGCGCGAGCTGGCCGATGCGCTGGCCTCGGCCCAACGGGATACCGCCGAGGCGCTGGGAGCCGGCGACTATGCCGCCGTGTTGACCCGCTTGTCGCAACTGCAGGCCCCAGTGGACATGTTCTTCGACAACGTGCTGGTCAATGCCGACGACCCCGCGGTGCGGTCCAACCGGTTGGCATTGCTCGGACAACTGAAAGCCCAGTTCAGCGCCATCGCCGACATCGCCCTGCTCTGATCTGGCGAACCGGAGTGTCGGTCGATTGCTTCTCGATGGGCGATGGGGTCACCGGAGGAACTCTCAGGCGGTGCTGCGTTCCCGGCGGATCCGTTCGGCCAACTGATCATTGAACGTCACCATGGCCAGCGGATCCACATGCGAACCACCTGGCGCCAGGATCTCATAGAGCTGGGTCAGCAAATCCGTGTTGTCGGACAAGGAAAGCTGGCTGCCGGCCAGACTCAGCTCCGACTGCAGGATCCGCATCGCCGCGTTCAGTCGCTGGGCATCGACCGCCGTGCTGGCGGGCGGCTTGTCGTCGGGGCGAGCCCGGTGCGGGGTCATCTTTTCAGAATTGTACTGATCATCCAGATTGCGTGCCCCCGGGTCCGCCTGCAAAGCGCCCTCGCCCGCGACCAGCCAGACCAGCGAGATGCCCAGAGTACGAGCCAGGGTGACGCAACGCGCCCGCGAGGGATCAGTGTTGCCGTCGCGCCAGCTGCGGACCACGCCTTCTGAGAACCCGCACTTCCGGGCGATCTCCGTCGCGCTGCCGACGCGCTGAATCAGCAAGTTAATGCGCTCTGCAAAACTGCCGGCAACAGGAGTTGATAGTTTTTGCGAGTTCATGGGAAGGCCGAGAGAGGCGGTTTGGGTTACCTATCGCAAGATAACCGCAAAAGTCAAGCCACACCAAGGAAAATTATGGTTATGAAAGTGTTGACCTTCGCGTTTTGTTGAATTAACGTCACGATAACTTGTGCAAGAGTTTGCGCAAGGCCGCACGTTTTAACGTGGGATCTGCATGCCAGGTACAGCCGGGCCGGATGCCGCCCCTGGATGTACAAACACACACAAGAAAGTTTCATATGCCCGGAAATTTCGGGCTGAACCTCGGGGAGTTAACACTTATGAGTTCGCGTAAAAATTTCACGACGGGGCAGTTGCGCCGTACATCTCTGGCGATCGGACTTGGTTTGTGCCTGGTCGGCACCGGCGCTTTGGCGCAGTCGACCACGGGCAGTATTTTCGGTCAGGTTCAGCCCGGCAGCGGCGAATCCGTGCTGGTCAAGAGCTCCTCGGGTATCACCCGCCAGGTTGCCGTCGACTCGACGGGTCGCTATACGGTCGACGCGCTGCCGCTGGGCAGCTACACGGTAACCCTGCAGCACAACGGACAGGCTACCGATTCGCGTTCGAACGTCACCTTGCGCGTGGGTTCCGGCACCGAAGTTTCTTTCGGTTCGCAGAACGCCCAGAACCTGTCGGCGGTGACGGTGCAGGCCAACGCCCTGCCGACCATCGACGTCAGCGGTG
The DNA here is from genome assembly GCF_042654965.1 of Rhodanobacter umsongensis. Classification (NCBI taxonomy): domain Bacteria; kingdom Pseudomonadati; phylum Pseudomonadota; class Gammaproteobacteria; order Lysobacterales; family Rhodanobacteraceae; genus Rhodanobacter; species Rhodanobacter umsongensis. The sequence continues at coordinate 384,779 of NZ_JBHSMK010000004.1, read as the reverse complement.
TCGACTCCCGCACGGTCATCACGGCCGAGCAGCTGGCCAAGTTGCCGCTGGCTCGCAGCGCTGAAGCCATTGCATTGCTGGCTCCTGGCGTGGTTCAGGGCAGCGGCCTGTTCACCAACCTGACCGGTGGCTCGGTGGTGACGTTCGGCGGCGCCTCGGCGACCGAGAATGCTTACTATCTCAACGGTTTCAACACCACCGATCCGCTGAGCGGTTTCGGCGGCATTACCTTGCCGTACGGTGCCATTGACCAGCAGGAAATCCTGAGCGGCGGCTATGGTGCTGCCTACGGCCGTTCCGATGGCGGCGTGATCAGCCAGATCGGCAAGCGCGGTACCAATGATTGGCATTTCGGTGCCGCGATCCAGTGGACCCCGAAGAACCTGAAGAGCGATCCGAAGGACTACTACTACGTCAAGAAGGACGGTTCCCAGGGCGCGATCCGTCAGTACCGTCATGACAACAAGGACTCGATCACCACCGTGGACGCCTACGTCGGCGGCCCGCTGATCAAGGACAAGCTGTTCCTGTTCGCGGCCGTGGAAGCTGAGCGTCGCCAGGGCCAGTCCACCGGTTCCAACGTGGCGCCATTCACGACCCATTACCGCTACGACAATCCGAAGTGGTACGGCAAGCTGGACTGGAACATCACCGACAGCAACATCCTCGAAGTGACCGGTGCCTCCAACAAGTCCTCCTACGCGGGCACGTTGAACGATTTCGACTACGCCACCCAGACGGAGGGCGCGTTCAACAGCTACGACACCAGCACCAAGAACGGTGCCGACGTCTATTCAGCCAAGTTCACCAGCTACATCACCGACGACCTGACGGTATCTGCGCTGTACGGCAAGATGAAGGGCACCTGGTACAGCAACACTCCGGGCTACGACCCGACTTACCCCTACATCTTCGGTGCCCAGGATCAGAACCCGGGCCTCAACGGCGGCAGTCCGATCACCAACAGCCAGAATATCTCGACGGTTGCGCTGCCGGGTCATCGCTCCACGAACACCAACCTGCGCGTCGACGTGAGCTACAAGCTGGGCGATCACACGCTGACCGCTGGTATCGACAACCAGGATGTGAAGAACATCGACGCCGGCACCAAATTCCCTGACGGCAGCTTGGGCTACGCTTGGGAGTACAACAATCAGGGCGACCCCAATTCCTATGTGGCTGGTGGCCCGGATACGGGTGCAGGCTGGGAGAACCGGCCCTGGGTAAGCAACACCGGCTCGCAGCCGGGCGGCCAGACCGGCTACTACGTGGCCCAGTACCACTACCATGACAACGCCTCGGTGCGCGTGGCACAACGGGCGCAGTACATCGAGGACAGCTGGCAGGTCACCGACCGCTGGCTGGTCAAGCTGGGCCTGCGCAACGATCAGTTCACCAACTACAACGCCGGTGCCAAGCCGTACCTGCGTCTGACTTCGCCGCAGTGGGCGCCCCGCGTGGGCTTCAGCTGGGACGTGAACGGCGACTCCAGCTTCAAGGTCTACGGCAACGCCGGTCGCTACTACCTCGCCTTGCCTACCAGCGTGGCGCTGCGCTCGGCCGGCTCGTCGCTGTACACCCGCACCTATTACACCTACACCGGCATCGACGCCAACGGTGTGCCGACCGGCCTCAGCCCGCTCGACACCAGCGTGGGCGCGGGCAATCCGTTCTCGGCTAACGGCGAGTACGGCCAGCCGCGCGATCCCAAGGTCGGCGCCACCCACAACCTCAAGTCGGAGTATCAGGATGAGTACATCCTCGGCTTCGACAAGAAGCTGAACGACGCGTGGGTCTACGGCGCCAAGGCAACCTATCGCAACCTGCGCAACGCGATCGACGATATCGGCGACGCTCCCTCGATCATCGCCAAGATGAACAAGATGGGTATCGATCCGACGACCTACGATCCGGGCCAGATTCCGGGCAGCTTCCTGATGAATCCGGGCAAGGACGCCGTGTACTCGATCGCAAAGATCGGCGGCGGTTACTACGACGTACCGATGAGCTGGAAGGGTGACTTCGGCTTCAACACCACCATGAAGCGCAAGTACTACGGCCTGGATATGTACTTGGAGCATCCGTTCGACGGCAAGTGGTTCGGCAAGGTCGACTATCTGTTCTCACGCAGCTACGGCAACAGCGAAGGCCAGGTCCGCTCTGACATCGGCCAGGCCGACGTGTCGGCGACGGTGGACTGGGACTACGCCCAGGTCATGGACTATGCCAATGGCGCGCTGGCCAACGATCGTCGTCACCAGATCAAGGCGTACGGCTCGTACCAGATCGCCCCGGAGTGGATGGTGTCCGGCAACCTCGCAATCGCCTCCGGTTCGCCGGTCACCTGCCTGAGCCTGTACGGCACCGCCCAGACCAATCCGGGCCTGGCATACAACGGTGGCTACTACCACTTCTGCGACGGCGGCAAGCCGTTCCCGCCAGGCACCAGGCGCAATCCGTGGACCTACCGTCTGGATCTCAGCGCCGAGTACCGACCGGAGTGGGCGGGCAACAAGCTGGCCTTCAACGCCATGGTCTACAACGTGTTCAATAAGCAGACCACCACGCAGCTCTACCCGCGTCAGTTGAGCTCCAGCTACCTGCGTCCGTTTAGCTCCATGACGCCGCGTTATGTCCGCTTCGGTGTTTCGTACGACTTCTGATGAACTGAAGTAGTACGCGTGCCGTTACTGCTGCAAAAAGAGGCCGCCGGATAAAACCGGCGGCCTTTTTCCATGCTGGGCCAACGAATGGCGAGCACCGGTTGTCCGGGTCTGCGCTTTCGCCATCCCCGATCACCGGCCATAATGGCCAACATCGAGCGTTGTGGCTCATGAGCCGCTGCGGCTGCAACACACACTCAGGTCGACGCATGAGCCAATTTGCACTGTTGGGCAAGCGGCGTTTCGCGCCGTTCTTCTGGACGCAGGCGCTCGGGGCCTTCAACGACAATGCATTCCGCAATGCGCTGGTGATGCTGGTGGCGTTCCAGATGGGGCTGGGCGACCGCACGGTGTCGCTGTACACCAACCTGGCGCCGGCGTTGTTCATCATCCCGTTCTTCCTGTTCTCCGCGACTGCCGGTCAGTTGGCCGAGAAGTACGAGAAGAGCCGGATCATCCGCTACGTGAAGCTGTTCGAGATCGGCGCGATGGCGCTGGCCGCGTACGGTTTCTACACGCACCACACAACGCTGCTGCTGGTCGTGCTGTTCATGATGGGGATGCACTCCACCATGTTCGGGCCGATCAAGTACGCGATCCTGCCGCAGGCACTGAAACCGGACGAACTGGTCGGCGGCAACGGGCTGGTCGAGATGGGCACGCAGATGGCGATGCTGGTCGGCATGATCGCCGGCAATTCGTTGATGCTGGTGGCCGGCGTGGGGCCGCTGCTGGCGTCCGGCGCCACCATCGCGGTGGCGGTGGCTGGTTACCTGGCTTCCCGCCGTATTCCGCCCGCGCCGGCGACTGCGCCGGAACTGAAGTTCAACTGGAACCCGTTCAGCGAGACCGCGCGGGTGCTGGCGATTACCCGGGCCGATCGCCCGGTGTTCAATGCGGTGCTGGGCATCTCGTGGTTCTGGTTCTTCGGCACGGTGCTGATTGCGCAGTTGCCGATCTATACGCGCGAGACGCTAGGCGGCGACGGTTCGGTGAACACGCTCGTACTCACCCTGTTCTCGATCGGCACCGGCGTCGGCGCGCTGCTGTGCGAGCGGATGTCGGGCCGGCGGGTGGAGATCGGCCTGGTGCCGCTGGGCGCGTTCGGGCTGACCGCGTTCGGCGTGGACCTGTACTTCGCGCGGCACGGCGCGGCGGCCGTGCGCGGGCTGGACTGGCTGGCCTTCCTGCACGGCGCGGGCAGCTGGCGCGTTGCGCTCGACCTCGCCCTGATCGGCGTGTTCGCCGGCTTCTACGTGGTGCCGCTGTTCGCGTTCGTGCAGGCTCGCGCGCCGCGCGAGAAGCTGTCGCGGATCATCGCCGGTACCAACATCCTGAACGCGTTGCTGATCGTGGCAGCGGCCGGTTTCGGCCTGGGACTGGGCGCGCTGGGCATGGATGCGCCGCAGATCTTCCTCGCCGCCGCCCTGCTCAACGTGCTGGTGGCCTGGTACATCTTCACCCTGGTGCCCGAGTTCGTGATGCGTTTCATCACCTGGGTGCTGGTGAATACGCTGTACCGGGTGCGCGCCGCCGGCGCCAGGCTGGTGCCTGAGGAAGGACCGGCGCTGCTGGTGTGCAACCACGTCAGCTTCATGGATCCTCTGCTGTTGATGGCGAACCTGCGCCGACCGGTGCGGTTCGTGATGTACCACAAAATCTTCAATGTGCCGCTGCTCAGCTTCGTGTTTCGCACCGCCAAGGCCATACCCATTGCCGGTCACAAGGAAGACCCGCGCGTGCTGCAGCAGGCTTACGATGCGATCGACGCCGCGCTGGCGGCAGGTGAAGTGGTGTGCATTTTCCCGGAAGGTGGCTTGACTGCCGATGGCGAGATCGCGCCATTTCGCACGGGCGTGGAGAAAATACTGGCGCGCCGACCGGTGCCCGTGGTGCCCATGGCGTTGCGCGGCCTGTGGGGCAGCATCTGGAGCCGGCGCGATACACGCCTGGGCCGGGCGCGCCTGCCGCGACGGTTTCGCGCCCGCGTCGAGCTGCTGGTGGACGCGCCGCTCGCGCCGGGGCTGCCTACGGCGGCCTCGCTGGAAACGCGAGTGCGCGAATTGCGCGGTGACCTGGCTTAGAAGGGAGACAAGCCTGGTGCGGGCGATGCCTCAGCCGACCCACCCGCCCAGTACCATCAGCGCCACGACGCTCAGCCAGGCGAGCAAGGCGCGCAACAAGGCGCTGCGCAGGCGCCGCAGTTCGACCAGGGGGTCGCTGTGCTCCTCGGCGTAACCGTCGCCAGCCTCGATGTCGATCAGTATGTCGGCCTGGGCGGCGGCGCCGAGAAATCCCGGGCCATCGCTATACCAGCTGGTGGGTCTGGCCTGGGCGTGCCAGCGGCGCCAGGCGCCGGTCACCGCCTCCCAATGACCGACTACCGCAAGCGTGAAAGTCAGCAACTGCGCAGCGGGCCAATCCAGCATGTTGGCGACATACCGGGCAGTCGTGCGGCAGCCCGGATCAAGCCGCAACGAGTCGTCGCGGCCCAGCATCTGCCCCAGCCGGTACAGCAGTGCGCCGACCGGGCCCAGCACGAAAAACCAGAACAGCACGCCAAAGCGCCGGCGCAATGCGGCGTAGACGATTGCCACGCCCAGCGCCGGAGCGTTCCAGGCCACCGGCGCGTCGTCGACCGCGAACGCCTGGGCGGCGGCTTCACGGCTGGTCTCATCGGGTGCCTGCAGAATGGCTTCGAGATCGCTCTCGAATTCGCTTGGCCCCAGGCAATACACCAGCACGACCAGAGAAAAAAGCAGCTGCAGCAGCACGCCGGCCGGCGAACGCCCCAGCAGCCACCACAGCACCGCGCATAGCGCCAGCGGCACCAACAAGGCCAGCGCAACCCGGCCCCCGCCGCTGATGTCGGCCAGTTCTGCGACCCAGCGCCGGAACGCGCTATCGGAGCGCCAGCGCGCCAGCTGGGGAAGAACGTGCAGCAAACCAAGAGCGATGAGGGCGACAAGCAGACCGATAGCCATGGCAGAAACCCGCGGACAGTGGCGCCATTGTAAGCGAGCGACCGGCGCGCGGACCGACCTCGCACGTCATGCCGCTGGCAGGATGCTGCACCGACGAGCTGGTGGCCGCGAGTCGACGATGCATCCAGATCCTTTGGCAGCTCGGGTATTGCGACCGAATCTTCGCCGTCGACATTCCCAAGGATGCGCCCGGCCAATCACCTGTACGAATCGGGCATTGCCCCAGGGATCTGTGTCGCCGGGAAGCGACCTGGTGGCCGTTGATCGCCTTTGCGCGCGGGCCGCAGATGATGGCGGCTGACCACTGCGGTCCGAGCCAGCAGGTGGCGGCAGTTGGCCGACCCCGGCGTGCGCGGCAGCCGGCTCAGTGCGCGGAACGCCCGACGACCAGGGCGTCCAGATCCAGCCCGGCCCGTAGCTCCAGCCAGTGCGCGAGCAGCTGGTACGACACCGACAGCGCCGTGGACGGCACGAAGCTGCCGTTGGCGATGCCATCTACGATCTGCCGGGGCGTGAACCAGCGTACGTCTTCCAGTTCGTGATCGCGCATGGCAATCCGGCGCGACGCCGCGGTGGCGATGAAGCCGACCATCAGCGAAGAGGGCATCGGCCATGGTTGCGAAGAGTGATAGCGCACCTCATCGACGATGACGCCGGATTCTTCAGCCACCTCGCGACGCACGGCATCCTCCAGCGATTCGCCGGGCTCGACGAAGCCTGCCAAGGTGGAATACCGGCCCGGCGGCCAGCCTGTCTGGCGACCAAGCAGGCAGGCGCCGTCGTGCTCGACCAGCATGATCACCGCGGCATCGGTGCGCGGGAAATGCAGGCGCGCGCAATCGGGATTGGTGCATTGCGCGCGATGGCCGGCGGCAACCAGGCGCAGCGTCGCGCCGCAACCGACGCAGTGGCGCGTCTCGCGTTGCCAATGCGACAGGCCCTTGGCATAGGCGAACAGGCCCGCTTCCTCCGTGGCCAATTGCAGACCGGCGCTGCGCAGGCTCATGCGGCGCGCGTCGAGGGACTGTTCCATGATGTCGGCGTCGGCGTCATCGCCCAGCACCAGCAGAAAATGCGGACGTTGACCGGCCATACCCAACAAGGTGGGTGAAATGCCGGACAGCCATCGCTCGCGCTCGACATGATCGAGCCAGCGCAACTCGTCCTGATCGCGCCGCATGAAGGCTTCGCCCGCGGCATCCAGCAGCAGATAGCGTGCATCGGCCGAACCCGCCTGCTCGATGAGCCAGGCGGATTCATCGCGCCGTTCGGCGATCCGGTCGAGAGTCAGGCTGAGTCCGGCAAAGGTGTTGAGGCGAGGCAATTTGGCCCGATCCATCGGAGGCCTCTCAGGTGGAGAACGAAGAGCCGCAGCCGCAGGTCGTCTTGGCGTTCGGGTTGCTGATCACGAACTGCGAGCCGCTGAGGTTTTCGGCGTAGTCGATCTGCGCACCGGTGAGGTACTGCAGCGACAGCGGGTCGCACAGCAGGGTCACCCCTTCGCGCTCAACCGCAAAATCGTCCTCGGCCTGGGCCTCGTCGAAGGTGAAGCCGTACTGGAACCCCGAGCAACCGCCACCGCTGATATACACGCGCAGCTTCAATGCCGGATTGCCCTCCTCGGCGATCAGCTCATGCACTTTGTGCGCGGCAGCGGCGGTGAACAGCAGTGGCGCGCCGCTGCTGCGATAGTCGGGAATGGCAACGATGGTTTCCATGGACATCTAGATGGGGTCGTGACAGACAAGCGCAAGCATACCCGCCTCAGGCCAGCACGGCTTCGTCGAGCTCCGCATCCGGCGCGGGGAGTTCATGCTGTGCATCGCCGGCCTGCCGTGAAATGCGCCCGTTGACCTGCGCGCCGGCGGCCATTTCCAGCGTGTGATAACGCAGGTCGCCGTCGATACGTGCCAGCGGCGCCAGCTCCAGCCGTGCACTGACGTGCACGTCGCCGGTCACGTGCCCGTTGATTACCGCCTGCGGCACACGGATCTCGCCGTGCACCTGGCCATGCTCGCTGAGCGTGAACATGGCGTCGTCGCCTTCGCCCAGCACCGTGCCTTCGATGCGGCCATCCAGATGCAGTGCGCCGCTGAAACGCAGGTCGCCACGGATTACCGTACCCCGGGCGATCAGGCTGGTTTCGTGGCTGATGTTGTTGCGATCGTTGCGTCTACGGTTGAGCATCGTGATCCCCTTGGGCGGTGATGATGTTGCCGCTCAGGGCGGCGCCCCAGGCGATGGCGCGATTGACCGGTTCGCCGCTGGCGGGCCGAACATCAATGCGCAGTCGCGTCGGGCGAAAATCGGGGGGCAGCACAATGGTGCCGTGCAGCTGTTGAAAATACATGAAGCGGAACGGCATGCCGTCCTTCTGCGCGGCGTTGCCCAGCGCCGGCCAGTCCAGGCTCACCACCTTGTCGTTGCGCAGGCCCTCCACGCTGACCGTCGCGTTGCCGGTGGATTCCTCGCCGCGTTTCGCGTTCTGGGTCAGGCTGAGGGTGAGGTTCCAGCCGCGCGAACCGGTGATCGGCTGCAGCTTGACCTCCTGCAGCCGCAAGCCCTGGCGCTGGGCATCGCCGCCGACCAGGCGCGAGTAGAAATCCAGATCGGCGCGCAAGCCGCTGAGTTCTTCCTCGCGCTGCGCTAGCGTGCCGCGCAGCGAGCGCGTCGCGACATCATTGACCTGGGCGGCCCGCTGCAGATTCGCGATCTGCTGCTTGAGGCCATCGATCTGGCCCAGCAAGGCCCTTTGCTGACGATGATCGACCGCTGCCGGCGCACTACGCCGCCCCAGCCCACCAACGATCAGGCCCAGCAGCAGCAGGCTGCTCAGCCACGCCAGACCGAACCACAAGCGGCGCCGGCTGGGGCCGGTATCGTCATGCCGGCGCACCACGAGTCGCGGCGGTGGTCGTGAAGCCATCGGACCAATCCGGGGGAAAATGGAAGATATAGCCCTGTCACGAATGAAGCGTCAAGGAACGGCTGCACGCTTCAGCGTGCCGGTGTGCCCTGGAACGCACGCATGCGGCGACGGCTCAGCTGCTCATCTTGCTCTGCAGGTAGCGTTCCGCGCCGATGTCCTTGATCAGGCTGAACTGCGTCTCCAGCCAGTCAATGTGCTCCTCCTCGTCTTGCAGGATGTCTTTGAACAGGTCGCGGCTGATGTAATCGGCGATGCCTTCGCTGTGTGCGATCGCGGCGCGCAGATCCACCACGGCAGCCAGCTCCAGGTCGAGATCTCCCTGCATTGACTCCAGCGCGTTCTCGCCGATGCGCAGCTTGCCCAGGTGCTGCAGGTTGGGCAGCCCATCGAGAAACAGGATACGTTCGATCAGATGATCGGCGTGCTTCATCTCCTCGATGGATTCCTTGTACTCGTGCTCGGCCAGCTCGATGTAGCCCCAATCCTTGAGCATGCGGTAATGCAGGAAGTACTGGTTGATCGCGGTCAACTCGTTGTAAAGCACCTTGTTGAGGAACTCGATGACCTTGGCATCGCCTTTCATGGCCTTCTCCCAGCAATGGACAGCGGCGACTATACAAAACCCGCCGCGGCGCCGAGAAAATGGGACTGACGCGCTCGCGCGGCACCGCGGCTCGGTCTTCGGGGCGGGAGGGGACAACGCGAACGACGGAGGTGCTTAGCCCGCGGCCAGCGGCAACCGACCAAGCACCTGCGATACAGCTTTGTCGAGTGTGCTGCGCGCTTCCTGTTCGCAGCTGCCACAACAATCGGAGCAGCCGGTGCGCGCCTGCAGCTCGGCGAACGAATGCACCCCATCGGCCGCTACGCGGCGGATGTCGTGATCGGTGACGGCATTGCACAGACAAATGTACATGGCGCGTATAAGAACGCGAATGCGAATGATTGTCAACAATTGGCCGGGAATGGTGGAACCCGCTCAGGCCGCCTCGCGACCGGAGCGTGGGCCGGGCGGCAGTTCCCCGTTATCCCTGGGCGGCAAGCTGCCAAGTTTCACGCTGAAAAGGCCCTCCACCAGCGGTGCAAACTGCCGCAGCGCCCTTTCGTACACCTGCCGCTTGAAATGCACGACGTGCACCGCGGGGTACCAGAAATCGACCCATCGCCACAGATCGAACTCCGGTTTGGCGCAGGCATCGAGCTTCAAGGCGTCTTCGCCGCCGATCAACTTGAGCAGAAACCACACCTGCTTCTGGCCGATGCAGGTGGGTCGCTGATGATGGCGCACATAGCGGCTAGGCAAGCGGTAACGCAGCCAGCCATGGGTCGCGGCCAGGACTTCCACGTGATGCGCAGCGAGCCCGGTTTCCTCCTCCAGCTCGCGGTACATCGCTTCCAGCGGAGTCTCGTCGGAGCGCATGCCGCCCTGCGGAAACTGCCAGCCGTCACGATTGACCCGGCGCGCCCAGAACAGCTGGCCTGCTGCGTTCAGCAGCACGACGCCGACGTTCGGACGATAGCCATCAACATCAATCATGTCGCCTCCCGGGCCGTGCGGCGCGCGTCGTCGCGCGAATCCGCCACCGGTCCTGCGACCGATTCAACCACGGCGACCGAAGCAGCGGCAAGCCGCAGACTTGAACCCATCGAGCTAGCCGACTACACTTCCGCGCCCCGCCCGTATCGTTCTGATCCGGCATGGCGGGTCTCCTCAAGGCTATGTAGCTCAGCTGGTTAGAGCACAGCACTCATAATGCTGGGGTCGGTGGTTCGAGTCCACCCATAGCCACCAATCGCCTGTTTCAAGGCATCCCGGTAAGACCCAGGAATCTCCCGCGCTCCCCTGGCAACGGGTTTTCTTGATGCCTTGGGCGTCCCGACCCGACCCATTGCCCATTGAGGCCCTTTGCCGGTGGGGCAGTCTCTGGGCACGTAGGTTTTCGGCAAATTTTCGCTTGGAAAGTACCCCCGGAGCGTGCCCATCGAACGCTTCCACATTCCGCGGATGCAACGCAGAATTGAGGTCCGGGCTTGGGCCTTCACGGCCTTGACGCAATTGTTCGCGAAAACGGGGGAGAACCCCTGCCACTGAATACGACACGATCCCTTACATGCATACCTCCTTCCGGCGTGTCTGCTCCGCCGAACAGCCGAACGCAGGCATCCGTCATGCACATTTTCAAAGTATTCCAGCTTGAGGCAGCGCATCGGCTGCCGAATGTACCCGCCGACCACAAGTGCGCACGGTTGCACGGGCATTCGTTCCGGGTCGAGATCCACGTGGCCGGCGAGCCGGATCCCCAGTTGGGTTGGGTGATGGATTTCGCGGACGTGAAGTCCGCTTTTGCACCGTTGTACGAGCAACTCGACCATCACTATCTCAACGACATCGAAGGACTGGAGAACCCGACCAGCGAGATGTTGGCGCGATGGATATGGCAGCGCCTGCAGCCGCGCCTTGCCGGACTCGACAAGGTCGTGGTGCATGAAACCTGCACCTCCGGGGCAAGCTGCAGCCGGGACAGTTTTTGACGCGTCGCGATAATTCATCGCAGCGGTCAAGCATTGGTTTTACATGAACATTTTCAGAATGGTCTGCTTCTCTCAGAAAATATATATTGCACTGCACAAAAATGGTTGATAGAGTAGCTGCCACTACCCCATCCTCAGCGAGGACAGCCTCATGACGCAGCAACTCAACAACCAGCTTTTCGCTTTCACCAAGCAGTTCACCGATAGCGCCTTCCGCGCCCAGTCGCTGGCACTGAAGGGCCTGGAGACGGTCGCCGAGCTGCAGCTCAAGGCACTCGAGCAGCAGGCCAAGGTTTCCGCGGAGTTCGTCGCCGAAGCGCTGGAAACGCGCGACGTCAATGGCCTGCGCAGCCTGTGGGAGAAGGGCACCAGCCTGAGCCGCGACAACGCCGAGCGTTCGGTGGCTGTCTCGCAGGAGATTCTCGCGATCACGCAGAAGACCGCCGAGTCGCTGAATGCCCTCGTGCAGGAGCAGCGCCAGGCCGCCAATGACGCGGTCGCTGCACCGGCAACCGCCAAGAAGGGTGCTGCCAAGTAATTACGCGGCACGTGCTTCAAACCGCACAAGCAAACAGGGCCGAACTCTCGTTCGGCCCTGTTTGCTTGTGCGACCAAGCGGTGGCGAGGCGCCAGCCTGAATTCACACCCGGCAGGACAGGATGTCGCAGGCCGCGCGGGTTGTCGCTGCAATCACCGCACTGATATACTTTTGCGGATTGGATCGTGGCCCGTAGCTGTATTGGTGCCGCCTGGTGCAGACCGCGCGGAGACGTACATGCTCAACAGCCTTGCCTCTGGTCGACGTCTCGCCTTGCGCATCATGCTGCTGCAGCTCGCTGTGGCGGCGCTGGCTGGTCTGGTGTTTCTGGCGCTGGGGCGTCGTGAAGCCATATCGGCCGCCGCGGGCGCGGTGATCGTGGCGCTGGGTACCGCGCTCCTGTCGGCGCGTTTCTTCAGCGGCCTGAGCAGCAGTGCTGGCATGGCGTTGGGCCGCTTGCTGACGGGCATGTTCCTGAAATGGATCGTGATCGTCGGGGGGCTGTTCGTGATCCTGTTCCAATTCAAGCTGCCGCCGCTGGCCGCCATCACGGGGCTGGTGGCTGCCTACGCGGTCTATCTGCTGGCGTTCAGATTCAAGGGTTGAGACATGGCAAGCGAGCCACAAGGCGGACTCACCGAATACATCCAGCACCACCTGACCCACCTCACGCCGCAAGCGAGCAAGAGTGGATTCTGGGCGGTACACGTCGACTCGATCACCGTGTCGCTGGCGCTGGGCATGCTGTTCTGCCTGTGGTTCTGGCTGAAAGCACGCAAAGCCACGGCTGGCGTGCCCGGTCGTGGTCAGGCATTTGTGGAAATCGTGCTGGAATTCGTCGATGGCCAGGTCAAGGATGTGTTCCATGGTGACCGGCGCATCCTCGGACCGCTGGCACTGACCGTATTCCTCTGGGTCTTCCTGATGAATGCGATGGATCTGCTGCCGGTCGATCTGCTGCCGTGGATCACCGAGAAATTCGGCGTCGGCCATTTCCGCGCCGTGCCCACCGCAGACATCAACATGACCTTCGCGATGTCGTTGACGGTGTTCGTGCTGATCATCTTCTACAGCTTCAAGGCCAAGGGCTTTGGCGGCTACATGCATGAGCTGTTCACCGCGCCGTTCGGCGCGCACCCGCTGCTCTGGATTCCCAATTTCGCATTGAACATCGTCGAGCTGCTGTCCAAGCCGGTCAGCCTGGCGATGCGACTGTTCGGCAATATGTACGCTGGCGAGCTGGTCTTCATGCTGATCGCCGGTTTGTTCAGTGCCGGGGCTGGCGCCGTTGGCTGGGCGCTATATGGTGCCGGGATCATTGGTTACACCGTGTGGGGTCTGTTCCACATCCTGATCATCGGCATCCAGGCCTTCATCTTCATGGTGCTGACGATTGTGTACATCTCGATGGCGCACGATCACCACTGAACCACCGTTTTCACGTAACCCGTTTCAGTCAATTTACCTTTCAGTTTCATATCCAGGAGATCACCGTGGAACATCTCGTTCAGTTTGCACAAATCCAGGGCTTCACCGCCATCGCGCTCGGCCTGATCATCGGCTTTGGTGCACTCGGCGCCTGTATCGGTATCGGCATCATGGGTTCGAAGTTCCTCGAAGCTGCTGCCCGTCAACCGGAGCTGGTGCCGCTGCTGCAGGGCCGCATGTTCCTGCTGGCCGGTCTGATCGACGCGGCGTTCCTGATCGGCGTGGCACTGGCGATGTACTTCGCTGTGGCGAACCCGCTGCTGGGCAAGGTGCTGGCCGCTGCCGGCGCAGGCCAGTAAGAGTCGTTCTCTCGGCGCGCGTCATCATGGCGCCGCCGTCTGTTCGACACGGGTATCTGATGCCCGTGTCTGTTTCATTCCGAATTTACAGGTAACGCAGCGATGGATTTCAACGCGACCTTGATTGGCGAAATGCTTTCCTTCGCCATCCTGATCTGGTTCTGTGTCCACTTCATCTGGCCGCACATCAACAAGGCCATCGAGGATCGGCAAATCAAGATCGCCGAAGGCCTCAATGCGGCCGAGCGCGCGCATGCCGAGCTGAAGGACGCCGACCACAAGGTCGCGGCCGAGATCAAGGTGGCCCGTCAGCAGGCTTCCGAGATCATCGACAAGGCCCAGCAGCAGGCCAATCAGATCATCGAGAAGGCGCGCGGCGAAGCCGTCGTCGAGATCAATCGCCTGAAGGCGAGCGCACAGGATGACATCGCGTCGATGGCGCAGCGCGCCCGTGACCAGTTGCGCGAGCAGGTGGGCGCGTTGGCCGTGCAAGGCGCCAGCAAGATCGTGCAGCGCGAAGTCGATGCGTCGACGCACAAGGCCCTGCTCGACCAGCTCGCGGCCGAGATCTGATCCATGGCCCAGGCAATCACCCTCGCCCGTCCGTACGCCCGCGCTGCTTTCGAAGTGGCGCATGCGGCCGGTTCGCTGGCTGCATGGTCCCAGGCGCTGGCCTTTGCCGCCGAAGTGGCGAAGGATCCGCGCGTGGCCGGCCTCGGCAACGACCCTCGGGTGCTGTCGGCTCAGCTGGTGGCGCTGCATCTGCCGACCGATGTGGCCGCCGATGCACCGTTCGCGCAGTTCCTCGCCGAGATGGCCGAGCAGCGCCGCATGGCGCTGTTGCCGGAGGTGGCCGATCTGTACGAGGCGTTCAAACGTGAGTCCGAGTCGCAGCTGCTGGTGAAGGTGACCAGCGCGATGGCGCTGGACGCGGCGCAGGCCGAGCAGCTCAAGGTGTCGCTGAAGCGCCGCTTCAAGCGCGAGATCGAACTGGAAACCAAGGTCGATGCCTCGCTGCTGGCCGGCGTGGTGATCGATACCGGCGAACAGGTGATCGACGGCTCCGCCCGCGGACGCCTGGCGCAGCTGGCCAGCGCTTTAGCGCATTAATTTTCAAATTTCCGGGATAACGACCATGTCCAGCACCACTTTGAATCCTTCCGAGATCAGCGAACTGATCAAGAACCGCATCGAGCAGTTCAAGCTCGGCGCGGAAGCACGCAACGAAGGCACGATCATCAGCGTGTCCGACGGCATCGTGCGCATCCACGGCCTCGCCGATGTGATGCAGGGTGAAATGATCGAGCTGCCGGGGAATTCGTTTGCCCTCGCCTTGAATCTCGAACGCGACTCGGTTGGCGCGGTGGTGCTCGGTGAATACCAGCACCTGCGCGAAGGCGATACCGCCAAGACCACCGGCCGCATCCTCGAAGTGCCGGTCGGTCCGGAACTGCTCGGCCGCGTCGTCGACGCGCTGGGCAACCCGATCGACGGCAAGGGTCCGATCGGTGCGAAGCTCAACGCGGCGATCGAGAAGGTCGCGCCGGGCGTGATCTGGCGCAAGTCCGTCGACCAGCCGCTGCAGACCGGCTACAAGTCGGTCGACGCGATGATCCCGGTCGGCCGCGGCCAGCGCGAGCTGATCATCGGCGACCGCCAGACCGGCAAGACCGCGTTGGCGATCGACGCGATCATCGCGCAGAAAGATTCCGGCATTAAGTGCATCTACGTCGCGATCGGCCAGAAGCGTTCGTCGGTGGCCAACGTGGTGCGCAAGCTGGAAGCGAACGGCGCACTGGCCAACACCATCGTCGTGGTCGCTTCGGCGTCCGAGTCGGCCGCACTGCAGTACGTCGCGCCGTACTCCGGTTGCGCGATGGGCGAGTACTTCCGCGATCGCGGCGAAGACGCGCTGATCGTGTACGACGATCTGTCCAAGCAGGCCGTGGCCTATCGCCAGATCTCGCTGCTGCTGAAGCGCCCGCCGGGTCGCGAGGCGTATCCGGGCGACGTGTTCTATCTGCACAGCCGTCTGCTCGAGCGCGCATCGCGCGTGTCCGAGGAATACGTCGAGAAGTTCACCAACGGCGCGGTGAAGGGCAAGACCGGTTCGCTGACCGCGCTGCCGATCATCGAGACCCAGGGCGGCGACGTTTCGGCGTTCGTGCCGACCAACGTGATCTCGATCACCGACGGCCAGATCTTCCTCGAGACCGACCTGTTCAACGCCGGCATCCGTCCGGCCGTGAACGCCGGTATCTCGGTGTCCCGCGTCGGCGGTGCCGCGCAGACCAAGATCGTCAAGAAGCTGTCCGGCGGCGTGAAGCTGGCACTGGCGCAGTTCCGTGAGCTGGCCGCGTTCGCGCAGTTCGCCTCGGATCTGGACCCGGCCACCCGCGCCCAGCTCGACCGTGGCCAGCGCGTCACCGAGCTGATGAAGCAGGCGCAGTACTCGCCGCTGTCGATCGCCGAACTGGCGCTGTCGGTGTACGCGGCCGAGAAGGGCTACCTCGATGACCTGGCGGTCAACAAGGTGCTGCCGTTCGAGAAGGGCCTGCACGCGTTCATGCACCAGAACCACGCCGAGCTGATGAACAGGATCGTGGCCACGGGTGACTGGAACAACGACATCGAAGCCACCTTCAAGGCCTCGCTGGACGAGTACAAGAAAACCGGTAGCTGGTAATACCGGCTGCAGTAAAGCGGCAGAGCAGGCGAATCGGAAGGGCGGACAGCGTTCTCCCTTCCCACCAGCGAGCATAACGAGCGGATAAAGCATGGCCAGCGGACGCGAAATCAAAACCAAGATCAAGAGCACGCAGAACATGCGCAAGGTCACGCGCGCGCTCGAAATGGTCTCCGCTGCGAAGATCCGCCGCGCGCAGGACCTGATGAAGGCCTCGCGTCCGTATGCCCGCTCGATGCGCAAGGTGATCGCGCACGTGGCCCAGGCCAGCACCGATTTCAGCCATCCTTTCCTGGTCCAGCGCGACAACGTGGCGCGGGTCGGCTACATCGTGGTGTCGACTGACCGCGGCCTCTGCGGCGGCCTCAACTCCAACCTGTTCCGTCGCGTGTTGCCGGCGATCGTCGAGTGGCAGCAGCAGGGCGTACAGGTGGACGTGGTGGCGGTGGGCCAGAAGGCCATCTCGTTCTTCCGCCGCCTCAAGGGCGTCAACCTGATCGGCAGCGTCAGCCATCTCGGCGAGAAGCCGAAGCTGGAACAGCTGGTCGGCGTGATCAAGGTGATGATGGACGCCTATGCGTCCAACGGCCTGGATCGCGTATTCCTCGCCTACAACGACTTCGTCAACACCATGACGCAGAAGCCGACCATCGACGCATTGCTGCCGCTGCCGCTGGTGGCGTCGGAAATGGAAGCGCATCAGGCGGCCGGCGAATCGGCTTACGCCGGTGTCAAGCTGGAAGCGAGCCACGACTGGGACTACATCTACGAGCCGGATGCGCAGGCCGTGCTGGAGCACGTGCTGGGCCGCTACATCGAGTCGGTGGTGTACCAGGCGTCGCTGGAGAACCTGGCCAGCGAGCATGCCGCGCGGATGGTGGCGATGAAGAGCGCGTCGGACAACGCGAACAAGGTGATCGGTGAACTGACGCTCGTCTACAACAAGGCACGTCAGGCGGCGATCACCCAGGAAATTTCGGAAATCGTCGGCGGCGCGGCGGCGGTATAAGTGCGATCGATCCCTGATCGCAGAGCAAGATCAAAAGGCGGCCATCCATGGCCGCACTCCTAAGTAAGAGCGACGTTTCATTGGCGCTTTGTACAAATCGAAATCTTCAAGAGATTCATCCGGAGCTATCAGCATGAGCCAGGGTAAAGTTGTTCAGATCATCGGCGCGGTCATCGACGTCGAGTTTCCGCGCGACCAGGTGCCGCAGGTGTACGACGCACTGAAGATCGACGGCACCGAGATCACGCTGGAAGTGCAGCAGGTGCTGGGCGACGGCATCGTGCGTACGATCGCGCTCGGTTCCACCGACGGCCTGCGCCGCAACCTGATCGCCCGCAACACCGGCGAAGGCATCAAAGTGCCGGTCGGCAAGGCCACGCTCGGCCGCATCATGGACGTGCTCGGCAACCCGATCGACGAAGCCGGCCCGATCGGCGAGCAGGATCAGTGGGTGATCCATCGCGAGGCGCCGAGCTACGACGACCAGGCGGCCGCGAACGACCTGCTGGAAACCGGCATCAAGGTGATCGACCTGATGTGCCCGTTCGCCAAGGGCGGCAAGGTCGGCCTGTTCGGCGGCGCCGGCGTCGGCAAGACCGTCAACATGATGGAGCTGATCAACAACATCGCCAAGGCGCATGAAGGCCTGTCGGTGTTCGCCGGCGTGGGCGAGCGTACCCGCGAGGGCAACGACTTCTACCACGAGATGAAAGACTCCAACGTGCTCGACAAGGTCGCGATGGTGTACGGCCAGATGAACGAGCCGCCAGGCAACCGCCTGCGCGTGGCGCTGACCGGCCTGACCATGGCCGAGTACTTCCGCGACGAGAAGGACGCTTCCGGCAAGGGCCGCGACGTGCTGTTCTTCGTCGACAACATCTACCGCTACACGCTGGCCGGTACCGAAGTGTCCGCGCTGCTCGGCCGCATGCCGTCGGCGGTGGGTTACCAGCCGACGCTGGCCGAGGAAATGGGCGTGCTGCAGGAGCGCATCACCTCGACCAAGACCGGCTCGATCACCTCGATCCAGGCCGTCTACGTGCCCGCGGATGACCTGACCGATCCGTCGCCGGCGACCACCTTCGCCCACCTGGACGCGACCGTGGTGCTGAGCCGCAACATCGCGTCGCTGGGCATCTACCCGGCGGTGGATCCGCTGGATTCCACCAGCCGCCAGCTGGACCCGAACGTGATCGGCGTGGAGCACTACGACGTCGCCCGTCGCGTGCAGGGCACGCTGCAGCGCTACAAGGAGCTGAAGGACATCATCGCGATCCTCGGCATGGACGAGCTGTCCGAAGAAGACAAGCAGGCCGTGTCGCGCGCGCGCAAGATCGAACGCTTCTTCTCGCAGCCGTTCCACGTGGCCGAAGTGTTCACCGGTTCGCCGGGCAAGTACGTGCCGCTGAAGGAAACCATCCGCGGCTTCAAGATGATCGTCGACGGCGACGTCGACCATCTGCCGGAGCAGGCGTTCTACATGGTTGGCGGCATCGACGAGGCGGTCAAGAAGGCCGAAGACATGGGCGCCAAGAAGGCCGCCTGATTGCAAAGGCGGGAACAGGGATCGGGGAACGGGGAACAAAAGCAGCGATGCCTCGGCGTCAACGCTCTGGACTCTTCCGCTCCCGCCCCCCGTTCCCTGATCCAGTCGAGCAAAGCGAGACCAAGCCATGACCCAAACCATTCGCGTCGACATCGTCAGTGCCGAAGCCGAGATCTTCTCCGGCGACGCGACGATGGTCGTTGCCACCGGCGAGCTCGGCGAGCTGGGCATCACGCCCCGCCATGCGCCACTGATCACCCGTCTCAAGCCGGGCCATGTCGACGTCGTGCTGGCCGGTGGTGAGCGCCAGCAGTTCTGGGTTTCCGGTGGCATCCTGGAAGTGCAGCCGCAGGTGATCACCGTGCTGGCCGACACCGCCGCGCGGGCTGCCGATCTGGACGAGGTGTCGGCGCAACGCGCCAAGAAGGAAGCCGAAGACGCCCTGGCCAACCGCACCGACGCGATGGAGATCGCCGAGGCGCAGGCCAAGCTGGTCCAGGCGATGACCCAGCTGCAGGCGCTGGAGCGGCTGCGCAAGAACCTCAGGCATTAGCTTTGTGCGCTCATCCTTGAGCGCAAAGCCAGATTGAAAGGCAGCCGTCCGTGGCCGCCCGCATGGATGAAGCGGTTGCTTCGATGGACATCGCGGAGTACGACGCCGGCCTTGTGCCGGCGTTTTTGCATCGGCACGATGCAGCTTGGGACAGACAGGGATGATGGCGATGCGGCTGAAATACGCATGGAGTGGGCTGTTGCCGATCCTCGCCGGCTGCGTCACCACGCAACGCGTTCCGCCACCGCCGCCCACGGGCGATGCCACCTGGCACATGGTGGCGCCTGCAGACACCACCCGTTATCAGCTGGCACTGGGCGAGGTGTTCAGCGGCGGCACGCCGTTCCAGCGCGTGGCGCCGGTGTATCCATCGAATCTGCTCGTCAGCTGCCCGTCGCCGCAGGAAGTGCCGGCGCTGCTGATCGTCGGCGTGAACGGCAGGGTCGACGAAGTGCGCGTGACGGGCGAAGCGCAGGCCGCTGCCAGTCGGCGTGCCTTCATCGCGGCCGTGCGCACGGCCGCGCTGCAATGGCGGTTCAACCCGCTGCAGATCGACCGCTGGGCGGCCGACGCCGACGGCAACACCCACGTGGTGGACAGCGGGACGAAACCGTTCAGCCTGGCCTACGTATTCCGCTTCGCGTGCCACGCGGGCAAGTCGGCGGTGTCGGCCGCGGCGGCAACGCCATGAGCCTTTCTCCATCGCCGTCCGGCCAGGACGCACTGGTATGCTTTTGATCGATACGCGACAAGGTCCTCCCCCATGAACCAAACGCCCCTCCACGTCGTCATCCTCGCCGCCGGCGCCGGCACCCGGATGAAATCGAACCGGCCGAAGGTGTTGATGCCGCTGGCCGGCCGGCCGTTGCTGGCACACGTGATCGCAACGGCGCGCGCGCTGCAGCCGGCGGCGATCCACGTCGTCTACGGCCATGGCGGCGAGCAGGTGCCAGCCGCGTTTGCCGACCAGCCCGACCTGCGCTGGGCGCTGCAGGCGGAGCGGCTGGGTACCGGCCATGCGGTCGATCAGGCGCTTGCCGGCGTGCCCGCCGGCAAGGTGCGCGTGCTGGTGCTGTACGGCGACGTGCCACTGACCCGCGCCGCGACCCTGCAGCAGTTGCTGGCGGCGGACGGCGGCTTCAGCCTGTTGACCACGCGGCTGGCCGATCCACACGGCTACGGCCGCGTGCTGTGCGATGCCGAGGGCCGCGTGCGCGCGGTGGTCGAGGAGAAGGACGCCGACGCCGCCCAGCGTGCGGTGAACCTGGTCAACACCGGCATCCTGGTCGCTGACGCCGACGCGCTGCGCGGCTGGATCGAGCGTCTCGATCGCAACAACGCCCAAGGCGAGTACTACCTCACCGACATCTTCGGCATGGCCGCCGCCGAACAGCGGGCGGCGCGCAGTGTGGAGTGCGCCGACCCGGTCGAGGCGGCCGGCGCCAACAATCCGTTGCAGCTGAGTGAACTGGAAGCGGCGTTTCGACAGCGCGCCGCGCGTGCGCTGCTGGCCGATGGCGTGCGTCTGGCCGATCCGCTGCGCATCGACGTGCGCGGCGCGGTCGAAGCCGGTCGCGATGTCGAGCTCGACGTCGACGTGATCCTCGAAGGCCGCGTGGTGCTGGGCGACGACGTGCGCATCGGCGCATTCAGCCGCCTGAAGGATGTACAACTCGCCGCCGGCACCGTGGTGCAATCGCACTGCGACCTGGATGGCGTGGTGACCCAAGGCCCCTGCACGATCGGCCCGTTCGCGCGGTTGCGCCCAGGCACCGAGCTGGATGCCGGCGTGCACGTGGGCAACTTCGTCGAAACCAAGAAGACCCGTCTCGGCGAAGGCAGCAAGGCGAACCACCTCAGCTACCTCGGCGACACCGTGGTGGGCCGCGGCGTCAACATCGGCGCCGGCACCATCACCTGCAACTACGACGGCGTGAACAAGTCCATCACGCGCATCGATGACGGCGCCTTCATCGGTTCCAACAGCGCACTGGTGGCCCCGGTGACCATCGGCGCACAGGCCACCATCGGCGCCGGCTCCGTGATCACGCATGACGCGCCAGCGGGCGAACTCACCGTGGCGCGCGGCCGCCAGCACACGTTGCCGGGCTGGCATCGGCCACAGAAGCGATCGGAATAACCTTCGCCGCCGCCGTGTCGCGCGCTGCGGAACTTCAGACGTAGCGCCAGCCGTCGATCTCCACCAGCAGCTCGCTGCGGCAGATGTCGCCGTGCAGCAGCAACATCGGCACGCCGGGCAGGCGTCTGTGCAGGAACTCGCGCACCTGCGCGGCGTCGGCGCTGTGTCGCACATACGTCTTGAGCGGCGATTCGCGGTCGAACACGGTGGCCATGCCGGCGCTGGCCAGCAGCGCTTCGAGGTTGGTCAGGGTCTCGCCGAGCTGTGCTCCGAGGTCGTCTTCGTGCGCCGAGGCGTGGCCGACCACGGCCGCGGTGCCGGAGATCGCCAAGGCATCCCGCGCGGGCAGCGCCATCGCACGGGCGAAGCTCGGTGGCGTGCGCCCATACTGGCGCGGGTAGCGCCAGGCGCTGACCTGGCGTGGGTTCTCCACCCGGCTGCCCGGCCGGTCGCAGGCCAGCAGGTACACCTGCAGGCGATGGTCCGCGCCGCGATGGCCGATTGCCGTGGCGGCGGGGAAGCCTTCGGCGAAGAACGCCCCCATGCCCCGTGCGCGACCGTCGCAGAAGTGCTTGTAGCGTTCGGTATCGCCCGAGCCGCGGTTGATCGCGCCCAGATAGTTCCACACGCGCAACACATGCCTTTCCGGGCGCTGGCCCACGAATTGCCGCAGCCTCGCATAGGCGAGCGCGGCGCCGGCTTCCAGCCCGCCGTGTTCGCGCTCGTCCAGCTCGATTGCCGCGAACAGCCAGCCGCCGCCGGCCGACCAGCGCAAAGCGCCTTCGGTGCCGCTGCTGACCGGGGCATCGACCTGCCACATTTCGAGCGGGGCGGGAGTCTCAAGGCTGTCCAGCGCCACCTGCAGATAACGCGGGTCGTCGCTGGGCGCGGCATGGCCGGCGAATCCGAACAAGGCCAGCAAGCCAGGCTCTTCAAGCAGGGTCGCGACATCCGCCGTGCGGTAGAACACCCGCGGTGCACGGCGCGCCAGCGGGTCGAGCTGCGGGTTTTCACATCCCTGAATCATCGTGTACAACCGGGAACGACAAGGGCGCTATGTTACACTCCGCGCCCACTGCCACCGGGGGGGAGGCAATGAATCTTGAGTACGGAATCGAGCATGGCAGAACAGACATCGGCGCAATACGAACTGGCTACGTTGATCGTGGAGTGCCTGAATCTCGATACCGTGACTGCGGAACAGATCGACCCGGATGCGCCGTTGTTCGGCGGCGAGCTGGGGCTGGATTCCATCGACGCGCTGGAGATCGCCCTGGCCGTATCCAAACGCTACGGTTTCCAGCTGCGTTCGGACAACCCGGACAACCGGCAGATCTTCACCAGCCTGCGCACCTTGTCCGACCACGTGGAGCAAAACCGCGTCAGCTGAGGCCTGCGGCGCGCGGCGCCTGCACGGCATTCGTCACGCCGCATTCCGCACGCCGTGGCACGCTCGTGCCCTGCACGGAGCCCTCGCGGAACCTGGTATGACGTCTGTTTCCCCACCGATGGAAAGCACCACGCGGCGATATGCGCTGCCGCTGTTGCTGGCCTATCCGCTGCTGGCGCTGGCCGGTGCGGTCACCCATCGACAGATCTTCGCGCTGCTGGCGCTGGTCCTGTTGCTGACCGTGGTGATGTTGCCGCGCCTGCTGACGTTTCGCCTAGCGCCATGGTCGGTCTGGGCGGCCGTGCTGCTCGCCCTGTTGTTGCTGTCGCTGTACGGATTTTCCGGCCTGGTGCTGGAGGCCGTGCCGGTGTTGATCAATGCGGCGCTGGCGTGCTGGTTCGGCCATACGTTGGCCACCGGCGAGCCGCTGGTGGCGCGTTTTATCGTTGCCATCGAAGGGGCTGCGCGTCTGCAGCAACGCGGCATCGCCCGCTATGCCCGCCAACTCACCTGGTTCTGGACGCTGTTGCTGGGCGCGCAGGCGCTGCTGCTGGCGGTATTGCTGCTCGGCGCCGAACACAGCGGGCTGCTGGCGCGCTTCGGCGTGACCTCGCCGCTGCAGGTGCCTGAACGCTGGGCCGCGGCATGGCTCCACCTGGGTTGCTACGCGCTGCTCGGCGCAGCGTTCCTGCTCGAATACGGCTACCGCCGCTGGCGGCTGCGCCATCTCAGCCATCTCGGGCTCCACGACATGCTGCTGCAACTGGCGCTGCACTGGCCGCAGTTGCTGCGCGGCCACGGCGGAACGACATGATGGATGCTCCCGGTTTCCAGCAGGCGTTGCGCATCGACCCCGATCATCCCGCTTTGCCCGGCCACTTTCCGGCGCAACCGCTGGTGCCGGCGGTGATCCTGCTGGAGCAGGTGGCGCTGGCGCTGCGTGCGTGGCGCGGACAGCGGCTTGCGCACGTGCTGGAAGCGAAGTTCGTGGCACCCCTGCGGCCGGATGAAGCGGCCGTGCTGCGCCTGAGCGCGTCGGCGACGGACCGGGCGCGGGTGCGTTTCGAGATCGAGCGCGACGGCACGCTGCTGGCGCGCGGCGTGGTCGAGGGAGCGCCATGAGCACCGACGAACACTGGCAGAGCCGTCCCGAAGGCGGTGGCCGATTCGCGATCTGGCTGATCCGTTCGATCGCCTTGTACGGCGGCCGCCGGGTGGGCCGACTGTGCCTGTATCCGATCACGCTGTATTTCTTCGTGCGGCGCGGGCCCGAACGGCTGGCCTCGCGGCGTTATCTGCAACGCGCGTTCGGCCGCCCCGCGACAACGTGGCAGGTGTTGAAGCACATCCATTGCTTCGCTGCCACGATCCTGGACCGCATCTTTCTGCTGGCGCATGGCGAGCAGCCGTTCCAGATCGAGACACAGGGGCTGGATCTGCTCGACCAGCGGGTGGCATCCGGCCGCGGCGTGCTGCTGTTCGGCTCGCACCAGGGCAGCTTCGAAGCGTTGCGGGCGATCGGCGCGCGCCGTCCCGGCATGCCGCTGCGGGTGGTGCTGGACAAGCAGAAAACGCCGGCGATGACCGAGCTGCTCGAGGCGCTGGCGCCGGACGTGGGCATGTGCGTGATCGACGCGGCGCAGGACGGCACCTCGATCGCGCTGGCCATGGCCGAGGCCTGCCAGAACGGCGCGGTGGTGGCGATGCTGGCCGATCGCGGCCGCGGCCATGAGGTGTTGCGGCGGACGGATTTTCTCGGCGCGTCGGCGCCGTTTCCGGTCAGTCCCTGGCTGCTCGCGCATACGCTGCAGGTGCCGGTGGTACTGTGCTTCGGCTTGTATCTCGGCGGCAATCGTTACCGCCTGATCTTCGAACCGCTGGCCGATCGGGTCGAGATTCCCCGCCACAACCGCGGCCCGGCACTGGATGCGTTGATCGCGCAGTACGCGCAACGGTTGGAGCATTACGTCCATGTCGCCCCCTACAACTGGTTCAACTTCTATGATTTCTGGCAAGACGCCCCTGCTGCTGGGCCTGCTGTTGCCGCTGTGCGCGAGCACGTCGGCGTCTGAGCCGGCCACCGCCTCGTCGTCGGCACAGGCGTTGATCGCGTCGCTGGCCCGCCCGGCGCCCGCGCATACGGCGTTCGCCGAAGCGCGCTTCCTGCAGATGCTGGAGCAGCCGCTGGTGGTCTCCGGCGAGCTGTCGTGGCTGGGCGACGACGAGCTGCAGCGCCGTGTCGACCGGCCGCATGCGGAAACCTTCACCATCGCCGGCGACCAGGTAACCCAGCAGCGCGAAAGCAAAAGCCCGCGCCATTTCTCGCTGAAGCGCGCGCCGCAGCTGCAGGTGTTGCTGGACAGCTTCGTCGCGCTGCTCAGCGGCAACCCCGCCCGATTGCAGCAGGCGTTCGAGATCCGCCATGAGGGTACCGCCGCCGGCGCGTGGACACTTGCCCTCACCCCGCGCGACGCGAAGGTAGCGAAGACCGTGGCCAGCATCCGCATCGATGGCTACGCCAACGAATCGCGCTGCATGCACATGCAGGAAGCCGACGGCGACCTGGCGGTCGACCTGCTCGGCCCGCTGGCCGCGAAGATGCCGGCGCAACCCACCCGCGAGGCGCTGCAGGCGCTGTGCCAGAGCGTGCCCTGACATGGGTCGGGGCGCACGCGCCACGCTGCTGATCGGATGGCTGCTGGCGCTGGCCGGACTCGGCTGGGTAGTCAGCCAGCGGCTGCACGTCAGCACCGACCTGCGCAGCTTCATGCCCGCGCCGACCACGCCGGACCAGCGCCTGCTGATGGAGCAGGTCGGCGAAGGTCCGGGCTCGCGCTTGTTGCTGTTGTCGATCTCGGGCCAGCCCGACGCGCAACTGGCCGCGCTGAGCCAGGGCCTCGCCGCCGCGCTGAAGAATGATCGGCGCTACAGCCAGGTGCTCAATGGCAGCTTCGATCTCGGCGCGCTGGACACCACCCTGCTGCCGTATCGCTACCTGCTGTCGCCGACGCTGGACACGCAGCCGCTGGACGAGCCATACCTCGCCGACCAGCTGCAGCAGCGGCTGGACGACCTTTCCTCGCCGGCGGCCAGTCTGCTGAAAGGCCTGTTGCCGCGCGACCCGACGCTGGAAGTGCTGAAGCTGGCCGAGTTGTGGGCGCCGGCGAAATCGCCGGAACTGCGCGAGGGCGTTTGGTTTTCGCCGCAGGGCGAAGCCCTGCTGCTGGTGCAGACGGTCGCCGCCGGTTTCGATCCGGGCGCGCAGCAGCAGGCGATCGACGGCATCCGCCAGGCCTTCCACGCCTTGCCCGGCAGTGCCGGCGCGAAGTTCGACCTCAGTGGCCCGGGCTATTTCAGCGTGGTGGTCGGCGCGCAGACGCGGCACCAGGCCGACTGGATAGGGCGCGTCTCCACCGTGGGTTTCATCGCGCTGCTGCTGCTGGCGTATCGCAGCTTCAGCTCGCTGCTGCTGTCGGCGCTGCCGATCGCCAGCGCCGCGCTGGCCGGCATCGCCGCGTTGACGCTCGCCTTCCCTGAAGTACACGGGATCACCCTGGCGTTCGGCTTCACCCTGCTTGGCGTGGCGCAGGAATACCCGATCCGCGTGCTGAGCCACCGCCGCGCGGGCGAGGATGCGGTGCACAGCGTGCGCGCCCTGTGGCCGCTGCTGCTGACCGCGATCGCCTCGGCCTGCATCGCCTACCTGGCGTTCTACGCCTCCGGCGTGAACGGGCTGAAGCAGCTGGCAGTGTTCACCATCGTCGGCCTGCTGGTGGCCGGCTTCAGCACGCGCTACCTGCTGCCGCACCTGCTGCCGCGGCGCGTGCGCGACGTCGCCGACATGCGCTGGCTGGCGCGCGCGCGCGATATGGTCGACCGCCTGCCGCGGCCGCGCTGGATTCCCGCCGCGGTCGCCGCGGCGATCGTGCTGATGCTGGCGCTTGCACCTGCGCCGTTCTGGCAGAACAACCTCGCCGCGCTGACCCCGCTGCCGCAGGACCTGCTGCAGCACGACGCGCGCCTGCGCGAAGCGCTCGGCGCACCCGACGTGCGCTACCTGCTGGTGCTGGAGGCGCCGACCGAGCAGGGCGTGCTGGCGCTGTCGGAGAGGCTGCAGCCGCACGTCGACGCGCTGGTCGCGAAGCATGCGGTGGACGCGCTGGAGCTGCCGTCGCGCTACCTGCCGACGGTGGCGCTGCAGCAGGCGCGCCAGGCAAAGCTGCCCGATCGCGCCAGCCTGCAGCGCGAGCTCGCCAACGCGCTGCAGGGTCTGCCGTTTCGCGCGGAGCTGTTCCAGCCGTTCGTCGACGACGTGGAGGTCGCACGTCGGTTGCCGCCCCTGACGCCGCAACGCTACGCACAGACGCCGCTGGGCCAGCGGCTCGCCGCGATGCTGTTGCAGCGCGATGGGCACTGGCTGGGACTGGGTACGGTCAGCGGCGTGCACGACGTGGCGGCGTTGCAGTCGCTCGGCGGGAACGGCAATGGCGCAGTGCGCCTGCTCGACCTGAAGGCGGCCTCCGAATCGCTGGTGGTCGACTACCGCACGCGCATTCTGCAGGCCTTGCTGGCCGCTGCGGTTTTGCTGGTGCTGACCATCACCTTCGCATTGCGCAGCCTGCGCCGCGCCTGGCACGTGCTGGCGCCGATGACGCTGGCGACCTTCCTGGTACTGGCGGTGGAGCGTGTGGCCGGCATCGAGATCTCGCTGTTCCATCTGGTCGCGCTGATCCTCGCTGGCGGCCTCGGCCTGCATTACGCGCTGTTCTTCGAGCGCGACACCGGCGATCCGGCCGAGCAGCGGCGCACGCTGCACGCGACCCTCGTCTGCGTGCTGTCCGCGCTGCTGGTGTTCGGCATGCTGGCGTGGGCGACCATTCCCGTGCTGCGCGCGATCGGGCTCACCGTGAGCCTTGGCGTGGCTTTCCACTTTTGCCTTTCGATCCTGATGGCGCCGCATGCTCGACAAGACTGACTGGGCGCCGTTGATTCCGCACGCGGGCGCGATGTGCCTGCTCGACGCGGTGCTGACGTGGGACGAACACCGCATCCACGCGATCAGCGCGGGCCACGCGCGCGCCGACAACCCGTTGCGTGGCCCGGGCGGCCTGCACGCCGTGCATCTGGCTGAATACGGCGCCCAGGCGATGGCGGTGCATGGCGCGCTGCGGGCGCGTGCGCGCGGCGACGAGACGGTGCGCCCCGGCATGCTGGTGAGCCTGCGGAGCGTGCAACTGCAGATGGAATACGTCGATCCGGATGGCCGTCTGGACGTCCATGCCGAGTGTGTAAGCGCCGACGTCGGTGGTGCGCTCTACGCGTTCCGCGTGGAGCATCGCGGCCGTCTGCTCGCCAGTGGCCGCGCCACTGTCATTCATTCTTCCCCCTGATCCTCCAGCGAGGTCCGCCATGCCCGAAGTACCCGTTCCGCGCCGCGCTCTGGTGACCGGCGGCAGTGGCGAGCTCGGGGGGGCGATCTGCCATGCGCTTGCCGCGGCGGGCTGGCACGTCCTCGTGCACGGCCATCACAGCCTGACCCGGGCCGAGGAAACCGTGGCGGCGATCGTCGCCGGCGGCGGCAGCGCACAGGCGCTGGCATTCGACGTCACCGATGCGGAGGTGACCCGCGCCGCGCTGGACGTACTGCTGTCCGAAGGGCCGATCCACGCGCTGGTCAACAACGCCGGCATCCACGACGACGCGCCGATGGCGGGGATGAGCGACGAGCAGTGGCACCGGGTCATCGATGTCTCGCTCCACGGCTTCTTCCACGTCACCCAGCCGCTGCTGCTGCCGATGGCGCGCGCGCGTTTCGGCCGCATCGTCTCGATCGGCTCGGCGGCGGCGCAATTGGGCAATCGCGGCCAGACCAACTACGCGGCGGCGAAGGCCGCACTGGTCGGCGCCAGCAAGTCGCTGGCGCGCGAGATGGCTTCGCGCGGGATCACCGTCAACGTGGTCGCGCCCGGCGTGATCGAAGGGCGCATGGCCGATGCGGCCTTTCCGCCCGAACGCATTCGCGAGATGGTGCCTGCGCAACGCGCCGGCAAGCCGGAGGAAGTCGCCGCGCTGGTCGCCTTCCTGTGCTCGGATGCGGCCGGCTACATCAACGGTCAGCTGATCGGCGTCAACGGCGGCATGGGCTGACGCGTCATGCCAGCGCAGTGAACAGCGCCGGCCGCGGCTGGCCTGACAGGGGCGCGTGCAGCCGCGCGTCGGCGCCGCCGGCCTGCAGGGTGAGTGCGTCGGCGATGCCGTCGAGCAGGCGCACGTTGTCGCGCAGCCGCGAGCGGATGCCGGCATCGTCCAGCGGGTCGGTCAGCGTGGCGTTGAGGTCGGCGAACCACGTCAATGCGCACTGGTCCAGCATTTCGCGCCGGCTCTGCCCGCCGCCGGCGGCATGCCACTGGCGGAACAGTTGCTGCATGCGCGTGTTCAATGCCTGGGCGTGCTCCAGTTCGGGGCGCATGTCGCCGAGCAGGTTCAGGTCGGTCAGCCGCTGCTGGAACATCAACTGGCACAGCACGCCCCAGTAGTACGCGTAGTCCCAGATCACCTTGGCCGGCAGCACTTCGGCGTTGCCGAACAGCGGGTACTGGTCGCGGAACAGGGCCAGGGTGTTCTCGTAGAACGAAAAGTACAGCTTCTCGTAGAAGTGCGCATACGGCGCGATGTTGCGGCCGGCGCGGTCGTGCCCGATCAGCGCCACGATGTACGTGTTGGCGATGGCGATGAAATCGCTGCCCGGCGAATAGAACGGGTCGAGGAAGGTGCCGGCCTCGCCGGTCAGCGCCCAGCGGTCGGCCGAGAACAGTTGCCTGCTGCTGTGCGAGTAGTCACGCAGGAAGCGGAAGTCGAGCAGGCTGTCGCGCTCGGCGGCGATCGCGTGGCCCATCGCCGGCTGGCGTGCATGCAGCCATGCCAGCGCGAGGTCGAAATCGCGCATGCCTTCCAGCGGATGCATCGCCGCGTCGGTGACGATGCCCACCGAATGCGCGCCCGAGCCCAGCGGAATCAGCCAGGCCCAGTAGCCGGCGCCCATCAGGTGGTTGGTCGAGCGCCAGCGCTCCGGTGGCGAAACGCGGCCGCGCCAGTCGGCATCGTCGCTCCAGCTATCGATGTCGAGCTTCGCGCCCATGCGGAACCACACCGCGTTGGCATGGTGGCCGTTGTCCAGGGTCAGGTCGAAACGGCGGCGCAGCAGCGCGGCGCGGCCCGAGGCGTCCAGCAACCAGCGCGCGCGGACGGCGTGCTCGCCGTCTGCGTCGATGAAGCGCACCGTGTGCGTCGCGCCGTGTTCGCCGACGGCGAAGCCCTTGACCGTGGCGCCGTCGCGGAAGTCGATGCCGCGTCGGCGCGCTTCCTCGCCGAGGAAGTTCTCGAAAATGCCGCGGTCGATCTGGTAGCTGGGAATCGGCAGGATCCGGCTGACCCCCAGTTCGGTGGTGTTCTGCACATCCGCGCGCCCGTCGGAGAAGAAGTAGCGCAGCCCGAACTTGCGGATGTGCGCCGTATCCATGTGCTCGCGGAGGCCCAGCGTGTGATCGAAGTAATGCGCACCGATCTCGACCGTCGACTCGCCGACCTTGTGCGCGGCGGCCGGCAGCGGATGGCGGTTGCGCTCCAGCACCAGGATGTCCATGTCCGGAAACTCGCCGCGCAATTGCAGCGCCAGGCACAGGCCGGCCAGTCCACCGCCGAGGATTACCGCTTCGTGTGTCGTCTCGCTCATGCAGGCGCAGCTCCAGGGTGCGGTTTGGGGGTGTCGCAGGCAGTGGATGGTGACTCAGCGCGGGTTGGGGTGGCGTGAGTTCGCCGGGGTTGCACCTCGTTGGCGATTGCTGAAGCACAGCAGCATCGGCGTGGTCATCATGGTGGTGACGATCGCCATCAATAGCAGCAGGGTGAACATCTCGCGGCCGATCACGCCGGCGTCGAGGCCGATCTTCAGCACGATCAGCTCGACCATGCCGCGGGCATTCATCAGCGACCCGACCGCGAAACTGTCGCGCCAGCCGTGGCCGCCCATGCGCGCGCCCAACGCGCCGCCGAACACCTTGCCGATCACGGCCACGGCGAGGATCAGTGCGAACGCGCCGAGCGCCTCGCCATGGAGCGCATCGACGCTGGTGCTGAGACCGGTCAGCGCGAAGAACACCGGCATCAGCGCAATCACCGCGACGTGTTCGAGCCGTTCGATCAGCCCGGCCAGCAGCGTGTCGTCGCGCGGAAGGCACAGGCCGAACACGAACGCGCCGAACACCGCGTGCAGATGCAGCCACTCGGTCAGGGCGGCGCAGCCAAGCGCGCCGATCAGCAGCACGGCGAGCACGCCGCCGGCCGGCCGGCCATCCGTCGCATGCCGCGCCAGCCAGCGCCGCAGCAGCGGACGCAGCACACCGAAGCACAGCGCCAGCACCGCGCCCGCGCCGAGCACGCTGCGCCAGAACGGGCTCCAGTCGCCATGTGCGGAAATCAGCGCGACGGTGAGTGCGAGCAGGATCCACGCCAGCACGTCGGCCATCGCGGCCGCGGTGAGCGCGAGCTGGCCGACCGGTGTGTGCGTGAGATGGCGATCCTTCAGGATGCGCGCCAGCACCGGCATCGCGGTGATCGCCAGCGACCCGGCCATGAACAGCGCGAATGGCCAGTACGCGATGCCGGCCGGCGCGTAGCGCGCATGCAGCATCGGCGTGATCAGCAGGGCCAGGCCGATCGGCAGCATCACCGCGAGGCCGCCCACCGCGCCGGCCGCGCGCAGGGTCTGCCGCATGCCGCCCGGCAGGCGCAGTTCGGCGCCGACGATGAACATGAAAAGCACCAGTCCGATCTGGCTCAGGCCGTCCAGGGCCGGCAGGCTGGCCGGTGCGAACAGCCAGCCCTGCCACGCCGGCGCCAGCGCGCCGAACACCAGCGGGCCCAGCGCGAGGCCGGCGATCATCTCGCCGATCACCGGCGGCTGGCCGATCCAGCGCAACAGCCACGCCAGCCCGCGCGCGGTGAGCAGGATCACCACCAGCTGCACCAGCAGCAGCGCGTGGCCCATGGCGTCAGCCGGTCGCGTTGGTGATGACGATCGGTGCGGCGCGCGAGCGGCGATAGCTGGCAATGAGGTTGCCGTAGTGGAGGACCCGGCCGACGGTATACGTGCTGATGCGGGTGACATCGCCGACGGGATTGAAGTGGCTCAGGCGGAACTCGCCGTGATAGCGCGAGGCGATCGGCACCGAGACCACGCCAAGCTTCTTCTCGCGCGAGGCGGCGATCAGGATGGCCGCCTCGAACACGAAGTTCTCCGCCGGCAGATCGACCAGGTCCAGTGCCTGGCGCGGGTACCAGCGCTGCCCGCTCTGCGTATCGGCGATCGGCTGCGCGCACGCCCAGGAGATGCCCCAGTCGGCCACCGCGTTGGCACGGCGGCGACCCTTGGGCTGCTGTTCGCGATCGAGCAGGCGGGCGCCGATCACGATGTGCTCGGGGTATTGCGCGGCGGCCGCCACGATGCGCGGGATGTCGCTGGCCAGGTGCTGACCGTCGCCATCCATGGTCAGCACCGCCTCGTAGCCTTGCCGCAGCGCCTCGCGAAAACCCCGCCGCAGGGCTTCGCCCTTGCCGCAGCGTTCGGTGTTGCGCAGCAGGGTCACCGGCAGGCTGGCGACGATCTCCGGCGTGCGGTCGTCGGAGCCGTCGTCGATCACGATCACCGGTGCGCCCAGCGCGAGCACGGACTCGACCACCGAGCGAATGGCGGCTTCTTCGTTCAGACAGGGAATCAGCACGCACCAGCGCGCGACAGCAGTGTTCAAGCGACATTCTCCTTGTCGATCCGCACGCCCAGTGTAGCGGCGGCTGCCAGCTGGCAGCCGCCCGGCCCGCCGGCCAGCAGGGCCAGCAAGGGCAGGCCCGCCGCCGAGGGATTGCCTGCGCGCCATCCTGCCAGCGGTTCCTCCAGCGGCGGGTCGACGCCGGCTGCGGTCAGCTGCAGATCGAGCCGGGCCAGCGTCGATGGACCGGCCTGCGGCGCCAGCACCAGCGCGCAACCGAAAGGCTGCCGGCAGCCGGTGACTTCGTCCAGCGGCCCGCTGCCGCCGGTGTCGCTGCACACCAGCAGCACCGCACGGTGTTCGGCCAGCACCTGGCTCACCGCTTCGAGCAGGCCGGCGCCGAAGCTGGCGTGCTGCGCGGCTACCGCGGTGGAGGGCGCGTGGCAGCCGGTGGCGATCGTCCAGTAGCCAACCGGCGCGTTGTGTACCGAATTGTGGAAACGGATCGGTGATAGTTCGGCCGGCGCCCGCGCCAGCGTGGCGCACATGTAGTCGGTGATCGGCTGATCGCCATGCGAGGAAGCGAACACGCACGCCAGCGTGGCGGCATCGCGCCCGCTCATCGCGACTGCCTGGGCCGCCACCTCGACCGCCAGCAGCACGCTTTCCGGTGCGCGGCGGCGCTCGTTCGGCGGCAGTGTGGCGGCGGCTGGCCGGGCCGGCGGCGGCGTTGGCGCAACGCCGGCAAGCAGGCTCCGCAGGCTGGAGAAATCGGCCAATTGCCGCGACCACAGGCCGACGCCCTCCACGTAGATGCGCGACACCCCCGGCGGCGATGCACTCATGCGGCAAACCCGGCGCGCGCAAACGCGAGGCAGGCGTTGTTGCCGCCGAAGCCGAACGAATTGCTGAGCGCCACATCGACGCGCTGTTGTTCGCCGGTCCAGGCGAACTGCGTGCCGCAGACCGGATCGGGCGTGTCGCCGCCGAGGTTGGCGGGAATCAGGCCGTGCTCGATCGCCAGCAACGCGATGGTCGCTTCCACGATCCCGGCGGCGCCCAGCGTGTGGCCGGTGAAACCCTTGGTCGAGCTCGCCCGGGTATGCGGCGCAAAGGCGCGGCTGACCAGTGCGGCTTCCACTTCGTCGTTCTTCTGGCTGGCGGTGCCGTGCAGGTTGATGTAGTCGACCTGCGCCGCGTCCAGACCGGCGCGGGCCAGCGCATCGTTCAATGCCAGTTCGGCACCGAGCCCGTCCGGATGCGGGGTGGACATGTGATACGCATCGCTGGCCTCGCCGTAGCCCAGCAACTGCGGCGCGTCCGGCGCCATGGCGGCGCGCTCCAGCAGCGCGAAGCCGGCCGCCTCGCCGATCGAGATGCCGTCGCGCGCCGCATCGAATGGCCGACAGGGTGAGGGCGACACCAGCTCCAGTGCGTTGAAGCCGAACAGCACGCTGTCGCACAAGGTGTCCACGCCGCCGACCACCGCCGCGTCGACCAGGCCGAGCCGGATCATCCGCTCGGCGTTGGCGAACACCTTGGCGCTGGACGAGCAGGCGGTGGAGATGGTCAGGCATGGGCCTTCCAGCGCCAGGGCGGCGGCGACGAAGGCGGCCAGCGAATGCGGTGCATGGATCTGCGGTCGCAGCATGTCATCGGCAAATCCGCCATCGGCATCGAGCCGTCGATAGGCCTCCTCGGTGGCGCCGATGCTGGCAGTCGAGGTGCCCAGCAGCAACGCCACGCGGGTTGGACCGTAACGACTGCGCGCCGAACGTACCCGTTCGAGGAAGCCGTCCTGGTTCAAGCCCAGCCAGGCCAGGCGGTTGTTGCGGCACTCCCAGCTGGCCAGCGCGGCGGGCAGCGTGGCCTCTTCGACGCCCTCGACGCGGCCGATCCAGCAGGTCAGCGGCGCGCTGCTGATGTCGTTCGGGCGCAGTCCGCTGCGGCCCCGCCGAAGCGCATCGAGTTGCGCGGCCTGACCACCGCCGATGGCGGACGTGGCGGTGTACGCGGTGACCGCGAGTGGTGTCATTGGAATGGGCATCAAGAAAGCCTAGCGGTCGCCCCATATCTTGCCTAGCCCGCGGCCGACCGGCCCGCAAGCGGTGCCGCATGGTGCCGACAGCGGCATGAAGGTGCCGCGAACACCCGCCGCGCCGGCTAGACTGGCGCCTCTCCATCACGCTGCGGCCAGCATGCCATCGAACCCACGCACCTGGCGCTACCTGCGCGACCGCGACGTGCAGCAAGCGGCGATGGTCACCGCGCTGGCGCTGGTGTTGAGCGCGGGGTTGATCTGGCTGGCCTACCTGGTCCACGTCTGCCGGATCGCCGCGCGCAGCCCGCTGGTGCCGCCGCGACGGATGGTCGCGCTGGTGTTCGGGCGGCGGCTCGAAGGCGATGCGCCGGAACACGATTATCAGCAGCGCCTCGGCCGCGCGCTGATGCTGGCGCAGCAATCGCAGGTCGATCACGTGCTGCTGCTTGGCGGCTCCAGCGATGGACAGTGCAGCGAAGCCTCCGCCGGCCACGCCTGGCTGCAGCAACATGGCCTGCCGGACCATGTGCGGGTGGAGCTGGAACAGGACTCGGCCGACTCGCTGGAGAACCTGCGCCATGCACGGCTCTTGCTGCAGGCGGACGGCGCCGAGCTGCCGCCGGTGGCGCTGGTGACCAGCCGCTACCATCTCGCGCGTTGCCTGTTGCTGGCGCGCCAGCTCGGCTTCACCGGGTTGCCGGTGGCCGCCGAGCCGGTGCTGCCGCGGCACGCGCGCTATGTTGGCCGACTGCTGCTCGAGTCCGGCTATCTGATGTGGATCGACCTGGGCTTGCGCTGGGCGCAGCTGGTCGGGCATCGGCGGATGGTGGCGCGACTGCGCTGAGCGCTGACCTGGCTCACGTCGCCGCGGCGCCGCGCCGCAGGGCCGGCGGTCTTGGCCTTGCTAAGCTTTCGGCATCGAATCGAGGAGTCTGACGATGAGCGAACACGCCGACCGCGCCGAAACCTTCCTGCGCGGATTGCAGGACCGCATCTGCTCGGCGATCGAACGCCTCGACGGCGCGGCGCATTTCGAGGAGGACGCGTGGCAGCGCGCGGCGGGCGGTGGCGGACGCACCCGCGTACTGCGTGGCGGCGCGGTGTTCGAGCAGGCCGGCGTCAACTTCTCCCGCGTGTCGGGCACCCAGCTGCCACCCAGCGCCACCGCGCATCGGCCGGAGCTGGCCGGTGGCAGCTTCACTGCCACCGGCGTTTCGCTGGTGCTGCACCCGAACAACCCGCACGTGCCGACCACCCATGCGAACGTGCGCTACTTCGAGGCCAGCAAGGAAGGCGTGGAGCCGGTGTGGTGGTTCGGCGGCGGCTTCGACCTGACCCCGTTCTATCCGGTGGACGAGGACGTGAGGCACTGGCACACGGTGGCGCGAGACCTGTGCGAGCCGTACGGAATGGACGTCTATCCGCGCTACAAGCAATGGTGCGACGACTACTTCTATCTGAAGCATCGCGACGAGACGCGCGGCGTGGGCGGGCTGTTCTACGACGACATGAACGAGGGTGGCTTCGAGCGCTGCTTCGCCTTCACCCGCGCGGTGGGCGAAGGCTTCCTCGACGCCTACCTGCCCATCGCCCGGCGCCGGATGGACACGCCGTACGGTGAGCGCGAGCGCGAGTTCCAGCTGTACCGGCGCGGCCGCTACGTGGAGTTCAACCTGGTCTACGACCGCGGCACGCTGTTCGGGCTGCAGTCCGGCGGACGCACCGAGTCGATCCTGATGAGCCTGCCGCCGCGGGTGCGCTTCGAGTACGCCTACCAGCCCGATGAAGGCTCCGCCGAAGCGAAGCTGGCCGACTACCTGAAGCCGCGCGACTGGCTGTAGGAGTCCGCCAGCGGACGATGCTCTCCCGAGTCCCGGAAGAAGAACATCGCCGGCGGGCGGCCTTCCACGGCAAGCCTTACGGCATGGCGCCGCTGAACTTCACCGGCGTGGCGCCTTTGACCGGGCCGATCTGCGCGCTGTCGCTGACTTTCAATACCACCTCGCGGCGGAACTCCAGCGTGCCCTGGACCACCGCGTGCGGGCCGATCACCACTTCCGGTGTGCGGCTGCTGCCGCTGAACCAGCCGTGCGGCTTGTCGACCAGGATGCCGCCTTCGACGCGCGAGTTGGCGCCCACCGTGATGTCGCCACTGACGGTCTCGATGCCGCCGCCGACATGTGCGGCGTCGAGTTCGATGCCGCCGTTGACGTTGTCGACCTTGCCGCCGACATCGGCGGCGTCGTTCAGCCGGATATGCCCGTTGACGGCTTCGACCTCACCGCGGACACGGCTGCCGCGGCCGAGCGTGATGGCGCCGTTGACCGTACCCAGTTCGCTGGCCTGCGCCTTGTCGCCGAGCTCGACCGAGCCGTTGACCGTGCTGGCCTTCTGCACGATGGCGTTGTCGCCGATGTCCACCGAGCCGTTGACCGAGCTGACGTCGCCGGCGTGCTGGCCGGCTTCCACGCGCGCGGTGCCGTTGATCTTGTCGATATCACTGTCCTGCGCGGCCGCCCGCAGGGGCAGGCCGAGCGTGAAAGCGGCGAGGATGAAAATCGTCGAATAATGACGCATGGCAATCTCCGGATGAGTGGTGCGCATTAGGATGCCGCCCCGGTGCCGCGGGTTTAGCATGACCTGTGGCAGGGGACGCATTTGACGCTGCCCCGGCGTGCCTGCACCATTCCCGGTTCATCTCATGCGCTGGACGCATCCATGCACAAGCTCGTTCTGATCCGTCACGGCCAGTCCCAGTGGAACCTCGACAACCGCTTCAGCGGCTGGGCCGACGTCGACCTCACCGCGCAGGGCATGGCCGAGGCACGCGAGTCCGGCCGCCTGCTGCTGGCGGCCGGCTTGAGCTTCGACGTGGCGCACACCTCGGTGCTCAAGCGCGCGGTGCGCACGCTGTGGGGCGTGCAGGACACCATGGATCTGATGTGGCTGCCGGTGCTTACCGACTGGCGCCTCAACGAGCGCCACTACGGCGGGTTGACCGGGCTCAACAAGGCCGAGACCGCGACGAAGTACGGCGAGGAGCAGGTCAAGATCTGGCGCCGCAGCTACGACATCCCGCCGCCGCCGCTGGAGCGCAGCAAAAACGAGTCGGTGCACGATCCGCGATACGCCACGCTCGATCCGAAAGATATCCCCGACACCGAGTGCCTGAAGGACACCGTCGAGCGCGTGCTGCCGTACTGGCATGAGGTGCTGGCGCCAGCGATCCGTGCCGGCCAGCGCGTACTGGTGGTCGCACACGGCAATTCGCTGCGCGCGCTGGTGAAGTATCTCGACGGCATCTCCGACGAGGCGATCGTCGAGTTGAACATCCCCAACGGCGTTCCGCTGGTATACGAATTCGACGAGCACCTCAAGCCGCTGCGCCATTACTACCTGGGCGACGCCGCCGACATCGCCGCGAAGATGGCCGCGGTGGCGAACCAGGGCAAGGCGAAATAGCACCGAGTGCCCATGCCGCAGGCGATTTCTCCAAAAGACGCCGCTTTCGCGCTGACCGACTACTGGTCGCCGCGAGTCGTGGGCGAGGTGGACGATTCCTACATCAAGGTCGCCAAGGTGCTGGGCACGTTCGGCTGGCACAGCCACGACGACGAGGACGAGGACGAGATGTTCCTGATCCTCGCTGGCCGGCTGCGTATCGAGATGGAGGCCGGCCCGGTCGAGCTTGCCGAAGGCGAGATGTTCGTGGTGCCCAAGGGCGTCAGGCACAATCCGGTTGCCGAGCAGGAGTGCTGCCTGATGTTGATCGAGCGCAAATCCACCTTGCATACGGGCAACGTGGTGACTGCCCGAACGCGTTCGCTGGCCGAGCAACTGGCCAGAGACTGAGCGGTTCCGCCCGGCCGACGCATGACGAACGCCAGTCGTGCATCGCCCGGTACTCGACTAAGCTGCCCCCGGTTCTCCATGCGGCGATGCCTATGCCTGTCCACCTGACTCAATACCTCGTCATGCTGCCGCTGCTGGCCTGGGTGGTCTGGCGGCGGGTGAGCCGCCAGTTCGGCCGCCAGCCGATCCAGCGCAAGCGGATGATCTTCCGCATCGCGGTGTTCTCGGTGCTCGGTGTCGTGTTCGCGCTCAGCGGGTTCCACCGGATCGAACTGGCCGAAGGGCTGGTAGGTGGCAGCTTGATCGGCGGCGCGCTCGGCCTACTCGGACTGCGCCTGACCCGCTTCGAGGTCGATCCGCTCAGGGGCGACTGCTACGTGCCCAATCCGTGGATCGGCGCGCTGCTCACGGTGCTGCTGCTCGGCCGGCTGGGCTGGCGGTTGCTGGTGCTGCTGCCGCAGATGGAGGCTACGCCGGCGGCAACGGGCGCCGCCCCCGGCATGCCGCTGGCGGGTTACACCAGCAGTCCGCTGACCATGCTGGTGATCGGCCTGCTGGTGGGCTATTACCTTGTCTACTTCAGCGGCCTGCTGATCCATCACCGCCGTTTCCAGCAAGCCCGGCTGCAGCCGGCATGAGGCGGGGTCGCCGGCTCAGGGCACGATGCTGACGTCGATCTCGATCGGATAGGCCGGCTCGCTGGCCAGTGCCGGCGGCGCCGGCAAGGTGTTCGTGGCCAGCCAGTCGGCGAAGCATTGGGCGACCGGCGTGCCCGGCTGGGCCTGCACCTGGTCGGGCTTTCCATCCGGCAGCACGTTGGCGACCACGGTGAAGGGTGACTTGTCCGCGGGGGCATGGCGGGCGATGCATCCCTTCAGCGCGGCGGCGGCGGGATCGTTGATCTGCTGCCACAGCGCCTTCTGGTAGGCCGCACCTGTGGGGCCGGCTTCCACCAGCCGGCCACGCAGCACGCGTGCACCGAAACCGTCGTCCCGGGCAGCGGACGGCGAAGCCAGAAGCAGGGCGAGGGCAAGGATGATGGACATGCGGAACTCCGGCGCGGGGGCGTCCGCACGTTAGCAGCTGCCGCCGTCATTTCGTCGATTTCCGGAGGTCCGGCGCGTACGGGGGACCGCCGCCGATACATGCACGGGCTGGCCGGGGCCGTCACTGCGTCCGATGTGGCTGCGCGAGGTACTCCTCGCTCTGCATCTCGATCAGCCGTGATTCGGTGCGACCGAACTCGGCGCGCAGGCGTTCGCCATCGTACAGCTCGGTGACCGGTGCGGCCGCGGACAGCACCAGCTTGACGCGATGGTCGTAGAACTCGTCCACCAGCTGCACGAAGCGCCGGGCCGCGTCGTCGCTGTAGAGGGTGAACTGCGGCACGTTGGCAAGGATGATGGTGGCGCCGGCCTTGGCCAGCGCGATGTAGTCGGCCACGGCGCGAGGGCCTTCGCACAGGGCCACGAAGTCGAACCACAGGATGTCGTCGGCGCGCTTGCGGAACGGGATATCGCGGCCGTTGATCTGCAGCACGCCATCCTGTTGCACCGTGCCGCTGGCCTGGCCGGCGAAGATGCGCTCCAGCGCGCGATGCGCCTCGGCGCCGGGCGGCGTGAGATAGACCCGCGCCTGGGTCAGCGCGCGCAGGCGCCAGTCGTGCGACGACGCCATCTCGATCACGCGGCAGCGCTGTTCGATCAATGCGATCGCGGGCAGGAAACGCGCGCGCTGCAGGCCGTCCCGGTACAGGTTTGCCGGCGCGGTGTTGGAGGTGGTGACCAGGCTCACGCCGCGCCTGAACAGCTCGTCGAGCAGGCCGGACAGGATCATGGCATCGCCGATGTCGTTGACCAGGAACTCGTCCAGGCACAGCACGCGGCAGCGCGCGGCGATACCGGCGGCGACTTCGATCAGCGGGCTCTGCCGCTCACCCAGGGTGCGCAAGCTATCGTGCACCTCGCCCATGAAGCGGTGAAAGTGCCGGCGCAACGCGATGCCGTGCGGCAGGCTCGCCACGAACAGATCCATCAGGAAGGTCTTGCCGCGGCCGACGGTGCCCCACAGATAGATCCCTGGCACCGCTTCGGGCGGATCGTTGCCGAGCAGGGTTTTCAGCCGTCCAAACAGGCCGTTGCCATTGGCCGGTTGCGCAGACAGCGCCGCATGCATGCGGTCGAACTCGGACAGCAGCGCCAGTTGAGCGGGATCGGATTCCCAGCGATGCGCGGCGACGCCTTCCTGATAACGCGCGCTGGGCGCAGGCGAGAGGGTTTCACTCATGGCGCATGGTTCTTGAAGAGGGGCGAACGCAGGGCTCAGCCATGCCGCAGCGGCGGCAACCAGCCGCGCACGGCATGCTTGATCGCTCCGCGCAGATCCATCAGCCGACGATGAAAGAAATGGCTGGTGTCCGGCATGCGCACCAGTTCGGGCTTGTGCTCCAGCGCATCGACCCAGTCGAACACCGCCTGCGGCTCGACCACCTCGTCGGCCTCGCCCTGCACGATCAGCCAAGGGCAGGTCGGTACCGTCACGCCCTCGAACTCCCAGCGCCCGACCGGTGGCGCGATGCTGATCAGCGCATCGGCGTGCAGCCGCACGGCATTGCGGATGGTCACGTAGCTGCCGAACGAGAAGCCGACCAGCCACAGCGCATCATGCGGACGCGCGCGGTGCACCCAGTCGACGACTGCGGCCAGGTCGTCGCTCTCACCCTGGCCCTTGTCGTAGGCGCCTTGCGAGCTACCTGCCCCGCGGAAGTTGAAACGCAGCGTATCGAGGCCGGACTCGCGCAGCGCCCGCTCGGCCATCGTCACCACCTTGTTGTGCATGGTGCCGCCTTCGGGGGTCAGCGGATGGCAGATCACCGCCACGGCGCCACGCGCGCAGGCCGGTTCGGCGATGTCGCTGATGGCTTCGAGCTTGCCGGCGGGGCCATCCAGCATGAAACTGGCGGCGACATCAGGAAAGCTGGCAGGGGCGGCGGGAAGCTCGATGGGGTTCATGCACATGATGATAACCGCCACCGCGATCTGCCGCCGCAGGCGCATCCGGTGAACCACCTGGCGCATGCA
Source organism: Rhodanobacter umsongensis (assembly GCF_042654965.1). NCBI lineage: Bacteria > Pseudomonadati > Pseudomonadota > Gammaproteobacteria > Lysobacterales > Rhodanobacteraceae > Rhodanobacter > Rhodanobacter umsongensis. Next base: position 343,285 of record NZ_JBHSMK010000004.1, on the reverse strand, counting down.
TTGCTGGCCGGCGATGACGAGCAGTTGCAACTGGGCGGCATGCTGGGCGACTTCCTGCACGGCCGGGCGGAGACGATCTTGCTGCCCCGGCCGGTGATCGACGGCATCCGCCTGCATCGTGCGATCGACGTGTATACCGATGGACATCCCGAGGTGCTGGCGGCCAAGGCGTTGCTGCCGCCGCCGTACCGGCGCTACGCCGGGATCCTGCTGGACATGTGGTTCGATCATTGCCTGGCGCGCGAGTTTTCGCGCTGGGCCGCCGGGCCGCTGGATGACTACTCGGCGGCCTTGCGTGCCCTGCTGCATCGGCAGGACGCGTTGTTGCCGCCGGCACTGCGGCGGTTTCGCGGCTACATGGACGCACATGACCTGCCCGCCGGCTATGCCGATCGCACGACCCTGGGCAAGGCGTTGACCGGCATCGGGCAGCGGCTCAGCCGGGCCAATCCGCTGGATGTGGCGCTGCCGGTGCTGGCGCAGCGCGACGCGTTGCTGCAGCCGCACTTCGAGGCGTTCTTTCCGAGGCTGAAGGAGTTTGCGCAGGACTGGATCGCGCGGCATCGAGGCTAGGCGAAGTGGATTGCCGACTCGGCTTCCAGGGGTTTCCACGCGCCATCGTCGCCGAGCTGCGATACGCCCCGCGACTTTCTCAGACGATCCGCTTGGCTCCGACAGCGAGCACGCGCCCAACCATGGCCAGCACGACGACGGCGATGTCCCGGGAAGTCAAACGACGTCCCTACAAATACCCCACGAAAAATGCCAGTCAGCTCAACTGACTGGCATCGGCCCGAAGGGCGCTGGCGAAGCCTGGTGGACCGGGACGAACTACTTCGCCTGGTCGACGATCCAGTGCACGGCATTGGTCACCTGCTCGTCGGTGAGCGCCGGGTTGCCGCCCTTCGCCGGCATGAAGTTGCCGTCCGGGCCGTGGTAACCCTCGATCGCGTGCTTGACCAAGGTATCGATGCCCTGCGCGATGCGCGGGCTCCACATCGCCTTGTCGCCGACCTTGGGTGCGCCTGCCACGCCGGAGGTGTGACAGCTGGTGCACAGGTGATCGAAGATCGCCTTGCCGTCCGTGGTGCCGCCGTAGGCGACCTGCGAGGCGGCAGCCTTGGCCGCGGCGTCGGCGGCCGCCTGCATGGCGGCGCGGCCGGTGTTGCCGGCGTATACCGCAGCGGCCGGCGCGATCCGTGCCGAAGTCGCCGAGGCCTGGTTCGGGTTGCTTTCCTGGGGCTCGTGCTCGTGGATCGCCAGTGCCGCGAAAATCAGCACCACCGTCAGTACCGCCAGACCGCCGATCATGATCGAAAACTGGCGCAAGACGCTCTGATCGGATTTGCTCATGGGACCGCTCACGCACGTACTCCTGTCGAGTGGACAAGCCGGGAGGCCACGATGGCAGCCCGACCTGTCTGAATTGCCTGTACTGTCGCACCGGTCTGGCGAATCATTCCGGCGAGGGTTGCCGTGGCTGGTGCACGGCACGCATGTCACTGCCGCCAGATCCCGATTTGGGTGCGTGACGGGCAACAGTCGCGGATTATAAACGAAGCGCGCGGCAAGTTTCAGTGCGCCGCGCCGATGTGCGGTGGACGACGCGTTGGCGCCGCAGGCCGCCCCCGGCGGGACTTGGCGCTGCGATCGCGGGGTGGCTATGCCATCGGTCATACCCTGACCATGTCAACCGGCATTGTTCAATCTCGTTCAACTGCCCCTATGCTTTCGCTTCAGAAAGGCGTTTGCCGGCAGCGTTCAGCACGGGTGCAAGCCCGGCGGAAGCAGCCATCGAGAGAGACGCTTGCCGCGTTGCCGATTACCGGTTGACCGCACCGTTCAGTCCAGGAGTTTTACATGTCGCGTTTTTGGAAGATCGCGTTGATCGTCATTGTCGTGATCGTCGTGGCCGCCGTGGGTTTCCGTCTGTTGCACAAGCCGGCCGACCCGGCCGCGGCGCAAACCGCGGCCAAGGGCAAGGATGGAAAGGATGCGACACCGCCGGTGCCGGTCACCGTAGTGCCGGTGGCCAAGCAGAACGTGCCGGTCTACCTGACCGCACTGGGCACGGTGCAGGCGTTGAACACGGTCACCGTGAACCCGCAGGTGGGCGGCCAGCTGCTCAGCCTGGAGTTCACCGAAGGCCAGCCGGTGAAGAAGGGCCAGGTACTGGCACAGATCGATCCGCGCACTTACCAGGCGGCCTATGACCAGGCGCTGGCGAAGCAGCATCAGGATCAGGCGCTGCTGGACACCGCGAATAGCAACCTGTCGCGCAACCAGGATCTGATCACCAAGGGTTATATCTCCAAGCAGGATCTGGATACGCTGCGCAACACGGCCACCCAGTACCAGGCCGCGGTGGCGGCCGACGCGGCCAACATCCGCGACAGCCAGGTGAAACTGGCCTACACCAAGGTGATCTCTCCGATCGATGGCCTGGCCGGCATCCGCGGCGTGGATCCGGGCAACGTGATCACCACGTCCACCGCGATTGTCACGCTGACCCAGCTGCAGCCGATCAACATCATGTTCACCCTGCCCGAGCAGAACCTCGACATGGTGCGCGCCGCCGCGACTCGCGACAGCGCGGCGCTGCAGGTGACCGCGCTCGACCGCACCGATTCGCACCCGATCGCCAGCGGCGGCGTGCTGAAGGTGATCGACAACCAGATCGACACCACCACCGGCACGTTCCGCCTCAAATCCGAATTCCCGAACGCCAGGAACGAGCTGTGGCCTGGCCAGTTCGTCAACGTGCAGCTGCTGGTGAACACCGTCGATGGCGGCCTGGTGATTCCGGCGCAGGCGGTGCAGCGCGGGCCCGATGGCGACTATGTCTACCAGGTGCAGGGCGACAGCACGGTCAAGATGCAGCCGGTGGTGGTCGCCGGCGAAGTGGGCGACAGCCACGTGATGATCGGCAGCGGCCTGAAGGCGGGCGACCGGGTCGTCACCGAAGGCCAGTTCCGGCTCAAGCCGGGCAGCAAGGTCAACGCGCTCAAGCCCGGCGAAGTGCCGGCGGCGCCGACCGCGGCCGAGCTGGAGAAAGCTAAGAAGAACACCCGCGGCGGCGGTCGCCGCCACTGAGGAAAGACCGGTGCGCCGAGTGGCGCACCGGCCCGCGATCGCCCTGAAGCTGGCCGTGATGCGGCCCTGATCGCGGCTGATGCCGCACCTACACGTTACGGATAGCCATGGGATTCTCGACCCTCTTCATTCGCCGGCCGATCGCCACCTCGCTGTTGATGGTGGCGGTGCTGCTGCTCGGCATCCTCGGCTATCGCCAACTGCCGGTGTCCGCCCTGCCGGAGATCGAGGCGCCCAGCCTGGTGGTGAGCACGCAGTATCCCGGCGCCAGCGCCCGCACCATGGCGTCGCTGATCACCACGCCGCTGGAGCGCAACCTGGGGCAGATCTCCGGCCTGACCATGATGAGCTCGGATTCCTCCGCCGGGCTGTCCACCATCATCCTGCAGTTCGCGATGGATCGCGACATCGACATCGCCGCGCAGGACGTGCAGGCGGCGATCAACCAGGCCAAGGGCACTTTGCCGGGCAACCTGCCGTATCCGCCGGTGTACAACCGCGTGAACCCGGCCGACGCGCCGATCCTCACCCTCAAGCTCACTTCCGACAGCCACCAGCTGCGCGAGGTGAACGACCTGGCCGACTCGATCATCGCGCAGAAGCTGTCGCAGGTGCAGGGCGTGGGCCTGGTCTCGATCGCCGGCAACGTGCGCCCCGCGGTGCGCGTGCAGGTGAACCCGGCGCAGCTGTCCAACCTCGGCCTCACCATGGAAGACGTGCGTTCGGCGCTGACCCAGGCCAACGTCAATGCACCCAAGGGCACGCTGAACGGCAAGACGCAGAGCTACTCGATCGGCACCAACGATCAGCTCTCCGATGCGTCCGAGTACAAGAACACCATCATCAGCTACAAGAACAACTCGCCGGTGCGGCTGTCCGACGTATCCAGCGTGGTCGACGGCGTCGAGAACGACCAGCTCGCCGCGTGGGCGAACGGCCGGCCGGCGGTGCTGCTGGACGTGCGCCGCCAGCCCGGCGCCAACATCGTGCAGACAGTGGCGCAGATCCGCGCGGTGCTGCCCGAGCTGCGCGCCGCGTTGCCGGCCGATGTGCACCTGGACGTGTTCGCCGATCGCACGGTGACCATCCAGGCCTCGGTGCACGATGTGCAGTTCACCCTGCTGCTGACCATCTTCCTGGTGGTGGCGGTGATCTTCGTGTTCCTGCGCCGGCTTTGGGCCACCATCATTCCGTCGGTGGCGGTGCCGTTGTCGCTGATGGGCACGTTCGGCGTGATGGCGTTCACCGGCATGTCGCTGGACAACCTCTCGCTGATGGCGCTCACCGTGGCCACCGGTTTCGTGGTCGACGATGCGATCGTGATGATCGAGAACATCGTGCGCTACATCGAGCAGGGCAAGAGCGGCAAGGAGGCGGCCGAGCTCGGCGCCAAGGAGATCGGCTTCACCGTGCTGTCGCTGACCGTGTCGCTGGTGGCGGTGTTCCTGCCGCTGCTGCTGATGCCCGGCGTCACCGGCCGCCTGTTCCATGAATTCGCCTGGGTGCTCACGATCGCGGTGACCATCTCGATGCTGGTGTCGCTGACCCTGACGCCGATGATGTGCGCCTATCTGCTCAAGCCCGATCAGCTGCCACCGGGCGACGATACCCACGAGCGCCAAGCTGCCAGCGGCAAGCGCGACCTGTGGACGCGCACGGTCGACCTCTACGCCAGCACGCTGGACTGGGTGCTGGACCATCGCCAGCTGACCATGCTGGTGGCCGGCGCCGCGGTGGTGCTCACCGTGTTCCTGTACATCGTGATCCCCAAGGGCCTGCTGCCCGAGCAGGACACCGGCCTGATCACCGGCGTGGTGCAGGCCGACGACAACATCGCGTTCCCGCAGATGGAGGACCGCACCAAGGCGGTCGCCGAGGCCTTGCGCAAGGATCCGGCCGTGGCCGGCGTGGCGGCCTTCATCGGCGCCGGCACGATCAATCCCACGCTCAACCAGGGCCAGCTCAGCATCGTGCTGAAGGATCGCGGCGACCGCGACGGCCTGGACGCGTTGCTGCCGCGCCTGCAGCGGACGGTGGCCGGCATACCGGGCGTGGCGCTGTACCTGAAGCCGGTGCAGGACGTGACGCTGGACAGCCGCGTGGCCGCCACCGAGTACCAGTACTCGCTGTCGGACGTGAACGCGGCCGAGCTGGCCCAGTACGCGGGGCAGATGACCCAGGCGATGCGCCAGCGGCCGGAGCTGTCCGATGTCGACAACAACCTGGCCGACAACGGCAACGCGCTGAAACTGACCATCGACCGCGAGAAGGCCAGCCGCCTCGGCGTGCCGGTGCAGAGCATCGATGACACCTTGTACGACGCGTTCGGCCAGCGCCAGATCTCGACCATCTTCACCCAGCTCAACCAGTATCGCGTGGTGCTGGAAGTGGCGCCCGAATTCCGCTCCAGTGACGACCTGCTGAACAAGCTGACCGTGCGCGGCAACGGCAACGGCGCGCTGACCGGCAGCGATGCGACCAGCTTCGGCCAGTTGAAATCGAGCAATTCGGCGACGCCATCGGGTATCGGCAACAGCGGCAACGTGGGCTTCCAGCTCGGTGGCGGCGGCACCATCCCGCTGTCCTCGCTGGTCAGTGCGCAGGTCACCAGCGCGCCGCTGGTGGTCAGCCACCAGCAGCAGCTGCCGGCGGTGACGCTGGCGTTCAACGTGGCGCAGGGCTACTCGTTGTCCGATGCGGTGTCGGCGATCCACGAGGTCGAGGCGCAGCTGAACTTCCCGCCGCAGGTGCGCGGCGAATTCGTCGGCAAGGCCGCCGAGTTCACCTCCTCGCTGGGCGACGAAGTGCTGCTGCTGCTGGCCGCGATCGTGGTGATCTACATCGTGCTGGGTGTGCTGTACGAGAGCTACATCCACCCGCTGACGATCATCTCCACCCTGCCGCCCGCCGGCGTCGGCGCGCTGCTGGCGCTGATCCTGTGCGGCATGAGTTTGTCGGTGGATGGCATCGTCGGCATCGTGCTGCTGATAGGCATCGTCAAGAAGAACGCGATCATGATGATCGACTTCGCGATCGAGGCACGCCGCACCGGCATGAACGCGCGCGACGCGATCCGCCGCGCCTGCCTGTTGCGCTTCCGGCCGATCATGATGACCACCGCCGCGGCCATGCTCGGCGCGCTGCCGCTTGCGCTGGGTAACGGCATCGGTGCCGAGCTGCGCCGTCCGCTGGGCGTGTCGATCGTGGGCGGCCTGCTGCTGTCGCAGCTGGTCACGTTGTACACCACGCCGGTGATCTACCTGTACATGGAGCGTTTCTCCGACTGGCTGGCCGTGCGCCGCGAACAGCGTGCGTTGATCCGGGCCCGGGCAGACGGCGCGGTGTGAGCCGCCGCGCCCGGCTGGCCGGTCACAAGCACTTCCTTCCGGCGTCGTCCCGCAGCAGAACGGAAATGATTGAACGGAGCATGGCCGCCTTCCCTGCGCAGGTAGGGAAGGGTTGCTGCCCGGGCGCAGCCAGCCGATCAACCTTTTCGCGACTCGGACGTTGAGGGTGGGATGATCCGTCCACTTCCCGCCCGCCGCCCGCCCGCTCCGCGCTTCCCGCCCGCGTCGACCCCATGAACATCTCCGGCACCTTCATCCGCCGTCCGATCGGCACGTCGCTGCTGGCGATCGGGCTGTTCGCGGTCGGCATGATCTGTTACGCCCTGCTTGGTGTGGCGGCGCTGCCGAACATGCAGTTCCCGGCGATCTTCGTGCAGGCCAGCCAGGCCGGCGCGGACGCCAGCACCATGGCCTCGACCGTGGCCGCGCCGCTGGAGCGGCACCTGGGCCAGGTGCCAGGCATCGACACCATGCGCTCTTCCAGCTCCGAAGGCAGCACGTTCGTGTTCATGATGTTCCAGACCGGCACCGATCTGGACGCGGCCGCGCGCGACGTGCAGGCGGCGATCAACGCGGCGGCGCCGGACCTGCCCAGCGGCCTCAACGGCGCGCCGAGTTATGAGAAGGCCAACCCGAACGACGACCCGATCATCGCGCTGGCGCTGACCTCGGACACCCAGTCCGCCGCCGACCTCTACAACGCTGCCGACTCGCTGCTGGCGCAGCGGCTGCGCCAGCAGCCTGGCGTGTCGTCGGTGGAGATCGCCGGTGCGGCCACGCCGGCGATCCGCGTCGACGTGAACCTGCGCGCGCTGAACGCGATGGGCCTGTCGCCGGACCAGCTGCGCAATGCGCTGAGCGCGGCCAACGTGACGTCGCCGGAGGGCTTCCTGTCCAACGGCAAGACCACCATGTCGATCAGTGCCACCACGCAACTGCTCAGCGCGGATGATTTCGCCCAGCTGGTGGTCGCCAGCCACGACGGTACGCCGGTGCGGCTGTCCGACGTGGCGAAGGTCTACGCCGGCCAGCAGGATGCGTACCAGGCGGCCTGGTTCCGCGGCAAGCCGGCCGTGCTGATGTACGTCTACAGGAAGGCCGACGCGAACGTCATCGCCACGGTGGACCTGGTCAAGGACCAGCTGCCGTTGCTGCGCGAATACCTGCAGCCGGGCACCGAGCTGACTCCGTTCTTCGATGGCACGCCGACCATCCGTGCCTCGCTGCACGAGGTGCAGGCGACGCTGCTGATCTCGCTGGCGATGGTGATCCTGACCATGGCGCTGTTCCTGCGCCGGCTGGCGCCCACGCTGATCGCCGCGGTGGCGGTGCCGCTGTCGCTGGCCGGCGCGTTCGTGGTGATGTACGTGCTCGGCTACACGCTCAACAACCTCACCCTGCTGGCGCTGGTGATCGCCATAGGCTTCGTGGTGGACGATGCGATCGTGGTGATCGAGAACATCATCCGCCACATCGACGAGGGCATGTCGCGCATGCAGGCCACGCTGGCCGGCGCGCGCGAGATCGGCTTCACCATCGTCTCGATCACCGCCTCGCTGATCGCCGTGTTCATCCCGCTGCTGTTCGCCGGTGGCGTGACCGGCATGTTCATGCACGAGTTCGCGGTGACGCTGGTGGCCGCGATCGTGGTGTCGGCCACGGTGTCGCTGACCTTGACGCCGGCGCTGTGCGGCCACTTCCTGCGCGGCCACCACGACCGCGTGCCTATCACGCGTCCGCCCTCGAAGCTCGGTATGGCACTGGAGAACTTCCATGCCGGCATGCTGCGTGTCTACAGCCGCGCGCTCAACTTTTCGCTGCGCCACGCGCTGCTGTTCTCGCTGACGCCGCTGGCGCTGATCGTGGCGACGTTCTACCTGTTCGGCGTGGTCAAGACCGGCCTGTTCCCGGCGCAGGACACCGGGCTGATCTGGGGTCGCGCCAACTCCAGCGCCACCGTTTCGTTCGCCGAGAGCAGGCAGCGCCTGCAGCGGCTCACCGCCATGCTGATGGCCGACCCGGACGTGGCCACCGTGGGTTCGCGCCTGGGCAGCAGCCGGCAGGGCACCAGCGGCTCGTTCAACATCGACCTGAAAACCCGCGCCGATGGCCGCAAGGACGACACCTTCTCCGTGCTGGCGCGGCTGAGCGCCAAGGCGGCGAATTATCCGGATCTCAACCTGCGCCTGCGCCCGGTCCAGGACCTGCCCAGCGGCGGGGGCGGCACCAGCCAGGGCGCGCAATATCAGGTATCGCTGCAGGGCAACGACCTGGCCGGGCTGCAGGCATGGCTGCCGAAACTGCAGGCCGAGCTGAAGAAGAATCCCAAGCTGATGGATGTGGGTACCGACGTCGACGAAGCCGGCCTGCGCCAGAACATCGTGATCGACCGCGACAAGGCCGCGCGCCTGGGCGTGTCGATCGGCACCATCGACGGCGCGCTGTACGACGCATTCGGCCAGCGCCAGGTGTCCACCATCTATTCGGACACCAACCAGTACAAGGTGGTGGTCAACGCCTTGCCCGACCAGACTGCCACGCCGGCGGCGCTCAACCGCATCTACGTGCGTTCGAGCAGCGGAAAGATGATCCCGATCACCGCGTTCGCCCACCAGCAGGCGGGGCTGGCGCCTTCGCAGATCCGCCACCAGAACCAGTACACCACGATGGATCTCAGCTTCAATCTCGCGCCCGACGTGAGCATGGGCGAGGCCACCGCGATCATCCAGGCCACCGTGCAGAACATGCGCATGCCGGGCGACATCAAGCTCAACATGGGCGGGGATTTCCGTCGTTTCGAGGAAACGCAGAGCGGCATGGGCTGGCTGATCCTGGCCGCCGTGCTCACCGTCTACATCGTGCTCGGCATGCTGTATGAAAGCCTGGTGCATCCGATCACCATCCTGTCCACCCTGCCGGCCGCCGGTGCCGGCGCGCTGCTGGCGCTGTGGCTGACCGGCACGGAACTGTCGGTGGTGGCGCAGATCGCGCTGGTGCTGCTGATAGGCATCGTCAAGAAGAACGCGATCATGATGATCGACTTCGCCCTGGTCGCCGAACGCGAACACGGCAAGAACCCGCTGGAGGCCGCGCGCGAAGCCTGCATCGTCCGCTTCCGGCCGATCATGATGACCACCATGGTCGCCATCCTGGCTGCCCTGCCGATCGCGATCGGCCTGGGCGAAGGCAGCGAACTGCGCCGCCCCCTCGGCATCGCGCTGATCGGTGGCCTGCTGATCTCGCAGAGCCTGACCTTGCTCAGCACGCCGGCGCTGTACGTGATCTTCTCGTGCCTGGCCGAGCGGCGCCGAGCCTGGTGGGCCCGCCAACGCGACCGCAAGGCGGCACGCCGCCGGGAGCGACTGGCGCGCATCTGAGCGTTGCTCGCCGCCGCCGGGGCGGTTTCCGAGCGGCGCGAGTGCGCCGCCGGACAGGCCCGGGATAGCTCGCCATGCCATTCCACGCGGCGTCCCCGGGCGAGCCGGAGACACCCGGCGACGCGCTCATGGCCGTGGCCGACAGCGGTCAGCCAGCGTCATCGGCGGGATGGAGGGATCCCCGGGACAAAGGCGTCCGTTTCCGCGGCGCCAGAGCTGCCCTACGTGCGCCGCGATCCACGCAGGCTGTCGATCGAGAAGCTGGCGATCTCGCCGCCGCCGGCACCGCGTCGCGGCTGCCCCACGGGCGGACCCCAGGCGTGTGCGCTGACAACTTCCCAGGTGGCCGGAATGCGGCCGTCCACGCGCATCGCCTCGTAGGCGGCGAGCATGCGCCGGTAGCGCGTCTTGCCGGTCAGCCCGCGTTCGCGTGCGTGGTCGGCGTTGGTCGCGCCCAGGCCTCGCAACTCGTCGAGCAGTTTGCGTGGCTCACTGTAGGTCAGCGTGTAGCGGAACACGTCGAGCACCGGATCGCGCAGGCCGGCGTTGAGCATGGCGTCACCGACGTCGTGCATGTCCAGGAAGCGGCTGACGTGCGGTTGCTGATCGGCCTCGGCCCACGCGGCGCGCAGCTCCCTCAGGGTGTCGGGTCCGAATGTCGAGAATGCCAGCAGCCCGCCGGGCTTCAGCACGCGCACGCACTCACCGAACAGCGCAGGCAGGTCGTCGACCCACTGGAAGCACAGGTTGGAATGCAGCACGTCGACGCTGCGATCGGCCAGCGGCAGGGCGGTGGCTTCCGCGCACACGCGAATCAATGGCCTCAGCCAACTGCTGTGCCGCCTCGCGGCGCGCAGCATCGGCAACGCCAGGTCGACCGCGATCACCTCGGCCTTGGGATAGCGTTGCTTGAGCTGCGCGCTGCCCCGGCCGGTGCCGGCGCCCACGTCGACCACTCGCATCGGTGTGGACGTATAGAAGTCCAGGCGATCGAGCGTGGCAGCCTGCACTTCGCGCTGCAGCACGTCGTGCTGTTCGTAGCTCCTGGCGGCACGGCCGAAATGACGGCACACCTGGTGCTTGTCGAGTTGGAAATCGCTCATCGGGCCTGCTCTGGGTGGGTGGACGTCAGCAGTGGCTGCAAGGCCCGCGCGACGGCGTCGGCATGGCCGAAGAACGGTGCATGACCGGCCTGCGGGATATCCTCGTAGCCGCCGCCGCACTGGCTTGCCGACCATTGCATGGCTTGCGGCGGCACCAGCCGGTCGCGGTGCCCGCTGATCCATGCGCTGGGCACGCGCAGATCCGGCAAGGCCGCGCGGTGGTCGGCGGTTTCGAGGATGCGGATGCCTTCCTGCAGCACGCGCAGGTCGGGTTCGCCGCGGGCGAACACCAGGGTGCGCAGATGGCGCAGTTCGGCGCGGGGGTCGGCGCTGCCCATCGCCTCCAGCGCGAGGAAGCGCTCGATGGTGGCGTGGTAATCGGTTTCCAGGTCGGTGGCGAGCTGGTGCACCAGCTTGCGCTCGGCACCGAACGGCCAGCCGGCATCGCGCACGAACTTCGGCGTGGCGCACAACATCGCCAGGCCGCATGCCTGTCGCGGCATCTCCAGCGCGGCAGTCAACGCGATGATGCCGCCCAGCGACCAGCCAAGCCAGATCGCCGGCGGCGTCACTTCGGCAATCGCCGCAGCGCACGCGCGCGGTTCCAGCGGCAGTCCGCAGTCGCGCGAATAGCCGTGGCCGGGCAGGTCGACCACGTACATCGTGCACTGTGCTTCCCATGCGTCAATCAGCGGCGCCAGCACGCCGCCATGCATCGCCCAGCCGTGCAGCAGCACCAACGGCACGGGGCCGCGGCCATGGGTTTCCACGTGCAGGCTCATGCGTCGGGGTCCTGGCCCCTGGCGCGCGGTGCAGGCATCGGGATGCCGGCCGGGGTCAGCGCGCGGTCCACGGCGACGCGCCCGTCGAACACGAAGCAGTCGCCGCGCCAGTGCGTGCCGCCGGTCTGCTCCAGGTACTTCAGGATGCCGCCTTCGAGCTGGTAGACGTGCGGCATGCCGAGGTCCTGCATGTGCAGCGCGGCTTTCTCGCAGCGGATGCCGCCGGTGCAATAGGACACGATGGTCCTGCCTTCGTAGCGCGCGCGATCGGCGGCGATCGCCGCGGGAAATTCGGCGAAGCTGGCGATGCGGTAATCGACCGCCTGCCGGAACTTGCCCACGTCCGTCTCGTAGTCGTTGCGGGTATCCAGCAGCACGACTTCGCGGCCGTCGTCATCGTGGCCTTGATCCAGCCAGCGCCGCAGCGTGGATGCGTCCACCGCGGGCGCGCGGCCGCCCTCGGGGCGGATCGTCGGCAGCCGCATGGTGATGATTTCGCGTTTCAGGCGCACCCGCATGCGTGCGAACGGCACCTCGTCGGACAACGATTCCTTGGGCTCCATGTCGGCGAAGCGCACGTCCTCGCGCAAGGCGGCCATGAAGCCGTCGACCGCTGCGCGACTCCCGGCCAGGAACAGGTTGATGCCTTCGGGTGCCAGCAGGATGGTGCCCTTCAGCGCCAGCGACTCGCAGCGTTCGAGCAGCTGGTCGCGCAGCGCAGGCAATTCGTCCAGGCTGATGAACTTGTAGGCGGAAATATTGACGATCGACATGCGGGGAGATCGGCGAAGCAGACGGCGATTATACGTGGTCGTCCGCTGCCGCCCGCGACGCGGGCGGCAGACGCAGTGCTTCCAGCGCGTCCAGCAGGCGATCGACGTGGGCTTCCTCGTGTGCCGCGGACAAGGTGATGCGCAACCGGGCCCGCCCCTGCGGCACGGTCGGCGGCCGGATCGCGCTGACCAGCAGGCCGCGCCGCTCCAGCGCCTGCGCCGCGTCCAGCGCCGCCGCGGCGCTGCCCAGCAGCAATGGCTGGATCGCGCTGGCCGACGCCGCCAGCGGCAGTCCCAGTTCGGCGGCGCCGCTGCGAAAGCGCGCGACCAGCGCGAACAGCTTTTCCCGGCGCCAGGCATCGGCCTGCGCCAGTTGCACCGCCTCCAGGGCGGCGGCCGCCAGCGCCGGCGGCATCGCGGTGGTGTAGATGTACGGCCGTGCAAACTGGGTCAACCCCTCGATCAGCGCGGCCGGCCCGGCAACGAATGCGCCCATGCAGCCGAGCGCCTTGCCCAGCGTGGCCATCAGCACCGGCACTTCGTCCTGGCCGAGTCCGGCCCCGCTGACGCTGCCCGCACCGCGCGGGCCGAGCACACCCAGGCCGTGCGCATCGTCGACCATTAAGGTGGCGCGCTGCTGCGCGCACAAGGCTGCCAGTTCGCGCAGCGGCGCGACATCGCCGTCCATGCTGAACACGCCATCGGTGGCCAGCAACGCCGCCGCGCCGGCGCGCGATGCCAGTTGCCGTGCTGCCGCGGCCACGTCGGCGTGCGGATAGCGCTTCAGCTCGGCCCCGCCAAGTTTCGCGCCATCGAGCAGGCAGGCATGGTTGAGTTTGTCCTGGACGCAGATGTCACCGCGCGCGAGCAAGGCCTGCAGCACGCCGAGGTTGGCCATGTAACCGGCCGGGAACAGCAGTGCGCGCTCGCGTCCGGTCCATGCGGCCAGCGCCTCCTCCAGCTCGGCATGCCCGGTGCGGTGACCGCAGATCAGATGGGCCGAGGTGCTGCCCACGCCCTGTTCGCGCGCGGCGCGGGCAAGTGCCGCAACCAGCTGCGGGTGTTGCGCCAGTCCGAGGTAATCGTTGCCGCAGAATGACAGCAGCCGTCCGTTGCCGACGTCGAGCCAGGGCCCATCGGCGCGGTCGATCGTGCGCACCCGGCGCAACAGTTGCTCCCGGCCACGTTCGGATGTCTGGACGGCCAGACGGCCGATAAGATCGGCCCGCCATGCGCTCCCGCCGCCCGCGGCGTCGCCGTTGGGAGAGAGGGTCGGGGTGAGGGGGAGCTTTTGCATGTTGGCCACTCATCGAAGGCAAGGGCGAAAAGATTTACCGCCTCGCCCAATCCTCTCTCCCAGGCGCGACTGGGAGAGAGGGAGCTTCATGCCGCGACACCGCAGCCACAGTTCGAGCCGCAACCTCCGTTCGCGTCGGCGTGATCGAGGATACTCGCATGTGCGGTGCTGGCCTCCTCGATCACCTGCAGCGGGTGCAGGTCGAGCCGGCGGAACAGTGCGCGGTCGTGTTCCACGTCCGGGTTGCCGGTGGTCAGCAGCTTCTCGCCGTAGAAGATCGAGTTGGCGCCAGCGAAGAAGCACAGGGCCTGCACCGCGTCATCCATCTGCTGGCGGCCGGCCGACAGCCGCACCATCGAGGCCGGCATCAGCAGGCGCGCCACCGCGATCGTGCGCACGAACTCGAACGGATCCAGCGCCGCGGTGCCGTTCAGGGGCGTGCCCTCGACCTGTACCAGCTGGTTGATCGGCACCGACTGTGGATGCTCGGGCAGGGTGGCCAGCGTCTGCAGCAGTCCGGCGCGCTGGTCGCGCGATTCGCCCATGCCGACGATGCCGCCGCAGCAGGTCTTCATGCCGGCCTGGCGCACGTGCGCCAGCGTATCGAGGCGATCCTGGTACTGGCGGGTGTGGATCACCTCGCCGTAGAACTCCGGCGCGGTGTCGAGGTTGTGGTTGTAATAGTCGAGCCCGGCCGCTTTCAACGTCGCGGCCTGCGGCCCGCTCAGCATGCCCAGCGTGGCGCAGGTTTCCAGGCCCAGCGATTTCACCGCGCGCACGATCTCGGCCACCTTCAGCACGTCGCGATCCTTCGGCCCGCGCCATGCCGCGCCCATGCAGAAGCGGCTGGCGCCGGCATCACGCGCCGCCTGCGCCTGTTCCAGCACCGCTTCCACGCTCATCAGCTTCTGCGCCTGCACGCCGGTGTCGTAACGTGCCGCCTGCGGGCAGTACGCGCAGTCTTCCGGGCAACCACCGGTCTTGATCGACAGCAGGGTCGATACCTGCACCGCGTCGGGATCGTGATGCTGCCGGTGGAGCGAGTGCGCCCGATGCAGCAGCTCGTTGAACGGCAGCGCGAACAGCGCAACCACGTCGGCGCGGCTCCAGTCGTGACGGATGGCGGTGTCGACCATGAAACGGATGCTCCTCGGGCAAAGCGGGGGAGTGTGGAAGCGGTCCCGCGAGGTGTCAACCCGATCCGGCTCGTCGCGGTTGACGCGCGCACGTGCGCGGCGCTGCCGCTACCATCGCCTTCTTGTCGGCACAAACTGGGCGGATCATCCATGAGCGAAGGACAGGGCAGCAGCGGCAACGTGCTGGCGGCCATCTGCAGTTTCTTCATCCCGGGGCTGGGCCAGCTGGTGCAGGGAAGATTGCTGATGGCGATCATCATGTTCGTGCTGGCTGCCGCGCTGTGGATCGTGATGCTGGGCTGGCTGATCCACTTGTGGTCGATTCTCGACGCCGCACTGTTCAAGCCGAAGCGCTGAGGGCGGCATCGGCATGGACGCGCTGGTCAGTTCGTGGCAGCGGCTGCAGCGCTTCATGCTGCCCCTGCGCTGCCTGCTGTGCGGGGCCCGCGGCGCCGACGGCATCGACCTGTGCGCCGACTGCGCGGCCGAACTGCCGCGCAACCGCAGTTGTTGCGCGCGCTGCGCCCTGCCGCTGGCGACAGCGGCGGCATTGTGCGGCGAATGCCAGCGCCGCGCCCCACCGTGGGACGCGGCGTGGGCGCCGTTCCGCTATGGCTGGCCGCTGGACCGGCTGGAGTCGCGCTACAAGTTCGGCGCCGATCTCGCCGCCGGTCGGGTGTTGTCGATGCTGTGGCTGCGCGAGCCATGCCCGATCAGGCTGCCGCAACTGCTGCTGAGCGTACCGCTGCATCGCAGCCGGCTGCGTCGGCGCGGCTACAACCAGGCACTGGAACTGGCCCGCCCGCTGGCGCGCGCGGCCGGCGTGCCGTTGCGCCACGACTTGCTGCTGCGCCGTCGCCCCACCACGGCGCAGACCGAACTGGACGCCACCGCCCGCCGCCGCAATGTGCATGGCGCCTTTGCCCTGCGCGAGGGCGCGACGCCACCCGCGCATGTGGCGATCCTCGACGACGTGATGACCACCGGCGCCACCCTGGCCGAATGCGCCCGCGTGCTGAGGCGCGCGGGGGTGGCGCGGGTGGATGTGTGGTCGCTGGCGCGGGCGCCGTCGCCGCGCGGCTGACGTTCAGCGCAGCGCCAGCGCCAGCACCATGCCGATCCACACCACCAGGCCGAGCCAGTTGTTGTGGCGGAACGCGGCAAGGCACGCGCCGCGCAGCCGGTCGCGAATCAGCCAGTGCTGATAGCCGAACAGCCCGGCGGCGATCAGCAGGCCCAGCCAGTACGGCCACCCCAGCGCGGCGCGCTGGCCGACGAACAGCATGGTCAGCAGGAACGTGCCCATCAGTACACCCAGGATCGGCAGGTCGGCGTCGCCGAACAGCACCGCGGTGGATTTGGCGCCGGCCTTGATGTCGTCCTCGCGGTCGACCATCGCGTACTCGGTGTCGTAGATCACCGACCAGATGATGTTGCCGATGAACAGCAGCCAGCCCACCGGCGGCACGGTGTTCATCACCGCCGCGAACGCCATCGGAATCGACCAGCCGAACGCGGCGCCGAGCACCACCTGCGGCATGTAGGTGGTGCGCTTGGTGAAGGGATACAGGGCCGCCAGCAGGGCGCCGGCGAACGACAGCTCGATGGTCAGGCGGTTGGTGAACAGCACCAGCACGAAGGCGAACGCGAGCAGCGCGGCGAACACGGCCAGCGCTTCGCGCGGCGTCACCCGTCCCGCCGCGATCGGCCGGCCGGCGGTGCGCGCCACCTGCGGATCGAGCTTGCGATCGGCGTAGTCGTTGATCGCGCAGCCCGCCGCACGCATCGCGAACACGCCCAGGGTGAAGATGATCAGCGGCTTCCACGGCGGAAAATCGCCAGCGGCCAGCCATAGCGCCCACCACGTCGGCCACAGCAACAACAGTGCGCCGATGGGGCGATCCATGCGGGTCAGCACCAGGTAGTCCAGCGCCTTCCGGCGCTGCTGCTCCGGCAGCTTGCGCAGCAGCCAGGCCAGTATCCGGGTGGCGCGGGTGGAGCTGTCGGCCGGTCCGGCCAGGCTTTTGGCGATGGGCTTCGGGGCGCCCGGCCGCGGCCGCGTGGCGGGCGAAGGGGTGGGCTTGCGGGGTTGGCGTTTACGCGAGGTGGCCATCGGCCGAGTTTAGCGTGAGCGGCCGCAGCCGATGGCACGCCCGCGGATGCCGCCGCGATAGCGTCGACCACGACACGTTCCGCCCGCGGCCGCCGCGTCGCCGGCATCCTCCGGAGCCATCCAGCGGCCGTGCTAAAGCTTGTATCGGCAAGGCCGATACGCTGACAGGAGTGCCCGATCGGGCAGTTCCATGCATGGGGCGCCGACGGGGACGTCGACGCCATCCGGAATACCAATGGTCCAGTGCGAAACCACCCGTGACTACCCCACGCCACCGCATGCCGAGCCGGTGGCGGGCACCGTGCCGGTGTTGCGCGCGCCACCCCCGACGAATGCCGCCGGCATACTGGCCCATTCGCGCTTGCTCGATTCGGTGGCCGCGTTCACCCATCACCGCGACGTCGATGCGCTAGATCACAGCCTGGCGTTGTCGCTGGCCGAACTGGCTTCGGCACGCAGCGTATCGCTGGCCAAGCGCGCCGTCGACGGCGGCGGCGAGCTGGAAAGCGTGGTGCATTGCGCGCCCGACGCGCAGGGTCATTACGAGCTGCGGGTGATCAAGCCGGCTGAGCGTGATCTCGCGTTCGCCTCGATGCGGCAATGCATCGGGCAGCCGGAGGTGCTGGCGCAGATCATCGGCCCGGGCATGCATCGACTGGTGGTACCGATCCTCTGCGATGGTCACGCGATCGGCGCCCTGCAGCTCGACAGCGAAGCGCCGTCGAGCGCCACGCGGCCGCTGGTGGAAGGCTTTGCCCGCATCTACGCCAATTACACCGCCCTGCTCAACGAGAGCGAGCGCGACAAGCTGACCGGCCTGTACAACCGGCGCACATTCGAGCGCCACCTGCAGCGCCTGTTGAGCGGGCTAGACACGACGGACGGAATGCCGGCGGCGGCGCCGCAGGTGTGGCTGGCCATTCTCGACATCGATCATTTCAAGCGCATCAACGACAGCTACGGACACATCTACGGCGACGAGGTGATCCTGCTGCTGGCGCAGCAGATGCGCGCCAGCTTCCGTCATGCCGACGTGCTGTTCCGCTTCGGCGGCGAAGAGTTCGTGGTGCTGCTGCGTGCCAGTGCCGAATCGACCGTGCATGCGGCGCTGGAGCGTTTCCGCCGACGCATCGCCGAGCAGATCTTTCCTCAGGTCGAGCACATCACCGTCAGCATCGGCTACGCGCGCATCGGCCACAACGACTACCCGGCCACGGTGCTGGATCGCGCCGACAAGGCGCTGTACTTCGCCAAGAAGCACGGCCGCGACCGCATCCATGGCTATGAGAGCCTGGCTGCCCAGGGCCTGCTGACCCAGGCGATGGCGCCCGGCAGCATCGACCTGTTCTGAGCCGGTCAGTGCTGCAGCAGCAGCCGGTAGGCGGGATGCCTGCTTTCATCGACGTGCGGATAGCCCAGTGATTCGAGGAAGGGCTGGAACAGCGCGCGCTCGTGCGGCGGCACCTGGATGCCGACCAGGATGCGGCCGTGGTCGGCGCCATGGTTGCGGTAATGGAACAGGCTGACGTTCCAGTCCGGGTGCAGCTGGCCGAGGAAGCAGGTCAGTGCGCCGGGGCGTTCGGGAAATTCGAAGCGGTACAGCAGCTCGTCCTGCGCCAGCGGCGAGCGGCCGCCGATCATGTGGCGCAGGTGCAGCTTGGCCAGCTCGTCGTCGGTGAGGTCGAGCACGTCGAACTGCTGCGCGCGGAACGCAGCGGCCAGCGCCTCGCGCCCGTCGCGGCTGGCGATCTGCACGCCGACGAAGAGATGCGCGTGGCGCGCGTCGCCGATGCGGTAGTTGAACTCGGTGATGGCGTGCCGGCCCAGCGCGGCGCAGAAGCGGCGGAAGCTGCCGCGCTCCTCCGGGATGGTCACCGCGAACACTGCCTCGCGCTGCTCGCCGACCTCGGCGCGTTCGGCGACGAAGCGCAGGCGGTCGAAATTCATGTTCGCGCCGGAGACGATCGCCACCAGCGCGCCATCGCCGGCGCCGTGCGTGGCAACGTACTGCTTCAGTCCGGCCAGCGCCAGCGCGCCGGACGGTTCCGGCACGCTGCGGGTGTCCTGGTAGATGTCGCGGATCGCGGCGCAGATCGCGTCGGTGTCCACCCGCAGCATCGCGTCCACGTGCTGCCGGCACAGCGCGAAAGTGAGCGCGCCGACCTGCTTCACCGCGGTGCCGTCGGCGAACAGGCCGACCTCGTCCAGCACGACGCGCTCGCCGGCGTCGAGCGAGCGCGCCATCGCGTCCGAATCCGCCGCCTGCACGCCGATCACCAGAATTTCGGGCCGCAGCGCCTTGATGCATGCGGCCACGCCGGCGAGCAGGCCGCCGCCGCCGACCGGCACGAACACCGCCTGCAGCGGGCCGGGATGCTGGCGCAGGATCTCCAGCGCGACGGTGCCCTGGCCGGCGATCACCGCCGGGTCGTCGAACGGGTGCACGAACACGGCGCCATGTGCGGCTTGCAACTGGGCGGCCGCTGCCTGTGCGTCGCTGTAGGAATCGCCGGCCAGCACGATGTCCACCATCGCGCCGCCGAAGCGGCGCACCGCGTCCACCTTCAGCTGGGGTGCGGTCACCGGCATCACGATGGTGGCGCGGATGCCCAGCTTCGCAGCGGCCAGCGCCACGCCTTGCGCATGGTTGCCGGCGGAGGCGGCGATCACGCCACGCGCGCGCTGTGCCGCATCCAGCTGCACCATGCGGTTGTACGCACCGCGCAGCTTGAACGAGAACACCGGTTGCTGGTCCTCGCGCTTGAGCAGCACGCGCTGGCCCAGCCGCGCACCGAGCAGCGGTGCCGTTTCCAGTGCCGATTCGTGCGCCACCTCGTAGACGCGCGCGGCGCGGATCTGTGCCAGCAGGTCGCCGTGCGCCATCGCATCGCCGTCGGTGAGCTGCTGCGCAACGGCATTCATGCAGCGAGAGCCGTCGCCGGATGCGCCACCTGCAGCACGTCGACCAGCTTGCGCGTCTGCTGCAGGATCTGGCCGAGCGCGTCGTCGTCGCATTGCAGGCTCAGGGTCAGGCGCGACACCGCCGGGTCATGCGTGGCGGCAACGGTCAGCGTGTCGATGTTGTAGCCACGCGCGGCGAACAGCCCGGCCACGCGCACCAGCGCGCCGGACTCGTTCTGCAACAGGATGGACAGGGTGTGCTGCATGGTGGCGGTCTCCTAGAACATGTGCGGGGTGGTCGCCTCGTGCGCGGCGGGCGCCGCGCGCGAGGCGATGAAATCGCCGGTGATCATCTGTGCGTAGCTGGCCCCGGGGCCGACCATCGGGTACACGCCGGCATCCGGGTCGATCATCACTTCGAGGAAGGCGGGGCCGTCGAAGGCGAGGAAGTCGGCAATCGTCGTTTCCAGCTCGTCCACGCGGTCCAGTCGCCGCGCCCATTCGAATCCGTCGGCCTGCGCGGCGCGCACGAAGTCCTTCTTGTGCAGGCTCTTGTCGGACGCGGCGAAGCGGCCCTTGAAGTACAGCTTCTGCCACTGCCGCACCATGCCGTCGCCGACGTTGTTGAGCACCACGATCTTCAGCGGCAGGCCGTAGGTGGTGACGGTTTCCAGCTCGCCGATGTTCATGCGGATGCTGGCGTCGCCGTCGATGTCGATCACCAGCTTGTCGCGGTACGCGAACTGTGCGCCGATCGCCGCGGGCAGACCGAAACCCATCGTGCCCATCGAACCGGAGGTGAGCCAATGCCGCGGCGCGCGGAAGTCGAAATACTGCGCCGCCCACATCTGGTGCTGGCCGACGCCGGTGCTGATGATCGCGCGGCCGCGGGTGCGGCGGTTGATCGCTTCCAGCACCGCGTACGGCTGGATCAGCGCGCTTTCGCGGTCGTAGTTCATCGCGTGCGCGCGCTTCAGTTCCGCCACGTGCGCATGCCACTCGGCGAGTTGCGGCTTGAACCCGTGCGCGCGGCCCCAGGCGGCAAGCCGTTCCAGTGCGCGTTGCAGCGGGCCGATGTGGTGCCAGCCGACCGGCTTCACCTTGCCGATCTCGGACGGGTCGATGTCGATCTGCGCGATGAACTTCGCGCGCGGCGCGAACTTGTGCGGCACGCCGGCCACGCGATCGTCGAAGCGCGCGCCCAGCGCCAGCACGAAGTCGCAGTCCTCCACCGCGTAGTTCGCGTAGGCGGTGCCGTGCATGCCGAGCAGGTGCAGGGCCAGCGGATCGGTGCTGTCGAAACCGCCCAGGCCCATCAGGGTGGTGGTGACCGGCAGGCCGAATGCATCGACGAACGCGCGCAACGCCGCGGATGCCTCCGCGGCGATCACGCCGCCGCCGGCATAGATCAGCGGGCGCCGCGCCTGCATCAGCGCGTGGAAGAACGTCGCGCAATCGGCGTCGCTCAGCGTCGCCTGTTCCACCGCACGCAGCCGCGTGCGGTAGCCGCTCAACGCCAGCTCGCCGGCGCCGCGGAACGACAGCGCGGTGTTCTGCACGTCCTTCGGCACGTCCACCACCACCGGCCCGGGCCGGCCGCTGCGGGCGAGGGTGAACGCGGTGCGCACGGTCGCTTCCAGCTGCGCCGCATCGGTGACCAGGAACACGTGCTTGGCGCAGGCGCCCATGATGTTGCTGATCGGCGCCTCCTGGAACGCGTCGCTGCCGATCGCCGCGGTGCCGACCTGGCCGCAGATCACCACCAGCGGGACCGAGTCGGCCATCGAGTCGCGCACCGGCGTGACCATGTTGGTGGCGCCGGGGCCGGAGGTGACGATGGCCACGCCGACCTTGCCGGACGCACGCGCGTAGCCCGCCGCCATGAAGCCCGCACCCTGCTCGTTGGCCGGCACCACCAGCGGCATCGCTTCGCCGCCGTCGGCGCGCGGGTGCTCGGCGTTGTAGCGGAATACCGCGTCGTACACCGGCAGGATCGCGCCGCCGGAATAGCCGAACATCACGCCGACGCCCTCGTCGGCGAGCACCTGCACGATCACTTCGGCGCCGCTCATCGCCTGGCCGGCAAGCGGATGCCGGTCTGTGGTGGTTTCGGCTTTCAGTGGTTGCGCATTCACTACAGAATCCTTCAACGGTGCGGGGGAGCAAACGACCTCTCCTCCGCAGCGCGGGGGAGAGGTCTCAAGCGCGGCGCTCAGCCAACCTTCTTGAGCGACGGAGCGGCAGCTGCCGCCGCGGCGGTGGTCGGCTGCAGCCATGGCATCCGCGCCCGCAATTTCGCGCCTACGACCTCGATCGGATGCTCGAGATCCGCCTGCTTCAGGCGCTTGTAGTTCGGCAGGCCGGCCTGGTATTCGGCGATCCAGTTGCGCGCGAAGGTGCCGTCCTGGATATCGGTGAGCACCTCCTTCATGCGCGCCTTGGTGCCGGCGTCGACGATGCGCGGGCCGCTGACGTAGTCGCCGTACTGCGCGGTCTCGGAGACGAACTGCAGCATCTTGGCCAGGCCGCCCTCGTAGAACAGGTCGACGATCAGCTTCAGCTCGTGCATCACCTCGTAGTAGGCGATCTCCGGCTGGTAGCCGGCTTCCACCAGGGTCTCGAAACCCTTGAGCACCAGCTCGCTGGCGCCGCCGCACAGCACCGCCTGCTCGCCGAACAGGTCGGTCTCGGTCTCTTCCTTGAAGTCGGTCTGGATGATCATGGCGCGGCCGCCGCCGATGCCGTCGGCGTAACCTTTCGTCTTCGCCTCGGCCTGGCCGCTGACGTCCTGGTGCACCGCCCAGATGCACGGCACGCCGCGGCCGCGCTCGTACTCGCTGCGCACCAGCGCGCCGGGGCCCTTCGGCGCGACCAGGATCACGTCGATGTCGGCGCGCGGTTCGATCTGCTTGAAATGCACGTTGAAGCCGTGCGCGAACAAGAGTGCCGCGCCGGGCTTGATGTTCGGCTCGATCGACTCCCGGTACAGCGTCGGTTGCACCATGTCCGGCGTCAGCACGGCGACCAGGTCGGCGCCCTTCACCGCTTCGGCTGGCTCGGCCACCTTGAAGCCGTCGGCTTTCGCCTTGTGCCAGGTCGGCCCGTTCGGGCGCAGGCCGACCACCACGTCGAGGCCGGAATCGCGCAGGTTCAGCGCGTGCGCGCGGCCCTGGCTGCCGTAGCCGAGCACGGCGATGCGGGATTGGGCGAGGGTGTTGTTGCTGCTCATGCGGTGACTCCCTGGTTGGATTCGGTATGGATGTGCTTGGGTGTGGAGACGGTGGTGTCGGGATGGGTGGTGGCGCCGTCGGAAGCGGAGCCGACCAGCAGCGCGTACTTGGCCAGCGCGCCGCGGCTGACCTTCGGTGCAGGCGGTTGCCAGCCGGCGCGGCGTGCGGCGAGGTCGGCGTCGGTGGCGATCTCCCGGCGTGCGGCGTCGATCACGATGCGGTCGCCCTCATGCAGCAGCGCGATCGGCCCGCCGCGTGCGGCTTCCGGCGCGATGTGGCCGACCATGAAGCCGTGGGTGGCGCCGCTGAAGCGGCCATCGGTGATCAGCGCCACGTCGTCGCCTAGGCCGCGGCCGATCAGCGCGGCGGTGACGCCGAGCATCTCGCGCATGCCGGGGCCGCCGGCGGGGCCTTCGTTGCGGATCACGATGACGTCGCCCTTGGCGATGTCGCCGGCCTGCACCGCGGCGAACGCCTGCTCCTCGCCTTCGTACACGCGGGCGCGGCCTTCGAAGTGGGTGGCGCCCTTGCCGGCAAGTTTCAGGATGCAGCCTTCCGGGGCGAGGTTGCCGTACAGGATCGAATAGCCGCCGCGCGGTTTCAGCGGCGCGGCGACCGGATGCACCACGTCCTGCGCTTCGGCGCGCGGCGCGGCGGCGACTTCGGCGAACAGGCTGCGGCCGGTGACGGTGGGCGTGTTTTCCAGCATGCCGGCGGCGATCAGCTCCTGCGCCACCCGCGCGCTGCCGCCGGCGCCGAACAATTCCACCGCGGTGTAGCGGCCGCCGGGCAGCAGGTCGGCGATCACCGGGGTGTGCGCCGAGGCCGGTTCGAAATCCTCCAGCGACCATTCGACGCCGGCTTCGCGCGCGATCGCCAGCAGGTGCAGCACCGCATTGGTGGAGCCGGCGGTGGCGGCGACCATGCGCGCGGCGTTGCGCATCGACGTGCGCGTGATCAGCTCGCGCGGCGTGCGGTTCTCGCGCAGGCATTCCATCACCAGCTCGCCGCAGCGGAACGCGGCCGCGCCCTTGGCCGGGTGGGTGGCGGGAATGTCGTTGTAGCCCAGCGGCGACAGGCCCAGCGTGGACAGCACCATCGCCATCGTGTTCGCGGTGAACTGGCCGCCGCAGGCGCCGGCGCCGGGACAGGCGTCGCGTTCCACCGCGGTCAGTTCCTCGTCGCTGATCTTGCCCGCGCCGTGCGCGCCGACCGCTTCGAACACCTGCTGGATGGTGATCGGATGGTTGTCGTGGGTGCCGTGCGCGATGCTGCCGCCGTACAGCGCCACGCCGGGGATGTCCAGCCGTGCCAGCGCCATCGCGGCGGCCGGGATGGTCTTGTCGCAGCCGCACAGCACCACCATCGCATCGAGGCAGTGGCCGTCCACCGCCAGCTCGATCGAGTCGGTGATCACCTCGCGGCTGATCAGCGACGAGCGCATGCCCGGCGTGCCCATCGCGATGCCATCGGTGACCGCGATGGTGTTGAACTCCACCGGCGTGCCGCCGGCGGCGCGGATGCCGGCCGCGGCCTCGACCGCCAGCTCGCGCAGGTTGAGGTTGCACGGACTCACGTTCGACCAGGTGTGCACCACCGCGACCAGCGGCCGTGCGATCGCCTCGTCGTCGAGGCCGGTGGCGCGCAGCATGGCGCGGGCGGGTGCGCGGTCGGGGCCGCTCTTGATCAGATCACTGCGCATGACGGTTCCGCTGGGTGAAGAAAGAAAAGCGCCCCCTGCGTGCGAGGGAGGTGGCAGGACGGAACGGGGGCTGCGCCATCGCGGCGTGCACGAACCGTCCGGTGCCGGAAGCACGCAGGGGGCGGCAGAAAATGCGGGCACGTCCGTGTGCCCGCCGGGGAAACCCTGGCTGCATCAGCCGCATGCGCGTGCTCCGCAGAAGAACGCGGCGGCGTTGTCGGCGTGATCCTCGATCGCCGCGAGCACGGCATCGCGCACTTCATCGGTGCCGGCGCTGCCGCCGATGTCGCGGCTGTGCGGGCCGTGGCGCAGCACCTGCTCGACCGCCGATTCGATCGCCACCGCTTCGGCTTCCAGGCCCAGCGAGTGGCGCAGCAGCAGCGCGGCGGAAAGGATCGCGCCGACCGGATTGGCCACGCCTAGCCCTGCGATGTCCGGCGCCGAGCCGTGGATCGGTTCGTACAGTCCACGGCGACCGTCGCCCAGCGACGCCGACGGCAGCAGGCCGAGCGAGCCGGCCAGCGCGGCGGCCTCGTCGGTGAGGATGTCGCCGAACAGGTTCTCGGTGACCACCACGTCGTAGCGGTTCGGCTGGGTCAGCAGCAGCATCGCCATCGAGTCGACCAGCTGGTGTTCGAGCTTCACGTCGGGGTAGTCGGCGGCGATGCGCTGCACCGTGCTGCGCCACAGCCGCGAGGTTTCCAGCACGTTCGCCTTGTCGACCGAGGTGACATGGCGGCGGCGGTCGCGCGCCAGATCGAACGCACGGCGCACCACGCGCTCGATCTCGGCCACGGTGTACCTGCACTCGTCGGTGGCGGCGTCGGCGCTGCGCGTCTTCGCGCCGAAATAGGCGCCGCCGGTGAGCTCGCGCACGAACAGCACGTCGACGTGCTTCAGCTTGTCGTTCTTCAGCGGCGACAGGTTGGCCAGCGCCGGATGCACCTGCAGCGGGCGCAGGTTCGCGTACACGCCGAGCGCAGCGCGCAGCGCCAGCAGGCCCTGTTCGGGCCGCACCGGTGCGTTCGGATCGGACCACTTCGGACCGCCGACGGCACCCAGCAGCACCGCATCGGCGGACTGGCACGCCGCCAGCGAGGCGGCCGGCAACGGTTCGCCGGTGGCGTCGATCGCGATGCCGCCGATCAGCTGTTCCTCGAACGCGAACACGTGTTCGTAGCGCGCGGCCACGGTCTTCAACACGGCCACCGCGGCGGCCGTGACTTCGGGGCCGACGCCGTCGCCGGGCAGGGTAACGATGCGTGCCTTCATGCCGCTTGCTCCTGGTGTTCGTAATGAGTGATCGTGTCGGCGTGTTGCAGCAGGTAGCCGAGCTGGTCGACGCCGTTGAGCAGGCAGTGCCGCGCGAACGGTTCCAGACGGAACGGGATGCGGCCGCCGTCGGGCAGCGCGATGTACTGCTCGCGCACGTCGATCGCCAGCTCGATGCCGGGGTGCTTGAGCAGCCAGCGGTGCTCCAGCTCGTCGATGGCGATGGCGAGCAGGCCGTTCTTCAGCGCGTTGCCGCGGAAGATGTCCGCGATCTCGCTGCACAGCACCGCGCGGATGCCGTAATCCAGCAAGGCCCATGGCGCATGCTCGCGCGAGGAGCCGCAGCCG
Organism: Rhodanobacter umsongensis; assembly: GCF_042654965.1. Classification (NCBI taxonomy): domain Bacteria; kingdom Pseudomonadati; phylum Pseudomonadota; class Gammaproteobacteria; order Lysobacterales; family Rhodanobacteraceae; genus Rhodanobacter; species Rhodanobacter umsongensis. Next base: position 316,811 of record NZ_JBHSMK010000004.1, on the reverse strand, counting down.
AAGTTGCGCCCGGCGATGAGGATCGCGCAGCCGCGTGCCTCGGGCCGGTTCAGCGGGAACGCCGGGTTGTCGCTGCCGTCGGCCTGGTAGCGCCAGTCGTGGAAGCACAGCTGGCCCAGCCCCTCGCGCGTGGTGGTGGTGAGGAAGCGCGCCGGGATGATGCGGTCGGTGTCGATGTTCTCGTCGGCCAGCACGGCGGTGCGGGAGTGGAGGCGGCTGATCGGTTTCATGCGGCTTGCTCCTGCGTCGTGTACTCGCGCGGATCGGCGATGCGCCCGGCGATCGCCGACGCGGCGGCGGTGGCCGGGCTGGCCAGCACGGTGCGCGCGCCCTTGCCCTGGCGGCCCTCGAAGTTGCGGTTGGAGGTGGAGACCACCAGCTGTCCCGGCTGCGCCAGGTCGCCGTTCATCGCGATGCACATCGAGCAGCCGGGCACGCGCCACTCGGCGCCGGCGGCGGTGAACACGTGGTGCAGGCCTTCGCGCTCGGCGTCGCGGCGCACCGCCTCGGAACCGGGCACCACCAGCATGCGCACGCCACTGGCAATGCGACGGCCGTGCAGCACGCGCGCCGCTTCGCGCAGGTCGGACAGGCGCGAGTTGGTGCAGCTGCCGACGAACACCACATCGACCGGCGTGCCCTGCATTGGCTGGCCGGGCTTGCTCTGCATGTAGTCGAGCGCGCGACGTTCCTGCGCATTGGTCGCCGCCGGTACCGGCGCATCCATGGCGATTGCCATGCCCGGATGGGTGCCGTAGGTGACGGTGGGTTTCACGGCGCCGGCGTCGATGCGCACCTCGCGGTCGTAATGCGCACCATCGTCACTGCGCAAGGCGCGCCACTTCGCCACCGCCGCGTCCCACGCGGGGCCTTGCGGCACGCGCGCGCGACCTTCCAGCCAGGCGAACGTGGTCTCGTCCGGCGCGATCAGCCCGGCGCGCGCGCCGGCCTCGATCGACATGTTGCAGACGGTCATGCGCTCGTCCATCGACAGCGCCTCGATCGCCGCGCCGCGATACTCCAGCACGTAGCCGGTGCCGCCATCGACGCCGATCGTGCCGATGATGTGCAGGATCAGGTCCTTCGCGCCCACGCCCGGCGGCAGCTGGCCGTCGACGTGGATCGCCATGGTCTTCGGCCTGCGCTGCAGCAGGCACTGCGTGGCCATCACGTGGCCGACCTCGGTGGTGCCGATGCCGAACGCCAAGGCTCCAAAGGCACCATGCGTGGAGGTGTGGCTGTCGCCGCAGACGATCGTCATGCCGGGCTGGGTCGCGCCCAGCTCGGGGCCGATCACGTGCACGATGCCGCGGTCGGCGCTGTCCCAGCCGTGCAACTCGACGCCGAACTCGCGGCAGTTCGCTTCCAGCTGCGTGACCTGTGCCTGCGCCTCGGCGTTCGCATACGGGCGGCTGCCGTCGGCATTCGTGGGCAGGGTCGGCGTGGAATGATCCAGCGTGGCCAGCATGCGGTCTGGCCGGCGCAGCTTCAGGCCGCGCTCGCGCAGCTCGCTGAACGCCTGCGGCGAGGTGACTTCGTGCACCAGGTGCAGGTCGACGTAGATCACCGCGGGCGTGTCGGCGGTTTCGGCGACGACGACGTGGGCGTCCCAGACTTTCTCGAAGAGGGTTCGTGAGGTCATGCCGCGACCTCCGTGGTAGCGGGCTGTTGATGAGGAGTCCGGCCATGGATGGCCGGTTCCTGATCTTTGCGGTCAGAGACGATCGCATCAACCACACTCAGCCAGCCGTAGCGATCTTCCGTGCGGCCGTCGAACAGGCCGAAGAACGCCTGCTGCAACGCCTTGGTGACCGGACCGGGCGCGCTCTTGCCGATTGCCTTGCGGTCGACCGAGCGCACCGGGGTGATCTCGGCGGCGGTGCCGGTCATGAACACTTCGTCGGCGGAATACAGTGCCTCGCGCGGCAGGTCGCGCTCTTCCACCGCGATGCCGAGATCGGCAGCCAGGGTGAGTACCGCGTCGCGCGTGATGCCGGCCAGGATGCCGGCGCTGGACGGCGGGGTGAGCAGCTTGCCGCGCTTCACCAGGAACAGATTCTCGCCGGCGCCTTCGCTGAGCAGGCCGTTGTGGCCCAGCGCGATGCCCTCGTCGTAGCCGTTGCGGCGTGCCTCCAGCCCGATCAGCTGGCTCGACAGGTAATTGCCGCCGGCCTTGGCCCAGCTGGGGATGGTGTTCGGCGCGGGGCGGTTCCAGGACGACACGCAGACGTCGGCACCGCGCTCGGCCGCCTCGCCCAGGTACGCGCCCCAGTTCAGCGCGATGATCGCCACCTCCACCGGCGCGTCGTCCTTTGCCAGCACGCCCAGCCCGCCGGCACCGCGGAACACGATCGGCCGCACGTAGGCCGAAGGCATCCGGTTCGCGCGGATCAGCTCGAGGCAGGCGGCGTTGATCTCGTCCTCGCTGTAGCCGACCTCGATCTCGTACACGCGCGCCGACTCGAACAGCCGGCGGGTGTGCTCGGCCAGGCGGAAGTAGGCCGGGCCGCGCGGCGTGGCGTACACGCGCTCGCCCTCGAACACGGAGGAGCCGTAGTGCAGCGCGTGCGTGCTGACGTGGACGTTGGCCTCGGCCCACGGCTTGATGCGACCGTTGTGCCAGACGAATGGCGTACTCATGCGGTGACTCCCTTGGCGTGCGTGGCGGTGCCGGCGGTGGCCGGCGCCTGGCGGGCGATCCGGTTGACGATGGCCAGCGCGGCCAGCGCGGTGGCTTCGACGATGTCGGTGCTGGTGCCGTGGCCGCGCCAGTCGCGGGCGGCGTGGCGTGCGCTCAGCTGGGCGTGGCCCTGGGCGTCGCCGCCTTCGCTCATCGCGTCGATCTGGAAGCGGGTGAGTTCCAGCGACGTGCCGGTGGCGCGCTCGATCGCGCGCAGCACGGCGTCGACCGGGCCGTCGCCGATCGCCGCCTCGCCGATCTCGTGGCCGTCGTCGTGGGCCAGCCTCACCGAGGCCGACCCGCTGCCGCCCAGGTGCGAGCTGGTGTGCAGCTGCACCAGGTGCCATGGGCCGGCGGCGTGCGGGTCGTGGCCCAGCGCCAGCGCTTCCAGGTCCTCGTCGTGCAGCTCGCGGCCGTGATCGGCCAGCGTCTTGAAGCGGATGAAGATGTCGTCCAGCGCGGCGTCGTCCGGCGTATGGCCCAGCGCCTGCAGGCGCTGGCGCAGCGCGGCGCGGCCGGAATGCTTGCCCATCACCAGGCTGGTCGCGGCGATGCCGACGTCCTGCGGCCGCATGATTTCGTAGGTGCCGCGATGCTTGAGCATGCCGTGCTGGTGGATGCCCGACTCGTGCGCGAACGCGTTGGCGCCCACGATCGCCTTGTTGCGCGGCACCGCCTGGCCGGTCAGCTCGGTGAGCAGGCGCGAGCTCGGGTACAGCTGGCGGGTGTCGATGCGGGTGCCGACGCCGAAGTGCGGCGCGCGCACCTTCAGCGCCATCACCACCTCCTCCAGCGCGGCGTTGCCGGCGCGCTCGCCGATGCCGTTGATGGTGCACTCCACCTGGCGTGCGCCGGCGCTCACCGCCGCCAGGCTGTTCGCCACCGCCATGCCGAGATCGTCGTGGCAATGGCTGGAGAAGATCACCTTGTCCGCACCGCGCACGTGCTGGCGCAGGTAGCGGAACAGCTCGACGATCTCGCTCGGCGTGGTGTAGCCCACCGTGTCCGGCGCGTTGAGCGTGCCGGCGCCGGCGTCGACCGCGGCGCTGAAGACTTCGGCGAGGAATTCGGGTTCGGTGCGCAGCGCATCCTCGGCGGAAAATTCGACCTCGTCGCAGAAGCCGCGGGCCCGTTCGATCGCGCGCACCGCCGTGTCCAGCACCTGCGCCTTGCTCATGCCGAGCTTGTGCTCGCGATGCAGCGGGCTGGTCGACAGGAACAGGTGGATGCGCGAATGGCGCGCCGTCTTCAGTGCGCGGGCGGCGCTGTCGATGTCGCCGTCCTGGCAGCGCGCCAGCGCACACACCGTGGTGCTTTTCAGCGTGCCGGCGATTTCCGCAACTGCAGCAAAATCGTCCGGCGAAGCCTGCGGAAAACCCGCTTCGAGGATGTCCACGCCCAGCGCCTCGAGCTGCTGCGCCATGCGCAGTTTCGCGCGCCGGTCCATCGAGAAACCGGGCGCCTGCTCGCCGTCGCGCAAGGTGGTGTCGAAGATCCGCACGCGTTCGGCGACTACGTCGTCGTCGCTGATCGGGGCGTTGTGCTGGTCGGGGTTTTTCATCATGGCTCCGCTGTGGGCGGCGCCGAAGGCACAAAAAAAACCCCGCATCCGTTACCGGGTGCGGGGTTCTTTGGGTGTTTTCAGGTTTTTCTAGCTACCTGGATACATGCCCTCAGCCCGCACCTCCGTTGGTAATAAGGAGTACGAGTACGAGGGTAATAAGGAGCGTGCCGCCGAGCTGCAGCAGGCCGTCGACCGTCGCGAGACGGTTCATTTCGGCGGTGCGGGAATGGCTGCTGCGCTGCGACATGGAATCGACCTTAGGGTACTTCGCACGGCGGCGTCAACAGTTTCATCTGAAATCAGTCGATCGACTCGTTTTGGACGTCCAGATGTCCAGACGGTTTTGCCGGGCACGGCGTGGGGTGCTTCACGAGAGCATCAGCCAGTCGCGCAGGGTCGTGTCGCTGGCGGCCAGCGGCTCGGCGCGGGTGTCGCGCGCGAGCATCGCGGCCAGCGCGGCGGGAACCTCGACCGGGTGGCCGACCAGCGGCTCCACCACGCTCTCGAACTTGGCCGGATGGGCGGTGCCGACCACCGCCCATGGCGCGGCGTCGCCGTCCGCCCGCAGCTGGTCGAGCAGGTGCATCGCGGTGGCGGTGTGCGGGCAGAACACTTCGCCGTGTGCGCGTGCGTGATCGGCAAGGGTGCGGCGGATGGTGGCGTCGTCGACGCTTTGCACCCGCAGCAGGCGACGCAGGTGGGCTTCGTCGGGGAACGTCCAGCGCAACCGCTCGAAGTTGCTGGGCGCGCCCACGTCCATCGCGTTGGCCAGGGTGGCGATCGCGTCGCGCGGCGCGTACTCGGCGCCGGCGAAATAGTCGGGCAGGGTGGCGTTGGCGTTGCAGGCCAGCCGTACTTCGCCGACCGGCAGGCCCAGCTCGCGCACCCACAGGCAGGCCAGCGCGTTGCCCAGGTTGCCGGTGGGCACGACGAAATTCAGCGGCGTGCCGTGTTCGCGCCACCAGCCCAGCGCGGCGTGCGCGTAGTAGCTCATCTGCGGCAGCAGCCGGCCCAGGCTGATGCTGTTGGCCGAGGACAGCGGTCGCTGCGCCTGCAACGACGCATCGTTGAGCGCGGCTTTCACCATGCGCTGGCAGTCGTCGAAGCGGCCGGCCACGCGCAGTGCGGTGACGTTGTCGCCGAAGCAACCGAGCTGGTGCGCCTGTCGCGGCGAGACCAGCCCGTCCGGATACAGGATCACCACGTTCACGTTCGGCTGGCGGTGGAACGCGGCGGCCACCGCGGCGCCGGTGTCGCCCGAGGTGGCGACCAGGATGGTCAGCGGCCGCGCGTCGCCACGCGGCAACCGGCGCAGGCAGGCGGCCAGGAAGCGCGCACCGAAATCCTTGAACGCCGAGGTGGGGCCGTGGAACAGCTCCAGCATCAGCGTGGCCGGATGCGCCGGCAGCGCGCGCAGCGGCGCGTCGAAGGTGAACGCTTCGGCGCAGATCGCAGGCAGTTCGTCGGCCAGCGCATCGCCGGCGAAGAACGGCATCAGCAGGGTAGCCGCGGTGTCGACCAGCGAACCGTGCGGGTCGAACGCGGCCGGGTCGAGCGTGGGCAGCCTTTCGGGCACGTACAGCCCGCCGTCCGGCGCCAGTCCGGCGGCGATCGCCTGGCTGATCGGCACGGCCGGAACACCGCCGCGGGTGCTGTGATATTGCAAGGGATCGGCGGCACTCATGCGGCAGCCTCGATCGAGTCGATCAATGCGGCAGCCGGCCCATTGATCGGCGAGGCCCACGCGTCACTGTCCAGCCCGGCCTCCGCGAACGCAGCTTGCATCGCCACGCTCGCCGCTTCGGCATCGCTGCGGCTGTCGTACCAGCCGAACACGCTGGGGCCGGCGCCGGAGATGCTGGCACCGAGCGCGCGATGGTCCAGCGCAGCTTGCTTCACCCTGGCGAAGTTCGGGATCAGCGGCGCGCGGCGCGGTTCCACCAGCACGTCCTTCAGGCCCTCGCGCACCAGTGCCGCGTCGCCGCGGTAGCAGCCGGCCAGCACCAGGGCGAGGTTCGAACTCTGCGCCACGAACTCGCCGAGTTCGTAGTGACCAGCCAGCGCCGCGCGCGCCTTGCGCGTTTCCAGCACCACGTGCGGGTGCACCAGCGCGCAGTGCCAGGCGGCCGGCACGTCGATGCGCAGCAGCCGTTCGTGGGTGGCCAGCACCAGGCCGCCGAGCAGCATCGAGCCGAGGTTGTCGCCGTGGCGGCTGCCGCTGGCCACGGCTTCGCCGTCCAGTGCAAAACCGTACAGCGCTTCGCGCGGCAACGGTTGCGCCAGCAATGCATTGGCGGCGACCAGTGCGGCCACGCACGACGCGGCCGAACCGCCCATGCCCGAACCCAGCGCGATGCCCTTGTGCAGCACCAGCTCGAAGCCGTGCTGCAGGCCGAGCGCCTTGCGCAGCGAGAGCAGCGCGGTGCCGGCGGTGTTCGCACGAGGATCGGTGGGCAGGTCGGTGACGCAGCCGCGGATCGCCGCAATGCGCACCACAGGCTCGTCGATGCGGCGCACCTCGGCGCGGTCGCCGGCGCCGGCCACGCTGTGGCCGAGCAGGTCGAAGCCGACCCCCACGTTGCCGACACTTGCGGGCGCGAAGGCGCAGGCGACTTGCGGGGGTTTGGCGCGGCGCGGTGAGGCCATGACGGGTTCCGGCAAGGAGGAGTTCATGCGCGTGCCTCCAGCGACTCGGCGATGCGCAGCAAGTCGGTGAACACGCCGGCGGCGGTCACTTCCGGACCGGCGCCGGGGCCTTGCACCGACAGCGGATTATCGCAGTAGCGGCGGGTGGTGAACTGCACGATGTTGTCGGTGAGCCGGGTATGCGCGAACGCGTGTTTCGCGGGCAGGACGACCAGCTTGACGCGGGCACGGCCATGGCGGTCCAGGCTGGCGACATGCCGCAGCACGCCGGCGGTGGCCTGTGCCTCGACCAGCTTTGCCGCCATCGGCGCGTCCAGTTCGTGCAGCCGCTCCATGCAGGCTTCGAGAGTCAAGCCGGCCAGCGCGCGCGGCACCAGGCTTTCCACCGCGACATCCTCCAGCGACAACGGCCACCCCGCCTCGCGCGCCAGGATCACCAGCTTGCGCGCCACGTCGAGGCCGGACAGGTCGTCGCGCGGATCCGGTTCGGTATAGCCCAGTGCATGCGCCTCGCGCACCAGCGCGGAGAACGGCTGGCAGCCGTCGTGGCGGTTGCACAGCCAGGCCAGCGTGCCGGAGAACATGCCTTCCACGGCGAGCAGTTCGTCGCCGGTGTCGAGCAGGTCGCGCAAGGTCTGTACCACCGGCAGGCCGGCGCACACGGTGGCCTCGTAGCGGAAGCGCGCGCCGCTGGCGCAGGCGGCGCGGATCGCCTGCCAGCGCGACAGCGGCCCGCTGCCGGCGAGCTTGTTCGGCGTCACCACGTGCAGACCGGCGGCCAGCCAGCGCGGATAGTGCGCGGCCACCTCGTCGCTGGCGCTGCAGTCGATCAGCAGCGCATGCCGGCCGTCGCCGCCGCGCACGTGTTCGGCGAACGCGTCCAGGTCGTTCGGTCGCCAGATCTGCGCGCCGCCGTGGCGGCCGTTGAGTTCGGCGTCGTCGCAGTCCAGCCACATGCGCTTGCTGGCCACCACGCCGCAGAGTTTCAGCTCCAGTCCGCTGTCGCGCGCCAGCCGCGGCTGCGCGGCACGCAACTGTCCAAGCAGGGCGCTGCCGACGCGGCCGGGGCCGATCACGCCGACTGCCAGCACGCGTGGCCGCCGCGGGGACGGCACGACGAAACCGCGCGACGGCGGCAGATCGGCAAGTTGGGGCGCACAGATGTTCACGATGACCTCCTGGTGAGGCCCGTGCTCGCTGGCGGATCGGCTTGTGCTTGGGGAGTGCACCGGCCCGCCTCGATCGAGGGCGGGGCCGTTGCGTAGTGAAGAACCTAGTCGCGCACGGACACCCACCCCGACCGAGTGGTAATCGTGGTCGTGGTGGTGGTGGCGAAGGAACGGCTGATGGCGCCGGCCGGCAACGGCGCACACCCGGCGGAAACCGGGGCGGAGTGCGTGCGTGCTGGCGTGGAAAGCGGCGACATGCGTTCGACCTTAGAGGGGATGTTGCGCTGCGGTCAACAGATTCATTTGCAACTTTCCGCTGTTCGGCCCCGGCGCCACGGCCATGAACGCGCTGCCCGCCCGCTCCGCCGCGGCGCCGTGGTCGAAAGCAATGGCATGGCTGGGGATCTGCCGGATGGAGGCGGGGCCGTCACGCCCCCTGCCATGGGGACATTCGCTTGATGGAGCAGCGCCGTCGATGCGCGCAAGGGCGGCGGATGGGCGTGCCCTTGCCGCTCACTTCACCTGGGCAGGGTCGAGGTTGATGCTGTAGACGAGTGCGTTGATCTTCCAGCCGCTGCCCGTGTTGATGAGCTGCCAGGTTTCGCTGCCACGGTTCTGCTGCTCGCCATTGCTGAGAAAAACGAAATCGAAATATACCGAAGCCACGGCGCCGTCGGTTTCGATCTTCACGTTCGAGAACTTCTCCTCCATGCGCTCGGGGCTGGCGCTGATGAAGCTGGCGAACTCGGCGTAGCTGCCTGGCATGAAACGTCGCGCCTTCGGATGTCTGGCATGCACGATGCGGTAAGTCGCTTCCGTCGGCACGGCGATCCAGGAGTTGTTCGCGGGCAGGAACAGCTCGCTCAGGCCAGCCTTGTCCTTCCTGATGATGGCGGCCTGGAAGCGCGCGATCACCAGTTCGATCTGGCCTCTGGCGACGCCGGCATCGCCGGCGGCGATGTTCGATGTGGCGGCGGCATGCGCCGATCCCGCCATCACGGCGAGGCTGATGGTGGCGAGCAGCAGGATCTTCATGTGGGCAACTCCTGAAAGTGGCAACGGCCGTGACGGATGCGCAGTAAAGCGGCGACAGGCGCGGCTCGCCCTGACTATAGGGTTGGCTTGACGCCCTGCGGCTGCGCGCTGCGTCGAGTCGGTGGATCGATGCGATGAACCGTGTAATGCCGACGCGAGAGGCGTGCGAACGGGGCCCCGCCACGGCTATCCGGCAAGTGCCGCGCGCAGCGCTTCGCCATAGGTGCGGCTGGCGCGTAGCGGGGTGCCGTCGTGCAGGCGCAGCAGGCTGTCGCGGTTCGATAGCGCCTCCATCTCCGCAATGCGATTCACGCGCACGATGGTCGAACGATGGATGCGCATGAACTGCGTCGGATCGAGCCGGCGGGACAGCTGGTGCAGCCGCTCGCGCAACAGGTACACCTTGCTTCCAACATGCAGTCCGGCGTAATCGCCCATGGCTTCGATCCAGTCGATGTCGGCGGCATCGATGAAAGCGACGCGGTTGCCGATGCGGACGGCAAAGCGCGACGCGTAGTCCGGGGTACCTCGCTGCGCCGCCAGCAGCATTTGAAGGCCTGATGCCGTGCTGCGGCCGCGGCGTGTGGCCAGTGTCTCGCGGGACCGGTCGAGTGCTTCGGCAAAGCGTTCGTCGTCGATGGGTTTGAGCAGATAGTCCAGTGCCTGCACCTCGAATGCGCGCAGGGCGAACTGGTCGTAAGCGGTAAGGAAGATCGTCATCGGCCGTTCGCGCGGCGACAGCGTGCCGAGTGCTTCCAGTCCGCCCATGCCGGGCATCTGCACGTCCATGAAAACCAGATCCGGCGTGGTGTCGAGGATGGCGGACAGCGCCGCTTTGCCGTCGCCGGCTTCGCCGACCACCTGCATGTCATTGTGGGCAGCGAGGCGCTTGATGACGCCGCGGCGGGCCAGCGGCTCGTCGTCGACCACCAGCACCCGAACGGTCACGCCGATACCGCCGATGGTTCGATCGCCGGTGCGGGCATGCGGCGAAACGGCAGATCGATGAGAACCTGGCAGGTGCCGTCGCCAGCCAAAGTCAGGCCGAACTCATGGTCGCCCTCATACAGCCGCAGCAATCGTTCACGCACGTTGCGCAAGCCGAGCGATGACGAATCCGTGGGGTTGGCCGATGGCTGGCCGGCGGCGGGGTCTACCCCGTCGTTGCGCACACCTATATGCAGCCGCCCGGCGACGTGGCTCGCCTGGATGTCCAGGCGACCGCCTTCGCCGCGAGCTGCAATGCCGTGGCGTATCGCGTTCTCCACCAGCGGCTGCAACAGCAGGTAGGGCACCGCTGCGCGCAGGGTGTCGGGACCCACCTGCATGCGGATGGCCAACCGATCGCCGAGCCGCGCCCTCTCGATATCCAGGTAGTGCTCGGTCAGCGAGAGCTCGTCCGCCAACGTGACTTCGTGCGGACCATCCCCTTCGAGCGTGGCGCGCAGAAAGTCCCCCAGCCGAGCAATCATTCGAGTGGCATCCCGAGTGCGCTGCTCAACCACCATCGTCGAGATCGCATTGAGCGTGTTGAACAGAAAATGCGGGTGCAGCTGATAGCGCAGCGCGCGCAATTCGGCGTCGCGTGTCAGCGCGACGGCTGCAAGGGCGCGCTCACTCTCCTCTTTCATCGAGACGTAATATCCGATCACCATGTGCATCGCACAGAATGCGAGCAGCACGAACCACACGACATCCATGCTCCCCAGCACGCTGCGCCACTGGAAGCCGCCTGGCAGGCCTGCAAACTGCGTCATCAACAAGATGCCGACGCTGGCACTGCCCAGGGCCATGAGAAAGGACAGGGCGAGCAACACGATGACGCTGACTTTCCACGAGGCACGACGCTGCCACAGGCTGCGCTGAACCAGCCCCAGCGGTATCGAAGGCAGCACACATATCAGGACGAAGAAAACGTGCGCGAGCATCCTGTCCGGATGGGATAACACGGTCATCGCGGCGATGGCGCTGCCGAGCACGATCGGGCTCCAGCCGATCAGCAGGATCAGCCGCAGCGGCGGGAGCGCCTTTGGCGCGCCTGAGGGGATGCTCATCTCCCGACCCATCGCGCGTGCGCGTTCGGCCGCTTCGTCACGAAAACGGAAGGTGGGTAACGCCATCAGCGCGAAAGCTGGATTTCGTAGGTCGCGGTGCCGTCGCCGTGATCCTTGAGTTGGCGGATGTTGTGCAGCCCGGCCTCGCGTGCGAGGTCCTGCTTGCCGCTGGCCGCGGTGAACACGATCGGGCCGCGCGCCTTCAAGGGCGCGAATGCCCATGGGGTCGGTTCGAGGTCGCCGGTGCCGATCCGGTGCCGACGTTCCAGCCACTTCGCCAGGATCTCGCGGGTGCCGTCGGGGGCGGCCAGCACGATGTTGCTGCCGTCGAGGCCGGGGAAGTGCCCGCCGCCGTTGGCGCGGTAGTTGTTGGTGACCACGATGAACGGCTGGGTCGGCTCGACCGCCTTGCCATGGAAGGTCAGCGTGGTGATGCGCTGGCCGACCGGCTTCGAGACGTCGATGACGTAGCGGATGCCGCCCTGGATCTGGTCGAAGTTGTAGCCGGTGAAGCGGGCGTTGATCAGGGCCTGTTCGCCCGCCTTCGCCGGATCGATCCGGTTGAAGCGTTCGGCGGATTTTTCCAGCCAGGCTTTCACGCCGGCGCCGTCGGTCTTCACGGCGGCCAGGGTGTTCGGATAGAAGTACAGATCGGCGGCGCTGCGCAGGGTGAGCGGGCCGGGCGCGACGTCGGTGTAGTCGTCCGGGCCGCCGAAGCCGGTGCGGAACGCGGCGGCGGCGGACAGCACCGGCACGCCGGCCAGTTCCGGGCGCAGCCGCGGCAATTCGGTGCGCACATAGTCGGCCTGGGCCGCGTTGACCGGCGCCAGCGCGGTCATGTTGCCTTCGTCGGCGAAATAGCTGCTCAGGCGCAGCGTGCTTTCGCCGATCGGCGTGTTGACGTAGGCGATGGCGGCTTCGTGGGCCTGTTGCACCAGCGGAGCGATGGCGGGATCGGCCGGCGCGCACGGGCCCTTGTTCTTGCCCACGGTGATCGGGCAGATCGGGCGCACCTCGCTGCGGGTGTTGTCGAGGTCGACCACCCAGCGGCCCTGCTGGCGGTTCAGCACCAGCTGGATCACGCCCAGGTCCTTGCCGAAAAAGCCGCCCATCACCGTCGGCACGTTGCGCACGAAGCCGAGGTGGGCATCGACGTCCTTCATGCCGGCGTAGTGCGGGCCGGGGAATTCGGTATGCGAATGGCCCAGCAGGAGCACGCTGATGCCGGGCTCGCCGGCGAGGTACCAGCCGGCGTTTTCCATCCGCGGCGTGTAGGGCGCGGTGTCCAGGCCGCCGTGCAGGATCGCCACGATCAGGTCCGGATGCTGCGCCTGCAGCTCCGGCAGGTATTTCCTGGCCGCCTCGACCACGCCGCTGACGGTCACCTTGCCAGCGAGGTTCTGTTTGTCCCAGTCCATGATCGGCGGCGGCGTGAAGCCGATGATGCCTACGCGCAGCGGCACGCGAATCCTGCTGCCGTCCTCGGTATACGCCTCGATGTTCTTCGTGACGATGGTCCACGGCCTGAAGATCGGCTTGCCGTCGCGCGCGCTGTAGACGTTGGCCAGCACCAGCGGGAAATGCGGGCCGGCGCAGCGGGTTTCACGGCCGCCGTCCACGTTCATCGGCGTGCCGGTGACCTGCGACAGGAAGCCCAGGCCGTAGTTGAACTCGTGGTTGCCGGCGGTGCCGCCGTCGTAACCGATCGCGTCCATTGCCTTGTAGATCGCCAGCTCCTGATCGCACGCGACCGGCTTCACCAGGGCCTGGTAGTCGGCCAGCACGCTGCCCTGGATGGTGTCGCCGCTGTCGAACAGGAAGCTGTTGGGGAATTCCGTACGGGCGCGGCGGATCAGCGTGGCGGTGCGCTCGTAGCCGAGCGAGTCGTCCGGCTTGAGCTTGTAGTAGTCATAGCTCAACACGTTGGAATGAACGTCGGTAGTCTCCAGGATCGCCACCTTCGCGCGGGCGCCGTCCGGCGTCTGGCCGAGTTTCCAGGGCTGCACCGCGCAGCCGGCGAGCAGGGCGAAGGCGAGGGCGGCGAACGGGGTTGGGCGTGACATGGCGATTCCGGGGGCATGCAGGTTCAGACCGCGGAAGCTAGCAGATCGGGCCGCCCGTTTGCGTCTCGTCCGCCGCCTCGATGCCCAACGCCAGTGGAACGGCGTGGCGGACGCGCCTGTCTGCTGCCGGCGCAAGACCGTAAGATGGCATTCCAGTGACATCGGGTCCTGCAGGGGGGCTCTCCATCATGCGTCGACTGTCTACAAGCCAGGTCCGGGTTACCGCGGTGTCGCTTTGTGCGGTGGCCTTTTTCGCCGGCTGCATCGCGCTGACGGCCTGGCAGGAACCGTTTCCGATGCAGCGCGCCTTCATCGTCGGCCTGATGCTGTGCACGTTTGGCGCGCTGCTGTTCGTGCTGGCGCGGTTCGCCACGGCGCTGCTGGTCGGCGGCGCGCTGTTCGTGGCGCTGAAATTCATTTCGGTGATGAAGCTGCGCTACCTCGATTCGCAGCTGATGCCATCGGATTTCATCTATTACGTACGCAGCAGCCTGGTCGACACCCTGCGGCATTACCCGCACATGTACTCGCTGGGCATCGGCCTGTGCGTGCTCATGCCGCCGCTGCTGTACCTGGTATGGCGTTGGGACTGGCGCGTGCTGGCCGGCCTGCGGCCGCCGGTGGCCACCGGCGTGCGCATCGGCGGCATCGCGCTCAGCGCGCTGGCGTTCTGGCTGTGCATGCTGCCCACCGGCCTGTTTGCGCAGGTGCATTCGCGCAACGTGTGGGAGAAGCTGTCCGACGATGCGCAGCTGACGAACTTCTTCGTCAATTTCCGTGACTCGGACGTGCAGCTGCCGGACATGAGCAGCGATGCCGAAGCCGAGCAGGCGTGGGGCACCACGGCGGCGGGTACGCCCGGCATCGCGCGGGCGGCGTATCCGGACATCGTGCAGGTGCTGGAGGAAAGCACCTTCGATCCGTCGTTCTATACCGCCTGCAACGTGCCGCAGTGCCGGGTGGCGATGTTCCAGCCGGATGCGCGAACCCGCGCGTCCGGCGTGCTGCGCGTGCACACGTTTGGCGGCGGCACCTGGGTCAGCGAGTTCGCCGCGCTGACCGGCATGCCGCAGGACATCTTCGGCCCCGGCGGCATGTATGCGCCCTACGTGCTGGCGCCGAAGGTGCACGACGCGCTGGCGCTGCAGCTGCGCCGGCTCGGTTACCTGACGATCGGCATCTATCCCACCGAAGCCAGTTTCATCAACGGCAGCAACGCGTATCAGGCCTACGGTTTCGATCACCTGTACGGCGCCAGCGAGCTGGGGCTGGAAGAGTGGGAGGAGAGCGACGCGCAGATGTTCGGCGCGGCCAAACGCGTCTACGACAAGATCAGGAAGCCGGGGCAGCCGGTATTCATCATGATCCTGACGCTGAACCAGCATGGTCCGCACGACAATGACCCGATGTCGGAACTGCGCAAGCCGTTCCGCAACCTGCTGCGCGGATTGTCACCCGGCGCGGCGCTCAACTTCGACACCTACCTGTCGCGGCTGCACGATTCCGACATCGCCATGCGCGGGCTGGAACACGATTTCCTCGACCGGCCGCAGTCGACCGTGCTGCTGCATTTCGGCGATCACCAGCCGTCGTTCGACGGACAGATCCGCAAGCTGCAGCGCAGGCTGCCGCCTGCGCTGCAGCCGTACCACGATTACCTCACCTACTACATGCTGAAAAGCAACTTCGTCGGCACGCCGATCCCGAACTACCCGATGCTGGATATCGCCTTCCTGCCGAGCATGGTGCTGCAGGCGGCCGGCGTGCCGACCGATCCGTATTTCTCCGCGGCCACCGCGCTGCGCTCGCGCTGCAATGGCCTGTACGACGATTGCGCCGTGCCCGGCCTGCTGGCGTCCTACCATGCGTGGACGATCGGCCGGCTGCACGTCTATCAGTGAGGATGACGCCAGAGCGCGGAAAGCCGATCCTCTGGAATGACCGGCAGGGTCAGTTGTTGCCTCGTTCGGTTCGTGGCGGCGGCGGGCATTCCCGGTGACCGCCGGGTCAAGCCGGTCGCCGGGCGCCCCGCGGCACTGGCAGGCGTCTTGCTTGGCCTTGCTGCATGAACCACCCATTCCATCACCCCGTGTCCACCGAAGACGGGCCGGAGCGTTGCCGGCCACCGCTGGACGAGACAGCGCTGGAGCGGCGGATGCGTGAACTCGGGCTCTCCAGCGGAGCCCGGCGCTTCCTGCGCGATCTGCATGTGGCCGAGAAACAGCTCAACCAGGCTTTCAACCTGGCCCGCCAGGGTGGTGGGCTGGAGCAGCGGATCAGTCAGGTGTATCGCGAGATGTACAGGGCGGATTGAGGATCGCCAGCGCGCCGGCCCAGCCGCGACGGGGAGCCGCTTCCGTACGGCGATTTCGTGGTGGCGAGGATGCCGCCGACGTATGATCGGGACCGGTGGTGGATCGCGTGCCTGGTGCAGCGCGACCACGCTGATCGAGGCGCAGCGCAGTGAATACGCAGGAACTCATCATCACCTGGGCCACGCCGGTGTTCTTCCTGTTGATCGGGATCGAGCTGCTGGTGGCAAGGTTGCGCGGCCGGCACGCGTACGCCAGTGGCGATGCGGTCAGCAGCATCGGGCTGGGGGTGATCTCGCAGGTCGTGGGCGTGTTCAGCAAGCTGCTGACGCTGGGCATCTACGCATGGTGCGTCGAGCATCTGGCGCTGTTCACGCTGCCAGCGGACAGTCTGTGGGTATGGGCCGGCGCCTTGCTGCTGTACGACTTCTGCTACTACTGGCTGCACCGCATGGGGCACGAGGTGAACATCCTTTGGGCCGCGCACGTGGTGCACCACCAGAGCGAGCACTACAACCTGTCCACCGCGTTGCGCCAGACCGGCAGCGGCGTGTTGCTGGGCTGGCTGTTCTACCTGCCGATGGCGGTGCTCGGGGTACCGCTGAAGGTGTTCGTGGTGGTGGCGCTGGTCGACCTGCTGTACCAGTTCTGGGTGCACACCGAGCAGATCGGCCGGCTCGGCTGGTTCGATCGCGTGTTCTGCTCGCCGTCCAACCATCGCGCGCACCACGCGGTGAATGACCGCTACCTCGACCGCAATTACGGCGGCATCCTGATCGTGTGGGACCGCTTGTTCGGCAGCTTCGTCGAGGAAGACGACAGCGACCCGCCGGTGTACGGCACACGCTCGCCGCTGCGCAGCTGGAATCCGCTGTGGGCGAATGCCGAGGTGTACTGGAAGACGGCGCTGGATGCGTGGCGCGCGCGGCGCTGGCGCGACAAACTTCTGGTGTGGCTGAAACCACCGGGCTGGCGGCCGGCGGACGTGGCGGCGCGCTTTCCGCAACCGGCCTTCGTGATGCCAGTGGAGCGCTTCGATCCGCCGCTGTGGCCGGCGATGAAGCTCTATGTGCTGCTGCAGTTCGCGCTGCTCCTGGGCATGGCCACGCAGTTCCTCGGTATGGCCAGCACGGCCAGCCTGCCGGCCCTGCTGGCCTACGCGGCGTATCTGGTGGCTGGCCTGAGTGTGCTTGGAGCGTTGATGGAGGCGCGTCCGCTGGCGCGATGGGCGGAGGCTGTGCGCGTACTCGCCACGGCCGCGGTGCCCCTGCTCAGCGGTGGCTGGTTCGGCATCAGCCACCTGGACGGCCCTGTGGCGCTGGCGATCGCCGCGGTGTTCGGCCTCAGTGCACTGGCGCTGTTCTGTGTGTTCGACGCGCAGCGCGCTGGTAGCTTCGCTGACAAATCTGCCCACGGTTGAGCGCGCGGCTCACTGGGGCGGCGATAACTTCTCGATCCAGAGGCTGCCACCAGTCAGCAGGGTACCGCCCAGCGCCTCCGTCACCGCGTGTGGCAGGCAGATGGAGGCATAGGCGCTGCCGAAAAGTACGCGGAAATGGTTGGCACCGAACTGTAGCAACGCGCGCACCAGGTACTGCTCGTTCCATGAGCGGCCTTCGCAAACCCATGATTTCGGGTATTCATGTGGTAGGAAGATGTCGTGGAAGTGGATGCGCACCCCGGCCGATAGGCGCGGCAGAATGTCGAACACCAGCGCGTTGACGTCCGAGCCGGTCTTCACCACGTGAGACGAATCAATGAACAGAATGTCGCCCGCCTGCAAATCGGCAAAGTGGCCGGAGGCAACATCCTGTGCCTTCTGTTCGATCAGCGTGATGCCACGCGTACCCAGACGCCGCATGAACGACCGTGGATACGGTTCGATCGAGGTGATCTGGGTGGCGCCGCCGAGCAGGCGCCGATTGACGTCTTCCATCAGCAATGTCGAATAGCCCGAGCCGACCTCGATGATGCGGGCTGGCCGCCATAGCTGCATCAGCGCAAAAAGCATGCGGGCATCCAGATGGCCAAATTGGCTGTTGCCGTCGTAGAACTCATCTAGCTTCGCATCGGCCGTACCCTTTGCCGGATAGCTGTATTGGGCGAGGAAGGGTGCGCACGCTGCAAGCAGCGCGGCTTGTTCGTGAGCATGGAAGTTGATGCCGATATCTTGCGGGTCCGGGTGCCAGAATGTATCGCCTCGCTGGATGACGTCGATCACGTCAACCAAGGGCGAGTAGAAGCTCGGATGGGTAGCTAAAGCACCCTTCAGTGCCCTGAGCTTCCTGCGCAGTTTGCCGGCAAGAGAATTCACGCATCGCGTCCTCGCTGAAATAAACCGCAAAGTATAGTCCCCGACAGGGGCGCAAGGCGTGGAGGCAAAACCGAGCGTATTCGCTATGATCGCCGCTTGCTTCCAGGGGTCATGCGATGAGTTTCTTCAGCAAGCTGGTGCGCCACAAGACGGTCGAGCAGCTGCAGGCAGAGGTCGGCTCGCGTGGCGATTTCCGTCGCGTGCTGGGCTTGTGGCAACTCACCGCGATCGGCATCGGCGGCATCATCGGCGTCGGCATCTTCGTGCTGGCCGGCCAGCAGGCGGCGACCAATGCCGGCCCGGCGGTGGCGCTGAGCTTCATCATCGCCGGCCTCGGCAGTGCGTGCGCCGCGCTGTGCTATGCCGAGTTCGCCGGGCTGATCCCGGTCACCGGCAGCGCCTATACCTATGGTTACGCAGTGCTGGGCGAGTTGGTCGCCTGGATCATCGGCTGGGACCTTCTGCTGGAGTACGCACTGGTAGTCGCGGTGGTCGCGATCGGCTGGTCCGGCTACGTGCAGGTGCTGCTGAACTCGTCCGGCGTGCACTTGCCGGAGTGGGCCCAGCAGAGCATGAGCGCCCAGACGATGCAGTACTACCTGCAGCAGTTCTTCGGGACGCATGGCGGCGGCGCGATCGCCGCGCCCAGCGATGGCCATCGCTTCAACGTGATAGCCGCTGGCGTATCGGTGGCGGTGGCGATCCTGCTCACGGTGCGTACCGAATGGGGCGCGCGTTTCAACACGGCGGTGGTGGCGATCAAGGTGATCGGCGTGCTGCTGGTGGTGCTGGTTGGCGTGTTCTACATCAATCCGGCGAACTGGCATCCTTTCATTCCCGCGCGCGTCGTCGACACCACCACCGGTATCGGTCATTTCGGCTGGCAGGGCGTGCTGACCGGCGCCAGCGTGGTGTTCTTTGCGGTGTTCGGCTACGACACGCTGACCACCGCGGCGGAAGAATCGAAACACCCGCAGCGCGACCTGCCGCGCGCGGTGCTGCTGTCGCTGGCGATCGCGATGGTGCTGTATATCGCGGTGTCGCTGGTGCTCACCGGCATCGTGCCGTACGGCACGCTCGGTGGTGAGGCGTCGGTGTCCGATGCGTTCGAGTCGATCGGCCTGCACTGGATCAGCATCATCATCGCGGTCGCCGCGGTGATCGGCGTCACCAGCGTGCTGTTCGCCTTCATGCTGGGGGCGGCGCGGATCTGGTTCGCGCTGGCGCGCGACGGCCTGCTGCCGGCGTGGTTCGCCAGGGTCAATCCGCGCTTCGGCACGCCGGCAAGGCCAACCATGATCCTGGGATTGTTTACGGCACTGGTAGCCGGCCTGTTGCCGATCGGCGAGGTAGCCGAGCTGGTCAACATCGGCACACTAAGCGCCTTCATCATCATTTGTGGCTCGATCATGCTGCTGCGCGTGCGCCGTCCCGAGCTGCAGCGCAATTTCCGTACGCCGGCGGTGTGGTTCACCGCACCGCTGGGCATCGTGTTTTCCGCCGTGCTGATTTATGGATTGCCGTGGATCACCTACGAGCGCTTCATCCTCTGGATGGCGATCGGCTGCGTGATCTATTTCGCCTACGGCATCCGCCACAGCAAGCTGGCGCAGGCGGGCGGGGCGTAAAGGCGCCCGTCAACCGCCGGCAGCGCAGACGATGCGGTCGCGCCCTTCGCGCTTGGCCTTGCGCATGGCCTGATCCGCGCGCGCCAGCAGCGCTTCGAGGCCTTCATCTGCGTCACGGCATTCGGCGATGCCGATGCTGACGGTGAGCGGGCCGTCGGGGCGCTGGATCGTGCGTATGGTCAGTTGCAGTCTTTCGCCGCGCTGCTGAGCTTGCAGCTGATCGATGCCTGGCAGCAGCAGTGCGAACTCCTCGCCGCCGATGCGGCCGATCAGATCGCCCGGGCGCGTCTGCGCGCGCAGGGTCGCGGCCAGCGCAATGAGCGCTGCGTCGCCGGCGGCGTGACCATGGTCGTCGTTGAGCTGCTTGAAGTGGTCGGCGTCCAGGTACAGCATGCACACCGGCTTCTGCTGACTGTGGATGGCGCCCAGCGCCAGCCGCGCCAGTTCCAGGAAGCGGTTGCGCAGCAGCAGGCCGGTAAGACCGTCGGTATTGGCCTGCTCGCGCAGTTGCCGCTCCAGTCGGAACTGCTCGAACAGCGTGCGCGCCATGAACGCGCGCAGCACCGCAGACAGTGAAATGGCGATCGCCATGTAAACCAGATACTGCACGATGTGCACGCTGGTGGCGGCGCCGAACAGCAGCACCGGCAGCGGGCCCAGCGCGCATAGAGCCATGGCGATGGCGAAATCCCAACGCTCCAGCCAGATGACCGACGACGCCACCGGCAGCAGCAAGCCCGGGATGACCCATGGCTGTCCCGGCGCACGGCCGGCGCTGTTGAGGTTGATCCCGATTTCCAGCAGCAGCACGCACAGCAGCGCCAGCCCGCTGAGCAGCCGCGGCCGCCGCGCTTTTCTGGCGGCTGCGGCCACCAGCAGCAGGGGCAGCAGCAACGACAACCGCAGCAGCAGGGGTATCGGCGAACTGTGTATCAAGGTGCTGGCGACCGCCGCCGCGCCATAGCACAGCGTGGCCATCAGCATCAGCGCATGGATCATCGGCCCCATCTGCTGCGCCAGGTAATGGCGGTACTGGCGGCGTTGATCGGGGGCGGGGGGACGCCGCCGGTGTTCGGGAAACAGCAGATACATACGGATCTCGGGGACAGGGGCGGGAACGGGCCCGGCTTCCACGTGATCGGCGTCCATTCGATCAGCTTCAGTCGGCCGGCTTGCCGTGAGCCGAGCAAGATGGGTGCCATGAGCGCGCGGCCTGTCCGCAGCGGGAGTGGTTGCGGTTCACGGTCATGACCTTCGGCATGGGTTAAGCGCGGGCCCGGCGGTCTAGCATCGCCGTCTGGATTCATGCCGCGACAGCCTGTGGTGGTGTGGATTTCCGCAGCCCACCGGGCCTCGTTCGATTCGCGCCGTCGTTTTCTGCGGCTCGTGCGGCAGAGCTCGCCGCGCCCACCTTTCCCCTCGGAGAACGCATTGAAAGCCACCCGCCTCGCTACCGCCCTTGCCACCGCTGCCCTGGGGCTGGCCAGTTTCGCCGCGCTTGCCGATGTCCCGGCGCCGCAGGATGTGCCGTATCAGGGCACCCTGAAGATCAGCGTGGACGCCACGGATGTGACGCATCGCATCTTCCGCGTGCATGAAACGCTGCCGGTGGCGGCCGGACCCCTCACGCTGCTGTATCCGCAGTGGCTGCCGGGCAACCACTCGCCGACCGGCCCGATCGACAAGATGGCTGGCCTGGTGGTGAAGGCGAACGGCCAGGTGCTGCCGTGGACGCGCGATCCGCTCAATGTCTATGCGTTCCATATCGACGTCCCGCAAGGCGCGTCCAGCGTGGAGGTGACGTTCCAGTTCCTGTCGCCGCAGGATCGCAATCAGGGCCGCGTGGTGATGACCCCGGAAATGCTCAACATGCAGTGGAACGCGGTCACCATGTATCCGGCCGGCCATTACGCCCGCCAGATCAACACCGAGGCCAGCGTGAAGCTGCCGTCCGGCTGGCAGGCAGGCACTGCGCTGGAAGTGGCCTCGAAGGATGGCGACACGCTCCACTTCAAGCCGATCAACTACGACGACCTGGTCGATTCGCCGATCTATGCGGGCAAGTACTTCAAGCGCGTGGATCTGGACCCGGGCGCCAAGGCGCCGGTGTACCTGAGCATCGTGGCCGACGACGCGAAGTACCTGGAGATCAAGCCGGAGCAGATCAAGCCATTCCGCAACCTGGTGCAGCAGATGTACAAGATGTACGGCGCGCACCATTACGACCACTACGATTTCCTGGTCTCGCTGAGCGACAAGATGAGCGGCAACGGCCTGGAGCATCACCGCTCGAGCGAGGACGGTACCTCGGCCGACTTCTTCACCGAGTGGAAGAAGAACGCTCTGTCCCGCGACCTGTTCTCGCACGAGTTCAACCATTCGTGGGATGGCAAGTACCGCCGCGGCGCCGATCTGGCCACGCCCAACTTCAACGTGCCGATGAGCGACACCCTGCTGTGGGTGTACGAGGGCCAGACGCAGTTCTGGGGTCAGGTGATGGCCGCGCGCTCGGGCCTGTGGGATGCCGATCAGGCGCACGACATGTGGGCGTTCACCGCCGCGACCTACGACAAGGGCCGCCCCGGCCTGGCCAGTTTCCGCAATGTGCAGGACACCACCAACGATCCGGTGATCGCGCAGCGCGCGCCACTGCCGTATCGCAACTACCAGGCCAGCGAAGACTACTATTCTGCCGGCCAGATGATCTGGCTCGAGGTCGACGGCAAGCTGCGCGAGCTCAGTGGCGGCAAGAAGAGCATCGACGATTTCGGCAAGGCGTTCTTCGGCATGGAGAACGGCAAGTGGGACGTCAACACCTACACCTTCGAGGACGTGGTCAAGACGCTCAACGACATCGCGCCGTACGACTGGACGAAATATCTGCGCACGCGTCTGGACGGCCATGGCCCGCTCACGGGCGGCATCGAGTCGCATGGCTGGAAGCTGGTCTACACCGACAAGCCGTCTGATGCCGTGAAGGCGATCGAGTCGCGCCGCCACACCGCCGATCTGACCTATTCGCTCGGCCTCTCGATCGGCAAGGAAGGCGCCATCGGCGACGTGCTGTGGGACGGCCCGGCGTTCAAGGCCGGCATCTCGCCGGGCATGACCGTGGTCGCGGTGAACAGCCAGGATTACGACGCCGATGCTTTGAAAGACGCCGTCACCGCTGCCGCCAAAGACAAGAGCCAGCCGATCGAACTGCTGGTGAAGAACTTCAACGAGTACAAGACCGTACGCATCGACTACCACGACGGCCTGAAGTACCCGCACCTGGTCCGCGACACCAGCAGGCCTGACACGCTGACCACGCTGCTCAAGGCACGCTGAGCCACGGTTTTCCCCTCCTTCTCCCGCAGGGCAGAAGGAGGGGTGAGGGCGGGCGCGCATGTCGGGCTGCAACGGAAAGGCCGGCCCAGCCGCATGCCCGCCCCGCGACATCTCGGCTATACTGCGCTCCCCGCGCTGCCGGCCCTGGCTTGGCAGCGCGCGGCATGCATGCGCCCGTAGCTCAGCTGGATAGAGTACTGCCCTCCGAAGGCAGGGGTCGTGGGTTCGAATCCCGCCGGGCGCACCAATCAAGCACGTGCCAGCAGCTCAGCGGGCAGGTTCCCACCGGGCGGGCTGGAAGGCGCTCGCGCACACATCGGCACTTCCATTCCGGAATGCGCATCGCGTGTCGGGCGCGTTCACGGGAGTCCTCCCGCGTGCCGCTTCGGCTGGCTTCATCCATCGATATCGCGGCGTCGCCGGTGCCGGGTGCGGCCGACGGGACCTTCTCGGGCCGAGGTCGCACGCCGCGGCCATGCTTCATCAGGTTCCGGCTGTCACGAGGCCGGGCGGATGGCCGCCGGGGCAGTCCCGTCAGGGGATCCTGGCTGCGGATCCTTCCGAACCACCGCGTAGTACATGCCATCGAGGTCGCCGTCGCCAGGCAGGATCTGCCAGCCGATCGCGGCGGCCTGACCGGCGGGCAATGCGAATGGCACGGCATGCGCGTCGGGCTGGTCGTTCAACAGTTCCGCCACGATGGCCTCGTTCTCCGCACGCAGCACCGAGCAGGTGATGTAGATCAGCCGGCCGCCCGGCGCCAGCAGGGGCCACAGCGCAGACAGGATGCGTCGCTGCTGTGCGTGCATGGCGGCGATGTCGCTTTCGCGTCGGTGCAGCCGGACGTCCGGTCGCCGGCGCAGCACGCCGGTGGCCGAACACGGCGCATCGATCAGGATGCGGTCGAACGGTTGCCCATGCCACCAGCCCTTCGGCGCGCCGGCGTCGCCGATCACGATCTTTGCGTTGAGCCGCAGCCGCATCAAATTCTGCCGGATGCGCTCGGCGCGGGCGGCATCCATTTCGAGCGCGGTCAGATCGATGTCGGCGCGTTCGAGCAGGTGGCAGGCCTTGCCGCCGGGCGCGGCGCAGGCATCGAGTACGCGCAGGCCATCGTGCAGATCGGCCAGGTCAGCCGCCACCTGGGCGGCGCCGTCCTGTACGGCGAACCGGCCGTCCTCGAAACCGGGCATGCGGGTGACGTCGACGCTATGCGGCAACACCAACGCGTCGCTGAGCCAGGGATGGATTTCGGCCGTATAGCCGGCTGTTTGCCATTGCCCGATCAGCACGTCGCGCTCGGCGCGTTGGCGATTGACGCGCAGCATCAAGGGCGGCTCGCGGTTGTCGGCGGCCATCACCGCCTCGGCTTGCGCCGGCCAGTCGCGCTGCAACGCCGCGGCCAGCCACGCCGGATGCGCGTGGCGGGTTTGTGGTCTGGCATCCAGTTTGGCGATCAGCGCTACACGCTCGCGCTGCCAACGCCGCAGCACGGCATTGACCAGTCCCGCCAGTTGCGGTCGCTGCAAGGCACGGACGGCCTCGACGGTGGCCGCCACGGCGGCGTAATCCTGCAGCTCGAGAATCTCCAGCTGCACCAGTCCGAGCACCAGCAGGGCATGGATGGCCGGATCCTTGTGGCGCAGGGATTTCTCCAGCAAGCCGTCGATGGCGGCATCGAAGCGCAGCCACCAGCGCGCCCCTTCGCTGAGCAGGGCCATCAGCAGGGCACGGTCGCGCGGATCGGACAGGCGCGGCGCGTAGCGCTCCATCACATCACGCAGCGAAGCACCCCTCAGTGCGACCTCGGCGAGCCCCTTGGCGGCGAGGGCGCGGGTATCGGCTTTCGTCGGGCCGGACCTTGTCGGCGCGGCTTTCATCGAAGCTGGCGCAATTCGGGGCGGGCGTTGAGGTAGTCGATCGCACCGATGCGTTTGCCGCCCGCGCGTTGCACCGCGGTGACCCGCAAAGCGCCGACGCCGCAGGCGAGATCGATGCCGTCGCGGCCGGCGGCCAGCACGCTGCCCGGTGTGCTGCGATGATCGACGGTGAGGGCGTGCGCAGCCCAGATCCGCAACGGCTCGCCGGCAATCTCGCCCTCGGCCACGGGCCAGGGATCGAATGCGCGCACTTGTTGCTCCAGCTCCAGCGCGGAGCGGCCGAAATCGAGCTTCGCCTCGGCCTTGTCCAGCTTGTGCGCGTAGGTGACACCATCTTCCGCCTGCGGCGTGGCGATGAGCACCTCGCCAGCCAGCGTGCGGCGCAAACCTTCCGCCAGCACCTCGGCGCCCAGCCCGGCGAGGCGATCATGCAGTGAGCCGCCAGTGTCTTCGCGGCCAATCGGCGTGCGTCGCTGCAATAACACCGGACCGGTATCCAGGCCCGCTTCCATCTGCATCAGGTCCACGCCGCTTTCGCTGTCGCCGGCAAGAATCGCCCGCTGGATCGGCGCCGCTCCGCGCCAGCGCGGCAGCAGGCTGGCGTGCACGTTCCAGCAGCCAAGCCGCGGCATGGCCAACACCTTGCGCGGCAGGATCAGGCCGTAGGCCACGACCACCAGCAAGTCCGGCCGGTACGCGGCAAGCACACGCTGCGCCTCGCTGGACTTCAGCGATTCGGGTTGTTCGACCGCGATGCCGGCCGCCAGCGCCGCCTGCTTGACCGGGCTGGGCGTGAGCTTGCGACCGCGACCAGCGGGGCGGTCGGGCTGGGTGTAGACGGCCACCATCTCGGCGCCGCTGGCGCGGCAGGCTTCAAGACACGGTACGGCGAATTCGGGAGTGCCGGCGAAGACCAGCCGCAGGCCTGCGCCGCTCAAGCACTCGCCGCCTGCTTGCGCTGTTTGTCGAGCCGCTTCAGCAGCAGCGCGCGCTTCAGCGATGACAGGTAATCCACGAATACCTTGCCTTCCAGGTGATCCATCTCATGCTGGATGCAGACCGCCAGTGGGCCTTCGGCCTCGACGATGATCTCGTTGCCTTCGACGTCCTGCGCGCGCACCTTCACGCTCAATGCCCGGGTCACGTCGGCATACAGGCCGGGAAACGACAGGCAGCCTTCCTGATAGACCTGCGAGCCACTTTTCTCCAGGATCTGCGCGTTGATCAGCGCGAGCGGCTGCTTGCGGTCGTCGCTCATGTCGGCGACCAGCACGCGTTGATGCACGTTGACCTGGGTGGCGGCCAGACCGACGCCGTTGGCGGCGTACATGGTCTCGAACAGGTCGGCCACGAACTGCTTGAGCGGCGCGTCGAAGGTGCGAACCGGCTCGGCGCGGGTGCGCAGCCGGGGGTCGGGAAATTCGAGGATGGACAGGATGGACATGAAATTCGCCTTGGCGTCGGAACTGCGGGCGGTTTGGTAAAAAGCCGCCGTCGACGCGATCTAGAATGTGCATCATTGTACGTCGGCAAACACACGAGTACAGACGATTTTTGCCAACTCGCGCCTGTTGCGCGCGTTAACCTTTCGGTTACACTCGCCCGAGCATCTGGGGAAGGGGGATTCCCACCAATGATCAAGAAAATTATCGTGTTGCTGGCCGGCATGCTGGTCACCGTGGCTGTCTATGCTGCCGGTGCGCAACTGCGGGCCGATCATCCCGACAGCTACACCGTGCGCCGGGGCGACACACTCTGGGATATCTCCGCCAAGTTCCTGTCCAAACCGTGGCTGTGGCCCGAGATCTGGCAGGCCAATCCCCAGGTCCGCAACCCGCACCTGATCTATCCCGGGGACGTGCTCAACCTGGCCTTCATCAATGGACCGCGCCTGCGCCTGCAGCCGCAGGTGCATCCGGAAGGCGACGCGGTAACCGCGATTCCGTTGTCCGAGCTGAGGATGTTCCTCAAGGACATGCGGGTGATGGATTCGAACGCGGTGAGCTCCGCGCCGTATGTCGTGGGTCTGGAGGAAGCCCGCCTGCGCGGTGCGGTCGGCCAGAACATCTACGTGCGCGGCCTGCAAGGCGCGCCGGGCCAGCGCTGGGCGATCGTGCGGCCCACCCACGTGTTCCGCGGCTTCGAGCAGCAGGACCCGCATGACGCCGAGAACGACATCGCCAGCCACGATCTGGACAGCAATGCGGCCATGGTCAACGCGCCGTGGAGCGAGGATTCCCGCAACGACGGTCATTACGGCAAGGGCGACGATCTGGGTGTCGAAGTCAGCGTGATCGGCACTGCCGAGACACTGCGCATGGGCGATCCGTCCACCTTGCTGCTGCTCAATTCGACGCAGGAAATCCGCAGCGGCGACCGCATCATGCCGGTCGACGACTCCCCGTACGACGCGTTCTACTACCCGCATGCGCCGAAATCGGTGCCGGCCAATGCTCACGTCAACGGGTTTGCCGACGCCTTGGATGCGGCGGGCTCGCGGCAGGTGGTGATGTTGTCGATCGGCGCCAAGGACGGGGTCGACAACGGCCAGACCTTCACGATCTACGAGCCGGGCGAGACCATCCACGACGACGTGGCCAGCAATAGCTGGCGGCGTGGGGTGGGCGAGACGGTTACGTTGCCGGACGAGTATGTGGGGCACGTGATGGTGTTCCGCACCTTCGACCGGGTCAGCTATGGCCTCGTCATGGACGGCCTGCGTCCGGTGCACATCGGCGGCCGTCTGCGCATGCCGGAATAGCCCCGACCGTTCCGCCATATCAGTTTCTGCCTACAGCACGGCGCGGCCATCACCGCGCCGTTTCTGTTTGCGCAAGCTCCGTAAACTGCAACCCATGCACATGGACGATATGGACGAATTGCGCGCCTGGCTGATCGCACTGCGCACGCCGGGCCTCGGCCCAGGCGGGTTGCGCGAGCGGCTGGATGCAGCCGGCCGCAACATCGAGAAGGTGGTGGGCCGATTGCGCCGACACCCGGGGTCGCTGGGCGAGCCGGCGCAGGCCTGGCTCACCCGGCCTGACGAGGCGTTGCTGGCCAGCGATCTGGCGTGGCTGGCCGAACCGAACCACCGCCTGCTGCGGTGTACCGAAGAGGATTTTCCGCCCCAACTGGAACATATCCCGCAACCGCCCGCCGCGCTGTTTGCCGTGGGCGACGCCAGCCTGCTGCTGTACCCGCAGGTGGCGATCGTCGGCGCGCGCGGTGCGAGCGCCAGCGGGCTTGCGCATGCGCGGGCGTTCGCGCGGGCGCTGGCGCAGGCCGGCTTCGCGATCACCAGCGGGTTGGCCGATGGCATCGACGGCGCCGCCCATGCGGCAGCGCTGGATGCCGGCGCCGCCACCCTGGCGGTAATCGGTACCGGACCGGATCGGGTCTATCCACGCAAACATCATGCGCTGGCCCGCCGGATCGCCGAATGCGGCGTGGTGGTGAGCGAGTTCCCGCCCGGCACCGCCGCGCGCGCGGACCATTTCCCGCGGCGCAACCGGATCATCGCCGGGCTGGCGCTCGGCACTTTGGTGATCGAGGCCGGCCTGCGTTCGGGTTCGCTGATCACTGCCCGGCTGGCTGTCGAACAGGGGCGCGAAGTGTTCGCGTTGCCCGGTTCAATCCACAATCCATTGGCGCATGGCTGCCATCGACTGATCCGCGATGGCGCACGGCTGGTGGAGAGCGCAGCAGAGATTATCGAGACATTGGCGCCGGCAGCGCGCATGCTTGGCGGCGAGCTGGCTGTGCGGCTGCACCGCGGGCTCGACACCGGGGCGGCTCGACAACCTGCAGTCGAGAGTATCGCGGGCGGCTCGTCCGATCAGACGGACGACCGGGAAGATTCCCCGCAACGCCGGGTTCTGCGCGAACTTGGTCATGAACCGGCGACGTTGGACGAACTTGCGCGGCGCACCGGGCATTCGACCGCCGTGCTGTCCTCGACCTTGCTGATGCTGGAACTCGACGCCAGGATCGAGAGCTTGCCGGGCAACCGCTACCAGCGATTGCCCGATGCTCGCTGACCTGACACGCTGCCGCGTTTTGCCGATCCGGGCTTGACAGCCGCCGGCGCGGCATGGTTTCAACTATATATATATGTCCGGCACGGAAGCGCCGGTGGTTCACTCGCGGAAATCCAGCTTCATGGCAAAAAACCTCCTCATCGTCGAATCCCCGGCCAAGGCCAAGACGATCAACAAATATCTCGGCAAGGACTTCCAGGTCCTCGCTTCCTACGGCCACGTGCGTGACCTGAAACCGAAGGAGGGCGCGGTCGACACCGAGCACGGTTTCACGATGGCCTACGAGGTGATCGAGCGCAACGAGAAGCACGTCGACGCGATCGCCAAGGCCGCCAAGCTGGCCGACGACATCTATCTGGCGACCGATTTGGATCGCGAAGGCGAGGCGATCAGCTGGCACATCAGCGAGATCCTGAAAGAGCGCGGCCTCACCGAGGGCAAGCGCATGCACCGGGTGGTGTTCTCCGAGATCACGCCCAAGGCGATCAAGGCCGCGGTGGCGGCCCCGCGGCAGCTGTCGCACGACCTGGTCGACGCGCAGCAGGCCCGCCGCGCGCTGGATTATCTGGTCGGCTTCAATCTGTCGCCGGTGCTGTGGCGCAAGGTGCAGCGCGGGTTGTCCGCCGGCCGTGTGCAATCGCCCGCGCTGCGCATGATCGTCGAGCGCGAGGAGGAAATCGAGGCGTTCAAGGCGCGCGAGTACTGGACCATCGAAGCCCAGCTCAAACACGCCGAGGGTGACTTCACCGCACGCCTGTCCAGGCTCAACGGCAAGAAGTTCGAACAGTTCGATCTCACCAACGAAGCCGAAGCGCAGGCCGCCCGTGCCGCGCTGAAACAGGCCGCGCACGGTCGCCTGACCGTCAGCGAAGTGGGTTCGAAGGAGCGCAAGCGCCGCCCGGCCGCGCCATTCACCACCTCCACCCTGCAACAGGAGGCCGCACGCAAGCTCGGTTTCACCACCAGCCGCACGATGAAGGTGGCGCAAGGCTTGTACGAAGGCGTGGCGCTCGGTGACGAGGGCAATGTCGGCTTGATCACCTATATGCGTACCGACTCCACCATGCTCGGCGACGATGCCGTGGCCGAACTGCGCCAGTTGATCGCCCGCGACTTCGGCGGTCATGCGCTCCCGGATGCGCCGCAGGTCTACAAGACCAAATCGAAGAACGCACAGGAAGCGCATGAGGCGATCCGCCCGACCTCGGCGATGTACACGCCGAAGTCGGTGGCGGCGCACCTCAACGACGACCAGCGCAAGCTGTACGAGCTGATCTGGAAACGCACGGTCGCCTGTCAGATGATCCACGCCACCTTGAACACCGTCTCGGTGGAATTTGCCCTGCGCGATGTCGCCGGTGGCGATGCCTCGTTCCGCGCCAGCGGCACCACCGTGATCGATCCGGGTTTTCTCGCCGTGTACGAGGAAGGCAGCGACCAGAAGAAGGCCGATGACGATGACGAGGGGCGCCGCCTGCCGCGCATGGCCGTGGGCGAGCAGATTCCGCTGCATGACATCGCCGCCGACCAGCACTTCACCGAGCCGCCGCCGCGCTATTCCGAAGCCAGCCTGGTCAAGGCCCTGGAAGAGCACGGCATCGGCCGCCCATCGACCTACGCCAGCATCATCCAGGTGCTGCAGAACCGCGAGTACGTGTTCCTCGACAATCGACGCTTCAAGCCCAGCGACGTCGGCCGCGCGGTCAGCAAGTTCCTCACCGCGCATTTCACGCGCTATGTCGATTACGACTTTACCGCGAAGATGGAAGACGAACTCGACGCCGTCAGTCGCGGCGAGGAAGCCTGGGTACCGCTGATGGAGCGATTCTGGCTGCCGTTCAAGCAGCAGGTCGATGAGAAGACCGAGTCGGTCGACCGCAACGAGGCCACCGGCGCGCGCGAACTCGGCAGCGATCCCAAAACCGGCAAGCCGGTGTCAGTGCGGCTGGGCCGGTTCGGGCCGTATGCGGCGATCGGCACCAAGGACGACGAGGACAAGCCGACCTTCGCCTCGCTGCGTCCCGGTCAGAGCATGCACACACTTACGCTGGCCGAGGCGCTGGAGCTGTTCAAGCTGCCGCGTCAGCTCGGGGTGGCCGAAAACGGTGACGAGGTAATGGTCGGCGTGGGTCGCTTCGGACCCTTCGTGAAGCAGGGCAGCACCTACGCATCATTGAAACCCGAAGACGATCCGTACACGATCGAGTTGCCGCGCGCATTGCAGATCGTGCGGGAAAAACAGGAGATGCTGGCGAACCGGCTGATCCTCGATTTCGGCAACGGCGTGCAGGTACTCAACGGCCGCTATGGCGCCTACATCACCGACGGCGAAAAGAACGCACGCATCCCGAAGGAACAGGAGCCGAAAGAGCTGACCGAGAAGCAGTGCCTCGAGCTGCTCGCGGCGGCGCCGGTGCGCAAAGGCCGCTTCGGCAAGAAGGGGGCGACCAAAAAGGCTGCCGCCAAGAAGGCGGCGCCGGTCAAGAAAGTGGCGGTGAAGAAGGTCGCCGCCAAGAGAAGTGCCGCCAAGAAGTCCGCAACGAAGAAGACGGCGACCAAGAAAACCGCGGCGAAGAAGACGGCAGCAAAGAAGCCGCCCAGCAGCAACGTCGAGGCCTGAATGCTTCGGCGCTTCACGCTCGCAGAGGCTGACGCCGCCGCCGGACTGCTGCACGCCGGTGGCGTGCTGGCCTATCCAACCGAGGCGGTGTTCGGCCTGGGCTGCGACCCGCATGACCAGCTCGCGTTCCAGCGGCTGTTCGCGTTGAAGCAGCGCCCGGCTACCCAGGGCGTGCTCCTGATCGCGGCGGATTTCGCCCAGGTCGAGCGGTATATCGAGCTCGCCGACGTGCCCGGTGAAGTACTGCAGCAGGTGCGCGCCAGCTGGCCGGGCCCTTATACATGGATCTTTCCACGCTCGGCGGAAGTGCCTGCGTGGATCGCCGGCGCGCATGCCGGCATCGCGTTGCGGGTGACCGCCCACGAACCTGCTGCCGCCCTGTGCCGCGCATTTGGCGGCGCGCTGGTATCGACGAGTGCGAATCCGCATGGTCAGCCGCCGGCGCGCACGGCGCAGACGGTCACGGAATATTTCGGGGGCGGGCTGGACGGGGTGCTGGATGCGCCGCTGGGCGGTCAGAGCCATCCGACGATGATTCGCGATGCACTGTCGGGCGCTATCATCCGCGCCTGAGCGTGCGACGGGCGCGCACACGAAAAGCTCATTGCGGCGGCTCGCCTCGCGCGACGGGCAGCGACCGTTCACGCCGGCGTGAATCAGCCGGGGCGATGCTGCCACGGCGAATTGAGGGATCCAGGAGATTGCGTTTGGCCATCGTTTACGACACCTATCAGCGTGAAGCGCCGCAGCGATTGCCGTTGCTCGGCTGGGCAGATCCGTCGCGGGTGCTTGCGCGGCGCCACGGCCAACCGGTGACCGCCGCCCACTTCATGGCACAGGTGCGGGCGGTGGCCGCCGGCCTTCCGGCCGCCACCGCGGCGGTGAATCTATGCGAGGACCGGTACGCGTTCCTGGTGGCGTTCTGCGCGATCGTGCTGCGCGGGCAGACCAATCTGTTGCCGTCGTCGCGCGCGCCGCAGGCGGTGGACGAGGTGATGGCGGCGCATCCGGGCTGCTACGCGCTGGGCGAGCAGGTGCTTGATCCGGCGCCGCAAGGCTATCGGCAGATGCCGCCGCTGGATGCCGCTCCAGTCGGCAACGACGCGCCCTGGCCGTTGATCCCGATCGGCCAGGTGGTGGCGATCGGCTATACCTCCGGCTCCACGGGTACGCCGAGCGCGAACGCGAAAACCTGGGGCAGTTTCCACGCCAGCAACGCCGGCAACCTGGCGATGTTGCAGGCGGCCATCGGGCCGCAGTTCGACATCGTGGCGACCGTACCGCCGCAGCACATGTACGGCATGGAGATGTCGGTGTTGCTGCCCTTGCTGGGCGAGGTCGGCGTGCACGCGGGGCGGCCGTTCTTCCCGGCCGATGTGGCAGCCGCCTTGGCCGAGGTGCAGGCGCCACGCCTGCTGGTGACCACACCGGTGCATCTGCGGGCACTGGTGGAATCGGGTATCGCGCTGCCGCCGGTCGCCGCGATGCTGTCGGCCACCGCGCCCTTGCCGTTCGAGTTGGCGCAGGCTGCCGAGCAGCGTTTCGGCGCACCCGTGCTGGAGGTATTCGGCTCCACCGAAACTTGCGTGTTCGCCAGCCGCCGCCCCACCGCAAACGCGGACTGGTCGCTGTACGACGGGGTGACCCTGCACCCGCAGCCGGACGGCACTGCAGTCGAAGCGCCGCAACTGGCAGCACCGATCACGCTGGCCGATATCGTCAGCCTGTCCGATGGCGGCCGGCGTTTCCGCCTGCGTGGTCGCCATGCCGACATGCTGGAAATTGCCGGCAAGCGGGCGTCGCTTGCCGACCTCAGCCGACGCCTGCTGGCCATACCCGGCGTGCAGGATGGCGTGGTGTTCCAGCTCGATGATGGTGACGCCCTCGGCGTGCATCGCATCGCTGCCTTGGCGGTGGCGCCGGGGTTGAACGGGCACGCGATACTCGACGCGCTGCGCCGCGCTGTCGATCCGCTGTTCCTGCCGCGCCCGCTGAAACTGGTCGATTCCCTGCCGCGCAACGAGACCGGCAAGCTGCCGCGCGCGGCGCTGCTGGAATTGCTGCACCGGCACGACTAGCCGCTCCCAATTCTGCACGAGCCCTCGGTTGCAGCCGCTACAATGCGCGCCTGCGCCGCGTGGCGCACGGGAGTGCAGACATGAAGGTTCTGGTCATCGGCAGCGGCGGGCGCGAACACGCTCTGGCGTGGAAGCTCAGGCAATCGTTGCAGGTCGACGAGGTGATCGTGGCGCCCGGCAATGCCGGTACGGCGCGCGAGCCGGGCGTGCGCAATGCCGCCGTCGCGATGAACGACCTCGATGGCCTGCTCGCCTTGGCCCGGCGCGAGAAGGTCGGGCTCACCGTGGTCGGCCCGGAAGTGCCGCTGGTAGCCGGTGTGGTCGACCGGTTTCGCGCCGCCGGCCTGCGCATCTTCGGGCCGCGCGCGATCGCCGCGCAGCTGGAAGGCTCCAAGGCTTTCGCCAAGGATTTTCTGCAGCGGCACAACATTCCCACCGCGCACTACGCGGTGTTCTCCGATCTGCATCCGGCGCTGGCATACGTGCGCCAGCACGGTGCGCCGATCGTGATCAAGGCCGACGGCCTCGCCGCCGGCAAGGGCGTAGTGGTCGCGTTGACCCTGGCCGATGCGGAACTGGCACTGCACGACATGCTCGGCGCACACAGCTTTGGCGACGCATCGGCCAGGGTGGTGATCGAGGAGTTCCTCGATGGCGAGGAAGCCAGCTACATCGTGATGAGCGATGGCAGCTACGCTTTGCCGATGGCCTCCAGCCAGGACCACAAGCGCCGCGACGAGGGCGATCTCGGCCCCAACACCGGCGGCATGGGAGCGTACTCGCCGGCGCCCGTCGTCACGCCCCAGGTCGAGCAGCGCATTCTCCGAGAAGTGATCGAGCCGACCTTGCGCGGGATGGCGGCCGAAGGAGCGCCGTTCATCGGTTTCCTCTACGCCGGTCTCATGATCGACGCGAGCGGCGCGCCGAAGGTGATCGAGTTCAACGTGCGTTTCGGCGACCCGGAAACCCAGCCGGTCATGCTGCGGCTGAAATCCGATCTGGTCGAGCTGATCGACGCCGCACTGGACGGCCGGCTGGCCCAGAGCAGGGCCCGCTGGGATGCGCGCCCGGCGATCGGTGTGGTGATGGCGGCCAGCGGCTACCCGGGCAAGGTGCGCAGTGGCGACCTGATCGAAGGTCTTGATGTGCAGGTCGACGCCGACGTGAAGGTGTTTCATGCCGGCACCCGCCTGGACGCCGAGGGCCGTGCGGTCACCGCGGGAGGCCGCGTGCTGACCGTATGTGCGCTGGGCAAGGACATAGCCGCGGCACGCGAACAGGCCTACGCCGCAGCCAGCCACATCCGCTACGACGGCGCGTTCTACCGGCGCGACATCGCGCATCGGGCATTGCGGCGGCATTGAGGGTATCGAGATGCCAGGCCGCGCCGGGTGCTGCGATGCAGGCGGTGTACTACCGGAATGCGTACGCCTGCGCATGTCTGGCCGCAAATCGGCTTGACTTTTCCGCACCGGTACTTTTGGGCTATGCTTGGAACTTCCCCCGCGTAAAGCTGCGGCGCACAGCGCCTGACCGCTTTCGTGCTTGTTTCCACGTTGACGAGGTTTCTCCATGCGCAAGACGGTTTTGTCGCTGATGTCGGTCGCGGCCCTGGGCCTGGCTGGTTGCAATGCTCCCCATCCGTCGCAGCAGGCTGGCAGCGGCACGCCGGCATCGGCAGATACCGCCGTCGCGGCCAGCCAGACGGTCAGCGAGGTGAGCGGCACCATTTCGGTGCGCGGCCCGGTTCAGCCGTCGGCCGACGCCACGCTGGTACTGAATCTGGTCGACGTGTCGGCCAATGCCGTGGGTTCGGCGCCGTTGGCCAGCAAGACCGCGCCGGCGGGCACGTTTCCGCAGTCCTTCAAGCTGACGTTCAACCCGGCCGAGGTGAAGCCGAACGACCTGTACGTCGTGCAGGCGATCCTCACCGATGGCGAGCGCCACTATTCGATGGCGATGCAGGCGCCTGTGCTGGCCAAGGGCAGCAAGAACGACGCCGTGACGATCGAGCTGGTGGCCGAACAGACCCCCGGCGAGAAAGTGCTCGCCGATTTCCTCGCCGAACAGAAGCTGATCGGTGGCATGAAAATCAGCCATGGCACCAAGCTGGAAAAGGACGATTCGCGCGGCTGGCAGCTGTTCCGCGAGGCGGGCCAGGTGAAGTTCATCCGTGAGGAAGTCGACTACGGTGACAAGGGCTACACCAGCACCGATTATGCGTACAAGGATGGCAAGCCCTGGGCCATCGTGCAGGAAACCAAGTCCAGCCGCGAAGCGAAGCCGAGCGCGATCGATCGTGCCGGCTGGGCCGACGACGGTTCCCTGGTGCTGAAGCAGCATGAGGTCGGCGGCGATGTGCAGGCGCTCGATCCGGCCGCCGCGGCCAAGCTTAAGAAGCAGGCCGTCGAAATCCTCGGTATTGCGACTGGCGGCAAGAACAAGTAAGCGGTCCAGACGTCCATATAAAAAAAGCCGCCGGGCGACCGGCGGCTTTTTTTGTTGTGCGTCGACGCGTTCAGAACATCACTTTGAAGCCCATGTTGAAGCTGTTGTACTTCTGGCTGGTGTCGCTGAAGCGGCCGCTGTAACCGAACCAGCTGGTCATGCTCGGGGTGAGCTTCGCGGATACGCCCAGCTCGGCCGTGCCCCAGTTCTTGTCCGGGGTGAAGCCGGTCATCGCGAAGGTGCCGTTCATGCTGTTGAGGCCGGCGCTGATCATGCGCGGATCGGCCTTGTCGTCGCGGTTCCATGCCAGCTCGGCGTAGGGCGAAAGCACCGTGTTGCCGACGTCCCAGTGGCCTTGCAGGCGCCAGCCCAGCGTGGCAACCAGCGCATCACGCTGCTGCTTGCCGAACCACATCGCGGTGCTGTCGTTGCCGCTTTCGCTGTAGCCGTTGATCTTGGCGGTCTGCCATTCCAGGTTCGCAAACGGGCCGGTGCGCAGGCTGTCGAAGTCGAACCACCAGCCGCCGGTGAAGCCTGCACCCAGATGCGAGCCGTCGGCCTTGCCGGTCTCGGTGCGGTGCATCGCGCCGAGGTCGATGCGCCGCTCGATGTCCTTGAAGTTGGACTGGCCGAAGTTGGCGTAGCCGCCGATATAGCCGCCGCCTGCGTGATAGGTGACGTAGCCCAGCCCACTGATGTCCTGCAGCTTGTAGCCACCGCCGCCGGAGAATCTGGCGTTGGACTGCCCTACGCCCAGCGCGATGCCGGCCGCCACGTGATCGCTGGCCTGCACGGCCGCGCCCAGAGTGAAGTTGTAATTGTCGCTGTTGGTTCTCGGCGAACCATTGCCGGCGTCGAAGCGCTGGCGCGCATAGTCGATGTTGACGAAGGTGCGCGTCTCGCCGCCGGCCGCGTCGACCAGCATCTGGTTGCGGATGGCGCGAGTCTGCGCGGCATTGGTCGCCAGCGGTGCTTCGCCGAGCAGCGAGATCTGTTCCGGCGCGCGGATGACCGACAGCACGTACTGGCCGAGCATCGCGTGGGCTGCCGTGGTCGGGTGCACACCGTCGGCGAACAGATAGGTCTGCTCCGTGCCCGGTGCATACGTGACCGGCGCGCCCGAGCCCTGCGGACCGCACTGGATCGAGCTGCCGCTACCGCCGGTGCAGGCCGGTGCCGTGACGTTCGCAAACCCGTAGGCGGAAGGGTTGGCGATCACTTCATTGAGCAAGGTATAGGTATTCACCGGAATCACGTTGAGCCCGTTGTTGCTGAGCTGCGCGATGCCGCTGTTGAGTACGCCGTTGTAGAGCACGGCAAGCTGGGTGGCGCCGGCCTGCGCCGCGGCGCCGCCGGCGGCGGCCGAGGGCGTCTTGCCGAGATCGGGCAGGTTGTAGACCACCACGTATCTGGCGCCGGCCGCCTGCAGCCCGCCGAGCAGGCCGAGTTCGGTTTGGGCCGCGTTGGCTGCGCCGGCCGCGATCGCGTTCGGATCGGTCAGCGTTCCGCTCAGGTAGAAGATGTCGTTGGCGCCGCCCCAGACCTGGTACAGCGCTCGCGAGTCGGCCTTGCCGCCGTTGGCACCCAGATACATCTGCAATTGCTGCGGCAGGGTCGGCACGGCCGCCACGTTGTTGACCAGGCCGGCACCGCCAAAGGCGTAATCGGTGCCGCCGGCGAGCGATGGCGCCAGCGTGAAGCCGAGCCCGGCGGCCACGTTCTCGGCAGTGGTCGTGCCGGGATTGGTGGTGAAGCGCATCGGCACGGGCGAGCCGCTCGCCAGGGCGATATTGCCGCTGTCGCTGAGGCTGTCGCCGAACACGATGACGTTGCTGAAGTCGGTGGCGCTGGCGCTGGCGCCAAACAGCAGGGCGGCGGTGATTGCGCCAGCGAGATAGCGGTTACGCGGCATGGGTAGCACTCCTGGAAAGATGAGCTTGTTATGACTTCGTTACGTTAATCCAAACCATACGGAAGCGCATGCTGCAGTGCATGACCGTTTGGCCCCATCAGCGCTGGCGCGCCCGGGCCAACGCATCGGCAAATGCGTTGTTGGCGGGCGCGGCGGCGGCTGCGGTTTTGGAGGGAGCCGCCGGGCGCCCCGGCCGACCGTCGCGCTGGCCACCGCCCGTGCCGCCCGCCCGGCCGCGTACCTGCCCCGGTTCGTCATCCAGCCGCATGCTGAGGCCGATGCGCTGGCGCGGCAGGTCGACTTCCATCACCTTGACCTTGACGATGTCGCCGGCCTTCACCGCGTCACGCGGGTCCTTGACGAACGTGTGCGACAACGCCGAGACGTGCACCAGCCCGTCCTGGTGCACGCCGATGTCGACGAACGCGCCGAAGGCGGCGACATTGGTGACGCGGCCTTCGAGGATCATGCCGGGCTTCAGGTCCTTCACGTCCTCGACGCCTTCGGCGAAGCTGGGGGCGACAAACTCGGGGCGTGGATCGCGGCCGGGCTTTTCCAGTTCCTTGAGGATGTCGCGCACGGTTGGCACCCCGAATTTTTCGTCGGTGAACTGCTCCGGTTTCAGGCTGCGCAGAAAGCTGGCGTCGCCGATCACGCTGCGCACTTCGCGGCCGCACTGGGCGATGATCCGCTCGACCACCGGGTACGCTTCCGGATGTACCGAGCTGGCGTCCAGCGGGTTGTCGCCGTCGGATACGCGCAGGAAGCCGGCGCACTGCTCGAACGCCTTGTCGCCGAGCCGCGGCACTTTCAGCAGCGCCTTGCGGTTGGCGAACGGGCCGTTGGTATCGCGGTGCTTCACCACGTTTTCGGCCACGCCGGCGCTGAGCCCGGCCACGCGCGAAAGCAGCGCGGCCGAAGCAGTGTTCACGTCCACGCCGACGGCGTTGACGCAATCCTCGACGCGGGCGTCGAGTGCGCGCGCCAGCTTGATCTGGTTCACGTCGTGCTGGTACTGGCCCACGCCGATCGCCTTCGGCTCGATCTTCACCAGTTCGGCCAGCGGATCCTGCAGCCGCCGCGCGATCGAGACGGCGCCGCGCAGGGTCACGTCCAGATTCGGAAATTCCTTCGCGGCGGTTTCGGAGGCCGAATAGACCGAGGCGCCCGCTTCGCTCACCACGACTTTGGCGATCACATGCGCAGCATCCGCCTTGGCCAGACCCTTGATCAGCTCGCCGGCCAGCTTGTCGGTTTCGCGCGAGCCGGTGCCGTTGCCGATCGAGATCAGGTCGACATGATGCTGCTTGCACAGCCGCGCCAGTGACGCCAGCGACTCGTTCCACTGCCGCTTGGGTTCCAGCGGATAGATGACGTCCGTGGCCAACACTTTGCCGGTGGCGTCGACCACCGCGACCTTGCAGCCGGTGCGGATGCCGGGGTCCAGTCCCATCACGGTCTTGGCGCCGGCCGGCGCGGCCAGCATCAGGTCCTTGAGGTTGTCGCCGAACACGCGGATCGCCTCGTCCTCCGCGCCCTCGCGCACGCGGCCGAACAGGTCGAGCGTGAGGTGCAGATGCAGTTTCACGCGCCAGGTCAGGCGCACCGTCTCGCGCAGCCACGCGTCGGCCGCCCGGCCACGGTGGTGGATATCCGCGCGGGCCGCGACACGACCTTCGCCCTCGGCATGACCTTGCTCGCTGTCGGCTGCGGGGCTGAGCTCCAGTTCAAGCACGCCTTCGTTGCGCGCACGCATCAGCGCGAGCAGGCGGTGCGAGGGAATCTTCCCGATCGGCTCGACGTGATCGAAGTAGTCGCGGAACTTCGCGCCTTCATTCTCCTTGCCCTCGACCACCTTCGCGCGGATCTGTCCCTGTGACCACAGCCAGTCGCGCAACTCGCCGACCAGGTGCGCGTCCTCGGCGATGGACTCCATCAGGATCGCGCGCGCGCCGTCGAGCGCGGCACGCACGTCGACGATGCCTTTTTCCGCATCGACGAAGGATGCGGCAAAGGCTTCCGGCGATAGTGTGGGGTCTTCGCGCAGACCCAGCGCCAGCGGCTCCAGTCCCGCCTCACGTGCGATCTGCGCCTTGGTGCGGCGCCTCGGCTTGAACGGTAGGTACAGATCCTCCAGCCGCGCCTTGGTGTCGGCGGCGAGCAGGTCGGCCTTCAGCGCATCGTCAAGCTTGCCTTGTTCCTCGACGCTGGCGAGGATCGCCGCGCGGCGCTCCTCCAGCTCGCGCAGATAACGCAGGCGCTCTTCCAGCAGGCGCAGCTGGGTGTCGTCGAGACCGCCGGTGATTTCCTTGCGGTAGCGCGCGATGAACGGCACGGTGGCGCCGCCATCAAGCAGATCGACGGCGGCACGCACCTGCTCGTTCGTGGCGGCGATATCGTGGGCGATGCGTTGTTCGATGCTGAGCATGGGGGTGATCGATTCCTGACGGTGGCGCAACGGGCCGGATGAAAAAAGACAATCGTCCCATCATAACAAGCGGCCAGGCGACGCCTGGCCGGCAACAACACGAACAGCGCCGCGGTCGAACCGCGGCGCCGTGGATGCATAACGCCGAATCAGGCGCTGAAGGAGTTGTTCTTGCCGGACGCGGCCGGGTTCGATTTGAACTCGCTGGCGCGACCATTCAGCACCAGGGTGTCGGCGACCATGTCGTGCAGACCCTGCTTGCGCCGGGTCCAGGCCACCATCAAGAAGCCGACGCCCATGATGATGAAGCTGAGCAGCTTGGCCGCATAACGCCCCAGCGCCCGCGGAAAGCTGATCCGCCTGCCCTCCAGGTCAGTCACCCGGATGCCCAGCGCCAGCTTGCCGAGCGTACCCTGCCACGCCGAGCTTTCGCACAAGGCGAAATACAGCCAGCCCACCACGAAGCTGAGCAGGATGGCCGGCCACATCGCGGCATAGAAGCGCTCCTGCGCGGCGAGCACCAGTTGCATGTTGCCGGCGGCATTGACAGCCGCCTCCTTCAGCGCGGCCTGCGCCGCATCCACACCGAACGCCTTCTGGATGATCAGCTGGGGGATGTACAGGATGATCGCATCCAGGATATAGGCGGCCACGCGCTTCCAGAAACCGGCCTGGTCTTCCAGTGCGGCGGTGGTGGTCTGCGGCAGCAGCGGCGCGGAAGGCGCGGCGTAAGGATTGGCGGGTGCCGCGGCGTGAACCGCTTCATCCGGAAACAGCACCGACAGCGGCTGCCAGTCGGCGAGGCCTTCGTACCATGCCAGATCCTTCACGCTGACCTGGCCGTTGCGCATCCATTGGCGGACGTCTTCTTCCTTGTACGGGCCATGTCGCTCACCGTCGCGGCCGATCCAGATTTCCATGGCGCATTCCCCGTGCAGATCTAAAGTGCGCATGATGCCATGCAGGCTCCGGCGCGGACAGGCGCGCGCCCTGGCGGGTCTCAGGCCGCGTCGCGACGTTTCAGATGCACCAGCAACAGCGAGATCGCAGCGGGGGTGACGCCGCTCACCCGCGCCGCCTGGCCGAGCGTTGCCGGCAGCGTGCGCTTCAGTTTCAGCAGCACCTCGGACGAAAGCCCGCGCACCTTGTCGTAGTCGAAGCCGGCGGGTATGGCCGTGTGCTCGTGGCGGCGCTGGCGCTCGATCTCCTCGCGCTGGCGCTCGAGATAACCTGCGTACTTCACCTGCACCTCGACCTGCGCGGCGACGTCGTCGCGGGTCACCGGCGGCCCGAGCCCGGCCACCGAAGTGAGCTGCGCGTAGTCGATCTCGGGCCGGCGCAGCAGATCCATCGCGTTCGTCTCGCGGCTCACCGCGATGCCGAGCTGACGCTCCGCCGCGGCGCCGATGGCGTTGCCAGGCGTGGCCCACAAGCCGGCCAGCCGCTGCAGCTCGCGCTCGACCGCTTCGCGTTTGACCCTCAGCGCGTCGTAGCGCGCCTGCGGCACCACGCCAAGCGCGTGGCCGGTTTCGCTGAGCCGCAAGTCCGCATTGTCCTCGCGCAGGTGCAGGCGGTATTCCGCGCGCGAGGTGAACATGCGGTACGGCTCGATGGTGCCGTTGCTGGTGAGGTCGTCGATCAGCACGCCGATGTACGCCTCGTCGCGGCGCGGATGCCAGGGCGCCTTGCCCTGCACTGCCAGCGCAGCGTTGAGGCCGGCGATCAGCCCTTGCGCGGCGGCCTCCTCGTAGCCGGTGGTGCCGTTGATCTGGCCGGCGAAGTACAGGCCCGCGATGGCCTTGGTCTCCAGCCACGGGTTGAGCCCGCGCGGATCGAAATAGTCGTACTCGATCGCGTAGCCGGGACGCGTGATGTGCGCCTGCTCGAACCCCTTGATCGAGCGCACCAGCGCCAGTTGCACGTCGAACGGCAGCGAGGTGGAGATGCCGTTCGGATAGATCTCGAACGTGTCCAGCCCCTCCGGCTCGATGAAGATCTGGTGCGACGGCTTCTCGGCGAAGCGCACCACCTTGTCCTCGATCGACGGACAGTAGCGCGGGCCTACGCCCTCGATCTGGCCGGTGTACAGCGGTGACCGGTGCAGTGCGCCGCGGATCAGCTCGTGCGTCTGCTCCGACGTATGGGTGATCCAGCAACTGACCTGGCGCGGGTGCTCGTCGCGCGAGCCGAGGTAGGAGAACACCGGCGCCGGCGAATCGCCTGGTTGCTCCTGCAGACCGCTGAAGTCGATGCTGCGCAGGTCGATGCGTGGTGGCGTGCCGGTCTTCAACCGATCGGCAGCGACCGGCAGCTCGCGCAGCCTCGAGGCCAGTGTGCTGGCCGGTGGATCACCGGCGCGGCCACCGGCGTACTGCGCCGGACCGATATGGATCTTGCCTGCGAGAAAGGTGCCCGCCGTAAGCACCACGGTCGCTGCGCCGAACGAGAGGCCCATCTGGGTCACCACGCCGCAGACACGCCCCCGCTCGATGATCAGGTCGTCCACCGCCTGCTGGAACAGTTCGAGGTTCGGCTGGGTTTCCACGATGCGTCGGATCGCCGCCTTGTACAGCGCGCGGTCGGCCTGGCAGCGGGTGGCGCGCACGGCCGAGCCCTTGGAGGCGTTCAGCGTGCGCCACTGGATGCCGGCACGGTCGGCGGCATGCGCCATCGCGCCGCCCAGCGCGTCGATCTCCCGGACCAGATGACCTTTGCCGATTCCGCCGATCGCAGGGTTGCAGCTCATCTGCCCGATCGTTTCAATATTGTGGCTCAGCAGCAGGGTGCGCGCACCCGCGCGCGCAGCGGCCAGCGCCGCCTCGGTGCCGGCGTGACCGCCGCCGATCACGATGACGTCGTAGTGGGTCGGGTAGCGCATGGATCTGCCCTGAGCGTGCAAAAAGTGACGAAACAGGGCGCCATGGTAGCGCCATCAATGCCTTGCGAGCCCGGCGGGATGCCTGGCATGTTTCCTGCTTGGAAAGTCGGGCACTTTCAAGGGCAGACGCTGCGGCAACCATTGCGCGCCGAGATCGGACGGACAGGGGTTCGATCGCGTACCGGGAAAGGAAGCATGACGGCATCCTTCGGGGTGCCGTCGCCATTTGTGCTCCGGGCGATTTCCCGGAACCCGCAAAGACAAGGCCCCGCTGCTTTCCGGCCGCGGGGCCTTGTGCTTTTTCAGATCTGGCGCCCGGCGGT
This sequence comes from Rhodanobacter umsongensis, assembly GCF_042654965.1. Classification (NCBI taxonomy): domain Bacteria; kingdom Pseudomonadati; phylum Pseudomonadota; class Gammaproteobacteria; order Lysobacterales; family Rhodanobacteraceae; genus Rhodanobacter; species Rhodanobacter umsongensis. The sequence goes on along the minus strand of NZ_JBHSMK010000004.1, from coordinate 273,412 downwards.
CTCAGGAACAGGGGGAATCCAGGATGACCGTGTTGCCGGACGCCAGAAACCGGGAACCACTGGCGCGGACAGCGTCGCCGTTGTCCTTGAATGCGGGTGGATAGTTACCGCATTCGCGTGAACGGTCGGTGACTGAAAAGTGATTTTGTGCCGATCCGCGGCAGCAGATGACGTGCTGCGTCAGTCGCGTGATTTTCAGCTCAAAATGGCTGTGATGCGCATCACGTTCTGGCATGACGGTTGCATCTGTTCCATTACCCAACTCGATGGAGCAAGTCATGGATATGAGCTTCGATTTTCAACCGGTGTATCCCCGCCACGATCTGATGATCGAACTGGGCCAGGTCGAAATGGCGATCGATGGCCTGAGCGAGCGCGAAGACAGCGAACGCGGCGAACTGCAGCCGGGACTGGAATCACGCCTGCAGAGCCTGCTTGAGGCGCTCGACCATCTGGCCGTCTGAACGGCTAGCCGTCATGCGGCCCCGCCCCTGGCCCGCCGGCCTCTGCGAAGGTCGCGTCGCCAATCAATGGTTCAATACGCCGCCGATGATCTCGGCCAGATTGCGGGAAAGCCCGGTGCGTGCGGCCAGCGTCACGATGGCCGCATGCGCCGCGTCGCGGCGTTGCGATTCCAGCCGCTGCCAGCCGTTGAACGCCGTTGCCAGGCGTGCGGCCACCTGCGGATTCAACGCATCCAGGGCGACCAGCCGCTCGGCCAGCAGCCTGTATCCCGCGCCGTCGATGCGATGGAAGCCGCTGGGGTTGCCGCGCACGAACGCGCCAAGCAGTGCCTGAACCCGGTTCGGGTTCTTCAGGGTGAATCCCGGATCGCGCTCCAGCATCAGGACGCCATCCAGCGCGCGCTCGCCAGGCACTTGCGCCTGCACCGCAAACCACTTGTCTAGCGCCAAGGCGTTGTCCGCATAACGCGCGCGGAAATCGAGCAGCGCGAGGGCGGCCTGTGGGGCGTCACCGCGCAGCAGTACGGTCAACGCGGCGAGTCGGTCGGTCATGCCCGGCGCGTCGTGATACTGGGCGGCGGCGAGTTCGCCCGCACTGGCACTGTCCAGCAGATTCAACAACTCCAGCACACGGCGCTTGAGCCGGCGTCGTGCCTGGCTGATCGCATCCATGTCGATGGTGGTGTGCGCAGCCAGCTCCCGATAGCGCCGATGCAGCACTTCGCCGCCCAGTCGCTCGGCCAGCACCCACTGCAGGCGCTGGCGCAACTGGTGGATGCGTTGCGGGTCGACCGCCGTTTCACGCTCCGCCAGTTCGATCTCGCCCGGCGGGGTCAGCAGATCGGCCAGCAACGCGTCATCAATGGCGGTGTCATGGAACAACGATGCCAGCGCAGCACGCCAGACGTCCAGCGCATGGGAGTTTGCGGCGCCATCGCGCAGCTCTTCGTAGGCGCGGACGGCCAGCTGCTGACCAGCCTCCCAGCGATTGAAGCCGTCGGGATCGTGGCCCAGCAGCAGCGCCAGTTCGTCCGGCGTGTAATCACACTCCAGGATCACCGGCGCGGAAAATCCGCGCAGTAGCGATGGCACCGGCGACGACGCGACATGGCCGAAGACAAAATGCTGTTCCGTCTGTGTCAGCACGACCACGATCTCGCTGGCAGGTTCGGACGTCTGGCCGTCCAGACGCAACGGAAGCATGGTGCCTTCGCGATCAAACAGCGCCAGCTTGACCGGGATCGGCAACGGCGGCCGCGGCTCAGCCGTGCCCTTGCCCGGAGCGGGCTGCGCCAGCGTCAGCGTGTATTCCTGCCGCGCCGCATCGTAATGGCCGCGAGCCTTCAGCCGTGGCGTGCCGGCTTGGCCATACCAGGCCAGGTACGGCGTCAGGTCGGTGCCGTTGGCATCGCCCAGCGCGCCGAGAAAATCCTCCAGCGTGGCGGCGTGTCCGTCGTGGCGCTCGAAATAGAGATCCATGCCACGGCGAAAACCGGCCTGGCCCAGCGCGCCGGCCAGCATGCGCACCAGCTCCGAACCCTTCTCGTACACCGTGGCGGTATAGAAGTTGTTGATCTCGCTGTACTGCGCGGGTCGCACCGGATGCGCCAGCGGACCCGCGTCTTCGGGAAACTGCGCGCGGCGAAGCAGCGAGACGTCCTCGATGCGCTTCAGCGGCGCGGAGTTCATGTCGGCCGAGAAACTCTGTTCGCGGAACACCGTGAGCCCTTCCTTCAGGCTGAGCTGGAACCAGTCGCGGCAGGTCACCCGGTTGCCGCTCCAGTTGTGGAAATACTCGTGCGCGACCACTGCCTCGACGTGGCGATATTCTTCGTCGGTGGTCGAGTCCGGATCGGCCAGCAGGCACTTGGCGTTGAAGATGTTGAGGCCCTTGTTCTCCATCGCGCCCATGTTGAAATCGTGGGTGGCGACCACGTGGAACACATCCAGGTCGTAGTTGCGGCCGTAGGTCCGTTCGTCCCAGCGCATCGAGCGTTCGAGCGCATCCATCGCGTAGTGGCAGCGATCGATGGCGTCCGCCTCGGCCCAGATTTTCAGCTGTACCGTTCGGCCATTGGCGGTGACGTAGTTGCGCTCGATCTTCTCCAGACGGCCGGCGACCAGCGCGAACAGATAGCTTGGTTTCGGGTGTGGATCGACGAAGCACGCCCAGTGCCGGCCGCCCTCCAGCTCGCCGCTGCCGTCGGGGTTGCCACCGGCCAGCAGCACCGGAAAGCGCGCGCGGTCGGCGCGCAGGGTGACGCGGTAGCACGACAGCACGTCGGGTCGATCGGGAAAGAACGTGATGTGTCGGAAACCTTCGGCCTCGCACTGGGTGAGCAGAAAACCCGCTTCATCTGAGCCGGAAAGGTACAAACCTTCGAGCGCCGTGTTCGCCGCGGGACGCAACCGCACGCGGGTCTCCAGTACGCTGCCGTCGCGGGCGCCATCGACCTCCAGCACGTTGCCGGCGTAGCGATACGCGGTGGCCGGCAGTTGCACGCCATCCAGCGCGATCGACAGCAGCTGCAGGTTCTCGCCATCCAGTTGCAGTGGCAGTTGCTGAGCCGGGTCACGCCGCAGCAGCAGGCGCGCGCTCAGTTCGGTTGCTTCGATACCGAGGTCGAAATCGAGCTCGACCGTTTCGACCCGCCACGCCGGCGCGCGGTAGTCACGGAGGCGGATCAGCGCGGGGGTTTGCTCTGGCAGTGCGTGCATGGGGACGACAGTGGGTGGGGACCGTTGAGGTTAACATGGGGCGATTCGACGGCAGGAGCAGCAAGCCATGGCCAGAGCCAACGCAGCGCCTTACGGCGCCGAACGGGGCAGGTTGGACGATCAGCCCATCGTGATGCTGAGCGATCACGCCGGCCACCGGCGCGTGCGCATTGCGCAACATGGCGCCGCCCTGCTCGGCTTCGACGTGCCGCGGGGTGACGCCACGCAGGATCTCGCCGACGGTTATCGCGATGGCGCCGAGGTGATCGCTCGCGCCGGCTCGCGCTTCGCGATCATGGTGCCGTTTGCCGGGCGCATCGCCGATGCGCGCTACGAGTTCGATGGTCACGCGCAGGACCTGCAACCGGGCGCCACCGGCGCCGCCCGCACCAGTCGGCATGGCTTTGTGCGCGATGCGGATTTCGACATCGCCGCGTTGAGGGCGGACGACCGCCACGCCGGGGTCACCCTGCGCACCGCCAGCATCCGTCCGCAGCCCGGCTACCCGTACGCGATCGATCTCGAGGTGACGTTCATCCTCGATGCTGGCGGGCTTGCCCTGGAAGCGTGCATGCGCAATGTCGGCACGCATGCCGCGCCATGCTTCTTCGGCTGGCATCCGTATTTCCGGCTGGCCGACAGCATGGTCGATGGCTGGCAATTGCAGATACCCGCGCAGACCCTGATCCGCACCAACGCCGATCTGATGGCGCTGCCCGGCGCGGCGGCGCACGTGGCGCTGGACGATGCGCCAGCGCTTGACTTTCGCGAACCGCGCCGGCTCGGCGGCAGCATCCTCGACCAGGGCTACGCCGATCTGGAGGCCGATGCGGATGGCCGCATCCGCACCCGCCTGCGCGATCCGTCCAGCGGCTTTGGCATCGCGGTGTGGCAGGAGCGCGGCGTGATGCATGCGTTCACCGCGGACACGGCGAGCCGCGACGCTCGCCGGGCGATCGCGCTGGAACCGATGGAGTGCATGGCCGACGCCTTCAACCGGCCCGATTGTGCACAGGCGATTCGGCTGGAGCCCGGCGCCGAACGCCGTTTCCGCTGCGGCGTGGAGGTCGAGTCGTGATGGATACCTTGCCGAGCCCCGAACAGATCCGCGATGCCGCCGCCCGCATCGCGCCGCATGCGCGGGTGACGCCGGTGCTGCGCAGCGCGGCGCTGGACGCGCTCGTCGGCGCCGAGCTGTATTTCAAATGCGAGCACCTGCAGCGAGGCGGCGCATTCAAGTTCCGCGGCGCCTGCAATGCGGTGTGGGCATTGAGCGACGAGCAGGCCGCGCACGGCGTGGTCACGCACTCCTCCGGCAACCACGGCAACGCCCTGGCACTGGCCGCCGCGACGCGCGGCATCGCCGCGCACGTGGTGGTGCCCGAAGGCGCGGTGCGCGCCAAGGTCGAGGCGATCGAGCGTGCCGGTGCGATCCTGCACCGCTGCGCGCCGAACCAGATGGCCCGCGAGGCGATGGCCGCCGAGGTGCAGCGGGCCACCGGCGCGATCATGGTGCACCCGTATGCCGATACCCGGGTGATGGCCGGGCAAGGCACGCTGGCGCTGGAGCTGCTGCAGCAAGTGGACGGTCTGAGCGCGCTGATCACCCCGATCGGCGGCGGTGGCCTGGCCAGCGGCGTGGCGATCGCCGCGCATGCGATCGATCCGGCGCTGTCGCTGTTCGGCGCCGAGCCGCAGGGTGCCGACGACGCGGCGCAGTCACTGGCACAGCATGCGCGGGTTACCACGGTGGTACCCGATACGGTATGCGACGGCCTGCGCGCCTTGGTTGGCGAGCGCAACCTCGACGCGCTGCGCACGCATCGGGTCGACGTGATCACGGTCAGCGACGCCGAAACCATCGCGGCGATGCAGCTGCTGTGGTCCGAGCTGAAACAGGTGGTCGAGGTGTCCAGCGCCACCGTGCTGGCGGCGATCCTCAAGCAGCGTGAGCGCTTTGCCGGCCACCGCGTCGGAGTGGTGCTGACCGGCGGCAACGTGGATCTCGGTGCGCTGCCGTGGTGACAGTTCGTTGCCCGCCTGCACCGGTCACGGGCGTCGCCGCCGACCGACGCCGCTGACCGCGATGAGGCCCAGCAGAACGAGCACAATGCCGAGCAGCTCCATCATCGATGGCTGTTCATGCAGGATCAGCCACGCCAGCAGCACGCTGGCGATCGGCACGCCCAGGCTGGAGACGCTGGCCACCGTGGTGGACAACCGCTGCAGCACGATCGACCACAGCCACCACGCCACGCTGGACGCCAGCACCGCGCTATAGGCCAGCGCGCCGATGAACGGCCAATCCCATTCGATCGGGCGTTGGGGCACCGCCAGCGCGGTGATGCCCAGCGCGATGCCGCCGATCAACATTTGCCATGCGGTGAGGTTGAGCACCGAAGGCGCATGCCGGCGAAACATGCGCTTGCTCAGTACCGTCCCGGCCGCCCAGGCAATGCCGCCGGCCACGGCCAGCGCGGTGCTCGGCACGCTGCCCATCGCATGCCAGGGTTCGATGATGCACAGCAGCCCGAGTGCGGCCAGCGCCAGCCCGAGCCAGTGCCGCCCGGTCGGGCGGTCGCCCAGCAGCAGCCACGCCAGCAGCACCGCCCAGAACGGCATGGTGTAGGCCAGTAGCGCGACATGGCCGGCACCGCCATCGAGCAGCGCCCACTGCTCCAGTCCCTGGAACGCGGCGGTCTGGCACAGGCCGATGAGGATCGTCGGCAGCAACGGCGGTGGCCGCAGCGACTGTCGCCTCAGCAGCAGCGCCCCAAACAGCAGGGCCGCGCCGATCAGGTAGCGCAGCGCCGCGAAATCGAACGGTCCGGCGTGTGCCAGGACCTGCTTCATCACGATCCAGCTGTACGCCCAGATCAGAACGGTTCCGAGCAGCGCGAACAGCGCGCCGCGCGATGGTTGCGATGGAGGCGACATAGGGGGCCGGACCAGGATGGGGGCGACAAGTCTAGCGGTGTCCGCTACGGTGTGCGGCACCGCATGACCGGCCTCCCGCAATGCCCAAGACCGCCGACCTGCAGCGCTGCCACTGGGCCGCCAGCGACCAGCTGCTGCGTGACTACCACGACACCGAATGGGGCGTGCCGCTGCACGACGACAATGCGTTGTTCGAGTTCCTCTGTCTCGAAGGCGCCCAGGCCGGCTTGTCGTGGCGCACCGTGCTGGCCAAGCGCGACAACTACCGCAAGGCGTTCCATGGCTTCGACATCGCCCGGGTCGCCGGCATGAAGGATCGCGAGCTGGAAAAGCTGCTGCTTGACCCCGGCATCATCCGCAACCGGCTGAAGGTCACGTCCGCTCGTGACAACGCCGTCGCCGCACTCGACGTGATCCGCGAGTTCGGCAGTCTGGACGTCTATCTGTGGTCGTTCGTGGACGGCACGCCGATGATCAATCGCTGGGGCGACCAGGGCGACGTGCCGGCCAGTACCGGGTTGTCCGACCGCATGAGCAAAGCGCTGAAGAAACGCGGCTTCCGCTTCGTCGGCACCACCATCTGCTATTCGCTGCTGCAGGCGACCGGCATGGTCAACGACCATCTGGTCAGCTGTTTCCGGCACGGGGAGACGCGTTAGACCGGCACCGCAGCAACTTTCGATCAGCGTCGAATGTGGTGCGCGACACGCTGCAAGTGTCGACTCGCTCACGCAATCAAGCAACGGAATCGTCAATGCCGTGCAGCCTGCGAAACGCGTGCTGAACAGACATGTCTCCGATACTTGTGCGCCGAACAGGGATGACGAAGGATCTGCGAAGACGTCACTCGTGCAACACACGGTATCGTCTCGTCAGGCCTTCCGCTTTTGCTGCATCTCCAGGAGTACCCCGTGAATTCCAGTCATCTCAGATCCACGTTGATCAGCATCGCCGTGTTCGGTGCACTGTGCGCAGCACCCGTCATGGCGCAGAGCGGCTCGCCAGCCGACCCACCTGTTTCCACGGTGACCACAAACCACGAATCGGCCCGGTTGAGCACCGAGTTCGCAGACCTCGCCGGTTCGGATGCCAATGCACGGGCGCTGGTCGACGGCTTGCGCGATGGCACTGCGATCACGCTCGACGAGGCGACCCAGAATGCCGACGGCACCACGACCACCACGCCGATGACCTTCCAGCCCGCCACCGGGAAAATGGGCTACGGCAATGTGAAGATCGCACTGTCGCTGGCCGACGCGACGCTCGCCAAGGCCGGCATCACCGACCCTACCTCGGCTGAGCTGGCCGCCGCATTGAACGGCGGCACGCTGGTGCTGGCCGATGGCACCAGCGTCGACCTGAACGGCGTGCTGGCCCAGCGCGCCGCCGGTGAAGGCTGGGGTCAGATCGCCAAGGCCGATGGCTTCAAGCTGGGCGATGTCATGCGTTCGCCGAAGGCGGTGGGCAGTTCCGCCGCGAGCGGACATGCACACGCCCACGTGGAGCACGTCGAACTGGCCAAGGCGCATGGTATCGACCGGCCGTCCAAACCCGATCGCGTGAGCAAGGTGGATCGCCCCGATCGTCCGAGCCGGCCGGATCGTCCCGAGCGCCCCGATCATCCCGATCACGGCGGTCGTCCGGGCGGCTGAGCCAACCACTCTCTGCGACGTGACTGTACTCAACAGGTCCGGTGTGATGCCGGGCCTGCTCTATTTCCCATACCTGCAAGGAAACACCTTGATGCGTAACCCACAACACTGGTTGATCGTCGGCGGTCTGCTGCTGGTCGGTGCACCGGCGGCTCACGCCGCCACTTCGGACGGCGACCAGTTCAGCGTCTCCGCTGGCGCCGATTACAGTAGTGGCAAGTACGGCACCGACACCACCACCGACATTTGGTCGGTGCCGGTGACGGCGGCGTATCAGACCGATCGTTGGACGTTCAAGGTGATCGTGCCGTACATCAACATCAGCGGCGCCGGCAACGTGATTCCCGGCGTGGGCAAGGTGAAGAACGGCAATCCGAAGAGTCGCGGCCACGGCAATGGCGGCAATGTTCCGGTGCCGTCCAGCGTCAGCAGCGGATCGGCCTCCGGTCTGGGCGATGTCACGGCCTCGGTCGGCTACGAGCTGTTCGGCAGCGCCGACCGCACGTTCGGGCTCGATCTCACCGGCAAAGTGAAATTCGGTACCGCCGATGCCGACAAGGGTCTCGGCACGGGCCAGAACGACTACGGCATCGCGCTGGATACTTACAGGGTGGCCGGCGCCTGGACCGCGTTCGGCGGCGTCGGCTGGATGAAATATGGCAGCTCGCAGTACATCCAGTTGAAGAACGGCTTCAACGCGAACGTCGGCGCCGATTACAAACTGAACCCGGTCAACAGCATCGGCGCGTACTACTACTACCGCGAGCGGATCGCCGATACCGGCGCTTCGCAGAGCGAGCTCACCGGCTACTGGAACCACAAGTTCAACGATAGCCTGCGTGTGCAGGCCTATGCGCTGGCCGGCTTTGCCGACGGCAGCCCGGACTACGGCGTCGGTGCATCGTTGAAGTACAGCTACTGATCGTCCGGCTCCGTGCGCGATATCGCACGGAGCTCTGGTCGGCACGCCTTGATCGCGCCGCGATCCGCGAACCGTCGCGTGCACCCCACCCAACTGAATGCCTCGTCAATTCGCTCACAACCCGTTAACCGGAAGGTGGTTATCACTGAGGCTCCTTCCGAGACGGAGACGGTTCGATGGGTGATGAAAACAACAAGTCGGATTTCTCCGGGGTGGGAGGTGGCGTGGCGTCCACCGCGGCTGACATGCCGCCCGCCGCCAAGGCCGATTTCAGTGATGTGCAATCGCACGTCAGTTCGACCGTGGACGAGGCCGCCATCTACACCGTGATGGCTGGCGACAGCCTGTCCGCCATCGCCGCGAAGTTCTACGGCAACGCGAATGCATGGAAGACGATCTTCGATGTCAATCGCGACCAGCTCACGGATCCGGACCGGATCAAGCCGGGCCAGATGCTGAAGATCCCCGCCAAGTCCTGAAGTCCCCTCACGTTCCGAAGCAGGAGATGCCTCATGAAGACGACCCATGCAACAAAGATCCGCCAACCCCTGATCCTGACCGCCGCGCTGGCTTCCGCTCTGGCGCTGAGCGCCTGCGGCAAGAAGGACGAATCGGCCTCGTCGATTCCCGGCACGCCACCGCCCTCGGCCAGCGCGCCGACGATGGCGCCGGCACCGGCCTCCACCGCAGGCATGATGGCCCCGGCCAGCAGCGGCACCGCGGCTGCGGTCACGCTCAACGCGGTGGAGTTGGGATCGACCGTGGACGCCAACAACAAGATTCTCGCCAGCGGCACCAGCTTCGCGCCGAAGGACACCATCTACGCGTCGGTTGACACCAGCGGCAGCGGCACCGCCACGGTGGCGGCCAAGTGGACCTATCAGGACGGCCAGACCGTGCACGAGGACAGCAAGACCATCAATGCCGCAGGCCCGGAGACCACCGCGTTCATGATCAGCAAGCCTGGCGGACTGCCGGTGGGCAGCTACAAGGTCGCCATCTCGCTGAACGGCAATCAGGTCGCCAGCAAGGACTTCACCGTCAAGTAGATCGCCCGGGCGATCTGTCACGGGGCAAGGGTGCGGCCATGCCGCACCCTTGCCGTTTCAGCCGGTCGAAACCCAAGGCGCCGACGCCGCGGCTTGCGGTTGCAGCGGCAGGCCCGTGCGGCGGTAGAACCGCTCGGCCAGATGCGCCCGGTGTGCGGCCCGTTCCGTCGCCGCAAGCCCGGCGCCCACCAGTTCGACGTGCCGGCACACCGCCAGGCTGGCGAGCTGGGTGCCGATCACTTCGGAGCGGCGGTGACTGTCGCCCTGCCAGAACACCGCCACCCAGCCTTCTTCTTCGGCGGCATGCGATTCGTCCACCGGCAGGATCAGCGTGCCGTCCAGCAGCGACAAGGCGCACTCATGGCCATCGGCGTGCTGACAGGTATACAGGGGCAGAAGCTGGGCGATGAAATCGACGATCGACTGGCTCAGGTGGCTCATGACGTTTCCCTGTCGGTGGATGGTGGGTGGTGGGTGGTGCAGCACGGGGCAACGGCCGAGCGCCGGTGTGGCCGCCCGTTACAACGGCGCGAACAGTTCGGCCAGGTCGGTTTCGTTGAAGCGCAGTTGGGTGGTGGCACCGCCGCCCTCCAGCACGGCGCGCGCCAGCTCGGCCTTGCGGCCCTGCATCGCCTGGATTTTCTCCTCGACGGTGCCGGCGCAGATCAGCCGGTAGACGAATACCGGCTTGTCCTGGCCGATGCGGTGGGCACGGTCGGTGGCCTGCGCCTCGGCGGCCGGGTTCCACCACGGGTCGTAGTGGATCACGGCGTCGGCGGCGGTGAGGTTGAGGCCGACGCCGCCGGCTTTGAGGCTGATCAGGAACACCGGCACGGTGCCGCCCTGGAAGCGGCGCACCAGGGCGCTGCGCTGGCCGGCCGGGGTTTGTCCGGTGAGGATCTGGTGTTCGATGCCGCGCTTGATCAGCGCCGTCTCGATCAGCGCCAGCATCTCGGTGAATTGCGAGAACAGCAGCACCCGGCGGCCTTCGCCGAGCAGGCCGTCGAGCAGTTCGAGCAGGGCGTCGAGCTTGGCGCTGGCGGTGATCTTCTTCGCGCTGGCCAGTTTGACCAGCCGTGGATCGCAGCAGGCCTGGCGCAGCTTCAGCAGGGCGTCGAGCACGATGATGCCGGACTGTGCCAGGCCGCGCTCCTTCACCGCCTGGCGCACGCGCTCGTGCTGCGCCAGGCGCAGGGTTTCGTACAGCGCGCGCTGGTCGCCTTCCAGTTCCAGCGTGCGCACGATCTCGGTCTTGGCCGGCAGGTCGGTGAGCACGTCGTCCTTGCGCCGGCGCAGCAGCAGCGGGCCGATGCGCCGGTTGAGCCGTTGCTGGCGGTCGACGTCGCCATGTTTTTCGATCGGCGTGCGATACAGCCTGGTGAACTGGCGCTGGGAGCCGAGCAGGCCCGGTTCCACCGCGTCGAATTGCGCCCACAGCTCACCCAGGTGGTTTTCCAGCGGCGTGCCGGTCATCGCCAGCCGGCGCGTGGCGGGGATTTCGCGCACCACGCGCGCGGCCTGGCTCTGCGCGTTCTTGATCGCCTGCGCCTCGTCCAGCACCAGCAGCGCAAAGCATTGTCCGAGCAGTTGTTCGCGATCGCGCGGCAGCAGCGGGTAGGTGGTGATGATCAGGTCGTGGCTGGCGATCTCGTCGTAACGGTCGGCGCGCGCGGCGCCGTGGATCACCAGCACCTTCAGCGCGGGCGCGAAGCGCGCGGCCTCGCTTTGCCAGTTGCCGACCAGACTGGTCGGGGCGACCACCAGCGCGGGTTGCTCCAGTCGGCCGCGCTGCTTTTCGCCGAGGATGTGCGCCAGCACCTGCACGGTTTTGCCCAGGCCCATGTCGTCGGCGAGGATGCCGCCGAGCCCGGCCGCGCCGAGAAAGTCCAGCCAGGCCAGACCATCGCGCTGGTAGGGACGCAAGGTGGCCTGGAAACCCCTGGGTGCGTCGACACTGCGCTTGAGGTTCTGCCATGCGTCGAGGTGGGCGCGCAGCAACTCGCCGCCGTGCCAGTGCAGGTGTTCGTCCAGCGTGGCGAGCAGCGGCGCCTGGCTGCGGTGCAGGCGCAGTTCGCCGTCGCCTTCGAGCCATTCCAGCAGGGGCTCGATCAGCGTGCGCAGGCGGCTCAGCGGAATCTCGGCGCTGCGCTTTTCGTCCAGCAGCACACGCCAGCTGGCGTTCTTCTTTTCGCCCTTGGCCGGGTGGCGCGGAAAGCCGGGGTCGGCCAGCAGCCGGCGCAACACCGGCAGCAGGTCGATCCGCTGGCCGCCGACATCCACGCCCAGCGAGACGTCGAACCATTGCGTGCCGCTGGGTTCGAGGTCGGCGTGCCAGTGGTCGATGTCGACCAGTTCGTCGTGCGGAAAGCTGGCGTCGTAGTCGAGCCGGAAGCCGGCGTCGGCGAGCACGTCGAGTGCCGGCTTCCAGTCCTCCGGACACAGCGGCGGCTGGCGTTCGTGCGGTTGCAGGACGAAGTCGTTTTCGTCCAGCGGTTGCCGGCGCAGGCCCTGTTCGCGGGCGTACAGGACGGCCTCGACCATGCCGAGGTTTTCGAGCTGCTCCTCGGCGTGCTTCTCGGCGTCCAGGTCGCGCACGATCTCCAGCACCTGGTCGCCGCGCATGATGCGGGTGGTTGGAGCGCGGGCATCCGGATCGGGCGCCAGGAGGTGGCCGCCGTAGTCGTAGGCCAGTCGTGCGCAGCCCAGCGCGGTGGTCATGCGCGGGCCGCTCCATGTGTGCTGGATCGAAAGCTCGATCACGCGCAGTTGCAGCAGCGGCTGCGGCGTCGCCTGCACGATCTGCACCGGTGCGCGCTCGTCGGGCAGCGGGATCAGCAAGGTGCCTTTGTGTTCGCGCAGTTGCCGGCGCAGCGCGTCGACCTGCTCGGGCAATACGGGCGGCGCGTGCGCGATGCTGTCGAGCAGTTGAGCGGCGCCCTCGACCCGGCCCCAGGTTTGCGAGAGGGACAGCACGTACCAGAGACCGGCACCGCGCAGCAGCAACGGGGCTTCGCCTTCATCGACGCTGGCCACCAGTTGCTGGCTGCCGTCGGAGCGACCAAGCCAGCGTATCCGCAGCGGCAGGTCCGGTCCGCGTGACAGCGGTGCCGAACCCTTCTCGAAATAGACCGGGTAGTGGGCGAGTACGGTTTCCAGCGCCTGTTCCTGATGTGAGGCGTGAATGGTCGTCCAGTGCTGGTTGCCGATACGGGTGTGTTGCTGATGCAGCAGCACGGCCAGTGCGCCGGCGACCCCGTTCGGCCAGCCGCCGTCCGGAGCCGGCAACGGGCCGGCGCGCTCGTGCAAGTGCAGTGGCTGGGGATCGACCAGCGCGGCGCGGCGGGTCTTGCCGGGGCGCATCCATACCGGGTTGATCAGCAACTGGCCATGGGCGTCACCGCGCAGCAGCACCCCGAATTCGCGTTGCGGGTCGACCACGGTGGCGACCTGGCCGGGTGGCGAGTCGAGCCGTTGCAGCCATTGCGACCAGGCGTGCATGCTGGTGTTGGTGGCATGGGGTTCGTGCATCCAGGCCGCTGCCGGGCGCGGCGTCGTCGCGGGGCGGCGGCCGGGCGATGGTTGGCGGGCGCTGGCGCTGACTGGCCACGTCGACGGTGGCAGGTTCGCCGCCAGCAGCAGCATCGCGGCGGCATGCTTGCAGTCCACATCCATCGGACAGCTGCAGTGGGTGTCCAGGGTCAGCGAGGCGTCGCGGGCCTGCACGTCGACGCGGCAATGGTAGGGCTGGCGCGCACTGCCCCGGATGTCGCCCTCGAGGGTGCAGCTGTCGGCGTGGTCGCCGGGCGTGAACTGGATCGCGACCACCCGTTGCCGACGCGCATAGTCGGCTGCCCGCTGCAAGGTGCGCGCGTCGAAGTTCGAGACCCATTCGGCGTGTTGCAGCAATTGGTGCAGACGATCCGGGATCATGGAAAGCGGGCGACGACCGAGGCAACTGCGTATTCTCGCATGCCGTGGCCGGATGGCCCGGACGGCCTTGTCGGCCCGTCTCGCAAAGGCGTGCTCGTCCGGACAAGGGGTGCCTGACGAAATATACTGGGAGGGATGTGCCAGCGGCCTTGCCTCGGTGGGGCCGCGATCGAGAAGTCGCCGCGATGGGAATCGTCGAACGCCGGCTCGTCATCCCTGCGCAGGCACGGCTCCAGTGCCGCCTGAAGTCGCTGGCTTCCTGCCTGCGCGGAGATGACGGCAACGGGCGGATGGCCGGTTCCCGGCGGCAGCACCTTCATCAATGTTGTCGCCAAAGAGGCTCGCACCGACCATGTCCAACACGCCAAAGATCATCTACACATTGACGGACGAGGCCCCGTTCCTGGCCACGCAGTCGCTGCTGCCGATCGTCGCCGCGTTCACCGGCACGGCCGGCGTCGCGGTGGAAACGCGCGACATCTCGCTGGCGGCGCGCATCATCGCGCTGTTCCCGGAAGCGCTGAAGGAAGGCCAGCGACTGGCCGACGACCTGGCCGAGCTGGGCCAGCTGGCGACCACGCCGGAGGCGAACATCATCAAGCTGCCGAACATCAGTGCCTCGATGCCGCAGCTGAAGGCGGCGATCAAGGAGCTGCAGGGCCAGGGTTATACGCTGCCGGAATACCCGGATGCGCCGAAGGACGACGGCGAGAAAGACGTCAGGGCGCGCTACGACCGGGTCAAGGGCAGCGCGGTGAATCCGGTGCTGCGCGAGGGCAATTCCGACCGCCGCGCGCCGATCTCGGTGAAGAACTACGCGCGCAAGCATCCGCACAAGATGGGCGCGTGGAGCAAGGATTCGAAGACCCACGTGGCGCACATGGACGGCGGCGACTTCTACGGCACCGAGAAATCCGCGCTGGTTCCGAAGGCCGGCAGCGTCAGCATCGAATGGTTCGGCAAGGATGGCAGCCACGCCGTGCTGAAGCCGAAGACCGCTCTGCTGGCCGGCGAGATCATCGACGGCGCGGTGATGAGCCGCAGGGCGCTGGCTGCGTTCGTCGACGCGCAGATCGCGGACGCGAAGCAGCAGGGCGTGCTGTTCTCGCTGCACCTGAAGGCGACCATGATGAAGGTCTCCGACCCGATCATGTTCGGCGTGGTGGTCGGCGAGTTCTACAAGGATGTGCTGGCGAAGCACGCCGCTGCGCTGAAGCAAATCGGCTTCAATCCGAATAACGGCATCGGCGACCTGTACGCGCGCCTCGGCTCGCTGCCGGAAGCGCAGCAGGCGGCGATCAAGGCCGACCTGGACGCCGAGTACGCACAGCGCCCAGGCGTGGCGATGGTCAACTCGGACAAGGGCATCACCAACCTGCACGTGCCCAGCGACGTGATCGTCGATGCGTCGATGCCGGCGATGATCCGCGACTCCGGCAAGATGTGGAACGCGCAGGGCCAGTTGCAGGACATCAAGGCGGTGATCCCCGACCGCAGTTATGCCGGCGTCTATCAGGCGACCATCGAGGACTGCAAGGCGCACGGTGCGTTCGACCCGGCCACCATGGGCAGCGTGCCGAACGTGGGCCTGATGGCGCAGGCGGCCGAGGAGTACGGCTCGCACGACAAGACCTTCCAGATCGCCGGCGACGGCGTGGTCAAGGTGCTCGACGAAGCCGGCACGGTGCTGCTGCAGCATGACGTGGAAGCCGGCGACATCTGGCGCATGTGCCAGACCAAGGACGCGCCGATCCAGGACTGGGTGAAGCTGGCAGTGAGCCGCGCGCGGCACACGCCGGCGGTGTTCTGGCTCGATCCGGCCCGCGCACACGACGCGCAGGTGATCGCCAAGGTCGAGCGCTACCTGAAGGACCACGACACCAGCGGCCTGGACATCCGCATCATGGATCCGGTCGCCGCGACGAAGTTCTCGCTGGAGCGCATCCGCCAGGGCCTGGATACGATCTCGGTCACCGGCAACGTGTTGCGCGACTACCTCACCGACCTGTTCCCGATCATGGAACTGGGCACCAGCGCGAAGATGCTGTCGATCGTGCCGCTGATGGCCGGCGGCGGCCTGTTCGAGACCGGCGCCGGCGGCTCGGCGCCGAAGCACGTGCAGCAGTTCCTGGAAGAGAACTACCTGCGCTGGGATTCGCTCGGCGAGTTCCTCGCGCTGGCTGCGTCGCTGGAACACCTGGGCAACCGTTACGGCAACACCGAGGTGGACGTGCTGGCCAAGACGCTGGACCAGGCCAACGGCAAGTTCCTCGACACCGACAAGTCGCCCTCGCGCAAGATTGGCGGCATCGACAACCGCGGCAGCCACTTCTATCTGGCGCTGTACTGGGCGCAGGCGCTGGCCTCGCAGGACACGCACGCCGGGCTGAAGGCGAAGTTCGCGCCGCTGGCCAAGGCGCTGCAGGAGAACGAGGCAACCATCGTGGGCGAACTTGCCGGCGTGCAGGGCAAGCCGGTGGACATCGGCGGCTATTACCACCCCGACCTGTCCAAGGTCAGCCGGGCCATGCGTCCCAGCGCAACCTTCAATGCGGCCCTGGCGGCGCTTGCCGGGCGTTGATGGTTTCTCGCAGGGGCCGTCCATGCGGCCAGACAGAAGCAGGGCTGCGCTGCCTCGTACCTGTTGGCATCGGGAAAGTTCAAGCGTGGCCGGGACGGCAGCAGCCTGCGGCTCAGACGAGCCCTGCCACCATGGTGGCCTCGTCCCACCGGAATATCCCGATGCGCCTGCGGTTAGCGATGCTGTTGTCGATATGGTGCGGCCTCGTGCAGGTTGCCGCGGCGCAATCGGAGGCTGCCCGCGCCGCGCCGCCGGTGGCCGATCTTGCCGCGGTAGTGGTTACCGGCGCGCAGCCGGGCCCCGGGCTGTGGCGGGTATCCAGACGCGATCCCGCCACCGGCGAGCATGTGATGTGGGTGTTGGGCACGCTGTCGCCGTTGCCGCGTGGCATGCAATGGCAATCGCGCGAACTGGAGCAGGTGATCGGCGGGTCGCAGCAAGTGCTGCTGCCGCCGTCGGTGAAGGTCAAGGCGGACGCGGGATTCCTCGGCAAGCTGTTCCTGCTGCCGTCGGCGTACAGCGCACGCAAGAACAGCGATGGGCAAACCCTGCAGCAGGTGCTGCCACCACCGGTGTATGCACGCTGGCAGGTGCTCAAGCAGAAGTACCTCCCCGATGATCGCGGCATCGAACGCTGGCGGCCGATCTTCGCGGCTCAGGAGCTTTACAGGAAGGCGATCAAGGCCAACGACCTGAGCCGCAGCGGCGGCGTGCAGGCCAGCATCGACGCATTGGCCTCGCGTCACGCCGTCACCGAAGTGCCGACCAGTTATCAGGTGGTGATCGAACATCCGCGTGCGGCGATCAAGGCATTCAAGGCTTCCGCGCCACACGACACCACGTGCTTCATCCGCACGCTGGACAGCATCGAGCACGACATGCCTGCCATGAAGGCGCGCGCCAACGCATGGGCCACCGGCGATCTGCAGAAACTGCGCGCGTTGCCGGACAGCGCCCGCCATGAGGCCTGCATCAGTTCGCTCATCGACGCGGGTTTTGCGCAGAGTCTGGGGCTCGACGACGTGCCGGCAAGGCAGGCCGCGCTGTGGCTTGCCGCCGCGCGCAAGGCCCTGGCGGGCAATGCGCAGACGTTCGCGATACTGCCGATGGAAGAACTGCTGAAGCCGGATGGCTATCTGGCGAAGCTGCGGGCCGAGGGCTACGAAGTCGAGGCGCCCGAGTAGCGCGCATCGATCTCCCAGACACCTGCCGCAGATTCTTGAACGTGGGGTCGATCAGGCGCTGGCCAGATCCAGTCGTGCGATCTCGTCGGGATCCAGCTCCAGCGTCGTGGCGCCCAGCAGTTCCTGCCATTGTCCGACGCTGGTGGCGCTCACGATCGGCGCGGTGAGGCCGGGCCGGGCGATCAGCCACGCCAGGGCCACCTGGGCCGGGGTGGCATGGTGCGCGGCGGCCACGGCATCGAGCGCAGCGAGTACCTGCAAGCCGTGCGGATTCAGGAATTTCTTCACCGCGCCGCCGCGCGCCGCGCTCTTGGCCAGGTCGGCGGTGCTGCGGTATTTGCCGCTGAGGAAGCCGCTGGCCAGGGCGTAATAGCTGATCACGCCGATGTTCTCGCGCCGGATCAGCGGTTCCAGCTCCTTTTCGTAGCCGGCGCGGCTGACCAGGTTGTACTCCGGTTGCAGGCTTTCGTAGCGTGGCAGTCCATGCTTCCTGGACACGGCCAGCGCCTCGGCGAAGCGCGCGGCGCCGTAGTTGGAAGCGCCGATCGCGCGCACCTTGCCCTGGTCGATCAGCCGTCCAAACGCGTCCAGGGTTTCTTCCAGTGGCACGCTGGCGTCGTCCTCGTGCGCCTGATACAGGTCGATGCAGTCGACCTGCAGGCGGCTGAGCGAACCGTCGACCGCCTGCTGGATGTTCGCCGGGGACAGCCCGGGCTGCTGCACCCATTTGCCCACCTTGGTCGATATCACCACTTGTGCGCGTTTGCCGCCTTGCTTCAGCCAGCGGCCGATGATGGTTTCCGATTCGCCGCCCCGATTGCCCGGCACCCAGGCGGAGTAGACGTCCGCCGTGTCGATCAGGTTGCCGCCGGCGTCGACGAATGCGTCGAGCAGTTCGAACGAGCGCTTTTCATCGACGCTCCAGCCGAACACGTTGCCGCCGAAGGCGAGCGGGGCGATCGAAAGCGTTGAATTGCCCAGTGGACGCTTGTGCACAACGGATCACCTTGGAGGATGGAAGCGGCAAGCATGCACCCGTCTGGGCAAAGCAGCGTAATGCCCCCATTGGGAGGCCTCTGGCTCAGCGCGGCCCCACCAGGCGCGGCCACACCGACATGCAGCATTTCACGACAGCCGCCTGGACCTGACTGGCGCGGGCCTTGTCCCGATCCGCTTCGGTGTCTGCCTCCGCGCTCCAGGTCAAATCCTCCTTGTGCACGAGATGGCCGTGCAGGAAAAGCAGGTCTTTCCAGATCGAATTCATGGGAAAATCTCCGGGGGGTGGCTTGGGGTGCGCTCAAGGTACGCGCACGGCAGGCCCCGAAATAGCGATATATTCGCAAGCCAGACTTGAGGAAAATTCACTATGAGCAAGCCGCCGCTGGCGCTGCTGCAACAGTTCGTGCTGGTCGCCCGGCTGGGCAACCTGTCGCGCGCGGCGGCGCAGGCGAACCTTACCGTCAGCGCGCTCAGCCACCAGATGCGCCAGCTGGAAGAACGCCTGGAACGGCGTCTGTTCGAGCGCGGACCGCGCGGGGTGACGCTGACGGTCGAAGGCTGCAGCCTGCTGGAAGCGGTCGGCGAACATTTCGACGGCATCGAGCACGCGCTGTCGCACTACCGCACGCGCCACCACGATGCGCTCACGCTCAGCGCCAGCCCCGGCATCATGTCGAGCTGGCTGGTGCCGCGGCTGCCGCGGCTGGTTGCCGCGCATCCGGAACTGGAGATCACCTTGCAGTCGGGTTCGGCGCTGGTGAATTTCGCGCGAGAGCCGGTGGATGCCGGGCTGCGCTACGGCCGAGGCGAGTGGGCTGGCCTGCGCAGCGAGCGCCTGTTCGGCGAATGGATCGCGCCGGTGGCCGCGCCCGAGCTGGTGGCGAAAATGGGCGGTGCCGATCCGGGCGATCTCTCGCATTGGCCGTTGCTTGGCGACCCCAATCCGGGGAATCGCTGGCTCGACTGGTTTGCCCGCTACGGCGGCACGCCGCCGAAGCGTTATGTGGCGCATTTCGACAGCGTCGATGCGCTGCGGCATGCAGCCCTGGAGGGGCTTGGCGTGGGACTGGGGCGGATGGTGACGTCCAAGTCGCTGATCGATGCCGGCCGTTTGCAGGTACTGGGCAACAACTATCTGCCGGTGCCCGAAGCGTACTGGCTGGTCTATCCGCCGCGCTCGCAGGAGCACCGCGGCCTGCAGGTGTTCCGCGCGTGGCTGCTGGCCGAGGCGGACGAGTACTGCCGGCAGATGCCGGGCATGGGCGAGTGTGGCGCGGTCGAGGGCTGATGCGGCGAGCGGGTACCATGAGACGTTCAACGTATCCGTATCGCATCGAGGAGTCCGCATCATGAAGTCGCGCGCCGCCGTCGCCTGGGAAGCAGGCAAGCCGCTCAGCATCGAACAGGTCGACGTGGCCGGGCCGAAGGCCGGCGAGGTATTGGTGCGCATCGTGGCCACCGGTGTCTGCCATACCGACGCGTTCACCTTGTCCGGCGACGACCCGGAAGGCCGGTTCCCGGTGATCCTGGGCCACGAGGGTGGCGGCATCGTCGAGGAAGTCGGCGAAGGCGTCACTTCGCTGCAGGTCGGCGATCACGTGATTCCGCTGTACACGCCCGAGTGCGGCGAATGCAAATTCTGCCGCTCCGGCAAGACCAACCTGTGCCAGAAAATCCGCATCACCCAGGGCCAGGGCCTGATGCCGGACGGCACCTCGCGCTTCTCGCTCAACGGCAAGCCGCTGCTGCACTACATGGGCACCAGCACGTTCAGCGAATACACCGTGCTGCCGGAAATCTCGGTGGCGAAGATCAACAAGGCGGCGCCGCTGGAGAAGGTGTGCCTGCTCGGCTGCGGCATCACCACCGGCATCGGCGCGGTGCTGAACACGGCCAAGGTCGAGCCGGGCGCAACGGTGGCGGTGTTCGGCATGGGCGGCATCGGCCTGTCGGTGGTGCAGGGCGCGGTGATGGCGAAGGCCGGGCGCATCGTGGTGGTCGACACCAATCCGGCGAAGTTCGAGATGGCGAAACTGCTCGGCGCGACGGACTTCATCAATCCGAAGGACTACCCGGACACGCCGATCCAGCAGGTCATCGTCGAGCTCACCGACGGCGGCGTGGACTATTCGTTCGAGTGCATCGGCAACGTGCACGTGATGCGTTCGGCGCTGGAGTGCTGCCACAAGGGCTGGGGCGAGTCGATCATCATCGGCGTCGCCGGCGCGGGCCAGGAGATCTGCACGCGGCCGTTCCAGCTGGTCACCGGCCGGGTCTGGCGCGGCTCGGCGTTCGGCGGCGTGAAGGGCCGCTCGCAGCTGCCGGGCTACGTCGAGCGTTACCTGGCCGGCGAAATCAGGATCGACGAGATGATCACCGAGGTGCTGCCACTTGAACGCATCAACGAGGCGTTCGACCTGATGCACGAGGGCAAGGCGATCCGCTCGGTCATTCACTATCGGCTCTGATGTTGCGGCATCGGGGCCGCCGAGAAATGCGCGCCCGCGCGTCCCGGCCTTTGCATGGATGGCATGATTCAGCCCTTGCCCGGGCGTGTGTCGGCTAAAATGGATCGGCCGGGCATCCACCGGATCTGCACATTGTCTTCACCATATTGCGTCGGTCTGGACGGCCGGGGTGCCGAGGGGAGTCTCGATGAATCGCGGAATGAACATGGCAAAGATCGGAACGATGCGACTGACTGTGGCGTTGCTGCTGGCGGCGGCGCCGGCCTTTGCCGGCGTGCAGGCGGCGCCTGCCGCATCGACCGAACCTGACCAGCCGGCCGACATGCTGGTGCCGCCGACCAGCGCCAGCGACTTCACTGCCACGCAACTGGATAGCGTGCTGGCCGGCAGCTGGCGCTCGGAATCCAACCGTGCCCGCGATGTCTACCGCCACCCCAAGGCCACCTTGCAGTTCTTCGGCGTGCGGCCGGATCAGACCCTGATCGAGATCACTCCCGGTGGCGGCTGGTACAGCGAGATCCTTGCGCCGCTGCTGCACGACAACGGTCACTACATTGCCGCCGTGGCCGCATCGGCGCGCGACGGCGAAGACCGCCGCGACGACAGCGCGCTGCACGGGAAATTCGCCGCCGACCCGGCGCGGTACGGCAAGGCCCGCATTGTCGCCTTCGATCCCAAGGCGCCGGTATTCGGCCCGCCCGCATCGGCGGACCGGGTACTGACGTTCCGCAACGTGCACAACTGGGTGATGGCGGACACCGCGCCGGCGATGTTCAAGGCCTTCTTTGCCGTGCTGCGGCCCGGAGGCGTACTGGGCGTGGTCGATCACCGGGCCGATGACGGCGCCTCGCTGGACAGCGTGAAGCAGAGCGGCTACCTGCCGACGCGCTATGTGGTGAAGCTGGCCACCGATGCGGGCTTCATCCTGGATGAGAGCAGCGAGATCAACGCCAACCCGAAGGACACCAAGGACTATCCGAAGGGCGTCTGGACGCTGCCGCCCACGTTCACCCTCGGTGAGCACGATCGCGCGAAATACCAGGCGATTGGCGAGTCCGACCGGATGACCTTGCGTTTCGTCAAGCCCGCTGCGGCGAGCGAAGCGTCGCATTGAGCCGTCGCCCGGTGCCGGCGCTTTCAGTGATGCCGCGATGCTGATTGCGCTGAACAAGCCGTATGGCGTGCTGTGCCAGTTCACCGACCCGGAAGGACGCCCCACGCTGGCGGCGTACGTCCGCCAACCGGACGTCTATGCGGCTGGACGGCTGGACCACGACAGCGAGGGCTTGCTGCTGCTGACCGACGACGGGGCGCTGGCGCACCAGCTGACCGACCCCCGCCACAAGCAGGCCAAGACCTACCTGGTGCAGGTCGATGGCCGGATCGACGAGGCGGCATTGCTGGCACTGCGCCGCGGCGTGTCGTTGAACGACGGCCCGACCCTGCCGGCCGAGGCGATGCCCGTTGATGAGCCGGCCTGGCTATGGGCGCGCGATCCGCCGGTCCGTTTTCGCAAGAACATCCCCACCAGCTGGCTCAGCCTGAGCCTGCGGGAGGGCCGCAATCGGCAGGTGCGGCGGATGACTGCCGCAGTCGGCTTCCCGACCTTGCGGCTGATCCGCGTACGCATCGGCGAGTATGCGCTGGACGGCCTGGCGCCCGGCGAAACCCGCCAGCTCCTGTAGCGCCCCGGCGGGCGATGCCCAAGGTTCCATCGAGCATCGCCGATCACGCGCGAGCCTAGGCCGCCGAGGCTTGCCTGAACTGCGCCTCCTCGGTCGAGCCCTTCAGCGCGGTGGTCGACGACTGACCCTGCTGGATCGCCTGGGTGACGGCATCGAAGTAGCCGGTGCCGACTTCGCGCTGATGCTTCACCGCGGTGAAGCCATGCTCGGCGGCGGCGAACTCCTTTTCCTGCAACTCCACGAACGCCGTCATCTGGCGGCGGGCGTAGCCGTGGGCGAGGTCGAACATGCCGTAGTTGAGGCTGTGGAAGCCGGCCAGCGTGATGAACTGGAACTTGTAGCCCATCGCGCCCAGTTCCTTCTGGAAGTTGGCGATGGTGCAGTCGTCCAGGTTCTTCTTCCAGTTGAAGCTGGGCGAGCAGTTGTAGGCCAGCATCTTGCAGGGGAACTTCGCGTGGATCGCCTCGGCGAACTTGCGTGCGTCGTCGAGATTCGGCTTGCTGGTTTCGCACCAGATCAGATCGGCATATGGCGCATAGGCGAGGCCCCGGCTGATCGCCTGGTCCAGGCCCGGACGCACCCGGTAGAAGCCCTCGACGGTGCGTTCGCCGGTGACGAACGGCTGATCGTTGCCGTCGATGTCCGAGGTCAGCAGGTCGGCGGCGTCCGCGTCGGTGCGCGCCACCAGCAGGGTCGGCACGCCGGCGACGTCGGCGGCCAGGCGCGCGGCGTTCAATTTGTCGACCGCCTCGCGGGTCGGCACCAGCACCTTGCCGCCCATGTGGCCGCACTTCTTCACTGCGGCCAGCTGGTCCTCGAAGTGCACGCCGGCGGCGCCGGCTTCGATCATCGCCTTCATCAGCTCGAACGCGTTCAGCACGCCACCGAAGCCGGCCTCGGCATCGGCCACGATCGGCACCAGCCAGTCGCAGTCGTCCTTGCCTTCGGCGTGGTGCAACTGATCGGCGCGCAGCAAGGTGTTGTTGATCCGCTTGACCACCAGCGGCACCGAGTTGGCCGGGTACAGCGACTGGTCGGGATACATCTCGCCGGCCACGTTCGCATCGGCGGCAACCTGCCAGCCGGAGAGGTAGATCGCCTGCAGGCCGGCCTTGACCTGCTGCATCGCCTGGTTGCCGGTGAGAGCACCGAGCGCATTGACGAAGTCCTCCTTGTGCAGCGACTTCCACAGCCGCTCGGCGCCGCGGCGGGCCAGCGAATGCTCCACCGCGACGGTGCCGCGCAGTCGCACCACGTCCTCGGCCGAGTAGTTGCGCTGGACGCCGGCCCAGCGGGGGTTGTTGTTCCAGTCCAGGGCGATCTGTTCGGCGGTAGGCAGGGTGGTCTTCATGGCGTGGCTCCGTGGTTCGGCGTCGTTGTCAGGAGTGCGTCGGGTGGGCACGCTGTGGAACTGATCTGCGAAAAGCATCGCGCACCCGGCGCGTCCTGCATGAGGTTGGTCAAGCGAGTCGTTCGTAGGCGGGCAAGGTGAGGAAGTCGCCCAGTTGATCGGCGTGGGTCATCGCCATGAGCAGGGCGGCAGCTTCGTCGGCGCGGGCCGCGCCGGGGTGCTGGCTGCCGCGCAGGCGATGGGTATGCGCGGCAACCGCGTGGTCGAACAGGGCAAAGTCGATCGGCGCGTGGTCGGGGAACTCCAGCTCGCCAGCGCCCGGTGCCTCGGCGTGATGCAACCACTGCCACAACTGGGCACGGGCTATCTCGGCGGTGGCGGCGTCCTCCATCAGATGGTGGATGGGCACGCAGCCGAGACCGTCAAGCCAGGCGGCGGTGTAGCGCAGGCAGACCTCGACGTTGTTGTCGAAGCCGGCGCGGCTGATGGTGCCGTTGGGCGCGGCAAGCAGCTGCTCGCGGGTGACGGCCACGTCCTTGCGCAGCACGCCGAGCTGGTTCGGTGTCGGCATGTGCCGGTCGAAGATCTCCTGCGCCACCGGCACCAGTGCCGGGTGCGCCACCCAGGTGCCATCGTGACCGGCCTGCACCTCGCGCAGCTTGTCGGCGCGCACCTTGGCCAATGCGGCTTCGTTCGCGGCCGCGTCGCCCTTGATCGGGATTTGCGCCGCCATGCCGCCCATCGCGAACGCGCCGCGACGATGGCAGGTCTGGATCAACAACTCGGAGTAGGCCTTCAGGAAGGGCGCGGTCATCTGCACCTGGCCCCGTTCCGGCAGCAGCCGATCGCGATGACCACGCAGGGTTTTCAGATACGAGAAGATGTAATCCCAGCGACCGCAATTGAGGCCGACTGCGCGATCACGCAGCGCGTGCAGTATCTCGTGCATCTGGAACGCCGCCGGCAGCGTCTCGATCAGCACCGTGGCTTTCATGGTGGCTGTCGGCAGTTGCAGTTCTTCCTCGGCCGCGGCCATCACCTCGTTCCACAGCGCGGCTTCTTCCATCGCTTCGAGCTTGGGCAGGTAGAAGTACGGGCCGCGGTCGCGGCTGTGCAGCGCGCGGGCGTTGTGAAACACGAACAGGCCAAAGTCGACCAACGCGCCGGCCATCGGCTCGCCATCCACGCAGAAGAACTTGTCATGCAGATGCCAGCCGCGCGGGCGGACCACCAGCACCGCCGGTTTATCGTTGACCCGATAGCGCTTGCCCTCGGGCGAGCGGAATTCGATGCTGCCGTTCACCGCATCGCGCAGGTTGACCTGGCCATCGAGCTGGTTGGCGAAGGTCGGTGCCGAGGAATCCTCGAAGTCGGCCATGAACACCTTCGCGCCGGAGTTCAGCGCGTTGATGATCATCTTGCGCTCGACCGGGCCGGTGATCTCGACGCGGCGGTCCTGCAGTGCGGCGGGAATCGGCGCCACCGTCCATTCCGATTCGCGGATGGCCAGCGTGTCGGCGCGAAAGTCGGGCAGCCCCCCGGCGTCGTACCCCGCCTGGCGCTCCCGCCGAGCCCGCAGCAGCCGCAGCCGGCTGGCATCGAACCGCCGGTGCAACCGGGCCAGGAAACCCAGCGCGGCGGGCGTGAGGATGGCCTCGTAGCCGGCTTGGTCGGCATGCACATCGACGGCGTCGATGCCGACTCGTTCCTGCGGTACAGCCATGGGCTCGCTCCGTGGGGTGGAGACTCGAAGCTACGCCAGGCAAATCATGTTTGACAAAGTGAATGTTTCAATCGTTATCATGAGCAAACTACATAACATCTACAACAATTTGAATTTGGAATGAAAAAAACCGACGTTTCGTCAAGGAAAGCCGGAAAGTCGCGCCTCGGCGGCGTCGGCACGCGCGCCGCCGCCGAAGCCGGCGGCCGCTTCTACTACAAGGGCAACCGCCACAAGCAGCTGCGCGCATTCGTCAGCGTGGTGAAGCTGGGCACGCTGACCCGCGCTGCGGAAGCCCTGTTCGTGTCGCAGCCGACGATCAGCCTGCAACTGCAGGCGCTGGAGCGGGAACTCGGGGTGATCCTGCTGGAGCGCCGCCGACGGCGCATCAACCTCACCGATGCCGGCGAGGCGCTGTACGAACTGGCGCGGCCGCTGATCGAAGGCTGGGACACGCTCGATCGCGACTTCCAGGCGCGGGCGAAAGGCCTGCAGGCCGGACGCCTGACCATTGCGGCGGGCACCTCGACCATCCAGTACCTCCTGCCGGAGCTGGTTCGGCGCTACCGCGAACGGTTTCCGGCCGTGCGGCTGCAACTGGCCAATGTCACCGGCAAGGATGGCATGGCCCTGCTGCGCGCCGACGAGGCCGACTTTGCCGTCGGCTCGATGCTGGACGTGCCGCATGACATCGCCTGGGAGCCGGTGCGCCACTACGACCCGATGCTGATCATGCCGCCCGATCATCCGCTGGCGGCGAAGGACAAGATCACGCTGGAGGATATTTCACCGTACGGCCTGATCCTGCCGCCGCAGCGGCTGTCCACCTACCGACTGGTCGACCTGGTATTTCAGCAGAGCCAGGTGCCTTACCACGTGGCGATCGAGGTGGGTGGCTGGGACGTGATCAAGGAATACGTCGCGATGGGCATGGGCATCTCGATCGTCACCGGCATCTGCATCGCCGAGACCGACTACAGCCGTCTGGCCGTCCGCAACATGAAGCAGTACTTCCCGCAGCGCAGCTACGGCGTGGTGATGCGCAAAGGCAAGTTTCTCAGCGCCGAGGCGCGTGCGTTCATCGACCTGATCCGGCCGGGGCTGCTGACGCATCGTGAGCACGATGATCCGGGGCATTCGCAGCGTTGAGGTGGTCAGGGCGGTCGGCGTCCACTGTCAGCCGCTAATCGATGACCGTCGCAGGATGCGATGCGTGCCGACATCGCCCCAGATCGAAAGCCGGTATAAACCGTGCTCGTTGCTGGCCGCCGGTGGCGCGGCTTGGATGACTCACCGCAGCATGCAGCAGATGGCCCAGGCCCAGTTCGGCCAGGGCCTCGTGCAGGCGATGCAGCGCGGCACCATTGTCCGTTGCGGCGATTCTCTGTGCGCGAAGGTGGGCAGGAAGCCTGGGCGTTACGGCAAGGACGGCGAGTACCTGTTGCTGCAAGAGTCAAGGCGTCGTCTCACAAGACCCAAAACGGCGCGCCACTTGCTCAGACGTCGCGGTGCTTGCCTCTGAATGGAAGGTAGAACGCGCGCAACCGCGCGAGGTCGGCGCCCATGTCGGTGCTGGTGTCGAACAGCGGACCGAGCTGGATGGTCTTGTCGGGGTAGTGGAACGCAACCGGAAAAATGGGCGCGCCGGCATCGTGGGCGATGTGCCAAAAGCCGCTTCTCCAGCGTTCCACGGGCTTGCGCGTGCCTTCCGGCGCGATGCCCAGCCAAAGCCTTTCGCGCTGATGGAACTGATCGATCATCTGCTCGACGACGCCCTTGGCCGCACCGCGATCGATCGCCATGCCGCCAAGTCGCCGCAGCAGTCCCCCCAGCGGCCAGCGGAACAGCTCCTGCTTGGCCATGAAGTGCACGTCGGCCCCGATCGCCACCTTGATCAGCAAGCCCCACACGCCGTCCCACCAGGACGAATGCGGTGCGGCGATCAACACCAGCCGCGGCACATCCGGAAACTCCCCGGTCAGGCTCCAACCACCAAGCCGAAGTACGCCACGGCAGGCACGGCGTTGCCAGCCGTCGGGCAATTTCGGCATCTGCGGTGGCAGTTGGGCGGGCGTCAGCAGGTGTCCCTTCATTCGAGATCCGGTTTGCGAGAGCGGTTCTGCTTGACCTTGCCGCGCTGCTGCTTGCCGACCAGCCGACGTTCCTTCGACGCTCTAGTGGGTTTGGTGGCGACGCGTTTCTTCGGAGGCACCAGCACGCCGCGGATGATCTCGACCAGTCGCTCGCGCACGTCGTCGCGGTTGCGCACCTGATCGCGGAAGCGGCGACCCTGGATGACCAGCACGCCTTCGGCGGTGAGCCGGCGATCGCGTCGTGCCAGCAGGCGCGCGCGGACTTCCTCCGGCAGCGACGGCGAGTGGACCACGTCGAAGCGCAGCTCCACCGCGCTTTGGGTGCGGTTCACATGCTGGCCGCCGGGTCCGTCCGCGCGCAGGAAGCGCTCGACCAGTTCGGACTCGGGCAGGCTGATGCCGGGGCTGACGATCAACATGGCGGCAGTCTAACCGGCACGCCATCGTCGAACGGCGGTCGGGGCCAGCCGAAGCGATCGAGCAGGGCCGTGTATGCCTGGTCGAGCGGCGCCTCGACCAGCATTGGCGCACCGCTCAGCGGATGGGCGAAGCGCAACCGCCAGGCGTGCAGCAGCATGCGATGGCAACCGAAGTACTGCTTGTACAGCCGGTTGTGATCGCCGCGACCGTGCTGGCAGTCGCCAACGACGGGGTGATGGATATGCGCCAGATGCTTGCGGATCTGGCGAAAGCGGCCGCTTTCCGGTTCGGCTTGCAGCAAGGCATAACGCTGCTGCGGATACCGGCCGAGCGCGATCGGAACCTCGACCGTTGCCAGACGCTGGTAATGCGTGCGCGCCTCGCGCCGCGGACCGGTCCCGCGCGAGCCGGGCAGCGCATAATCGATCAGGTTCTGTCCCTGTTCCGGCCAGCCGCGCACCACGACGAGGTATTGCTTGCGCACCGATCGCCCCATGAACTGCTCGCCCAGCGAGGCAGCAACCTCTTTGCCGCGAGCGACCAGCAGCACGCCACTGGTGGCGCGGTCGAGCCGATGCGCCAGATACACGTTGTCGCCCACCTGCTCGCGCAACAGGTCGACAAGGAACTCCTCGGCGTTGCCCACCATCTTCGAACGGTGCACGGCGAGTCCGGCGGGTTTGTTCACCGCGAGCAGCGCGTCGTCCTGATAGAGAATCTCGATCGGTGTCATGGCGGTGCCGTGAATCCCTCCACCCTTCGGCGGGGAGCGGAGCCGGGGATCAACGACGTGGCCAGCCGGACACGAACGCGAGCAGACCGGCGATGCCGATGACGGCTGGCGGCCAGATGCCGTGCTGCGGTGCCAGTGCCCCGAGCAGCGCGGCGCCGATCAGCAAGGCGCCGCCCAGCAACCCGCAGGCGAGCAACCGGTGTTGGCGTCCAGCGTTCTCCTGCAGCAGCTTGAGCATCTGCGGATCGCTCACGCTGCGCCGTTCGCCCCGCGCGACCTGGCGCAGCGCGTCACGCACCAGCTCGGGGAACTGCGGCGCGTTGTGCAGCCATTCGGGCAGGCGCTTGCGCATGTCGTGCAAGGTGCGCCGCGGACTGTAGCGTTCGCGCAGGATGCGCTTGAGCACCGGGTGCGCCACCGCCCAGATGTCGATGCCCGGGTCGAGCATGCGGCCGACGCCTTCGATGTTGAGCAGGGTTTTCTGCAGCAGGATCAGCTGCGGCTGCAAGGTCAGCTCGAAGCGGCGCGCGGTCTGGAACAGCTTCACCACCAGCTCGGCCAGCGAGATCTGCGACAGCGGGCGGGTGAAGTAGGGCTCGCACACGGTGCGCACCGCGGCTTCCAGTTCGTCCAGCCGCACGTCGGCGGGCATCCAGCCGGCGGCTACATGCAGTTGTGCGATGCGCGCGTAATCGCGCTCGAACAGCGCGATGAAGTTCTGCGCCAGCCAGTACTGGTCAGCTTCGGGCAGCGAACCCATGATGCCGAAGTCCAGCGCGATGAAACGCGGCTCGCCCGTGCGCGTCGGGTCGACCCAGATGTTGCCCGGGTGTGCATCGGCGTGGAAGAAGTTGTCGCGGAATACCTGCTCGTAGAACACCCGCACGCCCTTGGCGGCCAGCGCCTTGCGATCGAGCCCGGCGGCGTCGATGGCGGCGATGTCGTCGCTGCTGATGCCGTGGACGCGCTCCAGCGTCAGCACGCGCGCGCTGGTCAACTCCCAGTGCACGGCCGGCACGTAGAGATCCACGCCACTGTCGAAATTGCGCTTGAGCAGGCTGGCGCTGGCGCCTTCGCGCTGCAGGTCCAGCTCGTTCTCCAGCATCTTCTCGACTTCGGCCACGACATCCAGCGGCCGGATCTTGTCGGCATTCGGATGCCAGCGCTGGGCCAGTTCGCCGAGCGAGCGAAGCAGTTTCACGTCGCGGGAAATCTGTGCATCGATGCCGGGGCGCAACACTTTCACCACCACCTCGCGGCCGTCGTGCAGGGTGGCGGCATGCACCTGGGCGATCGAGGCGGAGGCCAGAGGCACTTCATCGAATTGGGCGTATAGACGGCCAATCGGCAACTTCAGCTCGCGTTCGACGATCGCACGCGCCTCGCTGCCCGGAAACGGCGCGACCTGGTCCTGCAGCAGGGCCAGCTCATCGGCAATGTCGATCGGCACCAGGTCGCGCCGGGTCGACAGCACCTGGCCGGCCTTGACGAAGATCGGGCCCAGCTCGGTCAGTGCGTGGCGCAGCCGTTCGCCGCCGGACAACCCGCGGATGTCGATGCGTGGACGCGCCACCAGCGGCCGCAGCAGCTTCAGCGGGCGGTACAGGTGGGTGGCGTCGATCAGCTCGTCGAGACGATAGGCCAGCAGCACCGAGGCGACCCGCAGCAGGCGCGGCACCACTTTCAGCGGCGTCACGCGGCGCTGCCCTGAATGCGCTGGGCCAGCCGCTGCACGCGCGCCTGCAGGCGTTCGCTGCGTTCGCGCAGATGATCCACGCCGTCGAGGAAGCCCTCGACTTCGCCCGGCGCCATGGCCACGCGGGCCTCGTCGCGCAGCCAGTCGGCGGTATCGTCGGTGAGGTGACCGGCAGTTTCGCGCGCATGCAGGAGGGCCTTGCGCACGACCTTCGCCAGCGGAACCCCGAGTACGTCGCCGAAGCTGCGCGCGAAGGCTTCTTCGAAATCCGGGGCGAACTTGCCGGCCAGCTTCTCAAGCCGCCGTGCCAGCTCGGCATCGCCGGCGATCTCCACCTTGCCCGGCGCGATGCCGTCGTCGTCGCGGCGGAACATCATGGCCAGCAGGCTGCCGGGTGTCGCGGCGACCTTCAGCTGGCTGTCGTCCTGCGGCGGCCCGACCTTCAGGCGCGTGCCGTCGACGCTGATGGCCAGTGCGATCTCCGGCCCGCGCAGATGCAGCTGCACGCTGCGACCGTCCAGCGCGGCGAGCCGCTGCTGCGTATCGGGATCCAGCGACAGCGTGTGGTTCAGTGCGCTTTCCAGCGCGCGCCCGGCGAGCTTGCGCAGCGGTTGCGGCATCCAGGCGTTGGGAGTGGCGGCATTCATCCGCCGATTGTAGCTGCGCCGACCGGGCTACGGGTCCGCTGCGCCGCCGAAACCGAACTGGCGCCAGGCCTCGTAGACGGCCACGGCGACGGTATTCGACAGGTTCAGGCTGCGACTGTCCGGGCGCATCGGCAAGCGCAGACGTTGCTCGGCGGGAATCGCGTCCAGCACGTCGCCGGGCAAGCCGGCGGTTTCACAGCCGAACAGCAGGGCATCGCCATCGGCAAAACGTGCATCGACGTGGGCAACCCGGCCGCGCGTGGTGAAGGCGAACACGCGTGGCGTGCCGATCGTTTCGAGGCAGCGGGCGAGGTCGTCATGCACCGCGACGCTGGCGTGTTCATGGTAGTCCAGTCCGGCGCGGCGCAGCCGGGCATCGTCCAGTTCGAAGCCGAGTGGCCGGATCAGGTGCAGCGCGGCGCCGGTGTTCGCGCACAGGCGAATCACGTTGCCGGTGTTCGGCGGGATCTCGGGACGGAACAGGATGACATGCAGCATCCGCCGATTATCGCGTGATCGGGCTGTCCGGCGCGATCACGCTCAGCTGCGCGGCTGCGGGCACACCACGCCATCAGGCGGCAGCGCGCAGGTGCTCGGCGAGGACAGCAGGATCGCGCTGACGGTGGGGTTGGCGGCGAGCTGCGCCGAGGCGGGGGTGGTGGTCAGCATGGCGCCGAAGATCAATCCACAAACGGCCATGCAGGCGATGAACAGGCCGCGCAACATCAATGTCTCGAATTTCATGATCATGTCTCCGTAAAAAAAGTGCCCTGTGCTGCAGATACAGCAAGCCCTGTGCCAAACGGTTGCGCGTCGGCAAGGCCTTGATTTTCATGGCCTGGGGCGATGGCCGCCGCTGCACTTTCGCTGTCCGCGGACACCCGGCCGCACGCTGCCGGACAGCCGGACAGATCGCCGGCACGACCCGGCGCGGCGGTGCCGCCAGTCATTTGCGATGGCGTCCCCGCACCCGCTAGCCTGCGGGTTCTCATTCGTGAAACAGGAGGTTCACCCGTGGCAAAGAAACCGCTAGCCCTGCTCATCGCCGGCCTGCTCACCCTGGCCGGAGGCATGCCGCTGGCGCCGGCTGCAGCCGAGACGTTGGTCGCGGCCGCGGCCCCGGCCACACAGCAGATCCCCGTCCTCGCCTACAGCCGGTTCATGCTGCCGAACGGCCTTACCGTGGTGGTGCACGAGGATCACAAGGCGCCGGTGGTGGCGGTGAGCGTGTGGTACCACGTCGGCTCGTCGTATGAGCCGGAGGGCAAGACCGGTTTCGCGCACCTGTTCGAGCACCTGATGTTCCAGGGCTCGGAGAATCACAAGGACGAGTTCTTCAAGCCGTTCGAGCTGGCCGGCGCCACCGACCAGAACGGCACCACCTGGCTGGACCGCACCAACTATTTCGAAACCGTGCCGACCAGCGCGCTGGACATGGCGCTGTGGATGGAATCGGACCGCATGGGCCACCTGCTCGGCGCGATCGGGCAACCGCAGCTGGACGAACAGCGCGGCGTGGTGCAGAACGAGAAGCGCCAGGGCGAGAACCAGCCCTATGGCCGCGCCAGCGAGCTGATCCAGGCCGAGGCCTTTCCGACCAACCACCCGTACCACCACGACACCATCGGCTCGATGGCCGATTTGAATGCCGCCTCGCTGGCTGACGTCAAGCAGTGGTTCCGCGACTACTACGGTGCGGCGAACACGGTGGTGGTGCTGTCCGGCGACATCACGCCGGCGGTGGCGAAGGAAAAGATGCTGAAGTACTTCGGCGACATCGCCGCCGGACCGCGCGTGCCGCGGCCGCAGCCGTGGGTGGCGCCGCGCGATGCCGCCAGCCGCGGCTCGATGACCGACAACGTGGCGCAGAGGCGCATCTATCGCGAGTGGAACGCCCCCGGCCGCGGCACCACCGATGAAAACCTGCTCGAGCTGGCCGCGGCCGTGCTGGGCGGCAGCAAGACCTCGCGGCTGTACCAGCGGCTGGTCTATCGGGACAAGCTGGCTGACGACGTGTCGGTCGGCGTGGAACAACACGTGCTGGCAAGCCTGTTCCAGTTGCAGGTCGACGTGAAGAAAGGTGTCGATCCGGCCAGGGTCGATGCAGCGGTTGCCGATGAATGGCGGCGCTTCCTGAAGGACGGGCCGAGTGCGGATGAGCTGGCACGGGTGAAGACGCAGACCCGCGCGTCGTTCGTGCGCGGGCTGGAAAACGTCAGCACCCAGGCCTCGATCCTGGCCGAAGGGCAGCTCTACCGGAACGATCCGGGCGCCTATCTGGAAGACTTCAACGAGTTCATGGCGGCCACGCCGGCTGCTGTTCGCGCCGTGGCCGGCAAGTGGATCGCCAAGGGCGACTACACGCTGACCGTGGTGCCGGGCAAGGTCGACGCCACCGATGCCGCCACCGCCGCTGGCCGCGCCGCGGCGCCCGGCGCGCCGGCCGCGGTGCTGTCGGCCCAGGGCGACTACGCCACGGTCAAGAGCGACGTCGACCGCAGCAAGGGCCTGCCGGCCATCAGCAGCTTTCCGGATCTCAGTTTCCCCGCCCTGCAGCGCGGCCATCTCGCCAATGGCGTGGAAGTGATCCTGGCCGAACGCCATACGGTCCCGGCGGTGCAATTGCAGCTGCTGTTCGACGCCGGCTACGCGGCGGACCAGGGCCGCAAGCTGGGCACGTCGAGCTTCAGCATGGCGATGCTCGACGAGGGCAGCAAGGCGCTGGACTCGGTCGAGATCGCCAGGCGCAAGCAGCGTCTCGGTGCGCTGATTGCCGCCGGCTGCGGGCTGGACTACTGCAACGCCTCGCTGAATGCGCTGGACGACCAGCTGAAGCCATCGCTGGACTTGTTCGCCGACATCGTGCGCCACCCGGCGTTCCGCGAAGCCGACATCAGCCGGCTGCGGGGCCAGTGGCTGGCCGGCATAGCGCAGGAAAAGAGCCAGCCGACCGGCATCGCGCTGCGCACCTTGCCGCCGCTGCTGTACGGCAAGGGCCATGCCTACGCGATCCCGTTCACCGGCACGGGCACCGAAGCGTCGATCTCGTCGTTGACCGCCGCCGACATGCGCGCCTTCATGGGAGACTTCATCCGCCCGGACAACCTGAAGATCCTGGTTGCCGGCGACACCACGCTGGACAAGATCATCCCCCAGTTGAACGCGGCCTTCGGTGACTGGAAGGCGCCGGCCCGCAAGCTCCCGCAGAAAAACATCGGCAAGGTCGCGCCGCCGCAACAGGTGCGCGTGTACCTGGTCGACCGGCCCGGTGCGCAGCAGAGCCTGATCCTCGCCGGCAGCCTGGCACCCTCGACCGAGGCGCCGAACGACCTGGAGATCCAGACCATGAACGGTGCCTTCGGCGGCACCTTCACCTCGCGTCTCAACATGAACCTGCGCGAGGACAAGCATTGGGCGTACGGTGCCTTCAGCTTCCTGCGGCCAGCGCTGGGGCAGCGGCCATTCATGCTGTACGCGCCGGTGCAGACCGACAAGACCGCCGCCTCCGTGGCGGAGATGCTGAGGGAAGCGAAGGGCGTGATCGGCGACCAACCGCTGATCGATCCAGAAATCAGCAAGATCAAGGTCGGCGACGTGCGCAGCATGCCCGGCGCCTACCAGACCACCTCGGC
This sequence comes from Rhodanobacter umsongensis, assembly GCF_042654965.1. Taxonomy (NCBI): domain Bacteria; kingdom Pseudomonadati; phylum Pseudomonadota; class Gammaproteobacteria; order Lysobacterales; family Rhodanobacteraceae; genus Rhodanobacter; species Rhodanobacter umsongensis. The sequence continues at coordinate 238,528 of NZ_JBHSMK010000004.1, read as the reverse complement.
CGTGATGGGCGCGCTGCAGGGCATCGTGCAGTACCACCGCCCGGACGATTACGTGCAGACGTTGAAGTCGCGCATCGAAGCGCAGAGCGATGCATCGGTGGAGGCGGCGGCCAGGGAGATCATCCATCCCGACCAGCTGACCTGGGTCATCGTCGGCGACCTGAAGACCATCGAAGCGCCGGTTCGCGCGCTGAAGCTCGGCGACGTGCAAGTGCTCGATGCCGATGGCCAGCCAGCCGCTGCAACCGCCCGTACGCCGAAGTGAAGCCGCGCGCAGCGGCGGGCGACCCCGCCGCTGCGCGTTCCGGATCCGTTGGGGACGCCGCCGTGTCCGCGCGTTAGGATGAAGGCATTCCTTCAAGCCACCGCCGCGGAGTCGCCCATGCGCAAGATCCTTTCACTGCTCATCCCCGTTCTGCTGCTGAGTGCCTGCAGCTGGGGCATCACCATGGACGATGCCGCCAAGAATGTGCGCACGGTCTGGAGCGGCGACGTTTCCAGTTGCCGCGATCTGGGCAAGGTCACCGTGTCGGTGATGGATCACGTGGGCCCGGTCGACCGCAATGCCATCACCGTGCGCGACGAACTGGAAGTGCTGGCCCGCAACGAGGCGGCCAAGATGCACGCCGACACCATCAAGCCGCTGGCCGAACCCGTCGACGGCTCCCAGCCCTGGGGCGCTTATCAGTGCGGTCGCCAGATCGCGCCCGCGCCTTCCTCGAACAACCGACCGGCCAACTCGCCGGGCGCCCCCGGCAACGCGCAGACCTTTCCGGTGCGATGAAACCAGCGCTTTCGCCTTTCCCGGAGCGCTCTTCGGAGCGCTCTTTTCGTTCCGCCCGCGACGCCGTGCCTGCCGGGCCATCGGCTCGGCGGCTGATCCCACGCCATAGCGGTAGGCGCATCCGCGCGGGTTTGCGATGATGGGCGCTGCACCCTTCGATGTCGCCATGAACACACTGATCACCGCTCCCGCCCGCCTCGCGCGGCGCATGCTGCCCTTCCGCCGCCAGCCAAAGACGTCCCCGGCGCTGGAGGCGTTGCCGTTTTTCGCGGTGCCCGCCCATGCGATCGAGGTGTTGCGCGATTCGGCCGCGTTCCGCGGCGAACTGCTGCGGCTGATCGCCCAGGCCAGCCAACGTATCGTGATCGTCACGTTGTACCTGCAGGACGACGACGGCGGTCGCGAGGTGCTCAACGCGCTGTATGCGGCGAAGGCGCGTCGGCCATCGCTGCAGATATCGGTGTTCGTGGATTGGCATCGTGCGCGGCGCGGGCTGATCGGCAAGCAGAAGAGTGAAGGCAATGCAGGCATGTACCGCGACTACGCTGCGCGGCTCGGCCCGGGCGTGGACATCTACGGCGTGCCGGTGCAGAACCGCGAATTGTTAGGGGTGCTGCACCTGAAAGGCTTCGTGATCGACGACGCCGTGCTGTACAGCGGCGCCAGCCTCAACGACGTCTATCTGATGCGCCACGGCCGCTACCGGCTCGACCGCTATCACGTGCTGCACCATCGCGGGCTGGCCGATGCCATGGCGGACTTCGTGCAGCGCCATTTCGTGGACAGCGACGCGGTGCGCCGCTTGAACGTGGCCGACGTGCCGGCTACGCGCACGCTGCAGCCGGCGATACGCGAGCTCCGCCAGGATCTGCAACGCGCCCGCTACGACGTTCCGGACGCGACGCTGGGGCCCACTGACGTGGCGGTGACGCCATTGCTGGGGTTCGGCGGCAGCGACAACGCGCTCAACGACGTACTGCTGGCGCTGCTGCGCGCCACGCGTGGACGGTTGATCCTGCTGACGCCGTATTTCAATCTGCCCCGGCCGGTGCGCGCGGTGCTGGGCCTGCTGTTGCGCCGCGGCTGCCTGATCGACCTCATGGTCGGCGACAAGACCGCCAACGATTTCTATATTCCGCCGGGGCAGCCGTTCAAGACGATCGGCCTGCTGCCCTACCTGTACGAGAACAACCTGAGGCGCTTCGCACGCGCGCACCACGCGCATATTACCAGCGGCCAGTTGAACATCCACCTGTGGCGCGACGGGGACAACAGCTATCACCTGAAGGGCCTGTTCATCGATGACGACGTGGCGGTGCTGACCGGCAACAACCTCAACCCGCGCGCGTGGACGCTGGATCTGGAAAACGGGCTGGTGCTGCGCGACCCCGAGCGGTTGCTGCAGGCGAAGCATCAAGCCGAGTGGGCGGCGTTGCGGGAGCACGCCACGCGACTACCGGACTACCGCGCGCTGGAGAGCCCGCGAAATTACCCGGCCGAGGTGCGCAAACTGCTGCGGCGGTTGAACCGTACGCGGCTCGACAGGCTGGTCAACCGCCTGCTTTAGGGGCGCACCCGGTGTGCGAGTGCCGTTGGCCTGGCCGGCGCACCAGAGCATTCGCTCATCCGTTGCGCTCCTGCCGATTCGTGGCCAGGCGGCTGAGCCGCATGTCCAGCCAGTTCGCCACGTTTGTCCATTCCTCGGCGAGGATGCTGAAACAGACGGTGTTGCGCAGGCTGCCGTCGGTGCGGCGCTTGTGGGCGCGCAGCACGCCTTCGCGCTGCGCGCCAAGGCGCTCGATCGCGCGTTGCGAATTCTCGTTCCGCTCATCGGTGTGGAACGCCACCGCCACGCATTGCAAGGTCTCGAAAGCGTGCTCCAGCAGCAGGCGCTTGCACGCCGTATTGAGATGAGTTTGCTGCCAGCGTCTGGCATACCAGGTGTAGCCGATGGCCAGGCGAGGCAGCGTGGCGTCGATCTCGTAATAGCGGGTGCTGCCGACGATCTCGCCGCTGCCGGCCTCTTTCACGGCGAACGGCAGCATGATTCCCGCAGCCTGGCCCTGCAGCGCCTGTTCGATATAGCTGCGGGCGCGGCCCGGCGGAGGCACGCTGGTGACCGCGAGGTTCCACAGTTCGCCGTCGGCGGCGGCCGCTTCCAGTGCCGGTGCGTGGTCCAGGCTCAGGGGTTCCAGCACGACGTAGTCGTCCTGCAGGCGGATCGGAGTGATCGGGTTCATCGAGCGTCCGCGGTGGCGTGGAATCAGGCGTCGAGGTCGGGGATCAGCTTGCTCTCGAGCCGCGCGATATTGTCCTTCAGCAGCAGCTTGCGTTTCTTCAGCCGCGTCAGCTGCAGCTCGTCGCGGCCGATCACGCTGGTCAGCTGCATGATCACCGTATCCAGATCACGATGCTCCATCCGCAGCTCGGCCAGAAGATGGACGATTTCGGCGTGATCCTGAACCTGCATGGCGATAGCGGCAGCTTGGGGCGGTTCTTCTAGTCTAACGCCGTTTGCCGGTTCGAAGCCGGGCGGCGGGCCGCTACAATGACGGTCCTTCTGCCCGATCGGTCGTCCATGTCCGTCCAGCCCGAACCTGTCCACACGCCGGCCGCCGAGGCCGACAGACTGGCCCGCCGCCTGCGCAGGCAGGTCGGCCAGGCGATCGGCGATTTCGGCATGATCGAAGACGGCGACAAGGTGATGGTGTGCCTGTCCGGCGGCAAGGATTCCTACGCCTTGCTGGACTTGCTGCTGCAGCTGCAGGCGAGGGCGCCGGTGCGGTTCGGCCTGATCGCGGTGAACCTGGACCAGAAGCAGCCGGGGTTCCCCGCGCACGTGCTGCCCGACTATCTGGCGGCGCGCGGCGTGCCGTTCCACATCATCGAACAGGACACCTACAGCACGGTGACCCGGGTGATTCCTGCCGGCAAGACGATGTGCAGCCTGTGCTCGCGGCTGCGTCGCGGTGCGCTTTACACCTGGGCCGCCGCCAACGGGATCACCAAGATCGCGCTGGGCCATCATCGCGACGACATTCTCGCCACGTTCTTCCTCAACATGTTCTACCAGGCGCAGTTGAAGGCGATGCCGCCCAAGCTGCGTTCGGACGATGGACGCCACGTGGTGATCCGGCCGCTGGCGTATTGCCGCGAAAGCGACCTCGCCGCCCACGCGCTCAATGAACATTTCCCGATCATCCCGTGCAACCTGTGCGGCTCGCAGGACCATCTGCAGCGCAAGGCGGTGCGGCGCATGCTGGCCGAATGGGAACAGCAGCAGCCCGGGCGCAGCGAGAACATCTTCCGCGCGCTCGGCCATGTGTCACCCTCGCAGCTGGCCGATCGCCAGTTGTTCGATTTCACGCTGGGCGCGCAGCCCGTTGCGTCGCCTGCCTGGCTGGCCGACGCAACGGATGAGACCGCGGCCAGGCAAGCTTGAACATTTCGTCCCCACCCTCTGTCGAGTAACCGCCGTGTCCTTCTTTGCATCCGTTGAAATGGCCCCGGGCGATCCGATCCTGGGCCTCACCGAGACCTATCTGGCCGACTCGCGCCCGGGCAAGATCAACCTGGGCGTGGGCATCTATGTCGACGAGCAGGGCCGCATCCCGTTGTTGCCGACCGTGCACGAGGTGGAGCAGGCACTGGTGGCGGCGGGCAGGCCACGCGGTTACCTGCCGATCGACGGTCTGCCGGCCTACAACCAGCTCACCCAGCAATTGCTGTTCGGCGCCGAATCGCCGCTGCTGGCGGAAGGACGCGTGGCCACCGCACAGACCATCGGCGGCAGCGCCGCATTGCGCGTGGCGGCCGACCTGCTCAAGCAGGTGGCCGGTACCGGCGCGAGGATCGCGATCAGCAACCCCAGCTGGGGCAATCACCACGCGGTGTTCCGCACCGCCGGTTTCGAACTGCTGCAGTACCGCTATTACGATCCGGCCAGCCACGGCCTGGACTTCGCCGGCATGCTGGAGGATCTGGGGAAACTGGAGCCCGGCACCGTGGTATTGCTGCACGCGTGCTGCCACAACCCCACCGGCGTCGACCTGGATGCGGCGCAATGGCAGCAGGTGATCGCGCTGTTGCAGGAGCGCCGGCTGCTGCCGTTCATCGACATGGCCTATCAGGGTTTCGACCAGGGCATCGAGCCAGACGCCACCGCGGTGCGCCTGCTGGCCGCCTCGGGCAGCGAGGCATTCGTGGTCGCCAATTCGTACTCCAAGTCGTTCTCGCTTTACGGCGAGCGGGTTGGCGCACTGTCGATGATCGGTGCCGACCGTGGCGAGGCAACACGGTTGCTGTCGAAGATCAAGCAGACCATTCGCGCCAACTATTCCAGCCCGTCCGCGCACGGCGCCTCCCTGGTCGCCGGCGTGCTCGGCAGCACCGAGCTGCGCGCGCGCTGGGAACAGGAGCTGGGCGAGATGCGCGCGCGCATCCACGCGATGCGCGCGGGCTTTGTCGACAAGCTCGCCGCGCTCGGAGCGCCGGATTTCAGCTTCATCAACAAGCAGGCCGGCATGTTCTCCTACTCGGGCCTGAGCGAGGCGCAAGTGCGCCGGCTGCGCGACGAGTACGCGATCTACGCGCTCGACAGCGGCCGCATCTGCGTAGCCGCACTCAACCGCGGCAATCTTGACGCCGTGGCCGCCGCGGTGGCGGCCGTCAGCGGCTGATCGCGGCAGGCCAGTCATACGTCGTCATTCCGGCTTGCGCCGGAGTGACCATCAAGCAAACCCCGCCTTCGGGCCGCACCTCATCCGGACATTGAATGTTTTTTCGCAATCTCACGCTGTTCCGCTTTTCCCCCACCGTAGCCACTGATCTGAACCGCCTCGACGACGCGCTGGCCGAACACCGGCTGCGGCCATGCGGGCCACTGGAAATGTTCACCAAGGGCTTCGTGCCGCCGGTCGGCCGCGGCGAGGCCGAGCCGCTCACGCATACGGTGAAGCAGTGCATCCTGCTCACCGTCGGCGGCGAGGACAAACTGCTGCCGGCCGCGGTGATCAACGACGAGCTGCATCGCAAGGTGCAGAAGATCGCCGAAGAGGAGGGCCGCAAGGTCGGCGGCCGCGAGCGCAAGCGGATCAAGGAGGATCTGCTCAACGAGTTGCTGCCGCGCGCCTTCGTGCGCAACTCGCGGATGTCGGCCTACGTCGACAAGAAAAACGGCTGGTTGGTGCTGGACACGTCCAGCCGCAAGTCGGCCGAGAATGCGCTGACCCAGATCCGCGAGGCGCTCGGCAGCTTCCCGGCGGTACCGCTGGCGCCGGAGGAAGGTCCGCGCGTGCTGATGACCGACTGGCTGTCCACCGGCAACCTGCCGGCCGGGCTGACTCTGGGCGACGAATGCGAACTGCGAGATCCGGCCACCGCCACCGGCGCGATCGCCCGCTGCCGCCGGCAGGATCTCGATGCCGAGGAGGTCAAGGAGCACCTGCGCAACGGCAAGCAGGTATTCCTGCTGGGACTGACCTTCGACGACCGCATCAGCTTCGTGCTGGGCGAGGACCTGGTCATCCGCAAGCTGAAGTTCCTCGACGTGGTGATGGACGAGCTGGGCGACAGCCAGCAGGACGCCCAGGCCGAGCTGGACGCCAGTTTTGCGCTGCTGACGCTGGAGCTGGAGCGCCTGCTGGGCAAGCTGGAAGAATGGTTCGGGCTGCCGCGTCCAGCCGATAGCTGAACGAGAAATCCATTCCCGTTTCACCAACGGCCGCGCCATACTGGGAGTCCGGCCGTTCGCAGGCGGTTCGGATTCCGTCCCCACGAACCACGGCGAGGTGCCGACCGGCAGCATCATGGCGCAGCATCTGGAAGGCGATTGGCTGGAACTGGCGACCGTAGGCGGCAGCATCATCCGGGTGCTGAAAGCCGCCCATCCGCGCGCGCGCCGGTTGCGCCTGACCATCACGGCCAAGGGTGCCCGGGTGACCTACCCCAACGGCACCCATCCGGCGCAGGTCAGCGCGTTCCTGCGCACTCACGCCGATTGGCTGGAGCAGAAGCTCGACGAGCTGAACCTGATCGTGAAGCCGTTGCCGCCGCTGCGCGTGGGTTATGCGTGCACGTTTCCGCTGCGTGGCGACTTGGCCGAGCTGGACTGGGCCGAGGGTGCCTATCCAAAGATCGAATCGCATGAAACCGGGTTGACCCTGGTGATCCCGCGCCCGCATACCCGGGCGCTGCCGATTGCCCGCGGCCTGCTCGCCTCGCACCTGGAAGCGCTGATCCGCCGCGACGTCTCGCGCTGGCTGGCCAGCTACGTGCCCCAGCTGGGCCTGGCGCCCACCGCGCTGAGGATCCGTCCCATGAAAAGCCTGTGGGGCAGCCTCGATACCCGTGACCGCATCAACCTCGATCTGGCGCTGGCGCTGGCTCCGCCGCCCGCGTTGCGCTATGTGCTGGTGCACGAACTGTGCCACCTCAAGGTGCGCAACCATTCGCCGCGATTCTGGACGCAGGTGGAACATCTGTTCCCGGACTGGCGTGAGCAACGCAACTGGTTGCGCCAGCATGGCGCCATCCTCAAGGCGGAACTCGATCGCCTGATCGATGACGTCGCCGACTGATCGCGAAGCGGCGGCAGGAACAACCGCCCTGGAACGGCGCTTCGGTCAGTGCTTGCGGGCCTGCCGCACGTAACGCGTACCCAACAGCACGTCCCAGAGCGGGGTGGTGAGGCCGAAGTTGCTGTCAGGGTGATAGTGGTGCACGTGGTGCGCGCCGGCCCAGCGACGCAACCATGGCTGCTTGAAGCGCACGTGATGGATGATGAAGTGGCTCAGCCCGTAGATGATGTAGCCGAAGGTGATCGCGCCGGCCATCAGCAAGGCAAAGCCCGTGGGCATGACCAGTGCAAACATGCCGGCCAGGGTGAGCAGCACCACCGCGGGCAGGAAGAACGGCAGCGAGTCGTAGCCGAGCGGCTGCTCATGATGTGTGCGGTGGCCCTGCTCGAACAGCGGAACGCGCGTGTGGAACATCCAGCGGTGAAAGAAATACTCGATGAAGCTGAAGGCGAACAGGCCCAGTCCGACGGCCAGCAAGGCAGTCCAGCGGCTGCCCGCGTGCAGGCGCCAGCCCTCGACCACCAGCAGCCCACCCAGCATGGTATCCACGCCGAGCTCAGCCCAGTAGTTGGTGCGGGTGCGCGACATCCGCACGATCGCGTCAACGCCTGAACGTATAAAGCTTTGCTTCATCGGTTGCTGCATCGTTCCGTTTTCATGCAAGGAAGCAGGGCTGGTTGCTGAGGCAACGGATTCCATTCTCCCATGTTGTCACCCGCAATTCACAATGATGTGCTCGGGACAGCTGACTCGCACGTGACCGGCTACCGCGGCCGGCCGGGCTGGTCCCGGATTCAATGCGACAGCGCGAACCCGGTCAGGATCTGCGCGGTCTGCTCGGGCCTTTCCAGCATCGGCATGTGGTTGCAGCCATTGATCACGCTGGTGCTGATCGCGCTGGCGGCGCTCAGGCCGTTGCGCAGGCTGTCCAGCGCGGAGATGTCGACGATCCGGTCGTCATGGCACCACAATCCCAGCACCGGCATGCCCAGCTGGCCAAGCCGGTCTTGCACGGCGAGGTATTGCGATGGCTCGCGCAGCTCGCTGAAGCTGCGGCGGATGAAGGCGTGGTCCTGCTGGTTGCGTTTGACCAGCACGTCGACAAAACGGCCGGGAAGATCCAGCGGCTGGTTGAACGCCAGCGCGGTGGCGCGGGCAAAGCCGGCGCGGTCGTCGTAGACGAACGGGTTCGTGCCGGCCAGCGCGGCGCGATCGAATGCATTCGACCTGGCCTTCAGGCCGAAGCTGTCCAGCAGCGCCAGTTCGGCGACGTGCTCGGGATGGTCGCTGGCGTACGCCGCGGCGATGGCGCCGCCTACCGAGTGGCCGACCAGCACGAAGCGCGGCAGCCGCAGCGCCTGCACGAACGCATCCAGCCGGGCGGCCTGGGCATCGATGGTGTAGCTGGCGTCTGCCACGCGCGAGGACTCGCCCCAGCCAGGCAGGTCTGGAATGATCAGGTGGAAATGCGGCGTGAGCCATCGGGCCACCGGCAGCCACACATTCTTGTCCGCGGCGAAACCGTGCAGCAGCACGATGGTCGGGCCGTCGCCACCTTCGTAATAGGCCCAGCGGGTGTCGCCTGCCTGCACCGAGTGCGCTTCCAGATGCGCAGCCATCGCCTCGCGCTTGAAGTTCGCCTGCATCAGCCATTGTGGGGCAAACAGATAACTGCCGCCCAGCACGATCGCCAGCAACGCGACCAGCCACGCCAGGAATTTCAGTCGGCGCAACAGCATGCGTTTCCAGAGCGGGGTGGCGGCGTCGATGGCTTGGGGCATGTGGATGTCGACCGGTGGTGTGGAGACGGAAACGGGGGAGACGGAACGTCACTGTTCGGCCCTGACCTGGGCGCGACGGGCGGCCGCGGGGCCGCGGCGAAGGGGTGGCCCCGCAGCCCCCATGGCCCTCAAGCAGCGCCATCCTTGGCCGCCCCGCGCGCGCCGCGCTACGTTCTCGCGGCGCGAACGGTGAGGCCGGGCGCTGCGGCCAGCTCAGTGCTTGGCGGCCTTCGCCTTGGCGAGGATGCCTTCGACCGCCTGCTGGGTCATCGGGTGATACCCCGGCCGCGCCTTGGCATAGACCTGCTCGGCGTAGGCCAGGCCTTCCGGGGTCTTCACGAACGCCTTGTACAGCGGTGTGGTGAGATACAAGCGGCCGATGCGCACCATATGTTCGGCGGCCGCCGGCCATGCGGCCTTGTCGCCAGCGGCGATCGCATGGCTGTACCAGCGCATGCCGATCTCGGCGTTCGGCGTGCCGGTGAGGTGCCAGGCGGCATCAAGTTGCTGCAGCTTGTCCAGGGGTGCCACGTCGGGCAGGCGGTCGAGGAAGTACATCCACTCCTGCGTGTTCCAGCTCTTGGCGTCGAGCTTGTCGGCGGCCAGTTTGCCGGCGAGGAAATCCGTGCGTTCGCGGTCGATCGCGTTGAAGCGCGGCGAGTCCGGCAACGGCGCGTTCTTCGGGATGCCCTGGCCGTATACCCAGGCCTTGACCTCCTCCATGTCCATCTTGCCCGGGTACTTCTCGATCAGGTTCGGCTTCATGTAGCCGAGCATCTGTTCGGTGGTGATGCTCTGGAACGCGAAGTGGCGGAAGTAGCCCTTCAGGTACGCGTCGAAATTGTCGCGGCCGAAGCGCTGTTCCAACGTGCGCAACAACCACGAGCCCTTGTCGTAGGCCACGTCGGACAGCGCATCGTCGGCGCCGATGCCGCGCGGATCGGGCGCCAGCTTCTGCGCGTTGGCCGGCATCGCACCGATGCTCTTCTGCAACGCGTGCGCCGACAGCAGCGCCTCCTCGTCGGCCAGCGCCCTGCCATACACCGCCTCGGTGATGCGGCCCTGCACGTAGGTGGTGAAACCCTCGTTGAGCCAGATGTCGCGCCAGGCGGCGCTGGTCACCAGGTTGCCCGACCACGAGTGCGCCAGTTCGTGCGAGACCAGCGAGACGAGGCTTTTGTCGCCGACCAGCACGGTCGGCGTGGCGAAGGTCATGTTCGGGTTCTCCATGCCGCCGAACGGGAAGGATGGCGGCAGCACCAGGATGTCGTAGCGGTCCCAGGCGTACGGGCCGTACAGCTGCTCGGTGGCGGCGATCAGCTTCTCGGTGTCCTCGAATTCATGCGCGGCCTTGGCCACCACCGACGGCTCTGCATAGACGGCCGAACGCGGCCCGGTTTCCTTCACTGCGATGTCGCCCGCGCCGAGCGCCAGCAGGTAGGACGGAATCGGGTGCGGCTGGTCGAAGCTGAAGTCGCCGTTCAACGGATGCTTCGCGTCGTTGATCGCGCTCATCACCACGCGCACGTCCGTCGGCGCGCGGACGTGCGCGTGGTAGGTGAAACGGATCGCCGGCGAATCCTGCAGCGGCACCCACGAGCGCGCGTGGATCGATTCGGATTGCGAAAACATGAACGGCAGTTTCCTGTCGGAGGTCTGCGCCGGCGTCAGCCACTGCAGGCCGGATGCCTCGGGCGAGGTGGTGTAGACGATGCGCACCTGCGCCGGATGCTTCGGCGTGACGATGGTCAGCTTGCTGCCGAGCTGCTTGTCGCGTGGCGCCAGCGCATAACTCAGCGGCGTGGCCTTGCCGTCGGCGGCCAGCGCCTCGACCCTGGCGATCTTCAGGTCACGCGTATCCAGTACCAGCGATTGCGCCTTCGGGTTCATCCAGTCCAGCTTCAGCGTGGCCAGGCCGTCGAGCTGCTTGTGCGGAAAGTCGATGGTCAGATCGAGATCCAGATGGGTCACGCGCACCTGGTCGGGTTGGGCGTAGGAGTCCGGATCGTTGGCATAGGCGGCCAGAGGCAGCATCAGCATGCCGAAGACAAGGGCGGGGAGCAGGCGCATGGGGAACTCTCGGGCCGGAAAGCGCCGAGTATGCCATCGGCGCCGCTGCCGTCGCCCGTGGCGAAAGCCCCGGGTCAGCTCAGCTCGAGCGTCGAGTACGGATCGATCGAATACGGATGCGTGATGGCTAGGAAGCCCGGCTGGGCCTCGACCCGCGCGATCCACGCACGAAAGTGCGGGTACATATCCAGCGACAGGCCGGCTTCCTCCGCACGGCTGGCATAGGCGAATACCGCCATGTCGGCGATGGTGTAGCGGTCGGCGGCAATGAACGGCCGTGTCGACAGTTCGCTTTCGAGGATGCCCAGCGATCGCACGGCGCCGCTGCGCTTGGCCTCGATCATCTCCGGCGAGCGACGCGCCAGCTTGCCGGTCATCGTCCAGTGACGCAGCGAGCCGATCACCGATTCCACCCGCTCCTGCTCGAAATGCAGCCATTGCTGCACTTTCGCGCGCCCGAACGGATCGGCTGGCAGGTACGGCGTGCCGTCGGCCAGGTACAGGAGGATCGCATTCGACTCGGCCAGCACGCGGCCGTCCTCCAGCTGGATCGCCGGCACCGTGCCCGTCGGGTTGATGCGCCGGTACTGCGCGGTCTGGCCTTCGCCTTCGAAGATGCTGACCGGCACGGTTCGGTAGGGTCGCCCGAGATGGCTCAACAGCAGGCGTACCTTCCATGCATTCTGCGAGGGCAGGTAGTCGAACAGCGTCAGCATGGCGTGCATTCCCGTTTAGAAGAAGTTGGGGCCAGTGTGGATGGCGCCATCGTTCCGAGCCATCCGTTTCTTGCGCCGGTCCAACGTCGCCGTGATCAATCGCCGGGTTTCCAACGGGCCTGTTGGCACTCCGCACGGGGGAACCGCCCGCTCCACCACGCCATCACGCGAAGCTCGCCATGCTGGACCGTCCACGCCGCGAACCGAGTCTGATGCGCACATTGTCTGCACCCATGCGTCGACTGCTGTGGCTGTTGGGTGTGCTGTATGCGCTTTATCTGATCGGCGGCAATCTCTTTCTCAATAGTCCACTGGCTTCGGCGGAGGTCAACCGCAAGCCGGAAGTCTTTCATGCGCAGTGGACCTGGGCGTGGACGCTGTGGCCGGGGGATATCCATGCGCATGGTCTGCGGCTGCATGGCCAGGCGCGACAATTGCTGTGGAGCGCGCAAGGCGATGCAGCGAGCGGCCGCATCATGCTGTGGCCACTGCTTCGGCATCAATTGCGCCTTGGCCCGGTCCGCACCTCGGCGGTGAGCCTCGACATCCAGCCGACCACGATCGATCTCAAGCCGCCGCCATGGCGGCGCGATGCGTGGCGCATCACGGCCGATCGCGTCAGCACGCTGTCGTTGCGACAGGTGCGCCTGGGTGCCCTGGTCGCCGAGGGTGACGGCGAGGCCGAGCTCGGCTTCACCCATCAATTGCGCGGCGGTTCGACGGCCATTTTCCCTTCGCACGTCTTGATGCCGAACGCGCGCGTGCACTACGCCCGACGGGAGCTGCTGCGCGATGCCAGGCTGGACGTCCATTTTGCGTTCGATCCCTTCACCCACGATCAGTTGCCGGGCTGGCAGAAACTCGAGCGCGCGAAGATCCATGCCGTGATCGAAGGCACCACGCCGGCGATCGCGCTGGGTGCCGACAAGGCCGCTGCGCTCGCGACCAGGCGGTCGTCGCAGGGCGGTCACCTGAGCGCGGATTTGTTGCTGGATCACGGTACCCTGGCGCCAGGCGGACGCCTGCAATGGAACGCGCCGGTAGCCATCACCGATGCCGACGGAACCCAGCAGCAGCGCCGCGGTCAGCTCGATCTTGCAGTGCAGGCCGCTGCCGTGATGGTCGACGCGCGGATTCCGCCACCCGCGGGCCCCGGCGGCGCCACGGCGCCGAACCAGTTGGAAGCGCACCTGCAGTTTGCCAGCCGGCACGTGTTCCCGCGGCGTTCGGCCAGCGAGGTGCTGCGGCTGCTTTCCGGCAGCGTTGAGGGCCGCTGGCACTTCGCCTCGCTGGGCTGGCTGACGCCGCTGGCGATGTCCAGGCCCTGGCTGCGACTGGACGGCGCAGGCGATATCGTCGGCGCCTTGCGGATCGATGCCGGGCGGCTGGCGCCTGGCACGCGTGTCGACGTGCCGAAGGCGGCACTGGTGGCGAACATCCTCGACAACGTGTTCGCCGGCGCTGCGCAGGCGCGCGCTCGTGTCGTGGCCGGCGCGGGTGGCGCGCGGCTGCTGGCGGATCTCGCCGTGGAGCGTTTCACGCTGGCCCCGCGAATGGCGGCAGGCCAGGCCTATCTGCGCGGCCGCGCGCTGCAGGTGAACCTGCAGTCGTCGGATGACCTGGCCAGGTTCCGCGAAGCGTTCACGGCGCGGCTGCACTTTGCCGATGCGGATATTCCCGACCTGCGCGCCTACAACCGCTATTTGCCCGGCAAGAGCCTGTATTTCCTGCAGGGTACCGGCCGCATGTCGACCGACTTCAGCATCGATGGCCACGGCGATGTGAGTGCCGGCCGCATGCAGATGAGCAGCGCCGCCGCACGACTGGCGCTCGGCGTATCGCGGCTGGCCGGCAAGCTCACGATGGATACGCGGATCGATCGCGCCCAGCGCGCCGGCCATGCCTTCGAGCTGAAGAATTTCACGCTGAACCTGGATGGCGTGCGTGTGGAGGGTTCCAGCGCGCCGCCGTGGTGGGCCAGGGTGACCCTGCAGCAGGGGCGCCTGGACTGGGATCACCCCATGCGTTTGCGCGGCAGCGCCACGCTGGTGATGAAGGATGTCAGCCTGCTGCTTTCGCTGTTCGCCGATCGCAGTGCGTTCCCCTCATGGATCGCCAACCTGATCAACGTCGGCCAGGCCACTGCGCATGCCCGGGTCGAAGCGCAGCGTGGCGATTTCATCCTCGATCATCTGGTGGGGAGCAACGAGCGCATCGACGTGTTTGCGCATCTGCGCGTGAGCGACGGCAAGCCCAGTGGGGATCTGTATGCGCGCTGGGGCGTGCTGGGCCTTGGCGTGGCGCTGGCCGACGGCAAGCGCCACTTCCATCTGCTGCATGCCCGGCGTTGGTACCAGGCACAGCCGGACCTGCTTCCGGCAGAAGCCACCTCGGCGCCGTGAGCGCGCGGGCCGGTCTAGGCGTAGCGATCGGCCAGCCGATCGGTGGCCCGCACCAGCTGGTCGACGATCGCCGGGTCGGCCGCGCTGTGGCCGGCCAGCACCACGTGCAGGGTCGCTTGCGGCCACGCCCGGCTCAGGTCCCACGCGCTGCGCACCGGACAGATGATGTCGTAGCGGCCATGCACGATGGTGGCGGGGATGTGCCGGATACGATCGATGCCGCGCAGCAGCTGGTCGGGTTCGAGAAAGATCGCATGGCGAAAATAATGCGCTTCCATCACGGCCAGGCTGACCGCCTTGTGCGGGTCCTCGAAATCGCCACTGCCGTCGGGATCGTGCAGCAGCGTGGTGCTGCCGCCTTCCCATGCGCTCCACGCCTTTGCGGCGGCAAGACGCACCGCTTCGTCATTGCTGGTCAGGCGGCGCCAGTAGGCGTCCAGCATCGACTCGCGCTCCCCGTGCGGGATGAAATCGAGGAATCGGGCCCAGCGCTCGGGGAAAATCTGCGAGGCGCCGCCGTCGATTTCGTTGAACCAGCGCAGCTCTTGCGGGCGACCCAGAAAGATGCCGCGCAATACCAGGCCGAGCACGCGTTCGGGATGCGCCTGTGCATAGGCCAGCGCCAGCGTCGAGCCCCACGAACCACCGAACACCACCCAGCGCTCGATGCCGAGCTGTTCGCGGATCCTCTCGATGTCGGCGACCAGGTGCCACGTGGTGTTGTCGACGAGCTCGGCGAACGGCGTGGACTGGCCGGCACCGCGCTGGTCGAACAGCACGATGCGGTAGCGCGACGGGTCGAAGAAGCGCCGGTGGTAAGTGGCCAGCCCCGCGCCGGGGCCGCCGTGCAGGAACACCACCGGCAAGCCGTCGGGGTTGCCGCACTCCTCCACGTGCAGCGTATGCAGCGGATCGACCGCGAGACGGTGGGTCTGGTAAGGCTCGATGTCGGGGTACATCTGGCGCATCGGAAGGTCGTCCTTTGAGTGGGGTGATCAGCTGGCGTCGAACTGCAGGGCGGCGGTGAGGTCGCCCGGTGGCGGTCCGCCGGCGGCGATCATGGCGGCATCGCGCAGCTTGAGTCCGGGCAGCTGCTTCAGCCCGAAGCGGCGGGTGATGAAACGCAGGATCGAGCCGGTGTCGTAGATGGTGTGGTCGACGAACCCCTTCTTCGCGAAAGGCGACACGATCAAGGCGGGAACGCGCGTGCCAGGTCCCCAGCGATCACCCCTGGGCGGCGCCACGTGGTCCCACCAGCCACCGTTCTCGTCCACCGTGATCACCACCAGCATGTGCGGCCACTGCGGGCTCTTCTGCAGCGCTTCGACCACTTGCGTCAGATGCTCGTCGCCCGCTGCCACGCTGGAATAGCCGGCATGCATGTTGAGATCGCCCTGCGGTTTGTAGAAGGACACGGGCGGCAGCGTGCCGGTCTCGATCGCGGCGATGAAGTGGTTGCTGTCGGCGCGGCTGCCGACGCCGGCGTCGCGCAGGTGCTGTTGCCGCGCCGAGGTGCCCGGCGCGAACTGGCGGAAGTAGTTGAACGGCTGGTGATGGATCTGGAAATTCGGGACTTCCGGAAACACCCGGTGGTCGCCATCGCCGTGGCCGTCCAGCGCAAGCTGCCAGCCGCCGGCGTACCACGCCCAGTCGACCCCGGCCTGCGACAGCGCATCGCCGATGGTGAGGTGCGCCTGGGGCGGAAGGGTGGTCGGGCTGGTGGCGTCGGCGCGCAGCGGATCGTGCTTGTCGTGGGTGAAGGCCGGCGCGTAGGCCGGCCCCATCGTGTTGACAGCCCAGAAATCGGGTGTGAGCGCGTCGGGTGCGGCGAACTCCGCGCGGCCCTGCATCGCGCTGGCCGGCGAGCCATCAGCCAGTTTCGGACGGATGCCGGTGGGGTCGTCGCCTTCCACCACGGCGATCTGGATCTTGGCCGGGCTCCGGTCGGCATCCGGATAGAACGGCGGCTGGGCGGCGGCGAGATACTGATGGTTGAGGAACGAGCCGCCAAAGGTGCCCATGAAGAAGTTGTCGCACAAGGTGTACTGCTGTGCGAGCTGCCACAGGCGCAGGTTCGCGGCGCCGTCGGCGTAGTGGCCCATGACCATCGCGCCGGTGTTACCCCAGGCAACGAAACCATCGTTGCGGCCGCCATTGATCTGCAACTGGTTTTCGTAAAAGCGATGCACCAGATCGCGGGTGACCACGCCGTGTGGCAACGGTGCACCTTCGGCGGTGTGCAACGCGAACGGCCGGTTCGGCAGGCCGGTGATCGCCTGCTCGTCGATCTGGTAATGCCGGCCATCGACGGTTTGCGCATGCGGCGCCAGGCCACCCCAGATCGGCGGCAAGGTGGCGAGCAGGCTGCCGTCGCGATCGCGCTGGCGGTATTCAGGTGCGTCGAGATTCTTCAGCGGTTGCGCCAGTCCCGGGAAATGCGCGAACAGGTTGTTGAAGCTGCGGTTCTCGGCGTACAGCACCACCACCTGCTGGATGTGCTGGCGCAGCAGCGCGTCGAGCACCGCGGCGGGCAGCTCCTGCGTGCCGGCTGCAGCCGGTCGGCTGCCATCGAGCGGCGTGCAGGCGCCCAGGGTGAGCGCGGCACCGGCCATCGCCATGCCGCCGAGAAGGCGGCGGCGTTCGGGGTTGAGCGGGGCGTCGGCGGGCGGCGCGGCTGGCTTGTCGGTCGGTTGGTCGGTCATCGGCATCGGTCAATGGGATAAGGGTGTCGGGATTGCCGTTCGGTGGCGTGCGATGGCGTCGTCGCGATGCGTGGATTCGCCGCCGCCGCTACCGCGCCGTCGGATCGAAGCCGATGATAGGCCCGAATGAAAATCGGGCTCCAGCCCATCGCGACGAATGGTGCGGAGCTTGTCCCGCCGACATGACGATCATTCGCGCGACATGGCCACCGCCGCGTTCCACATCGCCCGCGTCAGCGGTCTGTGCTCGTGCGGTGTCTGCAGCACGATCAGGGTGGTGGTGCTGTTGCTGGCGCCGGTTTTCAGCAGGCGGTCGAGCACGGATTCCAGGTGGCTGATCGACATCGCCACCACGTGCAGCAGCGCCGAGTCCTCGCCGGCCAGGCGGCGGCATTCGAGCACCTCGGGGATGTCCTCCACCAGCGCGCCGATACGCGCGCAGGTGATGCCGTCGCAGCGCAATCGAACCATGGCGCTGATGCCATAGCCCAGCCGTTTGGGATTGACGGTGGCGCGGTAGCCGCTGATCACGCCGGCCTCCTCCAGCCGTTTCACCCGCTCGGCCACCGCCGGGGCGGACAGTCGCACCTTGCGCCCCAGCTCGGCATAGCCCAGGCGGGCATCCCGTTGCAGCGCTTCCAGCAGCTGCCAGTCCTTGTCGTCCAACTCGGGTTTCGATTCCAAGGCAGGCTCCTCGTGGAAGATTTCGATCGTCGGCGAAGCGTCATGGAAACGATTCGATCCATTATTCCCCAGCGCCATCGGCAAGACTAGGATGCGCACTTCCCATCTCAGGATCCGTCCCCATGGATACTGCCCGACTCGACGGTCGCGCCCTCTGCTACATCGGCATTGCCCTGCTGACCTGGTCCTCGGCGTACGCCGCGATCGCCTACGCGCTGGCCTCCTTCTCGCCTGGCGAGGTGGCGCTGGCGCGCCTTGCGCTCGGTTCGCTGTGCTTTGCCGCGCTGATGGTTGTCAGGCGGATACCGTTGCCCGCGCGGCGCGACTGGCCGCAGCTGGCGCTGCTCGGCGTGACCGGCCTGACCGTGTATCACTTGTGCCTCAACTACGCCGAAACGCGCATCGCCAGCGGCACCGCATCGATCCTGATCTCGCTGATACCGGCCGCCACCGCGGCGGTGTCGGCGGTGTGGGTGGGCGAGAGGCTGTCACCGCGCATGCTGGCCGGCCTTGGCGTCGCCCTGGTCGGGGTGATCCTGGTGGTGCTGGCGAGCGGCAAGCAGGTGAGGTTCGAGCCGATGGCGGCGCTGGTACTCGTCAGTGTGCTGGTTTCGGCGTTCTACTGGGTCGGACAGAAACCACTGTTCGAACGCAGCAGCATGCTTGGCGTCACCGCGTTCACGTTCTTCGCGGGCACGCTCGGCGCCCTGCCATTCGGACTGCATCTGCCACAGGCACTGGAAGCCGCGCCGTGGAAGCACATCGCCGCGCTGCTCTGGCTGGGCATCGCGCCGACCTTCGTCGGCTACCTCGCGTGGAACGCCGCGCTGCGCCAGGCCTCGGCCTCGCAGGTCTCCAGCTTCATCTACTTCTCGCCGCCGATCGCGGTACTCATAGGCTGGCTCTGGCTGGGCGAACGGCCGGGTGCGCTGACTCTGGTCGGCGGCGTGATCACGGTAGCCGGGGTGGTGCTGGCGAACGCGCGGCGTCGACCCGCGCGGCCGCCCGTGGCGCAGGTCGATGCCACGTGCGAACGATGCTGAGGACGACGCGATGAGCGACCCGGTCGACTTGCATCGAAGCGCCGCGCTGCTGGACCAGGCATGGCGGTCGAAGCTGGTCGCGCGCATCGGCGACGCCAACCTCAAGCTGCTTCGCATGGATGCTCAGCCCTATCCGGCCGAGATGCACGCTTACGCAGAAGGCCTGCTTGTGCTCGATGGCGAATTGCGCCTGGACGTGGCCGGAAGGATAGTGACGGTCGGCGCGGGCGGGTTCTACCTGGTGCCGGCGGGCACGCCGCATGCGGTGGCGCCAGGCAGCAAGGGCACGTTGCTGATCCTCGACGTCTGAGCGGGCGCCGTCGCGTCGCGGCCGCATTGTATGGATCAGTGCAGCCGTGCCAGCCGCAACACCATGGGGTCGTCGGCATGATCCAGCAGCAGGCGCCGTACGCGGCCCTGCCACGCCTGCGCCAGCGCCGCGCGTTGTTCGGCGGTGGCAGCGGGCATGAGCGCGGCACCTATCAGCTCGCGCAGGTTCGCTGGCGCCGGCACCGTGGTCAGGTCCAGTTCCACCGCTACTGCGCTGCCGTTGTCGCGACGACGGAATTGCACGCCGGCAGTGTCTCCAGCGTCCGAAAACTCCAGCAGCGACTGCCGTACGAAACGCCCGCCGATGCCATGAAAGCCGTTGCGCGAAGCGGCACCGGTGATCAGCGTGAGCACCTGCGCGATCACGCCGGTGACGCCGTCGTCCTCGGCGGCCGGCATGCGCAGGGCGATGCCGCCGCGTTCGGCCGGTTCGTCCGGATATAGCGCGCGCAGCGCGGTGCGTGCCATCAGGTAGGCCCCGGCTACCGTGGGACAGGAATGGCCAGCCAGCCGCACCGCATCGATGTAGCGGTACTCCAGCATGCCGTCGCCGGTGGCGCCGAGGAAGGCGGCCAATGGATCGCGCGTCACGATGCGCGGCGCCTGGTCGTAGAACGCAGGATGGTTCATGCGCAGGCCCGGATCACTCGACCGGAAGCCCGTTGATGCCGAAGTCGATCACGATTGCGCCGGCATCGCGCTGACGATAGGTGACCGTGAGATTTTCACCGAGCCGGTCGCGCAGTTGGGCGATCAGCGGGATCGGATCGTGGTCGTTGACGAAGCGCATCGTTTCGCCCGAACGCAGCACGTCGATCGCGCCGAAGATCGCCGAATGGCGGAAGCGCCGCGCCACGCCGCGCGCGTCGAAAGTGTGGACGTTGGGTTCGATCACGGTGTCGGCAGACATGGCGAAACTCGCTGGGGAAGGGAACCCCAACATACGCCGCCGGCCTCGCCGGGCCACTGATCTGGATCAGCCGCGCGGCAACGGCCGGCTGGGTCGCTACAGCTTGTACGCCCGGTGGATCGCCACGATGCCGTTGCTCAAGTTGCGCACTTCGACGCGACCGAAGCCGGCGTGTTCCATCATGCCTTTCAGGGTCGCCTGGTCCGGATGCTTGCGGATCGACTCGGCCAGGTACTGGTAGCTGTCGGCGTCGCCGGCGAACAGCTGGCCGAGCCTGGGCAGGATCTTGAAGGAGTGGAAGTCGTACAGCTTGCCGAACGTCTCGCTCTGCACCTTGGAAAATTCCAGTACCAGCAGGCGGCCGCCGGGCTTGAGCACGCGGCAGATGTCGGCCAGCGCCTTGTCCTTGTCGGTGACGTTGCGCAGGCCGAATGCCATGGTCACCGCATCGAAACTGTTGTCCGGAAACGGCAGCGCCTCGGCGTTCAGCTGTGCCCAGCGCAGCCCGGCGACCAGGCCGCGATCGGTCATGCGATCGCGGCCGACCCCGAGCATCGCCGCGTTGATGTCGCCGACCACCACCTCGCCCTCCTCGCCCACCACGGGCCTGAGCAGCGCGGCGATATCGCCGGTGCCACCGGCCAGGTCCAGCACGCGGTCGCCGCGGCGCACACCGCTGACCGCGACAAAGTGGCGCTTCCACAACCGATGCACGCCGAATGACATCAGGTCGTTCATCAGGTCGTAGCTGCGCGCGACCGAGGTGAATACCTGGCCGACCAGCTTCTGCTTGTCGCCCACCGGCACGTCGCGGAAGCCGAAGTGCGTGGTCGAGTCCGACGGGGTCTTGGGGGATTGTTCGCTCATGCGTGCATGCTACCGGATGGCCGGCCGTGTTCCGGCCGGCGTGGTTTCAGAGAGGAAGATCGGATTGCCGCGGCTCTTCGGCATCGTCAGTGGCGGCTGTGTGCGCATGCAGCTGATGCTCGGCATCGACATGGCGCTGGTGCAGGTCCTCGCTGGAGGCATCCGAAGGCAGCCGCTCGCCGCTGCGGCGGCCCGGCATGGCCGGGGACTGGGCGCCGTCCGCGGGGATGTCGTCGTTCGAGGCTTCGGCCGGCGCGGCTCCCTTCTCGTTGCCGCCGGGCGTGATCTTCAGGATCGAATGGCGTACCTCGCGCGAAAGAATCACCCGCGCATCGCGCACCATGCCTTCGAGCGCGCTGTCGTAGTCGAGCTTGCCGGCGTCATCGGTCCACACGATGCGGCGCTCGCGCAGCTTCTGGATGAAGCCGCGGAACAGCGCCTTGTCGAAGAACTCCGGCGCGGACAGCTCGTTTAGCAGGGACAGCCGCTGCGCGGTGAGCGTGCAGGCGTTCTCCAGTTCCGCGCCAGTCATCGTGTGCGGGCCGTTCTTGGCCAGCGCGGCGATGGTGATGTAGTACCGCTCGAACGCCTGGATCAGGCTGCGCGCTATCACCTTGAGCTGGAATGCACTGTCTTCCTGGCCGGCGCTGCGTTCCAGCGTGCGGCCTTCGCTGACCGATTCGAGCAAACCGCGCCGCACGAAGAAATCGATGGTCGCCTGCAACTGGGCGGCAAAGCCCTCGCCATCCCACGGCAGAAAAAGTTCGCCCTGGATGAATGGGTAGATGATGCGGCCCAACCGCAGGACCGAGGCGCGCGCCATGCGCCGATTGTTGAGGAAGCAGCAGGCGACCCACGCCGCAGTGGCGGTCAGGTGCAGCACGTTGTTGCGGAAGTAGCTGAGCAGCACGGCCTGTTCGCCGCTCACGGTGAGCACGTCGCCCAGCGGATGCTGCACGCGCTGGATCCAGCCCATCTGTTCGCCGTAGGCAATGATCGCGGCCGGATTCATCGGGGTCAGCGTGACGCGATCGGAATACGGCAGTTCCTCCAGCAGCGTCTTGCTCAGTTCGAGCTGGGTCAGCAGGTCGCTTTCGGCCATCGCGTGCTTGGGCGTGGCCAGCAGGGCCAAGGCCAGCAGGTTGATCGGATTGACGTCGGCGGCGCGGTTGATGTTGATCTGGATCTGTTCGGTCAGCTGATCGGTCACGCCGTTGAGCCACTCCGGCTTGGCATCCGGATCGGCACTGGCCGCGCGCCAGTCGGCGCTGGCCGCGTCGAGCAACGGCGTCAGCGCGATCGGTTCCCCGAAATTCAGCGCGACATGCCCGTAGCGCTGGCGCAGCACTTTCAGTCCGCGCAGCAGGCCGAGCAGGGACTCCTTTTCCTTGGGCTGGCCGCTGAGCTCGCCCGCATAGGATTTGCCTTCCATCAGCTTTTCGTAACCGATGTAGACCGGCTGGAACAGCACCGGCCGGCGCGGTGCGCGCAGGAATGCGCGCACCGTCATCGCCAGCATGCCGGCGCGCGGCGCCAGCAGCCGGCCGGTGCGCGAGCGGCCGCCTTCGATGAAATATTCGATCGGCACGCCCCGATCGATCAGCTGGGCCAGGTACTCGTTGAACACCACCGAATACAGCGCATTGCCCTTGAAGCTGCGGCGCAGGAAGAATGCGCCGCCGCGGCGCAGGATCGGTCCGATGATCGGCAGGTTGAGGTTCACGCCGGCCGCGATGTGCGGCACCACCACGCCGGACACGTGCAGCTGATAGCTCATCAGCAGATAGTCGGCATGGCTGCGATGGCAGGGCACGTAGACCACTTCGTGACCGGGCGCGGCGGCGCGGGCCTTGTCGAAATGATGCATGGCAATGCCGTCGTACAGCTTGTTCCAGAAATTCGCCAGCAGGAACGAGACCGAACGCACCACCGGGTGCGAGTAATCCGCGGCAATCTCCAGCACCAGCGTGTGCGCCTTGCGCCAGGCCTTGGCGTGGCTGATCTTCTCCTTGGCCGCGCTGGCGGCGATCGCCGCGCGCACCGGTTCGGCATTCAGCACGGCATCGACCACGGTGCGCCGGTGCGAAAGGTCGGGCCCGATCACTGCAGCGCGAATGCGGTGGAAATGGGTGCGCAGTACCCGGGCGATCTTGCGCGTGAAGCGTTCCGGCGCGATCTCGCCGGATTCGGCCAGCACGCTGCGCAACGACACCGGCGCGGAAAAATGCACCACGGTGTCGCGGCCATTCAACAGCAGCGCCAGCAGCCGGCGGAAGCGGCCGACCATGACCCAGTTTTCCGAGAACAGCACGCGGAACCAGCCGCTGTCGCGGCTCGGCGCGCGGCCGACGTAGATCGACACCGGCACGATCTGGATGTCGCGCTCGGGCATGCCTTCCAGCGAACGCACCAGTTGCCGCAGCGGCTCGTTCGGAGCGCGCTTGCGGTTTCGGCCCAGCAGCCGGCCATCGCGCCGCGCCAGCGCGAATACCGAGCGGCGCCGACGCGTGCCGGCCAAGGGTCGCATCGGGTTGGGCAGGCCCGCTTCGCGGCAGGCGCGCTGCAGGATCAGCGCATCGGAAAAGCCGTCTCGCTCGATCACGTAGCAGACCGGCACGCCCGGCTGCAGCAACGTGGCCGGCTCCGCAGGGTCGCGGCGGATGCGCACCCAGGGCTGCAGCAACTGGCCGGCCAGGTTGAACCACCAGGGAGCGCGTGGACGGGCGGTGGAATCCGCGGTGGAGGTTGTTTGCATCCGTCTATTCTAACGGTTGCGCCGTTCAGTCCACGGTGACCGCGCTGCCGGCAGTCCCGGCCGGTGCCGGCTGGGTCGCCTGCAGGTGTGCCTTGCGCGCGTTGTCCAGCATGTCCTCGCTATACCAGCGGCCATCCTGCTGCACCAGCTTGGATTCGGTCGACAGCGGCTTGCCGAGCAAGGTGTAGTCGACCCTGACCACGGCGTGACCATGTCCGCTGGACACGGGCGTGAACCGGACCGAGTTCAACGTCTCATCCACTGGCAGGCCATAGATGCCCAGCAGCTGCTTGAGCCCCGCATAGCCGGTGGCGTACTTGCCCATCGCGGCGTCGAAATCCATCGTGCGCAGCTGCTCCGGGGTCTTCAGGTCGAGCTTGCGCGCCGTCGCCACCGCCACGCCGATGGCCTGCTTCGCCTTGGCCTGGTCGAACCATGGCGTCTGGCGTACCCACGGCGCGAGTACGTCGATCACGCTGCCGGCCTGCGCCTTCTGTGCGTCGCTGAGGCTCTTGCTCTGCGACACGCCGCTTTTCACCAGTGCTTCGCCCACGCTGACCAGCACCGGCAGTTGATCCTTATACTGCTGCTGCATGCTGGCCAATTTCGGCTGCAATTCGGCGTACAGCTTGGCTTCGGCGTCAGCCCCGGTGAGCTTCTGCATCGTCTCGCTGAAGCGGACGCGATCCTCGGCGGAGATCGGCCGTGGATCCCGCTGGTGGCGGCTCCAGTCGGCCCGCAGGTTGGCGTAGTCGGCCGGCGGCAGCGCGTGCTTCCACAGGCCGTTGAAGTCTCCGGCCTTCAGCAGGTCGACCGAAGCCTGCAGCGCGGCCTCTGGCGTGCTGCCACCGGACTGGGCGGTTTCGTCCCTGCCATGACAGGCGCTCAGCAACAGCGCGGCGAGCAGCGGCAGCAGCAGGTGTCGCAGGGGGGCAGGACGCATGGGGGTTCTCGCGGTAATGGGCTGCATGGCGACGGAGGTCGCGCAGGGGCGTGATCGCGCAGCGTAAGCGCCACGATGGCCCGGAAACAAGCGCAGGGCAAGCCGCAAAAAGAAAACCCCGCGGGCCTGGGCCGCGCGGGGAAATCCGGCAGAGCCGGAAGGGAAATGGCCTCGCCCGCAAAAAGGTTGGTCAGCAGGTGTTGGCAGACGAAATATTACTTGTTCGTTAACATTAAGGCAATACTTTTGTTATGCACTGTAATTGAATGATTTAAAAGAGAAATATTCCACCATTCTATGGGTAGCGCAACGCGTTGATCTTTTGCCGGCGCCGATGTTCGGGCGTCGCGCTCCAGTCGTTGCCGAACAACGCCGGCTCCCACGAGCCGTAGGCGGCGTTCGGCAGCACGAACCAGCGCGTGCCGATCCAGTCCAGATACGGCGCCATCGCCTTGCGACGACCGTCGCGGGTATTGGCGGTCACCGTCACGAAATCGCCGATCTGATCGCCGAACTGCATCAGCACGCGGTAGGCGCGGGCCACCCGCTGGCGCCGGCAGCCTTTTTCCGTGCCGACCTGCTCGCACCCTTCGACGAACGTACCGAGGCCCAGAAATGCCTCCGGCCCGGACACCGGCAGGCCGGCCTTGCGCAGGTTCGCCAGGGTGACCTGATCCAGATCCTTCGCGCGGTTGGAAATGTAGATGACGGCGATGCCATGGCTGGCGGCAAACCGGGTGAATTCGACGGCGCCCGGTAGCGCGCGAGCCCGCTCCTCCTTGCACCACGCCGCCCAGTCGGCCTCGTTGAACTCGCCGCCGCTGCGGACCAGCCCGGCCTGGTAGGGCGAGTTGTCCAGCACGGTTTCATCGACGTCCAGCACCACCGCCGGCTTGAGACGCCTGCTTGACGGTGCACGGTCGTCAGCGGCCAGCGCGTTCCAATGCGGGTCCTTCAAGGCGGCCAGCAGACGCGACTGGGCGTCGCGATAGGTCTGCAGGTAAATCAGGTCGTGCTCGATCGCAGTCTGGGTCCAGAGCACGGCGTTGAGATTGTCATTGGCGGCAACCGCAGCCAGCGGTGCGGCGGCAGTCCGGGGCGCAACAACGGGCCCGGAAGGCACAGCCGCACAACCGGACAACAGGGCGAACGCGAGCAGGATCGCGGAGAAGCGCAATGGCATGCAGTGATCCTTTGAGCGGGGCGTTGCGAAACGATGAACAGAGTTTACGACAGCCGTGTGGCAGGGCTGGCAGCGTTCGCGTGCTGCTGACAGACTGCGGCTTCCGCCCCACGGTCCCGCCCGCATGGATTCTCCCTTGCCCGCCTCGAGTTTCCCTGCTTCGAGCGAGCCCACGCCCGCCATACGCTATGCGAGCTACGTGCTGGCCGCGCTGGCCCTGACGGCGATCCTCGCCATCCATCTGCTGTCGGCGTTGCTGGCCGGGCTGCTGGTTTACGAACTGGTGCGGGCGATGACGCCCCTGCTGGGCCGGCGCATTTCCGGCGCGCGCGCGCGCGTGGTGGTGGTGGCGTTGCTTGGTGCGATCGTGGTGGGTTTGCTGATCCTGCTGATCCTCGGCGCCATCAGCCTTTTCCACAACGAGATAGGCAACCCCGAATTGCTGTGGCAGCAACAGCTGATGCCACTGGTGGAGAAGGCACGCCAGCAATTGCCGCCGATGCTGGTCAACAACCTGCCGGACAGCGTCGAGGATTTGCGGGTGGGCGCCGCCGAGCTGATGCGCAAGCATGCCGGCACACTGCAACTGGCCGGCAAGGAGGCGGTGCGGGGGTTCGTGCACATCATCATCGGCCTGATCCTGGGTGCCATCATCGCGCTCAGCCGGGCGCGCCCGGCGCACCAGGTCGGCCCGCTCGCCATGGCGCTGGGCATGCGCTGCCAGCATCTGGCCGTGGCGTTCCACAACATCGTGTTCGCGCAGATCAAGATCTCGCTGATCAATACCGTGTTCACGGCGATCTTCCTGCTCGTGTTGCTGCCGCTGCTGGGCATTCACGTGCCGCTGGCCAAGACGCTGGTGGTGGCGACGTTCGTGGTCGGGCTGCTGCCGGTGCTGGGCAATCTGATTTCCAATACGGCCATCGCGATCGCCGGGCTGTCGGTGTCGCTGGGCGTGGGCATCGCCGCGCTGGTGTTCCTGATCCTGATCCACAAGCTGGAATACTTCCTCAACGCGCGCATCGTCGGCACGCAGATCCGCGCCCGTGCGTGGGAGCTGCTGGTTGCCATGCTGCTGATGGAGGCCGCCTTCGGCCTGCCCGGCGTGATCGCCGCACCGATCTATTACGCTTATCTGAAAAGTGAACTGGAAGCGGAGCGGCTGTTGTAGAGCGGTCGATCCGCGCGATCGCGCCATGCCGGGCATCTGCTGGCCGCGCGGCCATCGCGAAACTTGCGCCGCCCTGGCTCGTATGGTGCACTCGGGCACCAGCGTCGAAATGACTCAGGCCTTTTCGAGGGGCGAAAACCCGACATGCGTCTGCGCCATATCGAGCTGTTTCATGCCGTGCTCACCACCGGCAGCCTCACCGGCGCCGCGGATCTGCTGAATGTTTCGCAGCCAGCGGCCAGCAAGGCGCTGCAGCACGCCGAAACGCAACTTGGCTTTGCCCTGTTCTGTCGCGTGCGCGGCCGTCTGCAGCCGACGCCGGAAGCCCTGCTGCTGCGCCATCGCGTCGAGAGAATCATCCAGGACCTGCACGATCTGCAGCGTCTCACCGCCAACATCGGCCGTCCGGAAAGCGAGCCGTTGCGGGTGACCTGCACGCCCACGCTGGCGCATGCACTGGTGCCCGATGCGACGACGCAGTTGCGCAAGACATTTCCGGGCAGCACGGCCCAGTTGTTTACCCAGCACTCGGCGGAAATGTGCGAATCGCTGATGCTGCACGAGGCGGACATCGGCCTCACGCTGCAATCGGCCAGTCACCAGGGGCTGCGACAGGAACCGCTGTGCCACGGCCACGTCATGGTCATTGCTCCGCCCGGCTGGTGGTCGGCCGAAGAGCTGGCGCAGCCGTTGCCAGTGGCCGCGCTGGCCGGCCAGCCCATGGTCGGCATCGCGATGCAGGATGCGCTTGGCCGCATGCTGCAAAGCCACCTGACCCAGGTGATTCCGGCGCCGCAGACCTCGGTCTGGGTGCAGACCTATCAGCTGGCCTATTCGCTCGTCGCGCAAGGTGCCGGCCTGGCCCTGGTCGACCCCTTCACCGCAACGCGCGGTGGCGGGGAGATCGTGCAGACGCGTCCCTTGAAGCTGAAGCTGGACGTCGTGCTCTATGCGGTCTACCGGCAAGACAGCCCGCTGAATCCGTTGCAGAAACATTTTCTCGATCTGGTGCGCCAATTGGCCCTGCAGATGCTGGCGCCGGCCTGAAGGCATGCATTTCCCCGGTCAGCCCATGCTGCGGGGCTCGTCGAGAAACCCGCAGCGCACCCACAACCTTCAGTTATGCAATGTGCCGGTCTTTTCATTGGTGACGCCCGCGCGCCTGTGACTATGCTCGACCCGCGGTCGTGGGGTGGGCGGATGTCCGGCCGAACCGCACCGCGACCACGAGCGAGCCACCCTGCACGGCTTCACCGTATCGCAGCATCGAAGGGGCTTCGGGATGATCTGCAGGCGGATATTCGTCGACGGACCGAGCCAGGCGACCGCCCTGATCCACGATGACATAGCGGCAAAACACTGGGGGAATGCCATGAACAAGCGTCCCGGCCGGATCACTCCGACCTTGCTGGCTGCGGCTGTGCTGCTTGCGCTCGTCCGCCCCGCAGCGGCGCAGAACGCAAGTCCGCCGGCGTCCGGCGCGGTGCCTGCGCAGACCCCGACCGAAACGCCGGCCAGGGTGAGGAACCTGGGTCCGGTGGTCGTCACCGGCACGCGTGCGGGCAACCGCACGGAAAGCTCGTCGCTGACGCCCATCGACGTGATCTCCGCCGACGTGCTGAAGCAGACCGGCACGATCGACCTCACCCAGGCGCTTGCGCGCGCGATCCCCTCGTTGAACTTTCCGTTTGCGCCAGCCTCGGACACCTTTGCGTTCCAGCGGCCATTCCAGTTGCGCGGTCTGTCGCCGGACCAGGTGCTGGTGCTGGTGAACGGCAAGCGCTGGCATTCCGGCGCGCTGCTGCTGAGCCTCGGCCAGATCGGCCAGGGCTCGCAGGGCATCGACCTCAACACCATCCCGATGTCCGCCATCGATCATGTCGAGGTGCTGCGGGATGGCGCGTCGGCGCAGTACGGTTCGGACGCACTGGCCGGCGTCATCAACATCATCCTGAAGAAAGGTGCCAAAGGCGGCGACGTGCAGGCCACCGGCGGGCAGTATTCGGCCGGTGACGGACGGCAATGGCAGGGCTCGGCCAATCTCGGTTTCCCGCTGGGCGGCGACAAGGGCTGGATGCGCTTCGCCATGGAGAAGAGCAACCAGAGCCCGACCAATCGCGCCGGCGTGGACCGCCGCCCCGGCTTCAGCCAGCTGGGCCCGAAATTCCAGTTCGGCGCGGTGTCGTTCAAGAACCAGAACCTGCTGCTCAACACGCAGTACGACATCAGCCCCGGCGTGCAGTTCTACGCGTTCGGACACTATGGGCGCCGCGTCGGCGAACCGCGCGGATTCTTCCGCTACGGCACCAATACGCCGAGCCCGAACAACGCGTTGATCGGGCTGGTCTATCCGGACGGCTTCCTGCCGAAGGAACACGGCGTCTCGATCGACCGCTCGCTGGTCGCCGGGCTGCGCGGGGTGGCGAACGGCTGGCACTGGGACGTCAGCGCGAACTACGGCGGCAACCGGGTCTTCTACAGCACCCTCAACACCACCAACTACGCGCTGCTGAACGATTTCGGCAGCAGCCCGACCGGCTTCCACGATGGCACCCTGACGGCAACGCAGCAGACGTTCGATATCGACATTTCCAAGGAGATGCGCGCCAGCTGGTTGCCCAACCCGGTCACCGTGTCCTTCGGCACGCAATGGTTGCGCCAGGCCTATAACGTCGAGGCCGGCGAGCCGGGCTCGTACTACGTCGGCACCTCGGGCGTGCGCGGCGGCGCGCAGGGCTTTGCCGGCTGGGGTCCGCAGGATGCGATGTCGGTGGCGCGCAGGGATCTGGCCGAGTACGTGCAACTGGAAACCAACCTCACGGACAAGCTGGGCGTTTCGCTGGCCGCGCGCCACGAGGACTATTCGGACTTCGGCACCACCACCTCCGGCGCGCTGTCGGCCCGCTTCGACTTCACCGATACGTTCGCCCTGCGTGGCAGCGCCTCGACCGGTTTCCGCGCACCGACGCTTGGGCAGCAGCACTATTCGGAAACCACCTCGGCCTCCTTCGGCGCCGGCAATTCGCTGGGCCTGCCGCCGGGCATCTACCTGCGCGGCCTGGTGCCGGTCGGCAACCCCATCGCCGTGCTGCTTGGCAGCGAACCGCTGAAGCCCGAGAAATCGCGCAATTACACCTTCGGCATGGTGTGGAATCCGAGCGATGCGCTTAGCCTGAGCATCGACGCCTACCAGATCAGCGTCAGCGACCGCATCGCGTTGTCGAGCTCGATCTCCACGTCGACGCCGGCGGTGAAGGACTATCTCGCCGCCAACGGCGTCACCAACCTGCAATACAGCGGCATCGCCTACTTCACCAACGCCGGCGATGTGCGCAGCCAGGGCGTCGACTGGGTCTCCAGTTACCGCAGCGACTTCAGCAACGGCGGCACGCTGATGACGACACTCTCGGCGACGTACAACAAGAACAAGGTCACCGGCGTGCGGCCGAACCCGGCCGTGCTCGATTCGCTGGGTGCGATCTTCCTGCGCCTCAACCGCAGCGCCACCAAGGGCCTGCTGGCGGATACCGCGCCGCGCAGCAAGGTCATCCTGACCGAGACCTACAACTTCGGCCGCTGGGGCGTGACCGGCACCGCCACGCGATACGGCCGCATCACCTCGTATGGTTCGACCAGCTATCTGAACGATCAGGTGTATCCGCACAAGTGGATCATCGACCTGGCGTTGAACTACAACCTGGACCAGTGGACGTTCACCGTCGGCAGCGACAACGTGCTCGACACCTACCCGGCGAAGACCCGGCAGGACAGCGATCAGAACGGCGCCTTTCCGTATTCGTCGAGCTCGCCATTCGGTTTCCAGGGCGCGTTCGTGTACGGCAAAGTCATGTACCACTGGTAGGCCCGGGTCCGCCCGCCATGAAAGCCCCGGCGATACCGGGGCTTTCGCTTTCCTGCAGCCGTTCACAACCGCCAGTTATGCAACGCAGCGGTCTTTTCATTGGTGGCGCCTGGCCACCAGTGACTATGCTCAACCATCCCGTGGAGATGCACGAATGTCCGATCGAAACACGCCGCGATCCCCTGCCATGAGCGCCTGCCGGACAACCGCGCACCGGCCCGCGTTGCGCTGGTGCCGGCCCGTCCTGGTGATGGCGATCGCGACGTTCAGCGTGCTGACGTTTGCGCGCGACGCCGCACCATCGAAAACCGCCGCGATCGCCAGCGCCAATGCCCTCGCCACCGAGGCCGGTTTCGAAACCCTGGCCAAGGGCGGCAACGCGGTCGATGCCGCGGTTGCCGTGGCCACCTCGCTGTCGGTGGTGCAGCCCGAAGCCTCCGGCCTGGGTGGCGGCTTTCTTGCGCTGATCCACGATGCGGCCACCGGGAAAAACACGTTCATCGATGCGCGCGAGATGGCGCCCAAGGCCGTCAGCAGCGCGGACTACGTCAACAAGGACGGCAGCCCCAATCGCGACACCTCGCTCAATGGCCCGTTGGCGGCCGGCATCCCGGGCTTGCCGTCCGGCCTTGCCTTCATGTCGGCGAAATACGGAAAGCTGCCGTTGACCGTGTCCGTGCGTCCGGCGATCCGGCTCGCCGAGGATGGTTTTCATCCGACCGGCGCGCTGGTGCATTCGATCGCGCACACCCGCGATGTACTGCAGCGCTATCCGGCATCGGCGGCCAAGTTCCTGCCCGGCGGCCAGGTGCCGGCGGTCGGCGATCTGTTCCGCGACAGGGATCAGGCGCGCACGTTGAAGGCGTTTGCCGAGCAGGGCGCCAGGGGTTTCTATACGGGCCCGGTGGCCGCGGAAATGGTCGCCGCGGTGAAAGCGGCCGGCGGCACCTGGACGATGGCCGACCTGGCCAGCTACAAGGCCAGGGAGCGCGCGCCGATCGAGCTGCAGTACGCCGGCTACAAGATCGTCACTGCGCCGCCGCCGTCGTCCGGTGGCGTGGCGATCGCGGAGATGCTGAACATCCTGGCGGGCATCGACCTGAAGAACATGGATCAGGTGCATCGGATCCATTACACCGTCGAGGCGATGCGCCGCGCGTTCCGCGACCACAACGAATACCTGGGCGATCCGGACTTCGTGAAGATGCCGCTGGACATGCTGCTATCGCCGTATTACGCCGATGGCCTGCGGCAGAGCATCCTGCCGGAGCGGGCGACCCAGTCGTCGTGGTTGCCGGCCGCGCATGCGCCGCAGCCGGGCATGCACACCATGCATTTTTCCATCATCGACAAGGACGGCAACATGGTGTCCATGACCGCCACGGTCAACACCACGCTGGGCTCCAAGTTCGTCGCCGGAACCACCGGTGTGCTGTTGAACGACGAGATGGACGATTTCGCCCTGGTCGCCGGCAAGCCGAATGCGTTCGGCCTCATCGGCGGGTCCGCCAACGCGCCGGTCGGCGGCAAGCGCATGTTGTCCTCGATGTCGCCGAGTTTCGTGATCGGCAAGGACCGCCTGCTGGTGATCGGCTCGCCCGGCGGCTCCACCATCATCACCCAGGTGCTGGAAGGCATTCTCGCGTTCGTCGACGGCAAGACCGCCAGCGAGATCACCGCGCAGAAGCGCTTTCACCACCAGTACCTTCCCGACCGCGTGGACATCGAGCCGGGCAGCCTTTCCGCCGGCGTGGTCGACCAGCTCAAGGCCATGGGCTACGAGATCAACGACAAGGACACCTGGGGCAACATGAATGTGGTGACGTGGGACAAGGCCACGAACATCAAGGCGGCCGCCAGCGATCCGCGCAACCCCGCCGGCCTCGGCAAGGTCGAAGCCATGCATTGACGCATCGGCCGGCGGTGCCGGAAGGCCGAGTCCGGCAAACCGGAGATCCGGCTGGCTTGCGGATCGCCGACACGGCTCGGTCCCGGTCCGGTTGGACCACGGCCTTGCCGCACGGCGGTCGACACGACATCCCTCATCTATTCGACGGCGCAGCCGTCAAGTGGAGTACCTCTTTCATGTCGAACCATGGCGATGCGACCCTGCCTGCCCACTGGGGACCGCCTTATCTGCTGTACCTGGGCAATCCGGCCGACGATCTGGCCATCAAGACGGCCAGAGGCGTGGCTTTCTGGCGCCCCGAATGGTGCGTGGGCCAATACCGCCATCGCGACTGCGCGCTGACGCTGGGCCTGCCCGACATCGGCATGGCCGAAGCCAGGGCCCGGGGCGCGAACACCCTGATGATCGGCACCGCGAACGCCGGCGGCACGATGGCGGCGGACATCGTGGCCGATGCCGTCGCGGCGCTCGACGCCGGCCTCAACGTGGTCGCCGGCCTGCATCAGAAGCTGCGGGATAACGCGGACATCGTGGCGGCGGCACGACGCAACGGCCGCATGTTGTTCGATGCCCGCGACCCGGCGCCCGGCATACCGGTCGGCAATGGCCGTCCGCGCGCCGGTCGACGGTTGCTTACGGTGGGCACCGACTGTTCAGTCGGCAAGATGTACACCACGCTGGCGCTGGAGCGCGCCCTGCGGCGGCGCGGCTGCCCGGCGGATTTCCGTGCCACCGGCCAGACCGGCATCTTCGTCGCCGGTGCCGGCGTGCCGGTCGATGCGGTGGTTGCCGACTTCATCTCCGGCGCGGTCGAATGGATTTCACCGGCCCGCAACGACGGCGGCTGGGACCTGATCGAGGGCCAGGGCTCGCTGTTCCATCCGTCCTACGCCGGCGTGTCGCTGGGCTTGCTGCATGGGGCCCAGCCCGATGCGCTGGTGCTGTGCCATGAGCCGACCCGGCGCCACATGCGCGGCCTGTCCGGCTATCCGCTGCCGGAACTGAAACGCTGTCTGGAGGCCAACCTCGTTGCAGCACGTCTGACCAACCCTGCGGTCAAGGCCGTCGGCGTCGCGCTCAACACTTCCGGCCTGCCGGCCTCGGAGGCGCTGGCAGCCTGTCAACGGATCGGCGATCTGCTGCAGCTGCCCTGCCAGGACCCGGTCGCTATGGGCGTCGAGGACATCGTGGACAACCTGCTCGCGCCGGCGTTCCGGGGCGGATGAGATGATCGCCGTGCACACGCGCACCCCGGGTGGTCGCGCGTCGACGGCAAGCCGCCGCAGCCGAGGGGAGCATCAGCGTGTTGACACTTGACCCCATCCAGACCGTGGCCTGCGGCGGCGTGTTCCTGATCGTCGGCTACGCGATCCGGGCGCGGGTGCCGCTGCTGTTGCGCTTCAGCATCCCGGCGCCGGTGATCGGCGGCTTGCTGGTGGCGCTGGCGCTGCTCGTCTGCCGCCAGTGGGACATCACCCCGGTGCGCTTCGATACGACGTTCAAGCAGCCGTTGATGATTGCGTTCTTCACCGGCATCGGCTTCAACGCGAGCACCTCGCTGCTCAAGGTCGGCGGCCGCCAGATCGTGCTGTTCCTCGGCCTCGCCACCGCGCTCGCCGTGGTGCAGAACGTGGTGGGCATGGCGCTGGCCACGGTGTTCGGGCTGCCGCCACTGTTCGGCGTGATCACCGGCTCGGTCACGCTGGCCGGCGGCCCCGCCACCGGCCTGGCGTTCGCGCCGCTGTTCACCGCCGCCGGCGTGCAAGGTGCGCCGAGCGTGGCGCTGGCCAACGCGATGGCCGGCATCGTCTTTGCCTCGGTGATCGGCGCGCCGCTGGGCACGATGCTGATCGAGCGCCTCAGGTTGCGCACGCCGCGCTCGCTGGACCTCGCCGATGGCGTGCCGGCGGCGCCGCAAGCGGTGCCGCTCGCCGTCACGGCACCTGTCGTTAGCGCCGAGGAGCAGGCCTACGCCGGGCTCCGCAGTTTCGTGGTCATCCTGCTGGCGATGGGTATCGGTGCGTGGATCAGCGGTGGGCTGGGCGCGTTGGGGCTGACCCTGCCCAGCTACATCGGCGCCATGCTGGTGGGTGCGCTGATCCGCAACGTCGACGACCGCTTCGGCTGGTTCGGCCTGTCGCCGCGCAGCATCGACGTGATCGGCAGCGCCGCGCTCTCGCTGTTCCTGGTGGTCGCCCTGATGGATCTGCACCTGTGGGATCTTGCCGGGCTGGCCACGCCGCTGCTGGTCATCCTCGGCGCGCAGTCGATCGTGGTCATGGCGTTCTGTTGCTGGCCGCTGCTGCGCCTGATGGGGCGCGACTACGACGCCGCCGTCATGGCCAGCGGCTTCGTCGGCTTCATGCTCGGCACGACGGCCAACGCCGTGGCGGTGATGAGCTCGCTGACCGAGCGCTTCGGGCCCGCGCCGCGCGCCTTCCTGGTGGCGCCCATCGTGGGCGCGTTCCTGATCGACTTCACCAACGCCATCGTCATCACGGTCTTCCTCAACGGCTGGAGCTGAGGCGCAACGGCGAAGGCGCCTACCCGCCCGCCAGCATCGCGGCGATCTTCGCCATGTGCGACTGCGCGGTCTCGCGAGTCACTTCCTTGTCCGCCTCGGGGTCCTTGCCCTGCCAGTGCAGGTCCACCTGCGGCAGCTCGTGCAGGAAGCGACTGGGCTGGTTGGTGTGGACTTCGCCGTAGCGCTTGGTTTTCGATGACCAGGACAACGTCAACAGTTCCTTCGCGCGGGTGATGCCGACGTACATCAGGCGGCGCTCCTCGTCGATGCGGCCTTCGTCGATCGCACCTTCATGCGGCAACGTGCCGTCCTCGCAGCCGACGATGAAGACGAAGCGGAACTCCAGCCCCTTGGCCGCGTGCAGGGTCATCATGCGCACCGCGTTGCCCGGCTCGTCGCGGTCGGCGTGGCTGAGCAGGGCCAGTTGCGAAGCGAGGTCGCCGGCGCTGTTGCCGCCCTTCTGCATTGCACGGAACCAGTCGGCCAGTTCCTTCAGGTTGCCCAGTTTGCGCTCGCGCGCGCTGGCGTCGGGTGTGCCGGCCGCGATCTGCGCGGCGTAGCCGGTGCGTTTCAGGATCAGCTCGACCAGGTCGGCCGCGTTCTCGTGCAGCGAAGCGCTGCGCAGCTCATCCAGCAGGTTGGCGAACGAGGCCAGCGCGGCGGCCGGGCGCGGGGTGAGCTGGCGCAGCACACTGTCGCTGCGGGTGGCATCGAGCAGGGACGATTGACGGGATTGCGCGATCTGGCCCAGCTTCTCCAGCGTGGTCGCGCCGATCTCCCGCTTCGGCACGTTGACCACGCGCAGGAACGCGGCGTCGTCGCTGGGATTGGTCAGCAGGCGCAGGTAGCACAACAGGTCCTTCACCTCGGCGCGGTCAAGGAAGCTCAGCGCGCCGGTGAGGTGATAGGGGATCCGTGCCAGCCGCAGGGCCTTCTCCAGCGGACGCGCCTGGAAGTTGCCGCGGTAGAGGATCGCGATGTCGTGCCAGCGCGCCTTGTGCTTCTCCGCCAGCGTGGTGGCGATCGCGGCGACGTGTTCGGCCTCGTGTTCGGCCTCCTTGCATTCCAGTACGCGGATCGGCGCGCCTTCGGGATGCTCGCTCCACAGCTTCTTTTCGTGCAGGTGCGGGTTGTTCGCGATCAGCGCGTTGGCCGCGCGCAGGATGCGCTTGCCGCAACGGTAGTTCTGCTCCAGCTTGATCACGCGCAGGCTGGGCCAGTCGCGGCCGAGCTGGTCGATGTTCTCCGGGTTGGCGCCGCGCCAGGCGTAGATCGACTGGTCGTCGTCGCCCACGCAGGTGATCCCGCCGCGCTCGCCGGTCAGCACTTTCAGCAGGCGGTACTGCGCGTCGTTGGTGTCCTGGTACTCGTCCACCAGCAGATAGCGCAAACGCTCGCGCCAGGCATCGCGGCACTCGGCGTCGGCCTCGAGGATGCGCAGCGGCAGCCGGATCAGGTCGTCGAAATCCACCGCGTTGAACGCGGCCAGGCGCTGCTGGTACAGGTCGTAGATGGTCGCTGCTTCGAGTTCGCGCGGGCTGCGCGCCGCAGCCAGTGCTTCCTCCGGCGACAGCCCGCCGTTCTTCGCGCGGCTCAACAGGTTGCGCAGACCGAACAGCACGTCGTTCTTGATGCCCTTGGGTGCCAGTTCCTTGACGATGCCGGCGCTGTCGTCCGCGTCCAGTACCGAGAAGCCGCGGCGCAGGCCGGCGCGCGCGTGCTCGATCTGCAAGAACTTCAGGCCCAGCGCGTGGAACGTACTGACCGTGAGCGCAGCCGCGTCCTCCGCGCTGACCAGCTTGGCCACGCGTTCGCGCATCTCCTTCGCCGCCTTGTTGGTGAAGGTGATGGCGGCGATCTTCGAGGGCGCCAGATGCTTGCGGGCGATCAGGTACGCGATCTTCTGGGTGATCACGCTGGTCTTGCCGGAACCGGCGCCGGCGAGCACCAGCAGCGGGCTGTCGCAATGTTCGACGGCGGCCAGTTGTTGCGGATTGAGCATGGATCGAAAGACGGGCGAGGCGGTGGTCGATGGTAACAGAGCACCGCTGGCGCACTCGCCGGCTTCGGCCATAATCGGCCATACGACAGTCAGCGGGGGAGTGGCATGGCGGAGCAGGAAGTCGAGCAGTGCGATGTGGCCGTGATTGGCGGCGGCCCGGGCGGCAGTACCGCCGCGGCGCTGCTGGCGCGGCGTGGCTACAAGGTGATCGCACTGGAAAAGGCGCATCACCCGCGCTTCCATATCGGCGAGTCGCTGCTGCCGATGAACCTGCCGGTGTTCGAGCGGCTCGGCGTGCTGGACAAGGTGCGTGCGCTCGGCGTGTTCAAGCCCGGCGCGGATTTCGAGGCGGACAACGAGCGCGGCTACAACACCTACGCGTTCGCCCGCGCGATCGGCCAAAGCCCGCCGCATGCGTACCAGGTGTGGCGGCAGGATTTCGACAGGATGCTCTACCAGCACGCGCGCGAAAGCGGTGCGGATGCGCGCGAAGGACACGAGGTCACCCAGGTCGAGCAGCGCGGCCCGCGCGAAAGCTGGCTGGACGTGGAAACCGATGACGGGCGCAGTTACCGCGTCCAGGCACGCTATGTGGTCGACGCCAGCGGCCGCGACGCGCTGCTTTCGGCAAAGAAGAAATTGCGCCGCAAGAACGACCAGCACCAGAGTGCGGCGATCTTCGGCCACTTCCGCGGTGCCGAGCGCCGCGTGGGCGAGGACGCCGGCAACATCAGCATCTACAGCTTCGACCATGGCTGGATGTGGATGATCCCGCTGCCCGACGGCGTGATGAGCGTAGGCGCGGTGTGCCGACCGGATTACCTGAAGCAGCGCAAGGGCCGCACGCTCGAGTTCCTGTTCGACACGCTGAAGCTGAGCCCGGCCTTGTGGGGCCGCGTGCAGCACGCCGAGCTGATCGACGACGAGGTGCGCGTCACCGGCAACTACTCCTACGATTCGCGTTGCATGGCCGGCCCCGGCTGGATCCTGGTCGGCGATGCGTTCGCGTTTCTCGACCCGGTGTTCTCCTCCGGCGTGTATCTGGCGATGAGCGGGGCGGAGCAGGCGGTCGAGGTGGTCGATCAGGCCCTGCGCGAGCCGCGTCGCGAGACGACGCTGCAGCGCAAGCTCGAAAAGCGCCAGCGCGCCGCGATGGCGCGCTTCTCGTTCTTCATCTACCGCTTCAACGGGCCGGTGATGCAGCAGATGTTCCGCCAGCCGCGCAACACCTGGCAGCTGGAGCAGGGCGTGATCTCGATGCTCGCCGGCGACCTGTTCGACACGCCGCTGGTATTGCGCAAGTTGCGCCTGTTCAAGCTGGTCTACGCGATCAGCGTGCTGCGCGACTGGCGCCGCAGCCGCGCCGAGCACAAGTACCGGCTGGCCCAGGCACGCGCGCAATTCACCGGCGGCAATACGCCCCTGGACAAGGCGTGAGCGCCAACCCGTTGCAGTAGCCGCTGGCGGGCGTCGCCCTCGCATCGGGATCCGGAACCCGAAGAGCCCTGCCGCCAGCGGGCTGGCGCAAGACGGCTGCACGGCTCTGCCCTGCGTGCTCGCGCTACCATGCACGGTCACGACCCGAACGCACGCCCATGGCCAAGCTCTATTTCTATTACTCGGCGATGAATGCCGGCAAGACCACCACCCTGCTGCAGAGCGCGTACAACTATCACGAGCGCGGCATGCGCACGCTGATCCTCACCCCGGCGCTGGACAACCGTCATGGCGAGGGCGTGGTCGCCTCGCGCATCGGCCTGAAGGCGAACGCCCGCCGTTTCGGCGGCGATGAGGACCTGTTCGCCCTGGTCGAGGCCGACATCGCCGCGCACGGCCCGTTGCACTGCGTGTTCGCCGATGAGGCGCAGTTCCTTACCAGGTTGCAGGTGTGGCAGCTCAGCGACGTGGTGGACAAGCTCAACATTCCGGTGCTGGCGTTCGGCTTGCGCACGGATTTCCGCGGCGAGCTGTTCGAAGGCAGCCGCTACCTGCTCGCCTGGGCCGACAACCTGGAAGAGATCAAGACGATCTGCCATACCGGCCGCAAGGCCACCATGGTGGTGCGTGTGGATGAACAAGGCCGTGCCGTGACCGAGGGCCCGCAGGTTGAGATCGGCGGCAACGAACGCTATGTCTCGGTGAGTCGCGCCGAGTTCAAGAAGATCAGCGAAGGCAGCGGGCGCATCGAACTGCAGCAAGCCGTGCTGCCGCTCGGCGAGAGCGAATGAACCGAACGTCCATCGATCCAGTCAAGGTCCACAAGGAATCCGCATGAGCGACACCCCCCCCTCCGCCAGCTGGCCGCGGCCGTACTGGCAGCCTGGTGAAGAAGACGCCGTGCTGCAGTTCTACGTATTCGGCAAGTTCGATGCGGAGCTGCTGATTCCTTCGCCGCGCTATGGCAGCCCGGGTTTGCCCGCCGGCGTCGAGATCCAGCGCTTCCAGAACGCGGTGCTGCGCCAGTGGGAGGGCTATCCGCTGAATGGCGCGCTGGGTGCCCTGCTCAAGGAGGATGCCTCCGGGACGTATGAACAGGCGCGCATCGCGCCCGAGGTGCTGGTGGTGCGTGGCGTGCTGAAGGATGGCGCCAGCCTCGACTACCTGCGCGACACCATGGGCGTGCTGGCCGGCATGCTCGACGTGGGCGGCACCGCGATCCTGGATCCGCAGATCCTGACCCTGTTCACTGCGGAGCAGTGGCGCCGGCACTATCTGGTGAAGGACGGCGCACCGCCGCGCAACCACGTGCTGATCCTGTGCAGCGGCGAAGAGGCCGCCGACCGTTCGTGGGTCCACACCCGCGGCATGCGCAAGTTCGGCCGTCCCGACATCAGCCTGCACCACGTGCCCGAGCGCGATGTCGATCGTGCCGGCGTGCTTTGCGAACGGCTGGTCGAGTTGTTGTCGCTGGGTGCGAATTTCGGCGCCGGCCATAAGCTGGAGGTCGACGGCGTGCCCGAGGGCCTGGTGGCCCGGCCCGGCGGCAGCCTCGACGATCCGGAGTTCAACAACACCCACATCGCGTTCCGCTGGCCGGAGTAAGGGCCGGTCACGCCGCGCACCCCGGCGGGGCGAATCGCGGCGGGCGGGGAGCCGGCGCACGGTGTCGGCGCCGCCCCGACGGGCCGAAGCCATGGTCGCCGCCAGCGCGACCAAGGGCGACACCTTCAGGTCACCCCCTGTCCGTGATCGTCCGCGCAGGGTCAGCCCTTGACGATGAAGCGCTGTTCGTCCGCCATGAAGGCCTTGTCGCCGAAGCCGGCCTCGTGCGAGCCGAACGGCATCTGCGCACGCAGCTTCCAGGACACCGGCACGTTCCATTCCTGGCGGGTCGCATCGTCGGCCACCGGGTTGTAGTGCTGCAGGCTGGCGCCGAGGCCGGCCTCGGTCAGCGCCAGCCACACGGCGAACTGGGCCATCCCGCCAGACTGTTCGGACCATACCGGGAAGTTTTCGGCATACAGCGCGAACTGCTTCTGCATGCCGTCCACCACAGCCTGGTCCTCGTAGAACAGCACGGTGCCAACGCCGGCGGCGAAGCTGTCCAGCTTGGCGGCGGTCGGGGCGAAAGCCTCCGCCGGTACGATCGTGCTCAACTCTTGCTTGGTCAGCGACCAGAACTTCTCGCTCTGCCCGCCGAAAAGGATCACCGCGCGCGAGCTCTGCGAGTTGAACGACGACGGGGTATGGCGGATCGCTTCCTTGATCAGGTGGGTGAGGGCGTCGTTGTCCAGCGACACATTCCTGCCCAGCGCGTATTGGGTGCGGCGCTGCTTGAGCGATTCGATCAGGGTGCTGTTCATGGGGATACCTCGGGCATGTGGGTTCGATACGTCGGCATCGCGGCGCGGGAACGGGCGTTTCAGGAAACAGTCGGCATCGGGCCGGCTTCTACCGGATGGCCGGTCGGGAGCTCTCGCCTGATTGCCCGGTTCGCTCAGCATCGCGATTCATGGCAACCATGTTAGGCGCACATGGCGACTTGGCTAGCCGCCGACATGAAGTCAGTCTGTTTCCGTGCGGAAACGATGGATGGCAAATTCCGGCACCGCTTCAGCGCTGGCAGTGTGGACACCAGAACGTCGAGCGCTGGCCCAGGACGGCCTGGCGGACCGGCGTGCCGCACACGCGGCAGGGTTCGCCTGCGCGGCCGTATACGTTCAACTCGCGGAAGAAGTAGCCGGGCAGGCCATCGGGACTGAGGAAATCGCGCAAGGTGGTGCCGCCGCGTTCGATCGCCCACGCCAGGATGCGCTTCACTTCGCCGGCGAGCCGCACGTAGCGTTCG
The DNA here is from genome assembly GCF_042654965.1 of Rhodanobacter umsongensis. Taxonomy (NCBI): domain Bacteria; kingdom Pseudomonadati; phylum Pseudomonadota; class Gammaproteobacteria; order Lysobacterales; family Rhodanobacteraceae; genus Rhodanobacter; species Rhodanobacter umsongensis. The sequence continues at coordinate 197,024 of NZ_JBHSMK010000004.1, read as the reverse complement.
CGCGCGACGGCGCCGGCCGCACGACGCGGGTCGATGCCGGCGGCGAACAGCGCTTCGCTGGCGTAGATGTTGCCCACGCCGACCACGACCGCGTTGTCCATCAGGAAAAGCTTCACCGCCGCCGTGCGGCCGCGCGACAGCCGCCACAGCAGGTCGCCGCCGAACGCGTCGGTCAGCGGTTCGGGGCCCAGTTTCGCCAGCAGTTCGTGGGTCTCGCCCGGTGGCTGCCACAGCAGGCAGCCGAAGCGGCGCGGATCGGTGAAGCGCAGGATGCGTGGTGCCTGCGTGCTCGTGCGTTCCAGCGCGATATCGACATGATCGTGCTTGCCCACCGGCGCATCCGGCGGCAGCACGCGCAGCACGCCGGACATGCCCAGGTGCAGCAGCGCGCTGCCGGCTTCGGTATGCAGCAGCAGATATTTCGCGCGACGTTCCACCGCGTCGATGCGCTGTCCCGGCAACAGTGCACCGATCTCCGGCGGAATCGGCCAGCGCAGGTCGGGCCGGCGCAGGATCACACCGGTCACACGCCGGCCGATCAGATACGGCGCGATGCCGCGGCGGGTGGTTTCGACTTCGGGCAGTTCAGGCACGCGGGCTCAGTTCCATGCCTCGTGGAAGCTGCCCTTCTCGTCGATCCGCTCGAAAGTATGGGCGCCGAAGAAATCGCGCTGGGCCTGCAGCAGGTTGGCCGGCAGGCGTTCGCTGCGGTAACCGTCGTAGTAGGCGATGGCCGAGGAGAAGCACGGCACCGCAACGCCGGCTGCGATGGCCGCGCTGACGACGTCGCGCAACGCCGACTGATACTCGGCGGCGATGCCGCGGAAGTACGGCGCCAGCAGCAGGTTGGCCAGCGAGCTGTCTCCGGCGTAGGCGTCGGTGATGTTCTGCAGGAAGCGCGCGCGGATGATGCAGCCGCCGCGCCATATCTGCGCAATGGTGCCGTAGTCCAGGGCCCAGCCGTATTCGCCGGAGGCCGCGCGCAGCTGGGCGAAGCCTTGCGCATAGGACACGATCTTGCTGAGGTACAGCGCGCGGCCTACCGCGATGATGAAGGCATCGCGTTCTCCACCGAACGCCTTTGGCCGGGGGCCGGCCAGCTGCTTGCTGGCGGCGACGCGTTCGTCCTTCAGCGAAGACAGCATGCGGGCGAACACCGACTCCGTGATCAGCGGCAACGGCACGCCGAGGTCGAGGGCGCTCTGGCAGGTCCACTTGCCGGTGCCCTTCTGCGCCGCGCGATCGAGAATGACGTCGACCAGATCCCTATTGGTCTTCTCATCCTTCTTGCTGAAGATCTTCGCCGTGATTCCGATCAGGTAGCTGTCCAGTTCCCCCGTGTTCCAGTCGCTGTAGACGCTCGCCAGCTCGCTGTTGGACAGGCCCAGCACCTGCTTGAGCACGGCGTAGCTTTCGGCGATCAGCTGCATGTCGCCGTACTCGATGCCGTTGTGGACCATCTTCACGTAGTGACCGGCGCCGTCCGGGCCCATGTAGGCCACGCACGGGGTGCCGTCTTCTGCGCGGGCAGCGATCTCGGCAAGGATCGGCGCCACCAGGTCATATGCGTCGCGCGGGCCGCCGGGCATGATCGATGGCCCATGCAGGGCACCCTCCTCGCCGCCGGAAACTCCCGTGCCGATGAAATGCAGGCCGATCCTTGCCAGTTCCTGATTGCGCCGGATGGTGTCCTTGAAATTCGTGTTGCCACCGTCGATCAGGATGTCGCCCTTGTCGAGCAGCGGCTTGAGCTGTTCGATCGTGTCGTCGGTCGGTTCGCCAGCCTTCACCATCAGCAGGATGCGGCGCGGCTTCTCCAGCGAATCGACGAACTCCTGCAGCGTGTAGGCGGGAACCAGGCGCTTGTCGCCATGCTCGGCGATGACCTCGTCGGTCCTCGCCCTGCTGCGGTTGAAGATCGACACCGCGTGACCGCGGCTTTCGATGTTGAGTGCGAGGTTCTTGCCCATCACGGCCATGCCGACCACGCCGATCGCTTGCTGACTCATCTTGATCCACTCCCGGGAGCAACCATGCTAGACCGATGAGGACGGGAGATGCCATCCAGGATGCTGGATACGCGTCCGGGCGTGATGACGGCGCCATCGTTCGCAGACCCCGAAGTCAGTGCAGCTCGGTAGTCCGGGTGGCCGGCGATCGCGGCATGTAGCGCGACGACACCAGGGCCACCCGCCGACCGACGCGCACGTAGCGCTGCGGCCCGGTGACCGAGCTTTCGCCGAACTCCAGCATCTGGCCGTCCAGACCGAGCACGGCCTTCGGTGGTGCCAGCCCGATTTTCGCGGGATCGAAATCACCGGCCGGTCGCCAGCTCAGTACATGCGCCGCGGCGGTGTCGGCCAGGTCGCTTAGCCGCGCGTCGTTGGCGCGGGCCGGAGCGCCATCGGTACGCCACCAGTGGCCGTCACGCCGCTCGTAATGCATGACGGGAGTGCCAGGCAGGGCGACCGAGATGCGCGTAATGCCAGCCGGATCCAGCGATGTGAGCGGACCGGCTGCATCGCGCGCGTCGCGCTGCAGTTGCCAGCCGGCCAGCACCAGCAGCGCCAGCACGGCGAGCAGCAGAAGCAGGCGCCGAGAGGTTGCTCGTTTCATCGTTCAGTGCCGGCGCCGGCGCCAGACGATCAGGCCGCCGATCAGCAACAGCAGCAGCGGCAGCGCCACCAGGAAGCCGACACTCAGCATGTTCAGCTCGGCCTGCGAAATCTGCAGCAGGCGATCCGGGGCGCCGCGCGGCGGCAGATCGACCAGTTTGTCGTCGCCCAGCAGCCAGTCGAACACGCGTTCGCCCAGCGCGCGGTTGCCACCGTTGCCGAGGAAGGTGTTGGAGAGGAAGTCGCCGTCGCCGATCACCACCGCGCGCTGCTCGCTCTTGTCCGGGCTGGGCGACAGGCGGCTCAGCGCATAGCCGAAATCGAGCGGCCCCTTCAATTCACCCGCGGCGGCGTCGAAGCGGATGTCGGACGGTTTGCTGTTGTCGATCGGCTGGAACTCGGTCCAGCTTTGCACGCCCGAGCGCAGGAACGGTGTGGCCGTCCAGCCGGAGGTGGCTGTCTGCGCCAGCGCCGATACCTGCGGGAACAGCGTGGTCAGCGCAAAGCCCTGCGTGATCGCCTGCGGCTGGTAATCGCCCAGCGCGATCATGCGCGGGTCGTGCAGGCCCAGCGCCGTGCCGCTGCCGTCGACCAGCACGCCCGGCAGCACATGCACGCCCAGCGCGTCGGCCAGCGGCTTGAGGCCGAGGTCGTCGTTCGCCGGCTCGGTCAGCCACAGCAGGTTGCCGCCGTTCTGCACGTAGCCGGTCAACGCCTGTACCGCGCCCGTCGCCAGCGCCAGGCTGGGGCTGGCCAGCACCACCAGGTCGGTGTGCTCGGGCACCGCGCTGACCTGGGCGAAGTTCAGCGGCACCGCGCGCATGCCGCGCGCTTCGAGCTGGCCGATGAAGGTGCCGAGGTCGGCATTCGCCTGGCCATCGGCGCGGCGCTCGCCGTCGCCGGTGACGAAGGCGACGATGCGGTCGCCGCCGCGTAGCAGCCGTTCCAGCGCATTGGTGAGGCTGCGCTCGGACAACTCGTCCAGCCGCTGCTCGCGATCCTTGTAATGCAGGATCAGCGCGCCGTCGACGGTGATGCCCAGCTCGCGCATCTTCGCCGGGTCCAGCTGGGGGTCGACGAAGCGCAGCGTGAGGTCGCTCTTCACCGCCTGGTAGCGTTGCAGGAAACCGGCCACGGTCTGGCGCAGGTCGCCCTGCGGGTTCGCGTAGCTGACGATTTCCACCGGGCCGTCGAACCTGGCCAGCACCGCGCGGCTTTCCGCCGACAGGCTGGTGCGGCCGTTCGCGGTCCAGTCGGCCTGATGCGCGTAGCGCGTGCTGAGGTAACCGATCGCCGCGGCCGCGAGTATCAGCAGCAGCGCGAACAACCAGCCGTCCAGACGTCTGAATAGATGGCCCATCAGCCACGCTCCCTGTCGGCGCCAAGCCGGCGCGTGGCCAACGCCAGCGCCAGCGCGATCACCAGCCCGAACCATACGACGTCGATGCTCGACACCAGTCCGCGCAGCAAGGGTTGCAGATGGGTGCTCATGGCCAGCCAGTTGATGGCGCCGCCGTTGATGCCCGCCATCTGCGCACCGAGGTTCACGCTCCACAGCGCCAGCGCAAGGATCAGGGCGACCGCCGCAGCGATCGCCGGATGCGAGGCGAAGGCCGAGCAGGCCACGCCCAGCGCAGCCAGGGACGCCAGCATCAGCGCCATGCCCAGCGTGGCGGCGGCCAGCTTGCCCCAATCCAGATGGGTGGCATGCGCGAGCGCCAGCGGCATCGCCAGCGTCAACACCAACCACAGCAGCAGCCAGGCCAGTACGGCCAGATACTTGCCCAGCACGATGCGGGAGGCCGGCACGCCGGCGGCGAACAGCAGCGGCAGTGTGCCGTTGCGACGGTCACCGGCGATCACCGACATGCTCAGCAGCGGCACCACCAGAAACGCCAGCTGGGCCAGCTGGCCCAGCAGCGGCACGCCGACCAGATCGGTGAAACCAGGACCGTCGGCCCGCGCGGCGTTCTGGATCTGCCCGGCGAGGAAACCGCCCAGCAGCAAGGTGAAGTTCCACGCCAGCCACACCAGGGTCAGCGCCGCCAGCACCCAGGCCAGCGGACGCACCAGCAACCGGCGCCATTCCAGTCGTGCCACCGCCAGCACGCTCATGCGGCCCGCGCCGGTTGAGGGGCGCCCTGCATCGCGACCTGGAAGAAAGTTCTTTCCAGTGCCGCATGATCGTCGGCCTGCACCACGCCATCGTGGCGCAGCGTGCCTTCATGCAGGATCGCTACACGATCGCAGACGGCGGTGACTTCGGCCAGCAGATGAGTGGACAGGATCACCGCGGTGCCAGCGGCGGCTTCTGCGCGGATCAGCGTGCGCAGGGCGGCGACCTGCACGGGATCGAGCGCGTTGGCCGGCTCGTCCAGCACCAGCAGCGCCGGTCGATGCAGCAGTGCGCAGGCGAGCCCGAGGCGCTGGCGCTGGCCCTGCGACAGCACGCCGGCCAGACGGCGCGCCAGCGGCTGCAGTTCCAGCCGCTCGATGATCGCCTCGCGCGCCTGCTTGAGTGCGACGCCATGCAGGCCGCGCAGCCGACCATGCGCAACCAGGTGCTCGCTCACGGTCAGTTCCGGCCACAGCGGGGCACGTTCCGGCAACCAGCCGATCAGCTGGCGCGCCAGTTCCGGGTGCTCCAGGAAATCGGTGCCGTTCAGTCTGATGCTGCCGCTGTCCGGCCGCAGCGCCCCGGCGATCATCGACAAGGTGGTCGATTTGCCGGCGCCGTTGACGCCCAGCAGGCCCAGCACCTGGCCAGACGCCAAGTGGAGGCTCAGATTCTGCACGGCCGGTCGGCCGGCGCGGCGACGGCTCAGCTGGTCCAGCTGCAGTATGGGCTCGGCATTCATGGGATTTGGCAAGGTCATTGCCTGATTGTCACGGCGCCCCCATTGTTAAACAACAGGCGATCGCTGGCGCCGCGAACTGTCATGCGATCAGCTCCCCTCTTGACGGCCTGTTAGTATTGTGGGCCAGCCATGCTGGCGGGTATGGAAACCCCTCGATTAGACTTCATCCGTTTCCCATCCGGTGCTTTCCATGCTCGATGCAGTACTCAACTTTCTGAACAACGGTGTCACCAGCGCAAGCTGGGGGCAGATCGTGGTCTACATGCTGGTGGTGACCCAGCTCACCATCTTCACGGTGACGCTGTACCTGCATCGCAGCCAGACCCATCGCGGGGTGGATTTCCACCCGGTGCTGGCGCACTTCTTTCGTTTCTGGGGCTGGCTGACCACCGGCATGGTCACCCGCGAGTGGGTGGCGGTGCATCGCAAGCACCACGCCAAGGTGGAGACCGAGGAAGACCCGCACAGCCCGATGATCTACGGCATCAAGAAGGTGTTCTGGGATGGTGTCTCGTTGTACCGCGATGCCTGCGAGTCGAAGCAGGACATGGCGCAGTACGGCCGGGGCACGCCGGACGACTGGGTCGAGCACAAGGTCTATGGCGCGCATCCGTATTGGGGCCCGACCCTGATGCTGTTCATCAGCATCGCGCTGTTCGGCGTGATCGGCGCGGCGCTGTGGGCGGTGCAGATGATCTGGATCCCGTTCTGGGCCGCCGGTTTCGTCAACGGCATCGGCCACTGGGCCGGCTACCGCAACTTCGAAAGCGCCGACACCGCGCGCAACCTGATCCCGTGGGGCTTCTGGATCGGCGGTGAGGAGCTGCACAACAATCATCACGCCTTCCCCAGCTCGGCCAAGTTCGCGCTGCGCAAGTGGGAGTTCGACATCGGCTGGGCGGCGATCTGTGGCCTGCGCGCGGTCGGCCTGGCCAAGGTGCTGCGCGTGGCGCCGTCGCTGGACGTGCGTCCCAACGTGCGCCTGCCTGACGCCGATACGCTGAAGGCAGTGCTCACCCATCGCTTCCAGGCGATGACCGACTACTACCGCGGCGTGATCATCCCGACGCTCAGCGACGAGGCACAGCATGCCGGCGAAAGCCTGAAGTCGATGCCGCGGCGCATCCGCCTGGCGATGGCCGACGGCGGTCGCTGGCTCGACAACGAAGGCCGTGAACGCATGCAGGCCGTGTTGGCCAAGCGTCCCACGCTGCGCACCGTGTGCGATTTCCGTAACCGTCTTGCGGCATTGATGGAGCAGCGTGGCGCGGAGCAGGCGCTGAAGGGCCTGCAGCAGTGGATCCATGAGGCGGAGGAAAGCGGCATTCGCGCCCTGCAGGATTTCGCGCAGCGGCTGAAGGGCTACACCGTAGCGACTGCCTGACGTCGCGGCGACAGTCCAAGCACCAGCAGAACCCGCCGATGGCGGGTTTTGTTTTCCGGGACCTGAATGACTGGGGAAGTAGGTGAGCCTGCGCGTACTGCTGATCGGTGCCAGCGGCGTATTCGGTTCGCGCATTGCCCGCCAGCTGGCCGGCGATCCGCGCTTTCGGCTGACGCTTGCCGGGCGGCGGCTGGCAAGCCTGGCGGCGCTCCGCGAAAGCCTGGGTGATCCGTCAGTGCGGCTGGCCACACTCGACGTGGCCGCGACCGGGCTGGCCGAGGCGTTGGCGGCGCTGCGGCCGCAACTGGTGATCCACGCCGCCGGTCCGTTCCAGGCGCAGGACTATCGGGTGGCCGAGGCCTGCCTTGCCTGCGGCAGCGACTATGTCGATCTCGCCGACGGCCGTGATTTCGTCGGCGGAATCGGACGTCTGGACGGCCAGGCGAGAGCGGCCGGTCGGCTGCTGGTCAGTGGTGCATCCACGGTACCGGCGTTCAGCAGTGCGGTGGTGGATGCCTTGCTGCCGCGGTTCCGTGCGCTGGAAACCATCGAACATGCGATCAGCCCGGGCAACCGCACGCCGCGCGGCGATGCCACGGTAGCGGCGATCCTCGGCTATTGCGGTCGCCCGCTGCGGCTGTGGCGCGACGGCCGCTGGCAGCGCGGCCATGGCTGGATGTCGACGCGCCGGCAGGCGTTTCCGTTTGGCCGGCGTTGGGTCGGCCTGTGCGACGTGCCGGATCTTGAACTGTTTCCGCCGCGCTATCCCGGTGTGCGCGGGGTGGCGTTCCGCGCCGGGCTGGAACTGCGCCGCTTGCACTTCGGCACGCTGGCCGCGGCGTGGCTGGTACGGCTGGGCCTGATCCGCGATCTGGCGCGACAGGCGCCGCGCTTGCGCCGGGTCAGCGAATGGTTTATCGGCGCCGGCAGCGACGTGGGCGGCATGGTGGTGGAGTTGGCCGGCCGCGACATGCAGGGCAAGCCGCTGCGCTTGCGCTGGTCGCTGAGTGCGGCGGCGGGGGATGGCCCGCAGATTCCCGCCACGCCGGCGGTGGTGTTGGCGCGCAAGCTTGCCGAAGGCGTGTTGTCCGCGCAGGGCGCGATGCCGTGCATGGGCCTGTTCACGCTGGATGAGGCCCTGGCCGCGCTCGATAATTTCGCGGTCGGCACGCAGCTGGACGTGCTTACGGCATGAAGCGTGCGCGCTGCTCCGGCGCGGGCAGGAAACAGGCGCGGCTTTGCCCGAAGATGCGGTAGCGATGGCGGGCGACAAAGCGGTACATCGGGTCGCGCAGCCAGCGCGGCACCAGCCGCATTGCGCGGCCCAGCCAGCGCCAGCGGCGCGCGCCCAGGCCGTGCAGCACCTGGGCGATCGCGTCGCTGTCGGTGTAACCGCGGCCGCCTTCCACCAGCAGGAAGGACAGCGGCGAATCCGGGTCCAGTCCGTGCGCGAGCAGCAGGGCGCGGCCGCTGGCCGATTGCATCGAGGCGAAGTGGTAGCGCGCCGCCCGATCGTGTTTCAGCAGGAAACGCACCCAGCGGCTGCACAGCAGGCAGACGCCGTCGAACACGATCACCGGTGCGGTGGATTCAGCGGCCATCCGGCAGCGGCTCCAGCCAGCCCTGGTAGCCGATCAGCTGCCCCAGCAATGGCAGACGCACGTCGACGCTGAAGTGGTAGCGGCCGTCGCGGATGCCGCTGCGCGACAGCACCTTGCCGTGCAACGCGCGCGGCAATGGCAGGCCGAGCACATGCAGGCTGCGCAGCTGCCAGTCGATCGCGTCGCCGTCGCGGCATAGCGCGAAGCCCAGCGTGGCCGGACCCAGCCGCTCGTACAGCAATGCGGAACCGGTACGGCGATCGAGCACGGACTGCATGCATCGGTTGGCGAAGCGGCGCGTCCACAGCTCACGTGAGCCGCGGCGTTCGATGGTCAGCGCCAGCGCCTGCGCGGCTCCGGGCGACGGCAGGCCGAGCAGCCGGCGCAACCAGCGTGCGGGCAGACGGCTATTGCCGGCGACGTCGGCCATGCCGCTCGCATGCAGCCGCGGCGCGGATCCGTGCATCGCCTGCACGGCAGGCGGCAGACACTGCCAGGTCTCGTCGCCGAGCAGGTCGGGGAACAGGGCGATGCTCATCCGGCGATGATGCGGGGCGGTCGTCGTTCCGGCAAGCAGGCAAAAAAAAACCCGCCACGAAGGCGGGTTTTCTCGAGGCGTTCGATCCAGGCTTTCGCCGGGATGGCCAACGGCATGCCACGCGCTGCGCGCGTGGGCCGCTGGTCACTTGATCTTGCCTTCCTTGTAGATCACATGCTTGCGCACGACCGGATCGTACTTCTTGAACTCGAACTTTTCCGGCGTGTTCTTCTTGTTCTTCTGCGTGGTGTAGAAGTGGCCGGTGCCGGCCGAGGAGATCATGCGGATCTTGTCTTGGGTCTTGTTAGCCATGATTTATTCCTCAGACCTTGTCGCCGCGGGCACGCATTTCGGCAATCACGGCTTCGATGCCATTCTTGTCGATCGTGCGCAAGGCGTTGTTGGATACACGCAGCTTGATCCAGCGATTCTCGCTGGCCACCCAGAAACGACGCTCATGCAGGTTCGGCAACCAGCGACGACGGGTACGGTTGTTGGCGTGCGAGACGTTGTTGCCGCTCTGCACACCTTTACCGGTAACTTGACATACACGGGCCATGAGGACCTCCGTTGAATGACTTCAGAAGCCGTGGCCTTGAAAGTCGGTTAACACCCGTTAGCCAGGGTGACATCGGCCCAGCGGCGCTGTGCGCCACGCGATGCTGGAGGTTGTTGCAGCGCATGTCGTTGGGTCCGTACCGCGTGGCGGACCGCCCGGAAACACCGGGTCGATAGAGGCGAGCCGCGCATTCTCGCAGAAAAACAACGCAGTGCGCAATCTTTGCCGTCCGTCCGGGCAGTGGCTGGCGTGCGTGCTGCGGGGATGTATGGAACAATCGTCCTCTTTATCTGCTGCGTCCCGGACGCGAGGAACTCCCGATGGCACAAGAGATCACCAACGACCAGGGCAACGGCCAGGGCAACGGCCAGGCCGGTCAGCCGCAGTTGATGCTGCAGAAGATCTATGTGAAGGACGTTTCCTTCGAGGCGCCGAACGCGCCGCAGATCTTCCAGGACATCGGCGAGAAGGATCAGCCGCAGGTGCAGCTGAACCTGGGCCAGAAGGCCACCGATCTGGGCAACGACATGTATGAAGTGGTGCTCAGCCTCACCTTGACCTGCACGATCGGCCAGCGCACCGCCTATCTGGCTGAAGTGGAGCAGGCCGGCCTGTTCGGCATCGCCGGCTTCAACGAGATGGACCACGCTGGGATCATCGGCAGCTATTGCCCGAACCTGCTGTTTCCGTACGCGCGCCAGGTGATCTCGTCGCTGGTGCTGGAAGGCGGCTTCCCGCCGTTCCTGCTGCAGCCGATCAATTTTGATGCACTGTTCGCCGAACAGCAGCGCCGCGCGATGGGTGGCGGCGACGAGGCTCCGGTCACGCTCAACAGCTGAGCCGGCCATGCCTGACAACCCGACGCTGACCGTCCTCGGTGCCGGTTCCTGGGGCACGGCGCTGGCGGCGCTGAGCACGCGCAACGGCGTGCCGACCCGACTGTGGGGTCGCGATGCCGCGGCGCTTGCGGCGATGGCCGCAAGCCATTGCAACCAGCGCTATCTGCCCGACATCGAACTGCCCGCCGAGCTGGTCTACGAACCGGATCTGGGCAGCGCCGTGCGCGGCGCCACCATCGTGTTGATCGTGGTGCCCAGCCACGCGTTTGCCGCGATGCTGGAGGAACTGGCGCCGTTGCTCGACGCAGGCACCGCGATAGCGTGGGCGACCAAGGGCTTCGAGCCCGGCACCGGCCGCTTCCTGCACGAACTGGTGGCCGAACGGCTGCCCGGTCGCGCAGCGGCGGTGGTCACCGGGCCGTCGTTCGCGAAGGAAGTCGCCGCCGGCCTTCCCAGTGCGGTCACCGTGCATTCGGACAACGAGGCGTTTGCCCAGCAGCTGGCCAGCCTGCTGCACGCGCCGAACCTGCGCGCTTACTCCGGCAGTGACGTGCTCGGCGCCGAACTCGGCGGCGCGATGAAGAACGTGCTGGCCGTTGCCACCGGCATTGCCGACGGCATGGAGCTGGGCCTGAACGCGCGCGCCGGCCTGATCACCCGGGGCATGAACGAGATGCTGCGCCTGGGCGTGGCGCTGGGTGCGCGGCCGGAAACGCTGATCGGCCTGTCCGGCCTCGGCGACCTGGTGCTGACCTGCACCGGCGACCTGTCGCGCAACCGCCGGCTCGGGCTGGCGCTCGGCCGTGGCGTCGCCATCGACGAAGCGTTGCGGCAGATCGGCCAGGTGGTGGAGAGCGTGCTCACCGCCGACGAGGTGGCGCGGCTGGCCGACAAGCACGGACTCGATCTGCCGATCAGTGCCGGCGTGCGCGCGGTGCTGCACGGCGAGGTTACCCCGGCGGATGGACTGAAGGCCCTGATGGCGCGCGAGCAGAAGCCGGAATATCCGCGAGGGTTGTTCGGCAACGCCTGAATCAAGCCGGTTGCGCGAGCTTCACAAACCCATCTGCGCGGCGGCGTCGCAAGCCGCTCCGGCGCTGCTAAGCTCAGTGTTTTGGTTGTCGCCACGGATCGCATGCGCATGCAGCAACCGGACGAGAAACAGCGCGACGTCACGCCGCCCTCCGGCGAGGAGGAAAGTCTGCCGCTGGCCTGGCGACGCTTGCTCGCCGCGCCCAAGCCGGCGGCGGTCGACGACCACGCCGTGCTCGGGTTCTTTCTGGAAGTGATCCCCGAAGAGGGCGCTGCGTTCGCGCGGCTCGACGTGGCGCCGGTGTTGCTGGCGGTGGCCGAGCACGGCCGCTATGCACGGCCGGTGCCGCTGGACAGCCGGCATCTGGCGCAGTCGCCACTGCAACCCCATGAACAACGACTCGCCGCAACGATGCTGGGTTTGCCGCAGGGCGTGCGCAAGGGCCGCAGCTACGCGCGGCTCAGTGGCCATGTCGGCGACACCTTGCTGGCCGAGATCCTCGACACTGCCCCGTGTTTCCTCGGAGGCCTGGCCGGGCTGCGGTTGTCGCGCGGCAAGTCGCATCAGCTCAACTGGCATTGGCAGATGGAGCTTGACGGCAGCCAGCGCCTGCTGCCGTTGATGCCACATAGCCAGCGCCTGTTGCGCATCGATGGCCTGTGGTATCTCGATGCCGAGCGCGTCACGATCGGGCCGTTCGACGCCGATGCCGAGGAAACCCGCTGGCTGGAACTGCCGCCGCTGAAGCACGAGCACGGACGCCGCCTGCGCAGCCGTCTGCCGGGCAGCCGGCTGGCCACGCGAGTACCCCTGCCACAGGTGTTCGGCGAGGTGCGTCGCTCCGAACTCGCGCCCAAGCCCGTGCTGACCCTGCACGCGCTGACCCGGCACGCCCGGCTGGCCGCCGGCACGCCGCCGCTGGGCTATGCACGGCTCGCTTTCGACTACGCCGGCGAACGCCTGCCCGGGCGCGGCGGCGAACCTCTGGTGCGGCGCGTGCGCAACGGCCAACTGGTCGAGATCACCCGCCGCCGCGCCGAAGAACTCACCGCGATGGAGCAGCTCGAACGCGCCGGCCTCACGCCTGGCGTGGACACCGAAGGCTTGCCGTGGGACGTCGCCGAAACCCTGCCCGAGGACGCATGGCTGTTTCCCGGCACCGGCTACGCCGGCGCGCTGGAGGTCAATACGCCCGCGCGCTGGCTGGCACTGCGACCGAAACTCGAAACGGAAAATTTCCAGGTCGAGTACGCGCCGAGCTTTCCGTTCGAAGTGCTGGAAGGCCCGGTGCGCTGGTACGGCCAGGCGGTGGAAGACCATGACGACCACGCCTTCGATCTGGAAATCGGCATCGAGCTGGACGGCCAGCGGCACAACCTGCTGCCGGCCGTGGTGCAGGCGCTGGCCGAGCATCAGTTGAACCTCAGCCCGGCGCCGAACGAACCGGAAGACGCCGTGTGGTATGCGCCGGTCGATGCGCGTCGGCGCGTGCCAGTGCGCCTGAAGGAACTGCGCGGCTTGCTGGCGCCGCTGGCCGAATACCTGGAGAAGCCCCGCAAGACACTCCACCTGCCGCGGGTACAGGCCGGTCGACTGGAGGAGCTGGCGGCAGCCATGCCCGGCGGCAGCACCCTGGAAGCGGCCGAACCGCTGCTCGGCTTCGCCGCGCGCCTGCGCGACGCCGCCGAACGCGCCAGCGACGTGGTGCCGGATGGCCTGACCGTCGAGTTGCGGCCGTATCAACGCGAAGGCCTGCGCTGGTTGAACGCGCTGGCCGAAGCCGGCGTCGGCGGCGTGCTGGCCGACGACATGGGCCTGGGCAAGACGCTGCAGCTGATCACCCATCTGCTGTCGCTGAAGCAGGGCGGCGCGCTGACCCAGCCGGCGCTGATCGTGGTGCCGACCAGCCTGATCCCGAACTGGCAATCGGAGATTGCCCGCTTTGCGCCGATGCTTCAGGTGCTGACCCTGCACGGCCCGCAACGCGCCGAGGAGTTTGCCCAGCTCGGCGCGCAGGACATCGTGCTGACCAGCTACGCGTTGTTGCCGCGCGACGTGGTCACCTTGAGAAAGCAGCAGTTCGCGCTGATCGTGCTGGACGAGGCGCAACAGGTGAAGAACCCCCGCACGCAGGCCCGCCGCGCGCTGCTCAGCCTGCGCACGCTGCGTTACGTCTGCCTCACCGGCACGCCGCTGGAAAACCACCTGGGCGAGCTGTGGTCACAGATCGATCTCTCCGTGCCCGGCCTGCTCGGTGATGAAGGCGCGTTCCGCCGTTACTACCGCGTGCCGATCGAGAAACAGCACGACGAGGAATGCCAGCAGCGACTGAACCTGCGCCTCGCGCCGTTCATCCTGCGCCGCACCAAGGCGCAGGTGGCGAAGGAATTGCCGCCGAAGACCGAGATCACCCGCCGCGTGGTGCTGGAAGGCCGTCAGCGCGAACTGTACGAAGGCCTGCGCCTGTCGCTGGCCGAGGAGTTGCGCGAGGTGATCGCCCAGCGCGGTATTGCCCATTCCGGCATCGTGGTGCTCGACGCGCTGCTCAAGCTGCGCCAGGTCTGCTGCGATCCGCGGCTGGTGAAACTCGAGGTGGCGCGCGGCGTGCACGAGTCGGCCAAGTTCGAACTGCTGATGGACATGCTGCCGGCGCTGCTCGATGAAGGCCGCAAGGTACTGCTGTTCTCGCAGTTCACCGGCATGCTCAAGCTGATCGCCGCCGAACTCGATCGCCGCCGCATCCGCTACGTGACCCTCACCGGCGAGACGCGCGATCGGGCCGAGCCGGTGCAGCGGTTCCAGAACGGCGAAGTGCCCTTGTTCCTGCTCTCGCTGAAGGCCGGTGGCGTCGGCCTCAACCTCACTGCCGCCGATACCGTGATCCACTACGATCCGTGGTGGAATCCCGCCGCCGAGGCGCAGGCCAGTGACCGCGCCCACCGCATCGGCCAGGACAAGCCGGTGTTCGTGTTCCGCCTGATCACCTCCGGCACGGTGGAGGAGCGCATCGAGGAGCTCAAGGCGCGCAAGGCCGAACTGGCGGCAGCGGTACTCGAAGGCGGCGGCAGCCGCCAGAAGCTCAGCTTCGATCAGGTCGATCTGGACAGCTTGCTGGCGCCGGGCTGACGCCGGCCCGCGCCGGATCATCCCGCGGCAACGACGCGTCGCTCAGGGCGATGGCGCGGTTACCCGCGTGCGCAGCAGTGCGTCCACCGACTGCTGCCACTCCGGCGAGCCGGGTTTCGATTGCGGTGCTTCCTGGCCCAGCTTGCGCTGCACCAGCTGGTTCCATGCGGGCGATCCGCGTTCGGGGTCGTGGCCCTGGCTGTCGTCGATACCCAACGATTGATCGACCCACGCATACCATTGCGCCGAGCCCAGCGTGGCGTCGGCGGGAGCGGCCTGGCCGGTGGCGGGCTGCGGCGGCGCCGGGGTGGGCGAGCATGCGGCGAGCAGCAAGGCGAGTGGCAGGCTGGCGACGAGTCGGCGCATTGAGGGCTCCTGGACGAGAGGTTCATCAAGCCTAGCGCTTGCGCGAATGGGGGGGATTAATTTTTCGTGCGGCCGCCGCTGCAGCGCGGAGTACGAGCCTGCTCAGTCGCGTGCGGCGACCTCGTCGATGTGACGCAGCAGGTCGGCCGGATCGTCATAGACGCGGAAGGCGCCAGACTGCTCCAGCTCGGCCCGGCCGTAGCCGCCGCACAGCACGCCGACGCCGAGCGCCCGCGCCCGCTGCGCCGCGAGCATGTCCCACACGCTGTCGCCGATCACCAGCGATTGATGGATGTCCACGCCCAGCCGTGCGGCGGCGGCGAGAAACAGGTCGGGGTCCGGCTTGGCGTGGCGCACCTGGTCGCGCGTCACCACGGCGACCTTCGAGGGATCGACGCCCAGCGCTTCCAGATTGGCCGCGGCCGTCTGCATGCGTCCGCTGGTGGCGATGGCCCAGGGAATATCCTGCTCGGTCAGGTAATCCAGCAGTTCGCGCGCGCCCGGCAACGGCCGCACCGAGCCTTGGGCGTGCAGCCGATTGAACGCGTCCGCATGCCACTGGCCCAGTCGCGCGAGGCGTTCAGGGCTGATTTCCAGCCCGGTTTCGCGCAACAGGATGTTCGTAAACAGGCCGCCGCTCATGCCGATCTTGCGGTGGATGCGCCACACCGCCAGCTCCACGCCTTCACGATCCAGCGCCTCCTTCCAGGCCAGCACGTGCTGGTAGACGCTGTCGACGAGGGTGCCGTCGAGATCGAACAGGAAGGCGGTGTCGTGGCGGGGCATGGGCTTCTCCGTGGAAGCTGCGTCAGCGCAGCAGATCGATCTTGCGCAGGCCGCGCCGGATCGCGTCGAGATTGCCGCCGGGCGGCCAGCCGACCACGGTGTCGACGACCGTGCCGTGGTCGAGGAAGTAGAACACCGGGGTCTCGACGCGCTCGACCATCGGCAGCGCAGCGTTGTCGTAGGCGATGCCGAGCCGCAGTGCGGGATGCGCCTCGTTCCACTCGCGCACGGCATCGAAGGCGGTGACCTCGCTGGGCGGAGCCACCCATTGCCCGTACTCGCGGAACAGGT
Organism: Rhodanobacter umsongensis; assembly: GCF_042654965.1. NCBI lineage: Bacteria > Pseudomonadati > Pseudomonadota > Gammaproteobacteria > Lysobacterales > Rhodanobacteraceae > Rhodanobacter > Rhodanobacter umsongensis. The sequence continues at coordinate 181,028 of NZ_JBHSMK010000004.1, read as the reverse complement.
CGCGCAGCAGCGGATCGGTCTCGATGTCGCGCGCGGCCTTCGCGGAGAAATGGCAGCCGGTCGAGGCCAGCACGATCACCTGCGCCGGGGCGCGGATATTGAAGCGGAAACGCACCAGTTCGCGCTTGCGCGTGCCGGGCGTGACCACCCACAGACTGGGCTGGCCGTTGCGGATGCGGCTGAAGGAACGCATCAACGGCGGCGGGCTGCGCTCGACCACGGGATAGGCGGCGAGCAGGGCGCGAGCCTCGTCGTCGCGGTGCGCGACGAGCAGGGCGTCGTGGAAGTCGCTGGCGTGCGGGCGGTCGACGCGGTGGCGACGCTCCAGTTCGGCGAAGTCGCGGCGCAGGTCGGTGAGGTAGACCTGCTGGCTGGTGGTGTTGAACGCCAGCGTCGCCGCGCGGAACAGGAACTCCGCGTCGCGGTCGCCGAGTGCATGGCGTCGTGCGTCGGTCTGCGCAGGCGCGAAGTCGGCAGCGTAGCTGCGCGAGATGGCTTGTCCCTGTGCGCCGCCCTCGGCGTGTTCGGCGGCGGCCAGCAGGCGATCGTAGGCGGCTTCCAGCGTGCTTGCGTCATCATGCGTGGCCGGGCGCGGCGTGGTCAGCGCATCCAGGTCGACGGCGTAGTCTTGCGCGCCGAACAGGCGCAGCAAGGTATACGCCTGCTCGCGGGTGAGCGCGTAGCGCAGGTCGCCAAGGTTCATGCCGCCCAGGCCGTGCTCGCCGTACACCAGGCTGTCGAGGAAGCGGCGCCTGGCGCCGGGCGTGAGCCAGCTCAGCGGCGAGTTTGCCGGCGGCGTGTCGCGCAGGTAGGCATCCAGCTCCGCGCGCGAGGTGATCGGCTTGGCCGGCATGGCCAGCGTTGCGTTGCGGGTGACGCCGTCATCGGGCGCTGACGCCGCCCATGCCGCCAGCGGCGGCGCCAGCGCCAGCAGGAACAGCAGGCGGCCAATGGTGGTGTACGGCATAGCGTTCCCCGCATTCCATCGAAAGGATCCGCGCCGGCCCGTTGCGTCAGCGGGCTAGCGCGAGGGCAACAACGAGCGCCCCGATTCCAGGACCGCCAGTGCCGCCGCACCCAGCAGGCCCGGCTCGGGATTCATGATCGCCTGGGTCGGTACCTTCTCCATGATGTCGCGGAAGCGGCCCTTGGCTTCGAAGCGTTCACGGAAACGGCCGCGTTCCAGCCACGGCAGCAGGATCGGGATCAGCCCGCCGGTGAGGTAGACGCCATCCCACGCGCCGAGCGTGAGCACCAGGTCGCCGGCGACGCTGCCGAAGATGCCGGCGAAGGTTTCCACCGTGCGCGTGCACAGCGGGCAGCTGTCGTCCTTGGCGCGGGCGGTGATGTCCTCGGGCTTGAGGTCGTCCGGCTGGGCGTCGACGATATGGCAGATCGCGTCGTACAGGTTGACCAGGCCCTGGCCGCAGATCAGCCGTTCGTTGGAGACGCGCCCGTACTTGTGGTTGAGATAGCCGAGGATGGCGATGTCTTCCGGCGTATGGGCGGCGAAGCCGGCGTGCCCGCCTTCGGTCTGCAGCACGCTGCAATGTCCGCCCCGCACGAGCAGTCCGCCGACACCCAGGCCGGTACCCGGGCCGACAATGGCGAAGGTCTGCTCGTCCTCGGCGCCGATGATCGGTCGCGCCAGTTTGCCTACGTCGACCAGGTCGTCGCCCTGCAGCAGGGTCACCGCCATGCTCTGCGCTGCGAAATCGTTGACCAGGTGCACGTATTCCAGGCCGAGCGCGCTGGCGGTCTGCTGCGCCGAAATCGCCCAGGGGTTGTTGGTGACCTTGACCGTTTCGCCATCGACGATGCGCCCCGCGGCGGCCACGATGGCGCGGTGCACCTTCAGGCCGGTATCGGCGAGATACTGCTTCGCGGTCGAGACCAGCGACTCGTGCTCGGCCACGCGATAGCGGCGGATGCTGTCGCCGAGCAACGGCTTGTCGCGCGCCGGATCGGCCACTCCGAAACGGACATTGGTGCCACCGAGATCGACGAGCAAGGTGGGGGCGCTGCTGGACTGGCTCATGTAACTTCCTGGCGACGTGAAGCGCCAAGCCTGCCGACGTAACAGCGGTTAGTCCAGTGTTTTGCCGTCCGTACGGCGTGGAATGTGCCGCGGTATCCGCGGGCTGGCCTGCCGCCGAACCGTGGCAAAGTGTCCGGCCGCGACGGGCACGGCATGCAGCGGCGTAAAATGTCCGGATATCGCCCCACGAGATTCCGCCATGAGCTTTCCCGCCACCCGCATGCGCCGCATGCGCCGCGACGCCTTCTCCCGCGCGCTGATGCGCGAGCACACCTTGCTTCCGAGCGACCTGATCATGGTCGCGTTCGTGATCGAGGGCGAAGGCCGGCGCGAGCCGGTGCCGTCGATGCCGGGCGTGGACCGGCTGTCGGTCGACGAGCTGCTGAAGCTGGCCGGCGAATGCGTGCGCCTGGGCATCCCGGCACTGGCGCTGTTCCCCTCGCCCGGTGCCGACGTGAAGTCGCTCGATGCCGCCGAGGCCTGGAATCCCGACAACCTGATGCACCGCGCCACCCGCGCGCTGAAGGCGAAGTATCCCGAGCTGGGCCTGATCGGCGACGTGGCGCTGGACCCGTACACCACCCATGGCCAGGACGGCCTGATCGACGACGACGGCTACGTGATGAACGAGCCCACCGTCGAAGCCCTGATCAGGATGTCGCTGGCCCAGGCCGCAGCCGGCATGGATTTCGTGGCGCCGTCGGACATGATGGACGGCCGCATCGGCGCCATCCGCGACGCGCTGGAAGACGCCGGCCACATCCACACCCGCATCCTCGCCTACTCGGCTAAGTACGCCTCCGCGTTCTACGGCCCGTTCCGCGACGCGGTCGGTTCGGCGGCCAACCTCGGCAAGGGCAACAAGCACACCTACCAGATGGATGTGGGCAACAGCGACGAGGCGCTGCACGAAGTCGAGCTGGACATCTCCGAAGGCGCCGATGCGGTGATGGTGAAGCCGGGCCTGCCGTACCTGGACATCGTGCGCCGGGTGAAGGACACCTTCGGCGTGCCGACCTTCGTCTATCAGGTCAGCGGTGAGTACGCGATGCTGAAGGCGGCGTCGCAGAATGGCTGGCTGGACGAGAAGGCCGTGGTGCTGGAGTCGCTGACTTCGATGAAGCGGGCGGGGGCGGATGCGATTCTTACTTACTATGCGATCGATGCGGCGCGATGGTTGCGCGGGGAGTAGGGGAGGTCAGCTTTGTTATGGCTGCTTTCGACCCGGCATAGCTACTCTAAAAATTGGCTCCGCGAAGATTTAAATCACCATGGGTGACAAGATGCCTTCCGGATTTGTGACTAGCTTTACCATTCGTTGTCAGTCAAAGCGCGCGAAGTGGATCGTTGGCGTCACAGTGGTTCTTGCCGGGCTGAATTTTGTCTCATCGTGGATTGTGAACTATATGAATGGCGGCGCCTCCGCCGTTAATGGGTACATCCGAAACGCTCATTATTTTGTCTGCTCTCATGGCACTTGTTCCGAGGTCTCCAAGCAGATGTGGGAGCGCAGTCGGCGGCCTCTTGTTCGTCGTCGCCATGCTTGCAATTTTTTTTTGCAAAAGGCGAAGTGATCTTTGATTCGACCAAGAGCCCTTAAATACGTGGCTGTGATTTGAAGTCCGTTTGTAGTCGGAAGTGGTTATCCGCTGGCAGATGAGCATGCGCTTCATGCGTACTGCGCAATCCCATTGCCGAACGACCAGTTCTCCTTCGCCACTTCGACAAGATTGATGAACACGTCTTCGGGCCTTAGACCCGGATCGACGGAAAAATTCTCGGCGATACGTCGATACAACGCCTGTTTCTGTTCCACCGTGCGGCCGCTGTTGCAGGTGATCTGCACGATCACCAAATCGTCGTTGCGGGCGATACCGAGATAGTTCGGGTCGTAGTCGAACTCGTCGGCGTCGTGCTGGCTGACCAGGATGAAGCGGTCGTCCTCCGGCACGTTGAAGCTTTCGCGCATGGCCTGGTAGATGCCGTTGCGCAGGGCGGCGATGTGGGCGGACGACTTGCCGCGGCGGAGCGAGATGCGAACCAGTGGCATGGGGATTCTCCACGAGGATGAAGCACGGTAGATGGGGTGAGCGGTGCGAACTCCAACGCCAGCCTGCCGAAGTCGACGCTCGCGATATCGTGATGTGGCCCGACATGCGTCGCAGAAGCAAGAGCTTTCGTGCGCCTGCGGCGCCCGGGGTGTCGTTTTCTCTTGGGTACTTCTCTTTTGGACAAGCAAAAGAGAAGTACCTCGCCCTCCGAAGGAGGGTGAAAGCTCTGCTATTTAGCATGATGGGATGCAGCGAAGGCCCCAGCCACGCTCGCGCGATACCATTGTCATCTCCGACCGCAAGCCCGAGTTCGCCAGCCATGCCCCCCAAGCGCATAGAAATCACCCGCCCCGACGACTGGCACCTGCATCTTCGCGATGGGGATGCGCTGGCCTCGGTGATCGGCCATACCGCCGAGCGCTTCGCGCGTGCCATCGTGATGCCGAACCTGAAGCCGCCGGTGACCACGGTGGCGCAGGCCGAGGATTATCGGCGACGGATCATGGCAAGCCTGCCGGCAGGCTCGCGCTTCCAGCCGCTGATGACGCTCTACCTCACCGAGAACACGCCGGTCGAGGAAATTGTCCGCGCCGCGGCGAGCGACAGCGTGTTTGCCGTGAAGTACTACCCGGCCGGGGCCACCACCAATTCCGACTCGGGTGTGCGCGAGCTGTCGCGCGTGCATGCCGTGCTCGAAGCGATGCAGAAGCACGAACTGCCGCTGCTGCTGCATGGCGAGGTCACCGATCCGGACATCGACATCTTCGACCGCGAGCGCGTATTCATCGAGCGCCACCTGATGCCGCTGCGTGAGCGGTTTCCGGCGCTGCGCATGGTGCTGGAACACATCACCACCCTCGACGCGGTCGAGTTCGTGCGTGGGGCGCCAGCCAACATGGCGGCCACGATCACCGCGCACCATCTGCTGCTCAACCGCAACGCGCTGTTCGAGGGCGGCATCCGCCCGCACAATTATTGTGCGCCGATCCTCAAGCGGGAGGCGCACCGCGCGGCGTTGCTGCAGGCAGCCACCAGCGGCGACGCGCATTTCTTCCTCGGCACGGACAGCGCACCGCATGCCCGCGAGGCGAAGGAAACAGCCTGCGGATGCGCGGGGCTCTATACGGCGCATGCGGCGCTGGAACTGTATGCCGAGGCTTTCGATCAGGTCGGCCGGCTGGATCGGCTGGAAGCGTTTGCCAGCTTTCATGGCCCGGACTTCTATCGCTTGCCGCGCAACCAGGAACGCGTCGCGCTCGAACGCATGCCGTGGATCGTGCCGGACGAATACCCGTTGGCCGGATCCACCTGCAAACCGATGCGCGCTGGCGAGTCCATTGCGTGGTCGCTCGTGGAAACGGCGTCGCCCTGATTTGGCTGGAGCCAGGTCTTCCGACGCATGCGTCGCAAGACCGCTGGAGCAGTTCGGAAATTGCGGGCAGTAGCTGCCTTCAGTAGGCAAACTCGCGGAACACCGGATCCACGCTGCCGTTCCACGCGCCATGGAACAATTCGAGCTTGCGCTCGGCCGGGGTCTGGTTGGCCTGCACGATCTCGATCATCGGTTCCAGGAAGATGCTTTCGTCGGCGCCGTTCTTGTTGAGGCGGGCACGTCGCCGCAGGCCATGGCCTGCGATCTTCAGCGCTTCCTCGGCGAGGTCGCGCACCGTGCCACCACGGAACGGCAGCTTCAGCGCGTGCTTCGGCACGCCGTCGCGCAGCGCGTGGCGTTCCTCGCGGCTGAAGTCCTTGACGAGGTCCCACGCCGCGTCCAGCGCCTGCTGGTCGTAGAGCAGGCCGACCCAGAACGCGGGCAGCGCGCACAGCCGGTTCCACGGGCCGCCGTCGGCGCCGCGCATCTCCAGGTACTGCTTCAGGCGCACCTCGGGGAAGGCGGTGGTGAGGTGGTCGGCGAAGTCCTTCATGGTGGCGTGGACGCCCGGCAGCGTGGGCAGCTCGCCGGCGAGGAAGCGCTTGAAGTCCTGCCCGGCCAGGTCGATGTAGCGGCCGTCCTGGTAGCTGAAGTACATCGGCACGTCGAGGATGTAGTCGACGTAGCGCTCGTAGCCGAAACCGTCGGCGAAGACGAAGTCGAGCATGCCGGTGCGGTCGGGGTCGGTATCGGTCCAGATCTGCGAGCGGTAGGACAGATAGCCGTTTGGACGCCCTTCGGTGAACGGCGAGTCGGCGAACAGCGCGGTGGCGATCGGCTGCAGCGCAAGGCTGGTGCGGAATTTCTTCACCATGTCCGCCTCACTGGAAAAATCCAGGTTCACCTGCACCGTGCAGGTGCGCGTCATCATGTCCAGGCCCAGCGAACCGACCTTGGGCATGTACTCGCGCATGATCTTGTAGCGGCCCTTCGGCATCCATGGCATCTCGTCGCGGCGCCACTTCGGCTGGAAGCCCATGCCGAGGAAGCCAAGGCCCATGCCGTCGGCGATCGAGCGTACTTCCTCCAGGTGCTGGTTCACTTCGCAGCAGGTCTGGTGCACGGTTTCCAGTGGCGCGCCGGAGAGTTCCAGTTGGCCGGCCGGTTCCAGCGTGATCGATGCCTTGTCGCGTGACAACGCGACGGGATTCTCGCCTTCGCGGGCCACGTCCCAGCTGTAGCGGGCGGCCAGTGTCTCCAGCAGCAGCTTGATGCCGCGGTCGCCCTCGAACGTGGGCGGGCGCAGATCGTCGGTGCGGAAACCGAACTTCTCGTGCTCGGTGCCGATGCGCCAGGCCTCGCGTGGCTTCTCGCCGGCGGCGAGGTAGTCGGCCAGTTGCTGGCGACCCGCAATCGGGGTGCTCTTGACGGCACTGGGTATGGACACGGGCAAAGCCTCGCTGGGTGAGCGAGTCACTATGGGGGTGTTGGACGACCACGAAAAGGGGGTGACGGGAAATAATTGTACGTAGTGGTACAGCCGCGGCCGAGTGATCGCCTGCACGGCTTGTCCGGCCAGCTCGCCAAAAACTGCTTCAGTGCGTGGACGCCACGGCAGGGCAGATCAGCCGCGCGGCCAGGTCGGCGGGCAGGCCCGCGCGTCGGCCGACCTCTGCGAGTGGAATGAATTTGCGGCTGGCCTTGAGCATGCGTTCTCGTCCAAGACGATCGTGCGTGCACGCATTGGCGCCGTGATCGAGCAGGCGCCGCACGATGGCGGCATTACCTTCTACGGTCGCCATGTCCAGGGCGTCGGCGGTGTTGGGAGCTTGTCGCGCCTGCACATCGGCATGATGGCGCAACAGGACATCCAGCATGGCCACGTCGCCGCACTCGGTGGCGATCGGCAAGGCGGGTCCGAGTTGCGTGCGCTGATTGCTCACGAGGCCGGCGGCCTCGAGTTGGTTCACTGCTGCCGGACCGCCGAAGCGCGGGTCTTGCTCCATCGTGCCCACGGTCTGCTGGTAGAAGTCGTGCTTGAGTGGAGGCAGCCAACCCATGCCATCGACAGCGGCGCCGTCGTTCAGCAGCCCGTCCACGACGGCAGCCTGACCGGCCCATACGGCGGTGAGCATCGCGGTCTGGCGCCAGAATGCCAAATCGCCGGGTTTCAGTGCGACGAGTTGCTGGCGTACCTGCGGTAGCTTGCCGTCGATCGCGACGACCATCAGCGCGGCCGCGCCGGGGGATGTGTCTTAGGCGCCCTGTTGCCATAGCTGGCGAACCAAAGGTGTGTTCTGGCGGCACAAGGTCGGCATCGACGGTACGTCATCCGTGGCGGACACGGGGTGAGCGGCCAGCAGCATGGCGGCGAGCAGTGCGATACGTGGCAGCATCCTTGTCTCCTTCGCTTGCATGGCGTGCCGCCGATTTCAATCCAGGCGACGGCGATCGGCAAGTGCCCGCAAAGCAACAAGGCCGGCAATGTGCCGGCCTTGCAGGAGGAAGCGGTCGTCCGATCAGCGCTTCATCGAATTGAAGAACTCGTCGTTGGACTTGGTGTTCTTCATCTTGTCGAGCATGAACTCCATCGCGGAGAGCTCGTCCATCGGGTGCAGAAGTTTGCGCAGGATCCAGATCTTGGCCAGCATGTCCGGCTCGATCAGCAGGTCCTCGCGGCGGGTGCCGGAGCGGTTGATGTCGATCGCCGGGTACACGCGCTTCTCGGAGATGCGGCGGCTCAGGTGCACTTCCATGTTGCCGGTGCCCTTGAACTCCTCGTAGATCACCTCGTCCATCTTGCTGCCGGTTTCGGTCAGCGCGGTGGCGATGATGGTCAGCGAACCACCCTCCTCGACGTTGCGCGCGGCGCCGAAGAAACGCTTCGGACGCTGCAGGGCGTTGGCGTCCACACCGCCGGTTAGCACCTTGCCGGAGCTGGGGATCACGGTGTTGTAGGCGCGAGCCAGGCGGGTGATCGAGTCGAGCAGGATGATCACGTCCTTCTTGTGCTCGACCAGGCGCTTGGCGCGCTCGATCACCATCTCGGCGACCTGCACGTGGCGCACGGCCGGCTCGTCGAACGTCGAGGAAATGACCTCGGCGCGCACGGTGCGGGCGATCTCGGTGACTTCCTCCGGGCGCTCGTCGATCAGCAGCATGATCAGATGCGCTTCGGGATGGTTGTACTGGATGGCCTGGGCGATGTTCTGCAGCATCATCGTCTTGCCGGACTTCGGCTGGGAGACGATCAGGCCGCGCTGGCCTTTGCCGATCGGCGCAATCAGGTCGAGGATTCGGCCGGTGATGTCCTCGCTGGAACCGTTGCCGCGCTCGAGCTTGAAGGCCTTGCGCGGGAACAGCGGGGTGAGGTTCTCGAACAGCATCTTGTTCTTCGACGCTTCCGGCGGATCGCCGTTGATGTCGTCGACGCGCAGCATCGCGAAGTAACGCTCGCCTTCCTTCGGGTGGCGCACGCGGCCGGTGATGTAGTCGCCGGTGCGCAGGTTGAAGCGGCGGATCTGGCTGGGCGACACGTAGATGTCATCCGGGCCGGCCAGGTACGACTCGTCGGCCGAGCGCAGGAAGCCGAAGCCGTCCTGCAGGATTTCCAGCACGCCTTCGGCCCAGATGCCGCCGCCGGAGCGGGCGTGCGCCTTGAGCACGTTGAAGATGACGTCCTGCTTGCGCGCACGGGCCACGCCTTCATACACGCCCAGCGATTCGGCGAACTCCAGCAGCTGGATCGCGTTCTTGCGCTTCAGTTCGGTGAGGTTGATGACGCGGTCGTTGCTGCCCGGATCGGCGTTGTCGTCGTCCACCGGCAGGCCGTTCGGGTTGGGGCGCGGATGTTGCGGGCGTGGCTGCTGCGGATTGGGATTGCCGCCGCGCTCGTTGCGCCGGCGCCGGCCACGTCCATCGCGACCTTCGCGACCGCCGTTGTTCTGCCCGGCGTTCGGGTTCTGTCCAGGGCTCTGCTGCTGGGGCGCATTCGACGGCGTGGGCGCGGGGTTCTGGCCCGAAGCCTGCTCTTGCTGCTGCCCCTGCTGCGGCTGCACGTTTGATTCACGCATCTCCGACCCGTGGTGCGGAGGCGATGATTCGCCGCCTTGCGGGGGCGATGTCACGGGCAGGCTGGCCTGTACCGGCGCCGGTCGTTCAGCCGATGCCGATGCCGGCGCCGGCCGGTCGGCAGGAGCGGCTTTTTCGGCGTTCGCCGCGGCGATGGCCGCCGCCGTACGACGCGGCGCGCGTGCACGTGGCTCGGCCTTGCCTTCGCCTGCAGGCTTGGTATCGGCGCTCTTGGCGTCGTTCGGAACTTTATTATCGGTATCGGACACGGGCTATCCTCGCGGGGCGCCGTTGAATTACAGGAGGGAGGGTGTGCGTCGCGCGGAAGGCGCAAGGGGACAGGACTGTCCCGACGGACGCGTTGAATCTAGCACTCGCTGCGTGGCGGCGTAAAGCCTCATGAGCCGGCCGTGCTCAGCCGAGCCGGCTCCGCGCAGCATATTTGCAACGGGTGGATCAGATGGCCTTGTCGATCATCTGGGTCAGCTGCCCCTTGCTGACGGCGCCGATCTGGGTGGCTTCGACCTTGCCGTTCTTGAACACCATCAGGGTCGGAATGCCGCGTACGCCATAGGCGCGCGGCGTCTGCTGGTTCTGATCGATATTGACCTTGACGATGCGCAGCTTGCCTTCGTACTGAACGGCCAGCTCGTCGAGCATCGGCGCGATCGCCTTGCACGGGCCGCACCATTCCGCCCAGAAATCCAGCAATACGGGGGTTTCGGACTTGAGCACCTGCTCGTCGAAGGCGTCGTCATTCACATGGGTAATCAGGTCGCTCACCGGGAATCTCCGTGGCTGGGGCAGGGTGCAAGACAATGGGGTGGCAAACGGGGGAAAACAAGGAGATGGCGACTTGACAGCCCCTCATCAGCTACACTCGGGCGCCCATGAAGCGCGGGTTGTGCGGGGCGGGGGCCGTGCCATGGCGGCAGGTCCTCATTCCAGCGCAACTCCGGGCACGATTCAAGGGCGGCTTGCACAGCCGCCCGTCAGACCGCCGGCAAATACGGCGTCGCCAGCCGCGGCGCGACCTTGTTGACCCTGACGATTGAACCGCTTCGCTGCGCATCGCGCACCCCGTCCTGCACCGTTTCCCGCCGACGTTCGGCGCCTGAATCGAGTGCAGCGCATCACGCCGCCGTCAGGCAAGGTCAACCATCCGCATATGTCACAAACCGTACTCACCGATACCTTCTTCACCAACTTCGATCTTCATCCGCTGCTGCAGCAGGGGCTGGACGACAGCGGCTTCACCCGCTGCACGCCCATCCAGGAGATGACCCTGCCGCTGGCGCTGGCCGGGCGCGACGTCGCCGGCCAGGCACAGACCGGCACCGGCAAGACCTGTGCGTTCCTGGTCGCCTTGATGAACCGCCTGCTGACCACCCCGGCCGTCGCCGACCGCAAGGACAGCGACCCGCGCGCGCTGATCATCGCGCCGACCCGCGAGCTGGCGATCCAGATCGACAAGGATGCCCAGGCGATCGGGCGCCATACCGGTCTGAAGACCGCACTGATCTATGGCGGCGTCGATTACGACAAGCAGCGCCAGCAGCTGAAAGACGGCTGCGACATCATCATCGCCACCCCCGGCCGCATGCTCGACTATCACAAGCAAGGCGTGTTCAGCCTCAACAGCGTCGAGGTGATGGTGATCGACGAGGCCGATCGCATGTTCGACCTCGGCTTCATCAAGGATGTGCGCTTCATCTTCCGCCGCCTGCCGCCACGCGAGCAGCGCCAGGTACTGCTGTTCTCTGCCACGCTGAGCCATCGCGTGCTGGAGCTGGCCTACGAGCACATGCACGAAGCCGAGAAGCTGGTGGTGGAAAGCGACAACGTCACCGCCGACCACGTACGCCAGCTGGTCTACTTCCCGGCCAAGGAAGAGAAGATGCCGTTGCTGCTGAACCTGCTCGACCGCGCCAAGTCGAGCCGCAGCATCATCTTCGTCAACACCAAGGCCGCCGCCGAGCGCATCACCGAGCGGGTCAAGCGCCACGGTTGCCGCGTCGGCGCGATCTCCGGCGACGTGCCGCAGCTGAAGCGGCAGAAGCTGCTGCAGCGCTTCCAGGACGGCCAGCTGGACATCCTGGTCGCCACCGACGTGGCCGCGCGCGGCCTGCACATTCCCGCGGTCAGCCACGTCTTCAACTACGACCTGCCGCACGAGGCCGAGGACTACGTGCACCGCATCGGCCGCACCGCGCGGCTGGGCGCCGAAGGCGACGCGATCAGTTTCGCCTGCGACCTGTATGCGATGTCGCTGCCGGAGATCGAAGCCTATATCGGCCAGAGCATCCCGGTGGCGCAGATGGACCCGGATCTGCTGATCATGCCCAAGCCGCGCGCGATCGATGCCGAGTTCGCCGCGAACGCCGCCGCCGACAGCGCCGCTTTCGGCGATGTGGTGGCCCCGCGCCCCGGTGAAAAGCCGCGCCGTTCCGGCGGTGCCGACCGCAGTGGCGAGCGCAGCGGTTCCGGCCGCAGCGGTTCGCGCCCGCCGCGCGAGCGCAAACCGTTCGTGCCGGTGGTCGACAGCGGCGTCGAAGCGGTGGCCGCGCAGCCGGTCGCCGTATCGGTGCACGTGACCGAACCCGCTGCCGCGGCTGACGGCAGCGACGTCGAAGGCGCGCGCAAGCCGCGCCGCCGTCGTGGTGGTCGCAATCGCCGTCGCGAAGGCGCGCCCGCCGACGGCGTCGAGACCCCCGGCCAGAATGCCGGCGCCACCGAGGGCAATCGCGCGCCGCGGGGCGAGCGTCGTCCGCCGCGCGAACGCAGCGCGGCCGAGTCCGCCGGCGGCGCCCACAACCGGCCGTCGCGCCAGGTGGCGGTGACGTCCGGCAAGACCGAGCATGTTCATCCGAAGAAGCCGGGCCTGTTCCGCCGGCTGACCCGCTTGTTCACCGGCCGATAGGTTCGTTGCTCAATCCCCAGGAAGTACGCGGGGTCGCCATGGACGGCGCCCGCCGGGGCGCGAGGAAGGTGCCGGAAGGGCGGGTGCGACGTGGTGTCCGCACCATCGCTGCGTGAGCAAGCGCGCATTCTGGACGGTCTGCCGCGAGATTGGCCTCGCCCCGGCCTGCTACGCGCGGGAGAGAGAGCTAACGCAGCCGGCTTCCCTTATCCTTGCCGCTGGTACGACGGCATGCAGGCTCGGGGATACGCAGTGATCCAGTTCGATCAAGTCAGCAAGCGCTATGAGGGCGGCCATGAGGCGCTCTCGCAGCTTTCCTTCGAGGTGCCGACCGGCGAGATGGCCTTCATCACCGGACATTCGGGCGCCGGCAAGAGCACGTTGCTCAAGTTGCTGGGGCTGATCGAGCGGCCTTCGCACGGGCTCATCAGCATGGACGGCAAGAGTCTCGCGAAGATCCGCCGCAGCGGCATTCCCAAGTGGCGGCGGCAGATCGGCATGGTGTTCCAGGATCACCGGCTGCTGATGGAGCGCACCGTGTTCGCGAACGTCGAGCTTCCGCTGGTGATTGGCGGCATTGCGCGGCCGGAACGCGCGCGCCGGGTGCGCGCGGCTCTGGAGAAGGTCGGCCTGCTCGCCTACGAACGACAACTGCCTGCCACATTGTCTGCCGGTGAGCAGCAGCGCGTCGGCATCGCCCGGGCGATCGTGGCGCGGCCGACCCTGCTGATCGCCGACGAGCCTACCGGCAACCTCGATCCGCAGCTCGCGGTGGAAATCATGGGCCTGTTCGCCGAGTTTCAGCAGCTTGGCACCACGGTCTTGATCGCCAGTCACGACCTGCCTCTGATCAAGCGCATGAAGAAGCGCGTGATCGTGCTGGATCATGGCCGGCTGGTGGCCGATCTGAGTGCGCAGGAGGTGCTGTGAACATGCCGCCGGAAACCATTCGTGCGCCTGCGGATGCCTCGCCGCGCAACGGACACACCCATGGCCGCCGTTTCGGCAGCTGGCAGGAGCACCACGGCTGGAGCGCCGCGGCGAGCTTCCGCAGGCTTGCTTCGCGACCGCTCGGCAGCCTGCTGACCATTGCGGTGATGGGCCTCGCGCTGGCCCTGCCGCTGGCCTTCTTCCTGCTGCTGGGCAACGTGCAGAAACTGGGCGACGCGCTGGGCCAGAGCGAGGCGATCAGCGTGTTTCTGCAGCCGGGCCAGACCGCGCAGCAGGCGCAGATGATCGCCGGCCAGCTCGCCGACCGCCCCGAAGTGGCCGCGGTCACGGTGAAGACGCCGCAGCAGGGTATGGACGAGCTGGCCCGGATGCAGGGCTTCTCCGGCGCTCTTGAAGCGCTGGACAACAACCCCTTGCCGTACGTGTTGCAGTTGCAGCCTCGTGCGGAGGCGAGTGCCTCGGCGCTTGAACTGCTGGTCGCCGACGTGCGCGCGATGCGCGCCGTCGACCTGGTGCAGGATGCCGGCAGCTGGCGCCAGCGGCTGGATGCGCTGCTCGCGGTCGGCAACCGCGCCGTGCTGGTGCTTGCTTCGCTGCTGGCACTGGCAGCCCTGCTGGTGGTCGGCAACACGGTGCGGGTCGACATCGCCAGCCGCAGCGAGGAAATCGGTGTGCTGCTGCTGATCGGCGCCAGCGGCGCATTCGTGCGGCGGCCCTATCTGTATGCCGGCCTCTGGTACGGTCTTTTCAGCGGCATGCTGGCGGCGCTGCTGGCGGTCGCGATCGAATTGGCCCTGGCCGAGCCGATGGCCCGCCTCAGCCATGCCTATGATGGCAAACTGCAAGTCGGCGGTTTGCCGCTGTGGCTGTTGCTGACGGTGCCGTTGGCGGCTGCCGCACTCGGCTGGCTGGGTGCGCGGCTGGTCAGCGCATGGCAACTGCGCAAGGCGGTGTAGCGACTTTTCGACGGAGTGACGTGAACCGCAGCAGCTGAAGGCGCGGTCGGTGCACTATCTCGGTGAAGCGGATGCAGGGGGTGCGTCCGCGGGTTGATGGGCAGGGATCGCCGCGGATCGGTGGGTGAGCTAAGGAATGAGTACAAATATCAGCAGCCGCCTGCTGACCGAGGCGCCGCGCGTGCTGGTGGTCGACGGTTCGCGCGTGGTGCGGCAGTTGATCACCCGCGTGCTGCAGGCCGAGTTGCCCGGCGTCGAGGTGGTCGGTTGCGGCACGGGCGCCGACGCGCAACGGATGCTCGGCGAAGGCGTGTTCGATTTCATCACCATCGCGCTGCGCCTGCCCGACATGGACGGGCTGGAGCTGGCGCGCTTCGTGCGCGAATCGGCGCCGCAGATCTACGTGCCGATCGTGGTGGTGTCCGGCGATGTCGAAGATCGCCTGCATCGGCGCTCGCTGGGCGAACATGTCACCGATTATTTCGACAAGGCGCTGGGCTTCCAGGCGCTGGCCGAGTTCATTCGCGGCTACGTGAGCGTGCAGACGACCGCCCAGGGTACCGTCTTGTACGTCGAGGACAGCCGCGTGGTGGCATTGGCGACCCGGCGCATGCTGGAGAAGATCGGCCTCACCGTGCGTCATGTGGTCAGCGTGGAGGATGCACTGGCGATGCTGGAAACCGACCGGGCGCTGGGTTGGGTCGGCGCCGACGTGGTGCTGACCGACGTCAGCCTGAAGGGCGAGCTGACCGGCGGCGATCTGCTCAAGCACATCCGTGGCGAATTCGGATATGGCAAGGGCCGGCTGCCGGTGCTGGTGATGACCGGCGACGAAAATCCGGCCAACCAGGCCGCGCTGATCAGGGCCGGCGCCAACGACCTGGTCGAGAAGCCGGTCGAGGAGAAACTGCTGGTGACCAAGCTGCTGTTCCAGTTGCGCGTGGCGCGTCATCTGCGTGAGCACGCGGCCGAGGCATGAACGACGCGACACGGATCAGGCTGGAGCCATCGTGGATGGCTCGCATCGGTGACTACCTGCAGCGCCCCGACATGCAGGCGCTGTCGGCGTTTCTGCGCGCGGAGAAACAAGCCGGCAAACGGATCTATCCGCCTGGCCCGGAAATTTTCGCGGCATTCGAGCACACGCCGTTCGATGCCGTCCGCGTGGTGATTCTGGGCCAGGATCCGTACCACGGACCCGGCCAGGCCCACGGCCTGTGCTTCTCGGTACGCCCCGGCGTGCGGGTGCCGCCGTCGCTGGAGAACATCTTCAAGGAAATCCAGCGCGACCTCGGTATCCCGCGTCCCGACCATGGTTGCCTCACAGCGTGGGCCGATCGCGGCGTGCTGTTGCTCAACAGCGTGCTGACGGTGGAGGAAGGCCGTGCCGGTTCGCACCAGGGCAAGGGCTGGGAAGGCTTCACCGACGCCGCGATCGACGCGCTCAACCGCGAGCGCGAGGGTCTGGTGTTCCTGTTGTGGGGTTCGTACGCGCAACGCAAGGGACAGCTGATCGATACCAGCCGCCACTGCGTGCTGACTTCAGTGCATCCGTCGCCGCTGTCGGCCCACCGCGGCTTCATCGGCTGCGGGCATTTCTCCGCGGCCAACCGCTATCTGGAGTCGCATGGTCAGGCGCCCATCGACTGGTCGCTACCGCCCGCGGCCACGCTGCCGGCAATTTTTCGCGGGGCCCGCGCGTAGCGCGGGTCATCGGCATGCGAGCGTCGCGGTCAGGTGCGCCTTGGCCTGCGCGACGGCATCAGCCAGTGCGGCTCCGCGAGCGAGCCATGCCGCGATGGCGGCCGACAGGATGCAACCGGTTCCATGCAGTCTGCCGGTTTCCACCCAGCGCGCCGCAAAGCGTTGCGTGCCGGCGGGCGTTACCAGCAAGTCGACCGCTTCGGCCAACGGTGCGTGACCGCCTTTCATCAGCACGGCGCGCGGCCCCAGGGCCAGCAGGGCACGACCCTGTGCGGCCATCTGCGCTTCGTCCGTCGCACATGGCACCCCAAGCAGCACCGCTGCCTCCGCCAGATTGGGCGTGAGGCAGTCGACCAGCGGCAGCAGGTGCGAGCGCATCGAAGCGACGGCGTCTTCGCTGAGGAGCAGCGCGCCCGACGTGGCGGTCATCACCGGATCGAGCACCACGTGCGGTGGCCGGCGTCGGTTCAGGCCGTCGGCGACGGCGAGCACGGTGGCGGTCGCCGCGAGCATGCCCAGTTTGACGGCCCGGATATCGAGTTCGTCGAACACCGCGTCCAGCTGCGCCGCCACCATGTCCGCGGACATGATCTGTATCGCCCTCACCCCGGCACTGTTCTGCGCGGTGACTGCGGTCAGCACGGTGGCGCCGTCGGCACCCAGCGCGGAGAACGTCTTCAGGTCAGCCTGGATGCCTGCACCGCCGCAGGAGTCGGAGCCGGCAATGGAGAGCACCGTCGGCATCGGGGGCGCGCGCGGCGGCACGCTCATGGTGTCCCGTCCGCCAGGGCGACGAGGGCAAGGCGGGTAAAGCCGCGGTCGCGCAGATGGCGGCCGGCACGCCAGGCCCGCAGGCCGCTGTGGCAGCACAGCACGATGCGGCCGGCGGAGGGTGGATGATCGTCCATCAAGGTGTCGATGATGTCGACTTCAAGCCGCACCGCATGATCGAAGGGCGACACCGGAGCCTCGTCCGGGCTCCTCAGGTCGACCACCACGTCGTCGGCCGTCACCTCGCGCGGCGAGATGTAGCGCAGCAGGGGACCGTCCGGTTCGGCTGCGTCGTGGAAAGCGAAGCCGCCGAAGCTGAGTCGCGCGGCATCGAAGGTTACCAGCCGGCCAAGCGGCGCGGGCATGATGGCAAGGATCAGCTGCAGCACGAACTGCGCCTGCAGGCTGCCGATGACGCCTACCACGCTGCCAAGCACACCGGCGCTGCTGCAAGTCGCCGCGCGTGCAGGCATGTCGGGAAACACCGCCCGATAGCTCGGTGCGCCCGCGCAGAACGCACCGACATAGCCGCTCAGGCCGAGCGCCGAAGCGCTGACCAGGGGGCGTGCCAGTGCCTGGCAGGCATCGTTCAGCACATAGGTGGTGGCCAGGCTGTCGGCCGCGTCGACCACGATGTCGGCATCGGCGACCAGGCGCGCGGCATTGTCCGGCGTTGCGCGTCCGGCGAGTGTTTCCACCGTGATCGTGGGGTTCAGCTGCAACAGGGCCGCGCGCGCCGCGGCGACCTTGGGCGACCCGACATCGTCCATGCTGTACAAGGGCTGGCGATGCAGGTTGCTCGCCTCGACGACGTCGTGATCGACGATGACGAGGCGCCCGACGCCGGCCGCGGCAAGGTATTGCAGCACCGGACAGCCGAGCCCGCCCGAGCCGACGACCAGCACGCTGGCTGCGGCCAGCCTGGCCTGACCGTCCGCGCCGACATGCGCCAGCGCGACCTGGCGAGCGTAACGATCACTCATGCGGGAGCCCTCGTGGAGGTGTCCGTGTCGAGGTAATCCACGAAGCGGCACGGACCAGCGGGGTGGGGTGGCCGGTCACGTCGCTCACCACCGCCACGCAATCCGCGCCCGCGGCGAGGCAGCCGGCGGCCCGCTCCAGCGTGATGCCGCCGATCGTCACCAGCGGCAGGCGGCCGATCCGCCGTTTCCATTCACCGATGCGATCCAGTCCCTGCGGCGCCCAGGGCATTGCCTTCAGGCTCGTGGGGTAGATCGGTCCCAGCGCGACATAGTCGGGTGACACGCCGAGCGCATGGTCGAGCTCGGCGTCGTCGTGCGTACTGATACCAAGCTTCACATGCCGCGCGCGGATCGCCCTCAGGTCGGCGCCGGCCAGGTCCTCCTGGCCGAGGTGGATGAAACCGGCGCCTTCATCGAGCGCGATGCGCCAGTGATCGTTGATGACCAGCTGCACGCGCCGGGGCCGGCAGATGGCGAGCGCGGCGCGTACCTCGCGGCGCACCTCGTCGGGAGTGCGTCGCTTGATCCGCAGCTGCACCAGTTTCACCCCGACCGGAACCAGCCGCCGGACCCAGTCGGCGCTGTCGACGATGGGATAGAACGGGGCTAGCCGGCTCATTCGAGCCACGCCTTGCCGAGCAGCGGCGTCGACGGCGTGGCGATGTCGCGAGGCTCCATCGGCTGCGCGAGAAACGCGGCCCGCCCGGCCTCGACCGCTCTGGCAAACGCGCCGGCCATCACCACCGGGTCGCCGGCCATCGCCACGGCGGTGTTCAGCAGGACGCCGTCGTAGCCCAGTTCCATCGCGGCGGCGGCGTGGGATGGCCGGCCTATGCCCGCGTCGACGATCAGCGGCACTTCCGGGAAGTGGGCGCGCAGCGCGCGAAGGCCGAAGGTATTGTTGAGGCCCATGCCGGTACCGATCGGCGCGCCCCACGGCATCAACACCTGGCAACCCGCTTCGAGCAGCCGTTCGGCGACGACCAGATCGTCGGTGGTGTACGGGAAAACCTCGAACCCGTCGGCGCACAGCACGCCGGCCGCCTCGACCAGGCCGAACACGTCAGGCTGCAGCGTGTCGACCTCGCCGATCACTTCGAGCTTGATCCATGAGGTCTGGAAGATGTCCCGCGCCATCTGCGCGGTGGTCACCGCCTCCTTCACCGAATGGCAGCCGGCGGTATTGGGCAGCACCCGGACGCCGAGTCCGCGGATGATCGACCAGAAATCCTGGCCGCCGCGTTGCGCGGCGGATTCGCGCCTTAGCGACACGGTGACGATGTCGGTGCCGGCCGCCCGCACGGCGTCGCCGAGGATCGCCGGGGACGGGTATCGCGCGGTGCCCAGCCACAGTCGCGAGGCGACTTCGGTGCCGTAGAGGTTCATCGCTCAGCCGCCTTGCATCGGGGCAAGGATCTCGAGGAGGTCGCCGTTCGCCAGCACGGTCGAGGCGCGGCCGGCGGCGGCGACGAAGCGTCCGTTGAGAGCGGTAGCGACGACCGTGTCGCCGTAGTCGAGCTCGTCCAGCGCCTGCGCCAGTGTGGCCGCGCGAAGCTTCTGCTCGACGCCATTCACGTTGATCTGCATGAAGACTCTCCGGAGGGTGTGCCGAGAATGGCCTGCGCGGCCTGATGCGCCATGGCCGGTGCCAGCAGGAAACCATGGCGGTAAAGGCCGTTGACATGCCAGGTGTGGCCGCGTCGCACCAGCCGCGGCAGATTGTCGGCGAAGGCCGGGCGGATGCCGACGCCCATCTCGACGATCTCCGCCTCGCCGAATGCCGGGTGCAGCGCGTACGCGCCGTTGAGCAGCTCCATCGCCGAGCGCGCCGTGACCGGGCCGGCATGGGCGCTTTCGATCATCGTGCCGCCGATCATGAACAGGCCATCGGCACGCGGTATCACGTACAGCGGCATGCGTGGATGCAACAGTCGCACCGGACGCGAAAGCGTGACGCCGCTGCTGCGGACCAGCAGCATCTCGCCGCGAACGCCGCGCAGATCATCCAGCGCGTCGCGTGCAGCGAAACCGCGGCAGTCCAGCACTTGCCCCGCATCGGGCGAAACGGACGTGACGTCCACGCCGAAGTGGATGGCGACGCCCATGTCGCCAAGCGTGGCGGCCATCGCTGCCATGGCCCGGCGCGGGTCCAGGTGCGCCTCGCCGGCGAAGAACAGCGCATCGCGGAAGCGCCCGGAAAGGTCGGGTTCCAGTTCGGCGATGCGCTCGGCACCGATCCGTTCGAAGCGCTCGGTGCGTCGGCCGAAGTGGCTGAGTTCGGCATGGTCCCGCGCCGGCGCCACCACCAGAGTGCCGTTGCCGACGGTTTCGCTGAAATGCCTTGGCCACCAGTCGAGTGCCATCTGCCCGAGCCGGCCCACTTGACGTTCCGCGCTTTCCTGCTCGCACCAGGGTGCCAGCATGCCGCCGGCAAACCAGCTGCACGCCTGCGCGCCCAGTTGCGCGCCACGTTCGATGATCTCGACGCGGGCGCCCCGCGCGGCCAATTCGAGCGCCGCCACGAGACCGGTCACGCCGGCTCCGATCACGGTGACACGCATGGACTTACTCCGCCGACGGCACGTAGAGATGGGCGCCTTGCTCCACGAACTCGCGCGACTTGGTCGCCATGCCCGCGCGTGCCGCCGCTTCCATCGCCAGGACGTCCCTGCGCAGGTCCTGGGTGATCTGCATCGAGCAGAACTTGGGACCGCACATGGAGCAGAAGTGCGCCACCTTGTGCGCGTCCTTCGGCAAGGTGGCGTCGTGGTAGGCACGCGCGGTGTCCGGGTCGAGCGAAAGGTTGAACTGGTCTTCCCACCGGAACTCGAAACGTGCCCGCGACAAGGCGTCGTCGCGCACCTGCGCGGCCGGGTGGCCCTTGGCCAGGTCGGCCGCGTGGGCTGCGATCTTGTAGGTGATGACGCCGGTCTTGACGTCGTCGCGGTCGGGCAGGCCCAGGTGCTCCTTCGGCGTGACGTAGCAGAGCATGGCGGTGCCGAACCAGCCGATCATCGCCGCGCCGATGCCGGAGGTGATGTGGTCATAGCCCGGCGCAATGTCGGTGGTCAACGGACCCAGCGTGTAGAACGGCGCCTCGGCGCAGCATGCCAGCTGCTTGTCCATGTTGAGCTTGATCTTGTGCATCGGGACGTGGCCGGGCCCTTCGATCATCACCTGGCAGCCCCTGGCCCAGGCGATCTTGGTCAGCTCGCCCAGGGTTTCAAGTTCCGCGAACTGGGCCTCGTCGTTGGCGTCGGCGATCGAGCCGGGACGCAGGCCGTCGCCCAGCGAGAACGCGACGTCGTAGCGGCGCATGATGTCGCAGATCTCGTCGAAGCGTTCGTAGAGAAAACTCTCCTTGTGGTGGGCAAGGCACCAGCGCGCCATGATCGATCCACCACGCGACACGATGCCGGTCACCCGTTTGGCGGTGAGCGGAACGTGGTGCAGGCGGACTCCGGCATGGATCGTGAAATAGTCCACGCCCTGCTCGGCCTGCTCGATCAAGGTGTCCTTGAACACCTCCCAGGTGAGTTTGACCGGGTCGCCACCCACCTTCTCCAGCGCCTGGTAGATGGGTACGGTGCCGATCGGCACCGGCGAGTTGCGGATGATCCAGGACCGGATGTTGTGGATGTTGCGCCCGGTGGACAGGTCCATGATCGTGTCGGCGCCCCAGCGGATCGCCCAGACCAGCTTCTCCACCTCTTCGGCCACGCCGGAGGAGATCGCCGAGTTGCCGATGTTGGCATTGACCTTGACCAGAAAGTTGCGGCCGATCGCCATCGGCTCGAGTTCGCCGTGGTTGATGTTGGCGGGGATGATCGCCCGTCCTAGCGCGATCTCCTGACGCACGAACTCGGGGGTCACGAACGCGGGAATGGCGGCGCCGAAGGCCTCTCCATCGGCGATCTGCGTGCCCGCGCCTTTCCACGCCTCGGCCCGCGCCAGATTCTCGCGGTGGGCGACGTAGATCATTTCCTCGGTGATGATCCCGGCGCGCGCAAACTCCAGCTGGGTGACCGGCGCGCCTGGCTGGCCCATGCGCAAGGTCCGCTGAGCCGGGCACGGGGCGACCAGACGATCCGGGCCGGCGCCGCCGTTGTCCTCGGGGCGTACCGTGCGGCCCTCGATGGCCTGGAAACCCCGTGGCTCGATCCACGGTTCACGCACCAGCGGCAGGCCGGCCGCAAGATCGATGCGGATATCGCTGTCGGTATAGGGGCCTGACGGGTCGTAGACCCGGATGGTCGGCGTCTGCGAATCGGTGAGGGCGATCTCGCGAAACGGTACTCGAATCGAAGGATGCGATGGCGGTTCGACGTAGACCTTTTTCGATCCGCCGATCGGCCCGGTCGTGACCGTGGCGGGCGCGGAGCCGGGCAAGGATGCAGGGATATTCATGGATCTCCTCCTGGGACAAAAACAGGAGATCCGGGATTGACGATGTAAGGGCGGACGGACGCCTCGAAGGAGTCGACCGTCGCAATTCCCGTTCCTCCGCCGGCATGACCCGGATCAGGTTCAAGGGTCAGCTCGCGCTATCTCAGCCCCTTGCGGGGCACCCCTCGGAATGTCCGGGCAGGATGGGGTCCACGAATGGGGCCTGTCAAGGTTGCGCCAAGGCCGCTGCAGCGCCGTTGGGCGCAAAGCCATGGACATTGATGCCGGATATGTGTACTATCTGGTTCATTAAAGCTCGGAACCATTCCGGGCTTTAGCACTCAAACCACCGAGTGCTAAACTTTGACGTCATTCAGGAGGTTCCACCCATGTCTCAAGCCTTGGTGACCGCCAACTTTCCGCTGCCGAGCGTAGTGGGCAGTCTGGATGCCTATATTTCTGCGGTCCACCGCATTCCCGTGCTGAGCTCGGAAGAAGAGCAGGCGCTGTCGCGTGACTACCTCGAAGAAGCGAACCTCGCCGCTGCGAAGAAGCTGGTGATGTCGCATCTGCGTTTCGTGGTGCATGTGGCGCGTGGTTACAGCGGTTACGGCCTGCAGCTGGCCGATCTGATCCAGGAAGGCAACATCGGCCTGATGAAGGCGGTCAAGCGTTTCGACCCCGATCAGGGCGTTCGCCTGGTGAGCTTTGCGGTGCACTGGATCCGCGCCGAGATGCACGAGTTCATCCTGAAGAACTGGCGCATCGTGAAGGTCGCCACCACCAAGGCGCAGCGCAAGCTGTTCTTCAACCTGCGCAAGAGCAAGAAGCGCCTGGGCTGGATGAACGCGGCCGAGGTGAGCACGGTGGCGAAGGATCTGGGCGTGCCCGAGGCGACCGTGCGCGAGATGGAGTCGCGCCTGTCCGGCCGGGACATCGGCTTCGAGGCACCGGCCGATGCCGATGACGATGCCAAGCCGGCACCGGCGGCGTTCCTGATCGACGATGGCGCCGATCCGTACGAGAACGTGTCCGACGAGGACTACGCCGACAATCAGATGCAGACGCTGACCGATGCGCTGAGCCATTTGGACAAGCGTTCGCGCGACATCATCCAGCGCCGCTGGCTGGACGACGACAACAAGGCCACGCTGCAGGATCTGGCCGATGAGTACGGCGTTTCCGCCGAACGCATCCGTCAGGTGGAAGCGAACGCGATGAAGAAGATGCGCGGCCTGTTCGCCACCGCTTGAGCGGCGTGTTCAACCCGGTGAACCGCAACGGCCCCGTCAGGGGCCGTTTGCATGTGGATGGCCGGATTCGGGGGCGGTCTTCCTTTTCCGTCATTCCCGCGGGTGAAAAACCGCGCAGGCGACGCGTCCAGCGTCTTCAGCCCCGGTGCGAAACGCTCCCAGGCATCGTGTCCGAAATACGCATGCGTGGCGCCGGTGGCCACCACCAGAAGATCGTAGTCCAGCGAACCGTGTGCACATTGCACCCGATGCGCCGCCATGTCGATGCCGGTCACTTCATCCAGCAACACGGTGAGGTTGCGCTGACCACGCAGCCTGTGCCGCAGCAATGCGGCAATCGAGGGTGCTTCTAGGCTCGCGGTGGCCACCTGATGAAGCAGCGGCTGGAACAGATGATGATCGCGCCGATCCACCAGGGTGACCTGCGCGCTCGCGCCGGCGAGTCGCCGCGCCGCCGCCATGCCGCCAAAGCCGCCGCCCAGGATCACCCACCCGCGGGGTGGAGGCGGCACCGGCGAGATCAGGGCTCACGGGCGACGTGGAAGAGCGCGCGGGCAGCGCACGGCCCATCGGGGTCAGCGCCTGACGCTGGCCGGCTGGCGCAAGGCCATGCCCTTGAGCACGTTCAGCGCCTGCGACAGCGCATAGTCACTGGTGGCCAACTTGCCGTCCGCGGCGCTGCCATCGTCATTGATGTCGCCGCCGGCCCTGGCGTGCTCGTTGGCCAGATGGTTCGGCAGGTCCGCCTCGGAGCTGATCAGCACCGGCGCGCTGTCGGCCTTGTTCACGGTGAGGTCGGCCAGCGCGATGTCGGGCTTGATCCCCTCCGCCTGGATCGAGGTGCCGTTCGGCGTGTAGTAGCGCGCGGTGGTGATCTTCACCGCATGGTCGGCATCCAGCGGCAAGACGGTCTGCACCACGCCCTTGCCGAACGTGCGCTGGCCCATGATCAGTGCGCGGTGGTTGTCCTTCAGCGCGCCGGAAACGATCTCGGCCGCCGAAGCGGTACCGTTGTTGGTCAGCACGATCATCGGCGCACCGTCGAGCTGGTCGCCGGGGTGCGCGTTGAAACTCATGTTGGCATCCTGCAACCGGCCGCGGGTGGTGACGATGATGCCCGAGTCGAGAAAATCGTCGCTGACGCCCACCGCCGCGGTGAGCAGGCCACCAGGGTTGTTGCGCAGATCCAGCACCGCACCCTTTTGCGGGCCGCTGTTCTTGACCAGAGCGGCGAGTTTGCGATCAAGGTCGCCGGCGGTGTCGTCCTGGAACTGGCTGATCCGCAGATAGGCGTAGCCCGGCTCCAGCTCGCGCACCTTGACGCTGCTGATCGAGATGTTCTCGCGCACCAGCTGCAGGTCGATCAGCTTGTCGCTGTTCTGGTGAGCTATGGTCAGCGCGATCTTGCTGCCGGGCTTGCCGCGCAGCTGCTTGAACATGTCGTTCACGTTCTGCGGGTCGATCAGGGTGCCGTTGATCTTGACGATGCTGTCGCCCGGCTTGATGCCGGCGCGCGCGGCCGGGGTGTCGTCGATCGGCGAGACGATGCGCAGGCCGCCGTCGACCTGCAGCACCTCGATGCCGAGGCCGCTGTATTCGCCGGTGGTGTCCTCGCTGAGCTGGGCCAGGCCTTCCTTGTCCAGATACTCGCTGTGCGGATCCAGGCCGCTGAGCATGCCGGTGATCGCCGCCTTCATCAGGGTCTTGTTGTCGACCTTCTGCACATAGGCCTGGCGCACCACTTCGTAGACGCGGCTGAAATTCCGGATGTCGTCCAGGCTTACCGGCTCGTCCGTGGAGCTGGCGCTGGCCGGCGCGCCGGCGCGGCTGTCGGTGGCCGGCAGATCGACCGGCGGCGCAGCCGTGCTGGAGCCCGACGCCGGCGCGCGCTGCGCCCTGGCGGCTGGCGTCGCCAGCAGCAGCGGCACCGCCAGCAGCAGGGAAATCAGGCCGATGGACGGGCCATGGAGGGAAACACGCATGCGGAACTCCGTACGGCGAAAGCGTCGCGCGACATCGCGACACCAATAATGGACCTTCGGTTGGGACAGCGGAATGGCGTCGTAATTCCAGATGTGGGTCCACCTGGCAGGAATCCAGCCTGCGGTGAGGCGAAGGTCACGTCAATGGCGCTGGCTCAGCCAGCTGCGCGGATCGACCGGCTGGCCACCCTTGCGCAGCTCGAAATACACGCCGGTATTCACCCCGGTGGGCGCACTGGCGGTGCCGATCGCCTGGCCTGCATCGACCTGATCACCCACGCCGTGCAAAAGCGATTCATTGTTGCCGTACATGCTCATCCAGCCGCTGCCGTGGTTGACGATGATCAGCATCCCGTAGCCACGCAGGAAGCCGGCGTAGATCACCCGGCCGCGCGCCACCGCGTGCACTTCGCTGCCGCCGCTGGCCTTGATCAGCACCCCGCTGCCATAGCTGTTGACCACGCCCCTGGCCGGCCACGGCAGATTGCCGCGGATATTGGCAGTGGCCGAGCCCACCTCGAGCGCCGGCGGTGGTCTGTGGCCGGGGCGCCGGGCGGCGGCCGCACGGTTCGCGGCGGCGCGGGTCGCCGCTTCGCGCGCGGCCTCGTCGATCACCTTCTGCAACTTGTCGACCAGGTTGTTGAGCGACTGTGCGTTCTGTTTCAGCGCCGCCAGTCGTTGCGCCTGGTCCTTGTACTGCGCGTCGGTTTCGGCAGCGAGCTTCTGCTGTGCGGCGCGCTGCTGCGCGAGCGCCCGCGCCTGTTGCTCACGTTGCGTCTGGATGGCCCGCAGCGCCTGCTGCTCGGCCGTGATCGAGGCCTCCAGTTCCTGCAGCTTCGCCAGGTCCGCCATCAACTGCTGCACCCGCTTCACACGGTCCTGCTGGAAATAGTTCGAATACACCAGCGCGCGCGCGATGCGCGCCACGTCCTCATCGCCCAGCAGCAGGCGCAGGTCGGAGCCGCGACCCAGCGCATAGGTGGCGCGCAGCAGGTCGGCGATCGCTGCGCGCTGGCTGTCCAGGGTCTGCTTGAGCGTGCGGCGCTGGATCTGCAACTGCTCCAGTTGCTGCTGCTTGGCGGCCAGTTCGACTTCGGTCTGGCGAACCGCCCGGGCCGCGCCGGCCAGCGCGTTCGCCTGCCGGGCCAGCACCGCGTTGACGCTGTCGCGGCGTGCGGCGGTATCGGCCTGCTGTTTCGCCAGCGCTTCCATCTTCCCCCGAAGGTCGGCCAACTTCTGTCTGGCTTCGGCCTGCTCGTTCCTGCTCGCGACGTCCTGGCGCGCCTGCGCCGAAGCGATGGCCAGGCAACCCAGCATTGCGGTGAGGATCAGGCAGCGGAGGGTGCGGACGGCGACGCGGATGGGTCTGGGCATGCGGGGATTATCGCCCAGCGCACCGGCCGGCGCGATACGGCGGGGCGGCATCCGCGCGCCGACCGGAAGGAAGGCCGGTTCCGTCGCTGGTTGGCCTTGACGTCCGTCGCTGGTCCACGACGCGGCGTTGATGGTGCCGAGGCATCTATTCCATTGATCTAATATGGACGTTTAGAAGTCCATACAAATACGGTTGCGAACAGGATAGTTTCTGACAATTCTCCTGTAAATCAAGCATATGGCGTGCCACATTCTCGTGGAAACAAATCATAAGCTTCACGTGAAAATTAAATGCTTGAAGTCGCCACGCAATGGTGAAAAACTTCGCTCGCAACTCCCCTCGCTTGTTTGGGCCTGGCAGACGCCGCCGCTTCCATCAAGCGCGTTGCACCCCACAATGAGGACAAGTCGATGAAGCCGAATAAGCTCGCTTTGGCGCTGGCTGGTTTGCTGTTGACGCCTGTCGCCGCCGTCATTGCACAGACCGCACCACCCTCCGCTGCCGATACCAGCCAGCGACCGCCCGACCAGCAGGCCCCCGGCCAGCAGACTGGCCAACAGGCCCCCGATCAGAAACAAGTCCAGCAACTGCAGGCGATCACCGTCACCGGTTCGGCGTTGCCGCGCGTCGATCTGGAGACCCCCTCGCCGGTTACCGTGATCACCGCCGCGCAGATCGAGCGCAGCGGCCTGAAGACGGTCAACGACGTGGTTCGTGCGATTTCCGCGGACAACAGCGGATCGATTCCCACTGCGTTTACCGCGGGATTCGCCGCGGGTTCGGCCGGTGTCGCACTGCGCGGCCTCACCGTGAACTCCACCCTGGTGCTGATCGATGGCCGCCGCTCGGCCAACTACCCATTGGCGGATGACGGCCAGCGCACGTTCGTCGACCTCAACACGATCCCGGTGAATGCAATCGAGCGCATCGACGTACTGAAAGACGGTGCCTCCTCGCTGTATGGCGCCGATGCGATCGCCGGCGTCGTCAACATCATCCTCAAGCGCGACTTCAAGGGTCTGGAGGCCACCGCCGACATCGGCACATCGCAGAGGGGCGGCGGCACCACCCGCCGCGCGACCCTGCTGTTCGGCGGCGGCGATCTCGCGAAGGATGGCTGGAATGCCTACGGCAGCATCGAGGCGCAGAGCGACAGCCGCATCTGGGCGCGCGACCGCGGCTATCCGTACAACTCCACCGATCTCAGCCGGATCGGCGGCAGCGACGCCACGAACGGCCAGCCCGGTTTCAACGCCGGCTCGATCTACGGCATGGTCCGGCCGGCCGTGCCCGGCCCGAACGGGCCGGGCGGCATGCTGACCGGTACGGCGGTCGACGGCTCGCTGTGGCAACCGCTGCGCCCCTGCGGCCCGGACACGACACCGGTGACCAATGACCTGGGCAGCGGTTGCGAGCAGAACTTCGTCAGCCAGTACACCGACCTGCAGCCAAAGGAGAAACGCCTCGGCGCCTACGGCCGCTTGACCATCAAGATCGGCGATACCAGCGAGGCCTATGTGAGCGGCAGCGTGTACAGCAACAAGACCGAGGTTGCCGGCGGGCCGCCGCAGATCCGCGCGGGCACGCCGGTCAACACGCGTTCGATCGTGCTGCCGGCGACCTTGCCGGACGGTTCGGACAACCCGAACAATCCGTTCGCGCAGCCGGCGCTGATCACCTATGCGTTCGGCGGCATCCGGGGCGGAGCGAAGCAGGACAACAACAACACGCGGCTGGTCGGCGGCATCCACGGCACCATGGGCGACTGGAACTACGACAGCGCGCTGGTGTTCAACCACAACGAGCTGACCGTCGACAACTACGGCTTCCTCAACTACAACAAGCTCGTCCAGGTCGTGAACGACGGCAGCTACAACTTCCTCGATCCGTCGCAGAACTCGCCGCAACTGCTCGCCGAGCTGGCGCCGGTGCTGCACAAGAAGTCCACCACCGACCTGCAGTCGATCGACTTCCATGTCTCGCGTCCGCTGATGGACCTGCCCGGCGGTTCGCTGGGCTTTGCCACCGGCGTCGATGTGCGCCACGAGGAGCAGAAGGATCCCGACCTCAACCCGGGCCTGCAGGCACAGGGCCTGGGTGTGGCGCATACCTTCGGCAAGCGCACCGTGTCGGGCGCTTACGCCGAGCTCGATGCGCCGTTCCTGGAGTCGCTGGAAGTCGATGTCTCCGGTCGGTTCGACCACTACTCGGACTTCGGCAACAACTTCTCGCCGAAGGTCGGCTTCAAGTGGAAGCCGATCGAATCGCTGGCGGTTCGCGGCACGTGGTCGAAGGGCTTCCGTGCGCCGAGCTTCGCCGAGAACGGATCCAGCGAATCGGAGGGATTCGCCACCTACACGGTGCCTGACGACTACGCCGCCGCACACGGCAACAACGCCTATGTGCGGCCCTACGGCCTCGCCTACGACACCATCGGCAATCCGAACATCAAGCCTGAACGCTCGAAGAGCTGGACCTTTGGCCTGGTCTACCAGCCGATCGAACAACTGAGCGCCTCGCTGGACTACTACGACATCAAGAAGACCGGCGTGATCGGTCAGCAGGATACGCAGGCGGTCCTCGACGCCTATTTCGCCGGCCAGCCGTTGCCACCGAACTCGGCCATCATCGCCGACGTGCCCGACCCGGAAAATCCCACGCTGCTGCCGAAGCCGGTCGTGGTGATGGCGCCGTACGTCAACCAGAACTCGCTGCAGACCAAGGGCGTCGATTTCGACCTGATCGGCAATTTCGATCTCGGCGGCGGCGCCAAGCTGCGCAGCGAATTCAACGCCACGCGCATCTTCGAGTGGAACCTGACCCTGCAAGACGGCACGGTGCAGCGCTTCGTCGGTACGCACGGACCGTACGCCCTGTCGTCGGGCGCGGGTACGCCGCGCGATCGCGCCTCGTGGTCGAACAGCCTCACCTTCGGCAAGGCAACGATCACCGGCACGCTCTACTACACCAGCGCCATCACGATGACCGCACCGGACAACGGCGAGGGCTGCATCTCGGTGGACGACAATGGCAACCCGTTCCCGCCAAGCTGCCACGTGGCCTCGTTCACCACGTTCGACCTGACCGGAAGCTACGACTTCAACGACCACTTCGCGTTGACCGCATCGATCCTGAATGCCTTCAATCGCCAGGCACCGTTCGACCCGAGCAACTACGCGGGCAACAACTACAACCCGACCTGGGCGCAGGCGGGCATGGTCGGCCGGTTCTACACGCTGGGCGTGAAGTACAAGATGTAAGTCGTCTGGCCGGGACCTGGCCCCGGCCTGCGAGGCAATGCGCGCCGCGCACCCGGCGCGCATTGCCTCGCTTGAGGCCGGCGCGTGCCGTGATCCGTGACGCCAGTGGGGGATTGGAAGTCTAGACGTCCATATCCATCTTTTCCGACCATCTTTGACGCAGCGCAACAATTGTGCTCTAGTCGGAGTCGCTCCTGCGCAAACCGACGGTGCCATCGGCATCGCGGCGACCTGCGCAGCCCGGAGGGGTGAGATGGCGGCAAGCGGCTTGGCGACGTTGTACGACCCGGCTTTCGAGCACGACAGCTGCGGCTTCGGCTTGGTTGCGCAGATCGACGGGCGCGCCAGCGCCGCGCTGGTCGACACCGCGTTTGCCGCGCTGGCGAAACTCTCCCATCGCGGCGGCGTGAATGCCGACGGCATCAGCGGCGACGGTTGCGGCGTGCTGATCCATCGCCCGGCGGACTGGCTGCGCGCGCTCGCGGCAGCGGACGGCATCGTGCCGGGCGAACGCTTCGCGGCGGGGCTGGTGTTCCTCGATCCCACCGGCGGCGAGACGAACGCGATCGCGTTCGAGCGGCATCTGGCCGAGGCCGGGCTGACCCTGGCCGGCTGGCGCGACGTGCCGATCGATACCGAGGCTTGCGGCCCGCTGGCCAGCGCCACCTGTCCGCGCGTGCGCCAGGTGTTCGTGAACGCCGCAGCCGGGATGGACGATGACGCGTTCGAACGCGCGCTGTTCCGTGCGCGCCGGCGCGCCGAAACCGCGCTGGCCCACGATCCCCAGTTCTACGTGGTGAGCCTGTCCGTCCACGTGATCGGTTACAAGGCGATGGCCGCGCCAGGCCGGCTGCGCGAAGTGTTCGCCGATCTCATGCATCCCGCATTGGCCAGCGATGCGGTGGTGTTCCACCAGCGCTTCTCCACCAACACCACGCCGCAATGGCGGCTGGCGCAGCCGTTCCGCCTGCTCGCGCACAACGGCGAGATCAACACCATCCGCGGCAACCGGCGCTGGATGCAGGCGCGCGAGGCGGTGCTGCGTTCGTCGCGGGTCGACCTCACCGACATCGGTCCGCTGGTTCGCCAGGACGGTTCCGATTCGGAAAGCCTCGACAACGCGCTGGAAGTGATGCTGGCCGGCGGCCTCGACATGCTCACCGCGATGCGCGTGCTGGTGCCGCCGGCGTATGCGGCGCGCGAGGACCTGGACGAGGACCTCGCCGGCTTTTACGAGTACTACGCGCTGCACAGCGAGCCGTGGGACGGCCCGGCCGGGCTGGTGATGTGCGACGGCCACTACGCGGCGTGCACGCTCGACCGCAACGGCCTGCGCCCGGCACGCTGGGCGCTGTCGGACGACAACCACCTGATCGTCGCTTCCGAGGCCGGCCTGTGGGACGTGCCGCCATCGCGCGTGGTGGCGAAGGGCCGACTCGGGCCCGGCCAGATGCTGGCGGTCGATTTCGCCGGCAAGCGTCTGCTGCACGACGCCGACATCGATGCGATCAACAAGAGCCGCGCGCCGTTCCGCGACTGGCTGCGCGCCGGCGTCAGCTATCTCGAATCGGACCTGATCGATCCCAGCCTCGCCGCCGAACCGTTGCCGGCGCCAGTGCTGCGCCGTTACCAGAAGCTGTACGGTCTCAGCCGCGAAGAGCGCGAGAGCGTGCTGAAAGTGCTCGCCGAGACCGAGGCCGAAGCCACCGGCGCGATGGGCGACGACACGCCGATGGCGGCGATGTCGCGCCAGGTGCGGCCGCTGTTCGACCGCTTCCGCGAAGGCTTCGCCCAGGTCACCAACCCGCCGATCGATCCGCTGCGCGAGCGGCTGGTGATGTCGCTGGTCACCCAGTTCGGCCGCGAAGGCAATTTGTTCGAGCTGTCGGCCGACAACGCGGAGCAGATCCTGCTGAACTCGCCGATCTGCTCGCAACGCAAGCTGCGTCAGCTGCTGGCGCTGCCGCAGTTCGTCCATGCCACCGTGCAGATCGACCTGTGCTACCCGCCCGAGGAAGGGCTGGAAGCGGCGCTGCGCCGGTTCTGCCGCGAGGCGGAGCAGGGCGTGCGCAACGGCGCCGGCATGGTCTTCATCACCGACCGTTATCCGAACCGGGACACGCTGCCGGCGCACGCGCTGCTGGCGGTGGGCGCGATCCACGCGCACCTGATCGAGACCGGCCTGCGCTGCCAGTGCAACCTGCTGGTGGAAACCGCCACCGCGCGCGACGCGCACCAGTTCGCCTGCCTGATCGGCTTCGGCGCCACCGCGATCTACCCGTGGCTGGCCTACCAGAGCCTGTTCGAGCTGGGCCGCGACGGCCACATCAAGCGCGGCGACGGCACGGCGCGCGAGATCGGCCGCAGCTACCGGCGCGGCATCCGCAAGGGCCTGCTGAAGATCCTGTCGAAGATGGGCATCTCCACCATCGCCGGCTATCGCGGCGCGCAGCTGTTCGAGATCGTCGGCCTGGCGCCCGACGTGGTGGCGCTGTGCTTCGCCGGCACGCCGTCGCGCATCGGCGGCGCCGGCTTCGCCGATCTCGAGCACGACGCGCGCCTGCTGGCCGCCGAGGCCTGGAACGAGGCGCAGCCGCTGCGCGCCGGCGGCCTCTACAAGTTCGTCCACGGCGGCGAATACCACATGTACAACCCGGACGTGATCGACACGCTGCAGGCCGCCGTGCGCAGCGGCGCCATGGACGACTACCGGCGTTACGCGCAACACGTCGATTCACGCCCGCCGTCCGCGCTGCGCGATCTGCTGTTGCCGCAGGCGGCCGGTGCCGCGATTGCGCTGGACGAAGTCGAACCGGTCGAGACGATACTCAAGCGCTTCGATTCGGCCGGCATGTCGCTCGGCGCACTGTCGCCAGAAGCGCACGAGGCGCTGGCGATCGCCATGAACCGGCTCGGCGGCCGCAGCAACTCCGGCGAGGGTGGCGAAGACCCGGCGCGCTACGGCACCGAGAAGAGCTCGAAGATCAAGCAGGTCTCCTCCGGCCGCTTCGGCGTCACCGCCGAATACCTGATCAACGCCGAGGTGCTGCAGATCAAGATCGCGCAGGGCGCCAAGCCCGGCGAGGGCGGCCAGCTGCCCGGCCACAAGGTCGACGCCACCATCGCGCGGCTGCGCTACGCCAAGCCCGGCATCGGCCTGATCTCGCCGCCGCCGCACCACGACATCTACTCGATCGAGGATCTGGCGCAGCTGATCCACGACCTCAAGGAAGTGAACCCCACCGCGCTGATCTCGGTGAAGCTGGTCTCGCACGCCGGCGTGGGCACGGTCGCCGCAGGCGTGGTCAAGGCCGGTGCGGACCTGATCACCATCTCCGGCCACGACGGCGGCACCGGCGCCAGTCCGCTCACCTCGATCAAGTACGCCGGCACGCCGTGGGAACTGGGCGTGGCCGAGGCGCAGCAGACGCTGCGCCGCAACGGCCTGCGCGGCCGCGTGCGGCTGCAGACCGACGGCGGCCTGAAGACCGGCCTCGACGTGATCAAGGCGGCGCTGCTCGGCGCCGAGAGTTTCGGTTTCGGCACCGGCCCGATGGTGGCGCTGGGCTGCAAGTACCTGCGCATCTGCCACCTCAACAACTGCGCCACCGGCATCGCCACGCAGAACGAGACGCTGCGCAAGGACCACTTCATCGGCCTGCCCGAGATGGTGATGAACTACTTCCGCTTCGTCGCCGAGGACGTGCGCGGCCATCTGGCGCAGCTGGGCGTGCGCAGCCTCGGCGAGCTGGTCGGCCGCAGCGACCTGCTGCACCAGGCCGAAGGCAGCACGCCGGTGCAGAGGCAGCTCGACCTGTCGCGGCTCATCGCCAGCGACGGTCTGGGTGTCGACGTGGACAACGCCTGCACGCTGCCGCGCAACCCGATGCGCGACGAGGCGGCGCTGGCCACGCGCATCGCCCACGATGCCGCGCCGCTGGTCGAGCTGGGCAGCGGCGGCACGTTCCGCTACGCGATCGCCAATACCGACCGAGCGATCGGCGCGCGATTGTCCGGCGATGTCGCGCGGCGCTGGGGCGACCACGGCATGCCCGAACCGATCACCCTGCAACTGGAAGGCAGCGCCGGGCAAAGCCTCGGCGCGTGGAATGCCGGCGGCGTGCAGATCGAACTCACCGGCGAGGCCAACGACGGCGTCGGCAAGGGCATGGCCGGCGGACGCATCCTGGTGCGGCCGTCGCCGGAATCGCCATTTGCCAGCCAGGACGCGGCGATCCTCGGCAACACCTGCCTGTACGGTGCCACCGGCGGCGAGCTGTTTGCTGCCGGACGCGCGGGCGAGCGCTTCGGCGTGCGCAACTCCGGCGCGCTGGCGGTGATCGAGGGCGCCGGCGACCACTGCTGCGAGTACATGACCGGGGGCGTGGTCGCCGTGCTCGGCGCCTGCGGCCTCAACTTCGGCGCCGGCATGACCGGCGGCTTCGCCTACGTGCTCGACCTCGAACGCAACTTCGTGGACTGCTACAACCACGAGCTGGTCGACATCGTGCGCATCACGCCGGAAGGCATGGAACACCACATGCAGCACCTGCGCGGCCTGATCGCGCGCCACGCCGAACTCACCGGCAGCGCCTGGGCGAAGCATCTGCAAGGCGACTTCCGTGGACTGCTGCAGCGCTTCTGGCTGGTCAAGCCGAAGGCGGCCAGCCTGGCCGCATTGGCCGACGAATTGCGGAGGGCGGCATGAGCGACAAGCTGTTCCAGTTCCTCAACCTTCCCCGCCAGCCGCCGAAAGCCGTGCCGGTGGCGATCCGCGTGCTCGGCTACGGCGAGATCAGCGGCGACTTCGCGCCCCCCGCGGCGGTGGGCCAGGCCGAGCGCTGCCTCGACTGCGGCAATCCGTATTGCGAACACGCCTGCCCGGTGCACAACTACATCCCGGACTGGCTGAAGCTGGTGCAGGATGGACGTCTGTTCGAAGCCGCCACCCTGATGCACGAAACCAACCCGCTGCCGGAAATCTGCGGCCGCGTGTGTCCGCAGGATCGCCTGTGCGAAGGCGCCTGCACGCTGGAGCAGGGCGGCTTCGGCGCGGTGACGATCGGCAGCATCGAGCGCTCGATCACCGACGAGGCGTTCCGCCAGGGGTGGCGGCCGGATCTGTCCGGCGTGGTCGAGACCGGCCGCCGCGTGGCGGTGGTCGGCGCCGGCCCGGCTGGCCTGTCCTGCGCGGACCGGCTGCGCCGTGCCGGCATCGCGGTAGACGTGTTCGACCGCCAGCGCGAGATCGGCGGCCTGCTCACCTTCGGCATCCCGCCGTTCAAGCTGGACAAGACGGTGATCCACACCCGGCGCGAAGTACTCGAAGGCATGGGCGTGCGCTTCCATCTCGACGTGGAGATCGGTCGCGACATCGCTTTCGAACGGCTGCTGGCCGACTACGACGCGGTCTTCCTCGGCACCGGCGCCTACACCTTCGTCGACGGCGAGTTGCCCGGGCGCGAACTCGACGGCGTGCACGACGCGCTGCCGTTCCTGGTCGCCAACGCGAACCGCCTGCTCGACGACCAGCCGGTGCCGCCCGCGCTCGACCTCAACGGCAAGCACGTCGTCGTGCTCGGCGGCGGCGACACCGGCATGGATTGCAACCGCACCTCGGTGCGCCTCGGCGCCGCCTCGGTCACCTGCGTGTACCGCCGCGACGAGGCCAGCATGCCCGGCTCGCGCCGCGAGGTCGGCTACAGCCGCGAGGAAGGCGTGAACTTCCTGTTCCATCGCCAGCCGCTCGCCTTGTTCGGCGAGCAGGGCAAGGTGCGCGGCGTGCGCCTGGTCCATACCGAGGTGGGTACCGACACGCATGGCCGCGCGCGGCTGCAGCATGTCGAGGGCAGCGAAACCGAATTGCGTGCCGACGTGGTGATCCAGGCGTTCGGCTTCCGTCCCAGCCCGCCGGCATGGTGCGCCGAGTACGGTATCGAACTGGATGCCAGTGGCCGCATCCGCGCCGGCGGTGCGGACCGGCTGCCGTTCCAGACCGGCCATCCGAAGATCTTCGCCGGCGGCGACAACATGCGTGGAGCCGACCTCGTCGTGCGTGCCGTGCACGACGGACGCGAGGCGGCGGCCTCGATCGCGCGGATGCTCAGCGAGCTTCCCCTGGAAGCGATGGCCTGTATGGCGTAGGTTTTGCGCATGTGCCTGATCGCGTTCGCCTGGGATACCCATCCACGCTGGCGCCTGCTGCTGGCGGGCAATCGCGACGAGTCCCATGCGCGGCCCAGTGCGGCGCTGGCGCGCTGGGACGATGCGTCGATCGTCGGCGGGCGCGACCTCGAGGCCGGCGGCACCTGGCTCGGCGTCACCAACGGCGGGCGCTGCTGCGTGGTGACCAATGTGCGCGACCCGCGCGATCCGCAGCTCGGCACTTCGCGCGGCCTGCTGGCCACCGACTATCTGCGTGGCGACGCCGATACCTCCACGCACGCGCAGCAACTGCTGCGCACGGCCGCCGACTATCGCCCGTTCAACCTGCTTACCTTCGATGCGCGCGAGGCGTTCTATCTGGGCAACCGCCCGGAGCCGCGCGCGCAGGCGGTGACTCCCGGCGTGCACGGCCTGTCGAACGCCGACTTCAACACGCCGTGGCCGAAGACCCGCGCGCTGATGCAGCGGCTGCAGCAGTGGATCGATGCCGGCGGCGACGCGGATTTCGCACCGCTGTTCGAGGCGCTCGCCGACGAGCGGCAGGCGCCGGAGACGCAGTTGCCTGACACCGGCGTGGGGCCGGAGCGCGAGCGCTGGCTGTCGTCGGCGTTCATCCGTGGCGAGCAGTACGGCACCCGCGCCAGCACCGTGGTGGCGATCGACCACGACGGCCGCGGCGTGATCGCGGAGCGGCGCTTCGGGTCGAACGGGCGCTTCGAGGGCGAGACCTGGCTGCGCTTTGGCGGCGCGACCGCGGCGTAGCGCGGGGCTGGACGCCCGGCGCCTACGCGCGCCATCGGCATCGTCGGCTGCACGCGCTGACGCGGGTTGGTTAGTCTGTTGCGACGTCCACGGAAGGAACCAGCTCATGCGCAGGAATGGATGGTGGTTGCTCGCCGGCATCGCGGCGTGGGTCGGCGGCAATGTGCGTGCGGCCGATTGCCCCGACTGGTCGGTGGCCCGGGCGAAGCAGGAACTGGGCGCGCTGCACGACCGGCTCGATGGCTGGAATCACGCGTATCGGGTCAGTGGCCAGTCACCCGTCGATGATGCCGTCTACGACCAGGCGTTGCAGCGATTCAGAATCTGGCGCGGCTGCTTTCCGGCGCAGGCGCCGGCCACGCTCGCGCACCTGGCCGATGCCCGTGGCGGTGCCGTTTCGCCGGTCGCGCAAACCGGCCTGGCCAAGCTGCCCGATGCGGCGGCACTGGCGGCATGGATGCGCGAGCGCGGCAATCGCGACCTGTGGGTGCAACCGAAGGCCGACGGCGTGGCGGTCACGCTGCTCTATCTGGACGGCCGTTTGCGCCAGGCCACCAGCCGCGGCGACGGCCTGCATGGTTCGGACTGGACGGCACTGGCGCAGCGCATCGACGCCATCCCCAAACATCTGCCGCATGCGCCGGTGCGCGTGGTGCTGCAAGGCGAGCTGTACTGGCGCCTGCCCGGCCATGTGCAGGCCGACGATGGCGGCGCCAACGCCCGTTCGGCGGTGGCCGGCGCGCTGGCGCGCAATGATGTGGATGGCGATACCGCCGCGCAGATCGGCCTGTTCGTATGGGACTGGCCCAGCGGCCCGGCCGACATGCCCGCGCGCGTGGCCGGGCTGCAGGCAATGGGCATGGCTGACAGCGCCACCTACATCCAGCCGGTGCGCACCCTGGACGAAGTGCGACATTGGCGCGAGCAGTGGTATCGCGGTGCGATGCCGTTCGCGGCTGACGGCACGGTAGTGCGGCAAGGCCATCGCCCACCCGCCACAACCTGGCAGCCGGCGCCGCCGAGCTGGGCGGTGGCGTGGAAATATCCGGCCGCATCGGCGCTGGCCGAAGTGCGTGCAGTGGATTTCACGGTGGGACGCAGCGGCCGCATCACGCCCGTGCTGGAACTGGAGCCGGTGCAGCTGGACGATCACCGCGTGCAGCGGGTCAGCGTGGGCTCGCTGGCGCGCTGGAAGCAACTGGATATCCGTCCCGGTGACCAGGTGGAAGTCGTGCTGGCCGGCCTGACCATTCCGCGCCTGCAGTCGGTGGCGTGGCGTACGCAGCAACGTGCGACGGTGACGCCACCGGATCCGTTGACGCACGACCGCTGGAGCTGCTGGCAGGCCGCGCCTGGCTGCGAGCAGCAGTTCCGCGCACGCCTTCTGTGGCTGGGCGGCAAGCAGGGTCTGCAGCTGGAAGGCCTCGGCGCCGACACCTGGCAGGCGCTGGTCGACGCAGGCCTGATCCACCACCTGCTCGACTGGATGGACCTGACGCCGGCGCAGCTTTCCGGGCTGCCAAGTGTCGGCGCCACGCGTGGCGCGGCCCTGGCGAAGGCATTCGCCGCTGCGCGCGATCGGCCGTTCGCGCGCTGGTTGCACGCACTCGGCATGCCGTCCGCCGATACCGACGGTCTGTCCAGCTGGGCCGCGTTGAGCGACCGGGGCGCGGCCGACTGGCAGGCGCTCGATGGCGTCGAGGCCGGCCGCGCCCATCAGCTGGTCGCGTTCTTCAGCCATCCCCAGATACGCGCCCTGGCCGCGCGCCTGCATGTCGCCGGCGTGCAGGGGTTCTGAGAGCTGGAGAAGAAATCGCCCGTCCACGGCCGTCCGGCGATGTCATGCGGTCAGGTCCGGGGCACAAGTTCACCGGGCTCCCGCAGTGCCCCGACGCACCGCGTCATGCGCCCCGGCGACGCTCTCGTCCGGCGGTCGCCCAGGTGCAACTCCGGGTTTCAGCTCTTGAGCTCGCCGTCGAGGTAATACCAGCGGCCGCCTTCGCGCGTGAAACGGCTGGTCTCGTGCTGGCGTTGTGCGCGGCCACCGCCGAGGCGGTAGCGGGCGATGAACTCGACAATGGCGTGATCGTCGTCGATCTGCCGCTGCTGACGGATTTCCAGCCCCAGCCAGGTCGGCGCCGGCTGTTGCCCGGCCAGCCGCAAACACGCCGGCCGCGTGTCGGCATGCCAGCTGGCCAGCAGGTAGTCCTCCCGTTTCAGGACATAGGCGCTGTAGCGCGAACGCATAAGTTGCGCCGCCGTCGCCGCGGCCAAGCCGTCGTGCAGGGGAGCGCAGCATCGGCTGTAGCCGGCCGGGTTGCCGCAAGGGCATGGCGTCAACGTGTCGATCGATTCCATGGCGCCTTTGTACCCGCTTCGGCGCGCTCATGCAGGCTCGTCGCGCAGGTCGATGTTCAATCGCGGCTGCGGCGCCACACGCGGCAGCGGTTGTTGGCCGGCATCGCAATATCGTCGATCAGGATGAAGCCGGCGGCACCGGCGAGGGCATCGACCGCCCCGGCATCGCGGATCGCCATGTGTGCGCCGCGCGCCTGCAGCCATTGGTCGAACGCGGCATTGCTGTCGCTGCTGTAGCGGCCTTCGTCATTGAACGGGCCGTAGATGATCACGAGCGCGTCGCCGGTGGTGACCGCGGGCAGTTGCGCGAACAACCGTTGTACCTCGCTCCACGCCATGATGTGCAGCGTATTGGCGCTGAATACCGCGTCGAACGGCCCGGCGGGCCAGTTGCCGGCGACGTCGAGCATCCGCGGCGCCGGGGTGTTCGGCAAGGCGGCGGCGTCCAGCCAGGCGCGGATGCCCGGCAGATTGTCCTCCCGGTCCGAACTCTGCCAGACCAGGTGCGGCAGCGCCGCGGCAAAATGCACGGCGTGCTGGCCAGTGCCGCTGCCGATCTCCAGTACGCGCCGGCGATCGGCGAAATGCTCCCGCAGCACGGCCAGGATCGGTTCGCGGTTGCGCTCGCAGGCGGGCGAGTGGGGTTTGTCCACGAGCGGATCCGACAATGTCAGGCCGGTCGCCCACGCAGCACGCGCGCCGGCAGCATCAGCAGCGCGCCGAGAAAGGCGAACACGGCGCCGACGGTGATGCCGACCAGCCGGAACGGCAGCACCAGCAACCACACGATCGGGTACAGCACCAGCGCCAGCAACGCGAGCGGCCAGCAGAACACCAGCAGCAACAACCAGAGCAGGAAAGCGGCCATGTCCACGTCCTCGGGTGTTTGAATGCGCCGACTCTAGCGCAGGTGAACAGCGGCTGCGTAGATGACTCTTGCCATCCCGCCAGCCGGGTCGCCGCGTTTCAATCCTTGCGCGCGATGCGAATGGCCAAGGCCACGGCGCGGTCGCGCAATGTGATGTGATCGCCGCGGGCGGGACCTGCCGTGAGCCACGTGTCCCCGGCGTGAAGCACGCCCTCGGGGGTATCGATATCGCCTCTGGCGGCATGGACGAGGACGATCGCCGGATCCGGCAGGTAGCTCCCCGGCTCGGCCCACACCTGTATCTCGCCGCTGGCCCGGGCACGCCGCACCATCAGGTTGAAATCGCGGGTCGGGCCGCCGACCAGGCTTACGGCCACGTTCGCCTCGCCGGCAAATGCAAAAGGTGCGAACGGCGTCGTCAGCGAATGAATGCAGTCCTCGTCGAGCGTCATCGTGAAGCCGTCGCCATCCAGCAGCGCGATCTGCCGGTCGATGCCCGGAAACGCCGAAAACGGCGCGTTGCTGTCGACCCCGGCGATGCTCACACGCCACACGAAATCGTCGGCACCCGCCTCGGCCGGATGGACGGCTATCTGGCGCGTGTTGCCGAGGCCATTCTTCCACGGCTGCGGTGGACAGTCGGACAGGCGAATGATCATGCGGTCCTCTCGATGACGCGCTGGAAAGGCGGCAGCGCCTTCAGCATGCCGCTGCCGTAGCGCTTGGTGACCACGCGGCGGTCCAGCAGCACGATGCGGCCGCGGTCGGTCTCGTTGCGGATCAGGCGGCCACAGTACTGGGTGAGCAACCGCGTGGCCTCGGGAATGCTGACCTCGATGAACGGGTTGCGCCCGCGCGACTCCAGCCACTCGGCGTACGTGGCGCCGACCGGGTCGGTGGGCACGGCAAACGGCAGCTGGGTGATCACCACGGTTTCGCACAGCCTGCCCGGCAGGTCCAGGCCTTCGCCGAACGAGGCCAGCCCGAACAGTGTGCTGCCGTTGCCGGCCTCGATGTCGGCGCAGTGCTCGGCGATCAATTGCGACTTGCCCAGCGCACCTTGCGCGCGCACCTTGCGCACCTGCGCGATGGGCAGCTTCTGCAGTACGCGGTCGAGCTTCGCGCGCGAGGTGAACAGCACCAGGTTGCCGGCGTCCCAGTCGAGGTTCTCGGCCAGCCATTCGCTGATCTCCCCGGCGTGCGCCTCGCGCGCGTCCGGCAGCGTGCGCATCGCCGGCACTTCGAGCCGCGCCTGCGCGGCGAGGTCGAA
Organism: Rhodanobacter umsongensis; assembly: GCF_042654965.1. Taxonomy (NCBI): domain Bacteria; kingdom Pseudomonadati; phylum Pseudomonadota; class Gammaproteobacteria; order Lysobacterales; family Rhodanobacteraceae; genus Rhodanobacter; species Rhodanobacter umsongensis. Next base: position 139,532 of record NZ_JBHSMK010000004.1, on the reverse strand, counting down.
CGGCGAGGGCAGGCTCAGGGTCACCGCATCATCGGGCAGGCCCACCGCATCGGCGAAACCGCGAAAATTGCCTCCGGCGCTCAGGGTGGCCGAGGTCATCACCACGCCGCTGGCATTGCCCCACAGCACACTGCGCAGCAGCCCGCCGGCGGACACCGCCGAGGCGTGACAGACCAGTTGCTGATCGGCGCCCAGGGTGACCCAGCGCGCCAGCGGCGGCGCGTTGTCGGGATCGTCGCTGGACCACGCGCGCCAGCAGGCCGCCTGCTTGCCGATGCGCTCCAGCGCAATGCCGAGCTCGCGCGACAGCGCCTCTTGCGTCGGGCCGCCGTCGGTCATCTCGACCACCGCGCGACGCACCGCGGTGAGCCATCGCTGCACCTCGCCGGTGTACAGGCCGAGCGCGCGGGCATGCTCCACCCACGATTCGGGAAGCTGGCCCAGCGAGCCGCGATACATCGGCTCGGTCTCGGCCGGATCCGGCAGCCAGCCGAGGCGGATTTCCTTCTCCAGTTCCTCCAGCGTATTGCTCAGCTCCTGCAGTTTCGCGTCACCGGCATCGAGCGACAGCTTGCCCAGCATCGGCTTGTCGGTCAGCGAATACGCCGCATGCACCTGCCGGCCGAGCCGGCTCAGCTGCCGCACGGTGGCGCTCATGAATACTTCAGCCGCGCCGCGGTCGATCGCCTTGCCGGCGAGGTGATGGCCTTCGTCGAAGATGTACAGCGTCTCGTCCGGCCGCGGCAGGATGACTCCACCCCATGCCTGAACACCGCCGCCATCGTCTTCGCCCGGCATGGTGAGGTCGGCCAGCACCAGGTCCTGGTTCGCCACGATGATCTCGGCGTCGTCCACCGCGCGGCGGGCGGCGAAGAACGGGCAGATCATGAACTGGCCACACTTGCGCCCGGTGCAGCCGCCGGCGCTGGTGGTGATCATCGGCCGCAGCAGGTCGCTGACCGGCTCCGGCGCGGTATCCATGTCGCCGTTCCATTCGTTGCGGTCGAACGCGCTGCGCAGTTTCGCCAGCGCCTGCTTGTCGCGCGCCTGCGGCGGCTTCGTCCACAGCACCAGGTCCGCGTCGAAGCCGGCCAGGCCCATCTGTGCGGTGTCGTTGATGCTGTTCGCGGCCATCGCCATGTTGCGCGGGCACAGGTAGCGGCCGCGCCCTTTCGCCAGGGCCACCTTCGCCTCGATGCCGTTGAGCTGGAGATACAGCGGTATATCGCGCTGCACCAGCTGCTCCTGCAGCGCCACGGTGGCGGTGGCGATCAGCAGCTTCTTCTTCTGGAAACGCGCCACTTCCACGCCGGCGATCAGGTAGGCCATCGACTTGCCGGTGCCGGTCGGTGCCTCGATCACCGCCACGCCGCCGGTCTGGCCGAGCGCCTTGGCGACCTCGGCGATCATCTTTCCCTGCGAGGCGCGCGCGCGAAAGCCCGGCAGCCCGTCCTTCAGGCGCGCATAGGCGGCGCGGATGGCGTCTTTGGTGGTGTCGGCGAGCATGGATGAATGGGAACCTGTGGCGCGGGCGATGCGTGAAACCTGGGTGGCGATGGCGGCAAACCGTCGTTACCCAGGAGGCTCCGGCGGCCGGGTCGAGCGTACGTGCCGGGTCGAAGGGGTTGGATCCAAGAGCTAGTTTATCGGTATTGCGCGCCCACCCACCCGGCGGTGCGTTCACGCTGGCTCCGGCCGATGCAGGTTGCGCGCCGCGAAAGCGTATGCTGATCCCGGATGCAGGTGCGCTCGTTGCCACGGGGAGCTCTGTTGATGAAGGACGCGGATGTTGTAGGGGCGACGTCGATCGACGACTCATTGCAACTGGCATGGCTGGCCAGCCTTGCGACGGCCCATACGCCTGACCAGGTGGCCGCGGTGATTGCGGACCTGGCCCAGGCCGAGCTGGGCTGTGAGGCCACCTGCGTGTTGTGGGGACTGGAGCGGCCAGGCGGTTATCACAGCGTGCCGCCGATCCGGATGGATCCTGCCGATGAGCCGTGGTTGCGCCGTGCCGGCCAATCGGACCAGCCCTGCCGACATCCCGCGGATCAACGCCGCATCGCGCTGCGCCTGTGTCGGCAGCCGGAGCCCGCACTGCTGCTGCTGACCTTGCAGACCGACCACGACGACATCGGCTTTCCTGGAAAACTGGCGGCACCGTTGCAGCTTGCCGGTCAGCATCTGCAGCGGACGCTGGAATGGATCGAACTGCAGCGCGCGCATCAGCAGCTGGCGCGCTCCGAGACGCTGCAGCGCGCGTTGTTTGCCATCTCCGACCTGGCCGGTTCCGAGCGCGACATGCCGGACATGCTGCGCGGCATCCATGCCATCGTCAGCACGCTGATGTACGCGGAGAACTTCTTCATCGTGCTGCACAACGCGGAGCGGGACACGATCCGGTTCCTGTACTTCGTCGACGTCAAGGATCCGGCTGTGCCCGGCGACGGCCAGGACATGCCGCTGAGCGCGATCGAATACACATTGACCTGGTACGTGATGCGCGACGGCAAGGCACGCATGGGCAATGCCGAGGAGTTGCGCAGTCAGGTGCGGGGGCCGGTGACCTTGATCGGCCCGGACAGCTACGATTGGCTCGGCGTGCCGATGTTGCGCGACGGTCAGCCCGGCGGTGCGCTGGTGGTGCAGAGCTACGAGCAGAACATCGGCTTCACCGACGAGGATCTGGCCCTGCTGGAATTCGTCGGAAGCCACATCCTCACTGCACTGGAACGCAAGCAGGGCAAGGAGGATCTGGAGCAGCGCGTGCAGCTGCGCACGCTGGAACTGGCCGAGGCCAATCGCGGCCTGCAGCTGGAGATCCTGGAGCGCCAGCGCGCCGAACATCTGCAGGCGGCGCTGTTCCAGATCGCCGAGCTGGCCACCGCGGATATCGACCAGGATGCGTTCTATCGGCGCGTGCACGCCGTGGTCGGCGAACTTCTGAATGCGGAGAACTTCTTCATCGCGCTGCTCTCGGACGATCGCCAGCACCTGACGTTTCCGTACTCGGTGGACGCCGTACTGTCACCGCCGGCCGAGCGCCCGCTTGGGCGCGGGCTGAGCGAGTACGTGCTGCGCCGGGGCACCGCGCTGCGCGCCGACAATGCCGACATCGAGGAGCTCGATCGCCTGGGCGAGATAGCGCCGGGTCGCATGGGTTCGCCGGCGATGTGCTGGCTGGGCGTGCCGCTGATTGTGGGCGACGAGGCGATCGGGCTGGTCACTGTGCAGAGCTATCGGGCCACCGTTGTGTACGGCCCGGCCGACCAGGAACTGCTCACCTTCGTCGCCTCGCAGATCGCCAACAGCCTCACCCGCCGCCGCTCCGCCGAGTCGCTGAGGCGCGCGTACGAGCAGCTTGAACATCGTGTGGAGGAACGCACTCTGGCCTTGCGCAAGGAAATCATCGAGCGCGAACGCATGCAGGATCAGCTGCGCCATCAGGTCATGCACGACTCGCTGACCGGCCTGCCCAACCGCAGCTATCTGCGCGACCGCATCGAACGCGTGCTCGGCGCGATCCGGCGCGAGCCGCAGCGTCATTGCGCGCTGCTGTATCTGGATGTCGACCGCTTCAAGATCATCAACGACAGCCTCGGCCATCTGGCCGGCGACGAGGTGCTGAAAGAGGTGGCGACGCGACTGGCCGGCTGCGTGCGCCATCCCGACCTGGTGGCGCGACTGTCCGGCGACGAGTTCGCGATACTGCTGGAGGACGCGGATCTGACGACGAGCGCCACCCTCGTCGCGCAACGGGTGATGGACGCCCTGCGCGAGCCCATGCCGGTCGCCGGCAAGGACCTGCAGGTGACTGCCAGCGTGGGCATCGCCGTGGGTGATGCGCGTTACGAGGTGGCCGACGAAATGTTGCGCGACGCCGACATCGCGCTGTATCGGGCCAAGGAACTGGGGCGCAAGCGCTTCGAGATATTCGACGAGACGCTGGCCAAGAACGTGGTCGACGTGCTGGCGCTGGAAGGCGAACTGCGCCACGCGCTGCAGCACGATCAGTTCGAGCCGTACTTCCAGCCGATCTGCGGGCTCGATGGCGGTCACGTGGTGGGCTATGAGGCGCTGATCCGCTGGAACCATCCGCAGCGAGGCCTGCTGCGACCGGGCGATTTCCTGAAGATCGCCGAGGACAGCGGGCTGATCGAGGCGATCGACTGGCGCATGTTCGAGTTGAGCTGCCAGCTGCTGCTGCAGCATGGCCGCGCCGACGCCTTCATGACGCTGAATGTCTCGGCCCTGCATCTGCGCTACGCGGATTTCGACGAGCGCCTGATTCGCCTGCTCGAACACACCGGCCTGGCGCCGTCGCGGCTGGTGGTCGAGGTGACCGAAGGCGCGCTGCTGGACAACCCCGAGCGCGTGCGCGCCACGCTCGACCGGCTGCGCCTGATCGGCGTGGGCGCGGCGCTGGACGATTTCGGCACGGGCTATTCCTCGCTCAGCTATCTGCACTCGCTGCCGCTGCGCATCCTGAAGATCGACCGCGCGTTCGTGCAGGAACTGGACAAGGGCGCCAACACCAACAGCACCACGGTGGTGGCGGCGATCCTGGCGCTGGCGCGCGCGCTGAACATCCAGGTGATCGCCGAAGGCATCGAAACCGAGATCCAGTACCGTGCGCTGATGGCGATGGGCTGCGAGATGGGCCAGGGCTACCTGCTCGGCCATCCCGCGCCGATCGCGCAGTGGCGGGAGCCGCACCCCGTCGACGCGTGAACGGACCTACGCGGTGGCGATCTCGCGCAGGGCCTGCTCGAAAGCCTCCGGCGGCTGTCCGCCGGAAATCAGGTGCTGCCCATTGATGATGGTTGCCGGTACCGAGTGGATGCCGCGGCTCTGGAAGAACTGCTCCTGCGCGCGCACTTCGTTCGCGTATTCGTGGCCGGCCAGGATCTGCCGCGCGCGCTCGACGTCCAGGCCCGCTTCGGCGGCCAGCCGCAGCAAGGTGGCGTGCGCGCTCACGTCCTCGCCGTCGGTGAAATAGGCGCGCAACAGGATCTGCTTCAGCGCGAGCTGGCGACCTTCCAGCCCGGCCCAGTGCAGCAGCCGGTGCGCGTCGAAGGTGTTGTAGACGCGGCTGCGCCGGTCCATGTTGAAGGTGAAACCCAGCGCCGCGCCACGCGCGCGTATCACCGCGCGATTCGCGTCGATCTGCTCGGCCGAACTGCCGTACTTGCGCACCAGGTGCTCGGTGGAGTCCTCGCCCTCCGGCGTCATCCGCGGATTCAGCTCGAACGGCTGGAAGTGGATCTCCGCGCTGACCTCATCCTCCAGCTTCGCCAGCGCCTGCTGCAGCGAGGCCAGCCCGATCGCGCACCACGGGCAGGAGACGTCGGAGACGAAGTCGATGCGGAGCGGGGCGGGGACGGACATCGGGATACCTTCATCGTGAGACGGGCGGCAGGGGTGCTGCGGACCCGATCAAGATGCGGCCGCGACGCGGCGCAATCAACCACCGGTCGGAACGCGGCTGCCGGCGATGCTCAGCGCCACCGCTTCGGCCACCTTGATGCCGTCGACCGCGGCGGAAAGGATGCCGCCGGCGTAGCCGGCGCCTTCGCCGGCGGGGTACAGGCCGCGGCTGTTGAGGCTTTGCAGGCTGTCGTCGCGTTTGATGCGCACCGGCGAGGAGGTGCGCGTCTCCACGCCGGTGAGGACGGCGTCGTGCATCGCATAGCCCCTGATCTGCCGCTCGAACGCGGGCAGCGCCTCGCGGATCGCGGCGATGGCGTAGTCGGGCAGGGTGCTGTCGAGGCTGCCCAGCGTGACGCCGGGTTTGTAGGAAGGTTGCACGTCGCCGAATTCGCGCGAGGCGCGGCCGGCCAGAAAATCGCCGACCAGTTGCGCCGGAGCGCTGTAGTTTTCGCCGCCGAGCACGTAGGCGTGGCTTTCCAGGGCGCGCTGCAACGCGATGCCGGCGAGCGGGCTGCCGCTGGCGTCGTACGGCGCGAAGTCGGACGGGTCGATGCCGACCACCACCGCCGCGTTCGCGTTGCGCTCGTTGCGCGAGTACTGGCTCATGCCGTTGGTCACCACGCGGCCGGGCTCGCTGGTGGCGGCGACCACGGTGCCGCCGGGGCACATGCAGAAGCTGTACACCGAACGCCCGCGTCCGCCCTGATTTCCCTTGCCGTGATGCACCAGCTTGTAGTCGGCCGCGCCGAGAAGCGTATGGCCGGCCTGCGGGCCAAAGCGGGCGCGGTCGATCACCGACTGCGGGTGTTCGATGCGGAAGCCGATCGAGAACGGTTTGGCTTCCAGGTATACGCCGCGCGCGTGCAGCATCTCGAAGGTGTCGCGCGCGCTGTGGCCGAGCGCCAACACCACGTGGTCGGCCCGGAGCTGCTCGCCGCTGGCCAGGGTGACGCCACGGATCTGCCGCTGGCCATCCGCGCACGACTCCAGCAACAGGTCGTCGACGCGCTGGCTGAAGCGGATCTCGCCGCCCAGCGCCTCGATCGTGGCGCGCATGTTCTCCACCATCGAGACCAGCCGGAACGTGCCGATGTGCGGCTTGCTGACGTAGAGGATCTCCTCCGGCGCGCCCGCCTTGACGAACTCGGTCAGCACCTTGCGGCCGTGGTGCAGCGGGTCGCGGATCTGGCTGTACAGCTTTCCGTCGGAAAACGTGCCGGCGCCGCCCTCGCCGAACTGCACGTTCGACTCGGGATGCAGCTGGCGCTTGCGCCACAGGTCCCAGGTGTCCTTCGTGCGCTCGCGCACTTCCTTGCCGCGGTCGAGGACGATGGGACGGAAGCCCATCTGCGCCAGGATCAACCCGGCGAACAGCCCGCACGGGCCGAAGCCGATCACCAGCGGCCGGTGCTCCATGCGCGGCGGGGCCTTGGCCACGAAGTGGTAGTCGGTGTCCGGCGAGGGTTGCACATGGGGATCGTCGGCGAAGCGCTGCAGCAGTTCGGCCTCGCGCGGGGTGTCGATATCCAGCGCGTAGATCAGCGCGATCGCGCCGCGCTTGCGGGCGTCGTGGCTGCGCTTCGCCACGCTGTAGCCGGTCAGCGCGGCAGCCTCGATGCCCAGCCGCCCGAGGATCGCGGCGGTCAGTTCGGCCTCGCTGTGATCCAGCGGCAGCTTGAGGTCGGTCAATCGCAACATGCGGGTCCGGGCATACATCAACGTGGTGGAAGCCATCGAGGCGCGTCGCCACGAGGCCTGGCCGTTCATTGTCGAGGTGATCGTGCGGCGCCACAAGGAGGTGGTGGCGCACCCGGCTGCAGCGGCGGTCTTTCAGCGCCCGTCAGCGTTTTGACAGCTGACGCTGCGGGGCAGTTCAGGCCACCAGCAGGGTCAGAAACTGTTCGCCGGTGGCGTGCGGGTGCAGCAGGATGATCCGGGTGTGGGTGGCGCTGGTGTGCTTGCGTGCTGCCGCGAGACATAGCTGGCCGTCCTCGCTGGTCACCGCCAGCGGCGCGCTGCGCCGGCAGTCCCAGCGCCGGCGGCAGATCAGGCCATGCTGCGGGCCGCCGGCGATGATGCATTCAAAGATGGGTGCCATGGGGATTCACTCGATGGTTGGAGCCGTGGGGGTCGAGTTTCATCAAGCAGGCCATGGGCCAACAAAATCGGGCAAATGTGTTGTGCATCACGGTTCGGGACATGTGCGCACGGCAGCGGGCATTCGCGAACCCCGGGCGCTGGCGGCGCTGGTCGCGCGGCCGCCAGCGCTGCAGCTCATGCGGCGCCGATGAAATCGGTCTTGCCGATGCCGACGCCGGCCTTGCGCAGGAGGTTGTACGCGGTGGTGCAGTGGAAGAACAGGTTCGGAATGACGAAGCCCAGCAGGTAGGCCTGGCCGTCGAAGGTCATTTCACCGGTACGCATCTTGAGTACGATCGAGCGGCCTTCGCTGCCGTCGAGCTGTTCTGGCTTGAACGTGTTGATGTACTCGATCGCGCGTTCGATGCGCGAGTAGACCTGCGCCAGCGTGGTCTCGTTGTCCTCGAACGACATCGGCTCCACACCGGCCAGGCGGGCGGTGCCGCGTACGCCCATGTCGCAGGCGATCTGCACCTGCCTGACCAGGGGCAGCATGTCGGGGATCAACCGGGTCTGCAGCAAGACCTCATCGGAGACCTCTTTCGACCTGGCGTGTTCCTCGCCCTTCTTCAGCACGTCTGCGAGATTGCCGAGTGCGCGAACGAATACGGGAACGGCAGCCTGATACATGGACAGTGTCATGGGGATTGCTCCGGTGGGAGGTGGGGAATCGATTCGGGCGAGAACTCGTTGAAAGGCAGGGGAGCGATGTCGGCGGATGCCGATGGCGTCTCGGCTGGTGTGTGGCGCATCACGCGCACCGCGGTCAGCGCGGCGGCAAACAGCAGCAGCGCGGCCAGCACGAATGCCGCACCGGGCAGATGCTGCACCGGGGCGTGGTCGCTGATGAACAAGGCGAAGATGTTGGCGAACAGCGCCGGGCCGAAGATGCCGGCGAGGCTGGCCAGGCTGGTCAACGCGCCCTGCAGACGGCCCTGCTCATGCGGATCGACCTGATGCGTCATCATCGCCTGCGCCGGCGGTCCTGCTAGGCCGCCGAGACTGAGAAACGGAATGCCGAGCAGGAACAGCCACGGCAGCGAGGCGAAGCCGAAGAACAAGTAGCCGACGATGCACAGAACCAGTCCGGCCAGAATCATCCGCCGCTCGCCCAGCTGCGGCATCAACCGACGCACCAGTACCGCCTGCACCAATCCACTGCACAGGCCGACCAGGCCGAGCGTGAAACCGACGGCCTGCGGCCCCCAGCCGTAGCGGTAATCGGTGTACAGCACGTAGGTGGAGTTCAGCGAAAACTGCGCCAGGTTGATCAGGAAGAACACTGCGGCCAGGCCGAACACCTGCGGATAGCGCCGCAGCAGTACCACCGCGCCAAATGGATTGGCATGGCGCCAGTCGAAGCGCGCACTGCGCTTTTCTTTCGGTAGCGACTCGGGCAGCACGAAGTAGCCGTAGCAGAAGTTGATCAGCGACAACCCGGCCGCGACCCAGAACGGCAGCCGGATATGCAGGTCACCGAGAAAGCCGCCCAGCGCCGGGCCGACGATGAAACCGATGCCGAACGCGGCACCGAGCGTGCCGAACGCGGCGGCGCGCTTCTCCCTCGGCACGATGTCGGCGATGTAGGCATTGGCGGTGGAAAAGCTCGCTGCGCACACGCCGGACACGGCGCGGCCGATGAACAGCAACCACAGCGCCGGCGCCAGTGCCATCGCGATGAAGTCGATGCCGAGGCCGAAGCTGGAGATCAGGATCACCGTGCGCCGGCCGAAGCGATCCGACAGCGCGCCCTGCACCGGCGAGAACACGAACTGCATCAGCATGAACAGGGCCCCGAATGCGCCCACCCACACCGCGGCCTTCGAGATGCTGCCGCCGATCAGCTCCACGATCAGGTGCGGCAGCACCGGGATGATGATGCCGAATGCCAGCATGTCCAGCATCACGGTGACGAAGATGAAGGTAAGCGCAGCGCGGCGGTGCGGTGCAGTGGGGGACAGTGATTGATCCATGGGGCGCGGCGGGATGGGGAAGCGTGCACGATAGCCGAATGACGCCGCCGCAGCATGTGCGAAGTCGCCGATATCGGGCACCACCGCCGGGCGCGAACAGGCCGGTGCAGGCACGGCGCGATACCATGGGCAATCCCCGCGTCAAGGAACCGCCATGTATCGACGTCTGCTCCCGCTCTGCCTGATCGTTGCGCTGGCTGGCTGTTCCTCCGGCCACGATGCTGCACCCATGGCGCCCGTATCGAAGGAGGAGCTGGCGCCCGTGGCGCCCGCCAGCAGCGCGCCCGCCGCGATGGCCGGCACGCCGGTGGAGGGCGTGGATGGCGCGTCGACCAACCAGCGCCTGGCCGACTGCGCCAGCGTCAAACTCAGCGCCGACCTGTCCGGCTTCAACGCGAAACAGAAGAAAATGATCGCCCTGCTGGTCGACGCGGCCGACAGCATGAACGCGATCTACTGGCAGCAGGCTTGGGGCGACAAGGACGCGCTGCTGCAGAAGATCGCCGACCCGTCCACGCGCGAGTTCGCCGAACTCAACTACGGCCCGTGGAACCGGCTGGACAACGACCGCCCGTTCGTCGACGGCGTCGGCGCGCGCCCGGCCGGTGCGCGGTTCTACCCGGCCGACATGGGCAAGGAGGAGTTCGAGAAATCCACGCTGAAGGACAAGACCTCGCTGTACACCCTGCTGCGCCGCGACGCGCAGGGCCAGCTGATCAGCGTGCCCTACCACGAGGCGTACAGGGCCGAGCTGCAGAAAACCGCCGGCCTGTTGCGCCAGGCCGCGAAGCTGGCGAGGGATCCCGGTTTCAAAAAATACCTGGCGCTGCGCGCCGACGCGCTGCTCAGCGACGACTACCAGGCCAGCGACCTCGCCTGGATGGACATGAAGAACAACCCGGTCGACATCGTGATCGGCCCGATCGAGACCTACGAAGACCAGCTCTACGGCTACAAGGCCAGCTACGAATCCTACGTACTGATCAAGGACCAGGCATGGAGCAAGAAGCTGGCGCGCTTCGCCAAGTACCTGCCCGAACTGCAGCGCGGCCTGCCGGTGGCCGACAGGTACAAGGCGGAAAAGCCCGGCTCCGACGCCGACCTCAACGCCTACTTCGCGATCTACTACGGCGGCGACGCCAACGTCGGCGCCAAGACCATCGCGATCAACCTGCCCAACGACGAACAGGTGCAACTGAAGAAGGGCACGCGCCGGCTGCAGCTGGAAAACGTGATGCAGGCGAAGTTCGACAAGATCATGCTGCCGATCGCGAAAGAGCTGATCACCGAGGACCAGCAGCGCAATCTCACCTTCGACGCGTTCTTCCAGAACACCATGTTCCACGAAGTGGCGCACGGGCTGGGCATCAAGAACACGCTGGACGGCAAGGGCACCGTGCGCAAGGCGCTGAAGGACCAGGCCTCCAGCTTCGAGGAAGGCAAGGCCGACATCCTCGGCCTGTACATGGTCAGCAGGCTGGCCGAGAAGGGCGAGCTGGACAAGTCGGGGCTGATGAACAACTACGTTACCTTCCTCGCCGGCATCCTGCGCTCGGTACGCTTCGGCGCCAGCGACGCGCACGCCAAGGCGAACATGGTGCGCTTCAACTTCTTCAAGCAGCAGGGTGCATTCAGCCGCGACGAAAACAGCGGCCGCTACCGCGTCGACTTCGACAGGATGACCGCGGCGATGAACGCACTGTCGGCCAGGCTGCTGACCATCCAGGGCGACGGCGACTACGAAGCGGCGAAACAGCTCACCGACCAGATGGGCGCCGTCGACGCCGAACTGGCCGGCGACCTGAAGCGACTCGACCAGGCGAAGATCCCGGTCGACATCCGCTTCGAGCAGGGGCTCGACGTGCTGGGGCTCGATGCGCCCGTTCCGAAGCGGCGCTGAGCTTTCCCGCAGTTGGTGATAGGTGCAGGAGCGCCCCCGTTCACGACGCTTATCCTCATCCAACCGGGGGCGTCGAGCACCGGCGCGTTTCCAGACTGCGGGATCACCAACTCACGAATGGAGATCGCATCAGCGTCAACCCGGGAAGCCGAAGCATTCCTGTCGCTGGTGGCCTGGTCGCCGCGAACGACCGGATTCTTACCGCGTCGTAGGCCAGCCCCGATATCGTGGGCGGCCCTGTTGAGCACGTACGACTTGTCCATCGACTGACGGAAGCGTCGTTGGTCGAGCGGAGTATCGAGGTTCCCGTCGATGGTGCGGATCAGGCGATCTCTGTCCGACGAACCGTGAAGCAGCGGCTGGTGCACGGCGCGCATCGGGCCATCGCTGTCGAGGCTGCCACCGCGCTGGTGGTGCAGGATCAGCCGGTGCGCCTCGAAAACGACCCGAGCCACGTGCCCCGCTCATCGGTGGCAGCGAGCAGGGCGGCTATGTCGCGGGTGTCGGCGCGATCCATTCACTCTCTCCTCGAGTTCATCCGCACGGAGAGATTCGGTGACTGGACGGATGGGGCCAAGCGTGCGCGTGGCGTGCCGTGATTCGCTATACGTCCGCCGTGATCCACTCGGCGACGGCCTGCGGATGCTCAAGGTGCAGATGGTGGCCGCCGTCCATCTGGCTGACGGTGATGGTGGGCACGCAGGCCGCGCGCGTCTGCATCAGGGTGCTGGGCAGGTAGGCGGTGGCGGGCTGTGCCAGTAGCACGGCGGCGGGTGCGGTGATGCCGTGCAGCAGGGCGTGGATCTGGGTTTCCGCCATGCGCAGGGGGGTGGGGCGGGTCAATCGCGGGTCGCTGCGCCAGCGCCAGCCGCCGCTGGTTTCGATCAGGGCGCGCTCGACAATGGGCCAGGCCAGTTCGCCACGCAGGCCGCTGACGATGCTGCGCGCGCTGGTCGCCTGTTCGACGCTGCGGAACACCCGCAGCGGCCTGCCTTCCGGGCGTGATGCGAGCGCGTCGCGGAAGCGTTGCAAGGTATGCGAGCCGTCGTCGCCCAGCGGTCCGAGGCCTTCGATCAGCAACAGGCGCTCGACCCGCTCGGGCGCGGCGATGGCGGCCAACGCGGCAATGCCGGCACCCAGCGAATGACCGAGCAGGGTGAGGCGATCCAGTTGCAGGGCATCGATCGCGGCGAGCACCGCGCGCACGTAGTCGACGTAGTGGTAGCTGCTGCCCGGCGGCAGATGGTCGGCGTGGCCGTGGCCGGGCAGGTCCAGCGCGATCACCCGGTAGTGCGTGGCCAGCAACGGAGCCAGCAGGGCGAAGCTGCCCGCGTTGTCGAGCCAGCCGTGCAGCGCCAGCAGCGCGGGCGCGTGCTCGTCGCCCCAGGTCAGCGCGCTAAGCGCCAGATGGGGCAGCTGGATGCGTCGCTCAATCGCTGCGTGCACGTGGCTGCTGCGCGCGCAGATGGGCATCGGCCTGGCGTCGTTGCGCGGCCTCCGCGTCGTAATCGGCGGCGAATTCCGGCCAGCCCTGGGTATGGCGCAAGACCAGCGCGGCAAGGCTGTCGACCTGTCCGGCGCTGTCGTTCAGCGCCGGGATGTAGCGCAGGTCGCCGCCACCGGCGGCGATGAAGAACGCCCGGTTCTGCATCGCGATTTCCTCCAGGGTCTCCAGGCAGTCCACCGCGAAGCCAGGGCAGGCGACGTCGAGCCGTTGCACGCCTTCGGTGGCCAACCTGCGCACGGTGGCGTCGGTATACGGATGCAGCCAGCTCTCGCGACCCACGCGTGACTGGAAGCTGACCACCAGCTCGTCTTCGCCCAGACGCAAATGCTCGCGCAGCAGTCGCGCGGTGCGCTGGCACTGGTCGAGGTACGGGTCGCCCAGTCGTACGTAGCGTTCGGGAATGCCGTGGAACGACAGCAGCAATTTGTCGCCGCGACCGTTGATTGCCCACCAGCCCTCGATGCTGCTGGCCAATGCCGCGATATGGCCGGGGTCGTCATGGTAATCGTTGACGAGGCGCAGCTCCGGCGGCCAGCGCAGGGTCTTCAGCGCATCGGCGACCGCATCGATGACCGAGCCGGTGGAGGTTGCCGAATACTGCGGATACAGCGGCAACACCAGCAGCCGGCGCACGCCCTCGTGCTGCAGACGCGCGATGGTGGCCGCCACCGACGGCTCACCGTAGCGCATTGCCAGCGCCACCTGGATCGGTCCGTCGGGACGCTGCCGGGCAAGCTCGCGGTGGAGCGCCTCGGCCACCGCTTCGCTACCGAAGCGCAGCGGCGAACCCTGGCTGGTCCACACCTTCGCATAGGCCCGCGCCGAGCGCGGCGGACGCACCCGCAGGATCACGCCGTGCAGGATCAGCCACCACAGCCAGCGCGGATAGTCGATCACCCGGCGATCACCGAGGAACTGCGCAAGATACGGCCGCACCGCCTTCGCCGTGGGCGCGGTCGGCGTACCCAGGTTGACCAGCAGCACGGCCGCCTGAACGGGCTGAACGAGCGGTCCGTGGGAATCGCCGGCGAGGCCGGTATAGTGATCGCTGCGTGGCATGGTGGCATCGCGATTGAACCCAGGCGGTGCAGTCTGCCACAAGCGCCATGCGCCGCCTGTGCGTCGTCACGCCGCACCCCAACCTGAGTGGAGTTGTCCATGTTCAAGACACTGCATCGTTTGCTGCTGATCGGCCTGGCGTTGTCGCTGCCGGCCATGAGCGTGCATGCCGAGGATCCGCCGCTGGTGCGCGCCACGAACGCGGTGCGCGTGCTGAACGACATCATGCAGGCGCCGGACAAGGCGATCCCCACTGATCTGCTGCGCGATGCCAAGGCGATTGCGGTGATCCCCGACATGATCAAGGCCGGCTTCATCTTCGGCGGCCGTCGCGGTGAGGGCCTGATCTCGATCAAGAGCCCCGACGGCACCTGGTCCAACCCCAGTTTCATCAGCATGACCGGCGGCAGCGTGGGGTTCCAGGCGGGTGTGTCCTCGACCGACGTGGTGCTGGTGTTTCGCACCCAGCGCGGCGTGGATTCGATCGTGCGCGGCAAGTTCACCCTCGGCGCCGACGCGTCGGCCGCGGCCGGCCCGGTCGGACGCACCGCCTCGGCGGCCACCGATGGCCAGTTGAAGGCCGAGATCTACTCCTATTCGCGCACTCGCGGCCTGTTTGCCGGCGTGGCCATCGACGGCGCTGCGCTGCGCATCGACTACGACGCCAACGAGGCCGTGTATGGCGCCGGCATCACGCCGCGGCGCATTTTTGAAGGCGGCGTGAGCAACGTGCCGACGCCGGTGGTCGATTTCCGCGACCGCCTTGAGGAGTACACTTCGCGGTAATCGTCGCGCGTTGCCGGCGCGATCCGCGCCATGCTGATTGGGCTGGAGTCCGGCCAGAGGTTGATTATGGGTTTTGACAGTTTCTGGCACTGGGCCATTCTGCTGGTCATCGTGCTGCTGGTGTTCGGTACCAAGAAGATCCGCAACCTCGGGCCGGATCTCGGTTCGGCGATCCGCGACTTCAAGAAGAACCTCAGCGGCGACGACGACGCAAAGCAGAAGGAAGAGGAAGCCAAGCGCAAGGCGGCCGAGCAGCTGCGCGCCGATCCGCCGGCCGACCATGCCACGACGCAGAGTCAGCGCGACTCCAGCGAAACCAAGTAGGCGCGCGGCGGGCGGAGCGCGGCGATGATCGAGATCAGTCTCGGCAAACTGGTACTGCTCGCCCTGATCGCGTTGATCGTGCTCGGCCCGGAAAAGTTGCCCGGCGCCGCCCGCACGGCCGGTGCGCTGTTACGGCGTGTGCGCAGTGGCTGGGACAATGTTCGTGCCGAGGTCGAGCGCGAGCTGGAGATCGAGCAGATCAAGCGCACCGCGCGCGAGGCCGCCTCTCGCGCCGAGGCGGCGCAGAACGAAATGAAGGAAGGCCTGCAGCAGGTGCGCGAACCGATCGAGCAGGCCGCTGTGGCCGCGATGAACGCGCCCGGCGCCACGCCAGCCGCCGGATCCATCGACGACGCCATGGGTCCCGACGGGCCGTCCGAAAGTCTCCAGGCCGAACTGCCGCTGGGCGAGCCCGCCGTGCTGCCCCGATCCAGCAGAAAGCTTCCGCATGACGACGCCTGAACCCGACGCGCCCGAATCCGAAGATGTTGGCGATGCCCTGCAGCAGGGGTTGTTTTCGCATCTGCTGGAGTTGCGCGCGCGCCTGCTCAAGTCGGTAGCGGCGGTGGTGCTGGTGCTGCTGGCGCTGGTGCCCTTCGCGAACCGCCTGTACTCCGAACTGGCCGCGCCGCTGGTGGCACGCCTGCCGCAGGGTGCGCACCTGATCGCCACCGAGGTCACCAGCCCGTTCATCACCCCGTTGAAACTGGCCTTCTATACGGCTCTTTTCATCAGCATGCCGGTGATCCTCTATCAGTTGTGGGCCTTCGTCAGCCCGGGCCTGTACAAGCACGAGAAGCGCCTGGCGCGGCCGTTGCTTATCGCGGCGATGGGGCTGTTCTATCTGGGCTGCGCCTTCGCCTATTTCCTGGTGTTGCCGGCGGCGTTCCGTTTCCTCACCGCGGTGACGCCGGAGGGCGTGGAGATGATGACCGACATCACCCACTACCTCGATTTCGTGATGCTGATGTTCTTCGCGTTTGGCCTTTGCTTCGAGGTGCCGGTGGCGGTCGTGGTGCTGGCCGCCATCGGCATCGTCGATCTGGACAAGCTGCGCAGCGGGCGACGGTTCGCCATCGTCGGCGCGTTCGCGATCGCTGCGGTGATCACGCCACCGGACATCACCTCGATGCTGATGCTGGGTATCCCGATGTGCCTGCTCTACGAGCTGGGCGTGCTGGCGGTGCGCTGGCTGGTGAAGCCGGGATCGCTGCGGCGCGACGCGAGCTGAACATTCCTCGATACCGCGTGCAGTGAGTGGTTAATTCGGTTTGCTTGTTGAACAGCTTGGCGCGCACAGGTGCGAGCGCCGACGGCGATGGCATCGGCCCATTCACCTATGACGAAACAGAGCCATGTAAGGCACGCTGACAGCCAGTGTCTCCGGGCGTGACTTGAGGCGCACGGTGCCGCGTCCGCTGTCGTCGCGGACGATGCCTGCGATGGCCTTGAGGTTGACGATGGTCGATCGGTGGATCTGCTTGAACGTGTTCGTATCAAGTAGGGTCAGCAGCTCGCGGATCGGCGTGCGCAACAGCGCCTCGCCGTCTGCAGTCACCACCGTGGTGTATTTGTTGTCGGCGCGAAAGTACGCGACGTCGTCGATCGCGATCAACCGCGTCTCGCGGCCGGCGCTGGCGGTGATCCAGGACAACATCTCCGGGCTGCCGACGCGCGGAAGGTGTTTGCCGAGATGTTCGAGTATCGTCGCCAGCGCGTCGGCATCCGAGCGGACGGTGCGCGCCTGCAGGCGTTGTACGGTCGCTGCCAGGCGCTCGGCGATGATCGGCTTGAGCAGGTAATCGATCGCGCCACGCTCGAAGGCGTCGACGGCGTACTGGTCGTAGGCGGTGACGAAGACGATTTGCGTGCCCGGGCTGACCTGCGCGGCGGCGGCGGCGACCTCCAGCCCGCTCAGGCCCGGCATCCGGATGTCGAGGAAGGCGACGTGGGGCTGGTGTTCTGCCAGTGCCTCCAGGGCGCTGGCGCCGTCCTCGCAGGCAGCGAGGATCTGCAGTTGCGGCCACGTGTGCGCGAGTTGGTCCAGCAGCGCCTGGCACAGCAGCGCTTCGTCTTCGGCGACAACACAGGTGCGGATGGCATCAGACATGCTGGCTTTCCCGGACGAACTCGGCCGGCATGGTGATCGTTGCCGCGACGCCGGTGGGAAAGTTGGCGACGACCGCCAGTGTGGCTTGGCTGCCGTAGACCAGGTGCAGCCGCTCGCGCAGGTTCTTCAGGCCGATGCCGGTGCCACTGGTGCTGGCGTTGAAACCGTCGCCATCGTCGGCCACGGTCACCGCCACGGTGTCGCGGCTGCGGCGTGCCCGGATCCAGACGGTACCGCCGCCGATCCGCGGTTCGAGCCCGTGCTTGATCGCGTTCTCGACCAGCGTCTGCAGCATCATCGTTGGCAGCGGCGTGGCGCGCAGCGATTCGGGTACGTCGACCTGCACTGCGAGGCGCGGGCCCATGCGGATCTTGAGGATTTCCATATAGGCAACCGCACGTTCAAGTTCCGCGTCCAGCGTCGAGATTTCATCATCAGAGCGCGGCAGCGAATGACGCAGGTAGTGGATCAGATACCCGAGCATCTCGTCGGCGCGCGGCGGATCGCTGCGCGTCAGCAACTGCGCGCTTGCCAGGGTGTTGTAGAGGAAGTGCGGTTCCAGTTGAGCATGCAGCAGGCGGAGCTTGGCGACGGTGAGTGCCTTCTCGGTCTCGGTCTGCGTGGCGGCGGCTTTTTCGGCACGGCGCAATGCGGCGACACGCTCACTGACCGCGCGGGTGATGGCTTCGGCATGCTCGAAATTGCTGCCGCCGTCCAACAGGAACCAGTAACTCCATGCCGGGGTGGCTGGTTCGCAGATCAGCGTCACGCTGCCGCCACCGTGGCTGGCTGTCACGGTGGCCTGCAACTGGTTGCGCGGCGTTTCAAACCACGACAGGGGATTCCAGCGGCCCAGCGGAGACTCGCCCTGGTTGGTGGCCCGCCGCACCTTGGCATGCACCAGCAAGCTGCCACGCGCGCTTTCAACCTGCTCGACGCGCGGCAGCTCGCGGATGGCGGCATCGAGCAGATCGAAGGCTTCGCCGGCTTCCAGGGGAATTTCGATCTGCCGGTGCTGCCGGTTAGCCAGCGCGCCGTTGTCGAGGCGGCCAGCGATCAGCCGCACACGGGCCAGATGCGACAGCGCGCCGGCGACGACCAACGCCATGGTAAGAATGCCCGCAACCGTGACCGGCCAATCGAATCTGCCGAGCCATGGAATCTCGCTCCAGGCCAACGCGGCGAGCACGACCACCAGGAACCAGGCAATGGCGATGCGCAGCACGAAGAGCAGGCCTTTGATCACGTTGGTTCCATTGGTTGCTGATGGGGAGCAAGCATATCGCCGGTGTGCTCGCGGTGGTCGGGGCTTTCGACGCAAGCCGGCATGCGCCGACGAAACCCGGTCGCAGCGGCACAAAAGCCGGACCGCCATCGAGCCAGGCAGCCGTCCCTGGCGGATCGCAATGCACCTGCCAGAAGAGACGTAGCCGTTGGACGATGCCTACAGCAGACGTCGGAACACCATCGTGTGGCCGCCCTGGCTGAGCGTGACCGCGCTCGGACTACCCTTGCCGGCCGCAAACGCGAGGGCTGCATCGACGACAGTCATGAAGAACCGATCCGGCGATTCGGCAAAGATTTCGACTGGCGTTTGCCGGCCCATCTGCGCCTTGAGCCGATTGCCGTCCATGAACACCTTCATCTTCATCTCGCCAGCCGCATAGGTTCCGAGAACACGATCGAGCGCCGCGCGTGACAGCGGCACTTCCTGCCGCTCGGACGGTAACGGTTCCCGGGTGCGTGCGACCAGCACGCCGGGTGGCTCGCCATTCGCGAAGAAACGCATGCCAGTGACCGTGCCGGCCGCATCGCGTTGCACGGTGAAACGATCCAGCCCATTGCCGTAGAGGAATTCGTCGGCAGCGATCGGCAGCAGGATGCTGCGCTGCCCCCCGGTGCGTTGTGCCGTGAGCTTGCCATCGACCACGCGCAGTACGCGCGCATTGTGATCGTCGATCCGATACACCCCTTCGAACCGCTTCAGTGTGGTCGCGCCGACCGCGATGGCCGTTGACTCGGGATAGGGTTCTCCCAAGGCCGCTGCGGCCAACTTGCGCGCGATCATGTCCGGCCCCTTGTCGTCGTCGTTGCTGTCGTTGTTCTGCAGCACGACCACGCTGATATCCGGCCCCGGCACGTATTCGAGCATGGACTCGAAGCCGAAGATGCCGCCGCTATGGTCGAGCATGAGCCGGCCCTGCACGGTCGCCAGCTCGATACCGAGGCCGTATTTCGCCTCGACGGCCTTGCCGACCGGGGTGATCATCCGCCTGTAAGTCTCGGACTTGAGTACGCGCCCTTCGTGCAAGGCGCGGTTCCACTTCAGCAAGTCGCCTACCGTGGAGACCAGGGCGCCGGCGGCATTCGGGATAGTCATGCTGATGACTTTCGCCGGGACGACTTTGCCATCTTCCAGCGAATAGCCGTGTACCTGCTGCGCAGCGAACTGCGGATCGGCGCCGTAGCCGGTATGGGTCAGGCCCAGTGGCTCGAACAAGGCGCTGCGCAGGTACGCATGCCACGGCTGCCCGCTGACGGCTTCGATCACCGCGCCGACCAGCGCGTAACCCGAGTTGTCATACGCCCAGTCTTCGCCTGGCGCGAAATCAGGCTTGGCGTCCTTGAATGTCGCAATCAGCTGGGCGGTGCTCAGATCCTTTTCGATCGGGCCATCGCGCCAGGCGGCGATGTGCGTGTAATCCTTCACGCCCGAGGTGTGGTTGAGCAATTCGAGCACGGTGATGTGCTCACCGTTCGGAAAGTGGGGGACATATTTCGACAAGGGATCGTCGAGAGAGAGCTTGCCTGCCTCGACCAGCTTGAGCAGGCCTGCGGCGGCGAATTGTTTGCTGACCGAACCGATCCGGAACACCGAATCCGGCGTGAGCGGCGTGCCGGTTTTGACATCGGCAAGGCCACGGGCGCCCCGATACAGGATCTCATCACCGCGGGCGATCAGTATCGCTGCGCCGGGGGCGTCCGGACGGTAGAACTCCCCCATCATGTGCTCGGCATATCGGGTGACGCGGGCTTTGGTCGCGGAAGCTCCTGCCCACGCCGACGTGGGCGGCAGGCAGGCAGTGGCGATGGCGACGAACAGGAGCAATGGGCGCATTGTCTTTCCTCGGCTGGATGGGCGTTCCTGGTGGACGGCGAGAATATCCACGGGTGCGCTTGGCTGGGCGAGGCTTGCGATGGAGCTCGGTATGCGCCGACGAACGGTGGGTGCGACGCGACGAAACCGCGGGCTTGAATGTGGCCGCGTCAGTACAGGTCGATCGGATCGACATCCAGCGACCAGCGCACCTTGCGCGCCGACGGCAACGCGATCAACGCCAGCTGCCATGAGCGCAACATGCCATGCAGCGTGCTGCGGTTGCTGGCTTCCAGCAGCAGCTGGCCGCGATGCCGGCCCGCGCGCAGCGGCATCGGCGCAGGCATCGGCCCGGCGATCTGCAGCTGCGCGTTGACCGGTAGCGCGGCGTGCGCCGCAGCAAGGAACGCATCGACCTGTTCGCGCTGCGGCGCCTCGGCACGCAGCAATACCTGATGGCTGTACGGCGGCAGCTGGATCAGCCGGCGCTCGGCCAGCAGCTCGCGCGCCGCGGCGGCGTAACCGTGCGCCAGCAGGCTGCGCAGCAGCGGGTGTTCCGGCTGGTGGGTTTGCAGCAGCACGCGGCCGGGCTTGCGCGCGCGGCCGGCGCGGCCGGCGACCTGCACCACCAGTTGCGCCAGCCGTTCGCCGGCGCGGAAATCCACGCTGTGCAGGCCTTCGTCCACGCCGACGATGGCGACCAGGGTAAGGTTGGGCAGGTCGTGGCCCTTGGCCAGCATCTGGGTGCCGACAAGGATCGCCGGCTGGTCGTCCCTGAGCGTTGCCAGCAATTGCTCGAACGCGTCGCGGCGGCGGGTGGTTTCGCGATCGACGCGCAGCACCGGCACCTGCGGGAATTGCGCGAGCAGCGCTTCCTCCAGCCGCTCGGTACCCTGGCCCTGCGGCTTCAGGTCGCCGGCGCCGCAAGTCGGGCAGACGGCGGGAACGCGCTGGCGATAGTCGCAGTGATGGCAGATCAGCTGGCGCCGGCCCGCGTGCAGGGTCAGCGGCCGGTCGCAGCGCGGGCAGCCGGCGTGCCAGCCGCAGGCATGGCACAGCAGCACCGGCGCGTAGCCGCGGCGGTTGCGGAACACCAGCGCCTGTTCGCCACGCGCCACCGTATCGGCCACGGCGCCGAGCAGTGCCGGCGACATGCCGTGTTCCAGCCGCTGCGCGCGCATGTCGATGATCTGCACCTGCGGTGGCCGGATCGCGCCGGGGCGCGCGCGCAGGTGCAGGGTGCGGTAGCGGCCGGCCTCGGCGTTCGCCAGCGATTCCAGCGATGGCGTGCCCGAGCCCAGCAGCACCGGTACGCCAAGCGCGCGGGCGCGCACCAGGGCCAGGTCGCGGGCGTGGTAGCGGAAGCCTTCCTGCTGCTTGTAGGCGCTGTCGTGTTCCTCGTCGACGATGATCAGGCCGGCCTGCGGCAGCGGCGTGAACACCGCCGAGCGGGTGCCCAGGATCACCCGTGCGCTGCCGGCGCGGGCGCGCAGCCAGGCGCGCGCGCGGTCGCCTTCGGACAGGTTCGAGTGCAGCACCTCGACGATCACCCCGAGCCGCTCGCGCAGGCGCCGCACGGTCTGCGGGGCAAGCCCGATCTCCGGCACCAGCAGCAACGCCTGCCTGCCTTGCGCCAGCACTTGTTCGATCAGCGCCAGGTAGACCTCGGTCTTGCCGCTGCCGGTGACGCCATCGAGCAGGAACGGCTGGTATTGGCCGAGGTCGGCGCCGACCGCGGCCACCGCCTGCTGCTGCTCGTCGCTGAGTTGCGGCGCCAGCGAGGGCGGCAGCGGACGATCGAGCGGCGGCCGTTCGCTGCGTTCGAGCAGGCCGGCTGCGGCCAGCCGGCGCGCCGCGTCGCGCCAGCCCGGCTGGCGCTCGCTCAACTCCTGCGCACTCAATGCGCCGGCAGCCAGCAAATCCAGCAAGGCCTTGCTGCCGCCGCGGCGGCTGCCGGCGTCATGCTCGCTGCGGCCGGCGCCGCTGAGCGACCAGTATTCATCGCCGATCGGCGGCAGCGGCTTCGCCTCGCGCAGGGCCAGCGGCAAGGCATTGGCGTAGGCCTCGCCCGGCGCACCCAGCCAGTAGTCGGCAGCCCAGGCCAGGGTCTGCATCAGTTCGGGGTCGAGCAGCGCGCCGTCGTCGAGCAAGCGCAGTACCTGCTTCAGCCGGCTGCTGCCGACCGCCGCCTCGGCGCCGATCGCCACCACTACGCCGACCAGCTTGTGGCGGCCGAACGGCACCAGCACACGGCTGCCCACGCAGGCCACCCCGGTGGCGGGGGGGAGGTAGTCGAACAGGCTCGGCAGGGGTACGGGCAGGGCGACGCGGAGTACGGCGGGCATGGATTACCTCATGGCCGGCCAGTGTAACTGCGCCGAGATGGCTCACACATCGGTGCCTCGATGTCGGGGCAGGTCACCGCTTCACGAGTTGCGCGAACTTGCTGCCCGGCTATCGAGGAATCGGGGATAAGTGGCTATCCCCGGGACGTTTTTACGTTTATCCACAAGAGCTGTGGATAAGTCTGTGGATGCAGCGGGGAAGTAGGCTTCCAAAGCGCGTCGTGACGCCCTTCACGACAGTCTGACGACGTTTTGGTCACGGAAAAAAGCCATTTATCTTCAACGATTTACAAATGGCGCCCGGTTGCAGTTCACATAATTGCCAAGCAGGCGCCAGTTGCCTTGACAGGTTCATGACGCTGTGCAAAACCATCGCCGAAGTCGTCGAAATGCCTTGTCAATTAGCCATGCCCAAGGCCGCCGCCACCATGAGCGCGATGGCCAGCAACCAGAAGTAGCACCAGCCGACCAGCCAGAATTTCAGCAGGGTCATTGGCCAGCCTTGCCGATAGACACGCTTCTGCATCAGCAGCAGGTAGATCGGCGCCCACAGCACCAGGATCCGTTCCAGCCAGTTCAGCGGCGAGGTGGTCCATAACGCGTGCGGCTCCAGCCAATGGGCGAATGCGGCCAGCAGCGTGCACAGCAGCAGCCAGAGGAACAGGAAGGCATGGCTGTGCAGGGCGACGATCAGGTGCTCCATGTACAGCCGCCGGCGAAATATATAGAACAGCTTCAGCAGGACCGCGAACAACGGAATCATCACGAACATGATCGGCGGCAGAACGCCGAAAACCCCGTTGATCATCCGCTGCTTCGCTTCCGCGCTGGCCGCTGGGTCGCCATGCTTGACGGCTCGCCAGTTCCGCTGCATCTGCCGGCCCAGCGCAGTCAGCCGCGCATTGACCACATCCGGCAACCAGCCGATCTGGACGGGCTTCGACTCCCCCTCGGCCGCCTTGTGCAGGGCGTCTCCCGGCTTGGCGTCGCCGGCGACGTTCACCGTCGCGGCTGCCGCTGGCGCGGCGAGAGAGGTCGCCGGCATGGGTGCCGCACCGAGCGCGATCAGACGCTGGTTGGCCTTCTGGCGCAGTTCTCCTGCGACGTCGGCCTGGTCCAGCGCACTGCGCGCCAGCAGGCCGGTATCGCGGGCGCTCTGCAGGCCGCTCAGCTCTTCCTGCAAGGCCTTGCGCACCTCGGCCGGAGTGGCGGCATGCTCGATCATGCCGCTGGTCACGGGCACCAATGGATGACTGTGCTTGCTGGCTCTGGTGGCGATCTGGTCGACAGCCAGATGGATCAGGAAGAACGACAACAGGCACAACACGAACATCAGCCGGAACGGCGCGATGTAGCGCACCCGCCGGCCGCCGAAGTACTCCATGGTGAGGAAGCCGGGCTTGAGCAGGAGCGGCGGCAGCGTATGCACGATGCGGCCGTCGATGTGCAGCACCGTTTCGACGGTTTCCTCCAGCATGTGATGCATCGGCTGCAGCACGCTGTGGATCGACTGGCCGCAGTGATGGCAGAACTCGCCTTGCATCAGTGCGCCGCAATTGGTGCAGTGCAGTCCGTCGTAGCTGGTGAGCGGCTTCATCGTGGATCCCGGTCCGTTGCAGCGGGCGATCTTCGCATACGCCCGCTGCGAGTAGCAGGCGTGACTTGTGGCTCAGGTAGAATGGCCGGCCCTGGAGTCTGCTGTGTCGATGAAGCCTTTCCGTCCCGAACGCGCTCGATTCGTGCACGAGATGCGCGCGACCGTGCGCCTCGCGTTGCCGTTGATCTGTGCGCAGCTGGCAGCAGTCGGCAGCAACGTGATCGACGCGGTGCTGGCGGGCCACGTCAGCGCCCACGTGCTGGGCGCGGTGGCGGTGGGCGCCAGCATCTGGTCGCTGGCGATCGTCAGCGGCATCGGCATGATGATGGCGGTGCCGCCGTCGGTGGCCCAGCTCGATGGCGCCGGTCGCCGCCACGAAGTCGGCGCGGTATTCCGCCAGGCGCTGTGGCTGGCGCTCGGCATGGGCGTGGCGTTGTGGTTCGCCGTACGTCACGCGGCGCCGCTGATCGACCTGATCGGGGTCACGCCCAGCCTGCGCGATGACGTGCAGCGCTTCCTGCTTGCGATCAGCTGGGGCGCGCCGGCGCTGACCTGCTATTTCGCGTTGCGTGGCTTGTCCGAAGGCTTGTCACTGACCCGCCCTTCGATGTACTTCAGCCTCGGCGGGCTGGTGCTGCTGGTGCCGCTGGGCTACGTGCTGATGTTCGGCAAGCTGGGCATCCCGCCGCAGGGTGCGCACGGCTGCGGCGTGGCCACCGCGATCGTGCTGTGGCTGGAGATGCTGGCCTTCGCCGTGTACGTGATCTGCCGGCGCAACTATCGCGGGCTGGGCCTGTTCGATCGCTTCGAACGGCCACACCTGCGCCGGATCGGCGAACTGATGCACATCGGCCTGCCGATGGCGGTGACCCTGCTGGCCGAGGCCGGGCTGTTCGTGGCCACCGCGTTGATCATCGCCACGCTGGGCGAGGACGTGATCGCCAGCCACCAGGTGGCGATCAACATCGCGTCGCTGTTCTTCATGATCCCGCTCGGCCTGGCCATGGCGATCACCGTGCGCGTGGGCAACGCGGTGGGCCGCGGCGACGAGCGCGGCGTGCGCTATGCCGGCTTCTGCGGCATCGGCCTGACCCTGGTCACCCAGCTGCTGTCGGCCGGTCTGATGCTGGGAATACCGCATTACATCGCGGCGCTGTACACCCATGATCCGAAGGTGATCGCATTGGCGGCACAGCTGATCATGCTGGCCGGTCTGTTCCAGTTTTCCGACGGCATCCAGGTGGCCGCCAACGGCGCGCTGCGCGGCCTCAAGGACACCCGCGTACCGATGGCGATCACACTGTTCGCGTACTGGGTCATCGGCATGCCGGTAGGCTGGTGGCTGGCGTTCCACCACGGGATGGGTGCGCGCGGCATGTGGATCGGCCTGATCGCGGGCCTGTCGGTCGCGGCCGCGATGTTGTTCACCCGTTTCTGGCGCAGCGCGTGGAAACAGCGCTGGCGTCCTTCTCCCGTTGCCGCGCTGGCCTGATGGCCGGACCCGGCTCCACGATCCCGGAATCGCACGCATGACGCCACCGCTCCCGCCCCGCCGCAACGGCTTCTGGGCCTTCCTTTGCACGTTTGGGCGCGGCATCAACGTGGCCAGGCTGCTGATCATCAACCTGGTGTTTTTCGGCGTGCTGTTCGTGCTGTTGCTGCTGCTGACCGCTGGCGTGGCTGGCAGCCGGATGCAGCGCGCGCTGCAGAGCGACAGCGTGCTGGTGATCAAGCCGCGGGGACAGCTGGTCGAGCAATACAGCATCGAACCGCTGCAGCGGGCGCTGGCCGGGTTGTCCGGCGAGCCACCCCGCCAGGTGCAGCTGCGTGACCTTGTCGGTGCGATCGACGCGGCTTCCAAGGACAGGCGCATCACCCGCATCCTGCTGCTGCCGGATGAACTGCAGAGCGGCGGATTTGCCGCCCTGCGCGAGGTGGGCGCGGCGCTGGACCGTTTCCGTGCGGCGGGCAAGCCGGTGATCGTGTGGGCGGTGAACCTGGATCAGGGCCAGTACTACCTTGCCGCGCATGCCGACCGCCTGCTGATGGATCCGCAAGGCGGCGTGATGATCACCGGACTGGCCAACTACCGACTGTTCTACAAGGACCTGCTCGACAAGCTCGGCGTCGACGTGCACCTGTTCCGTGTGGGCGAGTTCAAGAGTGCGGCCGAGCCGTACATCCTCGACCACGCATCGGCTGAATCGAAAGAGGCCGATCGCTACTGGATGGGCGGCTTGTGGGACGGCTATCTCGCCGAGGTGGCGGCGTTGCGCAAGCTCGACCCTGCGGTGTTGCGCGAGGACATCGACAACCTGCCGGCGCACATCGCCAGCACCGGTGGCGACCTGGCCCAGCTGGACCTGAACCAGCATCTCGTCGACGGCCTGGCCACCCGCGCCGAGCTGATCGCGATGATGCGCAAGGAAGGCGTACCGGCCGACCGCAAGGGCCACAGCTTCCGCCAGGTCGACCTGACGCAGTATGCCGCCAGCGTGCCGGACGAGGGCGACATGCTCGCGCCTGGCGTGGCGGTGGTGGTGGCCGAGGGCGGGATCAGTGGCGGTAGGCAGTCGCCCGGTTCGATCGGCGGCGAATCCACCGCGGCGCTGATTCGCAGCGCCCGCGAGGACCGCAAGACCAAGGCGCTGGTGCTGCGGGTCAACTCCCCCGGCGGCGAGGTGTATGCGGCCGAGCAGATTCGCCGCGAGATCGTGCTGACGCGCAATGCGGGTATCCCGGTAGTGGTCTCGATGGGTGACGTGGCGGCCAGCGGCGGCTACTGGATCGCGATGAACGCCAACCGCATTTTCGCCGAGCCGAACACCATCACCGGCTCGATCGGCATCTTCGGCATGTACTACTCGGTGCCGAACACGCTGGCGCGGCTGGGCGTGCAGAGTGACGGCGTCGGCACCGGCCCGATGGCCGGTGCGTTCGACATCACCCGTCCGCTCGATCCGAAGGTCGGCGCGGTGATCCAGGCGATCATCAACAAGGGCTATCGCGATTTCGTCGGCAACGTGGCGAAGGCGCGTGGCAGGAGCTACGCATCGGTCGACGCGATAGCCCAAGGCCGCGTGTGGACCGGCCAGCAGGCGCTCGAACGCGGCCTGGTCGACCAGCTCGGCGGCCTCGACCGTGCCGTGGCCGAGGCGGCCAGCCTGGCTAAGCTGACCAGGGGCTATCCGGTGCGTTACGAGGAGAACCCGCAGGGCGGTTTCGAACGCTTCCTCAGCGGCCTCAGCCGAAACGCCAGCGTGCACCTGCTGCAGTCCTGGGGCATCCGCCTGCCGACCTGGTTTGCGCGCCTGCCGGCACTGACGTCCGGGTTGCAGCTGCTGCG
The DNA here is from genome assembly GCF_042654965.1 of Rhodanobacter umsongensis. Lineage (NCBI taxonomy): Bacteria > Pseudomonadati > Pseudomonadota > Gammaproteobacteria > Lysobacterales > Rhodanobacteraceae > Rhodanobacter > Rhodanobacter umsongensis. Next base: position 111,919 of record NZ_JBHSMK010000004.1, on the reverse strand, counting down.
AAACGCCAAGCCCGGCACGCCCAACATCTATGCCGACTGTCTATGCAGCCCGCGTTGAGCGCAGCCACCGCCACCAACGTCGAGTCGTCTATTGCTCCTGCGCCTCGATCTGCTTGCGCTGCTCGTCAGCCTGCTTGTCGACGACTTTCTGCACGTCCCTGGCGCGCTGTTCGTCGGCCTTCAGCGTGTCGAACGGGGTGGCCGCGTCGGCCGGCTTGGCCTGCGGTTGCGGCGGCTTGCCGGAGCAGGCGGCGAGGGCCAGCGCACAGAGCAGCAGCGGCAAAGACTTCATGGGCGGTCTCGCTCGGACGTGAGGCGTCGAGTGTCCTGCGATGCACGCATGCAGGCAAGCGTGCATCGCCAGCCGGCGCGGCGAACTAGGCGGGATCGGAGCGACGCTTTAAGCTGCGGGCATGAACAGCCGCATTGATGCCTGGCAGCTGCAAGGCCATACCGCCCTGATCACCGGTGCCAGCAAGGGCATCGGCTACGCCACCGCGCGCGAGCTGGCCAGCCTCGGTGCCGACCTGCTGCTGGTGGCACGCGACGAAGACCATCTCGAGCAGGTGAGGGTGGAGCTGGCCGACGAGTTCTCCGGCGTCGAGGTGCTGGCATTCGGCGCGGACCTGGCCGAGGCGGAAGACCGGCTGGCGGTGTTCGACTGGATCGCCGACCTGGGCGCGCCGGTGTCGCTGCTGATCAACAACGCCGGCGGCAATCGACCCATGGCGACGCTCGACTACACCACCAGCGAAGTCCGCGCGATCTTCGAGCAGAACCTGTTCTCCGCGTTCGAGATGTGCCGGCTGGCGCACCCGCAACTGGTGCAGCATGCAAACGCGGCGATCGTCAACGTGGGTTCGGTATCGGCCATCACGCACGTGCGCACCGGCTCGCCGTACGGCATGAGCAAGGCGGGGCTGCACCAGCTGACCCGCAACCTGGCAGCGGAGTGGGCGGTGGACGGCATTCGCGTCAACGCGGTGGCGCCGTGGTACATCCGCACGCAGCGTTCGGAGCCGGCATTGGCGGACGTCGATTATCTGGACGAGGTGCTCGAGCGCACGCCGCTCAAGCGGATCGGCGAGCCCGAGGAGGTAGCCGCCGCGATCGCGTTCCTGTGCCTGCCGGCAGCCAGCTACATCACCGGCCAGATATTGGCGGTGGACGGCGGCTTTCTCAATTACGGGTTCTGAACATGCGCGCAGTCGCACTCAGAACTCGGCGACGTGCTCCTCGGCGGCGAAGCCAAGGGTGACCGCACCCTCGCCCACGTTGACCATCCCGGTGATGCTCATCGGCGCCTCCATCAATGCCACGCCGCGTTCCTCGCAGGCCGCGCGCAATTCCGGATAGCCCGGCAGATGGGTCAGCACGGCCAGGTCGCCGCCGTAGCTGACGCACACCATCGGCACCAGCAGGCCGGCGCGTACCCGCTGCGTGGCATAGCCGAACAGCGCTTCGGCGCCCTGCTCGAAACCGCGCACCTTGCCGACTGGCCCGGTCTCGCCGCGATAACAGCGCAGCAACGGCTTGATGTCCAGCGCCGAACCCAGCATCGCGCTCACCAGACTCACGCTGCGGTCGTTCTTCTTCTTGGCCCGGGCGCGCAGGTAATAGAGATCACGCGGCAACATGTAGCCGTAGGAGTTGTTGGCGATATGCGTGAGGCGTTCACGGATCGCCGCCGGCGTTTCGTCCGCCGCGATCAGCCGGGCGGCTTCGTAGATGGCAGGCGCCGCGCCGGCAAAGATGTTGCGGGTATCGACCACGCGCATCATGAACGGGCCGGGGACACCGGCCCGTTCACGTGCCTGCCGATAATTCTTCAGGATCGCGAAGCTGGCGCGGTTGACGTGCTCGTTGATCGGGCTGCGCGTGGCGGTGATGGTCAGGCAGAACACGCAGTCCTGCTCCAGCACGAGCTTCTCCAGGAACAGCTTCTGGATATCTTCCACCGGGCACGGTTCGGTTTCCGCCGAGTGGCTGCGACTGCCGAGGCGGCGATCGATGAAGCGCTGGATCTCCGCCGGATTGCGGTCATCCATGAAGACCTCGCCGTCCACCCGCACGGTGATCGGCATCACCGTGATGGCATGCTGCTGCAGGAACGCCTGCGGTAGATCGCAAGCCGCATCGATTGCAAGGCCCATCCGCATCACGTGGTCCCCCTCATGAATGGCAGGCAAAACATAGCATGCAGCGCATCGCTGGCGGGCCGCCGTGTCGGCCACCTAAGATGGCGCGACTGATCTGGCATCCCGCCGGCGTGGCGTCGCCGGTCATGCAATGTGGGCAAGACCTCAATGAAAAGCAAACGGGAAATCGTCTCCAACTGGCTGCCGCGATATACCGGCACGGGGCTGGAGCAGTTCGGCGAACATATTCTGCTGACCAACTTCGGCCATTACGTGGAACTGTTCGCGCAATGGCACGGCGTGGAAGTGCAGGGCCGCGACCGCCCGATGCCGAACGCCACCGCCGACGGCATCACGATGATCAACTTCGGCATGGGCAGCCCCAACGCGGCCACCGTCATGGACCTGCTCGCTGCGATCGGGCCGAAGGCTGCGTTGTTCCTGGGCAAGTGCGGCGGCGTCAAGAAGAAGAACCAGCTCGGCGACCTGGTGCTGCCGATCGCCGCGATCCGCGGCGAAGGCACCAGCAACGATTACCTTCCGCCGGAGGTGCCGGCGTTGCCGGCGTTCCAGTTGCAGCGCGCCGTCTCCACCATGATCCGCGACCTCGGCCACGACTACTGGACCGGCACCGTGTACACCACCAATCGTCGCGTATGGGAACACGACGATACCTTCAAGGACTATCTGCGGCGCACTCGCTGCATGGCGGTGGACATGGAAACCGCCACCATCTTCGCCGCCGGTTTCGCCAACCGCATTCCCTGCGGGGCGCTGCTGCTGGTATCCGACCAGCCGATGATTCCGGAAGGGGTGAAGACCGAGCTCAGTGACCGCAGCATTACCTCGCAGTTTGTCGAGGCGCATATCAAGATCGGCGTCGAAGCACTGAAGCTGGTGCGGCGCAATGGCCGCAGCGTGAGGCATCTGCGGTTCGAGGGGGAAATCGAGACGGACTGAGCAGGCCTGCCTGAAAGCCCGCCAGGAGGGCTTTCAGGCAACGCCGATCAGTAGCGCGGCACGCCGGGATCCACGTCGCGAGCCCACGCATCCATGCCGCCTTCGACGTTGTGCAGGTTGCTGAAGCCGTGCGCGGCGAAGCGCTCGGCCATGGCGCGGCTGGAGACGCCGTGGTGACAGATGAACGCCAGCGCGGTGTCTTTCGGCAGGCTGGCCAGGGCCTCGTAGCCCTCGTCTTCCAGCACGTGCGCCTGCACCAGCGGCGCCGCCTGGGCACGGCCGTGGGCGGGACGCACGTCGATCAGGGTGATGTCGTTGGCGGCGAGCCGTTGCTGCAGCTCCTGGACGCTGAGCGATCGGATCTCGGTCGCGCCGGGAAACTTCAGGCTCAGGCCTTCGCCCTGCACGGTGGAGACCCAGTCGATCACGATGCCCCTGGCGCGCTGTGCGCTGGCCGGATCGAAATGAACGTCCAGCCCGTTCGCGTGCGCCACGATGTCGTGTTCGCCTGCCGGAGCCAGCTGGAAGCCGGCGCTGTGATCGGGGCCGATCTCGAGGTGCAGCGCGACGCCCTGTGCGTTAGCGGTGCCCTGGCGGATCGCCTCGGCGGCGGCGTCGGTGATGGTGATCTGCGGCGGCGTACGGTCCGGCGCGCTGGCACCGAACAGGGTGTGCAGTTCGCCGCTTCCGTACATCTGCCGGATGATGTCGGCGCCGCCGACCAGCTCGCCTTCGACGTACAGCTGGGGGATCGTGGGCCAGTCGCCATAGGCCTTGATGCCCTCGCGGATTTCCGGATCGTCCAGCACGTTCACCGTGTGGTACTCGGGCAGCAGCTCGTTGAGGGTGTTGGTGGCGGCGGCGGAGAAGCCGCACATGGGTTGCTGGCGATCACCTTTCATGAACAGCACCACGCGGTGGTCCTTGAGCAGGGCTTCGATACGTTCGCGGGTGGTGGCGTCGAGGGACATGGAGGGCTCCGGCAAAGAACGCAATGATACGCCGGCCCGATATGCGGTGGCCCCGCGCAGCCTTCAAGGCCGCGCAGCCGCGTGGCAACGCGTCCACGTCGTCGCGCCATCGCCCTCCGGGAACGGGCCGCGCCAAGGCCTTTCAGCGCAACGCCGCGCGAACCACCGGTTCGATCGCTCTCACCCACAAAGCGTATTGCGCTGCGGAAGGATGCAGGCCGTCGTCGGCGACGAGTCCGGGATGCGCGCGCGAGATGTCGGTGACATCGACGAAAGCCGCGCCCGCACGAAGGCTCACGTCGCGGGCGATCGCGTTGTAGGCATCCAGCTCGGCGGCGATGCGCGCGCGGTCGCGGCCCTGTTCGCGGGCGAAGCGGGTAACGCCCCAGTCCGGGATCGACACCACCACCACGTGCACCGCATGGCCACCGGCCAGCACGATCGCGCGGTCCAGAAGTGCGGTGAACTGCTCGCGGTACTCCGCGGTCGTGCGGCCGCGGTACTGGTTGTTGACGCCGATCTGCAGGGTGACCAGGTCGTACGCTGGCGCCAGCGCCGCCGCCTCCATGCCTTGCGCCAGCTCGTCGGTAGTCCAGCCCGTGGTGGCGACGATGAGCGGATCGTCGATCGCCACGCCGGCGCTGCGCAGCCGTTGCACCAGTTCGGCCGGCCAGCGGCCGGACGCGGCAACCGCTTCGCCGATGGTGTAGGAGTCACCGAGGGCGAGATAGCGCAGCGCGGGGGCGGCCGGCTTCATCGGACGGCTCAGGCCACGGCGGTCGCGGGGGCTTGGGCCTGTTCGCGAGCCATTCGCGCCAGCACCCGTTCGATCCGCACGAAGACCTCGTGCAACTGCAGCGGCGGCGGCAGCAGGGTCAGCCGGAAGTGGCGGCTGCGGGGTACGTTGAAGCTGCTGCCGGGCACCACCAGCACCGATTCCTCCTCCAGCAGGCGCAGCGCGAATGCCTCGTCGTCAAAGCCGGCGATGCGGTCGGAGCGCACCTGGGGGAACGCGTACAGGGCGCCATCGGGCGCAACCAGGTCCAGATAGTCGCTGGCGGCGACACCCCGCAATACGGCGCTCCGCGCCTCGTGCAGACGGCCCCCCGGCGCGGTCAACGCGCCGATCGTGGCTGCGCCCTGCAGCGCCGGCGGCACCGCCCATTGCGCGGTCACGTTGGCGCACAGCCGCAGCGCGGCCAGCAATTGCAGCGCATCGCGATAGGCTGCCGTGTGCGCAGGATTGCCGGACAGGCTCATCCAGCCCACCCGGTAGCCGCAGGCGCGATGCACCTTGGACAGGCCGCCGAAGCTGAGACAGGCCACGTCGCCTGCCACCTCGGCCAGCGGCTGAAACGCCGCGCCGTCGTACAGAATCTCGTCGTAGATCTCGTCGGCCAGCAGGAGCAGCCGGTGGCGCGCCGCGATCGCGACGAGCGGTTCGAGCAGCTCACGCGGATACACCGCGCCGGTCGGATTGTTCGGGTTGATCAGCACCAGGGCGCGGGTGCGCGGCGTGATCAGCGCCTCGACCTCGTCCGGATCGGGCAGATGGCGATTGCCGGCGAGGCAGCGGTAGTAGCGGGGCGCGCCGCCGTTGAGGATCGTTGCCGCGCTCCACAACGGATAGTCGGGGCTGGGCAGCAACACCTCGTCGCCCGGCTGCAACAGGGCGCGCAGACTGAGATCGATCAGCTCGCTGACGCCGTTGCCGATGAAGATGCGCTCGGGTTCGACCGCTTGCGCACCCCGCGCCCGCTGCTGCATCGCAATCGCGTCGCGGGCGAGTTCCAGACCTTGTTCGTGGCCGTAGGCCTCGCTGTCATGCAGGTGGCTGGCGATCGCCTCGCGCAGGTGCGCCGGCGCCTCGAAGCCGTAGCGGCCGGGGTTGCCGATGTTGAGCTTGATGATGTCGAGGCCGGCGGCCTCAAGCTCGCGCGCGCGCCGGGTCAGCGCGCCGCGGATTTCGTAGCGCACCTCCGCCAGGTGCGCACTGGGTGTGATCGAAGCCAACGCCGCATCCTATTCATTGTTTCGGGATCGGCGCCGCCGCCGACCGGCCGATGCTAGCAGCGTGACGCAGTGCAGCGCGAGCGCCTGTCGGGGCAGCCGACGGTTCCCGGGCGGGCAACCGCCGGGCAGGGCATAATCGCCGGACCGTGCAGACAGACCTTCGCCATGAGTGATGCCGAAACGATCGAGCGCCTGCGGCATATCGGATGGCGCGGCGATGCCTTGCCGGCAGCCGGCCTGCGGCTTGCGCGAGTGGTTGCCCAGCATCGCGCCGGCTACGAGCTGCACGATGGCCAGACCCTGTTCGGCGCGCAGCCGGACGGGCGTTTCCTCAAGCGCGGCATCGATCCGGCCGAGCGGCCGGTGGTGGGAGACTTCGTCGAAGTGGAAAGCGGCACGCCGCCGCATATCGTCGCGGTGGCGCCGCGGCGCACGGTGCTGTCGCGCGCGGCGGCCGGCGAGCGCTACGAGCGGCAGCTGATCGCCACCAATATCGACTACGTGCTGGTACTGACCGGACTGGATGGCGACTTCAACCCGGCGCGGATCGAGCGCTACCTGTCGCTGACCGAGGATTCCGGCGCGCAGCCGGTGGTTCTGCTGAGCAAGCTCGATACGCGCGCGGACGCCGCCGAACAGATCGCGGCATTACGCGAGCGGTTGCCTGCCGGCATTCCGATCCATCCGCTCAACGGCAAGGACCCGGCCAGCGTGGCACTGCTCGCGCAGTACCTGCAGCCGGGCGACAGCGCGGTGCTGGTCGGCTCCTCCGGCGCGGGCAAATCCACACTGACGAACACCTTGCTCGGCACCGCGACGATGGCCACTGCGGAGGTGCGCAGCCACGACAGCCGTGGCCGCCACACCACCACCCATCGTGCCCTGCTGCAGCTGCCCAGCGGCGGTTGCCTGATCGACACGCCCGGCATGCGCGAGCTGAAGCTCACCGGCGAGGAGAACCTCGACCTGTTCGCCGACATCGAGGCGCTGGCCGAGCAATGCCGCTTCGCCGATTGCGGCCATGGCAGCGAACCGGGCTGCGCGATCCAGGTGGCGCTCGACAATGGCGAACTGGCGCCTGGCCGCTGGCGCAACTACCTCAAGCTGCACGACGAGCGCGAGGAACAGGCCGCGACGCTGGAGGCGCGCCTGCGCCGTCAGCGTGGCGGCCGCCCGATCGAGCGGCCGCATGGGCATCGCGGGCAACGCGAACGGGAATGAAACCGCCGCCATGGGCGCCGGCGCACGACATGCGGCAAAACATCTAGTATCGGAACATCGTTGTTGCGGAGCGCAGGCATGCGTGGGCTGTTCCCCTCGTGCACACACTTTTCCGGGCGGACGGCCAGCGCCGGCGTGGCGGCGGCACCATGCGCCCGATGAACGCGTCCAGCCACGCCGTCGCACCTGAATTGCAGCGTTACGCCGCGCTCGACCAGCGCCTGCTGGCGGCGGTTCGCGGCATCCATATTCTTTCCACGGTGGCGTGGCCGGCCTCGCTGGAAAGCCGCATGATCGAGGCGTACAGCCGTGGCCAGTTCACCCTGCCGAAAGTCAGCTATGCGCAGCCGGAGCTGGGCGCGGCGCGGGCCGAACTGGCGGCGATCGAGCATGCTGCCACCAGCGACGCGCACGCCGATCCGCTGGGCGATTATCTGCAGCGCACCGCCGACTCCTGGCTGGTGGCCGCCGAGATGCTGGAGGCGGTCGGCACGGTCGGCGTCACGGTGCCGTCGGTGGCCCTCTATGGACGTCCGGATGATCTGATCCCCGGCAGTACCCAGAGCAACCTCGATGCGGCGCGCTACTTCATCGCATTGTCCGACGAACTGGGCGCCGACCTGCTCGCCGACGACAGCAGCACGGGCATCCCGGCGGACGTGCTGCGCATGGATCTGGCCGCCACGCTGGACGACTTCTTCGGTGCCGGCACGATCAGCGTGGAGGTGGATGCGGAGCTCACCGCCAAGGCCGCCGCCGGCGCCACCCGCATCCGCCTGCGCGGCGGGGCCTGCTTCAGCGAATACGACCGCCATCAGTTGCTGGCGCACGAGGCATTCGTGCACTCGCTGACCGCGCTGAATGGTCGGCGCCAGCCGCTGCTGGCGTCACTGGCGCGCACGTCGCCACGCGTCACCGCCACCCAGGAAGGTCTGGCGGTGTTCGCCGAACTGATGTCCGGAGCGATCGACATCACCCGACTGAAGCGGATCAGCCTGCGCATCGTGGCGATCGACATGGCACTCAAGGGCGCGGATTTCGTCGAGGTCTACCGCTATTTCAGCGCCTGCGGGCAAAGCGTGCCGGACAGTTTCCACTCGGCGCAGCGGGTATTTCGCGGCGTGCCGCTGACCGGCGGCGCGGCATTCGCCAAGGACAATGTCTACCTGTCGGGCCTGCTCACCGTGCACACGTTCTTCCGCTGGGCGCTGAAGCAGCGGCGAATGGATCTGCTGCGCCATCTTTTTGCCGGCAAGCTGACCCTGCACGACGTCATCACCCTGCAGCCGCACTTCGCGTCGGGCGCGATCCTGCCGCCGCGCTGGTTGCCCCCATGGATGCAGCATGTCCATGGACTGGCTGGCAAGCTGGCGTTCTCGGTGTTCATCAACGGCATCCACATGAACCGGGTGCAGGGCGACGAGCTGCTGTCGAGCGCCTGACCATCCTGCCAGCTGCGTCGTGGCGTCGCGGCAGCCGGCCGGCCGCGGGCGCCCCGGTGCTAACATCATCGCAGTCGGCCGCCGTTGCGGCAGGCGCCCCTATCCGACAAAAAAAGCCTCCGATGAGCCTTCCCGAAGAACTGCGTCTTGCCGCACTCGAATATCACCGCCTGCCGCGTCCCGGCAAGATCAAGGTCACCCCGACCACGTCGCTGCTGACCCAGCGCGACCTGTCGCTGGCCTATTCGCCCGGCGTTGCCGCCGCCTGCGATGCGATCGTCGAAGACCCGACCTCGGCGGCCGAGTACACCGCGCGCTCCAACCTGGTCGCGGTGATCACCAATGGCACCGCCGTGCTTGGCCTGGGCAACATCGGGCCGCTGGCGAGCAAGCCGGTGATGGAAGGCAAGGGCGTGCTGTTCCAGAAGTTCGCCGGCATCGACGTGTTCGACATCGAGATCGACGAGAACGACCCGGACAAGCTGGTCGACATCATCGCCAGCCTGGAGCCCACCTTCGGCGGCATCAACCTGGAAGACATCAAGGCGCCGGAGTGCTTCATCGTCGAGCGCAAGCTGCGCGAGCGGATGAAGATCCCGGTATTCCATGACGACCAGCATGGCACCTCGATCATCGTGGGCGCGGCGCTGCTGAACGCGCTGGTGGTGGTCGGCAAGAAGATCGAAGAGATCCGCGTGGCCACCACCGGCGCCGGCGCGGCGGGCATCGCCTGCCTCGACATGCTGGTGGCGCTGGGCGTGAAGCCGGAGCACATCCTGGCGTTCGATCGCCACGGTGTGCTGCACAGCGAGCGCACCGACCTCGACCCGGACAAGCAGCGCTACGCGCGCGACACCACGGCGCGCACGCTGGCCGAGATCGTCGACGGCGCGGACGTGTTCCTCGGCCTGTCCGCCGGCGGCATCCTGAAGCCGGAAATGGTCGCCACGATGGCCGCGCGGCCGGTCATCTTCGCGCTGGCCAACCCGAACCCGGAAATCACCCCGGAAGAGGCGAAGGCGGTGCGGCCGGACTGCATCATGGCCACCGGCCGCTCGGACTACCCGAACCAGGTCAACAACGCGCTGTGCTTCCCGTACCTGTTCCGCGGCGCGCTGGACGTGGGCGCCACGGTGATCAACGAGCCGATGAAGATCGCCTGCGTGCAGGCGATCGCGGCGCTGGCGCGGCGCGAGTCGTCCGATGTCAGCGCGCGTGCTTATGGCGGCAAGCCACCGAGCTTCGGTGCGGATTACCTGATTCCGCAGCCGTTCGATCCGCGCCTGCTGCTGCAGCTGCCGCCGGCGGTGGCGCAGGCGGCGATGGATTCGGGTGTGGCGACGCGGCCGATGGCGGATTTCGCTGCCTACAAGGACCAGCTCACCAGCTTCGTGTTCCGCACTGGCCTGCTGATGAAGCCGGTGTTCGAGCGCGCCAAGTCCGCGCCGTGCCGGTTGGTGTACGCCGAGGGTGAAGAGGAAACCGTGCTGCGCGCGGTGCAGGTGGTGGTCGACGAGGGCCTGGCGAAACCCATCCTCATCGGCCGTCCGGAAGTGATCGAGAAGCGCATCAAGCGCGCCGGCCTGCGCATCAAGCCGGGCGTGGACGTCGAGATCTGCAACATCAACTGCGACCCGCGTTTCGACGATTACTGGCGGCACTACCACCGCTTGATGGAGCGTCGCGGCGTGACGCCGTCGATGGCCAAGGCGGTGATCCGGTCGCGTCCTACCGCGATCGCCTCGCTGATGGTCGAACGCGGCGAAGCCGACGCGCTGATCTGCGGTCTGGTCGGCCAGTACCAGGGCAAGCTGCGCTACATCCGCGACATCATCGGCCTCGACGAAGGCGTGGTCGAGCCCTCGGCGATGGCCGCGGTATCGACCGACAAGGGCACGTTCTTCTACCTCGACACCCACGTGCAGGACGACCCCTGCCCCGAGCAGATCGCCGAGGCGACCCTGCAGGCGTCGATCCGGCTGAAACTGTTCGGCATCGTGCCGAAGATCGCGCTGCTGTCGGGCGGCAACTTCGGCAGTCGCGACACCTGCGGCGCCAAGAAGATGCGCAGGGCGCTGGAGCTGATCCGCACCCGCGCGCCGCGGCTCGAAGTGGAGGGCGAAATGCAGGCCGACGTGGCGTTGACCCCGGCGTTGCGCGAAAAGCTGTTCCCGAACTCGCGGCTGGAGGGCAAGGCGAACGTGTTCGTGTTCCCGAACCTGGACGCGGCCAACATCGCCTACAACATGACCCGCATGCTCAGCGACGGCGTGGTGATCGGTCCGATCCTGATGGGCGTGGCCAAGCCGGCGCACATCCTGATGCCGCAGTCGACCGTGCGCCGGGTGGTGAACATGAGCGCGGTGGCCTGCGTCGAGGCGCAGATCCGCGCGGCGAATCGTCAACAAGGCTGAGCGATCGGCCGCTCCGTGTGGAGCGGTCTTTCCCGTGCTGATGGATCCAAAGCCATGCGCTGCCGCATGGAGCCCGAATTGGCGACGCTCAGGCCCAGCGGCTAGACTTGGACATTGCTTCCGCCGCCATCCCCACGGCGGAGTTCCCCCTCAAGCCTGGCGCTGCAACGGCGCCGCGGAGAATCTTCATGGATCAGCTCGACGATATCCTCAACCAGGACATCGACCCCACCGAAACCCGGGAGTGGATGGACTCGCTCGACGCGGTGATCCATCACGACGGCACCGAGCGCGCGCATTTCCTGCTGGAGCGCATGGTCGACAGCACGCGGCGTTCCGGCGGCTATTTGCCGTTCGATCCGACCACCGAGTATGTCAACACCATCGCGCCGGCGAACGAGGCGAAGATGCCCGGCGACGCTGCGATGGAATGGCGCATCCGTTCGCTGATCCGCTGGAATGCGATGGCGATGGTGGTGCGTGCGAACCGCAAGCCGGGCGAGCTTGGCGGGCACATCGCCAGCTTCGCCTCCAGCGCCACGCTGTACGACGTGGGCTTCAACCATTTCTGGCGCGCGCCGAGCGCCGATCACCCGGGTGACCTGATCCTGCATCAGGGTCATTCCAGCCCGGGCATCTACGCGCGTTCGTTCCTCGAAGGCCGGCTGGCCGAGGACCAGCTCGACCTGTTCCGCACGGAAGTGGCCGGCCATGGCCGCGCGCTGTCGTCGTATCCGCATCCGTGGCTGATGCCGGACTATTGGCAGGTGCCGACGGTGTCGATGGGGCTGGGACCGATCCAGGCGATCTATCAGGCGCAGTTCTTCAAGTATCTGGAACATCGCGGGCTGATCCCCAAGAGCGACCGCAAGATCTGGTGCTTCATGGGCGACGGTGAATGCGACGAGCCGGAGTCGCTCGGCGCGATCTCGCTGGCCGGTCGCGAGGGCCTGGACAACCTGATCTTCGTGATCAACTGCAACCTGCAACGCCTGGACGGGCCGGTGCGCGGCAATGGCAAGATCATCCAGGAGCTGGAAGGCAGCTTCCGCGGTTCAGGCTGGAACGCGATCAAGCTGGTCTGGGGCAGCTACTGGGATCCGCTGCTGGCGCGCGACAGCAAGGGCGTGCTGCGCAAGCTGATGATGGAAACCGTCGACGGCGAGTACCAGGCGTGCAAGGCATTCGGCGGCGCCTACACGCGCGAGCACTTCTTCGGCAAGTATCCGGAGACGCGCGAGATGGTCGCCAACCTCAGCGACGACGACATCTGGCGCTTGAACCGTGGCGGCCACGATCCGCACAAGGTCTACGCGGCGTATCACGCGGCGTCGACCACCAAGGGCATGCCCACGGTGATCCTGGCCAAGACGGTCAAGGGCTACGGCATGGGCGCGGCCGGCGAGTCGCAGAACCCCACCCACCAGCAGAAGAAGCTGGACGACGAGTCGGTGCGGCATTTCCGCGACCGGTTCCAGATCCCGATCGCCGACGACAAGCTCAAGGACGTGCCGTACTACCACCCAGGCGCGGACTCGCCGGAAGTGCAGTACATGCTGGAGCGGCGCAAGGCGCTGGGCGGCTTCCTGCCGCAACGCCGGCGCAAGGCCGAGGCGAAACTGAAGGCGCCGGAGCTGGCCGCGTTCGAGCAGATCACCAAGGGCACCGGCGAGCGCGAGATCTCGACCACGATGGCGCTGGTGCGCGGCATCAACCTGCTGCTGCGCGACAAGCAGCTGGGCGAGCGGGTGGTGCCGATCGTCGCCGACGAGGCGCGCACGTTCGGCATGGAGGGCATGTTCCGCCAGATCGGCATCTACGCGCCGTTCGGCCAGAAGTACAAGCCGCAGGATTCCGACCAGCTGCTGTACTACCGCGAGGACCAGAAGGGCCAGGTGCTGCAGCAGGGCATCAGCGAGGCCGGCGGCATGGCGTCGTGGATGGCGGCGGCGACCAGCTACTCGATCAGCAACCAGGCGATGCTGCCGTTCTTCATCTACTACTCGATGTTCGGCTTCCAGCGCATCGGCGACCTGTGCTGGGCCGCGGGCGACATGCGCTCGCGCGGCTTCCTGGTCGGCGGCACCTCGGGCCGTACCACGCTCAACGGCGAAGGCCTGCAGCACGAGGACGGCCACTCGCACCTGATGGCCGGCGCGATCCCGAACGTGAAGTCGTACGACCCGACCTTCTCGTACGAAGTGGCGGTGATCCTGCAGGACGGCGTGCGCCGGATGATGCAGGAGCAGGAGGACATCTACTACTACGTCACCGTGATGAACGAGAACTACAGCCACCCCGACCTGCCCAAGGGCAGCGAGGAAGGCATCGTCAAGGGGATGTATCTGTGGCGGGATTCCGGAATCGGGAACGGGAACGGGAACGGGGAATCGGGCAAGGCCAAAGGCAAGGTCAAGGCGCCGTGCGTGCAACTGCTCGGCTCGGGCACGATCCTGCGCGAGGTGATCGCCGCCGCCGACCTCCTGAAGAACGATTTCGGTGTCGAGTCCGACATCTGGTCCTGCCCCAGCTTCATCGAGCTGCGTCGTGAGGGCTTCGATGCGGAGCGCTGGAATCGCCTGCATCCGGAAGCGGAGCAGCGCGTGCCCTACGTCACTGGCCTGCTCGCCGGGCGCTCCGGTCCGGCGATCGCGGCTACCGACTACGTGCGCGAGTATGCCGACCAGATCCGCGCGTTCATGCCCGACGGCATGCGTTACACCGTGCTGGGCACCGATGGCTACGGCCGTTCGGACACGCGCGCGCACCTGCGCGAGTTCTTCGAGGTGGATCGCTACTGGATCGCGCACGCGGCGCTGGCCGCTTTGGCCAAGGACGGCAAGATGAACCCCAAGGACGTCAGCCGCGCGATCAAGGAGTACAAGCTCGATCAGGACAAGCCGAATCCGCTTACTGTTTAACGGCTGGGTCGTCCAAGAAGAGCCCGCCTCCGGGTTGATGCCAGTCAGTTGAGCTGACTGGCATTTTTTCGTGGGCTTATGTGTGGGAACGTCGTTTGGCGTCCCGGGGACACGGTTGCTGTCGCCGATCACCAGCCGGGTCAATCGCTAACCGGCAGACGATGGCGGCGCAGTGATGCCATGCCCGTCGCCTGCAAGGCGTGTTCGATCCAGTCGGCAGGGACGATCTGGCTGAAGCGACCGGCCGCGTCGGGAGACAGCTCGCCCGCCGCATCAAGGTGGGTTTGCAGGGCTGTGATCAAAGCAAGAGGCTCATGGAAAACCATGAGCCTCTGGGGTCACTCCCGCTGCGTCAATTGACTCGACTGACTGGCATTGGCCTCTCAGCGGGTTTTTTGGATCACGTATCACGCGGACGATCAATCGTCGCCGCTGCGGAACACGCGGCGCAGCAGCAGGAATGCGCCCACGGTACCGAGCACGATCGCGGCGGTGGTGGCCGGGTTGCGGCTCACCTGGCGGCGCAGCCGGCGGTACTGGTAGTTCGCCTCATCGGCAAAATCCTCGGCGGCATGCGACATCTGCCGGCGGTAACTGCCGCGCTTGCCGAAACGCTCGCTGATGGTGCGGCGGCCACGCTCAAGCAGATTCTGCGCGTTGTCGGCGGCGCCATCGGCATAGTGGCGCGCCCGCTCGGTGGCCCGGTCGGCCGTATCACGGATATGGCGCTCGATGTCACGATTACGCATGGTCGCTCTCCTGTCGTCTGAAACCACAGGCTGCCAGCGCGGTCGTGAGTGACGCGTAAACAATGGCCGTGCGATAAGCGATCCGTTCAGCCGAGCCGATACTCGCCGCCTCGCTGCAACGCGCGCTGGTACGCGGGTCGCGCGTGAATGCGCTGCAGGAACGCGGACAGGCGCGGGAAGCCGGCGTCCAGGCCGCCGCGCGCTGCGAACGCTTCCAGCGGAAAGCTCAACTGGATGTCCGCAGCACTGAACGAATCACCGACAAACCATTCGCTCTTGCCCAGCTCGCCTTCCAGGTAAGCCAGGTGCAGCTGCAGTTGCGGGTCGACAAAGGTCTGCTGCACCTTGCGCGCGATCCCCTTTGCTACCGGTTTCACGAAAAAAGGCATGGGAGCGGTTTCCACCCGGCGGAACACCAGCTTCAGCAACAACGGCGGCATGGCCGAACCCTCGGCGTAGTGCAGCCAGTAATTGCAGCGCAGTCGTTCCGGCGTTCCGTGCGCGGGGATCAGCCTGCCTGCGCCGTACCGGTCGGCCAGGTACTCGACGATGGCGCCGGACTCGGCCAGCGTGAGTCCGCCGTCGGTGATCACCGGCGACTTGCCCAGCGGATGCACGGCGCGCAACTCCACCGGCGCCAGCAGGGTTCCGCTGTCCCGCTGGTAGCGCTTGACCTGGTACGGCACGTCGAGCTCTTCCAGCAGCCACAGGATGCGCTGCGAGCGCGAGTTGTTGAGATGGTGGACGGTAATCATGCGGTGCTCCGGTGAATCGTGTTCCGCGCCGGGGCAGCGCCCCAGTGGTCTTCGGCAGAAAGGCGGAAGCTCAGTAAATCTCGCCCACGCAGCAGCGGAGGCTGCCGCCGGCCTTCTCGATTTCACCGAGATCGACCGCGCCTATCGCAAAACCATGACCGCTCAGGGCCGCGATCTGGCCGGCGGTGAGCGAGGCGGCGGCGCGGGCGCTCATCCAGGCGCGATCGCCGGACAGCGTGATCGCATTGCCTGCGAACGCCTGTTTCTGGGCCGGGCTCAGCCAGATTGCGCGGTCGCCGTACGCCCTGGCGATCGCCTGCGGCACGGCGGGGTCGCGGAAGCCGTCGGCGGCGATGATCACGGCGCGGCTGGCCAGCAGGGCCAGCACCACGTTGGTGTGGTATTCGGTTTCGGCCAGCTCGAAGCAGTACGTCAGGCGCAGGCCGAAGGCCTTGTGCATCGCCTGTGCGCCGGCCATGTCGCAACGCTCGCTGAGGCCGCAGTAGCCGACCCCGCGGGCGCGGTCGATGATCAGTGAACCGGTCAGCTCGGCAACCAAGTCGTCGCGACCGGACAGGTCGATCTCGTCATAACCCAGCACGTTGCCGAAGAACTCGCGGATGTCGGCGCGCGTGGCCTCGCGCCGACGTATCGCGTGGCGCATGCGGCCCACGATGAGCCGCCCGGGTGCGGTGGCGAATACGTTGTTTGGAAACACCGCGTCGGGCGTGGCGGGATCGCCAGGGAAGGTGATCACCGGGCAATCCGCACGCAGCGCCTGCGCCAGCGCGGCATGCTGGGCCAGCGCCAGGCGCGGGTCGACCGAGAGGTTCATGTCCATGTAGCGGTTGTCGCGCGCCGATGCCGCCGCCAGGCTGAAATCGGCCGGCGCGACCAGGTACGCCGCGCGCGCGGTAGCCGCAGCGTGCGGCAGGGGTGCCAGCGCGGCATAGGCGTGCTGGAACTCGCTCGGCGAGGTGGTGATCATGCGGCGGCTCCGGTGGACGGGTCGTCCGATGGGCACGTGACCGCCATGCTAGAGAATATCCGCAACCGGCCCGTCCGGCGCGGCCGTCTCGACGTGCAGCCGCTGGCGCCGGCGCAGGGTCGGGAACATCGCCAGCCACAGCCCGACCACCAGCAAGGTGCCGATGCCGCCCAGCAGGGTGGCGTTCACCGCGCCGATCCACGCCGCGAGCATGCCCGACTCGAACTCTCCCAGCTGATTGGAGGTATTGATGAAGATCGCGTTCACCGCGCTGACCCGGCCGCGCATGTCGTCCGGCGTATCCAGTTGCACCAGCGCGCCGCGGATCACCATGCTGACCATGTCGAATGCG
Source organism: Rhodanobacter umsongensis (assembly GCF_042654965.1). NCBI lineage: Bacteria > Pseudomonadati > Pseudomonadota > Gammaproteobacteria > Lysobacterales > Rhodanobacteraceae > Rhodanobacter > Rhodanobacter umsongensis. Next base: position 94,995 of record NZ_JBHSMK010000004.1, on the reverse strand, counting down.
CCGAGCGCAAACAGCGCGACCAGCGACAGCCACAGCGTGGTCGACAGCGCAAACACCAGCGTGGCCAGGCCAAACGCCGCCACCGACCCGAACATGATCGCGCCGACCCGGCGTTGCAGGTCGCGCCGTGCCAGCCACACCGACATCAGCAGCGCGCCGACCGCGGGTGCCGCACGCAACAGGCCAAGACCCCACGGGCCGGTGCGCAGGATGTCCTTGGCGAAGATCGGCAGCAGTGCGGTGGCGCCACCGAGCAGCACGGCGAACAGATCCAGCGAGATCACGCCGAGCACGTCCTTGCGCGCGCGAATGAAATGCACGCCGGCGAATACGGTTTTCAGGGTGGCCGGCTCGCGCTTCGGCGGTGCCTGTTCGTAGCGCATCGCAAACATCATCGTCGCCGCGACCAGGTAGAGCACGGCGGCGCCGAGGTACACCACGCCGGGGCCGGCCACGTAGAGCAGGCCGCCGACCGCGGGGCCGAGGATCATTGCCATCTGAAATGCCGAGCCGCTCACCGCCACCGCGCGCGGCAGCAGCGCCGGCGGCACCAGCGCCGGCAGCAGCGACTGCATCGATGGCGATTCGAACGCCTTGGCCATGCCGATCACCAGCACCAGCAGGAGGATGCCGGTCTCGTGGACGCGATGGGTAAGGGTCAGCGCCGCAAGCAGCACGATCGCCATCCATTCCACGATCTGCCCGATCAGCACCACGCGTCGCCGCTCGTACTGATCCGCCACGTGTCCCGCCGGCAGCGCCAGCAGGACCGAGGGAACGAACTGCACCAGGCCGATCAGGCCGAGGTCGAAGGCGCGGCCGGTGATCGCGTAGATCTGCCAGCCGACCGCCACCGACAACATCTGGAAACCGAAACCCGACGCGATCCGGGCGAACCAGAACGCGACGAAGGCGGGATGGCGGAGCAGGGAATCGGCGCGTGGGGACATGGGTCGGCGCGGCTGGAAAACCGCCAGTCTAGCCGGCAAGTGGCGCGCCGACCCGATGCACCATTTGTCAATTCATGCGAGGCGAGTGAAGCCGTCCGCGCTCCACGATTCACTGCCCACGCCGTGATGCACGAAGAACAGGCCATCCGGATCGTACTTGCGCTTCGCCGCGGCGAGGCGCGGATAGTTGCTGCCCCAGAATCCCTGCTGCCAGTCGCGCAGGAAGTAGTCGCTTTCCGAGACGTAGGATCCGGCGTCGGGCGCCACGGCGCGGATGGCGTCCATCGCGTGGTCGATGGCTGTCGCTTCGCGCCGCGCCTTGGCCAAGTCCGGCTTCGTGCCCGGCAGGCCGGGGTAAGCGGGAGCGCTGCCGTTGGCGCAGATCAGCAGAGCGAACGCGTCGAGCACCTGTGGATGGGTGGCGGTGTCGCGGGCGCGGGCGATCGCGTCGGCCGGTGCGCCGGCCAGCCCCTTGTTGAAGTGCAGGGCGAAACCCCAGTGCTGCGAGGCGGTGAACAAGGCCTCGACCAGCTGTGCCTGCCGCCCGGGTTGCAGCAGCGAAGCCGGCAGCCAGGCCGACTGGTAGCCGTGGATGAACCAGCCGGCCTGGTCATGGTCGCCAGCCCAGAGGATGTGATGGCGGGGCGCGCCCGGCCGGTCATCCGACACGATGGCGCTCGGCAGGTATTTGCGGAGGAATTCGGCGTCCCAGAGATGCCGGGCCGGCGCCGCCAGCACCTGGAACGGTTTGGTGACGCGGCAATCCTTGCGGGCATGCACCCAGTCGAGGAAGGGTGCCCAGGTCTGTTCGGCCTGCTGCTTGGTGAGGCCCTGGAACATCATGGAGACCTCAAGGGTGTCGCCACCGTAGAATTTCATCTGCTCGCCCCAGTGCGGATTGAACAGCGCGCGCCGGTAGAAGCCCACCGCCTCGGCGATCAGGGCGCGATAGGCCGCGTCCGAGTCGGCCTTGATGGTGAGGTTGGCGCCACCGAAGAACTCGGGCAGCTCGAAGGTGCGCAGGGTCAGCCGCGTGACCACGCCGAGGCTGCCGCCGCCACCGCCCTTGAGGCCCCAGAACAGCTCCGGATTCGTGCGGGCATTGGCGATGCGCACCTGGCCGTCGGCGGTGACGACCTCCGCCTCCAGCAGGTTGGACGCCGCCGTGCCCCAGCGCTTCGAGAGACTGCCGAAGCCGCCGCTCTGCACCAGCCCGGCCACGCCCACCGTGGCGCAGCCGCCGCCCTGCACGTAGCGGCCGCCGCGGGTGGTCACGGCGTCATAGGCGTCGATCCACATGGCGCCCGCCTGCACGCTCACCGCCGCCTGCGGTGCCACATGGCCGGCGCAGCCTTGCGGCACGAAGGTGTCGTGCAGGCTGACCTGGTTCATGTGGCGGGTCCATACCAGCAGCGAATCCGGCGCGTCCGAGGTGCCCTGGTAGCTGTGGCCGCCCCCCTTCACCACCAGCCGCAGGTGGTGTTTGCGGGCGAAGTTGACGGCTGCGACCACGTCGGCCGTGCTCTGCGCCGCGACCGCGTAGGCGCTGGGCTGCGAGGTCCAGGCATCAGCCCAGCCGCTGGTCTGGGTCAGTGCGGGGTTGTCGCCCAGCGCGAAAGGGTTGTCCAGTTGCTTCAGTACCTCTGCGCAATCACCGCCGGTGGGCGATGTGGTGCAGCGGACAAAGGGCGGTTCGAGCTTCAGCAGGCGGCCGCCGACGTCGCGCTCGAGCTGCTTCCATTGGGTCGCCAGTGGCCAGCCGGGGTCGCCTGGCCGTACCCGCGAACGGAGTTTCGCCGCCATGGCGGTGGCGGCGCCCCGTGCCGTGGCCACGCTGCTGCGCATCAGCAGCGGCAACAGCGGCAGGGTCGCCATGGCTTTCAATAATTCGCGTCTCTTCATCCGGCTGCTCCAGATCGGTTCGTGAGGCATCACCACGACAGGCCGCGGCGTCCCCCCATGATGCCCCGCTGGGCTCGGGTGTCGATCCGCCAGTGATGGTTCGTGGTTGAACAGGGACGAGCGGTGGCCCCGTGGGACGAAGCGTGTGGGTGTTCCGGCCGCCACGTAGAATGGCCGGCATGACCGAACCGACGGATCTTGAGTACCGGGATTTTCAGCGCTGGCGACACCCGGCTGAAATCGGCTTCTGGGTCTTGCTGACCATTTTCAATACCGTGTTCAACAGCCTGGTCGCGCAGATCGACCATGCCCGGACGGCGGCCTGGGAGCCGTGGGTGTGGGAGTGGACCAGTTCGATCATGATCCTGGCGCTGATCCCGGCGGTGCTGGCGGTCGAGCGGCGCTGGCCGTTCCGCTTCGACACCTGGCGCCGCAGCCTGCCGTGGCACCTGCTGGCCAGCCTGCCGTTCAGCCTGCTGCATGTCGGCGGCATGCTCGGCCTGCGCAAGCTGGCTTACGGCCTCGCCGGCTGGCATTACCGCTTCGGCGCGTGGTGGCCCAATTTCGGCTACGAATACCTCAAGGACATCCGCACCTATTTCATCATCATCGCGCTGACCTGCCTGTCGCGGCTGTGGCTGATGCGCTGGCAGGGCGAGGCAAGGTTGCTGGTGGCGCCGGAGGAGGGCCCGCCGGTCGAGCCCGTGGAGCGGCCCGAACGCTTCCTGGTGCGCAAGCTGGGCCGGGAGTTCCTGATCAATGCCAGCGAGATCGAGTGGCTGCAGGCCTCCGGCAATTACGTGAACCTGCATGTACGCGGCCGCGACTATCCGTTGCGCGCCACCATGGCGGGGATCGATGGGCGGCTGGATCCGGCGCGCTTCGTGCGCGTGCATCGCAGCCATTTCATCAACCTCGACTATCTCGCCGAGATCGAACCGCTGGACACCGGCGACGCCCGCCTGCAGATGCGCGACGGCGCGAAGATCCCCTGCAGCCGGCGCTACCGGGCCGCCCTGCGCGAACACTTCGGCCAGCAGGAGTGAGCGGAGCCGGTTGCGCCCTGGCGGCGGATCGTTCCAAGCTAGGTGCCTGTCCACTGCGCGGTGCAACGTCGATGATGAATCCGTCCTTCCTCCGCCCGCTGGCGGGCGCCTTGCTGGGCGGTGCCCTGATGCTTGCGGGCTGCTCCCAACAAGGCCAGGCGCCCGCGCCCGACGCGGCGCAGCAGCAGGCGCAGAGCCGGAACGCCGACGCGGCGCGCAACCTCGATACCTATCGACAGCTGTTGCGTATCCACAACGACGAGATGGCCGTGTCGATGGGCAAGGACATCGTCAAGCGGTTCCCGGACAGCGACGCCGCCAGGGAGGTGCAGAAAACCCTGCCCGACATCGAGAAGCGCTATACCGAAGCCAGCGAGAAGTACCGACTGTCCAACCTGTGGCTGTACCAGGTCTCGCCGATGGCCGGCGGCACGCAATCCACCGCCACCATCCAGAGCAGCCAGCCCTCCGGCAACGACCGGGTGCAGCTGGTCTTGCGCCGGCATACCAGCTGGGGCCAGAGCGTGTTCCTGTATGGCCGCAAGCCCGGCTTCGTGTGCCGCGGCAATTGCGCCATCGCCAGCACGGTCGACGGCAAGTCGGTCCGCATCATGGCGTTCGCGCCGTCCACCGGCGAGCCGGCGCTGATGATCCGCGACGACAAGGCGTTCCTGGCGATGCTGCAGAAGGCGAAGAAGATCACCATGGACGTGACCCTGGTCGATGGCCAGAAGAAGCAGACGCTGGTCTACGAGGTCGGCGGTTTCGATCCCGCCCGGTGGGCCGGCGTCGGCAAGCCGAAAAAGAAATAGGTGCGTGCACCGCCGGAGGGTTCACCCGTTCCGATACATCCCGTCGACGGAGTTTGAAGCCATGGCAACGATCCGTATCCTGCTCACCTGCGCGCTGCTGGCCCTGCTTGGCGCCTGCGCCAGTGCGCCGCACGCCCAGCGCAGCAGCGAACGCCAGGCCGCGTATGCGGCGGCCGTGGGTGCGCCGGTGCGCAGCTTCCGTTTCTTCAGCCTGTATTCCTGGGAGCCGGTGGGCGATCGCCAGGTGGCGATCTATACCCGGCCCAACGAAGCCTGGCTGCTGGATCTCGGTGGCGGTTGTCCGGAGATTTCCTTCGTCAACGCGATCGGTCTCACCTCCAACATCAACCAGGTCATGGTCGGGTTCGACAAGGTGCTCACCGGTCGCAACAGCTTTCCCTGCACGATCTCGCAGATCCGCCCGGTCGACGTGAAAAGCCTCAAGGCGACCCAGCTGCAGCAGCGGCAGATCAAGAGCGCGCCGCGCAGCGAGGACAAGCCCGCGGCGGTGCGGCAATGATCGGACGCTTCCGCGGCAAAGCCGCGGATGCGCTCAGTGCAGGAACAGCTTCTCGGTGATCCGCGCCAGCGGCTTTTCCAGCGCACTCTGCAACCGCGGCGGCAGGTCCAGGGGCTTGAGCAGCATCTTCACCGTCATCGTGGCCGGGATGTGCCGGCGCAACAGGCCTTGCGCGCGATCGCTGACGCGACGGAACTCCGCCTCGTTGCCAAGGTGCTGCGGGTAGCACTGGTTGAACACGTGGCGCAGCGCGATGTCGCTGTCTTCGCTCTTGATCTCGTTGACCCGGCGCAGGATCGCGCGGAACACCTTGTAGCGGCCGAAGCCCTCGCGTTCCCGATACAGCTGGTAGTGCTGGTAGAAGTGCTTGTAGTGGCGCACCTCGTCGCTCTTGATGTGGCCGGTCAGTTGCTTCAGCACGGGTTCGTCGGTGATCTCGTTGAGTGCGCGGTACAGGCTGGCGGTGCCGGTCTCCACCACGCAGCGCGCGGCCAGCTCCAGCCCGCGGCAGGGTTCCAGCTGCTCGGCGGTGCATACCGCGCCGTATTCGTGCCAGAACGCCTGGAAGCCCTTGTCCCAGTCGAACTCGGGCCAGACCCTTCTCACATAGGCCGCGAGCGCGCGGCCGTGCTGCAACTCCTCGTGTTCCCAGTGCTGGCTCAGCCAGCCCTGCAAATCCTCATCACCGGCAAAATGGTTGATCAGGTTCTGCGTGTACAGATCCGAGCCGCTCTCGACGAAGGACGAGCTGCAAAGCAGAAAAAACAGGTCCTCGTCGTGGCGCACGCGGGCGACCTCGATGCGGTCGAGATCCAGGCTTTCCAGGGTCCATGGCGGACTGGGGGAATAATTCAAACCGGCTTCCTGTGCGTCGGCATGGTGAAGAACCCTTGCCGATCGCATGCATGACAAAGAGATGACGCAGCATAAGGCCGACGGGCCTTGCTGGATTAACGTCGCCCTACTTGCTGATCCGCATTGCCGGCGCCAGCGCGGATCAGCGCACCACCGTCACCGGCACATGCGCGCGCGCCAGCACGTTGCCGGAGACCGAACCGAGCAGCCAGCGCGCCAGCGCACCGCGTTCGGTATGGCCGATCACGATATGGTCGACGCCGTGCTGCTCGATCTGGCTGAGCAGCACGTCGCCCGGACTGCCATGGATCAGCTCGACGTCGACCAGATCGGCGGCATCCGGCTCCAGCGCCCGCAGCTCGTCCAGCAGTTCCTGCACGCGGCGGGTACCGGAGTCAGCCATCATCAGCGCGCAGGCATCGGCGCCACCTTCGGTCACCTGCAATACCGACACCACGCGCACCCGGCCGTGGGCGCAGCGCGCCAGGTCGATGGCGAACTGGAACGCACGCCGCGACGCGTCGGAACCGTCGTATCCCACCAGTGAATATTTGATCATTGCCATCCCTCAGCTGATCGGCATCGGCCGGCTCGAGTTTAGGCACGCTGCGGCCGGCGCGCCACAAGCCGGTGGCATGGCCGCGATCGATGCGCGGTCGCCAGCGGGCAGCGCGGCGGCTCGTGCCGAAGGCGTCGGGCTGGAGCCTGAACAGCAGCGCTTGTCGTGCACGCGATTATCACGCCTGCCTGCACACGATCCCCACACCCTATCCGCACAAACACAAAGGAGATGACGGATGATCAAGCGTACTTTTGGAATGGCTGCCCTGGTGCTGGCCTGCGCAGGTGCGGTCACCGCGTTGCCGACCAGCAGCGCCCGCGCTGCCGAAGCGTCGGTGAAATGCGACCTCACCTTCAACCTGTCCGGTTGGTCGCTGATCTACAAGCATGCCGAAGGGAATGGCACGATCACTTGCGACAACGGCCAGCGTTCGAACGTGAAGATCGTGGTGGTGGGTGGTGGGCTGACCGCCGGCAAGTACCACATCGACAACGGCAAGGGCGAGATCAGCAACGTGCACAGCATCAATGAGGTGTACGGCGATTACGTGCAGGCCGGCGCCGAAGCCGGCGTGGTCAAGAGTTCCACCGCGCAGGTGCTGACCAAGGGCACCACCTCGCTGGCACTCACCGGTACGGGACAGGGTTTCAACCTGGGCGTGTCGGTGGGCAAGTTCACCATCAGCAAACGCTGATACCCGCCGAATGGCAGGACGAAGGGCGCCCCAGGGCGCCCTTCGTGTGTGTGTACCTTGAGCGGGCAAGTGCCTTTCGGCGCGAAGGTGCCGGCTTGAAGCACGACAGCTGGCAGCGGCAGGAGCCGGATCCATGGCGGCGTCGCCGCGACCGGAAGTCACCAGTCCGCGCGCGCATATTCCGACTGTTCGAGCCAGGCCTGAAAGCCCAGTTCGCCGCGCTCGGCGTCTTCGCGCGGAAGGAGCGCGAACTCGTCGAGCGTGGCACCGAAATAGGGCGCGCCAACATCGCTGCGCACGTCGTACGGCGCCTCCATATCCTTGACGAACCGCTGGATGAGCTCGGACATCCGCGCCCGCTCCGGGCCGGCGACCTCGATCGAACCATTGAGGGGAGGCTCGACGGCAACCCGCGCGATGGCCGCGGCAACATCCTTGGAAGCAACGGGTTCGATGTAGGCTGGCGACAAGTAGATGGTCTGGCCGTTGGTGGCGTAAGTGATGATGTCGACGAGGAACTCGAAGAACTGCGTCGCGTGCACGATGGTGAAAGGGATGCCGGACGACTCGATCAGGCGTTCCTGCAGCGCCTTTCCGCGGAGGTAGGGGCTCGCCTCGAGGCGGCCCGTCCCGACCACCGATAGCGATACGTGGTGCTTCACTCCAGCATGCTTCTCGGCATGGAGGAGATTCAGGATCGCGGCCTTGAAGAACTCGAAGGACGCCATGTCGTCGAAGGTCGGCGAGTTGCTGACATCGATGACCACATCTGCGCCGGCCAGACCTTCGGCCAGCCCTCGTCCGGTGACCAGGTCGACGCCGGTCGATCGGGACTCGGCCGACACTTGGTGGCCCTGCGAACGCAGCCGCCCGACGATGTTCCGTCCTACCAGGCCTCTTCCGCCCACGACGACGATGTTCATGTGCACCTCATGAGTCATGACCCGGCTGGCGTGTCGAAGCACCCGCGTCGCCCGCGCCACCGATGCTAGGCGGCGCCTTCGCCGCCGGCTAGATCCGGCGCAGGAACGACAGCGCTTCCTCAAAAGCACCAATGCCGAATGCACAAAGCCGGCTGGCGGGCAGGGCCGGGTTCCGCTGCTGCGCGCCGTGCTTTCCCTGCCGGTTCTCCATGACGGCTATCGAGCCCCGGGACTAGCAGGCAAGTGCGTGGCGGCAGGCCAGCAAGGCGCAGCGCCAGGGCAGCAGTGCTGCATCGGCCCGCACGGCAGTGGGACGGCCGCCAGCGCGGCATCGCCGATTGGTGCGCGCGGGACAACACGGTGAGCACCTGCGCCGATCTACCGCGCTCAGCCATCGGAACCTACGCTGCTTCCAACGCCGGAAGGCCTGTTCCACGGAGCGCCAGGAGTCCGCCGGTCGCCATCATGGAGTGGTGCCAACGAACCGATCGGTGGGCCGGAGATCTTTCCAGCGGCACAGCAGGTGACGCTGGGTCGCGCAGCACTGGTCATTGCGTCCCCGCGCTCCATCCGTGACGGCATGCGCCATGGACGTCACACGCCGATGGCCCGCGCCTTCGCCTCCATTCACCAAGTGGCCCGTCATGCGAAAAGACAAGTTCGGCAATATCGCCAGGGAAATCGCAACCATCGCGGCGCGCCGCGAAGCGCTGGCATTGACTGCCTTCGATGCGGTCGAAAGCCACTGGCCATCGCTCGCCCAGGTCCTGCTCGAAGATGCCGGGAACAAGCGACGTGCCGCTCACTGGCTTTGCGCCCCCAGTCGTGCCTGCGGCGGAAAGTCCCCTTGTGACCTGCTGGCCGAAGGTGATGAAGACGGGGTGTGGGACCTGTGGGAGGGATTTGGCGAAGCGGACGTGCCGCGCCGTCCTTCCGACCCCCGGCTGGCCTGCTGAAAACGTCCACGCAGCCATCCCGCACGGAGTGATTCGAGGCAACCATGCTCACACGTCTTTACAACTGGATAGACGAGCGCGCGCCTGGGCTGAAAGGCATGGCCAGGAAGCACCTGACCGAATACTACGCGCCGAAGAACTTCAATCTCTGGTACTACTTCGGCGCGGCCACGACATGGACCACTACGCCGCCGATGTGGCGGCGTTGGTGGCGCACCTGGACCTGCGCGACGCCATCCACGTAGGCCACTCCACCGGCGGCGGCGAAGCGACGCGCTATGTCGCACGCCACGGCGCGGGCCGCGTCGCCAGGCTGGTGCTGATCAGCGCCGTGCCGCCGTTGATGGTGAAGTCGCCGGGCAATCCCGGCGGACTCGCGATCGAGGTGTTCGATGGTCTGCGCGACGCGCTGGCCGCCAACCGCGCCCAGTTCTATCGTGATCTGTCGTCCGGCCCTTTCTACGGTTTCAACCGGCCGGACGCCAAGATCGTGCCGAGTGTCGCCGACAACTGGTGGCGCCAGGGCATGATGGGCGGCGCCAACGCGCACTACGAGGGCATCAAGGCATTCTCGGAGACCGACTTCACGGACGACCTGAAGGCGATCGACGTGCCGACGCTGGTGATGCACGGCGACGACGACCAGATCGTGCCGATCGCCGATTCGGCGCCGCTTTCGGCCAAGTTGCTGAAACATGCCACGCTCAAGATCTACAAGGGCTATCCGCACGGCATGCAGACCGTCAATGCGGATGTCATCAATCGGGATCTGCTGGCGTTCTTCCGCAGCTGAGAGCTCCGTCCAGGCAGATGGAAGTCAGCACCGCGCGCCCGCGGCAGCCATCGCGCCTGCGTTCGTGTCGACTCGTCATCGTGGCCACAGCCGCGACGACGAGTCGCCGGAGCTTCTTCGGCCGACATGATTCCGGCGGCCCACCCGGGCGAAGTGGGAGCGCGGGCGGGGCCATGGCTGGCTTCCGGCGATAGCCGCTACGCCACGGCGCGGAGGGCTTTCCATGGAGGGTGGATGGCGCAAATTGGCGGAATTATGTCCGTCCGGGCCTGGGGCGCGTGAATAGGATGGGTTCGGCCACCCAGCGTGGAGGGCCGGTCACCGACGAGCACCTCCGTCCATTGAGAGCGGCGATGTGCAGATCGTCATGGCCCTTGGAGGCAATCATGTCCGCAAGGAGTCTCAACCCATCACCCATGAGCCCCGATCCGCTGGCATCGAGCTTCTCGACCAGCTATGCGGGTGTCGTTGCGTTCGTGGCCGTTGCCGCCGAGGGCAGCTTCGCCAAGGCAGGCGACCGCCTTGGCATCGGAAGATCCGCCGTGAGCCGCAACGTGCGCAAGCTGGAGATCCAGCTCGGCACACGCCTCTTCCTCCGGACCACCAGAAGCACCTCGTTGACTCGGGAGGGAGAACGCTTCTACGAAAAATGCCATCCGGGCGTCGAACGGATCCTGCAGGCGCTGGAGGACATGCGCGACTTGCGCGAAGGCCCACCGCGCGGCCAGCTTCGAATCGTTGCCACACCCGCATTCGGGCGCCGCGTGGTGATGCCCCTGCTCGGCGGATTCCGCACCCGCTATCCGGACGTCGCCATCGAGCTGATTCTGGACGAGCGCCATGTCGACTTCACCTCAGACCGAATCGATGTGGCGTTCCACGATGGGCGCATGGAAGAGAGCCAGGTGGTGGCAAGGCAGGTGATCCCGATGCAACTGCTGGTTTGCGCCTCGCCGGAGTACGCGCGTGCCCATGGACTGCCGTCCCGTGTTGAAGACATTGCCGGGCATCAATGCATCCGTCAGCGCCTGGCATCCGGCCGGATTTCGGAATGGGAATTCAAGGTGGACGGGCATGCCTGCCGGCTGACGCCGGAGTCAGCCTGCACTTTCAACGATCCGGATCTCGTGTTGCAGGCGATCCTCGATGGACAGGGCATTGCACAACTGCCCGGCTTCCTGGTGGCTGCCCATCTGCGTGAAGGCAGATTGAGCTCATGCCTGGGGCATCATCAGCCCGATGATCGCGGGCACTACGTCTGCTACCTGAGTCGCCACCAGCTTCCGACCCGGATCAGGGTGTTCATCGACTACATGACGGAGCAGATTCGAAAAGGGGATCAGCAAGATCTCACCATGCTGACTGCCGCCGACAATCGGTCGTACGCAGCGCCCGATCAGCCACCTCGCGTGCGGACGAGCAAGTCCGGGCTTCGCATTGTGAACGGCGGAGAAGGACCGATGGGTGGTCAGCGGCAAACACGGTGAGCCGCTGTCGATGTCCCTTGCCGGAAATGCGACCACGGGGAAGCGGCCTGGCCGGTGCAGACGCAAGGGGTGCCGGACGGTGCGGGCACGGGACGCCGTGAACAACACGCGGCGCGCGCGGGCGTAAACTGCGATGCTGCAACACGCCCATTTCCCGGTTGGAGATTCCGCCATGCGTCGTCTGTCCTGGTTGCTTGCATCGATCCTGCTGTGCGCGCTGGTTGCCCCCGCGTTTGCCGGCAGTCCCCAGGTGGGCGAAGCCGCCCCGGCATTCCGTCTGCAGGACCAGAACGCCCATTGGCGCACATTGGCCGATTTCCACGGCCACTGGCTGGTGGTGTACTTCTATCCGAAGGATTTCACTCCCGGCTGCACCACCGAGGTGTGCACCTTTCGCGACGACATCGCCAAGCTGCGCAAGGCCGGCGCCAAGGTGGTCGGAATCAGTCTCGACGATGTGAAATCGCATGCCGGGTTTGCCGCCAGATATCGCGTGCCGTTTCCGCTGTTGGCCGACGTCGAGCGCAAGGTGGCCGCCAGCTATGGCGTACTGAACGAGCACATGGGCATGCATTACGCCAAGCGCACCACCTTCCTGATCGACCCGCGGGGCAGGATCGCCAAGGTCTATGTGGATGTGGATCCGGAAAAGAACTCCGCTCAGGTCATGGCCGATCTGGCCACGCTGAAGGCGGCGCCCTGATGCCGTTGGCGATTCCGGCCGACGCGGCGGCGCGGCGTTTCTCGGTATGGGCGATCGGCCTGTGGGTGCTGCTGTTGTTCGCTGCGGTGGGCTCGGTGCAGTACCTGCAGCACGGCGAATATCCGTACCTGGCGGCTGCCCTGCTGGTCATCGCGGTGTGCGCCGGATGCATCCTGCGCCGGCCCTGGGCGAGACCTATCATGCGCGTGCTGGCTGTCGTGCTGGCGTTGTGGGCGCTGCTCACCGGCGCGCTGATGCTGCAGCAGTGGGGCGATTTCGCGGTTGCCCGGCAGCATGCGATGACCGAATCCCAACTGGGTGAAGTCGCGCTGTGGATGATCGCGCGGGCGCAACGCACCTGGCAGGTGGCGCTGGCGCTGAAGGCGCTGGCGATACCGCTGCTGCTCTGGCTGGCCTGGCAGTTGGGCCGGCCGGGCGTGCGCGCGCAGTTCCCGCCGCGGCGTTGAGTCGTCCGCACCGGCTCCGTCCGATCGGCGGCCTCGAGTACGGATGGGGCGCAGGCGGGACGTTTGCGGGGCGATCGGCCGTCCGCATTCAGCAGGGGTTGGCAGGTGAGCGGGTATCGCTTGGTGCCCTGTATCCTGGAATCCATCCGATGCGTGTCGCCTGCCTGCTTGTTGCCCTGTTGTCCCTGTCGGCCGCGCCGGGCGTGCACGCCCAGGATCTGGCGGCGATCTGCCATGCCAGCAGCAGCTACGACGTCACGCTGAAAAGCGACAGTGTGCTGTTCGATCGAGCGTCGCCGGCGCCATTCCACGTCGAACTCCAGCACGGCTCGTTGCGCACCGATGGCATCGATGCGCATCCCAATACGGAAGATCAGGACCGGCTGGCGCTGTTCGAACGCGACCTGCTCGCGCTGGCGCCGCGCGTGCGGGCGGTGGCGCAGAACGGGGTGGACATGGCGGTGCAGGCGATGCGCGCCGAGGCCGACGGCATGGGCTTGGCTGCCGCCAGCCGTGCCGAGTTCGAGCGCCGGCTGCTTGCGCATGCCGGCGATCTCAAACGACGCATCGCCATCAGTCGCAGCACCCACGACTGGCAGGGCGACGAGGCCAATCAATACATGAACCAGATTGCCGCCGACCTGCTGCCGTTGCTGGCGGCCGACCTTGGCCAGCAGGCGATCAATGCGGCGCTGTCCGGCGACCTGCAGGCCGCGGCAGGCCTGCGCGATCGCGCCGCCGACCTCGCCACCGCACTGCAGCCGCGACTGCAGCAGCGCATGCAGGCATTGCGCCCGCAGATCCAGGCGTTGTGTCCATCGATCCAGCGCCTGGCCGAACTGCAGCAGGGCGTGCGCGGCAGCGATGGTCGGCCGTTGAACCTGCTGCAAGTGGACCCGTGAACCGGCTCGGCTGCGCCGCCATCCCTGCTGCCAGCTGACCCGCGCATCGCCGATGCCGGTCCGGTTTAGGTGCCGCTAAGTAGACGGGGGCGAGGATGGCGCCGGTTCCATTATCGATTTGGCAGGAGGCGGCCCATGCCGCGGCACGTTTCATCTTCCACGTGCAATGCATTGATCCGGCGCAGCATCGACCTGCGTCGGCTCTATCGGCATGCCGCCGCGGCGTGCGAGCCGGGCGTGCGCGTAGTGTTGAACGAAAACGTGCAGGCGCTGGATCTGCTGATCGCCGACCTGCAGGCGCAGGGGCGCGCCGGTGGCGGCACGCCGAGCTGCCATGGCAGCTGGCGCGGCACCGCTAGCCGGCATCTGGCCAGTTGGCTGGCGCACGCGGACACGCACCGCGATCGGGTCTGGATCCGCGCGCTGGCGCATCACGAGAGCGCCTTGCTGCGGGCCTTCGAGCAGGCCATCGAGGTCGAGCCGCCTGGCTCGGCGCAAACCCTGCAACGACAGTTGCCGCGCCTGCGCGGGATTCACCTGGACATGCACAGCCTGACCGGCACCGCGCACTGAGCCATGGCGACGGACGCTGCTCAGGCCCTCCTGGATTTCTGGTTTGCGCCGCCGCATGCCGCCTGCTGGTTTGCCAGCGACGCCGCCTTCGACGCGCAATTGCGCGAACGCTTTGGCGACATCGCCCAAGCCGCCGCGAACGGCGAGCTGGCCGGCTGGGCGGACACCCCGCCCGGCTGGCTGGCCTTGCTGATCGCACTGGACCAGCTTCCCCGCAATCTCCATCGGGGCGATGCGCGGGCATGGATGCAGGACGTCAAGGCGCAGCGCGTCGCGTTGTCAGGCATCGACCGCGCTGACGACCGGCGATTGCCGCCGCTGCAGCGGGTGTTTGCCTATCTACCGCTGGAACACGCCGAAGACAGCGCGCTGCAGCAGCGCTCCGTGGCCCTGTTCGAGGCGCTATGCACCGAGGTGTCGCCGGCAGAGCGTCCGCGGTTCGAGGAATTTCTGGACTATGCTCGACGCCATCGCGACGTCATCGCGCGCTTCGGCCGCTTCCCCCATCGCAATGGCGCGCTGGATCGAGCAAGTACGCCGCAGGAAGTGATCTATCTGGCCCAGCCGGGCGCCGGTTTCTGAGATCACCCAGGGAGGACGACATGCGCCATCTGCTCTTTGTGGCATTGCTGCTCATCAGCCTGAATGTTTTCGCCGGTGACACCCTGCGTGTCGGCCAGCAGGTGTTGTCGGTGGGCGATACCGCGGTGCACGTGATCGATCTGCTCGGCACGCCAGCCTTCAAGGAACCGGTGCAGAACAAGTTTGGCGCGTACCTGGGCGAGCGCTGGCAGTACAGCCGCGCCGGGGGTCGCGTCGTGGTCGTGACGATCATCGGCGGCAAGGTCGCGGCGATCGAGGATCACGTCGAGGAACATCACGGCTGAGTCGGCACCGGCGCAGCGGAAAAGGTCTTCCGGTTTCATCAGACAAGGAGTCAGGCCATGCGTGTTCGTCTCATCGTCATCCTGTTCGCACTCAGCGCCGCCGCGCAAGCCAGCAGCACCCTGCGCGTGGGCAACCAGGTGCTCACCGCGGGCGACAGCGCGGAGCGGGTCACCGACTTGCTGGGCAAGCCATCGTCGAAATCGCACAAGCGCGCCGCGCGCCACGCCAGCCGTCGCGGGGGCGTGCGCATCGCGGGCAACGACAGGGCCGGCGAGCAATGGCGCTACCGGCGCGGCGATCACGTCACCGTGGTCACCCTGGTCGATGGCCGCGTCGCCGACATCGAGGATCATCGACTCTGACAGGCGGCTTTGCGCACCGGCCGCCCCTGCCGGTGACCGATGACAGGGCATGAGGCTGGCCACGCCGCGGCGATCGCGGGGCGCATGGTGACAGCGTGGGCCGGCCATCGGGTGCAGCCATCGTCGGGGAGCTGCGAGCATGCGCGGAACAACCTCGCTGCGCATGCTGGCTGTCGGCATGGCCGTCGCTGCGCAGGCACAGGGCCTGCGCTTCGACAACGACTAGTGCGGTTTCACCACAGTCGGCGCGCGGGCCCGACCGGCTCGGCGAACGCCCCGAAGCGCCATGTCCACGGCTGGCCGCGTTGAAACAACGATCTCGATGGCGGGGCGGGCCGGTCCGGAACAAGGTGACGGACGCTGAGTTGCCCGTGCCGGCCGCGCCTACTGCACGGTCACCGCGCGTCGGTTGTCGCTGGAGACCTTGTCGATCAGCACGTTGTACGGATCGATGCCGGCCAGCGCAGGCAGGCTGTCCACGGTGACGGTGATCGTGCTGTCGCCATCCGGCAGCAGGCGCTTCTCCAGATGCAGCGGCTTGCCGTCCTTGCCGGCACCGGGTGAGGCGGCGAACACGCCGATCTCGATGGGCACGTCCGGCTTTGCCGCGGTCTCTCTGCCGGTGCCGTCGACGTAGACCTTGCCGGCATGCAGCTTCATGGTCACTTCGTACTTGCCGTTCGGCAATTTCTTCGCGACCGCCTCGGTGATGCGGTTGTCGAACAGGGTGATCTTCCAGAACAGGTCGTTCAGCAGCGGCTGCCACTTCGGATCGACGGCCTTCGCCAGCGCATCCATGAACTCCCGTGACGTGGTGTAGGGCGGCTGCTGGAAGCCCTTGTCGATGAGGAACTGTCTCAGCATCGCGTTCAAGCGGCTCTCGCCGATGTAATCCTGCAGCGCATAGAACACCAGCGAGCCCTTCTTGTAATGGATGTACTGCTGGTTCTCCACTTTCGCCAGCGGCTCCTCGGCCAGCCTCTCGGTCGCGCGGCCCGCCAGATAGCCGTCCAGTTCGTACTTCAGGAACTTCTGCATCTGGGTCGCACCATACTTCTGCTTCATCACCATCAGCGCGGAGTACTGCGACAGCGATTCGCTGAGCATGGTCGAGCCCTGCATGTTGGCGCCGATCACCCGGTGCGCCCACCACTGGTGCGCGACCTCGTGGGCGGTGACGTAGTAGGGGTAGTCGATCTTGGTCCGGTCACGCAAGTCGGCGATGAAGCCGATCGATTCGGAGAACGGGATGGTGTTGGCGAACGACTGCGCGATGCTCGTGTAGTTCGGGAACTCCAGGATGCGCAGCTGATGGAACTGGTACGGCGTGTAGTTGGCGTCGTAATAGTCCAGCGCATCCTTCGCGCCCTGGATCATCCGGTCCACGTTCCACGCGTGCGCCGGGTTGTAGTACACCGCGATGTCCACGCCTTTCCACGGCGCGTGCTTTACGGCGTAGCGCGCCGACAGGTACGAGAAGAACGGCAACATCGGCTGATCGATCCCGCCCTGGCTCATCGTGTAGTGGAAATAATGCCTGCCGTTGGCCGTCCATTCCTTCTGCAGATACCCCGGAGCCACCGCGATCTGGTCGGCGGCGGTGGAGACGACGGTGTCGAAACTGATCCAGGCGGCATCGTTGCTGATATAGGTGTTCGCGCGTGCGCTCTCGTCGCCGAGCCGGGGCATCCGCGGTGTTTCGGCGCCGAGGCCGTACTTGCGGCGGTCGTTGCGGTCGGTGATCTGCTGCTGCGCCTGGTAGCCGAACCGGGGCATCACGGTGTTGTTGAAGAACGTGCCGTTGTAGGCAAGGAAACTGCCATCCGGACTGTTGGTGAAGCCCTTCGGGGCGTATTCCAGCGTGAACGCGAAATCCATCGACGCGCCCGGTGCCAGCGGCGTCTTCAGCCGGTAGATGGTGTAGCCGAGATCCGGGTCCGCGCTGACCGTGTCGTGCGGTGCGAACACCAGCGACTTCAGCGTGAAGCCGTCGGTGAAGTTCACATGCAGCTCGCTGACCGGCGTGTCGTGCTTGTTGACCAGCGTGTAGTGGCCACGGATATCCAGCCTGCGCCGGTACGGGTGGATGTCGACGTCCGCTCGCACGGTGGTGATGCGCGGCTGCGGCAGATCCTTGTACTTTGCGTACTTCTTCTCGTAGTCGGCACGCTGTTTCGTCTGCGTGGCGCTGCTCTGGTAGCGGTTGAGCACGTTGGTGTTGTAGTAGATCCAGATGCCGCTGCCAATGAACGCCAGCAGGCCCGACGCCAGCGCGATCTTCGCCGGGGTGCGCAGGCGTGCGCGCGCTTCGCGCAGCCGGTCGTTCCAGGCCTGGTCGGTCCCGCGCACCCAGAACAATGCGGCCAGCACCAGCAGCACCACGGCGCAGCTGGCCCAGTAGAAGTCGAACCACAGTGCGCCTTGCAGGAAATGGCCGAAGCCGTTCATGTCCGAGTACGGCACGTCCGGCGCATTGCCGTAGTTGTACAGGTACTGTTCCCAGTGCAGCAGGCCGAAACCGATCGTGCCCAGCACCAGCCACACGATGGTCAGCAGATAGCCGAGGAACTTGTTGTTCGACAGCACCTGCAGGAACAGCGCCAGCACGGCAAGCAGCACGAACGGGACCGCATCCAGCGCCAGCGTCGCCAGGTACAGGCCAGGCTCCAGATGGGTGTAGCCGCGGCCCAACTGCCAGCCGATGCCCACGACCGCGCCAATCAGCAGGAACGTGGCGATCACCGCCAGCAGCGCGCCCAGCTTGGCGGTCAGCGGCACCCAGTCCGGTACCGGAAACGCATCGGTGACTTCGGCGGCGC
The DNA here is from genome assembly GCF_042654965.1 of Rhodanobacter umsongensis. Classification (NCBI taxonomy): domain Bacteria; kingdom Pseudomonadati; phylum Pseudomonadota; class Gammaproteobacteria; order Lysobacterales; family Rhodanobacteraceae; genus Rhodanobacter; species Rhodanobacter umsongensis. The sequence goes on along the minus strand of NZ_JBHSMK010000004.1, from coordinate 76,781 downwards.
CAAGACTGCGTTCGCGCCATACCAGCTCGCCGGCGTAGAACGTGATGATGATGTACAGCAGCCACTGGAAACTGCCACTCACGCCTTCCAGTACCTGATGCGTCACCGGCCAGGTGGCGGTGCCGTAGATCTGGCTGGACAGCGCCAGCGTGAAAAACAGATTCAGCAGGCCCAGCGCCAGCATGATCAGGAACGGCACGCCGCGCAGCACGCCGAGCGTGTCGAAGGCGAGTTGCGCGCGCAGCTGCAGCAGGTGGGCACGCAGGCTGCTGGCCAGCCGCACCTTGGGCAGGGTCAGCGCAGCCGCGCTGGCCGGCGGCCGCAGTATCGGCGGCTCCGCCCGCTGTTTGCGCCGAGGCAGCCGCAGGCCTTCGCGATTCGGCCGGAACAACGCCACGGCGGCTCCCAGCATGACCACGCTGACGCTGCTCCACAGCAGCCGATTGAACAACAGCACGCCGGACAGTGCAGGCAGTTCGTGATTGGATTGATCGGCCGACCAGTAGCGCGTGGCCAGTGCCACGGTGCGGCCACCGAACGGGTCGAGCATGGCGGCGAGGAAGTGATTGTTGACGTCCCGGGTCAGCAGTCCAACGACGAAGTTCAACACGACGTAGACGATCAGGCCGATGTAGGTAGCCAGCAGCGATCGCGTGGTGGACGCGATCAGGAACAACAGTGCGGCCATGAACAGCATGTCCGGGCCCACCATCACGCCGAACGCCCACGCGTAGCCATGCCAGCTGGCCGGCCCCAGCCGCGCAGCATCGATCCACGGCATCATGCCGCCGACTGCCACGCCCAGCGCGCAGATCAGCATGATCGCCAGCGCCGTCAGGTAGCCGGCGACGAAGCGGCCGCCGAGGTAGGCGCCACGGCTCATCGGTGTGCTGAACAGCAACTCCGACGTGCGCTGGTCGAAATCGCGCAGCGCCGCACCGGCGACGAATACCGTTACCAGAAAGATGCTGAGCACGGTGAGCACGCTGAGCAGCCGCACGATCACCAGCGGCGCGTTGCGCAGCACATTGCCGCTGGCGCCGCCGACGATCACCGCGTCGGTGCTGGCCAGCGCGAACGCGATCGCGCCGAACACCGCGGCGACGATCCAGAACAGCGGAGCCCTCAGCTGCTGGCGCAGTTCGAAGCGACAGATCTCGAAGAACGTGGGCGCGGAAAACATCGGCAGTCCCGTCAGGCGGCCTTGGCGACGGCCTGCGCGCGCAGACGGCCGAAGTAGACATCCTCCAGATCCGGCACGACGGGTTCGAAGCCGGCCTCGGGCAGCGAATCGGCCAGCACGTGCAGCAGGGTGCGGCCGCCGGCGAGGCGGGTGGACAGGATGTTCATGCGGGCGCGGTAGCCGTCCAGCTCGGTCTTGTCGATCGTGCGCCGCCACACGCGCCCCTCCAGCGAGCGGATCGCCTCGATCGGCTCGCCGCTCAGCAGGACCTGGCCCCGGCCGAGGATCGCCATGTGCGAGCACAGGTCGGTGACGTCTTCCACGATGTGGGTGGACAGGATCACCACCACCCGCTCGCCGATCTCGGCCAGCAGGTTGAGGAAGCGGTTGCGCTCTTCCGGGTCGAGCCCCGCGGTGGGTTCGTCCACGATCACCAGCCGCGGGTCGCCGATCAGCGCCTGCGCGATGCCGAAGCGCTGGCGCATGCCGCCGGAATAGGTGCCTAGCTTGCGCCTGCGCACGTCCCACAGGTTCACCTGGCGCAGCAGCGATTCCACCAGCTCGCGCCGCTCGCCCTTCGCGGTGACGCCCTTGAGGATCGCGAAATGCTCCAGCATTTCCTCCGCCGATACCTTCGGGTACACGCCGAACTCCTGCGGCAGGTAGCCGAGCAGGCGGCGGGTAGCCTGCTTGTCGGCAAGCAGGTCCATCTGGTCGAGCTTGATCGTGCCTGTGTCCGGATCCTGCAGCGTGGCGATCGTGCGCATCAGCGACGACTTGCCGGCACCGTTCGGGCCGAGCAGCCCGAACATGCCGTTGGGAACATCCAGCGACACGCCGCGCAGCGCCCTGACCCCGTTGGCATAGGTTTTCGACAGGTCACGGATCGTCAGCATGGGTGCGTTCCTGGATCGCCCGCGCGGCGAGGGGTTTGCGAATCAGGTTACGGCATGGGTAAGGGGCGCGCGTGCGCTCAAGGTCATGCATACGCACGCGCATGGTCGGCGATGGACGGGGAAATCCAACCGCCCCGGCATACGGATCGCAGCTGCCTTCGCTATGATTGAAGCCTTGTCCGCGACCGCCATCCCCGAGCGGTATGCCATCGCCATCTGCAGGAGTCCCCATGGCCGATCTCAAAGAAGCCCGTGTCCCCGATATCGGCCACGCCGGCGTCCCCGTCATCGAAGTGCTGGTCAAGGTCGGTGACCGGGTCGAGAAGGAACAGAGCCTGATCACGCTGGAATCGGACAAGGCAACCATGGAAGTCCCCGCGCCGTTCGCCGGCACGGTGAAGGAGTTGAAGCTGAAGGTGGGGGATGAGGTGTCCGAAGGCGCCGTGATCGCCTTGATCGAGGCCGACGACACCGCCGCCGCACCCGGCGCCAGGACCGAGGAAGCGCCGAAGCCCGCGGCGCCCGCACCCGCAGCGCCGGTTGCAGCGAAGGTCGAGGAAAAGCCGGCGCCGATCGCCGGCCAGGGCGTGCAGCCAGGCAACGCACCCGAAGGCGATGTGCCGCCGACCGCCCGTCCGCCGCTGGACGCCAGCATCGTCATGCCCGGCGACGCGCCCTATGCCAGCCCGGCCATCCGCGCGTTCGCGCGCGAGCTGGGCGTGGACATCCAGCAGGTGAAGGGCAGCGGCCGCGGCGGCCGCATCCAGCGCGACGACGTGAGCACCTATGTGAAGCACGCACTCGCTTCCGGCGCACGTCCCAGCAGCGGCGTGTCCGCCTCGGTCGGTGGCCTCAGCCTGCTGCCGTGGCCCAAGGTCGACTTCGCCAAGTTCGGCGAGATCGAAGAGAAACCACTCACGCGCATCCAGAAAATTTCCGGTGCCAACCTCGCGCGCAACTGGGCGATGATCCCGCACGTCACCCAGCACGAAGATGCCGACATCACCGAGCAGGAGGCCTTCCGCAAGAAGCTCGGCGAGGAGAACAAGGACCTGAAGATCAGCCCGCTGGTGTTCCAGATCAAGGCGGTGGTGGCCGCGCTGAAGCAGTTCCCGCAGTTCAACGCCTCGCTCGACGAGTCGGGCGAAAAGCTGATCCTGAAGAAGTATTTCCACGTCGGCATCGCGGTGGACACGCCCGACGGCCTGGTGGTGCCGGTGTTGCGCGATTGCGACAAGAAGGGCCTGCTCGACCTGGCGCGCGAGCTGGGCGAGATCTCGAAGAAGGCGCGCGACAAGAAGCTCGGCCCGGCCGAGATGTCCGGCGGCTGCTTCTCGATCAGCTCGCTCGGCGGCATCGGCGGCACCTACTTCACGCCGATCGTCAACGCGCCGGAAGTCGCCATCCTCGGCGTCTCCAAGTCGGTGATGAAGCCAGTGTGGAACGGCAAGGAATTCGTGCCGCGGCTGGTGCTTCCCCTGTCGCTCAGCTATGACCATCGGGTGATCGATGGCGCGCTCGCCGCGCGCTTCGCCAGCTTCCTCGCCAACCAGCTCGGCGATATCCGCCGGCTGCTGCTCTGACGGAGGCGATGACGATGGCGAACACGATCGAGATCAAGGTTCCCGACATCGGCGGCCACGGCAACGTGCCGGTGATCGAAGTGCTGGTGAAAGCCGGCGACACGGTGGCGAAGGAGCAGAGCCTGATCACGCTGGAGTCGGACAAGGCGACCATGGAGATTCCCTCCAGCGCCGCCGGCGTGATCAAGGAATTGAAATTGAAAGTCGGCGACGAGGTTTCCGAGGGCGCGCTGATCGCCGTGCTGGAAGTGACCGGCGATGCCGCGGCGCCGGAAGCCGAGGCGCCCAGGCCCGCAGCACCGGCCGCGCCTGCGTCTGCTGCTGCACCGGCCGCGGCTCCGGTTGCGCCGGCGCCGCAGGCCGCAGGCGGCTCCGGCCGCAAGGCCGACATCGAATGCAAGCTGGTCGTGCTCGGTTCCGGCCCCGGCGGCTATACCGCCGCGTTCCGCGCCGCCGACCTCGGCGTCGACACCGTGCTGGTGGAGCGCTACGCCAGCCTCGGCGGCGTCTGCCTCAATGTGGGCTGTATCCCTTCCAAGGCGCTGCTGCACGCCGCGGCGGTGATCGACGAAGCCGCGGCGATGGCCGCGCACGGCGTCAGTTTCGGCAAGCCTGCGATCGATATCGACAAGCTGCGCAGCTTCAAGACCAAGGTGGTCGGCCAGCTCACCGGCGGTCTGGCCACAATGGCCAAGCAGCGCAAGGTGCGCACGCTCGAGGGCACCGGCACGTTCGTCTCGTCGAACGAGCTGGAAGTGCAGACCAAGGACGGCGCGAAGCTGATCCGCTTCGAGTACGCGATCATCGCGGCCGGCTCGCAATCGGTGAAGCTGCCGGCGTTCCCGTGGGACGACGAGCGCATCGTCGACTCCACCGGCGCGCTGGAGCTGCGCGACGTGCCGAAGCAACTGCTGGTGGTCGGCGGCGGCATCATCGGCCTGGAAATGGCCACCGTGTATGCCGCGCTGGGCAGCGAGGTGACCGTGGTCGAGTTCATGGACCAGCTCATCCCCGGCGCCGACGCCGACCTGATCCGGCCGCTGGCCAAGCGCCTGGGCGGCAAGCTCAAGGGCGTGCACCTGAAGACCAAGGTGGTCTCCGCCAAGGCCACCAAGAAGGGTATCGAGGTCGGCTACGAAGGCGACAGCATCCCGGCGACCACGCTGTTCGACCGCGTGCTGGTGTCGGTGGGGCGTTCGCCGAACGGCGGCATGATCGGCGCGGACAAGGCCGGCGTCGCGGTGACCGAGCGCGGCTTCATCAACGTCGACTCGCAGATGCGCACCAACGTGCCGCACATCTTCGCGATCGGCGACCTGGTCGGCCAGCCGATGCTGGCGCACAAGGCCACGCACGAGGCGAAGGTCGCCGCGGAAGTCGTCGCCGGCATGAAGAGCCACTTCGACGCGCGGGTGATCCCGTCGGTCGCCTACACCGATCCGGAAATCGCCTGGGTCGGCGTGACCGAGCGCGAGGCGAAGGAGAAGGGCCTGAAGATCGGCGTGGGCAAGTTCCCGTGGACCGCCAGCGGCCGCGCGATCGGGATCGACCGCACCGAGGGCTTCACCAAGCTGATCTTCGACGAGGCAACCCACCGCATCGTCGGCGCCGGCATCGTCGGCGTGCATGCGGGCGACCTGATCTCCGAACTGGCGCTGGCGATCGAGATGGGCAGCGAGGCGGCCGACATCGGCCTCACCATCCACCCGCATCCCACGCTCAGCGAATCGATCGGCATGGCGGCGGAAGCCTACGAAGGCACCATCACCGACCTGTACATGCCGAAGAAAAAGTAAGCGGTGCCGGAAGCGCCAGACAAGAAGCCCGGGCATTGTCCGGGCTTTTTTTATCCCGCTTTCGGGGCGAGCGCGGGGGAAACTGCCGGGTGCTCAGCTCTTGTTGCGGCCCGACGCGTGCGGCCGCACTTGCTTCAGCTGCGACTCGACTTGCTGCAGATGGAACTGGGTTTCGCTCGAGGTGATGATCATCTGGCGCAGCACGGACAGGAACTCGATGGGATCGACCTCGCGCCCGAGGTCGATCCGCGTGCGCAGCGTCGCCATCCGCGGCGCGTCGAGAAACAGCGAGCTGTTCTGGCTCATCCAGCTCGCCGCGTCGTGCTGCTTGCTGTAGGCGGCGGAGTACTCGTTCAGCGCGGCGCGGTCCATCCAGGTGGCGGACTGGTTGGCCACGGCGACGTCCCAGGCCTGGTTGGCGAAAATCGGCCAGTCGAGGCTGAGCTTGAACTGGTCCTTGAGCGCCTGGATGCGCTGATTGATCGCGGCATCGGTCTTGCCGTCGCGGATGTCCTTGGCGATGGTGTCATCGAGCTGCTGCAGCGAGACCAGGCGCTGCTGATTCCCCTGATACGAATGGTACGCACCGTCCAGGTTTGCCCTCAGCTCCGCTTCGATCTGATGGCTGGCCAGCTCGGCCGCGCGCGCGTGGTGGGCGTGCTCGATCCATGCCTCCAGCCCCAGCGCGGTGAGGATGCTGAGCACGATCATGAGGTAGTGCTTGGCGAAATCCTTGAAGCCGCGCAAGGGCAGTTTCGGTATCTCGAAGTGCATGGAGTCGTTCCGGACAGGTGGCTTTGCGAACGCGGAGCTTAGCCGATCCCGTTTCGCGCGAGATGGTGGCTTGACCCGGCCGTGACGCCGGTCCGGCTATGTATGCACGTCATCGAAGATGGAGGAAGCCCATGAACAAGTCGTTGATGCTGATCGCCTCGCTTGGGTTGCTGGCGCCTGCGCTGACCACGACGCCGGTACACGCGCAGGAACGTCATCATCGCGTGGTCTGCGAGGACGTGCAGGTCAAGCACAAGGGCTCCAAGGATGATCACCGCCTCATCGGCACCGGCGTGGGGGCGGTCGCGGGCGGCCTGCTGGGTCATCGGGTGGGCGGCGGCAAGGGCAAGACCCTGGCCACGGTGGGCGGCGCCGTCGCCGGCGGCTATGTCGGCAATCGCGTGCAGAAAAAGGCGCAGGACAAGAAAACCTATTACACCACCGAGCGCCGTTGCCACGACGTCTACGACTGATCGATCCACGTGCGCCTGGGTGTCTGGATGACGCGGTCGGTTCGCCGTACGCTGCGCCATTCCTTCGCCGATGAATCCGGGCCCATCCGATGACCTTGAAGATATGCCTCGCCGGCGCCATCGGCTGGGCCGGTTCCGAACTGGCGCGCGGCATCGCCGGCGCCGATGACCTGGATCTCGTCGCCGCGGTGGCGCGCCGGCACGCCGGGCAGAAACTCGGCGACGTGCTGGGCGAGAACGCGCTGGATGCGCCGATCTTCGCCAGCACCGGCGAGGCGCTGGCACGGCCGTGCGACGTATTCGTCGAATACACGAAACCGGACAGCGCGAAGGCGAACATCCTCGCCGCGCTGGCGCAGGGTGCGCACGTGGTGGTGGGTACGTCGGGCCTCACCGACGCGGATTACGCGCAGATCGACGCGGCGGCGCGCGAACGCCAGCGCGGCGTGCTGGCCTGTGGCAATTTCGCGCTGACCGCGGTGCTGCTGATCAAGTTCGCCGAGATGGCGGCGAAGCTGATCCCGCAGTGGGAGCTCATCGACTATGCGTCCGCCGGCAAACCGGACGCGCCCAGCGGCACCGTGCGCGAGCTGGCCACGCGGCTGGGCAAGGTGCGCCAGCCCTTGCTGGAAGTGCCGCTGGAGCAGACCGTCGGCGTGCGCGAGACCCGCGGCGGCACGCTCTCGGGATCGCAGGTGCATGCGCTGCGTCTGCCCGGTTTCGTGATCGGCGTCGAGGCGATCTTCGGCATGCCGGACCAGACCCTGAGCCTGCGCCACAACGCCGGCAGCAGCGCGAAGCCTTATGTGGGCGGTGCGCTGCTGGCGATCCGCAAAGTGTCCGGCCTGGTCGGCCTGCATCGCGGACTGGACGCGGTACTGGAGCTGTAGCGGAGTCTTCCGGTTCAGCGGCGACTCGCCGTGGTGCGGTCGGCCTGCGCGGGCAATGCGTCCCGCAGGTGGCGTTGCAGCAACTGCAGGTTCTGCTGCGCCTGATCCAGCATCGTCGCCATCTGGCTGACCACATGCAGGAACTCGCGCGATTGCACATCCCCGGAGTCGAGGTCGGTCAGCGTGTCGATCATCCGCGGGCCGTCCATCACCAGCGCCAGGTTCGCGCTCAGGCTGGTGCTGACATCGCGCTGGTTGGCGTAGACCGCGGAATAGCGCTGCATGCGCTCCCGGTCGATCCAGCTGGCGGACTGATCCGCCACCGCCACATCCCAGGCTTCGTGGCGCAGGGTCGGCCACTTCAGCTCAAGGTTGAAATTCCTGGCCGCGACCTGCGACTGGATATGCTGCGCGATCGTCGCTTCCGGCGCGTGTGCCTTGAAGTCCTGTACCAGACCGTCGCGAATCGCGGCGAGTCGCTTCGCTTGCCGTGCGTCCTGCGCCAGCGAAGACTCGATCGCATCCAGGTTGGAGCGGATCTCCGCATCGATACGCAGGCTGGCCGCTTCGGCGGCGTGGACGTGGTGCGCGTGCTCGATCCATGCCTCCAGCCCGAGCGCGGTGAGGATGCTGAGTACGATCATCAGGTAGTGCTTGGCGAAATCCTTGAAGGACTCCAGCCGAGCCTTCGGCAGTTCGAGGTGCATGCTGTTTCCGGCGATGGCGGACGGACTGCGAAGAGTAGCGGATCGCCCGGTTCCGGTTTCAGCCGGACGCCGGGACGGTTCGGGAATTCAGGCGGTCGGGCCGTGAACGTGCCGCTGCCACTGCCCCAGCAGCCACGACGCGCCGAGGCAGCCGGCCAGTGCCAGCAGCCAGCGGGTAGCCGGTGCATGCGGGGTGGGCAGGATCGTGGCGAACGACGGCAGCCACGCGTCGCCGTACATCGCCGTCACCGCAACGGCGGCCACGGCCAGCGCGATCGCCAGCAGCAGCATCAGCGTGAATTCGAAACGTGTACCGGAGGCTGCCCGCCGCGCCGGACTGGCGGCGACCCGTGCGGTCATCTGCCGCGCGAAATCCGCCGGCAGCGCATCCGGCAACGGTTCGCGCAAGGCGCGAGCGAGCAGGCGGTAGCGTCGGCTGCGTGCGTCGTCGCCGGCCGGGTCGAGCTGCAGGCGCTCGCGCCGCATGGCGTTTTCCTGCGCCAGCCATTCGCGCTCATGCGCGGCGTCGTCGAAGGACGGGATGTGGTCGTCGATGTGCTGGATAGTCATGCTGCAACTCCTGTCCGCGTTTCGAGTGTGCCGCGCAGGCGCAGTCGTGAGCGGAACAAGTGGCTCTTGATGGTGCCGCTGGCCAGCCCGGTGATCCGGGCGATATCCGGGATCGAGGTTTCCTCGAGGTAATACAGGGTCAGCAAGGTGCGCTGCAACGGCGGCAACGACTCGATCGCCGCGTGCAGGTGCTGCGCGATCTCCTGATCCGCGCAGGCCGTCTCCAGGTCGAAGCCGTCGCCGACGTTCTCGATCAACGCATAGCCGTCGTCGTCATCGCCGGCTTCGACCAGCGGGATGCGCTTGTGCTGCAGGTGGCGCAACGCGATGGTGTACGCCACGCGCCCGATCCATGATTTCAGCGCGCTTTCGTAACGGTACTGATGCAGGCACTGGTGCACCCGCAGGAAAGTGTCCTGGCACAGCTCGCGCGCGTCCTCGGGGTTGCGCACCATGCGCTGGATGATGTGCCAGCACAGCCCCTGGTACTCGCGGATCAGGCGCTCGAACGCCCCCGGCCGGTTGGCCAGCACGGCGTCGACCAGCTCGCGGTCGGGATTGCGGATGTCATCCATGGCGCAAGGGATACGCGCATGCGGGGAACGGTTGCAAGCGCTTCGTTGCAACCGTTGCCGCGCTGCCGGTATCCAAGGTCTCGAACGTCCACCCGCAGCAGCCACCAAGGAATACCGCCATGAACTTCGAAATCCTGATCCCGATCACCCTGTTCATTTGCATCGTCTATGCGATCAAGGTGGTGGTGGACGCCCGGGCGCGCCAGCACATGGTGAACGCGGGCGGCTCGACCGAGCTGGTCAACTCGGTGCTGCGCGACGAGGAGCTGCGCCGGCGCCATTCGTCGCTGCGCTGGGGCATCGTGCTGCTGTCGGTGGGGCTCGGCTTCGGCCTGATCCAGTGGTTCGGCTGGCAGGAGGTCACGCCCGGCCTGATCGCCGTGCTCGCTGGCGCGACCGGGGTGGGCAATCTGGTGTTCTTCGCGATCTCCCGGCGGATCGGCTAAAGCTGGTTCAATGGCGGGCATCGCCGCGTCGTCGGCATGCCAGCAAAGCCACCGGCCGCATGAATGAGCAACTGCTGTTCAACCTGGTGGACCTGGCCGGTACGTTCGCGTTCGCGATCAGCGGCGCGACGGCCGCGCGACGCTGCCATCTCGATCTGTTCGGCATCCTGGCGATCGCCTTCATCACGGCTTGCGGCGGGGGCATCGCGCGCGACCTGTGCATCGGCGCGATTCCGCCGGCGGGGCTGTCGGACTGGCGCTATCTGTTCACCGCGATCGTTGCTGCGTTGCTGACCATCGTGGCGTATCCCTGGGTGGAGCGGCTGACCTATCCGGTGCGGCTGTTCGATGCGATGGGGCTGGGCCTGTTTGCGGTCTACGGCGCGCACAAGGCGCTGCGGTTCGGCCACAACGCGGAGGTGGCGATCCTGCTCGGCATGATCACCGCCATCGGCGGCGGCATGGCGCGCGATGTGCTGCTGGCGCGCGTGTCGGTCGTGCTGCAGAAGGAGATCTACGCGCTGGCGGCATTTGCCGGCGCCGCGCTGGCGGTGATCGGCGAGCACTACCGCTGGCCTGCGGTTTGGGCGACCTGGCTGCCGATCCTGTTCTGTTTCGGGTTGCGGTTCCTCGCATTGCGCTGCCACTGGAACCTGCCGCGCTTCGGTCGCGAGCGGCAATCCTGACCGGCTGGCGGTGAGCGGCGCGACGGGCATCAGCTAGGCTGCATGCGTCGCCTCCAGGAAGATCGCCATGACCACGCATGCCCGCGGCACGTTCGAAGTGAAGATGACCCCTCAGCCGGCGCAGGACGGCGTCGGCGACCCCGGTATCGGCCGGCTGGCGCTGGACAAGCAGTTCCACGGTGATCTCGAGGCAACCGGCAGGGGCCAGATGCTGGCCGCCGGCACCGATGTGCCGGGCTCGGCTGGCTATGTCGCGCTGGAACGGGTCAGCGGCACCCTGCATGGCCGCCGCGGCTCGTTCGCGCTGCAGCATAGCGGCACGATGACGCGCGGCGCGCCGCACCTGGTCATCACGGTGGTGCCCGATTCGGGTGCCGGCGAGTTGCTGGGGTTGGCGGGCACGCTGTCGATCACGATGACCGAGGGCCAGCATGGCTACGACCTGGACTACACGCTGCCCGACGCGCAATGAGCGTTCCCCGAGCGCGGCACGGCAATGGCGATCGCCGTCTTCATGCGAGCCGCTGGCGATTCACGCAGTCTTGCGCCCCGGCACGTGACGATGATGCCGGTGCACCCACCTACGATGAATCCGCACGATGCAGGACACCGATGAAATTCTTGGCGTGCGCCAGCCTTGCGTCGATATCGACGAGACCGACCAGGCCTTCGCGCAGGCGATCTGGCCTGCCCGGTCCGCCGGCCGGGATCGTCGTCCATGGCGCGGCCATCACCGCCTGATGCGTCGCTTCGCTACCTGGCATCGCCATGCGTGGGTATTGCTGGCCGTGGTGGCCCTTCTTCTGGCCGTCTGTTCGACGCCGGCTTTCGCGCAGTGGCTGCGGCGCGGGCTGACCGACCCGTATCCGGCCCAGCCGGCCGCCGGCTATCCCCGCACCGATGCCATCGTGGTGTTGGGCGGCGGCTGGATGCCGGATGCCGAGGACGTGCTGGACAACCCATCGGCCGACGACGCGCATACCCGGCTGGGTTTCGGACGGCGGCTGTATGTGGCCGGGCGTGCGCCGGTGGTCCTGCTTTCGGGTGGCGATGGCGAGGCGCAACGCATGGCTGCCAGGCTCGCCCTCCAGGGATTGCCCCCGGCGCGCCTGTGGATCGAGGGCCGCAGTCGCGATACCCACGAGAACGCGGTGTACTCCGCGCAGATGCTTCGCCGCGCGGGCGCGCGCCGCATCCTGCTGGTGACCTCGGCAATCCATATGGGCCGGGCCGCGGCAAGTTTCCGAAAGCAGGGCGTGGAGGTCATCCCCGCCCCGGCCATGCCGCTGCCGCACCGCGACCGGCCGACGCGCTTCTGGCGCGGGCGCGCAATCGCGCTGCTCCGCAGCGCCAATTACCTGCACGAGTATCTCGGCCAGTGGATCTACCGGCTGCGCGGATGGTCATGACGCAGGCTCCGGCGTCGCTTCACAAGGCTGCCGACGTTCGCCGCGCTCAGATGAAAAGATCCGTCTGGGCCTGATAGCTGTCCTGCTCGACGAAGCCGGCCAGGCCCACGCCGACCAGCCGGTAGCGACTGTCGGCAGGGCGCTCGACCCGATCGCGCAGCGCGCAGGCGATGCCGGCCAGTTCGGCAACCGATCGCGGTCGCTGCGACGGCGTGAGGCTGCGCGTCAGCGTGTGGAAGTCCGAAGTCTTCAGCTTCAGCACCACGGTGCGCGCCACGCGGCCTTCCTCGCGCTGATAGCCGGCCCAGGCTTTCCCGGCGAGCCGCCGGATATGGGGTTCGAGCTCATCCAGCCGCAGGTCGTGCTCGAAGGTGTCCTCGGCAGAAATCTGCAAGGTCGGCCGTTCCGGCTGCACGGCATGCTCATCGATGCCGCGCGCCAGTTCGTGCAGGCGCCGGCCCCAGCGGCCGAAGCGCTGCTCCAGTTCCGCCAGCGCAAACGTGCGCAGCTCGCCGACGGCGGTGATCCCCAGCGCCGCCAGCTTCGCCTCCATCACCTTGCCCACGCCGGGCAGGCGGCCGACCGGCAACGGCGTGAGGAACGCCTCGACCTGATGCGGGCGGATCACGTACTGGCCGTCGGGCTTGTTCCAGTCCGAGGCAATCTTGGCCAGGAACTTGTTCGGCGCGATGCCCGCCGAGGCGGTCAGTTGCGTCTCTTCACGGATCGCTGTCCGGATCGCCTCGGCGGTGGCGGTGGCCGAGGGCAGGCCGGTCTTGGTCACGCTGACATCGAGGTAGGCCTCGTCCAGCGACAGCGGCTCGATCAAGTCGGTATGCCGCGCGAAGATCTCGCGGATCAGCCGCGACACCGCCTTGTAGCGCGCGAAATCCGGCGGCACGAACACCAGCTGCGGGCACAAGCGCTCGGCGCGTATCGCCGGCATCGCCGAGCGCACGCCGAACACGCGCGCCTCGTAGCTGGCCGCGCACACCACCGAACGCGAGCCGCGCCATGCGACCGCCACCGGCTTGCCTCGCAACGACGGATCGTCGCGCTGCTCCACCGACGCGTAGAACGCGTCCATGTCGACGTGGAGAATCTTGCGCGGGGCAGCGGGCACATGGACAACCGGGGAGGGCACAGTGCGGATTCTAGATTCATGCAGGCGGCGCGGCGAGCACCGGGCCCGCCAGCGCCGGCATCACGCCCGGTTCGCGAACCGCTTGCTAGCGTGCCGCTACCACGTTCCCCGGAGTTTTCGCATGAAGATCCTGATGGTGCTGACCTCGCACGACCGGCTCGGCGACACGGGCAAGCGCACCGGGTTCTGGCTGGAGGAGTTTGCCGGGCCCTACTACGTGTTCACCGATGCGGGGGCAACGGTGGTGCTGGCCTCGCCGAAGGGCGGTCAGCCGCCGCTGGATCCGAAGAGCGACGAGCCCGAGGCACAGACGGCCAATACCGACCGCTTCCGCAAGGATCCCGTCGCCACCGCAGCGCTGGCCCACACGATGAAGCTGGCCGATGCCGTGGGTGGCGACTACGACGCGGTGTTCTATCCCGGTGGCCACGGCCCGCTCTGGGACCTGGCCGAGGATCGCGACTCGATCCGCCTGATCGAGGCGACGTGGGCGGCGGGCAAGCCGGTGGGTGCGGTCTGTCATGCGCCCGGGGTGCTGCGCCACGTCAAGGCGCCCGACGGCACGCCGCTGGTCCGTGGCAGATCCGTCACCGGCTTCACCAATACCGAAGAGGCCGCGGTAGGCCTGACGCAGGTCGTGCCGTTCCTGGTCGAGGACATGCTGAAGGAGAGCGGCGGCGTCTACTCGAAGAAGGATGACTGGGCGTCCTACGCGATCACCGACGGCAAGCTGGTGACCGGGCAGAACCCGGCCTCGTCGGAAGCAGCGGCGCACGCGTTGCTGGCGCTTCTGGGCTGATGGCGGGGCATGCGCGGCGGCGGGCGCGGGCGTGCCGATGTCATTGATCGCAGCGGCACTGGACGCATTCATCGCGGTCGGGGATTACCCCTGTCTCGGTGCCAAGGCCGCGCTCGCCCGCGGTGGCATCGAGGTGCTGGACGGTGGTGATTTCGCAGACTGTGCGCATGACGAGGCGATCGTCGCCGCGTTGCAGCGGTTCGCCGGGCACGTTGGCGACGACCGCCTGTTCGTCAGCTTCGCGGTGGCCTTTGTCGCTGCGCCGGCGCTGTCCGAACAGGATTTCGAGCAGGCGTTGTGGCGGCGCCTGCAGGCCCTGCATGAGATCGATCAGCGGCGGTTCGGCTGGGACCCGGCGGTCAGCAGCGATCCGCACTCGGCGCATTTCAGCATGAGCATCGGTGGCCGCGCGTTCTACGTCATCGGCCTGCATCCTGCATCGAGCCGGCCCGCGCGGCGGTTCCGCCAGCCGCTGCTGGTGTTCAACCTGCATAGCCAGTTCGAGCGCCTGCGCGCCGACGGGCGTTACGCAAAGCTGCGCCAGGCGATCGTCCAGCGCGACGTCGCCCATGCCGGCTCGGCCAACCCGATGCTGGCCGTGCACGGCACCAGTCCGGAGGCGCGCCAGTACAGCGGACGCCGGGTTGGCGCGGACTGGGTGTGCCCGTTCCGTGCGATGGGCCGGGGCGAGTGCCGATGATCCGGGTGATCGCCCCGCGCAGCGGGGTGGCGTTCGAGCTGAAGCGCGGCGAATCCCTGAAGGTGATCGATCCGCTGGGCGAGCAGGTCGCCGACCTGGTCGCGTTCAACCGGCACGACACCGGCGAGGCGATCTCCTCCGGCCGCAGTATCGACTACGCCAGCAAGATCTATCTGACCACCGGCGACCCGATCTATTCGAACCGCAGCAGCGTGTTGCTGCGCATCGTCGAGGACACCGTCGGCCGCCACGATTTTCTGCTGTCGCCGTGCTCGGCCGAGATGTTCCGGATCCTCTACGGCGACGACGCGCCGCATCGCGGCTGCTTCGGCAACCTCGCTGCGGTGCTGGCGCCTTATGGCGTCGCTCCGGATGCCATTCCCACCGCGTTCAACGTGTTCATGAACGTGCCGGTGGATGCGGGTACGGGCGCCATCCACGTGGAACCGCCATTGAGCCGCGCGGGCGACTACATCGTGTTCGAGGCGCAGATGGATCTGCTGATCGGACTCACCGCCTGTTCGGCCGGCATGTCGAACAACTTCGCGTACAAGCCGATCCATTACGAGGTGAGCGGGCGTGATTGAGCCGCTGACGACCGCGCTGGACACCACGCCGCCGCCGGCCGCGCCGCGGCAGGGCACGATCGAGCGGATACCGAAATGGCTCAACCTGGTGCCGATGGTGATGCAGTGGTGCTGGCTGGGGCTGCGCCACGGCAGCCTCACGCTGCCGTCGGCGGTCAATCCGCGGATCACCGCCGGCGGCCTGGTGGGCGATACGAAGTCGGAATACTTCGCCTGCATGGGTGCGCATGCGCGCTCGCGGGTGGCGCAGTACGCGATGCTGCGGGTGGCCGACGACGCGCTGGCCATCGCGCTGGCAGCCATGCGCGATGCCGGCCTGGCATTTCCGGTGGTGGCCAAGCCGGATCTGGGCTGGTGCGGTTTCGGCGTGCGCCGGCTCGACGACGCTAGCGCGCTGGCCGCCTATCTGGCCGCCTATCCGGCCGGCGAATCGCTGATGCTGCAGCGCTATCTCGATGAGCCGGGCGAGGCCGGCATCTTCTACGTGCGCCATCCGGACCAGCCGCGCGGCTGGCTGCTCGGCATCCTGCTGCGCCACTACCCGCAGGTCGTCGGCGATGGCGTGCGCAACGTGGCGCAACTGATCCGGGCGGACGCGCGCCTGCACCGCGCGATGCGCAACCAGCGCGAACACGAATGCCAGTTCGATCCCGACGAGGTGCCGGCGCCGGGCGACAGCGTGCGGCTTTCGCTGATCGGCTCGACCCGGGTCGGTGGCCGCTACGAAGACGGTTCCGCGCTCGCCGGCGAGGGGCTGCTGGCCGCCATCGAGGCGATTGCACATGACATGCCGCAATTCCACGCCGGGCGCTTCGACGTGCGTTACCGCAGCTTGCAGGATCTGCGCGGCGGCCGTTTCACCATCATGGAGGTGAATGGTGCCGGCTCCGAGGCGGTGCATGCGTGGGATCCGAAATACTCGGTGTGGCAGGTGTACCGCATGGTGTTCGCCAAACAGCGGCTGCTGTTCGCGCTCGGTGCGGCCAACCGGGTGCGCGGGCATCGGCCGATCGGCGCGCTGGCGCTGGTGCGCTACCACTTGCGTCAGCAGCGGTTGATCCGCCGCTATCCGCCGTCGAACTGATCGAACCCCGTGCACCTGGCCCGGCCGGAGCGCGCGCCCCCTGGGCGCTGCCATCCACCACAGCCCGGCGCACGGGCAGGGGCGTCGCGCACGAGGTGTGCCGCTACCGTGGCTGGCCGGGCATCCTGTTGCGACAACGCAACTGCCATTCGAACGCGGCCAGCGCGGCGCTGCCCAGCACGAACGGCAGCAGGTTGTAGGTCACCCGGTAGCACAGCATCGCGGCGAGCAGGTCGGCGCGCGCCGCGGGCGGGAACGATGCCAGCATGATCGTCTCGAACACGCCCAGCCCGCCGGGCGAGTGGCTGACGATGCCGGCCAGCACGGCGCCCACGTAGATCGGCAGAAAGTCCACGAACGGCGGCGCGGACGCTGCCGGCAGCAACACGTACAGCGCACTGATGGCGGCCAGCATCTCGACGCCGCCGATCAGCATCTGCGCCGACGCCACGGCCGCGCTCGGCAACGCAAGCGTCAGCCGTCCCAACGTCAGCGTGCGCGGACGGGCAAGCCAGCCAGCCAGCGCGAGCAGTACCAGCGCCAGCACCATGCCGGGCCAGCGACCCCAGCCATGCGCGATCGCCGGCTCCTGGCACAGCGCACCGGTGATCACCACCGCGAACCCCAGCCCCACGCCGAGCCCGGCCAGTCCCACGATGCGGGCGATGTCGCCTGCGCCCAGGCCGGCCGACGCGTAGATGCGATAGCGCAACGCGGTGCCGGTGACCGCGTGGAAGCCGAGCGTGTTGGAGATGCTCTGCGTGACCGCGCCGGCGAATGCGGCCAATCCGGCGGACACGCGCCCGCGCGCCACCACGCGCGCCGCCACCACGTCGAACAGCGCGAGCATCGCAAGGCTCACCATGGTGGCCACGACGGAATACGCGACGCGATCGGCCGGCATATGCGCCCACGCCGCCGCCACGTCGCGCCAGGCGATGTGGCCCAGGCAGCGATGCAGCAGCCACAGCGCCCCGCCGATCACCGCCAGCGACGCGCTCCATGACAGCGCGCGCAGCCCCCGCCAGGGCGGTGCGGCAATCCGCGAGCTGGCGGCGAGCGGGCCGGGGCCGGGAGGCATGTCAGGGCGCGCTTGCGAGGATTTTCGCCGCGTCGCGATGGCCGGCGAGGCGCCCGGCCACATCGCGTGCCAGCCGCTCGGCCGCGGCCGGTTGCGCCGCCAGATGCAGGAACGGCTCGATCAGCTCCAGCTCCATGATGAGGAAACGCCCCTGGCTGATCACGCCGTCGACGCGCACGTAGGCGTGGCCGCCATGGCCGATGGCGGCCACGGCAGCCAGCGCGCGCTCGGCGGCGGCCAGGGTCGCGTCGTCGGGCCGGGCCGGCTCGGCGCTGCCGCCATGCTCGCCCTGCACGCGATAGTCGCCGGCGGCCGGCCGCTTGATCACGGCATGACTGAACTGGCCGGCGAAATACAGCAGCGACCATTCGCCGGCGCTGACGATCTCCGGCACGAACGGCTGCACCAGATAATCGTGGTCGTGCGGCAGCTGCGTCACAGCCTGGGCAAACGTCGCGTCACCGGCACTGCCGCGCAACGTATGCCAGGCGCCGCCGCTGATGGTCGGCTTGATCACCACCTCCTGCCCCGGCATCGTCGCCAGCACGTCGGGCAATTCGGCCGCGCGGGCCGGCCGCGTCGGAATGATCGCGACGTCATGCCGGGCCAGTTCGAGCAGGTAGCGCTTGTCGCTGTTCCAGCGCAGCAGGGCGCTGTCGTTGATGGTGGGCACGCCGAGCCGATCGAGCCGGTCCAGCCAGTCGAGAAAGGCCGCGTGGTGCTTGAAGTAATCCCAGATCGTGCGGATCAGCACCGCATCGAACGCCGACCAGTCCACCGCGGGGTCGTTCCACACGCAAACGACCGGCTGGATGTCGAGCCGTTCGAGCGAGCTGACGAGATACGCATCGTCGGGCTGGACCGACGGAAGATCGGCGCAGGTGGCAAAGGCAAGCCGACGAGCGACAGTGTGAAGCGACATGGCGACATCTCCAGTAACCGGAAAGGGCGCCCTTGAACGGATTCGCCGGCCGAGCGTGGCGGATATCGATCCGCTGCAGCACCCCTCGGTGGCGATGACGTCGCGGCGTTTCCGCGGCGCCATGAACCGGCAGCGCGCATCGCGATGCCGCCGACAGTGTTCCGGGGCCGCTGGCGCTTGTCAATTTGTCCGATGGCGGTGGACATGCCAAGCAGCGCAACCTGCCGTGCCAGCCGGGACTGGTCGAACCGGTACGGACAATGGCAAGGTAGCCGCCATGCTGACCGAACCCGCCAATGCCTATGCCCGTCGCCTGAACACCTGGGACGCCGCGATGATCGTCATCGGCGGCGTGATCGGTGCGGGCATCTTCATCACGCCGGCCACGGTGGCGCAGAACACATCATCTGGCCTGCAGGTGCTCATCCTGTGGGCGATCGGCGGCCTGCTGACCCTGGCCGGCGTGCTGTGTTACGCGGAGCTGGGCGCACGGCGTCCGCAGGCGGGCGGCATCTACGTGTACCTGCGCGAGGCGTTCGGGCTGCTGCCGGCGTTCCTGTTCGGCTGGACCATGGCGCTGATCAACTATCCCGGCAGCGTGGCGGCGGTGGTGACCAAATTCGCGGTCTATTTCTGCCGGGCGCTGGGCGTCAGCCGGCTCTACGAAATGCCGGTCGCGGTCGGCGCGATCGTGTTCATCGTCGGCATCAACCTGTTCGGCATCCGCGCCGGGGCCTGGATGCAGAACATCTTCACCGTGCTGAAGGTGATGGCGATCGCCCTGCTGGTGGTGGCCGGCATGATGCTGGCGCATGGCCACCTGGGACTGGCGCTGGCGGTGGACACCACGCGGCCGGTGCCCTCGTGGGCCTTTGCCGGCGCCTTGCTGCCGGTGCTGTTCGCGTATGGCGGTTTCCACTACCTCAACGATCTGGCCGGCGAAGTGCGCAACCCGCAGCGCACCCTGCCGCGCGCGCTGGGCATGGGCATGGTCGGCGTGGTGGTCTGCTACGTGCTGGTCAACTTCGCGTACCTGGCCGGGCTCGGCCATGCCGGGCTCGCGACCAGCATTGCGCCGGCGGCGGACCTGATGCAGAAGCTGTTCGGCGCGCACGGCGCCACCGTGATCGAGGTCGGCATTGCCTGTTCCACGTTCGGCTACTGCAGCATCGCGATCGCCGGCGGCGCCCGTGTGCTGCAGACGATGGGCGCGGACGGCGTGTTCTTCCGCGCCACCGGGCGCGTCGATCCACGCACCCGCGCACCGCAGATCGCGCTGGCGGTACTTGGCTTGTGGGCGATCGTGCTGACTGTGTCCGGCAGCTTCAACCAGCTGCTCAACTACACCACGGTGGGCGAGTGGCTGGGGCATGTGTTCGGCATCGGCACGCTGTTCTGGTACCGCAAGCACTTCATCGACGAGCCCGCGCCGTACCGGGTGCCGTTCTATCCGCTGCTGCCGCTGATCTTCGTGATCACCGTGTTCGGCGTGATCGTGGCCAGCGCGATCCATGCGCCGGGCGATGCGGGCATGAGCCTGCTGATCATCGCGCTGGGCGTGCCGGTGTATTACGGCTGGCGGTGGTGGTCGCGCCGGCGTCCCTGATTCTGTTCCCAAGGGACGTCGTTCTTTCATGGGAGCAGCTTCAGCCGCGCTTTCATGGGAGCGGCTTCAGCCGCGGCGCATTTGCTGCACCATCGAGTCAGGGCATCGCGGCTGAAGCCGCTTCTGCAGTGCCATCCCGGCACTCCCGCGCGGGCCGGAGCAGCTCCACAACAGCGAAGCTGGTGTGCTTCGCCTTCGGTCAAATCGGCGCCGCCGCATAATGCCCGGGCATCTCATCGCGAGGCTTGTTGCGCATGAATCGTCGAGTATCCATCTGGTTGTGCCTGTGCAGCCTGAGCGCCTGTCATGCGGCGAGCCTCCCCGCTGTCGCGGATCTCGCCAGCCCCGATGCCATCGCGCAGGTGGCGCTCGACCAGGTGCAGCGCACGGGCGCCGTCGAACATGCCGCCGACGGCGTGGCGCAGCAACGCTACGCCTTCCGGCCCGCGGCGCATCCGCAAATCGTGCTGACTCCTGCCCATGGCGCGTGGGACTGGTCGAAACAAGGCGAACTTCGTCTGCGCGTGCAGAACGCGATGGCATGGGCGGTGACGTTGACCGTCGATATCGACGATGCCGCCGGCCAGCATCTGCAGGCGACCCTGGGCGTGCCGGCCGGGCCGGCGCAGACGCTGGTGATGCCGCTGCACGCTACGTCGCCGCGCAGCGAGGGCATGCAGGTGGGGCCGCCGATGCCGTTCGACGATCACGGCCAGCCGACCCTGCTGGCGACCGCGGTGCAGGGCGCGCTGGATCTGCGCAAGGTCAGCGCGATCCGACTCGGCGTGCCCACGCCGCAGGCCGCGCAGACGCTGCTGTTCGGTCGTGTCGACACCGCGCCGGGCGACGCCGCGCTGCACGATGCGTATGCCGGCATCGTCGACCGCTACGGCCAGTTCACGCGTGGTCAGTGGCCGGAGAGGATCGATTCCGATGCCGCCTTGCGCATGGCCGGGAAGGCGCCCGTAACCGGACCGTCGACCAGCGGGCTGGATGCCTATGGTGGACGTCTGGACGTCCACGGCTTGAACAAGACCGGCTGGTTCCACGCGCAGAGAACCGGCGGCCGCTGGCAACTGGTGACGCCCGACGGCCACGCGTTCTTCTCGCTCGGGGTCAACGCAGTGATCGCCGATGGCGGTCGCAGCTATGTCGAGGGCCGCGAGTTCATGTTCCGCGACCTGCCGCCGGATCGCGGCGAGTGGGCCGCGTTCTACGGCAGCGGCGACAACCGCAACAAGGACCAGGGCGCCAGCCAGGGCATTGCCTACAACCACGGCCGCTGGTTCGATTTCTACGCAGCGAACCTGTATCGCCTCGACGGCAGGAACTGGCTGGATGCGTGGCGCACGCGCACGCTGGATCGCCTGCAGGCGTGGGGCTTCAACACCATCGGCAACTGGAGCGACGACGCGCTGGGTCGCGCGCACCGGCTGCCTTACACGCGCTCGATCAATATCGCCGGCAATTACGCGAATGTCTCCAGCGGCTACGACTACTGGGGCCGCATGCCCGATCCGTTCGATCCGCGCTTCGTGCAGGCGACCGACTTGGCGGTGTCCACGGCCAGCGCCGGCGTGCGCGACGATCCCTGGCTGCTCGGCTACTTCGCCGACAACGAACTGGCCTGGGCCGGCGCCGGCCCGCAAGGCCGCTGGGGCCTGACGCTCGGCACGCTGGCCGGCGACGCCAGGAGCCCGGCCAAGCAGGCCTTCATCGCGATGCTGCGCAAGCAGTACGTGGCGCCGGAAACACTGTCCGCCGCGTGGGGCATCGCGCTGGGTTCATGGGATGCACTGAACGTCACCGGCTTCGCCGCGCCCGCGCCGAACGAGGCGCATCCGGCAATCGCCGCCGACTACAGCGCGTGGCTGCGACATTACGCCGACACCTATTTCCGTACCGTGGCGGAAGCCATCCATCGCCACGACCCGCACCACCTTTTCCTCGGCGGCCGCTTCGCGGTGAACACGCCCGAAGCCGTCGCCGCCTGCGCGCAGTACTGCGGTGTGGTCAGCTTCAACGTCTACGCCGACCTGCCGCAGCACGGCTTCGACGCCGCCGCGATACATCAACTGGACAAGCCGGTACTGATCGGCGAATTCCACTTCGGCTCCGACGACCGCGGCCCGTTCGGCAAGGGCGTGGTGTCGGTGTGGAACGAGCAGCAACGCGGCGAGGCGTATGCGCGCTTCATCGCCGCCGCGGCGGGCGACCCGGCCATCGTCGGCGCGCACTGGTTCGAGTACACCGATCAGCCGGTGACTGGCCGCCTGCTCGATGGCGAGAACAGCCATATCGGGCTGGTGGGGATCACGGATATTCCGTTTGGCGGGTTTGTCGAAGCGGTGCGTGGGGCGAACCAGAGCGCAACACGGGCATCAGGTCACGGCAGATAACTGAGCTCAGCATGATACTGCCAGGTCTCGCTTTCCGATTCGCTCACCGCTTTGGCGAACTCGCGCAGGGCTGTTTCGTTACCGCCGAAAAGGTCCGCTGCCCGGGGATTGAAATGATCGTAGCTGGCCCAGTTGTCGCGGGCGATCATCAGCATGTACTCCGGCGCGCCACCGACTGTCAGGCGGTACCAGGTATGCGGCGGCGCATCCGGCGTGCTGGAAAGTACCTTGCGCATGATTTGCAGAGCGCGTTCGAAGTGTCCCGCACCGCCCGGATGCAATCGGTAATGGACCACCTGCACGACCCGGCTCGGCTGCCTTTGCTCCAGTGGGAATCCGCTGCTCAATTCGCGCAACAGTACATAGCTGCTGCTTTGAATCGCCGTCGCGTAGGGCGCGGCGGTCTTGCGAAAATTGACGCCGTCGCCGCCGGGGTCGACGCGCCGATCGAATGCTGCAAATGGTTCGCCGACGCTGGCGTCGACAAACATGCCTTGGCGCGGACCATCCTGAATGGTCCAGCCGTACCAGACCAGCGGATCGTGGTGCCGACGATGCCAGTTCAGGTGCTGGCGGTACCCTTTTTCGAATTTCGCCTGCTGATCGGAGGCGGGGCGATAGGTGAAGAAGTGTGCAGCGCTTCCTTCCCGCGTGGCTGCATGGGAAGCCGCCGCAGCCAATAGGGCAAGGGGCAACACAAGAAGACGGGCGAACCTGCTCATACGATGTTCCCTGTCGATGGAAGAGTGGGGCTCCATTGTTCGCCGGCGGGTTCCGCGGTGCCATGCGAATCTTTTTTGCGACAATCACAAGGAATTTTTGGGTTGCCTGGAACTCCTGCCGGAACAGCCACGCATGACCGTTGAACTACGTTACCTGCATGCTTTTCATACGGTTTGCGATGCCGGCAGCCTACGTGCCGCGGCAGCTCGGCTGCATCGAAGTGAACAGGCGGTGGGTTACCAGTTGCGGCGGCTCGAAGAATGCCTCGGCCTGCCGCTTTTCGAACGTCGCGAGGGGCGTCTGCAGCCGAATTCGGCCGGGCAGCGGCTATGGGCCTTTTGCCGCGACATGCAGCAGGATTGGTTGCGCCTGCATGACGAGATACGCATGGCGTCTGACGAGCCGCTGCGTATCGCGGCCGTGAGCGGTTACGGACGTTACGTGCTGCTGCCGCTGTTTCGCGAAGGACCATTGGCGGATGTCGCGATACACATGCAATACCCGACCGCGAAGGATGTTATGCGCAGCGTGGAAGCCGGCGAATGCGAGTTGGGCTTCGTACATCATTTGCCGGCACCCGGATCGCTGCTCGCGCTGGCGGTGGACAGCGAGGAAATCGTGTTGATCGCGCCGTCGCGGTGGCCAGTGCCCACGCTGGACGCAGCATCGCTCAGCGAGCAGATATTCATCACCTATGACGAAAGCGACTATGTGTTCGCTACCTGGTTTGCCGATGTACTCTCGACAAGTCCGCCCGTGCTTCGCACGGCAGCGCACTTCGAGGAGCTGGAGGAGGTGCTGGATTGGGTAGCCGGTGGGCGCGGACTTTCCATTGTGCCGCTGCCCTGCCTGGCCGCTCACGAGCGACCCGAGGCGATCCGCGTGATTCGTTCCGCCGAAACGCGCTGCAGCAATGTCATCCATGCCGTACTGCGCGCGGACAGCCGGACAAGGCCCGCGATCATGCGCACGCTGGCGACATTGAAGGAGTGGCCAGCCGATTGATTGGCCTGTCTGCGACGGACGAGTTGCGGATGCGAATGCCGGGCGATGCCTGCAGGCGCAGGCTCATGGTTGTCTCGCAAGCAAGCGAAGCGTTGTAGCTTGCGCCGATCTCGCGTGGGGAGACAGCGCGCCTGCCGCGACGGAATCGGCTAGGCTTGCGCCACCGCCGGGGAGAGGATGGCATGGGGATGCCACCTCGCGGTTGTTTCTTCCACTCAAGGGGGTTTTATGGGTACTTCTTCGTTTGCTGCGTTGGCCGGCATGGGCATGGCTGCCCTGCTGGTGATGTTCGTGGGCGGCATCTTGATTGCCGCGCTGGTGCTTTCGGTGGCGTTCCGGCTGGTGGTCGGCTACATGCCGTCCTACCTGCGTTCGCTGGGCGCCGTGGTGCTGACGGCGATTGTCGCAGTGGTGGCGGCGGTGGTGCTGGGCATGGTGTTGCATGGTGCCGCGAGCGGGTTGCTGTCGGCGGTCGTGCAGTTCCTGGTCGGTGCCGCGGTGATCAACTACCTGCTGCTGGCGCAGAACGGCAGCCAGATCGGCTACGGCAAGGCCTGCGTGGTGGAGCTGGTCTACATGGTGATCGGCTTTGTGCTGGCGCTGGTCGTCGGCCTGCTGCTGGCGATGGTGTTCGGTGCGGCGATGTTCGGCATGCACTGAACATCCTGCAGTCTGTTCCGGATGAAAGGAAGGGCGGAAAAACTCCGCCCTTCCTTGTGTGTGCGGCACGGTCAGGTCACGCCAGGCTGGTGGCAACCCCGAAGCCGATCGCCATGATCACCGCCACCGCCATGCAGGCGCTGCCGGGTCGGATGCGGCGGGCGTCGGTGCGCGGGGTCAGCCGCCACAGCAGCACGGTGCCGATCAGCATGTCCAGCACCAGCACGCAGCGCAGCAGGCCGGAACCCAGCAACGGCGCATACGGCGGGTGCAGGTGGCCTTCGTAGGCGGCCACGCCGACGATCAGCAGCATGCCGATCAGGGTCCACAGCAGGCAGGCGAAGTAGATGCGGTTGAACACCACGGCGCAGCGTTCGGTCCAGCGCAGCACCGACCAGCCGATGAGGGCGAACACCAGGGCGGCCATGCTGCTGTACAGCACCCACCAGAGCAGGCTGCTGATCAGGGTAAGCAAGGTGGTCATGTGACTTGCTTGAACCCCAGCGCGCGCAGCAGCTTGGCCATCAGCCACGCCGGGCCGATCAGCAGATAGGCCAGGTCGGTGAGGAAACTGGGTTTGCGCCCTTCGAACTTGTGCCCGATGAACTGGCCGATCCAGGCCACCACGAACACACCGATCGCCAGCCAGCACAGCGAGACAGCGCCGAGCCGGTAGTACAACACATTGGTGAGCAGGCCCAGCAGCGCGAACGCGATCAGCAGCGCAATCGCCAACCGGTGCGAGTGTTTCCAGTACCAGTAGAACGCCAGCACCATTACCGCGACGGCTACTGTGCCAGGGCGGAACAGCGAGGCCGGCACCGGGATCGTCCACAGCAGCGCGATCACCGACCACACGATCGGCGGCACGCAGAACCAGTGGAACAAGCGGTTGGTCGGGTTGCGGTGGTCGCCGCTGTAACTGTCGAGCCAGTCCTGCATGGTGCGCATGGGCTTTCCCCCGTTGGATTTTCAGCTGAGCCGGATACCGGCCAGCCGTTGCAGTGCTTCGGCATATTTGGCGGCAGTGCGGGCGATCACGTCGTCCGGAATCACCGGGCCGGGCGCGGTCTTGTTCCAGTCCTGCGTTTCCAGCCAGTCGCGCACGAACTGCTTGTCGTAGCTCGGCGGGCTGATGCCGACGCGATATTCGTCGGCGGGCCAGAAGCGCGAGGAATCGGGCGTCAGCATCTCGTCCATCACGTACAGCGTGCCGTTGGCGTCGGTGCCGAACTCGAACTTGGTATCGGCGATGATGATGCCGCGTTCGGCCGCATAGGCGGCGGCCCACCGATAGATCGCCAGCGTGGCATCGCGCACCTGGCCGGCCAGCGTGGCGCCGACCGCGGCGACCACCGCGTCGTAGCTGACGTTTTCGTCGTGGTCGCCCACGGCTGCCTTGGTCGACGGCGTGAAGATGGGCTCCGGCAACTCCTGCGCCTGTTGCAGGCCGGCGGGCAGGGCGATGCCGCACAGCGAGCCGGTGGCGCGGTAATCCTTCCAGCCCGAGCCAATGAGGTAGCCGCGGGCGATTGCCTCCACCGGCACCGGCTTCAGCCGCCGCGCCACCACTGTGCGCTTCTCGTACAGCGCCAGATCGGTACCGGGCGGCAACACCTCGGCCAGCGGCACGTCCAGCAGATGATTGGGTACCAGGTGGGCGGTCTTGCCGAACCAGAAATTGGAGATCTGCGTGAGCATCTCGCCCTTGCCCGGGATCGGGTTCGGCAGCACCACGTCGAAGGCCGACAGCCGATCGGTCGCCACCATCAGCAGCCGGTCGTCATCCAGCGCGTAGACATCGCGCACCTTGCCGCGGTGGACCAGTTCCAGACCGGGCAGGTTCGATTGCAGCAGGGTGGTGGGCACGACGAAGGTCCGCTGGCAGGAAAGCTGCCTATTCTAGCCGCGCGGCCGGCCGGAATCGGGCGACCGCCGCGGCACTGCTAGAATTGGCGACCTTCAGCCCCATCTGTTGCCGATGCGTATCCTACCGATCGCGGCCATTTGCCTGGCCGCCGCCATTCCAGCTCATGCCCAGACCGCGGCCCCGGCGCGACCCGGCCGGCTGGGCCTGTGCGCGGCCTGTCACGGCGCAAACGGTCACGCCAGCATGCCCGGCGTACCCAACCTGGCCGGGCAGCAGCTGGACTACCTGCGCGACGCGTTGAGGCAGTACCGCGACGGCCGCCGCAATATTCCGGTGATGCGCGCCGCGATCGGTCCGGTCAGCGATGCCGAACTCGATGCGCTGGCCCGCTGGTACAACGTGCAACCACCGCAACCGCAGGTCCAGCCATGAGCTTCACCTACACGCTGTGGTTCGCATTCTTCGGATTGATCATCGGCCGCCTGCCCGGGGCCATCACCGGCGCGGTGATCGGTTTCATCTTCGACAACATGCGCTACAGCCAGCGCAAGAACGCCATACCGGAAGCCGGCGGCTTCGTCGGCCCGCTGTTCACCCTGCTCGGCGCGGTGGCGAAATCCGATGGCCGCGTGTCGGAGCAGGAGATCGCGATTGCCGAGCGCTTGATGACCCGCATGAAACTGGATGCCGAGCTGCGCAAGCAGGCGGTGGTCAGTTTCAACGCAGGCAAGCAGCCGGAGTTCGACGTCACCCAGACCATCACCGCGCTGCGCAACTGGGTCGGCCTGCGCCGTGACCATGCGTTTCCGGTGCTCGACGTGGTGATCGAAACCGTGCTGGCCGAGGGCAACCCGCCGCCTGAAAAGATGTCGATCCTGCGCCAGCTCGCGTTCGCGCTGCGGGTCAGCGAGATGGAGCTGATGGCGCTGATGGCGATGAAGGGCTACGCGTGGAACGCCGGCGCGGGCGGTCAACGCGGTTACGGTCACGGCCCGGCCGGCGGCGGCTACGCGCCGCCGCAGCGCACGCCGCAGGGGCCGGATCCGTATGCCGTGCTCGGCATCGATCGCAGCGCCGACGACCGTGCGGTCAAGCGCGCCTACCGCAAGCTGATCTCCGAACATCACCCCGACCGCCTCGGCGACCTGCCCGAGGACATGCGCAAGCGTGCGGAGTCGCGCGCCAGCGAGATCAATGCCGCGTATGACCGGATCAAGGAAATGCGCGGGTTCAAATGAGCGGGGAACAAGGAACGGGGAACAGGGAACGTGCAGGCTGTTGTAACGTGTGTTCCGAGTCGGATTGAAAGCTGCGGAAAAGACTCTTTAAGCTTCCCCGTTCCCCGTTCCCCGTTCCCCGTTCCCCGTTCCCCGTTCCCCGTTCCCCGATTTTCGATTCCCGGTACTCCCATGCCCAAGCAAGCCCCTGTCATTGCCCCATCCATCCTTGCCGCGGATTTCGCGCGGCTCGGCGAAGACACCGCCGCGTCGCTGGCCGCCGGTGCCGACTGGGTGCACTTCGACGTGATGGACAACCATTACGTGCCGAACCTCACGATCGGGCCGATGGTGCTGCAGTCGCTGCGCAAGTACGGCGTCACCGCGCCGGTCGACGTGCACCTGATGGTCAAGCCGGTCGACCGCATCGTGCCGGACTTCGCCAGGGCCGGCGCCAGCCTGATCAGCTTCCATCCGGAGGCGAGCGAGCACATCGACCGCACGCTAGGCCTGATCAAGGAATCGGGCTGCCAGGCCGGGCTGGTGTTCAACCCGGCCACGCCGCTGGACTATCTCGACTACGTGATGGACAAGCTCGACCTGATCCTGATCATGTCGGTCAACCCGGGCTTCGGCGGACAGAAGTTCACCCCCGGTGCGCTGGAGAAACTGCGCCAGGCACGCGCGCGCATCGACGCCAGCGGCCGCGCGATCCGCCTCGAAGTCGATGGCGGCGTCACCGCGGAAAACATCGGCGCGATTGCCGCGGCCGGTGCCGACACCTTCGTGGCGGGTTCGGCGATCTTCCACGCGAAGGATTACCGCGCCGAGATCGCCGCCATGCGCAAGGCGATCGGCTAGGCGTACCGCTCGCCTTGCGCATGGCCATCGGCCGGGAGCCGCCCCGCAAAACCATCCACGCATAAAAATCCCGGCGCAATGAACGGCTGCGCCGGGATAAAACGTCGTCAAGACGTGAGAGGGAACACCACTGATTGGTGTGCCGACACGGCCGCCGCCAGGGAGGGGTCAACGGCCGCATCGGCACGTTCCACGGCAATGGAAGGGTACCAATCAAAAGTTCTGACCGGGCCGATCGACGTTGGTTCCCCTCCATTTTGATCAACTGGCAGCGCCGTCCGCCCGGCGCGCCTTGACGACGTAGCGCAGCGGCCCGCCCGGCACGGTCGCGTCGAACGGATAACAAGTGACGAGCCACAAGCCATCCTCGCTGTCGGCGGGAGGCAGGCCATGCTGACGGCTGTCGATCACGCGGCTGCTTTCCACCTGGTACTCGCTTGCGCCGGCAGGGCCATCCAGGCGCAGGCGGTCGCCTGCGCGCAAAGCCTTCAGAAAGCCGAACTGGGTGTCACGATGGGCGCTGATGACGGTCAGCCCGGATGCCGCACCCGGGCGCGCGCTGCCGGGTGTCCAGCCGGGGCCGAACGCCAGCGCCTGGCCGCTGTCGCCGTCAAGCACAATCAGGTTCCGCTGCAACCGCGGCACGCTGAGCCTGGCCAACGGTGCGATATCGGCCCATGGCCACGGCCGTTGCATGCGCCGGCCGTGATCGGAGTGTGCCCAGGCCCGCTCCAGCAGTACCTGCGCCAGCGCCGCCTTGGCATGGATCCAGCCGGCGCTGAGGCCAAGCCCGGCCGCCAGCGCCAATGCGGCGACCATCAGGTGCCGCCAGGCGCGCCGCCGGTTCATCGCGCCGCCCGTTGCATCCGCCAGGCCAGCGCCGCCAGCAGCAGGGCGAGCAGGGCCAGCCAGAGTTCCAGTTCGGCCGGCGTGGCGGTTTGCGCGAAGCGCGCGTCGCCGGCGGCGAGGATGCCCGCGAAGTGGGTGCCGGACGGCATCACGTTGGGCACCTGCGCGTGTTTGAGTGCGGCCGCGGCGCTGCGTGCAGGCGTCGTGTCCGCCGCGACCAGGCTGGTATAGCGGCTGACCAGGTGCGCGGCGAGTGCGGTGCGGGTGATTTCCGCGGCGAGTTCCTTCGCGTCGCCGCCGCGGGCGAGCTGATCCTCCAGATCGGCGATGCGCGATTGCGCCCACAGCCGATCCAGGCCCGCGGCCGCGGCCGGCGTGGACAGGTCCATCGGTGCCGTCCATTCCCGATCGGTCAGCTTGCCGTGCACCTGCACCTTCGCGACTCGCTGCGGCAGTTTCGCGGTGACCAGCAAGGGCTCGCCCAGGTACAGGTCAGGCAGTTCGCGCGGGTAGGCTTCGCTGCCCGCCGGCCAGTCCACGTGCAGATCGTGCAGTGCCGGATGGTCGAGCTTCGCCAGCAATTGCAGCATCGACGCCGTGAGCGTGCCGGTGTCGGTGATCAGGGTTTCGCTGCCGCGGCCGTGGCGCGCCGCCGCCTGCAGGAACTGCGCGTTCGGCGCGCTGCCGATGCCTACCGGAAACAGTCGCGAATCACCCAGCCGCTGGTCGATCAACTGCATCAGCCCGTTCGGATTGTCGACCGCGCCATCGGTGGCAAACAGCACCTGGCGAACATAGCCGGACGGCGCATGGCCGCTGAGCGCAAAACGCAAGGCTGGCTCCATCTCGGTGCCGCCTTCCGCCTGCAACTGGCTCACCCACGCGCGCGCCTGCTGCACGGCTTCGGGCGTAGCGGCGACGGCCTGTGCGCGCCACGGGTCGAGGATCGAGTTGAACTCGACCACGTTGAAACGATCGCCCGGTTGCAGCCGGCTCAGTGCCAGGTCCAGCGCGGCGCGCGCCTGGCGGATCGATTCGCCGCCCATCGAACCGGAAGTGTCGATGACCAGGATCAGCTCGCGCGGCAAACGCTGCGTCTGCTGCTGCGGCGGCAGCAACATCAGCATCGCGTAGTGCGCGCCGTCGATGTCCTGGCTGAAACTGGCCACGTTCGGCTGGGTTTGCGGCTGCGGCGACCAGCGCAGCACGAAGTCGCGATCGGGCAGCACGCTGTCGTCGCGCAGGTGGATACTCCACGAATCGCCCTGCCGCTCGCTGACGATCGCATGGCTGGGGCTGCCCACGTCGGCCAGCGGCACGCCGGCATCCAGCCATACCGCGATATGCGTGCGCAGCGGTGCGGCAGCACCATCGTCGGCAAACAACCGCGGCGTGGCGATACCCGTGTCGTCCGGCCGCGCCCCGGTTTGCATGTGGTAGCGCGGAGTGAAAGTGAGCGGAAAGCGCAGCGAGAACTCGCCGGACCGGTAATCCACGCGCTGCCAGTAATGCAGCACGATCGTCACCGCTTCGCCCGGTGCCACGTTGGTCACCGCGGTGCGGAACAGATTGCCGCTGTCGGCTTCGATCAGCGCGGCCTTGCGGCCTCCGGCCCGGGCTTGTTCGAACACCTTGCGGGCCGCGTCCCTGGCCTTGATGTCGGCGACGATGCGGCGCTCGCCGATGTCCAGCGCCATCGAATGCACCGCGGCCCCGGCGGGTAGCGGCAGCAGGTAATCGCCTTCCAGCCAGTGCTTGCCGGTGTTGCGGAACTGCTGCCGGACCTGCACCTCGGCGACCAGCCCGCTGACGTGGTACTCCACGTCGGTGTCCAGGCTGGCCAGGCTCTGCATGCGACCGGCCTGGTCGTGCAGGCGCAGCTCGCCGCTGTCCGGCGCGCTGGCGTGCGTGGCGATGCTGAACAGCAGACAGCCGAGCGCGAGCAGTCGGTGCAGCGCGGGCAGGAATCGTGGTGGTGTGCGCATGGTCTTTCCCTGGATTGAGCGGTACGGCTGCATTGAGGCATGCGTTGCGGCCGAAGCGCCGACATGGAGGTGTCGGGGTGCGGCGGCATCGGGGCGAAATGCTGACCGCCTGTTGCCGAGAATGTGTTGTGCGCCGGGAGCGATCAAAAAAAACCCCTCGCGAGCGAGGGGAGAACAACCACCATGTCGGACGGAACAGCGGGGCGGCGCAGGCGTTACATCGGTTGCCAGTCCGGGTCGGTTTCATCGCGGGCCGCGCCCGCTGCCACGCCTTTCGGGCCGGGCGCGCGGGTGCCTTCCACGGCAAACGGGTCGAAGCGGGGCGAATGGAAAGAAAGCTTCGGCATGACGTTCTCCTCAGTGGATGCCCAGCAGCAGGCCGAGCAGCAACGCGCCGAGCGCCAGGGTCATGCGCAAGGGTTCGAAGCCGCGCAGTTCGGCATTCGGGTCGCGATCGGTGATTTCGGTTTTTGACATGAGTGATCTCCACGTACGGTGCCTGGTCCACATCACACCTTGGGCAGCGGCGTGGCGGACGGCGCAATGCGGCCGGTTTGCCGCCGGCTTGTGGCAAATCGCGGGCGCCCGCACGAGATGGCGCGAAGTGGCTTGCGTCGGCGCGAAGCGCATAGCACGCTGCGCCCACTATTCCAGCGTCCGTCATTTCAGGGAGCGAGCCATGGGCCGCAGCATTGCCATCGTCGAAGACGAACCATTGATCCGTGCCAACTACGTGGAGGCGCTGAACCGCTTTGGCTATGACGCGCGCGGTTACGGCTCGCGCCAGGAGGCCTCCACTGCGTTCGCGATGCGGTTGCCGGAGCTGGTCATCATCGACATCGGGCTCGGCGATGAACCGGAGGGCGGCTTCGATCTGTGCCGCGAGTTGCGCGCGAAATCCGCCACTCTGCCGCTGATCTTCCTCACCGCGCGCGATTCCGATTTCGACGTGATCTCCGGCCTGCGCCTGGGCGCCGACGACTACCTCAGCAAGGACACCAGCCTGCACCAGCTGGCCGCGCGCATCGCCGCGCTGTTCCGCCGGATCGAATCGCTGAAAGCGCCGGCCTCCAGCGAGACGGTGATCGAGCACGGCCCGCTGAAGATGGAATCCGAGCGCATGCGGATCAGCTGGAACGGCGCGGAAGTACCGCTCACCGTCACCGAATTCTGGATGGTGCACACGCTGATCCGCTTCCCCGGCCACGTGAAGAATCGCGACCAGCTGATGCGCGAGGCGGAACTTGTGGTCGACGACGCCACCATCACCTCGCACATCAAGCGCATCCGCAAGAAGTTCATCGCGGTGGCGCCGGATTTCGATGCGATCGAAACTGTGCACGGTGTCGGCTACCGGTGGAAGCCGTGAGCGGGCGCACGTGGCTGGCGTTGCTGCTGTGTGCGTTTGCGGCGCTGGCGCAGGCGGCCGGCACGGACGACGGCGTGCTGGCCCGCGGCGCCCGCGACGGCAATGCACCGGCCTGGGCGATCAGCGTCGCCACGCCGGCCGGCTGGACGCGCGACTGCTGCACCTATGCGCGCGCGATCGGCGTCAACGCCGTGCTGTACCAGGGCGAATGGAGCGGCAAGCCGCAGCGGGTGATGGTGCTCAACGTGTGGCCGCGCCGGCTGCCCGCGTTGGCCGACGAGGTGCAGGCCGACCGCAAGCGCTACCTGCAGCACGACCCGGCCGGCAAGGTCTCCGGCTTCGCCGTGCGGCACCCGGCCATGCCGTGCGAGGCCTCGGTCTACCAGGGCAGCGACCATATCGACGACGTGCTGGTGTTCTGCGATCCGGGCGCGGCCAGCGGCGTGCGGCTGAGCTGGTCGATGGCGTTCGACGACGCCGACCCGTCGCGCCGGATCTTGCTCGCCGACTTCATGCAGGTCGTGTTAGCCACCCGCTGGTCGGCCGACCCGGCCGTGCTGCCCGCGCACGGCGGCTGATCCATCCCGAATGAACCTGCGCCGCAAACTCCTGCTCGTCGCGCTGTGCACGCTGGCCTTGCCGATCGCCGGCTGGTCGTACGTTCGGCAGATGGAGGCGTTGTTGCGCGATGGCCAGGCGCAGGCGTTGCTGGCGTCGGCGAATGCGGTGGCGCGCAGCCTGGTGGTGACCGGCGCCGTGCAGCCGGAACCCCGGCGGAGCTGGTACGTGCAGGCTCCCCCCGGGCCAATTACCGTGGATGGTTACGGTGATGACTGGGCGCCGTTGACGCCATGGGCCCAGCCGCTGGGCCAGCATGGCCGGCTGCTGCTGGCCGCCGATGACGGCGGGCTCTACCTGTACGCGAACGTGCGCAACATCCGCCGCACTCGCGCGGATGCCGGCGATGCCAACGCGCTGGCCGCCGATCACGTGATCCTGACCCTGGGCACGGCGGCCGGCCAGCGCCGCTACCTGCTGACCAGCGCGGCTCCCGGGTCGTTCACTGCACAACCGCTCGACCCGGCGGTCGACGGCTTGCCTGACCTGCTCGCTGCGCAATGGCAGGAGGATGGCAGCGGCTATCAGGTCGAGCTGCGGCTGCCGACGACGTTGCACTTGAACGTACTCGGTGTCGGCGTATACGACGCAGCAGCCGGCGGCGACCGGATGGCTTCCGATACGCGGACCCTGCTGAGCTATTCCGACGAGCTTTCTCGCGAGCTGGCGCAGCTCGTGCCCGACCGCGTGCAGGCGCGCGTGCTGGCGCCACAAGGCTGGTTGCTGGGGCGCACCGGCCGTCTCGACAGTGCGCCGGATGCCGACAGCCAGCCAGGCTGGTTCGCCTCGCTGGTCTATCGCTCGTTGCTGGCGACCCGTCTGGAAGATGCCAACCCCTGGTCGCAGGATGTGCCGCGGCTGGAGACCCCGGAGGTCGGCCAGGCAGGCGCCGGCAAACCGGTGGCCGTATGGCGCAGTGGGGAGGAACGCGGCAGCGTGGTGCTGGCTGCCGCCGTGCCGATCGAACGCGCGGGCCAGGTCGACGGCGTACTGTTGCTGGAGCAGGCCAGCCGGGCCGTGCCGCTGCTCGCCAACCGCGCGCTGTTCGCCCTGCTGCTGACCAGCTTCGGCGTGCTGCTGGTGGCTGGCGCCATCCTGCTGGCATTCGCCACCCGTCTCAGCCTGCGGCTCGCGCGCCTGCGCAACGCCGCCGAACGCGCGCAACTCAACGATGGACGTCTGGACGGCCTGTTCGAGCAAGGCCGCTTCCCGATGACCGGTGCGCCGGACGAGATCGGCGACCTTGCGCGCAGCTTCGAGCGATTGTTCGTGGTGGTCGGTGGCTACACCGACTACCTGCGCACGCTCGCCTCGAAACTCTCGCACGAACTCAACACGCCGCTGGCGATCGTGAAGTCCTCGCTGGACAACCTCGAACACGCAGCATTGCCGGTTGAGGCGCAGCCCTACCTGGCGCGCGCCCGCGACGGCGTGGCACGACTCGGCGCGCTGGTGCGCGCGATGAGCGAGTCGAGCCGGATGGAGCGCTCGATCACCGCCGCGGAACCCGAGGACGTCGACCTGCGCGACGTGGTGCGCGGCTGCGCCGACGCCTACCGTGCCCTGATCGGCACGCGCCGGCTCGATTGCGTGCTGCCCGAAGCGCCATTGCGCCTGCATTGCGCGCCCGAGCTGATCGCACAGGCGCTGGACAAACTGCTCGACAACGCGCTGTCGTTCACGCCCGAGCATGGCTGGCTGCGCCTGAGCCTGAGCGCCGCGACGGGCGGCGTCGACATCGAGCTGGCCAACCAGGGCCCGCTGTTGCCGGAGGCGATGCAGGGCCGGCTGTTCGATTCGCTGGTCAGCCTGCGCGACAAGGCCACCCCCGGCGACGCGCCGCACCTGGGCCTGGGCCTGTACGTGGTGCGACTGGTCGCCGAACGCCACGGCGGCGTCGCCAGCGCGCGCAACCTCGACGACGGCACGGGTGTGGCGTTCTCGCTGCGCCTGCACGGCATGCCGCGGCAGCGACTCTGATTCACCCTCATCTTGGCGCGGCGGGCACAGGGCTGGGCGAGGATATGTTCTTGCCCTGGATGTCCAGACTCGTACCACCTCAGCCTGCTATCTTCAGCAACCCGCTCCCGTACAAATGGCTCATCCGTGATCTCCCGAGACGAATTCGACGCGCTGGTTGCCCAGGGGCATACGCGCATTCCGCTGGTGCGCGAGGTGTTTTCCGACCTCGACACGCCGCTGTCGGTGTACCTGAAACTGGCCGATGGCCCGTACACCTTCCTGTTCGAATCGGTCGAGGGCGGCGCCACCTGGGGACGCTATTCGATCATCGGGCTGCCAGCGAAGCGGGTGTATCGCCTGCGCGGGCATGAACTCGAGGTGGAGGATTCCGGCGAGGTGACCGAGCGCCGCCATCTGGACGATCCGCTGGGCGAGATCGAGAAACTGCGCCAGCAGTACGATGTGCCGCGGCTGCCCCAGCTGCCTGCCTTCACCGGCGGCCTGGTCGGCTATTTCGGCTTCGAGACGATCGGCTACATCGAACCGCGGCTGGCGCAGTGGGATCGCGCCGACGAGCTCGGCACGCCCGACGTGCTGCTGATGCTGGCCGAGGAAGTGGCGGTGTTCGACAACCTCAAGGGCCGGCTGTACCTGATCGTGCACGCCGACCCCGCGCAACCGCAGGCCTATGCCGAGGCGCTGCGCCGGCTCGATGCGCTGGTCTACCGCCTGCGCCAGGGGGGCGCATCGTATCCGCAGCTCACCCAGTCGATCGCGCTGGACGAGAGCGATTTCAAGTCCTCGTTCACCAGGGAAGAGTTCGAGGTGATGGTCGAGCGTGCGAAGGAATACATCCGTGCCGGCGACATCTTCCAGGTGGTGCCTTCGCAGCGCCTCAGCATCGGTTTCAATGCGCGTCCCGTGGACGTGTACCGCGCGTTGCGCGCGCTGAACCCGTCGCCGTACATGTACTTCGTCGATCTGGGCGATACCCAGATCGTCGGCTCCTCGCCGGAAATCCTGGCACGCCTGAAGGACGGCAAGGTGCTGGTGCGTCCGCTTGCCGGCACGCGCAAGCGCGGTGCGACGGAGGAGGAGGATCAGGCGCTGGAAGCCGAGCTGCTGGCCGACCCCAAGGAGCGCGCCGAGCACGTCATGCTGATCGACCTGGGCCGCAACGACATCGGCCGGATCAGCGAGACCGGCACGGTCGAGGTCAGCGAGTCGTTCGTGATCGAGCGCTACTCGCACGTGATGCACATCGTGTCGCAGGTACAGGGCACCGCCAAGCCGAACCTCAGCTACATGGACGTGCTGAAAGCCACGTTCCCCGCCGGCACGCTCAGCGGCGCGCCGAAGATCCGCGCCCTGGAAATCATCCAGGAGCTGGAGCCGTACAAGCGCAACATCTACGCCGGCGCGATCGGCTGGATCGGCTGGTGGGGCGATGCGGACACCGCCATCGCGATCCGCACCGCGGTGATCCAGGATGGCCGCCTGCACGTGCAGGCCGGCGCCGGCATCGTCTACGACTCCGACCCCGCCGCCGAGTGGGAGGAGACGATGAACAAGGGGCGTGCGTTGTTCCGTGCGGTGGCGCAGGCGGCGAAGGGACTTTGAGACCCTTCCGGTGGCTGTGTGTGCTCGCGCTGCTTTCGATGATCGGCGGCGGCGCCGCCACCGCACGCGACGCGGCCGTGCCGAGTTGGCCCGACACCCCGCTCGGCCGTACCCAGGCCCTGGCTCTGCTGCAAACCCTCAACGCCGACCTGCTCAGCCATGACAGCGCGACGCTGACGCTGGAGCGGTGGTGCGGCGCGCATCACATGGCCTCGCCGGCGCGTGTCATTGCGCAGCGGGTGCGTGGCGGCGACAAGCCGTTGCCACGCGATTTGCGCACGCAACTGGCGATCGATGCGAACGAGCCGGTGAAGTACCGGCGGGTGCAGTTGAAGTGCGGCGATCGCGTGCTGTCCGAGGCGGACAACTGGTACTTGCCGAACCGGCTGACGGCCGCGATGAATCGACAGCTCGACAGCAGCGACGTGCCGTTCGGCAAGGTAGTGCGGCCGCTGCATTTTCGCCGCGAGACCTTGAGCGCGGAACTGCTGTGGTCGCCGTTGCCCGCCGGCTGGGAGTTGCAGCGCACGCAAACGCAGTCGGCTGCGGGTGCGCTGGCGATACCGCATTTCGTGCTGCAGCACCGCGCGTTGCTGTTCACCGGCGATGGTCGGCCGTTCAGTGCATTGGTCGAGACGTATACCGGGCAGGTACTGGCGTTCTAGCCAGCGGTGGGCGTGTTGCCTGCGGATTCGATCTGTTGCGCGAGGCCATAGAGGATGCGCAGGTCCTCGGCATCGAGCGTATCGCCCTGCATGCCGCGGAAGTGATGGTGGAATGCGCGCACGGTGGCTGCCCGATCCTCCAGCGGATAGCCGACCAGTCCCAGCGCCATCCACGGATCGAAGCCGGCCGGCGGATCGAGCAGCGGTGCCTGCGGCCACAGGCCGAAGCCGGCGTCGGCCAGCTGCTTCCATGGGAACAGCGGGCCGGGGTCGTCCTTGCGCCCGGGCGCGAAGTCCTCGTGGCCGACGATCTGCGTGCGCGGGATATGCAGTCGTTCGGTGAGGTCGCCGAGCAAACGCAGCAGGCTGGCGACCTGCGGCGGCGCAAACGGGGTCGAGCCGTCGTTGTCCAGCTCGATGCCGATCGAGGCGGAGTTGACGTCGGTGATCGTGCCCCAGCGTCCCGGGCCGGCATGCCACGCACGCAGTTGATCGGATACCAGCTGATAGATGTGCCCGTCGCTGCCGACCAGGTAGTGCGAGCTCACCGGACCGCCGCTGTTCCTGGTGCGCAAGGTATCCAGGCTCTCCTGCGCGGAGTGCTGGTTGGTGAAGTGCAGCACGATCAGCACCGGGCGGCGGATGTCGTGGTTGGGCGAAGGCACCCATGTCGCGATGGGGTTGCGCGGCGGTGTCCGGGCACAGGCGGCGAGCAGCAGGATCAGCGCGAGCGCGACCCAGCGCCACGCCAGGCGACGGTTTGCGGGCAGCTCGAATGGATGGCGCATCAGCGACGACTCCGGACCAGGGCGCTTGTGTGGCAGCCGATTCCTCAACGCAGGAAAGGTTCGGCGATGGACAACGCGGTGCGGTATGGCTCCGGATCGTTGCGGTTGCTGAGCAGGATCACCGTGAGGTGCTGTTTTGGCCAGCGCACGATCACGTTGCGGAAGCCGATGCTTTCACCCGAGTGCCAAAGCGTATCGCCGGTGATGCGCCAGCCGAAACCGTAGCTGGCTTCGTAAGGCTCGCCAACCACTTTCGCATGCGGACTGAAAGCGAGCTTGCGCGAGGCATCGCTGAGCAGGCGGTCGTCGTACAGCGCGGCATCCCACTTGGCCAGGTCGTCGATCGACGAATAGATGCCGCCGTCGCCGCGGGTGGCGCTGGTGACGCTCTGGTCGGTACGCGTCCACGCGCCGTCCTGCTCGCTGTAGCCGTAGGCGCGATGGCTGACCTCGGGGCCGCCGCGGACATACAACAGCGTGCGATCCATGTGCAGCGGTCGGAAGATGCGCTGCTGCAGGAACGCGGGCAGACCCTGCCCCGAGGCCTGCTCCACCACCAGGCCCAGCAACACGTAGCCCGAGTTGCTGTAGCGATACGCCGTGCCCGGAGCGAAGTAGCTCTTCTGCGTGGCCGACAGCAGGCGCAGCACGTCATGGTCGTTGAGCTGTTCGGTGGTGCTGGCCGGCATCAGGTCCTCGTAGTCGATCAGGCCGCCGGTGTGGCTCAGCAGTTGCCGCAGCGTCACCTTGGCGGTGGTCGCCGGCAGCGACGGCAGCCAGCGACGGATCGAGTCGTCCAGTTTCAGCCTGCCGTCCTCGGCCAGCAGCAGGATCGCCGCCGCGGTGAACTGCTTGCTCACCGAGGCCAGCCGGTAGTTGGTCGCCGGCGAGGCCCGCTCATGCCGTTCCAGGTTTGCCATGCCATAGCCGCGACGGATCAGCGCCTTGCCGTCCTTGAGCACCAGCAGCGAGGCGCCCGGACCGTTGCCGGCGTATTTCTGCATCAGCGGATCGATGACGCTGTCGTGCGCCGGTTCGGCGGCGCTGGCCGCGCAGCTGCCGAACAGGGGCAGCGCGGCGAAAATCAACGTCAGCATGCGCATGCCAAATCTCCAGGCTGGATCGCGTCGGCGCGGGGCACGGCCGGGGTCATTGCACCGGCACGTCGTAGATCGTGTGCGGTGTGGGCTCGGGAGTGAAGGTGTAGTGCCACCATTCGAGCGGATAGTTGCGGAAACCGCCTTGTTCCATCGCGTTGCGCAGCAGTGCGCGGTTGTCGCGCTGCCGCGGCGTGAGGCCGGGCACGTCGGTGTTTGCGCGCACGCCGAAGTAGTCGAAGTCGGTGCCCATCTCCAGCGGTTCGCAGTGCGTGTCGTCGCTGGCGCAGCGTTGCAGCGTGAGGTCGGCGGTGCTGCCGCGGCTGTGGCCGGATATCGGTGCGATGTAGTCGCCAAGCAGCCTGGACTTGTCCAGCGTCGGGTAGTGCTGCGCCTTCGTGCGCTGGTCGGCCGCATCGTGTGCCCAGCGGACGAAATGCGCCACCGCACGTGCTGGGCGGTAGCAGTCCCAGATCTTCAGGCGCAGGTGCCGGGTGCGCAGGTCGCGTTCGACCCGTGCCAGCGCCTCGGCGACCGGGCGCAGCAGGAAACATTTGGGCGCGCGGTAGCCGTCCACAGGCGCACCGACGAAGTTGTCGCTGCCGGCGTACTTGATGTCCTCGGCGATGTCCGGCACCAGCGTGCGGATGTCGACCAGGTTGGCCGCGGCGGCGGTCTTCGCCGGCGACAGTGCCGGCGGCTGTTCTGCGAGACTGCCTGCGGACCCGCCGATGGCGGCGAACAGCACGATGGCGGCGAGCGGGCGGCGCATCAGCGGCAACCACCGACGCGCTGGAAGTCGAGGTCCTCGTAATCGGAGCTGAAGTCGCCCTGGGGATCGAGCTTGGCCATGCGCAGGGCGATCGGCTGGCCGCCGGCGGCCGCATGGAAATCCAGCCAGGCATCCAGGTCGGCCGAATCGTTCCAGTGCACCAGGTAGCGGTCGCCAAGGCGCATCACCGTGCCGGTCAGCGTCGGCGATTTCGCGGCGGCGAAATACATCTTCCCGTCGCGCGGACACAGCGTGATGTCGCCGAACCACGGGTCACGGTACCGCCCGCGCCAGCGCGCCAGCCCGGCGGCGCTGACCGGTTGCTGTGCCGCGGTGTCCGGGGTAGACGAGGCGGGTGATCGCTGCTTCGCCCGCTGCTCCAGCGCGTCGGCATACCAGTCCACGCCGCGGCTGTCGCCGGGCGCGGTGAAGTGCTTGGTCAGCACTTCGCCCAGCACGGTGCGGGCATCGCCCGCTTCGCCGTTGATCATGAACACGAAGCCGCTGCGTCGATCGGGCAGCAGCGAAAGCATCGA
Organism: Rhodanobacter umsongensis; assembly: GCF_042654965.1. Classification (NCBI taxonomy): domain Bacteria; kingdom Pseudomonadati; phylum Pseudomonadota; class Gammaproteobacteria; order Lysobacterales; family Rhodanobacteraceae; genus Rhodanobacter; species Rhodanobacter umsongensis. Next base: position 35,874 of record NZ_JBHSMK010000004.1, on the reverse strand, counting down.
GTACATGCCGTTCAGCGTGCCGGTGTGCCACACGTTCCATTCGCCATCCACATCGGCCATGCGCCAACCGTAGCCGTAGGCCATGACGTGCGTGTTGTCCCATGCCCGGCGCTGCTCGGAAACCGGGATCAGCATGTGCGGCGCCTGCAGCACCTGCCGCTGCGCCGGCGACAGCCAGGTCAGCTGTGCCGGCGTGGGCACCAGCCAGTTGCGCGCCCAGCCGAGCATGTCCTCGAGGTCGCAGCGAATGCCGCCGGCCGGCGCGGAGGTGATTGCCGGGATCTCCGCGGCGTCCTCGCCGATCGCCACGTTGCGGCCGTTGTCCCGGCGATGCGGCTGCGCCACGTTGCCGACCGCGTCGCGCTTCCACGCGCCGACCTGGCAGCGGTCCAGGTGCAGCGGCTCGAACACTTCGCGCCGCATCAGTGTTTCGTATGAAGCACCACCCGCGGCGACCGCCACTTCGCCAGCCACCACATAGAGCAGGTTGTCGTATTGGTACCGCGAGCGGAAGCCGTAGCCGGGCTTGATGAAGGCGAGGCCGTGGATGATGTCGGCGCGGGTGAACGCGTTCGGCTCCGGCCACAGCATCAGGTCGCCGCCGCCTTCGGGCAGGCCGCTGGAATGGGTGAGCAGGTCGGCCACGCGCATGTTCGCGGTGACCCACGGATCGTGCATGCGGAACTGCGGCAGGTACTTCGTCACCGGATCGTCCCAGCGCAGCTTGCCGGCGTCGACGAGACGCCCAAGCAACGCGGTGGTCATCGCCTTGCTGTTGGAGGCGATCTTGAACAACGTCTGCGGAGTGATCTTGCGGCCCGAGCCGGCGACGGTTTCGCCCACGGTGCGCGTGTAGACGACCTGCCCGTTCTCGATCACGCCCACGGCGATGCCGGGCAGCCGGTAGCGGGCGACGGTAGCGTCGACGATCTTGTCGAGGGCGGCGGTTTCCGCCCCGGGCGTGGCCGCGTGGGCGAGCGTGCAGCCCAGCCCGAGTGCCGCTGCCAGCAGCAGACGCGGCTTAAGGGCGATCGGCATGGTGCTCGACCTCGCTCCACACGCGCAGCAGGTTGCCGCCCCACAGCTTGGCGATGTCGGCGTCGCTGAAACCGGCGCGGCGCAGCGCGGCGGTGACGTTGCGGGTTTCGCCGGCGTCCTTCCAGCCGGTGATGCCGCCGCCGCCGTCGAAGTCGGAGGCGATGCCGACGTGGTCGATGCCGGCAACCTTCACCATGTGCCGGATCTGCTTCACGTAGTCGTCCAGCGTGGCCAGCGGGTATTGCTTCTGGATCTCGGCCATGCCGGCTTCCATCTCCGGCCGGTAGTCGTCGCTGTCGCTGTCGTATTCCTTCTCGCCGGCCTGCTTGGCGATGGCGTGCTGCAGTTTCTTTTCGGCGGCCTCGCGGCCCGGGTCCTTCTTCAGGAATTCCTTGTAGGCCACGGCGTCGATCACGCCGCCCCTGGCGGCGATCGCGCGCAGCAGGTCATCGGGCAGGTTGCGCGGGTGGTCGAGCACGGCGCGGGCGCCGGAGTGCGAGGCGATGAGCGGCGTGCTGGATAGCTTGAGCGCATCGCGCACGCAGTTGTCCGAGGCGTGGGAGATGTCGACCAGCATGCCGAGCTGGTTGGCGCGTTTCACCACGGCGCGGCCGAAGTCGCTCATGCCCTTGTCGCCGGCGCTGTTCATCGCCGGCTCGCCATGCTCGGTGTCGGGCAGCGAGCTGCTGCACAGGTCGTTGTTGCCGACGTGGACCAGGCCGACCGAGCGCGCGCCGCGATCGAATGCGGCGTCGAGGCGGTGGATGTCGTGGCCGAGCGAGTAGGCGTTCTCGATCTCGATCGTCGCGGACAGCAACCCGGCCTGGTGGCTGGCCAGCAATTGCTCCGGCGTGGTGGCCAGGCGGATGCGGTCGGGATACTGCATCAGCATGCGGCCGATCGCGTCGTACTTCTGCTCGGCCCGATCCACCGCCTTGGCGTAGCCGGTCGCATCGAGCGTGTGCTGCGGCACCCAGATCACGAAGAACGCCGCGTTGAGGCCGCCGCGTTCCATCTTGCCGAGGTCGACCAGCAGGCGGGTGTCTTTGCCGGCGTCGAAGCGCGGCTCGGCCATGTAGGTGAAGGGAATATCGACATGGGTGTCGATGGTGATCGGCGGATCCTGTTCGGCGGCGTGCGCGGGCAGCGCGGCGCACAGGGTCAGGCTGGCGAGGGTGGCGAGGCGCGCGATGGTCTTCATGTCGTTTCCCAGTTCCGCGCCGGCTGCTCGCCGGCAATCATTTCCTCGAAGTGCTGACGGCGGCGCACCACCGCGTAGCGACCCTGGTTCAACAGTATCTCGATGGCCAGCGGCCGCGAGTTGTAGGTGGAGGCCATCGACGTACCGTACGCGCCGGTGGCCTTGATCAGCAACAGGTCGCCGGGGGCGCACCCGGGCAGTTCGCGTCCGCGGGCGAAGGTGTCGCCGGTTTCGCACACCGGGCCGACGATGTCGTAGGTGGTCAACGGCCGCGACGCATTCGACACCGGCACGATGTCGTGCCAGGCGTCGTACAGGCTGGGTCGCTGCAGGTCGTTCATTGCTGCGTCGAGCACCAGGAACTGCCGCTCGACGCCCGCCTTCACGCGGATCACCCGGGTCAGCAGCACGCCGGCCTCGGCGACCAGGTAGCGGCCCGGTTCCAGCAGCACGCGACCTTTGTAGCCGGCGAGTGCGGTGCGGATCACGTTCACGTAGTCGGAGGCGGATACGGGCTGGTCGGTGCCGGCGCGGTAGCTCACGCCGAGGCCGCCGCCGACGTCGATGCTGTTGATCGAATGGCCGTCCTGTTCGAGCTCGCGCCAGAACTCGGCCACTCGCTGCAGTGCCAGCCGGAACGGTTCCAGCGTGAGGATCTGCGAGCCGATGTGCACGTGCAGGCCGTCGAGCTGCACATGCGACAGCCGGCCACGCTCGGCGAACCAGCGGCGCGCTTCGTCGATGCTCACGCCGAACTTGTTCTCCGCCTTGCCGGTGGAGATCTTGGCGTGCGTGTGCGCGTCGACATCGGGATTGACGCGCACGGCGGCGCGCGCCGTCACGCCCTGGGCTTCGGCCAGGCGTTGCAGGGTGAGCAGTTCGTCGTGTGACTCGACGTTGAAGCGATGGATGCCGACGGCCAGCGCGCCGGCAATCTCGTCCGCGCTCTTGCCGACGCCGGAGAACACGATGCGCTCCGGCGGCATGCCTGCATGCAGGCTGCGGCGCATTTCACCGGCCGAGACGATGTCGGCGCCGACGCCGGCGTTGGCCATCAGCTGCAGGATGGCGAGGTTCGGGTTGGCCTTGACCGCGAAGCAGATGGTGGCGTCGAGCCCGGCCAGCGCCGCCTGCAGTTCGCCGATGCGTTGGCGGATCGCGCTGGCGGAGTAGGCGTGGAATGGGGTAGGAATGCGTTCGGCCAGTCGTTGCAGGTCGACGCCGTCGAACATGCCGTGGGCACTATTCGCTTCCGGGGCGGTTTCCTGCGCTGCCGGGTGGCTCGTCTTCTGCGTGGGCATGGGCTGGTTATCGGTAATTGATGCGGTCGTGCCAAAAAAAGAGCGGCCCGCCAGTCGGGCGGGCCGCGATCGGGGAGGTCGATCAGAAATTGACGGACATGGTCAGCTGGGTGAAGCGCGGCGACTGGAAGCCCAGCGGCTGCCTGAAAGTCGGATTGAGCTGGCCGACGCCGGTGTCGTTTCCATTGGCATCTTTCACGTCGCCGATGTCCGTCTGCAGATCCTGATCCACCGCCGTCGTGCGCTTCATGTTGAGCAGGTTGTACACCGCCAGCTTCACCCGGAACTCGCCGCCCTCGAACGGCTGGATGTAACTGATGCCGGCATTGAGGGTGAAGGTCCATGGCATGCGGCCGTACTTGCCGCGCGGCGAGCGCGCGTAGACGCGATCCTGGGATACCGGTGAATCGCAGTTCTGCACGCAGATGAAATAGCTGTGGTAGTTCTTTTCATCGTAGGGATTGCCCACGCCAAAGCCGGTGATAGGCCCGCCGGAAGCCATGTTCATGTCGGCGCCGAGCTGCCAGTGCGGAGTGAGTGCATAGGTGCCGCGCAGCTTGAACTGGTGGCGACGGTCGTTCGGCAGGTAACCATTGCCGCCCAGGTTGACCCACGGGTCGTCGAAGTTCTCGGTGCGACCGGTGTCGTCGAAGTTGGTGTCCGAGTTGACCGGACCTTCCGCATTGCCGCGGTTCCACGACATCGTGTAGGACGCGTTCATCGACCACTTCTCGTCCCACGCGCGATTCAGCTGCAGCTCGACGGCGGCATACGTGCGCTTCGGTTTCACCCAGCCACGCTGGCCCAGATAATTGCCGGAGGCGTCGTACATCGCCCAGCCTTCCTTCGACGTATCCACGGTGAGGTAGCCGTCGGCGCTGCCGTCGCAGTTGGTGTCGCCCCATACGGTGACCTTCTTGCCCGGATTGGCCATTACCCAGCCGATGTAGCCGTTCTCGCCGCACTGCGATGTGGCGCTGATCTCCATGTCGTCGATCGCGTTGTGCAGGCGGCGGTAGGTGCCTTTGACACCCCACGACCACTGCGGGCTGATCAACTGCTGGAAGCCCAGGATCGCCTCGTCCTGGTAGACCGGGTCCATGTCGTGGTCGACTTCCGAACGCAGGTCACCCACCGTGCCGTTACCCTGCGAATCATCGACCGGGCCGATCTGCGGACCGAGTTTCGGGATGGCGTACTGAACGCCGTTGAGGGTCTGGTAATCCCAGCCATCGAACGCGTAGTAGGTACGCTCGTCGAGCAGGCCGCCGGCCTGCTTGATGTTGATCACGTTGGCAACTGGCAGGTAGTAGCGGCCCAGGTTGCCGAACAGCTTGGTGCTGCCGTCGCCCTTCATGTCCCAGGAGAAGCCCAGCCGTGGCGCGATCTGCCGGTTCATCTTGATGTAGCTTCTGCCCGCGGCGTCCTGGTTGTCGAAGCTGTCGTTGCGCATACCGGCGTTGAGCACCAGATTGGGGGTGGCCTGCCAGTTGTCCTCGATGTAGTACGCGGCATTCTTGGTCGTGAACGTGCCGGCGATCTCGTAGCGACGCGCACGCACGTAAGCGTCGTAGCCCGCCGGCACCACGCCGCCGTTGGAAATGGTGGTGCCCGCCGTGGTGGCATACAAGTTGTAGTAGTACGCGCCCGGCCCGGCATAGTGGCGCTTGTAGTCGGAGGTGTCGTTCTCGTGGTCGTAGCCGAAACGCAGCAGGTGATCGCCCAACGTCCACTCGAAGTCGGCACGCGCCTGCTTGCGGATGTCGTTGCGCTCGTACACGGTCGAATTGCTGGTACAGCCCAGCTGCACGCCCGGGTCATGGAGCTGCATGAAGGCGTTGTTCGCCGAGACGTAGTTGCAGTCGAGGTCCAGCTGCGAGCGGGTGAATGCCTCGCGCTCGTTGCGGCCGTACATCAGCTTCATCGACAGGTCGTTGGTGAGGTAGCTGGTCCAGGTCAGCGCCCAGTTCTTGCCGCCGGTATCGCTGAACACCTTGTTGGTACGAGTGCCGATGGTGTTGGTGTCGTAGTCGTAGCTGTAGACGTCGCCGGTGTTCTTGCTCTTGTCCGAGAACGCCATCAGCTGCAGCACGTTGCTGTCGGTGATGTTCCAGTCGATCGTGGTGCCCCAGAAGCCGGTATTCGCACTGTTGGTGGTCAGCGAGTTGCCGGCGTTGTCGGTGTTGCGCGGGCTGCTGCCACGGGCCTCGTACATGGCGAAGATGAAGAGCTTGTCCTTGACGATCGGACCGGATGCCCAGAAGTTGGTCTTCACCAGCGAGTCCTGGTCGCGGCTGGCGGTGAGGTAGCGATGGCCGTCGGCGTCGTAGTGGTCATCTGCCCGCGAGTGCCAGTTGCCGGGTTCCAGGGTGATCTCCACACCGCCCTTCAACTCGTTGGTGCCGGAACGCGCCACGGCGTTGACCACACCGCCGGTGGTGCGGCCGAACTCGACCGAGTAGCCGCCGGTCTTGACCTGGAACTGGTCGTAGAACGCGAACGGCGCTTCGGAAAAGCCATTGCGATTGTAGAAGTCGGTGACGTTGAGGCCGTTGACGTAGAACGCGTTCTCGGCGATCGACGAACCGCCGAAGGAGATGCCGCCGAAGCTGGCGCTGCCCTTGACCACGCCAGGCGCCAGCAGGGCGACCGAGGTGACGTTCTGGTCGACCGGCAGACGCACCAGTTCCGCGCGGGAAACATTGGTGGCCGATTCGGTCGAGGTGACATCGATCACCGGCAAGCCGGTGCCGGTGACGTTGATGGTCGACAGTTCGGTGGCGTTCGGTATTGCGCCCAGGTCCAGCGTGGTGGCGTTGCCCAGACTGACGGTGACGGTACGCGACTGGCCCAGCGGTTGACCATCCTTGCTGGCGCTGAGGGTGTAATCGCCCACCGGCAGGAACGGGAAGCGGTAGTTGCCGCGCTCGTCGGCAGTAATCGTGCGGGTCAGGCCGGTCGCCGGATTCACGGCGGTGATCACCGCTCCGGGTTGGGCATGGCCCACCACCGAGCCGTCATTGTTGCCAGCGAAGGCGGGTACGGCCAGCGACGCTAGCCCAAGGCCGAGCGCCATGCAAAGTACGTTCCTGCGCAAAGTCGAACTGTTGCTCATCTCCCAATCTCCCCCATCGACGCCGTCGATGCCATGTTATGAAGTGCTTCTGGTTACTTGCTGTTGCGTCCCTGCGCCGCTGGCAGGATCTGCCACTTGAAGTCGTAGCCGGTCTGGTCGAAGTAGAGGTTGCCGCCCTTCCACTCGGCCTCGCCGCGTTGTGAATCCACGTCGTCGGAACGGAAATGCTGCTTGGGCGGCTGGAAGCGTTGCCCGTAGTCGTTGTTGAAAGCCAGGCGATAGGCATCGAGCCCGCCGAGGTAGAACCACTCCAGCGCCTTGTCGTCGGACGGTGCCGGATGCAGCCGGCCGGTGGTCACGTCCATCGGCACCCAGCCGTACGGTGCCAGGTACAGGTAGCCCCAATCGTGGATGTTGCTGTAGCCGGTGCCGTTGTCGGAGAACACCATGCCGGACTGCCAGCGCGCGGGGATGCCATTGAGCCGCAGCAGCGTCATCAGCAGCAGGGTCTGCTGGCCGCAGTCGGCGTGGCCGGCGTGCAGCGCGTAGTCGCTGATGTTGCTGATCGTGGAGTATTCGCGCGCGCCGGCCCAGGGGATCCGGTCGACCGCGGCGAACAATTTCTGCGCGATGCGATAGGGATTCTTTTCATCGCCGACCACCTTGCGCGAGAACGCGCGCATGGCGTCGGTAAACACGATATGCGGGGCGCGCTCGGCGATAAACGGGGCGAGCTCCGGCGTGACGGTTTCGGCCTGCACCTTGTCCGCGTCGATGGCGTGGTATTGCGCGAATACGGTCAGCTCGTAGGTCACCGAAAACTCGGTCTTCCGGCCGGCCCTGGCGGGCTTCTCCAGAAAGACGGTGCGCTGCATCGCCGACGCGGGAGCGATCTCATGCCGCGCCGGCTCGCTGCCGACGAAGCGGATGTCCTCCTGCTGGCCCGGCACGGCTTGCGGGTACGGAATCCAGGCGCGTACGGTTTCGCCGGCGGGCACGGCATCGGCGTCGACGGTCAGGATCTGGGTCATGCGCACGCGCCGCGGCAGCACGCTGCTGCGGTGTTCGGTCAGCGCCGCGTGGTAGACCGCGCGCTGGTGGTCGTTCAGCGATTCCATCGGACCGTCGCTGATCGGCGTCTGCACGGCGCGCCGCGCGACCGCTTCGGGGCTGATCCGGAACAGGTTGCCCGGCGAGCGCTTGAAATAGAGCGTCCTGCCATCGATGACCTGATGCTCGAACAGGCCGGCTGCATCCCACTTGGCGAACTGCGCGTCGGTCAGGTCGGGGATTTCCTTGCGCACGCGCGCCTTGACGTCGTCGGCGTCCAGCGTGAAATCCAGCCGGATGCGGCGCATGCGTTCGCGCTGGAAGGCGAGTGCGGTTCTTGCATCGGCGGGCAGGGCCGGTTGCGCCAATGCGGCAGTGATCGCAGCGTCGGCAGCGTGGAAATGGCCCGCGTCGATCTGGGTGATGATAGCGGCGAGCGGCCGGTCGTCGGCTGTCGCGGCAAACGCCAGCTGCACCGCGAGCAGCAGGCTGAGCAGGGACACGGCGACGCGCGGCCAGCGGCCTCGGCGGCGTATTTTCAGCGCGACAGGTAGCAGCGTATCCATCGTCCAGCGTCCCCACATTGAACCCCTGAAACCGCTGTGTAACACGCTTGCAAATAGCGGTCAATAATTTATGCTTCAATTCAACTCGAAAAGAATCACCTATTCCTGAAAGCGCAAACCCGCCGGTCTGCGTCTGCCCGCGAACCACTCATCAGCACCTGTCCAAGGGGATGCAATGATCCACACGGTATGGCCGTATCTGGCGTTGATGTTGTTGGCCGCCGGGCTGTTTCCCGCGCTGGAGCGTCGATTCAGCTGGCGCATGTTCTCCGTGCTGCCGCCGATCGTGCTCACCTACCTGCTGGTCACGGCGTTGGCGGTGTCGGGCTTGTGGCAGGTCAACGACGAGATCCGCGCGGCGCAGTCGATGCTCACCTCGCACCTGGTGCCGGCCCTGCTGTTCCTGCTGATGATCAACTGCGACCTGCGCGCGATCTGGCGGCTCGGCCCGCGCGTGCTCGGCGTGTTCGCCTGCACCTCGCTGAGCCTGTTCGTGGCCTTCATCGGCACCTTCCTGATCTATCGCCACTGGCTGCCCGGCAACGACTGGCAGCCGCTGGCCGCGCTCTCCGGCAGCTGGGTCGGCGGCAGCGCGAACATGATCGCGGTGAAGCAGGCGATCGGCATGTCCGATACGTACCTGGCGATGTCTCTGCTGACCGATGCGCTGGGTTACTCGATGTGGGTGGTGGTGCTGTTCTCGGTGGCGCGGCTGGCGCCGGCGTTCAACCGCTGGACCAAGGCGAGATCCAGCGGCGACATCCCGCTGGCGCCGGTGAAGGCCAAGGCGCCGACCACCTACGACAGCGTGCTGCTGTGGCTGGGCATGGCGCTGGCGGTGGCGGCACTGTCGGGCTGGCTGGCCGGCTGGCTGCCGGTTTCCGGCATGATCAGCGCGACCACCTGGACCATCCTGCTGGCCACCGGCTTGGGCCTGGTGGTGGCGCACACGCCGCTGGCGGAGTTCCCCGGCGCCAGCACGATCTCCAGCGCGATGCTGATCAGCGTGGTGGCGGTGCTGGCCTCGCAGAGCAACTTTCAGGGTATCGCCGCGGCGCCGCTGTATCTGCTGTGCGGCGTCACCGTCATCGCGATCCACGCGGTGCTGCTGGTCGGCTGCGCCAAGCTGTTCCGCTTCGACCTGTACCTGTGCGGGATCTCCTCGCTGGCGCATATTGGCGGCGTGGCCGCCACGCCGATCCTGGCGGCCAGCTATTCGGCCGCGCTGGTGCCGGTCGGTATCCTGCTGGCCCTGCTCGGCTACATCCTGGGCACCGGCTTCGGCCTGCTGGTGGCGACGATCCTGTCCACGCTGGCGGCCACCTGATGCGGTTTCAATCAAGGACCAAGACCATGCGACTTCCCCTGCTTGCTGCCACCGTGCTTGCGCTCGCCTTCGCCGGCGCACCGTCGCAGGCGCGCGCGGCGAACGATGCGCTGACGGTGCCGCCGTCCGGCGTACTCGGCGTCGGCGAGGCGCAGCTCACTCCCGCGTTCTGGATCGGCCTGCAGGCGCAGCCGGACCAGGTGATCCTCGACCGCGCCGCGATCGAGGCGCAGAACGCGAAGCTGCTGCAGGTCGATCCGTCGATGCACGACCTGCGCGCGTTGCCGAAAACCCTGGGCCGCGAGCAGGTCGCCGGCTGGATCGAGGCGCTGTCCGAGCGGCCGGACCGTCCGCTGTTCGACGTCGACGGCCGGCCGGTGCCGGCCGCCACGCTGGATGCCGCGGTCGGCAACCTCGCGCTCGATGCGATTCCCGCGCAGCAGCCGACGCGCTACGGCCTGGTGGTGCGCCGCGCCGCGTTGCGCACGTTCCCCACCACGCTGCGCGTGTTCAGCGAGAAGGGCGATACCGACATCGACCGCTTCCAGGAGACCGCCGAGTTCCCCGGCACGCCGGTGGCGATCGTGCACGCCAGCGCCGACGGCAAGTGGCTGTTCGTGGTCAGCCCGCGCTATGCCGCCTGGACCGAGAAAGAGAACGTGGCCGAAGGCAGCGCGGCCGAGGTGTTCGGTTATGCCGACAAGGCGCCGTACCGGGTGGTCACCGGCGCCGTCGAACGCACCGTGTTCACCCGCGAGCAGCCCGCGGTATCGCAGCTGCAGCTGGACATGGGCACGCGCGTGCCGCTGCTGACGAAGCTGCCGCCGGACCAGCCGGTCAACGGCCAGACGCCGTACGCCGCGCACGTGATCGAGCTGCCGCTGCGCCAGGCCGACGGCTCGCTGGGGTTCAGCCCGGCGCTGCTGCAGAAGAACACCGATACCGCCGCCGACTACCTGCCGCTGACCCGCGCCAACCTCATCCGCCAGGCGTTCAAGTTCCTCGGCGAGCGCTATGGCTGGGGCCACGCCTACGACGGCCGCGACTGCAGCGGCTTCGTCTCCGACGTGTACCGCAGCATGGGCGTGCAGATGCCGCGCAACACCAGCAAGCAGGCGATCAGCCCGGCGCTGGAACGCCGCGCGTTCACCGCGAAGGACAGCCGCGAAGAACGCATCAAGGCGGCGCATGCGTTGCAGGTGGGCGACCTGGTCTACATCCCCGGCCACGTGATGATGGTGATCGGCCAGCTGCACGGCCAGCCCTACGTGATCCACGACGTGGGCGGCATGAGCTACCGCAAGGCCGACGGCAGCAAGGCGCACGTCAAGCTCAACGCGGTGTCGGTGACGCCGCTGCTGCCGATGCTGTTCAACGACAAGCAGACCTTCGCCGACCGCATGACCAGCATCGTGCGCATCCGCCACTGAGCGCGCCTGCACCAAGAAGAAAAAAGGACACAGATTCCATGAAGGCTTGCCCATGAAAATCACCGACATCCAGTTCGGCATGCTGCGGGTGCCGCTGAAGACCCCGTTCAAGACGGCGCTGCGCACGGTCAACACGGTGGAGGACATCGTGGTGATGGTGCATACCGACACGGGCCAGGTCGGTTACGGCGAGGCGCCGGCCACCGCGGTGATCACCGGCGACACCCACGGCTCGATCATCGCCGCGATCCGCCACTACATCTCGCCGCGGCTGATCGGCCAGGACATCGCCGAGCTCAACCACCTCACCCAGCTGATCCAGTCATCGATGGAGAAGAACACCAGCGCCAAGGCGGCGGTGGAGATCGCGGTGTACGACCTGTGGGGCCAGCTCTACAACGCGCCGCTGTACAAGCTGCTCGGCGGCGGCGACCCGGTGATCACCACCGACATCACCATCAGCGTCGACTACATCGACAAGATGGTGGCCGATTCGGTTTCCGCAGTGGAGCGTGGCTTCGAGTCGCTGAAGATCAAGGTCGGCAAGGACATCGGCGTCGACATCGAGCGGGTCAAGGCGATCTACGCCGCGGTGGAAGGGCGCGCCCTGCTGCGGCTGGACGCGAACCAGGGCTGGACCGCCAAGCAGGCGGTGTACGCGCTGCAGACGCTGGAGGAGGCCGGCATCAAGCTGGAGCTGATCGAGCAGCCGGTGAAGGCGCGCGATCTGGCCGGCATGCGCTACGTCACCGAGCGCGTGCACACGCCGGTGATGGCCGACGAGAGCGTGTTCGGCCCGATGGAGGTGATCGAGCTGATCCGCCTGCGCGCGGCCGACATCATCAACATCAAGCTGATGAAGACCGGCGGCATCTCCAACGCGATCCGCATCGCCGACATCGCCGCGATGCACGGCATCGAGTGCATGATCGGCTGCATGCTGGAGACCAGCATAAGCGTGGCGGCGGCGGTGCACGTGGCGGTGGCGAAGTCGAACGTGATCACCAAGATCGACCTGGACGGCCCCTCGCTGTGCCAGTTCAATCCGGTCGACGGTGGGGTAATCTTCAACGAATCGGAAATCTCGGTGACGGACGCGCCCGGACTGGGCATCCGCGAGATCCGCGGACTGGAGAGGATCGAAGCCTGATGTCGCCGCTGGTCAAAATCCGTTCGGAACGCGACCAGATGTCGGCAGTGGAGCGGCGCATCGCCGACTTCATCCTGGAGAACGCGCAGCTGCTGCGCGACTACTCCTCCCAGCAGCTGGCCAACGCGCTGGGGATCAGCCAGTCCAGCGTGGTCAAGTTCACCCAGAAGCTGGGTTTCAAGGGCTATCCGGACCTCAAGTATTCGGTGGGCGAGGCGATCGCGCGCGCCGACAACGGCGACACGCCGCAGCTGGCCGCGTCTGCCGACGGCGCTTCCGATGCCTCGCTCTTCGGCAACCTGTGGCGGCGCAAATCGGAGGCCGAGGAAGCGACCCGGCTGATCAATCCGCCGCAGACCATCCATGCGGTGGCGGACGCGATCGAGCAGGCCGGCCGTGCCGGCAAGGTCTTCATCATCGGCCTGGGCGAAGACGATATCCATGCGCGCGGCTTCGCACTGAAGCTGTCGCTGCTGGGCATCCTCACCGTGCACAATTTCGACACCGCGCGGATGACCGCGAATGTTTCGGCGGCCAGCGCCGGCGACGTGCTGCTGGTGTTTTCCGAGCACGGCAACCACCCGGCGCTGTGCAAGATCAGCCGCTATTTCCGCGAGCGCCGCGGCCAGGTGATCACGGTGACGCGGCATACCGCCAACCCGCTGCGCACGCTGGCCGACATCGCGCTGGTGGTGTCGGCGCACGACGAACAACCGTACATCCAGCCGCTGCTTTACCAGTCGGCGCTGCAGCACCTGCTCGATGGCGTGTTCGTGCTGCTGTGCGAGGGGCACGACGATCGCCACGCGCAGCTGCTGGCCAATCTTGACCGTATCCAGCTGATGCTGGAGCCGTAGTCGCGGGGTCGGCCTTCGTGGCAGGAGCCGGGCCGATACCACCGCGATTGCGCGACGCCCAAACTACTGGATGGAAAGCCGATGACTGTTCGCCGCCGCACCGTTGTCCTGATGATGCTTGCCGTCGCGCTGGCCGGGTGCGCGCACCGCGGCGCCACGATCGCACCGGCCACGGCGGTGGCTCCCGATCCACCGGCCGCCGCGTGGCAGAACGCCCGTCAGCTGATACTGGTCACGACGCCCGGCTGGAACGCCAACCACGGCACGCTGCGCACGTTCGAGCGCGACCGCCAGGGTTGGCGCGAGGTGGGCCGCGCCACCCCGGTGACCATCGGCAAAGCCGGTGCCGCGTGGGGGCTTGGGTTGCAGCCGCCGCAGGCGGCCGGCCCGCTCAAGCTGGAAGGCGACGGCCGCAGTCCGGCCGGCGTTTTCCGCATCGGCGAGGCGTTCGGCTATGCCGGGCGCGCGGCTACCGCTTTGTCCTATCGCGCGCTGAGCGCCACCGACTACTGCATGGATGTCAGCGGCACGGCGCAGTACAACCGCATCGTCGACGCGAAGGAGGTCGGTGCCGCGGCGGTGAAAGGTTCGACCGAGCCGATGCGGCGCGACCTGCATGCCCACGGTGACCAGCGCTACCGGCTCGGCTTCGTGATCGAGCACAACGCGCGGGCAGTGCCGCAGGCCGGCAGCTGCATCTTTGCGCATCTGTGGAAATCGCCACATGACACGACCACCGGCTGCACCGCCATGGCCATGCCGGTGATGCGCCGGCTGCTGGCGTGGCTGCGTCCGGAGAACCAGCCGGTGTTCGTGCTGTTGCCGCAGCCCGAGTACCAGCGGCTGCGCACCGCCTGGCAGCTGCCCGCGCCGGCCGACTCGGCGGCCAAGCCATGAGCCCGTCGGCACGGGTGCTGAGCGGGCTGGCCGCCGGCGCGCTGATCGGCCTTGTGCTGGCGGGCTGGAACGAAGCCGTGGCGCTGCAGGTCGCCAACGTGGCGCAGCCGATCGGCAAGCTGTGGTTGAACGCGTTGCAGATGACCGTGGTGCCGCTGGTGCTGGCGCTGGTGGTGGTCGGCGTGAACACCGCCACCGATGCAGCCGCTTCAGGCCGCATCGCGCGGCGGGCGATCGTGGTGTTCATCGTGATCCTGGCCGGCGGCGCCGTCTTCGCCGCGCTGGCCGCGCCGCTGGTATTCGCGCTGTTTCCGCACAACCCGGCGCTGACCGTGGCGCTCGGCCACGCGGCGATACCCTCGGCCGCGCAGGCCGGGCCGATCAGCTGGGTCGACGCGCTCACCGCGATCGTGCCGAACAACGCGATCATGGCGGCGGCGCAGAGCGCGATGCTGCCGCTGGTGGTGTTCGCGCTGTTCCTGGGTTTTGCCTTGACGCGCATCGCGCCGGCGCGGCGCGCGCTGCTGATGGAATTCTTCCAGGCGATCTCCGACGCCATGATCGTGATCGTGCGCTGGGTGCTGTGGGCCGCACCACTGGGCGTGTTCGCGCTGATCCTGTCGGTGTGCGCGCGCTCGGGGCTGGACATGCTCAGCGCGCTCGGCGTGTACGTGCTGGTGGAATGCCTGCTGTATCTGGCGGTCACGGCGATGATGTTGCCGGTGGCGATCGCCTTTGGCGGGGAGCGGCTGCGCCGCTTTGCCGCCGCCCTGGTGCCCGCGCAGGTGGTGGCGATCAGCACGCAGTCGTCGCTGGCTTCGCTGCCGGCCATGCTGGAAAGCGCGGATCGCCGGCTCGGCTATCCGCAGCAGGTGACCGCGCTGGTGCTGCCGATGGCGGTGACGCTGTTTCGCCTGACCAGCCCCGTGCAATACGTCACCTCGGCCGTGTTCATCGCCTGGGCCTACGGCGTCGACCTTGGCACCGCGCAACTCCTCGCCGGCGCCATGCTGGCGGTGGTGATCAGCCTGGGCTCGGTCGGCCTGCCGGGCCAGGTCACCTTCGTCGCCACCAACTTGCCGGTGGCGCAGGCCATGGGCCTGCCGCTCAGTCCGCTGGGCCTGATGCTGGCGGTCGACACCATCCCCGACGCACTGGCCACGCTCGGCAACGTCACTGCCGACCTCACCGCCGCCAGCGTGGTCACCCGACAATCGAGGCGCGACACCGCATGAGTTCCGACGTACAGAATTTCGATGCCATCGTGATCGGCGCCGGCATGGCGGGCGCATCGGTCGCGTACTTCATGGCGCCGCACGCGCGCGTGCTGGTGCTTGAACGCGAGGCGTACGCGGGCATGCATTCGACCGGCCGGTCGGCGGCGTTGTTCAGCGAAACCTACGGCTCGCCGCAGGTGCGCGCACTGACCCGTGCCACGCGACCGTTCCTGATGCAGCCGCCGGCGGATTTCGCGGCGCATCCGATCCTCTCGCCGCGCGGTGCCACCATCATCGGCACGGCGGCGCAGGCCGACGACGTGCGCGCGTTGTACGAGGCGATCGCGCCTTTCACCCGCGACATCGAGCTGCACGACGCCGCGCGCCTGCGGGCGGCGGTGCCCGTGCTGCGACCCGAAGCGGCGCAGATCGGCCTGCATGAACCTGGCGCGGCCGATATCGATGTCAACGAGCTGCACCAGGGTTTCCTGCGCGGACTGCGCGCGTTCGGCGGCGAGTTGCGCCTGGATGTCGGCATCCGTGCGATCAGCCGTGTCGAGGGCGGCTGGCAGGTGGACGACGGCAAGCGGGCGTTCCGTGCACCACTGCTGCTCAACGCGGCCGGTGCCTGGGTCGATCAGGTCGCGGCACTGGCCGGCGTGGCGCCGATCGGCATCGTGCCGAAGCGGCGCTCGGTGTTCCTGTTCGATCCGCCGGATGGCCTGGCGACCGCGCACTGGCCATTCGTCACCAGCTTCGACGAAAGCTTCTATTTCAAGCCCGATGCCGGGCTGTTGCTGGGCACCTGCGCGAACGCCGACCCGGTCGAGCCGCACGACGTGCAGCCGGAGGACTACGACCTTGCGCTGGGCATTCATCGCATCGAGGAAGCCACCACGCTGACCATCCACCGTCCGCGCCGAAGCTGGGCCGGCTTGCGCTCGTTCGTCGCCGACGGGGACCTGGTCGGCGGCTTCGCGGCGGACGCGCCAGGCTTCTTCTGGGTTGCCGCGCAGGGCGGCTACGGCATCCAGAGCAGCGCCGCGATGGGCGAAGCCTGCGCCAACCTCGCTCTGGGCCGGCCGTTGCCGGCGCCACTGCTCGATGCGGGCCTGTCCGCCGCCATGCTGGCACCGCGGGCGTCCACGACATTGTGACACTGCGGGCACCTGGTCTTCGCGCGAAGGCACGGCGGTGTGGAAGTGGCCCGATTGGAGGGCTCGTCATCACGACGGGTTAAAGCGTCACATCCGGGCCGGGGATGATCGGCAGGTCATCGCCGGCGGAGCCGGCAGGGCCGCCGTCGCGGCCCTGCGCATTCTTCAGCCAACCAGACTTCGATGTGTCAGTTGCCGAGCCGCTGGTTGGTCAGCGCGGCGTTGCCCACGATGCCCGACAGCGGCAACAGCTGGCTCAGCACGCGGTTCCATTCGGTCACGCCGGATGTGCCGACAAACACCACATCGCCAGGTCGCATCACGAAATTGTCGGCCAGCGCGAAAGCGGCCGGTGAACGCCCGTTGAGGTGGAATACCGTCGCCGGCTCCTGCTGCAGATTGGCAACGCCGCGGATCACGTAGATCGCCTTGGCGTCGGCCGTCACCGGATTCACGCCGCCGGCGCGACCGATCACCTGGGTCAGGTTCAGCCCGGTGGTCTTGAACGTGATCGCCTGCGGCCGGATCACTTCGCCAAGCACGTACACCTCGCGGCTCTCGTTGTAAGGCAGGTACAGCGCGTCGCCCGGTTTCAGATACATGCCATGCGCCTGGGTGGGGCTGCGGCCGGAGGCGTTGAGATTGATGTGGTAGTCGCGCCCGTCGCGGGTCAGCACGAGGTCCGACAGGTCCGCAAGATCCGTATTGATGCCCGCGCTTCCGAGTGCCTGCCCCAGGGTCAGCGGCACATCGGTGATCATCTGCGGATCCGTCTTGGTGAACGCTCCCCGCAATGTGACCCGCTGGCTGCCGTAACCGATCACGCTGACGTCGACCTGCGGCTTCTCCACGAAGCTTGCCAGCTTTGTTCCGATGGCATCGCGCAGTTCCTCGATCGTCATGCCGGCTGCCTTGATCGTGCCGACATAGGGATAGAAGACCGTGCCGTCCGGCCGTACCACGCGGC
The DNA here is from genome assembly GCF_042654965.1 of Rhodanobacter umsongensis. Taxonomy (NCBI): domain Bacteria; kingdom Pseudomonadati; phylum Pseudomonadota; class Gammaproteobacteria; order Lysobacterales; family Rhodanobacteraceae; genus Rhodanobacter; species Rhodanobacter umsongensis. Next base: position 18,640 of record NZ_JBHSMK010000004.1, on the reverse strand, counting down.
CGTTGGCCGCAGTTTGCTGCTGGGTGCCCGCGGGCGAGGTCAGCTCGGGGTGATCCCATACCGTGATGTAGAGCGAGTCGCCGGGACCGATCCGATAGGGCTGCGGCTGGTAGCTGAGCAACTCGGGCGCGACCTCCTCGTTTGCCGCTCCGGCTTGTGCACTGGCCAGCGTATCGGCGGTGATCTGCACCAGCTTTACATGGCCGCTCTCCGCGGAGCCACCCCCCTGTGTGAGGGCCCGCTCGGACATGCGCTGGCCGGGCACCATGGCGCAGCCATGCAGCAGCACGACCGACAGCGCGAGTGCCGGCAATAAAAAGTGTTTCATGGGTTGGCCTCCAAAGGCACCGATTATCCTCAAGCAGAAGCCATGCCCTGAAAAGGCGCAATGGCGCGCGTAGTTTGTACATTTTCAAGCCGGTTCATCGAAAACCATCATGTCGATTTTCCTGTCGGTCCAGCCACGGAGAAAAAGGGCGCTCTCCGGTCGCGGGATCCGGCTTGACGACAGCATTAACATGTCACTTAAACCACTGCGCGCCATGTGGCGTGGCGCATCGAGAAAAAAAGCCCGCCAAGCCGGCTCTTCAACCTTGTCCGTTCGCAGGAAAGCCGGTGTGCGGGGACGGACAAAATCAAGAGGAAAGCAGGCCAGACTGTCATCTCTGAAGCGGGAGTGGACTCGGCGCGACGCCAACGCCACGTGAAAAAAACGTGGTTTCCGAGCAGACGTTTGCCTGATCGTTCGGGATTCAACCCCGCGCCGGGTCGGGCCAGTCACTCAGGGCACTGGACAATTCGCTGCATCGCCAGAGATTTGTCGCAGATGGATCGGCTGTAAGGCGGTGGCAAAAAACCTGGATCCGTGACTCCCACGCCGTTTCACGCGTAATTCTCATTAGCGAACCTACTATCGCCGATCGCGGGCAGCAGCGGCCTTCGAATTGCCGATGCAAATCCCAAGCCATTCGAGCCACGGCGGTAATAAACGGTTTCGCCAGCGCGATGTGAAACCAAGGTAATCCATTTATACAACTTCCAGTCGCTGGGTTAATGAAATGTCCAATTTGTCTGCTTTTCGTTTAACCGGGATGGAATGGCGCGCGATGGATTCGGTGCGTTGAGCGCAACTGCCGCCGCCGCTGCCGTGCCCCGCTTCGCGACCGTCCCTGAAGAGCGGTCATCGGCGCGCGCCGCGGGTGCGAGCGGCGCAGGGCATACGGAGCAATCGGCCGGCGTATTCAACAAGGTCCTGATTCTCTGCGTGGGCAATATCTGCCGCAGCCCCACGGCGGAGTATCTGTTGCGTCGGCAGCTGGCCGGGCGCGATGTGCAGGTCACCAGCGCCGGACTGGGGGCGTTGGTGGGTCACCCGGTCGAGGGGCATGCCATGGAATTGCTGCAGGAGCATGGCATTGACGCCTCGCCGCATCGGGCTCGCCAGCTCGATGCGCAGATGTTGCGGGAGGCCGAGCTGGTGCTCGGCATGGAACGCAGACACCTGGCGGCAGCGGCGCGGCTGGCCCCTGAAGCCAGCGGTAAGTTGTTTTTGCTGGGCAGGTGGCTGGAGTTCGACGACGTGCCGGATCCCTACCGTCAGCCTCGGCAGGCTTTTGAAGATGTCTACGGCCTCATCGAACGGGGCGTCGACAGTTGGCTCCGCTATCTGTGACTCCTCCTTCAACTTCTAAGGAACGGCTGGCATGACTACCAGGCAAACTTTTTCGCCGCGCGACGACGACGTCGACCTCCGCGCCCTGATCGGTACGCTGCTCGACAACAAATGGCTGATCGGTCTCACCACCTTCTTCTTCTTCGCGGTGGCGGTGATCTACTCGGTGCTTGCCACGCCGATCTATCAGTCCAGCGCCATCGTCCAGGTGGAAAACACCGTGCCGAGCCTGCCCGGCCTGGAAGACCTCGCGCAGACGCTTGGTACGTCGACGTCGCAGGCGGTCACCGAGATTGCGCTGCTCACTTCGCGAACCGTGGTTGGCGGAGCCATCGACAATCTCAAGCTGGAGATCGACAGCAAGCCGAAGCATTTCCCGGTGATCGGCAGCTTCATGGCGCGACGCTATGCGCCTGAGGTTCCCGGCGCGGTGGCGCCGCCGTTTGCAGGTCTGAGCAGCTACGACTGGGGCGGTTCCAGCCTGGATGTCTACCAGCTCGACGTGCCGGGATCCCTGCTGGACCAGCCGCTGTACCTGGTCGCCGGCAAGAATGGTACCTACACCCTCGGCGATGACGACGATGGCGTGCTGCTTACCGGCCGGGTGGGCGAGAAGGTGACGGCCCATGGCATCACCATCCAGGTGAAGTCGCTATTGGCCAACCCGGGCACGCGTTTCGACGTGGTGCGACACAGTCGGCTGGCGCTCATCACCACGCTGCAGCAGCAGCTGGTGGCCACCGAGCAGGGCAAGGATTCGGGCATCATCGAGCTTGACTATCGCAATGCCGATCCCGTGCTTGCCACTCAGTTGGTCGACCAGATCAGCGCGCTCTACGTGCGCCAGAACGTGGATCGCAATTCCGCCGAGGCAGCGAACAGCCTCGCCTTCGTGAAGCAGCAGCTGCCCCAGGTGCGGCTCCAGCTGGAGCAGGCCACCCAGGCCATGAACACGTTCCAGACACGGGCGCATTCGGTCGACATCAGCATGCAGACGAAGGCGCTGCTCGACCAGATCGTGGCGATCGATGCCAGCCTGCAGCAGTTGCGCATGCAGATGAGCGACATGCAGCGTCACTTCACGCCTGCGCATCCTTCCTACAAGGCGCTGCAATCGCAGATCGGCCAGATGGAAGGCCAGAAGGCCGCACTGCAGAAGCAGGTCGGCCAGCTGCCCGACATCCAGCAGCAGATGCTCCGCCTCGCACGCGACGTGCAGGTCAGCAACACGACCTATACCAGCCTGCTCAACCAGGCCCAGCAACTGAACATCGCCCGTGCCGGCACCGTCGGCAACGTGCGGGTGATCGATCGCGCGGCCACCGATACGGCCAAGCCGGTGTGGCCGCGGAAGATCCTGCTGGTGCTGGGGTCCACCTTGCTGGGCGGCCTGCTGGCAGTCGGCTTCGTGTTCCTGCGCCAGTTGCTGAATCGCGGCGTGGAGGATCCGGCTGCGATCGAGCGGCTGGGTCTGCCGGTGTATGTCTCCATTCCGCGCAGCGAACTGCAGCGCGAGCGCACGCTGTTGCGCGTGCGCCACCGCCACGCGGCCGGCAGACAGAACCTGCTGGCGGCGGGCGCCCCTACCGATCTGGCGGTGGAGGCGTTGCGCAGCCTGCGTACCAGCCTGCACTTCGCCCGGCTGGAGGCGAAGAACAACCTGCTGCTGATCTCCAGCTCCAGCCCCGGCGTCGGCAAGAGCTTTGTCGCGTCCAACCTGGCGGCGGTGATTGCGCAAGCCGGCCAGCGGGTGCTGCTGATCGACGCCGACATGCGCAAGGGCACGCTCCACAAGACCATCGGCGGAAAACCCGAACGCGGTCTGTCGGAGCTGATCTCGGGGCAGGCCGAATTGCCCGAGGTGCTGCGCAACGTGGACGGCATCAGCAAGCTGTTCTTCATCGCGCGCGGCAAGATCCCGCCGAACCCGTCCGAACTGCTGATGCATGCCCGCTTCACCAGTCTGCTCGAAGGCCTGAAGTCGCGCTTCGACCTGATCATCATCGACACGCCGCCGATTCTCGCGGTGACTGACGCCGCGGTGATCGGGCACCACGTAGGCACCAGCCTGCTGGTGGTGCAGTTCGGCCTCAACCAGCCCCGCGAAATCGCCTTGGCCAAGCAGCGCTTCGAGCAGAACGGCGTGCCGATCAAGGGCGCCATCTTCAACCTCGTCGAGAAGCGCAGCGCGGGCTACTACGCCTACGCGTACTACACATACGCTGCAGCCAAATCGTAGACCGGCCGGAGCGCATCAGGACATGATTCTGCCATCCGCGAACCACTGTGAGGGGAAGGAAGCAGGCCGGTCGCCGGCCTCTTCCGCCTGCCCCGCGGCGGACAGCACGGAACGGGCTCGGGGGCTTGGTCGCGCTCGCGGTTCGCTGATCCCGCTCGCGGCCGGCGCCCGCCCGCTGGCTTGGGCCTGAGCGCGCCATGTCCGTCATCGAGCCCAGCGTTGGACGTGTGGCCTCCCTTCCGAAAGGTTGGCGCGCCGCACTCGGTGCCGTGTCCCTGCTGTGGGTTGCCACAGCGACGGGTGCAGGCATGGCCTTCCTCACGCAGGCGCTGCTAGCGCACGAACTGGGGCCGGCGTTCTATGGGCTGTTCACGTCTTCACTGGCGATGGTCAGCATGATCGCGCCGCTGGCAGGTTTCGGCGTGCCACAGTTCTGGTTGAAGGTTTACGGCGGCGAAGGATGGGCGGCCAATCGCTGGCTGCCCTCGTCACGCCAGTTCCTTGTGACCACCACGTTGCTGACGCTTTCGATCATCGCGGTGTGGGCCTTCACCGGTGCGCCGGCAGACGCCACCGCGACCCTGCTGCTGTTGCTGCCGATGGTGCTGGCCACGCTGGCCGCGATGCTGCTCAGCAGCAAGCTGCGGCTGGAGGAACGGCACCAGGCGATGGCGCTGTGGCAGCTGATCGCGCCGGGGAGCCGCCTGCTGGTAGCGGTCATGCTGTTGGTGGTTCCCACCCTTGCCGTGCACTTCGTCGCTGCCGGCTACGGGGTGGTTTCGCTGGCGGTGACCTTGTTGGCGGCGCCGCAGATGCTCGCGATGCTACGTGGCGACATCCAGCTGCATGGACATGGCCGACGTCCTCCGCCAGCGTGCGATGACGCTCCCACCCCCGGCCCGATGCAGCTGTGGTCGCAGGCGTGGGCCTACGGGCTCGCAGCCGTGTTGTATCCGATCTTCTTCCAGATCAGCACGGTGTTGCTCAAGTATCTCGATGGCAACGTCGAGGCCGGCATTTTCGGCATCGCGCTGGCCGTGATGACGGCGATCTACCTGATCCCGGCAACGCTCTACCAGAAATTCCTGCTCTCCAAACTGCATCGCTGGGCCGTCCATGACAGGACGAAATTCTGGCTGGTCTATCGCCATGGCAACCTCGCCATGCTGGTCTCCGGTGTGCTGCTGGCTGCCGCGGTGGCGCTGGCTGCACCGTGGCTGGTGCCGCTCGCGTTCGGCGAAAAATACCGGGCGGTGGTGCCGGTGTTGCTGGTGCTTGCGTCATGCATTCCGATCCGCTTCCTGTCCACCAGCGTGGGCGCGGCGCTGCTCACCGAGCGGCACATGCGCTATCGCGTGTTCGCCATGGGTCTGGGCGCCACGGTGGTGATCGTGCTCAACCTGATCCTGATCCCGATTTACCACGAACTGGGCGCTGCCGGCGCGACGGTGACAGGCGAAGCCGTGCTGTTGCTCAGCCTGTATGCCGGCGTGCAGCGTTTCCATCCGATCGCGAAGAGGCTGCGGCCATGAAGGTAGAGAAGTTGAAGGCGGTGGCCGGCGGTGCGGCCCGTCGCGCCGATCCGTTCATCCGCCCGGAACTGGCGCAGAGCGGGCAGACGATGAAGCAGCCCGAGCATGACATGGCGATGAAGCGGCTGGCGCGGAGGGCGGCCGGGCTGGCGCGGAATGCCGCCGGCGTGGATGCCGGACTGGCGCCGGTGAGTGTGGTCATTCCTTGCTACCGCTGCGCCGACACCATCGTTGAGGCGGTGGCTTCGGTCGCGGCCCAGAAGCTGCGCCCGGCGGAGGTGTTGCTGATCGACGACGCCAGCGGTGACGGAACGCTGGAACGGCTGAAGGCGATCGCGCGCGTCTGCCCGGACGGCTGGGTCAAGGTGTTGTCGATGCCGCGCAACGGCGGCGCCTCGGGTGCTCGCAACCTTGGGTGGAGGCACGCCAGCCAGCCCTGGATCGCCTTTCTCGATGCCGACGACACCTGGCATCCAAGCAAGCTCAGCGTGCAGATGGATGTGCTGGCGAACGATCCGACAATTTGCCTGCTGGCCCACCCCATGAATGTGCAGCGACGTTCGGATCCACCGCCGGCGCTGCGCTACCCGTTGAAGGTGAAGATATGCCCGCGCCATCTGATGTGGCCGCGTTCGTCGTTTCCCACTCCTTCCGTGGTGCTGCGCCGGGATCTGCCATTCCGCTTCGATGAAAATCGCCGGCGTGCGGAGGACTTTCTGCTGTGGGCGCAGATTCTTCTTTCCGGCTATCGCTGCGCGCGGCTCAACCAGGTACTGGCTTCGTTGCACAAGCAGCCGTTCGGCGAGGGTGGCCTCAGCGGCGACCTGAAAGCCATGCGCGAAGCCGGTTTGGACGTCCGCAGGGCACTGTACGCCGAGGGGTTGATCGGTCCGTGGCAGATGCGCGTGCTCGATGTCTCCAATCTGTTGCGCTATGCGCGGCGCCACGTGCTCACGTACGCACGCCGCGTGGCGGCCCGCCGCCGTGCCCGACATGCGCCCATCGAAACCCGGGCAAGGACCAGCTCATGACGATAGGCCTGGACAGCAATCGCCGCTGCGGCGGGGCACGTGCTTCCGTGCGCATCGCCCGTGCTTCCCGCAGGTGGCTGCGAGGCGCGATGACGCCGGTCGGCGGCGCCACCCTTGCTCGAATCGATCGGCAGGGCATGGTATGAGCGCTTCTCTTTTGCACGGATTTCCCACGCACGGCACCCCCGGCCGCGGCAGCGGCATCCAGATCTTTGCGCCTGCCGGCCATTCCAATGTCGACTTCTCGCCGCTGCGCCATCACCCGCGCGATGCCGCGGTGCTCGATGCGGTATCGATGGCGGATCTGTTGCGCAATGCCTTCGTCTATCCGCCGCACTCGATCTACCGCGATGTGAAGTTCGCGATCTCCGGTTTCGATGGCGAGCAGGACCTGCACGGCGATCCGCGCTTCCATTTCCGCTTCCAGTCCTCGCGGGCGCTGCGGCCGCGGCTGGATGCGGTGGATGGCGGCGTGATGCTGAGGACCTACCACGCGCTGCTGGTGGATGCGGTGGCGCGTTCAAGCGCGCCGATGCGCACGCCGTGGCTGCTGCAGAGCGGCGGCAAGGATTCCACCTCGATGGCGATCGCGGTCGCGCAGGCCAGGCCCGAAACCACCTGCATGACCTATCTCGGCGGCCGTGAGGAGAACGAGATCGACTCCGCCCGCTTCGTGGCGCATCAGCTCGGCCTGCGTCACGAGGTGCTGGTATGCGACCCCGGCCGCGCCTATCAGCGCTATCTGGCGCTGGTGCCGCGGATGCCCCTGCTGACCGCCGACTTCGCGATGCTTTCCTACGTCGACATGGCGACCGAGATCGCCGCCAATGGCGGCGATGGCCTGCTCGATGCGCTGGGCTCGGACAACTACTTCGGCATGCCGATCAACTGGCGGCAGCGCCTGAAGGCGCTGCTGGCGCTGCGCCTGCGCTTGCCGCCCGGCATCGTGGACTCGTATCTGGTCAGCCACAACTTCCGGCTGTCGTATGTGCTGGGCACGCTGCAGATGGACACCTTCGAGCGCTGCTTTCCCGGTTCGCGTTTCAGCGATGCGGAGGTGGATACCTTGCTCGGCTACCCCGTTGCCGAATCTTCCAGGAGGCGCCTGCTGCTGTTCCGCGATGATATCGCCGCGGCTTCGTCGATGGAGGCACAGCGTCGCGTGGCGGCGACGATCGTGGAGGCGGCGACGTTCGGCAAGGGCATCTTCACCGCCAGCGCGCTGTCGCTGCTGCTGGCCTATCCCTATCGGGACGAGCAACTGTGCGAATGGACGTTCAGAGAAGTGCCGGACGCACTGCTGATCGGCCCGGGCGGCGTCAACAAGGTGCTGGTGCGCCAGCATATTGCCCAGCACTTTCAACAACTGCCCTACGTGCGCAACAAGGGCAGCTTCCGCTTCGACCTGTGCGGTCTGGCGCGGCAGTGCTTCGACCAGGTGCACGCGATGGCGATCCAGGCGCAGCCATTGCTGCCGGGTGCGGCGTTCTGGCTGGAAAGCCACCGCAGCCGTCTCGGCAACAAGTACCACGCGTCGAAGTTCTACATCCTGGCGATCATGTTGCCGTGGCTGCTCAGCCGGCTCGACAGGCCCGCTTCGCCGTGGGCACCGCGCGATCGCGGTGACGTGCTGTGATCGCCGGTCATCTCGGCGCGGTGCGCCAGGCCCGGTCTCCCCCGCTGTTCGGCTGGCGGCAGGCGCCGTCCGCTAGCCGCAGGGGGTGCTGCCCGGTGGCGGCGATCGGAAGTCTTCCGTGCCGGACGTCACCCGTTCCATTGCGCGGTGGGCCACGTCGATGAATGCGCCGATGCGAACCGACCAGACAGGCGCCCGCGAGGCGGGCCGCCGAACCCAGATCAACGTGTCGCCGCACGCGGGCGAGGTCGATTTCTCGGTGCTCGACCGACACGGCGGCGGCGCGGCTTTGCTGGATCCGATATCGATCGCCGATCTGCTGCGCAACGGCTTCGTCTATCCGCCGCACACGATTTTCCGGGACGTGAAGGTCGCCAGCACCGGCTTCGATCCCGCGCAGGACCTGCATGGGACGCCAGTGTTCCACTTTGCCAGGCAGTCGGCCGCCGCGCCACCGCGGCCACCGGCCGGCGCCGTGGATGACGATGAGCTGCTGGATACCTATCACCGCCTGCTGTGCGACGCGGTATTGCGCTCCACCGCCGCCATGCGCTCGCCCTGGTTGCTGCAGAGCGGCGGCAAGGATTCCACGTCGATGGCCATCGCCGTGGCCGAGGTCGCGCCGCAGACCCGTTGCATCACCTACCTCGGCGGCAAGGAGGAGGATGAGACCGACTCGGCCCGCTTCGTGGCGCGCAAGCTCGGGCTGCGCCACGAATCGCTGGTATGCGATCCCGGCCGCAGCTACGACCGCTATCTGGCGTGTCTGCCAGGCATGCCGTTGCTGACGGCGGACTTCGCCATGCTTTCGTATGTGGACCTGGCCGCCGAGATCGCCGCAGACGGCGGCGACGGCATCCTCGACGCGCTGGGTTCCGACCCGTACTTCGGCGTGCCTCCGCACTGGCAGACCCGCGTACTCACGTCGCTGGCGCGGGGCTTGCGGTTGCCGCGCGGGGTACTCGACCTGAGCCTGGTCAGCAACAGCTTCGGGCTCTGCTATGTATTGGGGACGATGCAGATGGACGGCTTCGAGCGCTTCTACCCGGGCTCGCGCTTCATCGATGCAGAGGTCGACGAACTGCTGGGCAGCGACGTCGCCAGGTTGTCGAGGTGGCGGCTGGAAGTCTTTCGCGGCGACATCACCACCGCCAAATCGATGGAGGCGAAGCGGCGCGTGTCGGCGACGATCCTGGAGTCCGCCGTTTTTGCCAAAGGGATGTATGCGGCCAAGGCCCTGGATTTGCGCCTGGCCTATCCGTACTGCGATGCGTCGCTATGCGACTGGGTGTTCCGCGAGGTGCCGGACGATCGCCTGATCGGCCCGGGCGGCGTCAACAAGGTGCTGGTGCGCCAGCATATCGCGCGCCGTTTCCATGAGTTGCCCTACGTCTCGGCCAAGGGCTCCTTCCGTTTCGATGTCCGCGGCTTGGCGCGGCAGCGCTTCGACCAGGTGCACGATTTTGCCGTCCAGATGAAGCAGCTGATGCCTGGGGCGGCGGCGTGGCTGGAGCGTCACCGCCATCGGATGAACAACAAGTACTTCGCTTCGAAGTTCTATCTGCTCGCCGTCATCCTGCCCTGGCTGCAGAGCCACGCGCACGAGTCGTACCCGACACAGGCCGACGAGGGGTCTTCACCATGAACCGTATCCGAGCTGCCCGCAACCTGCTCCCCACTCGCCGCGGTTTTCTGCGGGGAACCCTGCTGCTGATCGCACCGCTAGCATTGTCGTTCGTTCCGGTGCCCGTCGCGGCCTGGGCCCGACTGCCGGGCGATTCGGGCGGCCCAAGGATCGACGTGCGCGACAAGGGTGCCCTGGGTGACGGCAGGCACGACGATACCGCCGCCATCCAGGCCGCCATCGATGCGCTGCCGGCCAGTGGCGGCACGGTCTCGATTCCGGACGGCAACTACATGGTCGACGCATTGCGCTCGATCAACCTGCGCTCCAACACGCGGCTGCAGATGACGCCGGCGGCCACGCTGCGCGCCATCGCCAACGATTCCACTCACTCATACGTGATCAAGGTCTGGCGGGCGGACAACGTGCAGATCATCGGCGGTCGCGTCGTCGGCGAGCGGGACGGGCACCTCGGAACCACGGGCGAATGGGGTTTCGGCATCAGCATCCAGGCATCGAACAACGTCAGCGTCATCGGCACGCATATCTCGGACTGCTGGGGCGACGGCATCTGGATCGGAGGCCTGGGCAAACACGCCAGCGTGGTGGTGTCGACGGGGGTCACGCTGGACCACGTGGTGTCCACCAACAATCGGCGCCAGGCGCTTTCGATAGGTCCGGTGCGTGGCGTCAGGGTGATCCATTCGACCTTCAGCAACACCCACGGAACCAAGCCCCAGGATGGCATCGATATCGAGCCGCAAGGGCAGGGTCCGGCCAGCGACATCGTCTTCAGCGACTGCACGATAACCGGCAACCTGGGTTCCGGGCTGGAGCTGAGCAAGAATGTCAGCGGCGTGGTGTTGAAGCACTGCAGGGTGCAGGGCAACAGCGGCTACGGCGTGCTGGCGCGCGACACGAGTCAGCTCACGATCGCGGACAACGTCATAACGGACAACGGCCTGACCGGCGTGATGATGCGGGCCACGGCGAGCGATGTGAGCATCACCGGCAACACCTTGACGGGCAACAGCGCCCGCTATCTGCGTCGCTTCATCTCGTCCATCAGTTCGCTGCGCGCGGGCGATCGCACGCTCAACCTGCGGGTCGATCAGGATGCCCGCAACGTCACTGTGTCCGGCAACAAATTTCAACCGTAGTGCAGGAGTTCGACCTTCCGTATCGCGGTGTGCGACCCGGCCCCCTTGTCGAGGATTGATCCCAACATGAAGTTCGTCTTCTTTGCCAATACCGACTGGTACCTCTACAACTTCCGGCTGGCAACTGCGCGGCGTTTGCAGGCGGACGGTCATGAGGTAGTGATGATGTCGCCGCCCGGGGAGTTCGGTGCGCGTTTTGCCGCGCTGGGCTTGCGCTGGGTGACGCTGCCGATGCATCGCGCCAGCCTGAACCCGTTGCGCGAGGCGGCGACGTTGTGGCAGCTGGTGAAGCTGCTGCGGCGCGAGCGTCCCGACCTGCTGCACAGCTTCACGGTGAAATGCGCGATCTATGGTGCGCTGGCGGCGCGGGCGGCAAGCGTGCCTGCGGTGGTGAATGCGGTGGCCGGCATGGGTTACGTGTTCACCAGCGACAGCTTCAAGGCGCGTTCGTTGCGGCCGGTGGTGAAGGCCCTGTTTCGCGCCACCTTCGGCGGCGTGCGCTCGCTGCTGATCCTGCAAAATCCCGACGACGCAACGGCGTTCGCCGCTTCACGCCTGGCGAGGCCGGACCGGATCCGCGTGATTCGCAGCTCCGGCGTCAATACCACGCGGTTCCAGCCGGTCAATCCGCCACGCCGCCGGGACGGCCGTTTGCGCGTACTGCTGGCAGCTCGCCTGCTGTGGGAGAAAGGCCTGCAGGAGTTCGTCGACGCCGCCCGGCTTTTGCGTGAACAGGGCAGGGACGTGGAGTTTCTGCTGGCCGGCATGCCCGATCCGGGCAACCCCCGTTCCGTGAATGCGCCGCAGGTGCAGCAGTGGGTCGATGCGGGTTTGCTGCAGTGGCTGGGTCATGTCGACGACATGCCGGCGCTGCTCCATACCGTCGATGTGATGGTCTTGCCGAGCTATTACCGCGAAGGCGTGCCGAGAAGCCTGATCGAGGCCGCGGCCTGCGGGCTGGCGATCGTCACCACGGGCCTGCCCGGTTGCCGCGAGGTGGTGACGCAGCATGGGGTGGATGGCCTTCGGGTGGACGCGCGCGACGCGCGCGGGTTGGCGGATCAGATCATTGCGCTGGACGACGATCGCGAGCTGCTGTGGCAACTGGGTTGCAGCGCCCGCCAGCGGGCGCTGGCCGATTTCGACGAGCGGCTGGTGATCCAGCGAACCGTCGATGTGTACGCGGAGCTGATGCCCAACCACGTCGGCATGCAGCGGTTCCACGCCAGCAGGGAGGTATCGATTTGAGCATCGCACGGCGCATCAAGGTTGCATTGCGGCCGCTACGTCACGTGGTCTGGGCCGTGCAGGGCTTTGCCTACGATTTCTCGCGCTTCGTGCGCTATGGCGGCTGGCGCAGCCGCGGCGACAGCCGCAAGCGGGATTACAAGGCGGTGAAGATCTACCACCGCATGGAGAAGAGCCTGAGCTTCCGCGAGCGCCGGGCCAACTCCGGCTGGGCCGCCGCCACCGACCTGGTGCATCTGCTTGAGCGCGATGGCGACGCAGCCATGCCCGGCTATCACGAGGCGGTCGGCATCAAGGTGCTGCGCGACTTCGTGGCCAGCTCCGACGGCGACGGCGATGCCGCCCGCCACGTCAACGCATTCCTGGAGAAGACCCGGCTCGACTCGGTCGAGGGCGGCGTGGTGGAACTGACCGCCGACCAACTGCTGGCCGGCCGGCTGGACGACCCGGAGCGATTCTTCCTGAGCCGCCATTCCGTGCGCGATTTTCGTCCGGACCCCGTGCCGCGCGAGTTGTTGAAGCGCGCGCTGGCGCTGGCAATGAAGGCGCCTTCGGTGTGCAACCGGCAGGCCTGGCATGTCTACCACATGGATCAGCGCGCCAGCATCGACCGCGCGCTGGCCTTCCAGGACGGCAACCGCGGCTTTGGCCACGAGGTGCAGTGCCTGCTGATCATCACCGCCGATCTGAGCGCCTTCCACACCCATGGCGAGCGCTTCCAGCACTGGATCGACGGCGGCATGTTCGCCATGTCGCTGTCGTTGGCGCTGCACTCGCTGGGGCTGGCGTCGTGTTGCCTCAACTGGAGCCGCGGCGCGGGAGACGACCGGCGCTTGCGCAGGGCTGTGCCGCTGGACGGAGCGCATACCGTCATCACGATGATGGCGGTGGGCTACGCCAGCGATCATCTCAAGGTGTGCTACTCGGCGCGCCGGCCCGTACAAAGCATTCTCACCCATCTGGACGACGCCAAATGAAATGTTTCTATCTCTCCGGTCAACGCACCTTCAACAACCGCGGCTGCGAGGCGATCGTGCGCAGCACCGTGGATATGCTGACCGCGCAATTCGGCGAGGTCGAGGTGCTGGTGCCGACCACCGACGCGGCCAGGGACAGCGTCCAGTGGCCGGAGGCGACCAAGCGCGGGGTCCGCTTTGTACGCGCCTACCAACCGCTGCAGGGTCGCTACTGGGTGCAGTTGCAGCGGCTGCCATTCCGTTCGCTGCAGGGCGCCAGCTGGCCGTTTCCGATGCCCGGGTGGCTCAGGCAGGATCTGGCCGGCGTGGACGCGGTGCTGGCCGTGGGAGGCGACAACTATTCGCTCGACTATCGCATCCCCTCGCCGGTCATGGCGGTTGACCGGTTCGCCATGGACATGGGCAAGCCGGTAATCCTGTGGGGCGGCTCGGTCGGTCCGTTCGATCAGGTGCCGGGGCTGGTGGCGCCGATGACCCAGCACCTTTCGCGGATGCGCCACGTGGCGGCGCGGGAGTCGGTGAGCTACGGCTACCTGACCGAAAAGCTCGGACTGCGCAATGTGATCCAGACGGCGGACCCGGCTTTCCTGCTGGCGGCCGAGCCGGTCGACCTGGAGGCGTTCTGGCCCCGTGGCGACGGGCGGGTGCTCGGTCTGAACGTGAGCGATCTGATCGAGCGCTACCGCCGGCCGGGCCAGGACTTGCGCAGCGAAGTTGCCGACTTCATTCGCCACGTAGTCACCGCGCACGGCATGGGCGTGCTGCTGGTGCCCCACGTGAATCCCCCGCGCACCGCGAACGATTTCAGCGGCGACTCGGCGTACATGGCGCCCATGCTGGCGCAGCTTGCCGATCTCGGCGACACGGTGAAGATGATGCCGCAGCAATTCAACGCGGCGCAGACCAAGTACGTGATCGGCAAGCTGAGTTTCTTCATCGGTGCACGCACCCACGCCACCATCGCGGCGCTGTCCAGCGGCGTGCCGACGATCTCGATTGCCTACAGCGTGAAAGCACGAGGCATCAATCGGGATCTGTTCGGCAGCGAGGACATGGTGCTGCAGACCCCGGATGTTTCGGCAGCAACCTTGGGCGTTGCGCTGGCGAGGCTGTTGCACGACGAGTCGCCGCTGCGCTCGACGCTGGCCCGGCGGGTGGGCGAACTGCAGATGATGGCGCGATCTGCCACCGCCCATATTTCCGAACAACTCGCCAGCTGACCGGCGGCAGGAGCAGATGCCATGCAAGTGAATTCCGGCCTCATGAGCACGAGCGGCGCCATCGAGGGCTACGGCGACTCGATGGCCGCGAATGCGCGCGTCGTGTTGTCGCTGTTGTTGCTGCTTGGCGCGTGCACGGTGACGGCCATCGTGGTCAGCCTGCGCGCCATCAATGTAGGCACGGACACCCGGGTCTACGCTGGGGTCTTTCTCGGGATGCGCGACAGCCTGTTGGTCACCCGCTTCGAACCCGGTTTCCTGGCGCTCACGCGCGCGGCCAGCGCCACCGGCATGAGCGTGGCCGGCTACCAGGCGACCTTGTTTGCCGCGCTGCTCGCCGGTTCGGCGGTGGCGGCCCGCCGCTACTGGACCTATCTCGATTCGAACCGAAGCTTCCTGACCTTTCTGACCGCGGTATTGTTGTTCCTGTTCGTCTCGCCCATGTTCGTCAATGCGGCGATCAACGCGGTGCGCCAGGGCCTGGCCGCGCCGCTGGTGTTCGCCGCGCTGCTGGCGTTTCATCAGCGCAAGTGGCGCAGCTTCGCACTTCTGGGAGCGGCTGCCAGCAGCTTGCACTACTCCTCGCTGGTCTATCTGTCGGTCGCGCCGGTGCTGCTGCTCAGCCTGCGTCGGCAACGGATCATCGCGGGCCTGGCTTTCCTTGCGTACTGTTCGGGCCTGACCATGATGGCGGTGCGGGTGGCTGTACCGGCCGTCTACAGCGACGTGATGAACTACCACGCCGATGCTGTCTACCGCGCGGGTATCCGCTACGACTTCGCGCTGTTTTCCCTGTTCTGGTATCTGCTGCCGTTCATAGCATCACGCACCATCCGGTCACCGTTCAGCGAGCGCATCAAACAGAGTGCGGCCGTCTACATGGCCATGGTGCTGCCGTTCTTCCTGGTGGGCTGGGGCAACTACTCCAACCGGTATCTGCTGCCGCCGTGGGTGGCGGCCTCGTTCATCGTCGCCGCTGTCTTCTGCTTCTCCCGGGTTCCGCTGCTGCGCCACCCATTGCTGTTGCGGGGCGGTCTGGTATTTGCATGTGGCGTATTCAGCTTCTACGTGATCCATCAGGTAATGATATGAACTTCGGCCTCGGCAGCATGTTGATAGATGTGCGTCTGCCAAGCAGGCGGGGTTTCTGTCTGGCGCCCTTCGGCTGGAGAGATACCGCGGCCGACCTAACGGCAACTTCGCTCAACGTCGATCTGCTTGCGATCACGTCGCCGTGACAGGCTCGGTCGCATGAAGTGCTCCATCGAATACCTCAACTTGAACAGCAGCATCGTTGCACCGAACTGAAAAAAATCCGATCGATCCATGCCGCAAGGTGTTGGCTTTCTCGCCGCTAGCTGGCGACAACGTGCAGGTTCCGGAGTTCGCGTTGACTCGCAACGGCGGCACCGCACGACTGATGATCCATTGGTGATTGGCATGCAAAAAATCGAAACATTGGACGATGGCGGAACGACTTCCCGCATACAGATAGCTGCATCTTTATACGAGATTGCCGGCCGGGCGGATTTTTCCGCGCTGGAGGGCCATGAGGGCTCCGTCGCGTCGCTGGACCCGATATCGGTGGCCGATCTGCTGCGCAATGGCTTTGTCTATCCACCGCACTCCATCTACAGCAACGTCAAGGTCGCAACGTCGGGTTTCGACGAGAAGCAGGACATGTACGACAATCCAAAGTTTCATTTTCCGTTTCAGTCGTCGAACGCGTCAGCAAGGCCGGACAGCGCAACCGCCGATGATCGCAGTCTGTTGCAGACCTATCACCGGCTGCTGTGTGAATCCGTAGTGCGCTGCACCGGCGACATGGATTCGCCCTGGCTGCTGCAGAGCGGCGGCAAGGATTCCACTTCGCTCGCCATTGCAGTAGCCGAGGTCCGCCCGCAAACCACGTGCATGACCTATCTGGGTGGGCCCGAGGAGAATGAGTTGGAGTCAGCACGCCTGGTGGCGCGGGAGCTCGGGCTTCGCCATGAGACGCTGACTTGCGATCCGGGTCGGGCCTATGACCGCTATCTGGCCATGGTGCCTAGGATTCCGTTGCTCACGGCGGACTTTGCATTGCTGTCCTACGTTGATCTGGCCACGGAGATACGTAGCCGCGGTGGTGACGGCGTCATCGACGGGCTTGGATCGGATGTCTACTTCGGAACTCCGCTGAGTCGCAAACTTTGGCTGCTGAGGCTATTGGCCCGGAACCTGCGCCTTCCATCCGGGGTCTTCGGGCTTGGCCCGGTGGGTAGGAGCTTCAAACTCTGTTATGCGCTGGGCACGTTGCAGATGAACAGTTTCGAGCGCTTCTTTCCCGGCTCACGTTTCACCGACGTCGAGGTGGATGCGCTGTTTGGGCGGCCGATCGCACACTTTTCCCGCCAACGGTTGGAAACCTACCGCGATGACATCGACTCTGCTGCATCGGGGGAAGCAATGCGCCGGGTCGCGTGCACCATCGACGAAGCGTCTTCCGCTTTTGCGAAAGGCATGTATGTCGCCCGCGCGGCATCGTTACGCGCTGCCTATCCATATTGCGATGCGCGCCTGCGCGATTGGGTTTTTCACCACCTCCCCGACGATCGCCTGATCGGGCCAGGAGGAGTCAACAAGATCCTGGTGCGTCGACATATCGCCCGGCGGTTCCACCACCTGCCCTATCTGACGGCGAAGGGCTCCTTCCGTTTCGACCTGTGTGGACTGGCCTTGCGACGCTTCGATCAGGTGCATGCCTTTGCCGTGGAGGCACAAGCTTTGCTGCCTGGCGCAGTGAGCTGGCTGGAACTCCATCGTGGCCGGCTGAACAACAAGTACTTCGCCTCGAAGTTCTATCTTCTCGCCGTCATATTGCCTTGGCTGCTTAGCCATGTGTCCAGCGCGGAAATGAGTGGCATGGATGACGCGCCATCCTCATGAACAGCGAAACATGCACCGCCATGGGCATTCTGGCGTTGGCGCGATGCCGACCGGGCCGCAGTTCCAGCCAAACTGCAGGACGCCCTGATCAGTTTCGCCGTCATAGAACGGTCCGGCACTGATGACGTAGTACGGCGCGCCGGCTCTGACGGGCGTCCTCTGGGGCGCGCCAAGGCCTCATCACCGTCGCCAACCTGCATCGGTGGCCGCAAGGCGGCGGGTCGCCCCTCTGTTGTGGGAATATTCAGTTAGCGCGAAATGGGGTGCCCACGAATCCGGGGAATCACGCGTATTCCGCCGTGGGCAAGGCACGCGCGGGGGTCACATGTAACGCTGATTTGCCCAGTGAAGCTGAAAGAAAAAGTTAAAGGCGCGCGATGACGGGTGGACATGCAACCGCCGCGCGCGCTGCGCGGGTTTGCATGCCTATCTTTAACTTGTATGGTTCAGGCCCGACACGTAATGGCGTGTCGGCGGCAACAAGTCCCGGATGGTTGCAGTGCAGCGCTGCGCTTGCATACGACCCGGACCCTTTTGCCTGATCGGGTGATCTTGCGGGCCAGGACCATGGCCAGCGGTACGCATCTGCGCGTTCTCGACGTGCTGATCAGGCTTCAAAACAACCACCACAACAAGATCTACTACCTGCTATGGCATGAAGCCACGGATATCAGCGTGCCCCAATGGACGTGACGGCTCGATGAAGGCGGGATTTACTTTCAACGCATTCTGCGAATACCACACGCTTGATCGGTTGATGAGCGCACGCGTAGTGCGGTCGCCGATCCGACATCAGAGGGCTTCACCACAATGTTTGAACAAAAAACGGGAATCGCCGCATCCATCGATGCCACTCTTGCCGCGCGTCGCGGCACATCCATCCGACGATCGCTGGGCATGGCCGGCGCCGCGCTGGCGTTCAGCCTGTTGGCGCTGCCTGCATCGGCGGCCAACTGGTGGTCGACCTCGCCGAGCATTTCGATCGGCAGCAAGACCATCAACGTGCGCAATGCCGGTGCCCTCGGCAATGGCCGGCACGACGACACTGCCGCGTTCCAGGCGGCGATCAACTCGCTGCCTTCGACCGGCGGCACCATCACGGTACCCGCCGGCACCTACATGATCGACGCGTTGCGCTCGATCAACATGCGCTCGCATGTTCGCCTGCAGCTGAGTTCAGGGGCCAAGCTGGTCGCCATTCCCAATAGCAGCCAACGCTCCCATGTGATCAAGGCCTGGAAGGTGACGAACGTCGAGATCACCGGCGGCGCGATTGTCGGCGAGCGCGCCCGGCATATCGGCACCACCGGCGAATGGGGCATGGGCATCGACATCCTCGCGTCCAGCAAGGTCTATGTGCACGACCTGACGATTTC
>NZ_JBHSMK010000003.1:0-466340 GCF_042654965.1 Rhodanobacter umsongensis | reverse complement strand
GACGCTTGCATTGCTTGGACAGGTCGTAACCCTCCAGCACA
The DNA here is from genome assembly GCF_042654965.1 of Rhodanobacter umsongensis. Lineage (NCBI taxonomy): Bacteria > Pseudomonadati > Pseudomonadota > Gammaproteobacteria > Lysobacterales > Rhodanobacteraceae > Rhodanobacter > Rhodanobacter umsongensis. The sequence goes on along the minus strand of NZ_JBHSMK010000003.1, from coordinate 466,299 downwards.
AGACGTCCACACAATTCACCTGCGCACACTGTCAAAGATCAATCACTTGCCACCGATTTCTCGATCGCCACGAGAACATTTCGTCCTCGGTGAGCCGCCCATTCTACATCGCTTTTTTAGACCGTCAACACCTTCGTTGAGAAATTCTTCAGCGAGATTCATTGCGGAAACTTTCGCGAGAGGGCGTCTCGTCGAAGGGGCGAGAATCATAGCGCCAGGTCCGCTCTCTGTGAAGAGGGCGCGAGGAGATTTCTCCATGAAGGTCGTCCGCGGCCGCGCCGCTAAACTGCCACCACCATCTCCAATGGACAATCCTGATGAAGCGATGGCTTGCACCGACATTCCTGTTGCTCGCGGCTTGCGCCGGTGCCGCTACCGGCAACCAGGCGACTGCCGTTGTATTACATGGACAGAGGTTCACGACGGAACTGGCCACCGATGAACCCAGCCGCGAACACGGTCTGATGATGCGTACAAGGCTGGCTGCCGATCACGGCATGCTGTTCGTGTTCCCCCTGAGCGCGCCGCGGGCGTTCTGGATGAAGAACACGCTCATCTCGCTCGACATCCTTTATTTCGATGCGAATCGACGGCTGGTTTCGATGCAGTTGAACGTGCCGCCATGCAAGTCCGATCCCTGCCCCATCTACCCCAGCCATGCCCCCGCGCGCTACGTGCTCGAGGTATCGGCCGGTACGGCGCGGCGCATGGGTGCAGAGGTGGGCGACGTGCTGAAGATCGAGGGCGATGTCGGGCCAGTGCGTTGAGCGCCCTTGCCGGGATCGTCCAGCATTCCGATGCGATAAGGGATCAGATCGGCGGGACGCAAGCTCGCCAATGCGTCCCAATCATCTTCGAAAGGAATGAACTTCTGCATGGATGCTCCTCCGGTAACGCGCAGATATCTCGCGCAGGAGCATCAAAGCAGGCGGCCCGGCCAATGCGATGGCGAGATCGGGCCGTTTGCAGGCGATCTCGGCCTCAGTCGAGTTCGATCATCTCGAAATCATCCTTGGTGGTGCCGCAATCCGGACAAGTCCACGTGTCGGGCACGTCTTCCCAGCGGGTGCCTGGCTCAATTCCCTCGTCAGGAACACCAACGGCTTCATCATAGATATAACCGCAGACAACGCACATCCATTTACGCAAGGCAATGGCTTCGGTGGAACTCTGGCTCATGGTCGGACTTCTTTGGATCGTCATGGAATGGCGCATTCTCGCAACTCGCCCGGCAATGCGAAAGCATCGCAATGCGCCGGCCATACATCGACACGCATGAGGTATCGGATTGAACAGGTTCGCACCATGGCCATGCCACGGCCTTTACGCTCTCACCGACGGGCCTCGCGAGGACCTGTTCGAAGTCGTCTCCCAGGCGCTTGCCGGCGGCGCACACCTCCTGCAGTACCGCGACCCCACCGTTGACGCGGCACGCCGTCACGCCGAAGCGACTGCCCTCAGACAGCTGTGCCACGAACACGGCGTGCCATTGATCATTGACGATGATATTGCGCTGGCGAAGGCCGTCGGCGCGGATGGCGTTCACCTGGGCGATGCGGAGAACGACATCGGCGCCGCCCGCAGCGAACTGGGGAGCCAAGCGGTCATCGGCGTGGCTTGTCGCGACTCGCTGCAGCTGGCCCGGATGGCCGCCCACGCCGGCGCGAGCTATGTGTCGTTCGGCGCGTTCTTCCCCTCGCCGACCAAGCCAATGGCACCGCGCGCCTCAATCGATCTGCTGAGGCAAAGCGCCGCGCTCGGTGTGCCGCGGGTGGCGATCGGTGGAATCACGCCGGACAATGGTGCACTGCTGGTTGAAGCCGGCGCAGATTTTCTGGCGGCGGTTTCAGCCGTTTTCGGCGCCGCCGATGTACGCGCCGCCGCGCGAAGCTTTGCCAGCTTGTTTTCCCCCGATCGAGAATCCACGCGATGACCAACCACGAACTCTTCCAGCGCGCCCTGCAACTGATGCCCGGCGGCGTGAACTCGCCGGTACGCGCGTTCCGGTCGGTCGGTGGCGAGCCCTTCTTCACGGCGCGCGCGGATGGTGCGTATCTGTGGGATGTCGAAGGTACGCGCTATATCGACTACGTCGGCTCGTGGGGGCCGATGATCGTCGGCCACAACCACCCCGCGGTGCGCGAAGCGGTTGAGCGCGCCGTGAAGGACGGGCTTTCATTCGGCACGCCTTGCGCGGCCGAAGTCACCATGGCCGAGATGATCACCCGGCTGATTCCCTCGGTGGAAATGGTGCGCATGGTCAACTCCGGCACCGAGGCGACGATGTCGGCGATCCGGCTCGCCCGTGGTGCCACAGGCCGCGCCAAGATCGTGAAGTTCGAGGGCTGCTACCACGGCCACGGCGACAGCTTTCTGGTCAGGGCAGGCTCCGGCGCGCTGACCTTCGGCGTACCCACATCGCCCGGCGTGCCCAAGGCCAACGCCGATCTCACGTTGACCCTGCCCTACAACGATATCGATGCGGCACAGACCCTGTTCGCCGAACAAGGGCAGGACATTGCCGGCCTGATCATCGAGCCGGTCGCCGGCAACATGAACTGCATCCCGCCTGTCGATGGCTACCTGCAGGCATTGCGCGAACTGTGCACGCAGCACGGCGTGCTGCTGATCTTCGACGAAGTGATGACCGGCTTCCGCGTCGCACTCGGCGGCGCACAGGCGTATTACGGCGTGACACCGGATCTGACCACGTTCGGAAAGATCATCGGCGGCGGCATGCCGGTGGGTGCGTATGGCGGCCGCCGCGATCTGATGGAACAGATTGCCCCGAGCGGTCCGATCTACCAGGCCGGCACGCTCAGCGGCAATCCGGTCGCGATGGCGGCGGGCCTGGCGATGCTGGAACTGGTCCAGGCACCGGGCTTCCACGATCAACTCGCCGCCCGCACACGTCTGCTCACCGACGGCTTTCAATCGGTCGCCGATGGTGAAGGCATTCCGTTGAGCACCCATCGCGTCGGCGGCATGTTTGGCCTGTTCTTCAGCGCGGAAAAGAATGTGACCAGCTACGCGCAGGCGACAGCGGCCGATACCGCGCTGTTCAACCGCTTCTTCCACGGCATGCTGAAACGCGGCGTGTATCTGGCGCCATCGGCATTCGAAGCAGGTTTCATGTCCAGCGCGCACAGCGAGCAGGACATCGCCGATACGCTGGAAGCCGCGCGCGGCGCCCTGCGCGATGCTCGGGCTGCCTGATTCACCAACTGCCGATATTCGGCATCGAAGCCCACGGTTCACGCGGCGGCAGATGGCCTTCCTGCAGCAGTTCGATCGAGATCAGGTCGGGTGAGCGCACGAAGGCCATGTGACCGTCACGCGGCGGTCGATGAATGGTGCAGCCCATCGCTTGCAAACGCTCGCAGGTGGCGTAGATGTCCTCGACGCGAAACGCCAGATGGCCGAAGTTGCGCGCCGAACCGTAATCCTCCTGCGAGTCCCAGTTCCAGGTCAGCTCGATCTCGGCTTCCGGGCTGTCCGGTGCCGACAGGAACACCAGCGTGTACTTGCCTTCCGGCACTTCCGTGCGGCGCACCTCACGCAGGCCGAGACCCTGGCAGTAGAAGCGCAATGAGGCGTCGAGGTCGCGCACACGAACCATGCTGTGCAGGTATTTCATCGGGAGGCTCCTGATCGATGGCTGTCGCGAAAACCCGTCTTCAGCCTGCCGCAAAGCCGTTCAACGCCGCGTGCAGGCGCGCGAGGCCTTCGGCCAGCTCTCCATCGGTAATGGTCAGCGGCGGAACGAAGCGCAGTACATCTGGCCCGGCCTGCAGCAGCAACAGGCCATGTGCCGCCGCGTGATCGAGAATCGCGCCCGCCTTGCCCCTGTGCGCGTCGGCGAGCACCGCCCCGATCATCAGGCCGCGGCCGCGCACTTCGGCGAACAGGTTCAGCTCATGGTTGATATGGGCCAGCCCGGCGCGCAGATCGTGCGCCTGGCGCTCCACGTTCATCAGCACCGCCGGCGAACCCAGCTTGGCCAGCGCGACACGCGCCACCGCGGCCGCCATCGGATTGCCGCCGAAGGTGGTGCCGTGCGCGCCGTATTGCATGACCTCGGCTACCTTCGGGCCGGCCAGCATCGCGCCGATCGGGAAGCCGCAGCCGAGCGCCTTGGCCAAAGTCACGATATCCGGCGTGACGTGCTCGTGGGTGTGCGCGAACAGCGTGCCGGTGCGGCCCATGCCGCACTGGATCTCGTCCAGAACCAGCAAGGCATCGTGCTGATCGCAGAGTTCGCGGACGCGCTTCAGGAAACCCGGCGCCGCCGGCAGCACACCGCCCTCGCCCTGCACCGGCTCCAGCATCACTGCGGCGATGTCGCCCGCAGCGAAGGCTGCCTCCAGCGCGGTCCCGTCATTGAAATCCAGATAGCGAAAACCCGCCGGCAGCGGCTCGTAGCCCTCCTGGTACTTCGGCTGCGCCGTGGCGGTGACCGTGGCCAGCGTGCGGCCATGGAACGAGCCCCTGAACGTGATGATGGTTCGTCGTTCCGGCGCGCGCCCCATCGCCGCCGCCCACTTGCGCACCAGCTTGATCGCCGCCTCGTTCGCCTCGGCGCCGGAGTTGCACAGGAATACCCGCTCGGCGAATCCCGAGGCCCTGACCAGTTCTTCGGCCAGGCGCAACGGCGGTTCGGTGTAGAAGACATTGCTCGCGTGCCACAGCTTGTGTGCCTGTGTGGTCAATGCGGCGAGCAGGTCCGGATCCTGATGGCCGAGCGCATTCACCGCGATGCCTGCGCCGAAGTCCACGTAATCGCGGCCCTGCGTATCCCATACGCGGGCGCCCCTGCCGTGATCCAGCACCAGCTCGCGTGGTTTGTATACCGGCAGCCAGTAATGTTTGCCGAGGTCGGTCAAGGTGGCGTCGTACGCTTGCATGCGGAATCCGTGAGGCGGCCAGGGCAGCTGACACCTGGCGTGGGGAAATAGCTTCGAAGTTCGTAGGGGAATGCCATCGTAAGTGCAGCGCACCGGCTTTGCACGATCGCGCGGCACAGCCGGCTGTAAACCCCGGCGGACGTTGTATCGACCGTGTTACATGGGCCGCGAACCCATGCCGGCCCCAGCCAGGTGCCGTCCGTGGTGATTGTGCGCTCGTTGCGACTGTAAACCTCGCAACACCGATGCACCGTCTCCGATCGGACCCGGGACGGCGCCAGCCGTTGTGGTGACTCGAATCCGCCCTCATGGCACGCGCCTTGCCTTGTCCGGTGCATGGGTCAGGGAGCGGGGAAAGCCATGCATCACGCAGATCGACATGTCGGGCTTGGCGACATCGCCGCTGGCACATGGCTGGCGCTCGGCATGCTGGTTCTGGGTGCACCCGCGATCGCTGCCGACGCCCACAAGGCCGTGCAGGTACAGCATGGGGAGATCGTGGTGCTGCGCAACGTATCGGCGCGTCCAGCCTACCGGCAGGCGCCACCGGGCATGGCGCTGATCGTGAGCGCTTCACCGCGGCATGAACTGGATGGCGCACTCGGCACCGGCGAGCTTTCCGATGCCGACTACGCCGACCTCAATGCGACCTCGTCCAACGGCAATCGCGGCCCCCACGGCACCACGCTGGAGCGGATCACCGACAAGGTGCTCGGCGGCCGCATGAGCGCGCGGGCCGACACCGGCAGCGCCGCCAGCAGCGCCAATGGCCTCAGCAACGCCATCGCGGCGCCGATGGGCAGCATCGGACGCGCCACCGGCAGCATCGGGAATCAGGTCCAGGGCGCGTTCTCGCAGCTCCCCGGCCTCGCGCCTTCCAACCCGGCAGGTCACTGATCGCCATGGCGCCGCGACGCACGCTACCGGCCATGCTGGTCCTCGCCGCAGCGCTGGCGCTTTCTGCCGATGCGGCCTGGGCGGCGGACGATGACTACGCAATGATGCTGGGCTACCTCGCCAACAGCCGTATCGATGGCAACGCCATGCGCGGTACCAGCGGCGCCAGCAGCGTGAACATGGCGGCGGGCGACCTCAACCAGCAGGCCAACCTGCGCGCGTTTGCCAGCGGCGGCAACGTCACGGTCCAGGGCCGACAGACACAGCAGGACAACCACTTCGACCGCCCCTACGCAGCCAGCGCCAGCATCGGCGGCGCGGCTTACATGCAGGGGAGCGGGCTCGCAGCGATCAATCAGGCCAGCGGCAGCGGCAATCGGCAGCTCAATGCCGTTGCCGGGGAACTGGCTGCGCAAGGAATACGCGAAACGACGGACGGTTCCCTGTCCTCCGCCATTTCAGCGTCGGCAGGGGAGCAGCACCCCGGAAACATCCCGTCATCCGGCAACGGCCCGCGCAGTGCGGCGGTCGAAGCGTCGGCCATGCGGGGATACCAGGGTGTGATGCAACTCAATCAGGCCGCGGGGTCGGGCAACGCCACCGGTAATCAGCTGCTGCTGTCCGTGTCGTCGTCACCGCGGTGAATACACCACGAAGAGAGAGGACATCATGAACGCCACATTCAAGAAAACACTGTTGGCCATGGCCGTTGCCACGTTGTTCAGCACCGCTAGCGCGTATGCCCACAACGGCCGCGACCGCCACGACGGCTCGAAGGTGAGCATCGACAAGAAGGTCGAGCTGAGCACCGACATCTCGCTGAGCGGCGACCCGCGGGTGCAGGGCAACATCGACATCAACGCTGCCGCGATTGCGATCGTCGACAACAAGCAGGCCAACGCCGCCAACGAAGGCGACAATACCAACCTCACCAACAGTGCATCCGCCTCCGACAACGTCGCCGGCAGCGCGTCGGGCAACATCGGGGTGAACATTGGTTCCGGCGACAACAACCAGCAGGACAATGCAGCGGCCCTGTCATCCGCCGATGCCAGCTTTGCCTTCGGCATGGCGGACGGCGAAGTGTTCGTGAATCAGCAGGGGCTGTTCAACGCCACCACCAACGCAGGTGTCACCAACAGCGCCTCGGTCAGCGGCAACGCGTTCCAGAACGCGTCGGGCAACCTGGGCGTGAACGTCACCTCGGGCAACAACAACCAGCAGAAGAACGCCATGGCCGCCGCCGTGGCGACCACCCGCTTCGCGCAGTCCACCGTGGCGTCGGATCAGGCGTCGGGACACAACTCGGTCAGCAATGCCGGTTACGTGCAGCAGTACAACGACACGGTCGATGTCTCGATGCGCGGCGCGGTGCAGGGCTACTCGCTTGGCCTGGGCGTTGGCGGCTACGCGGGCCATTCGTCGGGAAGCTACTCGGGCAGCTCGTCCTCCGACAGCAGCGGCATGGCGTATCAGGCCAGCAACCTGTACCCCGATAGCTGGAACGGCGACACCCACCCGAGTGGCAACCAGACCGGCCATATCGACTTCGACAGCGAAGCGCAGGGTGCGGTGCAGAACCCGAACCGCCCGGGTGTGGGCGGCTTCGCCTTCGACACCAGCAGCCACAGCAGCGGCAGCGAAAGCGGCACCACGCGCGGCACGGAGTCCGGTGGACTGGGCTTCGTCGAGCTTTCGGCGAATGACCTCTACGCCAACCTCAGCGGCACCGTGACCACCACGCGCTGGGTGGTCGTGGATGCGACCAACACCGCCAGCCTGAGCGGCAATGCGTTCCAGAACGCGTCGGGCAACATCGGCATCAACGTCGCCTCGGGCAGCGGCAATCAGCAGGCGAACAGCCTGGCGATGGCCGTTGCGCAGCCGGGTGCGGGTGGCACGGGCGGTGGCGAATAGCCGTCATCGCAACGGTACAGGTGGTCGCCTCAGGCGACCGACGAGGGCGGTAGTCCGGTGGCATTGATGCCGGATACCTGTGGAACCCCCCGGCCCGTCCCCTGCGGGCCGGGGGTCTTCCTCGACAAGGAATCACCATGCGTCATCCGCTGATTGCCATCGCGCTTCTTTCGCTTGGCCTGGTCGCCAACACGATCGCTCGTGCCGGCGAGGTGCGCTTCGACGGCGTGCTGCCCAACGGCAGCCTTTACGTCAGCCATGTCGAGAGCATGCAGGAAGGGCGTTACCGGAACATCGTGCGCCAGCGCACCGACTACAGCTGCGGCGCGGCGGCACTCGCCACCATTCTTCGCTACGCCTATCACCTCAACGTGGACGAGACCACGGTGATCCAGGGCATGATGGGTGTGGCCGATACAGACCTGGTCAGGCAGCGCGGCTTCTCGCTGCTGGACATCAAGCACTACGTGCAGTCGCTGGGCATGCGCGGCCGCGGCTATCGCATCAACGAGGAGCGCCTGCGCAGCCTGCATGTCCCCGGCCTGGTGCTGATGGACGTCCGCGGCTTTCGGCACTTCGTGGTGCTCAAACAGGTTCACCACGACACGGTGGAGCTTGCCGACCCGATCCTCGGAAACCGCAGCATTCCCCTGACCGATTTCCTCAAGGCGTGGCCATCGCGCGCGGTATTCGTGGTGATCGGCAATGACTTCGATCGTCACACCGCCCTGCTGCAGCCCGCCGATCACGCCAGCGCGCGCGCTCTGTTCGCCCGCCAGGGTTCAATCACCGATGCCGAACTGCTCGATTTTGGCTTCACCCACGCCGATCTCTTCTAGGAACGCGGCCATGAAGCACCCTCGGCTGTACCTGCTCAGTTCCATCGCCCTGGCCCTCGGCCATTGGGGTGCGCCGGCCGTGGCCGGCACCGTCCCGGCAACCAACGGACTGCAAGAGATCAGCGACGCGGAAATGGGCGACATGCGCGGCCGATACACCGTAGGCGACAACGCGGTTGCCTGGTTCGGTGTGAAGATGATCTCGACCTGGCAGACGCCCACCGGGCAGGTTCTGCAAGGAACGCTCGCGCTGAGCATGGACTTCACCCACGGCGGGGCGAAGCCGCAGATCGGCTTCGAGCCGATCGTGAGCATCACCCGCGCGGATGCTCCGCTGCCGCCTCCGGCCGACGTGGCCACGCCGCCAGTCCGCCACGTCGACGCAGCGGGCCTGGCCAACGTCGGCGGCGTGGTGCAAAGCGTGCAGGTTGCCGGCGATGGCAACCTCGCCAGCAACGTCACCCAGCTGACCATCAGCAACGGCGGCGGCCCCCCGGCCTCCACCAGCGCCGGCACGTCGAGCGGTGTCGCTTCCGCGTTCAGCGGTGGCAGCAGAGCGGTGGCGACCTTCGACGGGAGCAGCGCAAGCCTGCTGCTCAGCATCGACGGCCAAGGCTCGGTCGAGCAATGGATCCGCAACGGCAGCATCGGCCAGAGCGTGCAGCTCACTGCCGACAATCAATTGATCAACAACCGCATGGAGATCGAGCTGGTCCGCCAGACGGTGGCAGCCAACACCCAGCTCGCGCAGAATGTTGCGCAGGCGATCAACCAGGCGCAAGGCATCGGCCTGCACTAGAGCGAATGCCCGCTCGGTGCTTGCATCAGCTCAGGGGGATAGGGACATGAACACGCACAAGACGCTGCTCGCCGGCGCAGTAGCCACTGCGCTTCTGATCGGCATGCCGAAGGCGTCCGCCCAGGACGCTCCCGTCGGCGCAAAGGATCAACAACAGATCAACGCGCTCGTCGAGCAATTGCAGACGCTGAAGAGCAGTTACGCGCAGGAGGTAAGGCGCCTGCGCGAACTCGACATGCAGGTACAGGCACTGCAGGCGCGCCTGGCCGGAAAGGCAGCACCCAACACCGCGCTGCCGGCGCTGCCTGCACCGAACGGTGCCGCCGCACCGGGCAGCGGCAACACGAGCGGCAACGAGGCCACTCAGGCCGGCAGCATCGCCGATGCCGAAAAATCCAGGGAACAGGCGCCCACGCGCAGCATGCAGGACGCGTTGTTGCAGGAGCATGCCGTGTTCGATCGCAAGCTGACTCTGGAAAACAGCCTCAGTTACAGCCGCTACGATCGCAAGCAACTGACCCTCAATGGCTTCCTTGCGCTCGATGCGATCTTTCTCGGCAACATCGCCATCGAGAATGTCAAATCCGATTCGCTCACCTACAATTTCGCCGCACGCTACGGCGTAAGCCCGCGGCTGACACTCAACCTCGACGTGCCGTACCTGGCGCGGCAGACGGCCTACCTGAAAGGTGGTGCAGGCGGCTCCGCCGCGGCGCTGGCCGAAGAGCAGACCCGCGGCAACGGCATCGGCGATGTCAGCCTGAGCGCGAACTACAAGCTGTTTGCCGAAACCTCGTCCCGACCGGATACCGTGCTGACCTTCGCCGTCACCGCGCCGACGGGTCGCGCACCCTACGGCATCGACTGGAAAGTGCTGGAGCGCGGTGACGACAAGTTCATCCGATTCGCCGTGCCGCAGAAGCAGCCGACCGGCAATGGTTTGTGGCAGGGCAATATCGGCGTGTCGGCGGTGAAGACAATGGATCCCGCGATCGTGTTCGCCAATATTGGCTACATCCACTCGTTCCCGCGTCGCTTCGGCGACATCGATACCGATCCGCAGACGCGGACCCCGGGCGAGGTGAAGCTGGGCAACTCCTACTACTTTGGCGCCGGTGTGGCCTTTGCCTTCAATGAACGCACCAGCCTGAGCCTGTCCTTCAGTGATCGGCTCAGTGCCAAGGCCTCGCTGCGCAACGGCAAGCTGCCCTGGGCCAAGGTGATCGGAAGCGATGCCAATGCCGGCACCTTCAACCTCGGCGTGACCTATGCGCTGAGTGCGCATACCACCCTGGTCACCTTGCTGGGCGTGGGTCTCAGCCCCGACGCACCGGACTACAGCCTTACCTTCAAGGTTCCCTACATGTTCTGAGTCACCAGCCGCTCGCCGCCCTTTCCTCGGGCCGACGGCCGCAGCACATCGACCGGGACGCCTTCACGCAGCTCGTCCAGCGCGATGTGGTGTTTCTTGCAGAGGCGGTACACGGTGACTCGCGATACGTTGAGCCGCCGACCGCATTCGGTGATGTTGTAGTGGCTTTCGCGCAGGCATTGCAGAACCGCTTCGCGTTCGGCCGATATGCGGGTCAGATCGAGATTCGACCGACCGATGGCCGGCAGCATGCCCTGCAGATCCAGATCGGCGGCGCTGATCAATGAGCCTTCGGCGACTACCGCGGCGCGCTGCACCCGATTGAGCAGCTCGCGCACGTTGCCCGGCCAGGCGAAATCGCGCATGGCCTGGCGCGCGTCGCAGCCGAAGGCGCGGGCGCGGCTCGGGTGGCGCAAGCGGAATGCGTCGAGGAAATGCTGTGCCAGCAGTTCGACGTCGCCCCTGCGCTCGCGCAGCGCTGGCATGTGCAGGCGCAGGACATTGAGGCGATAGTAGAGATCCTGGCGGAAACGCCCCTGCGCGACAGCCAACTCCAGATCCACATGGGTGGCGGCCAGCACTCGCACGTCCGGCTTGATCGGCTGGCTGGAACCCACGCGCAGCAACGTGCCTTCCTGCAACAGGCGCAACAGGCTGGTCTGCGCGTCGAGTGGCAGGTCGCCGATCTCGTCGAGAAAAACCGTGCCGCCATCGGCCGCTTCGAAGTGACCGACGCGCCGGGCATTGGCGCCGGTGAAGGCGCCACGCTCGTGCCCGAACAATTCGGACTGCACCAGGTTCGACGGCAGCGCACCGCAATTGATCGCGACGAAAGGCCGCTCGCCGCGCCTCGACAAACCATGCAGCGCACGCGCCGCCACTTCCTTGCCGCTGCCGGTTTCGCCGGTGATCAGCACCGGCAACTCCACCGGAGCGTACTTGCGCAGGCCGGCCATGGTTGCTCGCATCACCGGGCTGATCGCACCGACGATCCCAGGGACATCGGTTTTCTCGACGGCCGCCGACCGGTCGCGGCCGATCTTCGTGAGCGTCTCGATCAGCCGCTCCATGTCCACCGGCGCAGTGAAGAAGTCCACGCCGGCGTGCAGGATCCGCTGCACTTCCGGCGTAACGGCGGACGTTTCCTGCAACACCACAACGAGCCACGGCAACCACGGATGCTCATCCATCAAGCGTCGCATGGACTGCACCGTAGCTGGGTCGCTGCGCCGCAGATCGGCCATCGCCACCACGACATCGTCGCGGCGCATGCCTACACCTTCATGCGTCGCCACATCCCCAATCCGCGTGCGCCAGCCTGCCTGCGCCAACGCGGCGCACTCCTCGGCAGTCGGCTGTCCAAACCAGACGACGCAGCGCCTGGATGCCTGTTTGCTTGTCATGACCGCCCCCTGTCCTGCCGATGCAGTTCGGGACCACACCTTGGGCAGGTGATGGGTCCCGATACTTCCAGACCGGATTTTGCACCCGGCTTGCCGCTAAAGTGTGAACCAGTTCACAGACAATACTCCGCGGGCACGAAGATTGCGTGAAGAGACCAAGCGGCTACTCGGCGCTAACTTCTTGCAATTGTTGGGTTTTATCGTTCAGCGGTGTAAGCGGAGACCAGGTTTGTTGTGGAGCTTGCCGTACACGGCAAATTCGCGAGGGTCTTGCCGCCAGGTCACTCCAGGAACAGATCCGGCAGCAGCGGCACGCCCGGCTGCACCGCGTAGGCGTCGAAATTGGTGGTGCCGGACTCGCGCAGGACCGTCTCGTCGATGGCGAAATGACCGCTGTAGCCGCGCGCCGGCCGGGTCAGGATGACATGCGCGGCATCGGCCACGATCTCGGGCCTGCGGCAATGCTCGACCTTGACCCCCTCGATCATCCCGATCGCCGCGGTGGCGATCACCGTGCGCGGCCACAGCGCGTTCACCGCGATGCCGAGCGCGGCGAACTCCGCGCTCATGCCCAGTACGCAAAGACTCATGCCGTACTTGGCGATCGTATAGGCGGTATGCGGCGCGAACCATTTCGGATCGAGGTTTGGTGGCGGCGACAGCATCAGCACGTGCGGGTTCGTCGCCTGTTTCAGGTGTGGCAGGCAGCTCTGGGTGACCAGGAACGTGCCGCGCGTATTGACCTGGTGCATCAGGTCGAAACGCTTCATCGGCGTATCGGCGGTACCGGCGAGCCAGATTGCGCTCGCGTTGTTGACCACGATGTCGATGCCGCCAAAGTGCTCGGCTGCCTGCGCTGCTGCCGCGCGTACCTGTTCCTCTTCGCGAATGTCCACTTGCAGCGCCAGCGCCCTGCCGCCAGCCGCCTCGACCGCCGCCGCGGCGGTGTGAATGGTGCCGGGCAGTTTCGGATTCGGCACGCCGCTCTTCGCAGCGATCACGATGTTCGCACCGTCGCGGGCGGCGCGCAGTGCGATCGCCAGGCCGATGCCGCGCGAGGCGCCGGTGATGAATAAGGTCTTGCCGGCCAGATTGCCCATGAAATCGGTTCCGTTGGAGGTATCGGGAAAGGTTTGGCCCGCCCAGGACCGGCCAGCTCAGGGCTTCTGGAAGCGCGGCAGGATGTCGCGCAGCTCGGCCAGCCGCTGCAGCGGATCGCCGAGCTCCAGCATGTGCTGTTGCTCGGCCGCATCCAGCGGCAACAGTTCGGCCAGCCGGAAACCCACCCAGCTGGCGTCCTCGTACATGGCGGGCGGCGCGAGCCGCCAGTGCGGCGCCATGGTATCGACCAGCCGTTCGAGGATGCTTTGCAACAAGGCAAATTCCACCGGCACCGGATGTTCCGGCTCCGCGGGCCAAACCTCCACTTCGCCGCGGAGGAGGCCATCGGCGCGAACGCGGCTGCGCGCCACCCGAAAGCGCTGGTCGCCGACAGCCACGATGCCGAGCAGGCCGTCTTCGTCGCGGTGGAAGTCGCTGATCCGGGCAATCGTGCCGATCGCGGCAGGCACGGCCGGAGCGCCCGCCTCATGTCCATCGAGCATCAGGCACACACCGAAGCCGGTGCCCTGGCGAGTACATTCACGCACCAGATCGAGGTAGCGCGGCTCGAAGATCCGCAGCTGCAAGCGCCCGCCCGGAAAAAGCACCGAAGGCAGCGGAAACAGCGGCATCTCGATCAGCGGCGATTGGGTAACCATGTCATCAGTGTAACCAGAGGGCCCGCCGCCACGCAGCCAGCGGCCTTGACGCGTTCACTGGCGGCGGCATGCGGCGCCGCAGCGACCTGCACTCAGGCGTCCGTGCGCAAGGCCTCGACGAACCGGCGCGGCGCATTCTCGAAACCGCCGTTGGACATGAACACCACCTGGTCACCAGGCCGCGCCAGCGCGAGCATGGCGGCGATCAGGCCATCGACGTCCGGCACGGTGCGGCCGCGCCCGGCCAGGGCATCGGTAACCCGATGCGCGTCCCACGACAACGCCGGTCGATGCAGGAACACTACCGCATCGGCATCGACCAGTGACGGTGCCAGCGCCTCGGCGTGCGCACCCTGACGCATTGAATTGGAACGCGGTTCCAGCGCCACCAGGATGCGCGCCGCACCGACTTTCGCGCGCAGTCCGGCCAGGGTGGTCGCGATGGCGGTAGGGTGATGGGCGAAATCGTCGTAGACGCGCACGCCATCCACCTCACCCACCAGCTCCATCCGCCGCTTGACGCTTTCGAAGCTGGCGAACGCGGACAGCAGCGTTTTCGGATCGGCCCCGGCGGCAGTGGCGGCGGCCAGCGCGGCCAGCGCGTTCATCACGCTGTGGTTGCCCAGCAGGGGCCAGTTCACCTGGCCGATCAGTTCGGCGCCGCGATGCACGACGAACGCCGAGCCATCCGCGTCGATCAGGGTCGCCCGCCAGTCGCCGCAACCGATGCCGAATGTTTCCACCGGCGTCCAGCAGCCCATCGCCAGCACTTCGGCCAGCCTCTGGTCGTGCGCGTTGACGATCAGCCGGCCATTGCCCGGCACCGTGCGCACGAGGTGATGGAATTGGCGCTGGATTGCCGCCACGTCGGGAAAGATATCCGCGTGGTCGTACTCGAGGTTGTTGAGGATCGCAATGCGCGGCCGGTAGTGCACGAACTTCGAGCGCTTGTCGAAGAACGCGGTGTCGTATTCGTCCGCCTCTATCACGAACGGCTCGCCCCGCCCCAGCCGCGCCGACGCGGCGAAATTCCCCGGCACCCCTCCGATCAGAAACCCCGGCGCCATGCCGACGCTTTCCAGCAGGTGCGCCAGCAGGCTGGTGGTGGTGGTCTTGCCGTGGGTGCCGGCAACGGCCAGGACGGTGCGGCCGGCCAACACCGTCTCGCCCAACCATTGCGGGCCGGAGGTGTAGCGCAGTTGCTGATCGAGCATGTACTCGACCGCGGGATTTCCACGGCTCATCGCGTTGCCGACGACCACCAGATCCGGCGAGGCATGACCGGGGCCGGGCTGCAGATGGTCGGCCGCGTAGCCGCTCATCAAGGCGATGCCGAGCGCTTCGAGCTGGTTGCTCATCGGCGGGTAGACGTTGGCGTCGGACCCTTCGACCGCATGTCCGAGTTCTCGAGCCAGCGCGGCGACACCGCCCATGAAGGTGCCGCAGATGCCGAGGATGTGCAGGCGCATGGTGGGACGCGATTCCTTGAAGCCCGCTCCAAAGGGAACGGGATGTACTTAGCCGTTCGCTGCAGCCGATTTGATCTGCAGCGCCTGCTTGACCCGCGCGGTGACATCGCTCAATTCGCCGACGCCGTCGACGCTCTGCAGCTTGCCGCGGCGGGCGTAGAAATCGGCCACCGGGGCAGTCTGCTCGGCGTAGATCGCCAGGCGCTTGCGCACGGTGTCGGGATTGTCGTCGGCGCGACCTTCGGCCTTGAAGCGGATCTCGCAGCGGCCGATGATCACTTCGCTGGGCACCTTGAGCTTCACGACCGCATCCAGCGGCTGGCCGATCTTCGCCAGCAACTGATCCAGCGCATCGGCCTGGGCCAGGTTGCGCGGGTACCCGTCGAGGATGAAACCAGCCTTCGCATCGTCCTGGGTCAGCCGGTCTTCCAGCATGCCCAGCAGGATGTCGTCGGAAACCAGCTGACCGGCATCCATCACCGCCTTGGCCTTCCGTCCCATCGGTGTGCCGGCGGCAACGGCGGCGCGCAGCATGTCGCCGGTCGAGATGTGCGGCACACCGAATTCCGTCTTCAGCCGTGCAGCCTGCGTGCCTTTGCCCGAGCCGGGCGCACCAAGTAGGACCAGTCGCATAATGCTCCACAAGTTCGGCGGGCTGCCGCACACTGCAGCAGCCCGCCAGATTCCCAGAATTGGCTGTCAAATTAGCGGCTGCACCCGATGCCGTCAAACAGAGGCGCCCCCAAGCTTGCGGCAAGTGTTTGTCGCCAAAAGGGTTTGATCGGACACCCAGCAACCCCGTACCCGCTCCCCGAGAGGACCCCCATGAGCCAGAAACGCCAATCGACCGCCATCACCGGCAACCTGCTGTACGCCCAATCCGGCGGCGTCACCGCGGTGATCAATGCCACCGCCGCCGGCGTGATCGAGGCCGCCCGCGGCAAGGGCGTGAAGGTATACGCGGCGCGCAACGGCATCCTCGGCGCGCTGCGTGAGGAGCTGATCGATACTTCCAAGGAATCGGCCGCGGCGATCACCGCGCTGCGGCACACGCCTGGCGGCGCGTTCGGCTCATGCCGCTACAAGCTGAAATCGCTGGAAGACGACCGTGCCGAGTACGCGCGGCTGATCGACGTATTCCGCGCGCACGAGATCCGCTGGTTTCTTTACAACGGCGGCAACGACTCGGCCGATACCGCGCTGAAGATTTCGCAGCTGGGCAACGCGATGGGTTACGACATCCGCTGCATCGGCGTGCCGAAGACGGTGGACAACGATCTCGCCGTCACCGACTGCTGCCCCGGCTTCGGCTCGGTGGCCAAATACACCGCCATCTCCACGCTGGAAGCGAGCCTGGACGTGGCCTCGATGGCCGAAACCTCGACCAAGGTGTTCATCCTCGAAGTGATGGGCCGTCACGCCGGCTGGATCGCCGCCGCGGCCGGACTCGCCGGTGAGGGTGAGGATGAACCTCCGCACATCATCCTGTTTCCGGAAAACAGCTTCGACGAGGTGGCGTTTCTGGCCAAGGTGAAGGCCACCGTCGAGCGTGTTGGCTGGTGCACCGTGGTGGCTTCCGAGGGCGTGCGCAACGCGGCCGGCGAGTTCCTTGCCGACGCCGGCACCCGCGATGCCTTCGGGCACACCCAACTCGGCGGCGTAGCACCGGTACTCGCGGCCCTGGTGAAGGAAAAGCTCGGTTACAAGTATCACTGGGCCTTGCCTGACTACCTGCAACGCTCGGCGCGCAACATGGCTTCCAAGACCGATGCGAATCAGGCCTATGCGGTCGGCAAGGCCGCGGTGGAATACGCGCTGGCCGGCATGAACGCGGTGATGCCGGTGATCACGCGAACATCGGATTCGCCGTATCGCTGGAAGATCGAGCCTGCCGCGTTGGACAAGATTGCCAATCGCGAGAAGAAAATGCCGGCCGATTTTCTTACCCTGGATGGTTTCGGTATCACGGCGGCTGCACGACGTTATCTGGCGCCATTGATCCAGGGCGAAGCGCACCCGCCACATGGGCGTGACGGCTTGCCCAAGTATGGGCGGCTGAAGAACACGGCGGTGGCGAAGAAATTGCCGGCATTCGAGCACTGACCGGTCCGCGGCAAGACACAAAGCTTTCCTCCTCCGCCGCAGGTTTTTCTGGTTTCGTCGTCTTTTAACTCAGGGCTCACTGGCTCGCGGAGATGGTCATGGCGAAGATCGTCACACTGACGATGAATCCGGCGCTTGATATCGCGACATCAACCGACCAAATCGTCCCGGATCGCAAGTTGCGTTGCGATACGCCGCGCTATGACCCGGGCGGTGGCGGGATCAACGTCGCCCGGGCCGTTCATTCGCTTGGCGTCGATGCACTCGCGGTCTTTCCCGCCGGTGGAGCGGCAGGAAATTTGATCGGTCATCTGCTGCAACAAGAAGGCGTCGAGCACCGGGCCATCCCGATCACCGGATTCACGCGCGAGAGCCTCAACATCGTCGAGCGCGAGAGCGGCTCGCAATACCGATTCATTCTTCCAGGCCCCGAGATCGGCGACCTCGACCAGCAGCGCTGCCTCGACGAATTGGCGGCCGCAGCAGCTGATGCCGCGTACATCGTTGCCAGCGGAAGCCTGCCACCCGGCGCGCCCGCGGATTTCTACGGCCGTGTCGTGGAATTGGCCAAACTTCAGGGAAAGCGTCTGGTTCTGGATACCTCCGGCTCAGCACTCAAAAGTACCGGTGCCGGCGTCTATCTGCTGAAGCCGAGCCTCATCGAACTGGAGACTTTGGTAGGTCGTCCGATCCGCGGCAAGCGCGAAGAGGAACAGGCCGCACAAGAGCTGATCGAGCAGGGTCGTTGCGAGGTCGCCGTGGTATCCCTCGGCGCGAGAGGCGCCATCCTGGCGAGCAAGGACGCCATCGAGCGTTTGCCGTCCATCGCGGTTGCCGCAAAAAGCGCGGTCGGAGCCGGCGACTCGATGCTGGCTGGTGTCCTCGTGGGATTGACCCGCGGCCTTTCCTTGAGGGAGGCGGCACGTTTCGGTATCGCGGCGGGCGCCGCGGCGTTGCTCGCCGTGGGCACGCAGTTATGCCGCCTTGACGATGTCGAGCGTTTTTACCGGCAATCTCCTGGAACCGAATGACCCGGATCAATGCCCAGATTGGATCACTCCAGCTTTAGGGCAGAAGCGGCCGCGCCGCTGCGTCGCACAACAGTTCCTGCAACAAGGTCTGCCTATACTCCCCGGGACCGCCCGTTCCGGACGGCCACTGACAATCATGGGGAGGCTCCGATGCTGCAGCAGTATGGCTGGATCGTTCTGGCGTGTGCGGTAGTGGCGATTTTGTATGGCGTGTTTTCCGCGCGCTGGATCCTGGCGCAATCGCCGGGCAATGACCGGATGCAGGAGATTGCAGCAGCCATCCAGGAAGGCGCACGCGCCTACCTCAACCGCCAGTACGCCACCATCGGCATGGTCGGTGTGGTGCTGATGCTGTTGATCGGCTTTTTCCTGAACTGGCCGACGGCGATCGGTTTCCTGGTGGGCGCGGTACTTTCCGGTGCGGCCGGCTACGTCGGCATGAACGTGTCGGTACGCGCCAACGTGCGCACCGCCGAAGCCGCACGACGCGGCCTGAGCGCGGCGATGGACGTGGCCTTCCGTGGCGGCGCCATCACCGGCATGCTGGTGGTCGGCCTGGCCCTGCTTGGCGTGACGGGCTACTGGCTGGTGCTCAATCACATGGGCATCAGCGGCGAACCCGCCCTGCATGCGCTGGTGGGACTGGCCTTCGGCAGTTCGCTGATCTCGATCTTCGCGCGTCTGGGCGGCGGCATTTTCACCAAGGGCGCCGATGTCGGTGCCGATCTGGTCGGCAAGGTCGAGGCCGGCATTCCCGAGGACGACCCGCGCAACCCGGCGGTGATCGCCGACAACGTCGGTGACAACGTGGGTGACTGCGCCGGCATGGCGGCCGACCTGTTCGAGACCTATTCAGTGACCGTGATCGCCACGATGCTGCTGGCCGGCCTTACCTTTGCCAACAACCTCAATGCCGTGCTGTATCCGCTGGTCATCGGCGCGGTGTCCATCATCGCCTCGATCATCGCGACCTTCTTCGTCAAGGTGAAAGCCGGCGGCTCGATCATGGGTGCGCTGTACAAAGGCGTGATCGTGTCGGCGATCCTCTCCGCCGCCGCATTCTGGTTCGTGACCGGCAACCTGCTGCCGGACGGCCTGACCACCGGCGATGGCCTGGTGATTTCCAATCACGCACTGTTCCAGTGCTCGTTGATCGGCCTGGTGCTGACCGGCCTGATCGTGTGGATCACCGAGTTCTACACCGGCACGCAGTACGGCCCGGTGCAGCACATCGCCGCCGCATCGACCACCGGCCACGGCACCAACATCATCGCGGGCCTCGGCGTCTCGATGAAATCCACCGCGCTGCCGGTGATCGTGATCTGCGCCGCGATCTGGAGCGCGTTTGCACTTGGCGGCCTGTACGGCATCGCGATCGCCGCCACGGCGATGTTGTCGATGGCCGGCATGATCGTGGCGCTGGACGCCTACGGCCCGATCACCGACAACGCTGGCGGCATCGCCGAGATGGCCGACCTGCCGCCGGAAGTGCGCGGCGTCACCGATCCGCTGGATGCGGTCGGCAACACCACCAAGGCGGTGACCAAGGGCTATGCGATCGGCTCGGCCGCACTGGCCGCGCTGGTGTTGTTCGCCGACTACACGCACAACCTCAAGACCCACTTTGGCACCGACACGCTGTTCGACCTGTCGAACCATTACGTAATCATCGGCCTGCTGATCGGCGGTCTGATCCCGTACCTGTTCGGCGCGATGGCGATGGAGGCGGTCGGCCGCGCGGCCGGCGCCGTCGTCGAGGAAGTGCGCCGCCAGTTCCGCGACATTCCCGGCATCATGGAAGGCACCGGCAAGCCACAGTACGACAAGGCGGTGGACATGCTGACCAAGTCCGCCATCAAGGAAATGATCGTGCCCTCGCTGCTGCCGGTGCTGGTGCCGGTCATCGTCGCGTTCGGCTTCAAGTGGCTCGCCGGTTCGTCCGTCGCCGGCGCACAGGCGCTCGGCGGCGTGCTGATCGGCACCATCGTCACCGGCCTGTTCGTGGCGATCTCGATGACTACCGGCGGCGGGGCCTGGGACAACGCGAAGAAGTACATCGAGGACGGCCACCACGGCGGCAAGGGTTCCGAGGCGCACAAGGCCGCGGTCACCGGCGACACCGTGGGCGACCCGTACAAGGACACCGCCGGTCCGGCAGTGAACCCGCTGATCAAGATCATCAACATCGTGGCGCTGCTGCTGATTCCACTTCTCTGAGCGTTGTATTCCCGCAGGAGGGAGAGTCCGGTCATCCCGAACTCTCCCTCCTGCGATCAGGCAGGCTTCCCGGGAGTCCACACTTGGGCGGCGGCGTCGGGGCAAATCCGTTCGATCCTGCCTCGTTCGATTTCCGTACCTGTGCGCGTGACTGCCTTCCGCATTTTGCAGCTTCCCGGCGTATTCTCCTGAGAACCCGCCACTGGCCAGGACCCATCATGCTCACCGCACTCTCGTCCGTTATCCCGCGTCGCAGGATCGCCGTACCGTGGCTATTGCTCGGCGGTTACACCGTTGCCACGCTGGATATGCTGGTTGCCATCACGTACTGGTCGGGCCGCGGGGTGTCTGCAAGTCACGTCCTGCAGGTGCCGGCTACATGGATCCTCGGCCACGCTGCCTATGGCGGCGGCATGGCCACAACAATGATCGGCGCCCTCGTCTACGGTCACCTGATGTGGGGCGTGGTCGCGCTCTACCGCGCCATCGCCCGGCGCCACCCGGTGTTCTGGCAGCGTCCGTTTGTATGTGGATCACTGTACGGGGCAGCTGCATATTTCGTCATCTTCCAGATCATGGCGCCACTGTTGACGAGCACAGGCCCGAACTTTCACAACTTGCCCTGGCAACTGATCTGCGTCGCGACTTTCATGACACTGGTCGGCATTCCCTGTGCGCTGTTTTCACGTATGGCAGGGGACCACACCGCACGGGATGCTTCGCGGGGAGACTGCGCGCTTACTGCGCAGTAACTTCAAACACGACACTTCACCGATCAACCCTTCCCGGCTGCAGTCTCGCAGGGTGCGGAAGGGTCATGGCGACCGGGAGAATTTCTTGAACCACGTCTGGATGATCCTGGCGCTCGGCGTCACACTGGTGGGCATGAACGACATCCAAGCCCATAACCCTCCTCCGGCCAAAGCCCCGGCGGCCAGCAACGCCACCGACGATCCGTTCCTCTGGCTGGAGGACATCCGCGGCGCCCGCTCGATGGACTGGGTGAAGCGGCAGAACGCGGTGACGACGAAGCAGTTCGTCGACAACGCCGAGTTCGCCAGCACCCGCGACAGCATCCTCGAAGTGCTCGATTCGGATGCGCGCATCCCGTATGTCAATCGCATGGGCAACCATCTCTACAACTTCTGGCGCGACAAGACGCACCCGCGCGGCGTGTGGCGACGCGCCACGCTGGAGGAGTACCGCAAGGCCGAACCCCAGTGGGAGGTTCTGCTGGACATCGACGCGCTGAACAAGACCGAAGACAAGCGCTGGGTGTTCAAGGGCGCGCAGTGTCTGAAGCCGGCGTTCGAGCGCTGCCTGATCTCCCTGTCGCCGGACGGGGGCGACGCGATCGCGGTGCGCGAGTTCAGCATTCCGCACAAGGCCTTCGTGAAGAATGGCTTCGAGCTGCCGGTGGCAAAGAGCCAGGTCGGCTGGATCGACCAGGACAGCATCTACGTCGGCACCGACTTCGGCCCCGGCTCGATGACCGAATCGAGCTATCCGCGCATCGTCAAGCAGTGGAAGCGCGGTACCCCATTGGCGGCCGCCACCACCGTGTACGAAGGCAAGCCGACCGACCTGGCGATCAGCGCATACCACGACCGCACACCCGGTTACGAACGCGACTTCGTGTCCGTTGCCAAGGATTTCTTCCACAGCGAGTTGTACCAGCGCAATGGCGACAAGCTGACCAAGCTCGACGTGCCGGCCGATGCGGACGCCGATGCCCATCGCGAATGGTTGCTGGTGCGGCTCCGCTCGCCGTGGACGGTCGACGGCACCACCTACCCTTCCGGCGCACTGCTGGCCACGCAGTTCGACAGCTTCATCGCCGGCAGCGCGCATTTCAGTGTGCTGTTCCGGCCCGATGCGCACACCTCGCTGGATTCGTACGCCTGGACCAGGAATCACCTGATCCTCAACCTGATGGACGACGTCAAGAGCCGGCTGGAGGTGTTGACGCCGCCGCAGATCGCCATGCCCGGCAGCGCCTGGGCGCGCCAGGCGATGCCGGGCGCACCGGCGATGAGCACGATCAGCGTGATCGACACCGATCCCGACCACAACGACGAATACTGGCTCGACGTCACCAGCTTCCTCACCCCGTCATCGCTCGAACGCGGCGTGCTGGACAACCTGCCGGTCCAGACGATCAAGCAGGAGCCGGCATTCTTCGACGCCGCGAAGTTCAGCGTGAGCCAGCACTTCGTCAACTCGAAGGACGGCACCCGTGTGCCGTATTTCGAGATCGCGCCGAAGAACATCCAGCTGGACGGCTCCAACCGCACCCTGCTGTACGGCTACGGCGGCTTCGAGGTCTCGCTGCAGCCGCATTACAGCGGCAGCATCGGCCGCGCCTGGTTGGACCGCGGCGGCGTCTACGTGATCGCCAACATCCGCGGCGGCGGCGAGTACGGCCCGCAGTGGCACCAGGCTGCACTGAAGGCGAACCGTCCACGCGCCTACGAGGACTTCGCCGCGGTGGCCGAGGATCTGGTCAAGCGCGGCGTCACCTCGGCGAGGCACCTCGGCGCCGAAGGTGGCAGCAACGGCGGCCTGCTGATGGGCAACATGCTGACGATGTATCCGCAGCTGTTCGGCGCGATCGCCTGCGAAGTTCCGCTGCTGGACATGAAGCGCTACATCCACCTTTCTGCCGGTGCGTCGTGGATGGCCGAATACGGCAACCCGGACACCGATGACTGGAACTTCATCAAGACGTTTTCGCCGTACCAGAACATGAGCGAGGGCGGCCACCACCCGCCGGTACTGTTCTACACCGCCACCAGCGACGACCGTGTCGGCCCGGTGCAGGCGCGCAAGATGGCCGCGCGGATGCAGGCGCAAGGCCACTCGAACGTATGGTTCTACGAGAACCTCGAAGGCGGCCACGGTGCCGGTGCGGACAACCAGCAATCCGCGCACATGCACGCGATGGCGTATGACTTCCTGTGGGATCAGTTGAAGTAGGCACCCGTTGCCCTACTGCCGGGAACCGCTGCACGGCGTCGTCCGCGCAGCGGCTCACCTGGCCCCGAACGCTCTTCACTGCCATTCCAGCCAAGGCGGGCGCGCCGATCCCGCCAAGCTGCTTGGGATCTGCCCGCAAGCGCTGCTGGAGCTGCCTGCCGCCCTCGTAGACTACCTGCAACGGTTCAGCACGTTGATCGGGCTGACCCGATGGATCGTGGCCGCAGCGACGATATCGATGGCACCGACACCTGGGCTACCTCGGTGGATCGCGGCAAGACAGGCATGCGGCACGCTGTCCGGGACGGGCATCGGCGATCCCGGCGATCTCCTGCTGTCGCCATGGCGGGTGCCGTGAGTCTGCCGCGCAGGTAGCACGCTGCTCCGGCGCGAAGACGCCGATGGGTTGTCGATGCCATCGATTTCGCAATGAATTCCGAAACCCGGCTCTCGCTTCTTTTACATCCGGCGCACAGCGCCATGGGGCGCGACCGCGACCGACAGCGCGGCCGGCTCATCGTGCCCTGCGCGGCCATCGTCCATCCCGCGCAGGCAGCGCGCGCCTCGCAGCACGCCAGCGGGAAGCGGGCCGGCAATCGCCCTTGCTGGCGCATGCCATGCCGCCCATTGCTGCGGCCACTCCATGGATTTGGCTTTATCCGATTCGGGGGAATTGGTCATTGATCGGCTGCATGCCGACGCCTACTTTTTGCGCAAGGTTTCTCTAACGAATCCTTGACGAATTGCCCCACTCCCCCCGGCTTCGCCTGAACGCACTCCTCATTCTCCCCGGCTTTCAGGCGAGGCTGTTTTTTTAGGCTCATGGAGTACCCGTCCATGTCCACGATGGCGCCCAGCTTCGAGATGCACCAGCCAACGCGCCTTGAACGTGACCGTCATGTCGCAGGCCTTGGCAGCGAGGATCTGCCCGCGCACCACTGCTTTTTCGAGCCATCACCCGACCGGCCGGTCGTGATGCGAATGATGGGTGAGCCGTGCGCGCATGCCGCGTCCGGTACCGGCGAAGCACAGAACCTGGCCACGCGCATCCGCTTGCTGATCGCACGCGAAGGCGGCGCCTCCGCGCTGGGACGACGTTGCGGCGTCTCCGAAGGCACCGTGCGCAACTGGCGCGATGGCCACAGCGATCCCTCCCGGGCGCGCTGCGTCACGCTGGCTCGCGCGCTGAACATTTCGCTGCAATGGCTGGTGACTGGCGAAGGGTCGATGCACCCGGAGCGCAACGAACGCCACGGCGACGATGCCGAAGCGGCGCCACCATACGTTGCAACCACGGTCATGCCGGCCGCGTCGCCCGCAGTGGGCATCGACGCTCGGCGTCTCGCCGCCACGCTGAGGTTGCTGCAGTCGTACATATGCCTGGTCGGCGGCTCGCTGAACATCGAGCAGCGCTCGGAAGTCGTGGCGGAGCTGTACGGCCTGCTCTGCGACGGCGGCGAACTGCGCGAGGTCGATCGCCTCATAGCCTTCCACAGCAAGCTCGGCGCCCAGCTGCGCAACGGGCGCAATGTCGATCTGATCGCATGAGTGGCTTCATCCAGGCCGAGGTGACGTACCGCACCGGCATTCAACAAATCCAGCATCAACCGTCAATCAATACTGGAAGGGGAGTTGCATGAAGAGCAGCAAACATGTTGATACACAGTTCCGCGGCCATCGACTGGCCCCCTCGGCCTTGAGTCTGGCAGTGGTGGCCACGCTCAGCCTGTGCGGCATGGCGGCGACGATGCCGGTACATGCGCAGGCCACTACAGGCAGCATCTTCGGCCAGGCACAACCTGGTGAAACCGTTGTGATTCAGAGCACGTCAGGCATCAGCCGCCAGGTGGTGGTGGATTCGACAGGACACTACGCGGCGAGCTCGCTGCCGCTGGGCGATTACACGGTAGTCCTGCAGCAGAACGGTCAGACGGTCGAATCGAGATCGAACATCATCCTGCGTGTGGGCGCGGGCACCGAGGTCTCGTTCGGCGAGGCTGCCAACGCCCAGAATCTGCAAGGGGTGACTGTCGTCGCCAATGCGTTGCCCTCGATCGACGTGAGCGGTGTCGATTCACGTACGGTCATCACTGCCGCGCAACTCGCGCGACTGCCGCTGGCGCGCAGTGCGGAAGCGATCGCGCTGCTCGCTCCGGGCGTGGTGGAGGGCAGCGACACGTTCATGGGCATGGGCATGGGTGCCTCGTCGCCGCGGAAGTTCGTTTCCTTCGGCGGCTCGTCGGTGACCGAGAACGCGTATTACATCAACGGTTTCAACACCACCGATCCGATCAGCGGTTTCGGCGGCCTGAGCCTTCCCTACGGATCGATCGACCAGCAGGAAATCCTCAACGGCGGTTACGGGGCGGCCTATGGCCGTTCCGACGGCGGCGTGATCAGCCAGGTCGGCAAGCGTGGCACCAATGAGTGGCACTTCGGCGGGCAGGTGCTGTGGAAGCCCAAGACCTTGCAGGGTGACCCGCGCAATATTTACTACGGCGCAGGCAGCCCCAAGGCGGGCCAGCTTTACTGGCGGCGCAACGACAACAAGTCCAACATCACTACTGTCGACGCCTACGTCGGCGGTCCACTGATCAAGGACAAGCTGTTCCTGTTCGCCTCGGTGGAGGGTGAGCGCATCCAGGGCAACGGCGCCTCCAGCGGCACCCCTTCGGGCGCGATCGGCGAGCCTGCGGGCGTGGGCATCAATGCGCCACCGACCTACAACAACCACACCCGTCTGGACGACCCGAAGTGGTACGCCAAGCTGGACTGGAACATCAATGACAGCAACCTGCTCGAACTCACCGGCGCCTCGAACAAGTCGTCCTACCGCGGCAACCTGTACCAGTACGACTACGCCACCGGCCAGCAGGGGCCATTCGACCATCACGATTTTCAAATCAAGGACGGCTCCGACCTGTATCTGGCCAAGTTCACCAGCTATATCACCGACAGCCTTACCTTCTCGGCGCTGTACGGCAAGATGAAGGGCACGCACTACAACGAGTTGCCCGGCTACGATCCGACCCTGATCCCTGTCCTCGGCCAGACCTCGCAGAATCCCGACATCGTCGGCGCTGGCGGCGGCTTCGGCAATGCGCAAACGACGAATCCGCTTTTCGACCCGCAGCACGTCACCAAGAACACCAACCTGCGCCTGGACCTGAGCTACAAGCTGGGCAACCACACGCTGACCGCGGGCATCGACAACCAGAACGTGCGCGACATCCATGACGGCCAGTTCCCCTCCGGTCCAGGCTATGCATGGGCGTATGCCTCCGGCGACCCGAACAGCTGGATTGCCGGCGGTCCGGACGCGAACGGCCCCGGCTGGCAGGGCTACCCGTGGGTGCGGCCACCGGGCCAGTACCCCGGCGGCCAGACCGGCTACTACGTTTCGAAACAGATCTTCGCCAACAGCGCCTCGGTGCGGGTAAAACAGCAGGCCCAATACATCGAGGACGCCTGGCAGATCACCGATCGCTGGCTGGTCAAGCTGGGCCTGCGCAACGACCAGTTCACCAACTACAACGGCGTGGGCACCCCGTATCTGCGACTCACCGGTGGCCAGCTGGCGCCGCGGCTGGGCTTCAGTTGGGACGTGAACGGCGATTCCAGCTTCAAGGTGTACGGCAACGCCGGCCGCTACTACCTGGCCGTACCGGCCTCGGTGGCGCTGCGTTCGGCCGGTTCGTCGACCTTTACCAATGTGTACTACACCTACACCGGCATCGACCCAAGCACCGGCTATCCCACCGGCCTGACCCCGATCGATACCTATCGCGGCCTCGAGCAGCCGATCTCGGCCAACCTCGAATACGGCAACCCGCGCGATCCGAAGACGGCCGCCGCCACCAACATCAAGTCCGAGTACCAGGACGAGCTGATCCTCGGCTTCGACCGGAAGCTCGGCGATGCCTGGGTGTACGGCGCCAAGGGCACCTGGCGCAAGCTCGGCCGCGCCATCGACGACTGGGGCGACACCGGCCGCATCGCCGCCAAGATGGCGGAGCTGGGCATGAACGATTACGACCCGGTCAACGGCATCCAGGGCAGCTACCTGATCAACCCGGGCAAGAACCCGATCATCCAGATCCCCAAACTGTCCGGCGGCTACTACCAGGTGCCGCTGGACTGGAAGAAGGACATGGGCTTCAACACCTCGCTGAAGCGCAAGTACTATGCGCTCGACCTGTACCTGGAGCATCCGTTCGATGGCAAGTGGTACGGCAAGATCGACTACCTGTGGTCGCACAACTTCGGCAACACCGAAGGCCAGGTGCGTTCGGATATCGGCCAGACCGATGTATCGGCGACGGTGGACTGGGATTACGCCCAGGTCATGGACTACGCCAATGGCTCGCTGTCCAACGACCGCCGCCACCAGATCAAGGCCTACGGTTACTACCAGCTGACCCCCGAGTGGATGCTGTCGGGCAACGCTGCGCTCCTGTCCGGCGCGCCCAAGACCTGCCTGGGTTTCTACGGCGCGGACCAGACCAACCCGGGCCTGGGCTACGGTTCGTTCTATCACTTCTGCGGCGGCACGCCGGTGTCGCCCGGCTACAAGCGCGAGGCGTGGACCTACCTGCTCAGCCTTGGTGCCGAGTACCGCCCGGACTGGGCGGACCACAGACTGGCCTTCCATCTGCAGGTCAACAATGTGCTCGATCAACAGCGCATTACGCAGCACAACGGGCGCTACGGCAGTTCGGCCAAGGTTCGTCCGACCTACGATCTGCCCCTGTCCACGCAGCAACCGCGCTCCGTGCAGCTGGGCATAACCTACGACTACTAGTCGTCGCGACGCGTCCGCGGCCGGGGAACGGTCGGGTCGCCATGCAGGCAAGGTCCTGATGCCCGGTTCGGGCATCAGGACCACGTTCGTCTGGAGGTAGTTGTCATGAAGCAACTTTTGCTGTTCATGGGCCTGCTGCTGGTTGCCCTGCCCGGCGGCGCCGGGGCGGCAGCGACGCCGGCAAACCCGCCGGAGTTTGCCGGCATCTCGCAGTGGATCAACTCGCCGCCACTGACCCTCGCTGGCCTGCGCGGCAAGGTCGTGCTGATCGACTTCTGGGCCTACTCCTGCATCAACTGCCTGCGCGCGATACCGCACGTCGAACATCTGTACGAGACCTACAAGGACAAGGGCCTGGTCGTCATCGGCGTCCACTCGCCGGAGTTCGATTTCGAGAAAGATCCGGCAAACGTCAAGGAGGCAGTGACACGCCTGCGCATCACCTACCCGGTGGCTGCGGACAACGATCTCGGTACATGGAATGCCTGGCGGAACTTGTATTGGCCGGCGGAATACCTGATCGACCGGAACGGCAACCTGATCGGCCACCACTACGGCGAAGGCGACTACCTGAAAATGGAAGACGCCATCCGCCTGCTGCTCGGCATGAACCTGCTGCCGGGAAGCGGCAGCGCCGGCAACTCCGCTGCCGGCGCCGTCGCAGCTTCGCCCGAGATGTACCTCGGCAGTGCCAAGCAGCAAAACCTGGCCAGCCCGGAAACCGGCCACAACGGCATCCGGCACTTCAGCATCCCGGCACGACTGGCCATGAATCGCTTCGCGCTCGCCGGCGTGTGGGAGATGAGCGACAAATATGCCAAGTCAGTCAGTGCACATGGCGAACTGCAGCTGCATTTCAAGGCCGGCAAGCTGCACATGGTCGCCAGCTCGGAGCAGCCGATCCCGCTGGAGATAGTCGTCGACGGAAAGCTGCAACCCACGGTCACGGTGCAGGCCAGTCGCCTGTACACCTTGTTCGACAGTGACGATTACCGGGAGCACTCGCTGATCCTGCGCATTCCGCAAGCGGGCCTGCAGATATACACCCTCACCTTCGGGTGAAAACAGCAGCCGTCGTGATTCGCCCCAGGCCAACCGACATGGAGCGCAAGCGAACAATCAGGACTATCAAAATTCACCAGCAAGCTCGCGTGGCGTGCGCCGCAACACGATTACCAGGTACCCCACGACGGCCGGCTATCCACGCATCATGCGGAAGCGGGTTCCCGTTGCGGACGATGCTCCGGGCCGGCGTCCGCCGTCACCGCAGACCGCGCGAAATATCCAGCCATGAGCCAGGCACCGCCACACAGCGCGATGGCAACGCACAGACTGGTCCATTCCGCCTGGCTCCGCGGATCCGCCAACACGCGCGGAATGTGCACGATCAGCACCCAGCTTCCGAACATGATGCCCAGCATCGTCGCGGCCAGTCGCGCCTGCACGCCGCTCAGAATGGCCAGCCCGGCCGCGATGTGCGCGCAGCCGGTGAAATATGCCCAGAACACCGGCGAGCCGGGGATCCAGCCGGGAATCACGCTGGCGACGTATTGCCAGTAGATGAAATGCAAGGCGCCGAACACCGGCAGCGAGATGCCAAAACCGTAGCGTCCGCTGTCTGCCAGTCGACGGAATCGACCGTTCCACGGTGTACGCCCGGTCGCGCCCTCCGATAGTGCATGTACCAGCACCCACGCGGCACTGCACAGTGCGAGGCACTCGGACGCGGAGGTCCACCTGCCGCCATTGTGAAGATGCGTGAGCAGCGCCGGTACCTGCAACAAGACCAGCCAGAGCGAAAGCAGCATGCCCAGCGCGATGGCCGATTCATGTGCCCGCCACCGATTGCTCAGCACACAGCCCCCACCGGCGACAAGCAGCAGGGCAGTGATATAAGTCCACAGCGTCTGCGCTGGCAGCCAGTCAGGCAGCGACTCCAGCCCGAGAACGGGAATGGCAAACACGAAGTTGAGCACGCCAAAAGCCAGCATGCCGATACCGAAAAGACTGCTACCAAGACGTATGGCACTTCTCATGAGGCTTCCTTTGTCGGATGAAGCGCGAGGTCGATCGCACCATGCAACCCAGACATGCCGGGGCGATACCGGCACGGCCCGGTCTGATTCTGGCAAGGCGCAGCAACGGCGCTGTTCGAAACTGCACTGGCACGAGACAGACTAGACACTGCGGCCCCTGTCATCCACGACCAATTTCGCCAAATTTGCGGGAGCCAATCGGAGAGTCTGCATGTTTCTGGAACTGGATGGCCACGGGCCACACTACGCGCAGCTGACCCGCGCCATGAAGGCCGCGATCCTCGATGGCCGCATGGTCGCCGGCTCGCGACTGCCGCCCACCCGGGTTCTTGCCCACGAGCTCGAACTTTCGCGCACCACGGTGCTGGCCGCTTACGAACAGCTGCGCGCGGAAGGTTATATCGATGGCCGCGTGGGCTCCGGCAGCTACGTGGCGAACCTGCCCATCGCCACGGCGCAGAACGCACGCGAGGCCGAGTTCGCGTCGCCCTCGCGCTACGTGCGGCGCGCGCGCCTGGGGCACGACCTGCGGCCAACGCGACAGCACTACGAAGTGCGCTACAACCTGCTGTCCACCAACCCGCTGATCAATACGGCGCTGATCGACCTCTGGGGCCGCGAACTGACCCGCGCGGCCACGCACACGGCGCTGGAGGAGAACAACGCGCAGGGCCTGTTAGCCCTGCGGCAGCAGGTGTGCGACTACCTGGCCCGCCGCCGCGGCATAAGGGCTTCACCGGACGATGTGCTGATCACCAGCGGCGCTCAGCAGGCGTTCTCGCTGACGGCGCGTGTGCTGCTCGACGAAGGCGACACGGTCGTGCTGGAAGATCCGGATTACTTCGCCGCCTACCAGGCTTTCGCCGCGCACGGCGCGCAGCTGCGCCTGGTGCGCACGGACACCGACGGCCTGGTCTGCGACGAACTGCCAGCGGCCGCGCCGCGGCTGGTCTACGTGACGCCGTCGCACCAGTTCCCAGGCTGCAGCGTGCTCTCGTTGACGCGCCGCCTGGAACTGCTGCGCTACGCGGCGGAACGGTCGTGCTGGATCATGGAGGACGACTATGACGGCGAGTTCCGCTACGACGGCCGCCCGCTGGCCGCGCTGCGCTCGCTCGACGACGGCAACCGCGTGATCTACGTGGGCAGCTTCTCCAAGATGCTGTTCAGCACCTTGCGGCTGGGCTACATGGTGTTGCCCGCCGCGCTGCGCGACGACTTCGTCGCCGCGAAATACCTCAACGACTCCTGCTGTCCCAGCATCGAGCAGGCGGCGCTGGCGCACTTCATGGAAAGCGGCGGGTTCGAGCGGCATCTGCGGCGCGTCCGCAAGGAACTGATGGCACGCCACCAGGCTCTGATCGAGGGTCTGCGTCGATATGCCGGCGGGCGCGTGGACATCGTCGACACGCCGGCCGGCATGCACGTGGTGGCATGGCTGAACGGCTACGACCATGCCCGTGCCGACGCGCTGGTCGCGTACGCGCTCACGCGCGGCCTCGGCCTCTATCCGATGGCGCGCTACGTGCACCAGCCGCCGCGGCGCGCCGGCCTTCTGCTCGGCTACGGCCGGCTGTCGACCAGCGCGCTGCGCGAGGCCATGCAGCTGTTCGGCCAGTGCCTGGACGAGATGGAAGCCGGCGGTCGCCACACACCGCACCGCCACGGCGCCGGTTTCGGACCAGCCGGCGCGGCCGGTCTCATGGAGCCCTGACATGTTCCTCGAACTGGACGGCAACGGCCCGCACTACGCGCAGCTCACCCGCGCCATGAAGGCCGCGATCCTCGATGGCCGCATGGTCGCCGGCTCGCGATTGCCGCCCACCCGGGTTCTTGCCCACGAGCTCGAACTTTCGCGCACCACCGTGCTGGCTGCCTACGAGCAATTGCGCGCGGAAGGTTTCATCGAGGGCCGCGTGGGCTCCGGCAGCTACGTCACCCGTCTGCAGCCTGGGGCTGCCTTGCAGCCGCCGACGGATGCGATCAGCGCACCTTCGCTCTACGCGAAGCGCGCGCGGCAGGTGCAGGACCGCCGAATGGCCGTGCTGCACCGCGGGCTGCGCTATCACATGCAGTACGGCGAACCGACGATCAATCCCATGCTCAACAGTGCCTGGAGCCGTGAACTGGCGCGTGCCGCCGCCTACACGCCGGCGGGCGGCGCCGGGTCGCAGGGCCTGCCCGCATTGCGCCAGCAGGTTTGCGACTATCTCGCCCGCCGGCGTGGTGTACAGGCGTTGCCGGAGAATGTGCTCATCGTCAGTGGAACCCAGCAGGCGTTTTCGCTGGCCGCCCGCGTGCTGCTGGACGATGGTGACACTGTGGTGCTGGAGGAGCCGCATTACTTCGGCGCCTATCAGGCGCTGATCGCGCATGGTGCCCGCGTTTGTGGCGTGCGCACGGACGACGATGGCCTGGTCTGCGGCGAACTGCCCGACGCGGCGCCTTCGCTGATCTGCGTGACACCTTCGCACCAGTTCCCGACCGGTGCCGTGCTGTCGCTGCCGCGCCGGCTGGAGCTGCTGCGCTACGCCGATGCGCAGCGATGCTGGATCCTCGAGGACGACTACGACGGCGAATTCCGTTATGACGCCCATCCGCTGGCGGCGCTGCGTTCGCTCGATCAGGCCGACCGGGTGATCTATGTCGGCACCTTCTCCAAGGTCCTGTTCGGTACCCTGAGACTGGCCTACATGGTGCTCCCTGTAGCGCTGCGGGACGACTTCATCACCGCCAAGTTCCTCAATGATTTTTCCTGCCCGGGTTTCGAACAGGCGGCACTGGCGCACTACATGGAAGACGGCGGCTTCGAGCGGCACTTGCGGGTGGTTCGCAAAGAACTCAGGGCACGCAACGAAGAGCTCATCCGCGGTTTGCGCCAGTATGCCGGGGAGCGTGTGGAGATCGTCGATTCACCGGCTGGCATGCATGTGGTCGTGTGGTTCCGCGATTACGACAAGGCTCATGCGGAGGCGCTGCTGGAACTCGCCAGCTCGCGCGGCCTGGGCATGTACTCGATGGCGCCGCATTACCTGGACCCACCATCGCGCCAGGGTGTGCTGCTCGGTTATTGCGGCCTGTCGACCGGCGAGCTTCGTGAGGCCATGAAACTGTTTGGAGCCTGCATGGACGAGATCGACGCCCGCATGATTTCCGGCCGCGCCTGCAGCGCTGGCGCCCGGGTGTGAAGTAAGCTTTCCAGCACGTCAGTCAATTCGTCCCGCCATGCACTCACGCACCACCATCAGCCCCGCATTGCGCGAATGGATCCTGACCACCACGCGGGCCGGCCACAGCGTGGCCGACGTGCTGCAACTGATGAAGGACAGCGGCTACGATCCGCGGCTGAGCCGCAGCATGGTGGCCGAGGTACTCAAGCTGCCGCTCGCGGCGCTGCACGCGCGCACCGCCAACGCGCTGATGTCGAGCTTGCGCACGACCCACCCCGAAGCGCCTGGTGTGTCCATCGGCGGGCAAGCCATCGGGGTACTGCTCAGCGTGGATGCGCCGGTGATACGCGTGCTCGACGGCATGCTTGCCGGCGCGGAATGCGATGAGCTGATCGAGCTGGCGCGGCCGCAGCTGCAGCGCGCGCTAACGGTGGACAGCGACGGCGGCCAGCAGGTCGATCACCGTCGTACCAGCGAGGGCATGTTCTTCGGCCTGAACGAACTGCCGCTGGTGGGCCGCATCGAGCAACGCCTGGCCGACCTGCTCGGCGTGCCGGTCGATCATGGCGAGGGGTTGCAGATCCTGCATTATCTTCCGGGTCAGGCCTACGAGCCTCACTACGACTGGTTCGACCCGGAGCAACCCGGCTTTGCCGCGATCACGGCGGCCGGCGGGCAACGCATCGCCAGCGTGGTGATGTATCTGAACACGCCCGCCCTGGGTGGTGGCACGGCGTTCCCGGAGATCGGCCTGACCGTCACCGCCCGCCGCGGTTCGGCCGTCTATTTCGCTTACGAAGGCGGCGACCGCAGTTCCCTGCACGCCGGCTTGCCGGTACAGCGCGGTGAAAAATGGATCGCGACCAAATGGCTGCGCGAGCGTCCATACCGCAGCCCGGGGAGGCGCTGAGCTTCCACGCGGACTGATCACCCGGCCACACGGTTGCTGCGATGCAGCAGCGTTTGGCGTATCCTTGCGGGCCAGCTTTCCTCTCCCGCAGCAAGGACATCCCATGGGTCTGCATCTCGTCTCCGCCGGCCGCGACGTGCCGCACGAAATCAACGTCGTCATCGAAATCCCGAAAGATGCCGAGCCGGTCAAGTACGAAGTGGAGAAGGAGAGCGGCGCGATTTTCGTCGACCGCATCCTGTCCACGCCGATGCGCTACCCCTGCAACTACGGCTACGTGCCCGGCACGCTGGGCGGCGACGGCGATCCGCTGGACGCACTGGTGATCCTGCCGCTGTCGCTGATCCCCGGCTCGGTGATCCGCTGCCATCCGGTCGGCATGCTGAAGATGAGCGACGAGGCAGGCAGCGACGAGAAGCTGATCGTGATCCCGTCGCCAAAGGTGTTTCCGGGCTATGCCCACATCACCGACATGAAAGGCGTCTCGCCACACTGGCTGGAGCGCATCGGCCACTTCTTCGAGCACTACAAGGATCTGGAGAAGGGCAAGTGGGTGAAAGTGGAAGGCTGGGTTGGCGCTGACGAAGCAAAGGCCGAGATCGTGGCCGGCATCGGGCGCTACAAGGCCGAGAAGAATGGCTGAGTTCGCCCCTGCTGCGAGGCAGCGGGGCTAGAACCACCGGCGGCGTGATCCGGACGGCCCGCGCAGCCGGCTTCTCAATCGCGACAACTCGCTGTGCCGCAGATCCTCGCGCAACTCGCTGGGCGAGGCGCCCAGCGACTGGCGGAACGCTTCGGTCATGTGGCTGTGGCTGCTGAAGCCCACGTCGTAGGCGAGCGCAGCGAGGTCCTCTTCGCCATCGCCCAGACGGTCCAGCGCGGTGCCCAATCGTTGCTGCAACCGGAACTGCCGCAACGACTGCCCGGTGCGACCGCGAAAGATCCGGCACAGATGGAACGGCGAGCAGCCGGCGAGTTCGGCCAGCACATGCACGTCGAGGTTTTCTCCGACGTGGCCAATGATCGCCTCCTCGACCCGCGCCACCTGGCGCGCGATTCCGCCAGGCCGCGCGAACGCGCATCGGAATGTGGGACTGCAGCAGGCAGGCGAGCGTTTCCAGCAGGACCTCCTCGGCCTCCTCCGGCATGTCGTCACCACCATGCCGCAGCCCGAGCAGCATCTCCACGTGAGTTTTCTGGAACTGCAGGTCGTGCCCGAACTCGCTGCACGGCGGTGCGGCGGCGTCGGCGATGAACACGCGCACCTGCATGATCCCGCGCGGCAAGGCGACATTCCTGCAGGTCGGCAGCATCGCGGACGACTGGCCCTGCCCCGACCCGGCCTTCGGACCGAAACCGGCACGATCGATGTACGACTTTCTGGTCGCCGACGCCTTGCCGTACAACATGGTCACCGAGCAGGACCTGAAACTGGATGGCAGGCCGATCTTCAACCCGCAACGCTACGTCTACACCTCGGAGAACCTCTTCGCGCTCAAGGGCGACCCCAGCGAAACCCAGTTCGACCCCTGCATCACCGGCGCCTACCAGCCGAGCGTGATCTACGGGTACTTCATGATGTTCCGTCCGATGTCACCGGGCATGCACACCATCGTGCGGCACAACCACGACAGCAATGGCACCGACCTGACTTTCATCTATCGCCTGACGATCCAGTAGCGACCGGCACGATGGGCAACCGCGGTCGGCCCGGCATCGCCAAGTCCGGAAATGCCCCGCGCTGCGGCGGGGCGTTTCCTGTCTCCACCGGTTCCGAAAGCGGTTCAGCCGCGCTTGAGCAATTCGCGCAGGTCGATGATCGCGGCATTCGCACGCGACACGTAGTTGGCCATCACCAGCGAATGGTTGGCGAAGAAGCCGAACGGCGAGCCGTTTAGCACCATCGGGCTGCGCAGTGGCCGCTGCGCCTCTTCCAGTTCGCGGATGACCTGCTCCAGGCTGACGTCGGCGTGCTTGCTGCGCAGGATCGGACCGAAGTCCTGCTGGAACGCCTTGAGCTGCTCCAGCAGCGTCCAGGTATAGCCGCGCGCTTCGTAGAAATTGTCGTCGATCTTGTTCCATGGGGTTTTCACCAGCCGGCCGCCACCGGGCGCCTGCACCGTACTGGCGCCTGCCGGCTCGTCGGCCGCGGCCACGTCGCCGATACGTATCTGGCCCACGCTGGCCGACAGCCGCTGCGACAGGGAGCCCAGCCGCGCGGACACCACCTGCAGGTAGTCGGCGAGATTGTCGGCGCGCGCGTAGAAATGCGCGTTGCCGTCCTCACGGTCGCTGAGCCGGTTCAGATAGCCGTCCAGATGGCCAATTGCCTTGTCGTACTGGCCTTCGGAACTGGGCAGCAGCCAGCGGTCGTTCGGGCTGGACAACAACGGATCGGCCTCGGCCAGGTCCTTGTCCTCGGTCGACTGCGTCTGTGAGCGGCTGAAGTCGTTGCGCAGCGCGCGCACCAGGTCGCGCGAGGCGGTCAACGAGCCGAATTCCCAGTTGGGAATATTGTCCATGAACACGCCCGGCGGCAGCTTGTCGTTGCTGAGGTAACCGCCGCGCTTGTCCAGCAGGGTATGCACCGAGGCGATCAGGGTCGCCGTGGTGGTGGCGCCGACGCTGGCTGGATGCTTCAGCTCCTGCAGCTGCGCCTGTGTCACCTTCACCGGATCGAACAATGGCGGCTCGGTGTCCCACCACCACATCAGCAAGCCCACGAACACAATCAACAGGGCGATCAACGCCAGGATGGCGCGGCGGATGCCACGGCGTGGGGAACTCGAGGTGTCCTGGGTCTGCATGGGGCAGCTCCTGCGGGGGATGGCCAAGCTTACAACGCAGCTCATCGCTCCCACGGTGGATGCTCGCCCAGCCGCCCGGCCAGGAAATCGACGAAGGCGCGCACCCGCGGCGGCACCAGCCGGCGCTGCGGCATCACCGCGTGGATGCCGGTAGCGGCAATCGGATAATCCGGCAGCAGCACCTGCAGCCGGCCCGCGCGCAGTTCCTCGTGCACGTGCCAGACCGAGTGCAGCGCGATGCCGAGCCCAGCCACCACCGCGTCGCGCAACAGTTCGCCCTGGTTGCTCTCGAAACGGCCCTGCACCCGCTGCGCGACCTCGCGGCCCTTGCGGTCGGTGAAGCGCCAGACGTCCTGCCGGCCCTGGCTGCCGACCAGCAGCAGGCAGTCGTGCGTTGCCAGATCCGCCGGCGTGCGCGGCACGCCGTGCCGCCGCAGGTAATCCGGCGACGCGCACAGCACGCGCCGGTTGGTCGCCAGCTGGCGCGCGACCAGGCCGGAATCGCCCAGCGCGCCGACACGGATGCCCAGGTCGAAACCGGAGCCGACCAGGTCCAGGATCTGGTCGTTGAGGTTCACGCTGAGCTTCACCCGCGGATGCAGGGCGAGGAATTCCGGCAACAGCGGCGAGATGTACTGGCGTCCGAACGAGGCCGGGATGGTCACCCGCAAGGTGCCGCTGACCTCGGTGGCGGACTGGCGCAGGCCGCCGGTGAGCGCTTCCAGGTCCTCCACCAGCGCGCGCCCCTGCTCAGCCAGCGCGGCGCCTTCAGGCGTGGCGTGCAGCTGGCGCGTGGTCCGGTGCAGCAGGCGCACGCCGAGTTCGCGCTCCAGCCGCTTGAGGCGCTGGCTGGCCACCGCCACCGACAGGTCGAGGCTGCGCGCCGCGGCACTGATCGAGCCGAGGTCGAGCACGCGCAGGAACAGGCTGAGGTCACCGACGCGATCCATGATCTTCAATCATTTGTTGATAATGATTAGCCATCCTGGTGGTTTTTGACGAAAAGGCAAGCGCCTAAGCTGCGCCTCTTCTCCTCCGGACGACCCCGATGCGCTCCCTTTCCCCCCGACCCCGCACACCGCTGGCGCTGTACGCGCTGACCGCCGGCGCGTTCGGCATCGGCACCACTGAATTCGTGATCATGGGCCTGCTGCTGCAGGTCGCCGCCGACCTGCACGTCGGCATCGCGGCCGCCGGCCTGCTGATCTCCGGCTATGCGCTGGGCGTGTTCGTCGGCGCACCGCTGCTGACCGCGGCGACCAGCCGCTTGCCGCGCAAGACCGCGCTGGTCGCCCTGATGCTGATCTTCACCATCGGCAACCTGGCCAGTGCGCTGGCGCCGAGCTATGCCGTGCTGATGATCGCGCGGGTGATCACCTCGCTCGCCCACGGCACCTTCTTCGGCGTCGGCGCGGTGGTAGCCACCGGACTGGTGGCGGAGGACCGCAAGGCCTCGGCGATCTCGATCATGTTCACCGGTCTCACCGTGGCCACCCTGCTCGGCGTGCCGGCCGGCGCGTGGCTGGGCCATGCGTTCGGCTGGCGCGCCACGTTCTGGGCGGTCAGCGCGATCGGCGTGCTGGCCACCGCGATCATCGCCACCCTGGTGCCGGCCGACCGCGGCGACGCCGCGCCGGTGCGCTTCATGGAAGAGCTGAAAGGCATCGCGCGGCCGCAGGTGTTGCTCGGCCTGCTGGTCACCGTGCTCGGCTTCGCCGGCGTGTTCGCGGTGTTCACCTATATCCAGCCGATCCTGACCCGCGTCACCGGCTTCGCCGACAGCGCCGTGTCGCCGATCCTGCTGGTGTTCGGCGGCGGCCTGGTGATCGGCAACCTGCTCGGCGGCCGCCTCGCCGACCGCGCCTTGGTACCGACCCTGCTCGGCTCGCTGGCGGCGCTGGCGATCGTGCTGGCCGCGATGACGTTTGCCCTGCACAGCAAGCCGGCGACGATCGCGTTCACCGGCCTGCTCGGCATCGCCGCGTTCGCCACCGTGGCACCGCTGCAGTTGCGCGTGCTGCAACAAGCCGCCGGCGGCGGCCAGGTGCTGGCGTCGAGCTTCAACATCGCCGCGTTCAATCTCGGCAACGCGATCGGCGCGTGGCTGGGCGGCATGGTGATCAGTCACGGTCCGGGCCTGGGTGCGGTGACCTGGGCCGCGGCGCTGGTCACCGTGCTCGGCTTCGCCGTGGCGCTGTGGAGCGTGCGGCTGGGTTCCCGGCCGGCACGCATCGCGACCGTCGCGGCCTGCGCCGACACCTCACTCTGACTTCGAAGGACTGCATCATGGACTACCGCTATCTTGGCACTTCCGGCTTCAAGGTGCCCGCGCTCGGCTTCGGCGCCGGCACGTTCGGCGGCAAGGGGCCGCTGTTCAGCGCCTGGGGCAATACCGATGTCTCCGAGGCGAAACGGCTGGTCGACATCTGCCTCGACGCCGGCGTGAATCTGTTCGACACGGCGGACGTCTATTCGGACGGCGCATCGGAATCGATCCTGGGCGCCGCGCTGAAGGGCCGGCGCGAGCAGGCGACCATCTCGACCAAGATCTCCCTGCGCGCGGGCGACGGCCCGAACGACGCCGGTGCCTCGCGTCATCATCTGATCGGCGGCGTCGAGCGCGCGCTGAAACGCCTGGGCACCGACTACATCGACCTGCTGCAGCTGCACCACTTCGACGCGATGACGCCGGTGGAGCAGGTGATGGCGACGCTGGACGAGCTGGTGCGCGCCGGCAAGGTGCGCTACCTCGGCGCATCGAATTTCTCCGGCTGGCAGCTGATGAAATCGCAGGCCGCCGCCGACAGGCTGGGTTACTCGCGCTTCGTGGCGAACCAGA
Source organism: Rhodanobacter umsongensis (assembly GCF_042654965.1). Taxonomy (NCBI): domain Bacteria; kingdom Pseudomonadati; phylum Pseudomonadota; class Gammaproteobacteria; order Lysobacterales; family Rhodanobacteraceae; genus Rhodanobacter; species Rhodanobacter umsongensis. The sequence goes on along the minus strand of NZ_JBHSMK010000003.1, from coordinate 426,049 downwards.
CCTACTACTCGCTGGTCGGCCGCGACTACGAGTGGGAGCTGATGCCGCTGGGGCTGGACCAGGGCCTCGGCGCGATCGTGTGGAGTCCGCTCGGCTGGGGCCGGCTCACCGGCAAGATCCGCCGCGGCCAGCCGCTGCCGCCCGGCAGCCGCCTGCATGACACCGCCGGCTTCGCGCCGCCGGTGGACGACGAGCGGCTGTATCGCGTGGTCGATGCGCTGGACGCGGTGGCTGAGGAAACCGGCAGAAACCTGCCGCAGGTCGCGCTGAACTGGCTGCTGCAGCGGCCGACCGTGTCCAGCGTGCTGATCGGCGCACGCAACGAACAGCAACTGCGCGACAACCTGGGTGCGGTCGGCTGGACGCTCGATGCCGCGCAGGTCGCGCGACTGGATGCCGCCAGCGCGGTGATGCCGCCGTATCCTTACTATCCCTACTGGAACGGCATGTTCGCCGAGCGCAATCCTCCGCCGGTGCCGTTCAACGTCCCCACGGAGCCGCCAGCATGAAAGCCGTCGCACTCACCCGCTACCTGCCGATCGACGACCCGCAGTCGCTGCTCGACGTCGAGCTGCCCACGCCCGTACCCGGCGCGCACGATCTGCTGGTGCGCGTCGAGGCGGTTTCGGTGAATCCAGTCGATACCAAGGTCCGCTCGCCGAAGGCGCAGGTGGAGGCGCAGCCCAGGGTGCTTGGCTACGACGCGGGCGGCACGGTCGAGGCGGTCGGCGAATCCGTCAGCGGCTTCAGGCCGGGCGATCGGGTTTACTACGCCGGCGACGTGACCCGCGCGGGCAGCAATGCCGAGTTCCAGCTGGTCGATGCGCGACTGGTCGGTCATGCGCCGCACACGATGGATGCGGCTGGTGCGGCGGCGCTGCCGCTGACCACGATCACCGCATGGGAGCTGCTGTTCCAGCGCATGCCGTACGACAGCGAGCGCGGCGGCGCCGGCAAATCGTTGCTGATCATCGGCGGCGCCGGCGGCGTCGGCTCGATCGCGATCCAGCTGGCGCGGCGCGCGGGTTTCTGCGTGATCGCCACTGCCTCGCGCGCGGCGACCATCGACTGGTGCCGCAAGCTGGGCGCGCAGCACGTGATTGATCATCGGCAGCCGCTGGCGCCGCAACTGCAGGCGCTGGGTTTCGCCCAGGTCGATGCGGTACTCAACCTCGCCGACACCGATCGCTACTGGGACGCCATCGGCGAGATCGTGGCGCCGCAGGGCCACGTCGGCCTGATCGTGGAGCCGGCCGGCGCGCTGAAGATCGGCGATCCCTACAAGGCGAAGGCCATCGGCATCCACTGGGAAATGATGTTTGCGCGACCACGCTTCAAGACGGCCGACCAGGCCGAGCAGGGGCGCATCCTCGATCGCGTGGCGGCTCTGGTCGATGCCGGCGAGTTGCGCGGCACGCTCACCGAAACACTGGCACCGATCAACGCCATGAACCTGCGCGAGGCGCATCGGCGGCTGGAGTCCGGCACCACGATCGGCAAGCTGGTGCTCGCCGGCTGGTGAAGCCGCGCGATGGACGGCGTGCGGCCGCGCCGCCCATCGGCGCTCAGGCGGGCTTGCCGGGCATCGCCCCGGGTGGTGCCGGCTTGGCGGGTTCGCCTTGCTTGCCCAGTTGCTCCAGCAGGGTGTTCATGTCCTCGGCGTGTTCTTCCTCCACCGCCAGGATGCCTTCCAGCACGCGGCGGGTGGTCGGGTCGTCGGCGCCGAGGTAGGTGATCATCTCGCGATAGCTGTCGATCGCGATGCGCTCGGCGACCAGATCCTCCTTGATCATGTCGACCAGATCCTCGCCTTCGACGTAATCGGAGTGGCTGCGGCTGAGCAAGCCCTCCGGCGACAGGTTCGGCTTGCCGTCGAGCTGGGTGATGCGCTCGGCGATCTGGTCGGCGTGGCCCTGCTCTTCGTTGGCGTGCTCGAGGAATTCGGCCTTGATCGCCTGCGAGTTGATGCCCGAGGCCATGTAGTAGTGGTACTTGTAACGCAGCACGCACACCAGCTCGGTGGCCAGCGCGTGGTTGAGCAGCTTGATCACCGTTTCACGATCGGCGCTGTAGCCCGCGGTCATCGCGCCCTTGTCGATGTCCTGGCGTGCGCGCTTGCGGATGTTCTCGATGTCGCTGACGAACGGTTTGGTGGTTGCCATGGTGTGCTCCTGCATGCGGGACGTGCGCGACGGCAAGTTTTACCGTCGCCAGCGAAAGTCCGCACAGCGTAGGAACGCACGTGGAAAAGCCAGGTGAAGGCTGGCGGCGCCAGCACGCGCCACGCCGGTTGCGTGGCGTACAGGGCGCTAGCGCGGCAGGTACGCGCGCAGGAACATCTCGACGCCGGCGCGTGCGGTGCTTTCGATTTCCTCGATGTAGCTCTCGGGACACTCGGTGCAACCGAACATCTGGCGCATCATCAGATTTCCCTTGATCAGGGTGAGGAACTGCACCGTGCTGCGCGGCACATCGTCGATGGCGAGCTGGCCGGCATCGACCGCCTGCTGCAGCAGCCGTTCCATCAGGCCTTGCGTGCGCGTGGCGCCCTCTTCCCAGATCAGCTTGCCGTAGCGCGGATTGCCCTGACGGCAGTCGCTCAGAATGGCGCGGAAGGTGCCCACGGTTTCGGCGTTGCAATCCAGGTGCGCGTGGGTCAGTGCCACCCGCAGCAGCGTCTGGCGAATATCCACGGCAGGATCGAACAGGTAGGTCTCTTCCGGCAGAAGATCCTGGATGCGCGAACGGATCACCTCGCGGAACAGGTTGTCCTTGTCGCCGAAATGGCTGTAGACGGTGAGCTTGGACACGCCCGCATCGGCGGCGATCGCGTCCATGCTGGTGCCGGCGAAGGCATTGCGGATGAACAGCGCCTTGGCCGCGGCAAGGATCGCCGCACGCTTCTCCATGTCCTTCGGGCGACCGGGGCCCTGGGCCTTGATCTGCGCGCTGATATTCATGCCTCCACCTTCACAAACGGAAATTCGAGCTTTATTATACGCAGCGGTTCAATTATTTTCCAGAATGACGCAGAACGCGGCTTCCTTGGCCCTTCCGCGCGGCGCGCCGGGTGACGCCCGTCAACCGCTCGCGATGACTTCCGGCACTTCGTGGGTCAAGACACAACCGGCAGGCTTGCACCGTGGGACATGTCATTGTGGGACCGGGCTCCAGCACTTATCCTCTTTGACCTTTTTTATCCGCACGGGACACGAGCAGATGGCGATGAATATCGAGCAGGCGCGACTGAACATGGTGGAGAACCAGGTCCGCCCGTGGGAAGTGCTGGACGGCCGCGTGCTCGACGTCATCGCGCGCGTGCGCCGCGAGGATTTCGTCGCACCCGAACATCGCCAGCTCGCTTTCGCCGACCTGTGCCTGCCGCTGGGCCATGGCGAAGTCATGATGAAGCCGGTGGTGGAGGGCAGGGTGTTGCAGGCGCTGGAGTTGCAGCCGACCGATCGCGTGGCGGAGATCGGCACCGGTTCGGGCTTCCTCACCGCATGCCTGGCCAGCCTGGCGGCGCACGTGACCAGCGTGGACATCCATGCCGATTTCACCGCCGCCGCGGCGCCGCGGCTGCAGGGCGCCGGCATCCTCAACGCGACCCTGCTCACCGCGGAGGCCGTCAATGCATGGCAGCCCGATGAGCTGTTCGATGCGCTGGTGGTGACCGGCGCGGTATCCGATATTCCGCCGCGCTGGCTGACCTGGCTCAAGCCCGGTGCCCGTGCGCTGGTCGTGCGCGGCCAATCGCCGGTGCAGCACGCCACCCTGCTGACCCATGAAAGTGCCGGCCGCTATCGCGAAGAGATCCTGTTCGAAACCGACCTGCCCTATCTCGTCCACGCCGAGCCGTCGCCGCGGTTCGTGTTCTGATTGCGCCCAACCGATTCCCCACGAGGCAACCCATGCGTTTGAAGCTGCTCACCCTGGCCCTGGCACTGACCGCCATTTCGCTGCCCAGCCACGGCGAGGATCTGCTCGATGCCTACCGTGATGCCCGCGCCAACGACCCGGTGCTGTCCCAGGCCGATGCCACCCGGCTGGCCACGGGCGAAGGCGTGAATCAGGCGCGCGCCTCGTTGTTGCCGCAGATCTCGGCGGATCTCTCGCTCAGCCAGACCAATGGCGGCAGCAGCGGCGGCAGCAACCTCGTGCCCGATCCGAACAATCCCGGGCAATACATCTCGATCAGCGGGCTCGGCCATACGCGGACCCGCGGCATCAACGGCCAGCTCAGCCAGACCGTCCTCGACTTCAGCAAGTACGCCAACCTCAAGGCGGCGCACTCGGCGTCGGATGCCCAGGACGAGCTGTACCAGGCAGCGGCGCAGGAACTCTACGTGCGGGTGGCCACGGCCTATTTCGGCGTGTTGACCAGCGAGGACGAACTGACCTACGCCAAGGCCAACGAAGACGCTTTCCGCCAGCAGTTCGAACAATCCGATCAGCGGTTCAAGGTCGGCCTATCGGCGATCACCGACGTCTATCAGGCCAAAGCCTATTACGAGGCAGCCAAGTCACAGACCATCGCTGCGCAGAACACGCTCAACGATGCGCGCGAAGCACTCACCCAGATCACCGGCAAGCCAACCGGCAACCTGAAGAAGCTGCGCGACGACCTGCCGATGCAGCCGCCCGAACCCGCCGACCAGGACCTGTGGGTCAAGCAGGCCATGCAGACCAACCCCAATCTGCTGGCGCAGAAGAACAATGTGGAAACGGCCGAGCACAACATCAGCGCCGCCCGCGCCGGCCATCTGCCGACGATCAGCGCCAATGTCACCTATGGCAAGAACAGCAGCTGGTATCAGAACGGCGGCGGTTTTGGCAGCTCGCAGAACGGTCGCGCGTCGACCACGATCGGCGTGACCTTGAACGTGCCGATCTTTTCCGGTGGCCTCACCCAGTCCGTGGTGCGCCAGCAGATCTACCACCGCGACGAGGCCACCGATGCGCTGGAGTCGCAGCGTCGGCAGGTAGTGCGCGATACGCTCAACTATTACCGCTCGGTGATCGCCGGTATCGCCCAGGTGGAGTCGGCCAAGGCCTCGGTGGATTCGGGCCAGAAGGCGCTTGAAGCCACCCGCGCCGGTTTCGAGGTGGGCACCCAGACCATGACCAACGTGCTGCTGGCGATCCAGACCCTGACGTCGTCGGAAAGCAGCTACTCGCAGGCCCGCCACCAGTTCATCCTGAACAAGCTGCTGCTCAAGCAGACCGCCGGCACGGCCGATCTGAAGGACATCGAGGCGATCAACACCCTGCTGCAGTAACACACCCGGGGCACAATGCAGAACGGCCGGATCCGCGTCCGGCCGTTCTGCTGTCCGCGGCGCACATGGCGCTATTCCTGCAACTGTGCGTCGATCAGCTGCATGATCCGCTGCACCGCGCCGCGCTCGCGTTCGAATACCTGCTGGGCCGCCTGCCCCATCCGTTCGCGCCGGCCGGTGTCGAGCAACAGCTGCAGCATTTCCGGGCCAAGCCGATCGCCGCCGGGCACCCGTGCCGCCCCGCCCTGATGGATCAGGCTGGCGGTGATCTCCTCGAAGTTGAACGTGTACGGCCCCACCAGCACCGGCACCGACAGTGCGGCCGGTTCCAGCACGTTGTGGCCGCCGATCGGCACCAGGCTGCCGCCGACAAAGGCCACGTCGCTGGCTGCGAAGAACGGCATCAGTTGCCCCATCGCGTCGATCACGCACACCTGATGCGACGGCGACGGCACGCGGTCGACACTGCGCGTGGCCGTCGTGAACCCCAGGCTGCGCACCGCATGTTCGACCACCCGGAATCGCTCCGGATGGCGCGGCGCCAGCAGCAGCAGCGCGTCGGGCAATCGCTTCAGCACCTGCAAGTGCGCTTCGAGCACCGCCAGCTCCTCGCCCTCGTGCGTGCTGGCGGCGATCCATACGGGCCGGCGCGCGCCCCAGTGTTCGCGCATCGCTGCCCCCTCGGCCACGGCGCCGTTCGGTATAGGCATGTCGAATTTCATGTTGCCGATGACCAGGATCTGTTGCGGATCGGCACCGAGCAGGCGATAGCGCGCCGCGTCGGTACGCGACTGCGCGGCGATCACGCTCACGCAGCGGAGCGCTGAACGCAGCAGCGCACGCAGCGGCTTGTAACCGCGCAACGAGCGTTCGGACAATCGCGCGTTGACGATCATCAGAGGAATGCCGCGCCGGCGGCAGGCGAAATACAGGTTCGGCCAGATCTCCGTTTCGACGATAAGCGCCAGCCGCGGCCGGATCTTTTTCAGGAAACGGCCCACCGAGTACGGCAGGTCATACGGCAGATAGACATGGAACACGCTGTCGCCGAACAACTGGTGCACGCGCGCGGTGCCGGTCGGCGTGACCGTGGTGATCACCAGCGGCGCATTCGGATAGTCGCGGCGCAGCGCCTTGATCATCGGCTCGGCCGCATTCACCTCGCCCACCGATACCGCATGCACCCACAGGCTGCCGCTGAACCCCGGCGCATCGAAAAATCCGAACCGCTCCGGCCAGCGTCGATGGTACGGCCGCGAACGCACGCCGCGCGCCAGCAGCCGCAGCACCAGCAGTGGCGTGACCAGAAACATCGCGAGTGTGTAGATATAGCGCAGCAAAGTCTGGTGCCTGGCGTCCGACGCGGCAGTATACGAGAGCGGGGCGCGCGACACCGGCGGGCACGGTCGTCCCGGCCCGCCGCCTCCTCTACAATGCAGACGATGCCCGGCATGCCCCGTCCCGCGTTCACCCGTTCCCTGCTTGCGCCGCGCCACTGGCCGGCATGGATGGGAGTGGCGGCGATCTGGCTGATCGCGCAACTGCCGCCGCGCGCACTCGCCTGGCTGGGCCGCCGGCTTGGCGCACTGGTGTCGCGCATGCCGTCGGCGCGGCGGCAAATCGCGCAGGCCAACATCGCACTGTGTTTCCCCGCGCTCGATGCAGCCGCCCGCGCCGCGCTGGTCGACGCCAACCTGCGTGACATCGGCATGATGCTGGTGGAGTTCGCGCTGGGATGGATGGGCCGTGATCAACGCATCGCGGACGTGCCGACCCGCATCGAAGGGCTGGAACACCTGGAAGCGGCGCGCGCCCAGGGCCGGGGCGTGCTGCTGGTCGGCGGGCACTTTTCCCATCTGGAACTATGCGCCCGGCTGGTCTCCCAGCGCATCCGCATCGCCGGCATGTACCGGCGGATGGACTCGACCGTGTTCGAGTGGGTCGTGCTGCGTGCGCGCCTGCATTACGCCTCGGCGATGTTCGACAAGGACGACATCCGCGGCACCGTGAAATACCTGCGCAGCGGCGGCACGCTCTGGTATGCCCCGGACCAGGACATGCGCAGCAAGGACTCCGTGTTCGTGCCGTTCTTCGGCGTTCCGGCGGCCACCATTACCGCCACCCATCATCTGGCACGGTTGTCCGGCGCGACGGTGGTCCCGTTCTTCCATCGGCGGCTGCCGGATGGCCAAGGCTACGCATTGCGGCTCGGTGCGCCGCTGGAAGCATTTCCCGGCGCCGACGTGCTGGCCGATACCGCCCGTATCAACGCCTGCATCGAGCAGATGGTGCGCGAGGCACCTGAGCAGTATCTGTGGGTACACAAGCGCTTCAAGACCCGGCCAGCTGGCGAGCCGGCGATATATTGACGACGACGACAGCCAGGTGAAAGCCTGGCTCGCTGAAAATTGCGCCGCTTTCGCGGACAGAGTCGATCACGTCGACTTGCCTCGTCCGAGTGGCGACCTCGCACGATCGATCCGCCATCCCGAGACGACGCCGGGCTTGTCGCATGATCGGGCCGGAGTCGACCCGTGCAAGGTTTCACCGCTCCATCGCGCCGCACCGGCAAAGGAACTGGATAAATGGACGAAGCCGGCCTACGGGGGACAACCCCCATGCCCATCCTGATGTACCACAACATCGCACGCGCACCGCGCGACCTGCGCGTGTATCGCAGCCTGTTCGTGAGCCCGGCCACGTTCGCGCGGCAGATGTGGCTGCTGCGCCTATGCGGTTACACCGGCCTGTCCATGTCGGCCGCAATGCCGTACCTGCGGGGCGAACGCGCAGGCCGCATCGCGGTCATCACGCTGGACGATGGCTACGTGGACAATCTGGAGTCCGCGCTGCCCGTTCTGCAGCGCTACGGTTTCAGCGCCACCTGCTACGTCGTCAGCGGCAGTGTCGGGCAATGCAACCAGTGGGATGCCGAGCGGCTGGGCCTGCGCAAGCCGCTGATGTCGGTGGAGCAACTGCGCAGCTGGCACCGTGGCGGCATGGAAATCGGTGCGCACAGCCGCAGCCATCCCCGCCTGACGCAATGCGATGACGCGCAGCTGCACGACGAGATCCACGGCAGCAAGGCGGCGCTGGAGGATCACCTTGGCGCGCCGGTCACGCAGTTCTGCTACCCGTATGGCGACACCGACGACCGCGTGGCCGGCAGGGTGCGCGAAGCCGGCTTCGCCGCCGCGACCTCGACCCGGCGCGGCCGGGCTCTCGCGGGCATGGATCTGTGGCGACTGCCGCGGGTCCAGGTTGCACGCCACCACCTGCTGCCACAGTTCGGCATGCGGGTGCTGTCGCGCTATGAGGATCGCCGCGCGTGAAGCTCCTTTTTGTCGGCACCAACCCCGAGAACACCGGGGCCGCCAGTCACTTTGTCGCACTGGCGCAAGCCATGGTCGAGGCCGGGCATCAGGTCACGGCGGTGGTCTATCCCGATGGCCTGATCTGGCAGGGGCTGGCCAGCTCCGGCGTCCACCGCTACCCGGCGCAGTTCCGCAACGTATTCGACCTGCGCGGCTATATCGCCGTTTTAAAGGCGGAGCGACAGCTGAAACCGGACTGGCTGGTGGGAAACTTCGGCAAGGAATACTGGCCGCTGATCCTGGTCGGACGACTGCTGCGCATCCGGGTCGCGCTGTTCCGTCATCGCACGCCGGCCATGCGCCCCCTCTCCGCCCGCCTGATACCGCGCCTCGCGCAACGATTCTTTGCGGTCTCGGAGTACGCCCGCCAGGCCTATCTGGATCGAGGCATCCCGGGCCATCTGGTACGGGTGCTCTACAACCCGGTCGACACCGAGTTGTGCCGGCCCGATGCGCAACGACGCAGTGAGATCCTGCGCTCGCTTGGCCTGGATGAGGAAACGATCCTCCTCGGCTATACCGGCCGCATGCACAACGGCAAGGGCATCTTTCCCCTGTTCGAAGCCGCCTGCGCGGCCATGGCGGAGCAGCCGCGGCTGCATTGCCTGTGGCTGGGCGATGGCCCGGGTGCGCGGACGCTGCGTGAACGCGCCGCCGCCGACGCGACCGCGGGCCGGCATCACTTCCTGGGCTGGATCCATGACGTCCAGCCGTATTTCAGCGCGATGTCCATGCTGGCCTTCCCATCGATAGCGACGGAAACATTCGGCCGGGTCTCGGTCGAGGCGCAGGCCGCCGGCGTGCCGGTGTTGGGCAGCGACATCGGCGGGATTCCCGAGACACTGGAGGCGGGTGTGACCGGCCTGCTGCTGCCGCCGGGCAACGTGGCCGCATGGCGCGATGCCATCCTGAAGTTGTGCGACCCATCCCTGCGCATGTCGATGGGTGCAGCCGCGCGCGACTACGTGCAGAAGCATTTCAGTACGCCGGTGATCGCCAGCCAGTTCCTGCAGATACTGGCCAGCGACTGAGCCCGCGCCGGATCAATCGCGCGACTGGCGCCGGCGCTCGTACAACTTCGCGTACTTCAGGAAGGCGTAGAACGCATGGATGCGCGCCGCGATGAAACCGGCCCAGCCCGATCGCCAGTGACCGCGCAACGCGTAGTAGCGCAGGAACGCCACGGTCGGATAGGCCACCATGCGCAGCCGCAACCAGCTCACCTTGCGCCGCCCCAGATCCGCCAACTGCAGTGTCGAGTAGCGGTTGGCCTTGGCGGTACGCCCGGCGATGTCGGGTTCGCCGTAATGATCGATGATGGCGTCGAGCACGCCCACCGATCCGTCGACCTGGACAGATTCGTGCACATGGTGCTCGCTCATCCGCGCCCGCTGGCGGTCGAACAATCGCACGTAGTGGTTGAGGCGGCTGCGCGCGGATTGCCAACGCCAGAACTGCCACTCGCGGCGCCACAACTGGTAGCCGGCATGCGCGGGCATCGCCAGCACCTGCTGCAGCAGGGCGGCTGCGGGCGGCGCGATCGATTCGTCCGAGTCGAGCAGCAACACCCAGCGGTGGCTGGCCAGGTCGATCGCCGCCTGCTTTTGTGCGCTGTAGCCGGCGAAGGGTTGGGAGTGGATGCGGGCGCCGTAATGGGCCGCGATGGCCAGCGTGGCATCGGTCGAACCGGAATCCAGCACCACCATCTCGTCGGCCCAGCTCACGCTGCGCAGGCAGGCGTCGAGCGTGGCGGCATTGTTGTGCGTCGTCACCACCACCGACAGCGGCTCACGCCCGTTCATCGTCCGCCTCCACGTACAGCGCCGCGCACCACAGCCCGAGCAGCCAGGCGAACAGCAGCCCCCACCAGGCCGAATAGAAGGCCAGATGGGTGTTCAGCGGAAACAGCATCACGCCCAATGCCAGCGTGACCGGAAAGGCGCGCGCGCGCGCCGCCGCCCCCACCCGGCGCCACGCCCGCAGCGCCAGCGCCAGCGCGGCCAGCCACAGCAGCAGACCGATGGCGCCCGTCTCGGTGAGCACCTCCAGCACCAACTGATGTGCATGGCAGGCTCCTTCGCCCACGCCACAGGCTTCCCCGGAAACGACGAACCAGTCATTTGCCGGCGCGTACCGCGGGTAGGCATAACGGAACCCGCGCACGCCCACGCCATTGAACGGATGTGCCGCCGTCATCGCCACGCTGGTGCGCCAGATATCGAGCCGGCCACTGAGCGCGGCGTCGACGGACTGGTCGGTGCCGTGCAGTACCAGCAAGGTGCGCTGCATCCGGTCCTGAAAACGACTGGAGGTCTTCCAGGCGATGCCGCCCGCCAGCGCGAGCACGGCCACGGCGATCACGCACAGGCCGGCAAAGCGCCACGCGGATCCGGCCTCGCGCCAGACGAACCCCAGCGCGACCAGCGCGTAACAAACCCACGCCGCGCGCGAGCCGGCCAGCAGGATCGGGCCCAGCACCAGCGCGAACGCCAGCAGCAAGCCCGGCACGCCCCAGCGCCGCCGCGCCGCCCACAACGCAAAGGGCGACAGCACGGCCAGCGTCGGCCCCAGCTTGAGATTGTCGGCGCCAAAAATGCCGGAGACACGTTCCGCCTCGGCGTGGCCGCCCAGGCTCCAGCCGGTCAGTGCCTGCGTCCACGCGTCGATGCACCACAATCCCAACACCAGCGCCACGGCCACATACAGCGCCTGCAGCTTGTGCTCGCGGCGGATCGCGAAGCAGCCGTACAGGCCCAGCGGCGCATAGCGCAGCAAGGCGGCCACGGTGCTCCAACTCTTGCCCGGCATGATCGCGTCCACGGCGGACACCAACGCGGCGCCCACATATGCGGCCAGCAGCCACAGCAGCAGCCGCGCACCGGGGTGCTGCCGCCATGCCTGCGGCGAGCGCGTAAAAAGGAGGATCACGCCGAGCAGGCACAGCGCGGTACCGACTTCCGAACTGCGCCCGAACGGCAGCAACGCGACCACCAGCCAGAACGGCAGCAGCGGGGAACGCAAGGCAGCCTTGAGTGAAGCGCCGAAAGAGGTCATGCGTGGATCGAAGGAAGGCGGTCCCGCATTGTAGGCGAGCGCGAACACCCGCGCGGCACGGTCAGCCGGAGGTGACTTCGTCGTACAGCGCCAGGGTGGCGTCCTGCATGTCGGTGAGCCGGTAGCTCTGCAGCGGCGAGATGGGCGGCGCCACGCGCAGCAGTTCGGCGGCGCGCTCCACCAATCGTTCGCGATCCCCCGGCGGCACGCGGCCTGCCGGATACAGTTCGGCCAGCAGTTCGCCGACGCCGCCATGCGCGTAGCCCAGCACCGGCCGACACAGCGACAACGCCTCGATCACCGTGCGGCCGAACGATTCGGGCTTGTTCGACAACTGCAGTACGAGCGCGGATATCGCATAGATGTCGCGGATGTCGTGGCGCGGCGGCGTCAGCGCCACCTGCGAGGTGACCCCGCGCAGGCGGATCAGATCCCGCAGCTCGGCCACGTAGGTTTCGCGGCCTGGCTCGATCACGCCCAGCAGCAGCAGGCGCGCCTCGATGCCCCGGCGCTTGAGATCGGCCAGCAGCTCGATCGCATCGTGATGGCCCTTCAGGCGCGTGCCGCGCGCAGGCAGGGTCAGCAACGGCGCGCCGGCCAGCGCCGGATACTCGCCAAAGAAGGTCTTCTGCCAGGCGTCGTCGGGCCGGTGGCCGTAGGGGAACGCCACCGGATCGATCCCGCGCGGGATCACCCGCACCTTGGCCGGCTCCAGCCAGCGGTAATGGCTGAGCACGTAGTCACGCATGGTCTGCGAAACCGCGATCACACGCTCGCCACGCAGCAGGATCGCGCTGTAACGCCCCGGCGAATTGAGACCGTGCACCGTGGTGACGAAGTGCGGCCGCGGCGTCATGCCCTTGAGTGCCCACCAGCCCATCCAGGCCGGCAGCCGCGAGCGGGCGTGCACGATGTCCGGCTTGAGCTCGCGCAGCACCCGGCGCAGCGGGCCCAGCCGGGTCAAGGTGAGCAGCGATTTGCGGCCCAGGTCGAGCGTGACGTGCTCGCTGCCCTCGGCCTGGAGTTGCGCGGCCAGCCGGCCTCCCGCGGAAATCACCACCGAGCGATGTCCGGCCTGCACCAGCGCCCGGGCAATCTCCAGCGCCGACCGCTCCGCGCCACCGGAGTGCAGCGCAGGTATCAGCTGGACCACGGTCAACAGCTTGGCGGGGACGGCAATGCTGGACATGAGTTCGGGACTGGCGGCCTTCATTCTTTGAGGGCAAGCAAAAACGGTGCCGCCATGAACCCGCTGCCGCCGAAAAATCAGTCGCGCAGCACGTAATGCGCGCCACAGTAGGCACAGGTTGATTCGCCGTCGTCATCGACGATCGGCAGATACACCTTCGGATGCGAATTCCACAGCTCCATGCCGGGCATCGGACAGGACAGCGGCAGGTCGGCGCGCGTCACTTCATAACGATTTTCGGCATTTGCCGGCACCGGTGGCACCGTCGCGGACATGGTGGGTGACATCAGTGGCCTCCATACTGGACATCAGGCCGCAAATGGTAGCAGGCTGCAGCCTTCTGCCGGGGGACAGAAGGGGAGCAAGAGAACATCAGTCGCGGATCGGGCCGACAGGTTGCTGCAGGCCCTGTCCTGAAACGAGCACGTCATCAGCGACCCGGTGCGTCGCATCGGGCCAACGGCAAATGCTTCAGGAGCAGACCATGGATTCCGGAAAAATCATCGAACGCGTCAAAGGCATTCTGACGACACCCAGGACCGAATGGCCAGCGGCTGCTGCCGAGCCGGCCACGGTGGGCGGACTTTACGCCGGATACATCGCCATCATCGTCGCCCTGCCCACGATCGCGGGCTTCATCAAGGGCAGCCTGATCGGCACCGGCATGTTTGGAATCACGGTACGCACGCCGATCGGCATGGGCATCGTGGGCATGCTGCTGCACTACGCATTGACCCTGGCGCTGGTCTACGTGATGGCGTTGATCGTCAACGCGCTGGCACCGACCTTCGGCGGCCAGAAAGACCTGGTGCAGGCGCTCAAGACGGTTGCCTACTCGTGGACAGCCGGCTGGATCGCCGGCATCGCGGTGATCGTGCCATGGCTGGGCTGGCTGATCGCGATCGTCGGCGCCGTGTACGCCATTTATCTTCTGTACCTGGGCCTGCCGCACACGATGAAATGCCCGCCGGAGAAGGCCGCCGGCTACACCGTGGTCAGCATCATCATAGCCATCGTGTTGAGCTGGATCGTGGCGCTGATCGTCGGCGGCGTGATCGGCACCGCTGCGATGACCGGTGCCGCCATGAGCGGGCTGCATGTCAGCGGCAACGATGGCGACAGCGTCACCGTGGACGGCAACAGCGCACTCGGCAAGCTCGCCGCGATAGGCCAGCGCGCCGAGCAGGCCGGCAAGGAACTCGACGCGGCCCAGAAATCCGGCGACAGCGCCGCCCAGTCGGCGGCGATGGCCAAGATGATGGGCGCGGTATCCGGCAGCAACGGCCCGGTCGAGGCGTTGGCACCCGACCAGATCAAGGCGTTCCTGCCCGAGAGCCTGGGCAACCTCAAGCGCACCAGCACCTCGGCCCAGCGCAACAATGCGATGGGCATGCAGATCTCCGAAGCTACGGCAGAGTATTCCGGCGACAACGACCAGCGCATCACGCTGGAAGTCACCGACACCGGCGGCGCCAAGGGCTTCATGGCGATGGCCGCCGCGATGGCGCCGGAGGAAGAGAAGGAAACCGACCACGGCTACGAGAAGACCTACACCGCCAACGGCAACATGGTCCATGAAGCGTGGGACACCCAGTCGAAGACCGGCGAGTACAGCGTGGTGCTCGGCAAGCGCTTCACGGTGAAGGCCACCGGCAATGTCGACAGCATCGACCAGTTGAAGCAGGCCGTCACCAGCGTCGACATGGGCAAACTGGAATCCCTGAAGGACGCCGGCGTGAAGCCCGACTGAGGCATCCGCCATGCGACAAAAAAACCGCGCCATGATGGCGCGGTTTTTTTTGCGGCGGTTGCTTACCTGGCCGAATCGGCCTTCGGTACCGAGCCCTCGGTGGTGATGCGGATGGTGAGCTCGTCGCCGACGTTGGGCACGTAGGCGCCAACGCCGAAATCCGAACGCTTGATGCTGGCCGTGGCGTCGAAGCCGATCGACTGCAGCTTGCTCATCGGGTGCGGGCCGACCTTGTTCAGCGTGGCAGACAGCACCACCGGCCTGGTCACCCCGTGCACGGTCAGGTCACCGGTAACCATGAACTTGTGCCCGCCCAGCGGCTGCACCTTGGTGCTCTTGAAGGTCACGGTCGGGTATTTGCCGGCATCGAGAAAGTCCGGCTTCTTCAGATGCTCGTCCAGCGCCGGCACATGGGTGTCCAGATCAGCCAGCGGCAGTGTCACCTCGACGCTGGACTGCGCCGGATGCTGCTCGTCGAACACCAGGGTGCCTTCACCCAGACCGAGATCGGCGGTGGGGTTGGAATAGCCGAAGTGGTTCCAGCTGAACAGCACCATGGTGTGGTGCGGATCGAGCTTGTAGGTGACCGGTGCAGCCTGCGCGGACACGGCGGCGCTGAGCAGCCCGGCCAGGACAAGATATTTCAATGCGTGCATGGGAGTGTTCCTCGGGAAAGTGTGGATGAGGTATCAGGCGATCGTGCAGGCTTCATCGAATGCCAGGCGGGGGCTGCGCGGAAACAGGTTGCGGCTGGCATCGCCGTAACCGATGCTGATCACGAAATTCGACTTGATCGCGGTGCCGGCAAAGAACGCCGCATCCACGCCGGCATTGTCGAAGCCGGACATCGGCCCGCAATCGAGCCCGAGCGCGCGCGCCGCCATCAGCACGTAGGCGCCTTGCAGGGTGGCGTTGCGGAATGCGGTGACGTCGATCAGCGGCTGGTTGCCGACAAACCAGCTGCGCGCGTCGGCGTGTGGAAACAGCTTCGGCAGGTGCTCATAGAACTCATGGTCGGTGCCGATGATTGCGGTCACGGGCGCTTCCAGCGTCTTGGCCCGGTTGCCGTCGGACATCAGCGGCGCCAGCTTCGCCTTGGCCGCGGCGGATTTCACGAAGACCACCCGCATCGGCGAGGAGTTCGCGCTGGTCGGGCCGAACTTGGCCAGTTCGTACAGCTGGCGCAACTGCTCGTCGCTGACCTCTTTCGGCAGCCAGGCGTTGAGCGTGCGGGCGCTGCGGAACAACTGATCCAGGGTGGCCTCGGAAAGCAACTCGCTCATGGGTATCCTCTTGAAAGAGGCGCCGGCGGTGGCGCCATATTCCCCCAGTGTATAGGCGGGCGAACGCCAACCAACCGTGGCTGCGGAGAACGTACTGTGTTGATCGGGGAAACAATGCCGCAGCAGTCGCCCGCGTGTTGACGCTGCCAGGCGAATGCTGGGTCATCACCGATGCCGCCGCCGGCAACCAGCGGCAGGCGCTGGCCCTGGCCGGACACCTGCAGTTGCCGATGCGCCATCTCGTACTGCAACCGCGGGCGCCCTGGTCATGGCTGGCGCCGCGGCTCACTGCGGGCGGGCGACTCGCCCTGCCTGCCCGCCAGCGTGTCCTGTTCGCGCCGCCCTGGCCGCACGTCGCCATCGGTTGCGGTCGCGCAGCCGCGCTGTTCACCCGCATGCTGCGCAGCCTGTCCGATGGCCGGTGCTACACCGTGCAGATCCTGGATCCACGCATCGACCCCGCACAGTGGGATACGGTGATCGCACCGCGGCACGATCGCGTAGCCGGCGCCAACGTGCTGCGACCGCTCGGCTCGTTGAACACGGTGAACGACGCATGGCTGGCCGATGGCCGCGAAGCCTGCCCCGGTTTCGCCGAGCTGCCGCGTCCGCGCGTGGGTGTGCTGCTGGGCGGCCCGCGCCGGGGCATTGCGCTGGATGCCGAGTACGCGCGCCAGCTGGCCGCACGCCTGCTGCAACGCCAGCATCTCGAAGGCGGCAGCCTGCTGGTGCTGGCCTCACGGCGCACCCCGCCCGCGCTGATCGAGGTTCTTCGGCACGCCCTCGGAGGGGCGCCCGGCCTGATCTGGTCTGGCAGCGACGACGGCCGCAACCCCTACCCCGGCGTACTCGGCTGGGCCGACCGGCTGGTGGTCACCCCCGACTCGGTGAACATGCTCTCGGAAGCCTGCGCCGTCGGCTGCCCGGTGCAGACCTTCGTCACCGCGCCGTTGCCGGCGAAGATCGAACGGTTCCATCAGGCGTTGCGCGAGGCCAACCGGCTGCATGATCTGGACAGCTCGGCAACACCTGCGCCCGCACCGCTGCGGGAGACGGCCGGCGTCGCTGCCGAATTGCGCGCGCGTATCGAACGCTGGCAATCGCAACGGCCGTTGACCTGAGTGAACCGTGCTCGAAGTGGCTGCACGCCAAGCCTTTCGTCAACCGAACGCAAACCCCAGCGCATCGGTGACCCCGCGCACGCTGTCGCACAGTTGCTCCAGCTCCGCATCGCGTGGCGAGATGCGCGAGCGCAGGTCGAGCGTGCAGGCCAGCGCGCGCTGCAGCAGATCGGCGTGGGCCACGGTCAGGATCGCCGCCTGATCGGCATTGAGCAGGCCGGCGACGCGGCACGCTTCGATCAGGCCGGCGTTGGCGGTGACGCCCAGCAGTTCGGGCCACTGCGCCGCATGAGCCAGCACCAGCCCCTGCAGCGCGAACTCGATATCGAGCAGGCCGCCGCGGCCCTGCTTGAGATCGAGCTGACGAGCGTCGGAGCGGTCGCGCTCGGCGCGCCAGCGCTGGCGCATGCTGCCCACCTCGGCCAGCACCGCCGCGAGATCGCGCGGCACGGCGAGAATCTCGCGGCGGACTTCAGCCAGTTCACGGTTGAGCGATGCATCCCCGGCCACCGGGCGCGCGCGCAGCAGGGCCTGATGCTCCCACGTCCACGCGCGGCTTTTCTGGTACGCGGCAAACGCATCGAGGCTGCTGACCAGCAGGCCCTTGGAGCCATCCGGGCGCAGCCGTGTATCCACCTCGTACATGCGCCCGGCGCGGGTCAGCACGGTAAGCCAGTTCATCACCCGCTGGGCCAGGCGCTGATACCAGCGCGCGCCTTCGAGCGGACGCGCACCGTCGCTCATCGCCTGCGCGCGGCGGCCGTCGTAGACGAACACCAGATCCAGATCGGAAGCGAAGCCGAGCTCGCCGCCACCGAGGCTGCCGTAGCCCAGCACGGAAAAGCCGGAGCTTTCACCGGGCAACCGCCCATGCTGGGCGATCAGCTCGCGCTCGGCCAGCGCCAGCACGGCCGCCACGATCGACTCGGCCAGCGCCGCCAGCCGGCGCGCGGTCGCGACGGCATCGGCACGCCCATCGTTGAACGCCAGCCCCAGCCGGAACGCGGTGGAGGCACGGAACTCGTTGATCCGCTCCAGCTCCGCTTCGGCTTCGCGCTCGTCCAGCGTGCCCAGCACGCGGGCGATTTCGGCCGTGATGTCCGCCCGCTTGAACGGCAGTTGATCGATGCGCGGATCAAGCACGTCGTCGAGCAACAGCGGCTGCAGGATGACGCGCTCGGCCAGAAACGCACTGTCGGCGAACAGCCGCACGAGCCGCTTGCGCGCGGCGGGCTGCTCCTCCAGCAAGGCCAGATACGACGAGCGTCGCGCCACCGCCTGCATCAACCGGCACAGGCGCAGCAGGCTGGCAGCGGGTGCGGTGGTGGCGCGGGCGGCGCTGAACAACTGCGGCATCAGGTGGTCCAGCCGCTCGCGCGAACGCGCCGACATCGCGCGCACCGCTGCGGCCTGGGGCAGTTTCAGCAGCGTGTCGGCCAGCTCGACGCCGGGCAAGAAGCCGGAAGCTTCGAGCGTGTCGGCATCGAGTGATTCGTCGCAGGCGCGTTGCCAAAGCACCATATCGGCGGCCGGTACGCTGGCGGTACGGCCACCCTGCGGCATCAGCACGGCGGCGAACTCCTCGCTGACGATGGCGCGATGCTTGCCCAATGCCGCCGCCAGCGCCGTCCAGTCGGGATAGTCCAGGCTCAGCGCGATGCGTTCGCGGCTCAGCGCATCTTCGGGGATGTCGTGCGTCTGGGCGTCGCGCAACATCTGCACGCGGTTCTCGACCCGGCGCAGCAGCACGTATGCGTCGCGCAGCATGCGCGCGCGCGCCGCACCGATATGGCCACGCGCCTCGCACGCCGTGAGCGCCGGCAGCAGGCCGCGCACGCGCAGGCTCGGCTCGCGGCCGCCGCGGATCAACTGGGTCAGCTGCACGATGAATTCGATCTCGCGGATGCCGCCGGGGCCGAGCTTGAGGTTGTCGGCCAGATCCTTGCGCGCCACTTCCGCATCGATCAACGCCTTCATCTCGCGCAGTCCGGCGAATGCGGTGTAGTCGAGGTACTTGCGATAGACGAACGGGCGCAGCAATTCCTGCAGGTGCTTGCCCGCGGCGCGGTCGCCGGCGACCGGACGCGCCTTGATCCAGGCGTAACGCTCCCAGTCGCGCCCTTCGCTCTGGTAGTACTGCTCCATCGCGGCGAACGACAGCGCCAGCCGGCCGGCATTGCCGAACGGGCGCAGGCGCAGGTCGACGCGTGCGCAGATGCCGTCCATGGTCGGCTCGTTCAGCAGGCGCACCAGCTGGCGGCCGAGCCGGATGAAATACTCGCTGTTGTCGAGCGAACGCGCGCCGTCAGTCTGGCCGCCCTGCGGGTAGGCGAATACCAGGTCGATGTCGGAGGAGAAGTTCAGCTCGCTGCCGCCGAGCTTGCCGAAGCCGATCACCAGCAGCCGCTGCAGCGCGCCGTCCTGGCCGCGGCTGGAGCCGTAGCGCGCGGCCAGCGCGCGCTCGGACCAGCCCAGCGCCACGTCGAGCAATGCCTCATATAGCACGCTGGTGGCCGACAGCGTTTCCGGCAACTCGTCCAGCCCGTTGACGTCGCGGAACACCAGCCGCAACGCCTCGGCATGGCGGAAGCGGCGCAGCGCGACCATGCAGGCGGCCTCGTCGTCGGGCAGTTTCAGCGCGTCGATGCGCGCGCTGGCGTCGCTGCCCGAGCGCAGCCGCTCCAGCCCGGCCGGCGCCAGCAACTGCGGCTGACGGCACCACACGTCGAAGGCAAAGTCGCTGGCCAGCAGGGTGCGGCGGATCCGTTCGGCCACGCCGGCGTCATCGTGCAGTGGCACGCCGGCGACGCGACAGCGGGCGGCAAGATCACCGTAGCGATCGTCGATCAGCGCTCGCAGCGCGGCGGATTCGTGGGCAGGCATCGCGCCATTGTGCCGCAGCGGGCAAACGCCGACATGACTTCGACGCATCGGCGGGCAGCGCGGGCCCACGCGTACACATGGTGTGCGCTTGATGGTGCGGAACGGGCCGGTTATCGGGCTTCCCCGCGCCTACCCGCTGTTCATCTGCAGCGCATTACATTGTCATGTCCTCACCATGACAGCGACCGCAGGACTGCCATGCCCCCGAATTTCGCGATCCCGCCCGGCCGTTGGCGCTCACTGGCCCCGCGCCTTGCGCTGCTGTTGACGCTGGCGCTGGCCTTCGTGCTGTTGACCGGCGGGCTCGATGGCGGCGTCGGCGTGGTTCCGTTGCGCCTGCTTGACCAGCCGCGCTATCCGCTGGCCAACGCTTGGCCGGGGCTGCTGCTGGCGGCGATCCTGGTGGCGCTGACCCGGCGGGCGCTGCTGTCATTCGGCCTGGCGTTCCTGCTGCAGGGGCTGATCTACGGTGTCAACCTGCTGAAGGTGGCGAACCTGGGCACCCCGCTGCTGCCGGACGATTTCCGTATGGTCGGGCAGTTGCGCAAGGGCGGCTTGCATCTGCTGGCCGGCTATCTGCCGCATAGCCCGTGGCCTTATCTGGGCTTGCTCGTGGCGCTGGCGGTGATCGTGGCGGCGTGGCGGCTGGAGCCACCGATCTTCGTGCGGCATCCCCGCCGGCCACGCCTCCTGGCCGGCGGCGTGCTGACGGTGGCGCTGCTCAGCATGCTGCTCGGTTTGCCCGCGTGGGGCAGGATCTACAACGCCAAGGTGCTCTGGCTGGAGCCGTGGTCGGCCTCCACCACGACCGAGCATTCGGGCCTGATCAGTTCGCTGATGCTGTTTCACCTTCAGTACGGCCGCAGCCAGCACAAGCCCGACCGCGCCGCCGCCATGGCCCTGATCGAACAATCGAAGCCGGCCATGCTGCAGGCCATGGGCTCGCCGGCGGCCGGCGGCGAACTGCCGGATATCGTGGTGGTGCAAAGCGAGTCGCTGTTCGATCCGTCCATCATGCGCGGCTACGAGCACAGCAACTTCGCGCCCAATCTGCGCCGCCTCGCCGCGCAGGGCACCAGCGGCAAACTGCATGTGCCGACGTTTGGCGGCGGCACCATCCGCACCGAGTTCGAGGTGCTCACCGGACTGTCGCTGCGTTACTTTGACAACCTGCAGTTTCCGTACCTGCAGATGAGCCACCGGGGCCTGCCGAGCCTGGTGCGCACGCTGGCTGCGCACGGTTACTCGACGACGGCGCTGCATGGCAACGACCCGGCGTTCTGGAACCGCGTCACCGCGTTCAAGTCGCTCGGCTTCGATCGGTTCGTATCGCAAGCCGCATTCCCGGCTGGCGCGACGATGGACGGCAAGTACATGGCCGACGAGGCGATGACCGACGAGATCATGCGGCAGCTGAAAGACAGCGGGCCGCCGCAGTTCCTGTTCGCAATCAGCATCGAGGCGCATGGTCCGTACGACGTGGAGCCGAGCCGCATCGCCGAACGCGATGCCATTCCTGTGCCCAATGGCATTTCCGGCAAGGACAAGCGCGAGCTGCAGACCTATCTCTACCATCTGCA
Source organism: Rhodanobacter umsongensis (assembly GCF_042654965.1). Lineage (NCBI taxonomy): Bacteria > Pseudomonadati > Pseudomonadota > Gammaproteobacteria > Lysobacterales > Rhodanobacteraceae > Rhodanobacter > Rhodanobacter umsongensis. Next base: position 404,536 of record NZ_JBHSMK010000003.1, on the reverse strand, counting down.
ACACGCCGACGCCGAACTGGGCCGGATGGTGAAGTTGCTGGCGCAACGGAAACGCCCCAGCCTGGTGCTGTTCTATGGTGACCACCTGCCCGCGCTGAGCAACAGCTACCAGATCACCGGCTTCGTCGATGGCGGCGACATGCTGAGCCAGGCCGGCGTCTGGCTGCTGGTCGATCCGCAGCATCCGCACCCGCCGAGAACCGTGGATACAGCCGCCTGGCTGCTGCCCGGCAAGTTGCTGGCGCGGATCGGGATTCGCGATGACCCCTATTTCGCCTTGACCGAAGTGGTCGGCCCGCAACTCGCCGCGCTGACCCAGGCGCCTGGCGCACCGCCGCCCGCCGAGGGCAGCGATGTGCAGAAGCTCGACCAGGCCATGGCCAGCGTCGACCAACTGCGCATCGCCGGCAAGCTGGACAAGTTGCTGCCCGGCCCGGCTCCTCCGCCCGCCAATGGCATGGCCCACAACGGCGATGCATCGGCGCCGGTCCCCGCGAATGTGATGCCTTAGTTGCAAGGGTCGGAAACGGCCCTTCAACGGCTCCTTCGCTCAAGCCCCTCGGCACTTGGCCGACCCGTGAACGCGTCGTGATCTCCCGATGGCTCGCGCGGCCTGCGATTCAGCGAGCTGGCTACAGGCTGAAGCAGGAACGCAGGCGTTCATCTATCAGTGGGTTGCCGCCGCCTAGCGTCGGCTGAGCGATGAGCACCTTCGTCGCTCCCCGAGCCCTCAGGAGATTCATCCATGCACAAGACCATCCTTGCCACCCTCGTCATTGGTGCCAGTACGCTCAGCATCCCCGCGTTCGCCCAGGTCAATCTTGGCGGCGCCGCGCAAGTCGGCGCCGGGGTAAACACCGGCGCTGTCGTTCCCCATACGATCCATTCGATCGACCACGCGGGTGCACAGGCCACGCAACGTGCCGGCCACAAAGCAAGGCACCTGACCCACAAGGCCGTCGACAGCACCCGTTCGACCGTCAACGGCAGTGGCAGGGCCACGGCCGGCGGCTCGGCCGATGCCGGCGCGGGCCATGCACACGCAGGCGCGAACGCCAACATCGATACGGGCGCAGGCGTCGACACCGCCAACACCGCCGGGCAAGCCGGTGCGGCCGGCCACGGCGTGGGTGGCGAGGTGCGCGATGCCGCCCATTCGGCGATCCGCGCCACCGACCGCAGCGCTGGCGCGGTCGGCGACGCCGTCCGGCAGACCGCTGCCGGGCAATCGGTGGAGGCCGACGCCAAGGTGAACGCCAACGCGGCGCACGGCCACTGATCGGGCAGTAGCCCGCGCAGGGCAAGGCCTCGGGAAACTCCCGAGGCCTTTTGCTGGATGCCCATGCGCGACCCTCGTCGCGCTCACAAAGAAAACCCCGCACGAGGCGGGGTCTTCTTCGAGGCAATTGTGCGGGGACTTAGAAGTCCATACCGCCCATGCCACCCATGCCGCCGCCCATGCCACCGCCGCCGCCATGGCTGTGGCCGTCGTCCTTCTTCGGCAACTCGGCCACGATCGCCTCGGTGGTGATCGCCAGCCCGGCGACCGATGCCGCGTGCTGCAGGGCCGAGCGGGTCACCTTGGTCGGATCCAGGATGCCCATCGCCACCATGTCACCGAACTCGCCGGTGGCGGCGTTGTAGCCGAAGTTGCCCTTGCCTTCCTTGACCTTGTTGAGGATCACGGACGGCTCTTCGCCGGCGTTGGAGACGATCGCGCGCAGCGGCGCTTCCAGCGCGCGGCGGGTGATCGCGATGCCCAGGTCCTGGTCGGTGTTGTCGCCCTTCAGGCCTTCGACCGCCTTCAGCGCGCGGATCAGCGCGACGCCGCCGCCCGGGACCACGCCTTCTTCGACGGCGGCGCGCGTGGCGTGCAGGGCGTCTTCGACGCGGGCCTTCTTTTCCTTCATCTCGATCTCGGTGCCGGCACCGACCTTGATCACCGCCACGCCGCCGGCCAGCTTGGCCACGCGCTCCTGCAGCTTCTCGCGGTCATAGTCGGACGAGGTCTCTTCGATCTGTGCCTTGATCTGGCCGATGCGCGACTGGATCTTCTCCGCTTCGCCGGCACCGTCGATGATCGTGGTGTTTTCCTTGGTGATGACGATGCGCTTGGCGCGACCCAGATCGGCGATCGTGGTCTTCTCCAGCGACAGGCCGACTTCCTCGGACACGACCTGGCCGTTGGTCAGCACCGCGATGTCTTCCAGGATCGCCTTGCGACGGTCACCGAAGCCCGGCGCCTTGACGGCGGCAACCTTGACGATGCCGCGGATGGTGTTGACCACCAGCGTGGCCAGGGCCTCGCCTTCCACTTCCTCGGCAACGATCAGCAGCGGCTTGCCGGCCTTGGCGACAGCTTCCAGCACCGGCAGCAGCTCGCGCACGTTCGACACTTTCTTGTCGTGGATCAGGATGTACGGGTCGTCCAGCTCGACCTGCTGGCTCTGCTGGTTGTTGATGAAGTAAGGCGACAGGTAGCCGCGATCGAACTGCATGCCCTCGACCACGTCCAGCTCGTTCTCCAGACCCGAGCCTTCCTCGACGGTGATCACGCCTTCCTTGCCGACTTTCTTCATCGCGGTGGCGATGATGTCGCCGATGTTGGTGTCGGAGTTGGCCGAGATCGTGCCGACCTGGGCGATTTCCTTGTCGTTCGCGGTCGGGTTGGAGAGCTTCTTCAGCTCGCCGACGGCAGCCGCGACGGCCTTGTCGATGCCGCGCTTCAGGTCCATCGGGTTGATCCCCGCGGCGACGGCCTTGAGGCCTTCCTGGATGAACGCCTGCGCCAGCACGGTGGCGGTCGTGGTGCCGTCACCGGCCACGTCGGAGGTCTTGGAAGCAGCTTCCTTGACGATCTGCGCGCCGAGGTTCTCGTAACGGTCCGCCAGCTCGATCTCTTTCGCGACGGACACGCCGTCCTTGGTGATGGTCGGTGCGCCGAAGCTCTTCTCGAGCACGACGTTGCGGCCCTTGGGACCCAGGGTGACCTTGACCGCATTGGCCAGGGTGTTCACGCCCTTGAGCATGCGGGCGCGGGCGTCTTCGCCGAATCGGACTTCTTTAGCTGCCATGATTTTTTGCCTCTATCTAGAATGGGAAAGCGGGAATGGGAAACAGGGAACGGGGAACAGGAAAGGCGGGGAGTACCGGAAACTGCGCGCTGCGTAGCGCTGCATGTTCCCCGTCCCCCGATCCCTGTTCCCCGCTCCGATCAGCCTTCGATCACGGCCACGATGTCGTCTTCCTTCAGGAAGACCAGATCCTCGCCGTCGATCTTGATTTCCTGACCGGCGTACTTGCCGAACAGCACGGTGTCGCCAGCCTTCAGCGACATCGGACGGACTTTGCCGTCAGCCATGATCAGACCGGTGCCGGCGGCAACGACTTTGCCGCGGGTCGGCTTCTCGGTGGCACTGTCGGGGATGACGATGCCGCCGGCGGAGACGCGCTCCTCTTCCAGACGCTTGACGATGACGCGGTCGTGCAACGGACGCAGTTTGCTCATGGGATAGCTCCATATTGAGGTGGGACAAGGCTTGCAAGACCCGGATCGGCCATCTTGTTAGCACTCATGGTATATGAGTGCCAATTTTAGCGGTACAGCGCGCCGCCGCAAGAGCTTTTGAACCGGGAACGAACAGCTAATTGGGTGGATGCCGGTGGGTTTCAAGGGCTGCGGCTCCATGGGATCACGCGAGCGTCCCTGTGCACGACGCCTCCCGGGCACGGCGAAACGCAGCCCGCACTGGATGCGTCCCGAGGCGGCCCACGCTAGGCTGGAGCCGTGCCCGATACCGTGCTCCTCTGTTATTGCAGTTGCCCCGATGCGGCCAGCGCCCAGGCCATCGCCGAGGCGCTGGTCGGCGAGCGGCTGGCCGCCTGCGCCAATCGCCTGCCAGGCATCCGATCCATTTACCGGTGGCAAGGCGAAGTGACCACCGGCAGCGAGGAGCTGCTGCTGATCAAGACCACCGGCGGGCGTTTCGATGCGCTGAAAGCCCGGCTGCTGCAACTGCATCCTTATGAGGTCCCGGAGCTGGTCGCCGTGCCGGTGGCCCGGGGCCACGAGGCGTACCTCGAGTGGGTGCGTGCCAACGCCGCAGGGTGAACCGCGGCGACTGGGCCATAATGATCGCCCCACCCGCGCGGCGCGCGGGCCTTACTGTTGCCGGAGTCGTGATGCCCCTGCTGTCCGCTGGCCGAATGGCCCTCCGTCTGTTTGTCTGGCTGGGCCTGCTGCTGGCCGTCATGCCGGCGTTCGCGCAGGGCACCGATGAGCTGCTGCCGGTCACCGAAGCGTACAAACTGAGCGCCGACGCTTCCACGCCGGGCGTGCTCAAGCTGCACTGGACCATTGCGCCGGACTACTACCTCTATCGGGGCCGCATGACGTTCAAGGGTGGCGATGGCGTCACCCTCGGCCAAGCGCAGCTACCCGATGGCGAGAAGCACCACGACGAGTACCTCGGCGACGTGGAGACCTATCACCGCGGCGTCGATGCCAGCATTCCATACGCCGTGGCAGCCGGCAGCACGCGCTTGAAGCTCGGCGTGCAGTATCAGGGCTGCCATGAAGTCGATCCGAAAATCTGCTATCCGCCGCACACCGAGCAACTCGATCTGCCGCTGCCGGTCGGCGGTGGCGCCGATACGACGACACCTGCTGCCGGCTCGCTCGGAGCCGCCCTCAGCCAACTCGGCAGCGGGAACGGACATCCGGCAGGCGTGGTCGGCACCCCGCTGCCGGCCGAGCAGGCCTTCCGCTTCGAGGCGCTGGCGCAGGGATCGCATCAACTGCTGCTGCGCTGGACGATGCCGAAGGGTTACTACCTGTATCGCGACCAGACCACATTGAAGCTCAGGGATGCCGCCGGGCTGGACCTGAAGCCGGCGTGGCCGGCTGGCAGCCCGCATCACGACGAGCATTACGGCGATGTCATCGTGTACTTCGATCAGGTGGAGTTGCCGGTAGCAGTGGAAGGCGACCTTGGTGATCGCACGCACCTGACGCTGGATGCGGGTTTCCAGGGTTGCCAGGACGGCGGCCTGTGCTATCCGCTGATGACCCGGTCGGCAAATATCGATCTTGCCGGCGGCGCCACCGCCACGGGCGAGACCGTCGAGACTGCGGCGCAGGTCCTGCCGCCGATGCGCACCGGCCTGATAGCAGCGCTGCTGCTTGCGCTGGGCGGCGGGCTGGTGCTGAACCTGATGCCGTGTGTATTGCCGGTGCTGTCGATCAAGGCGGTCAGCGTGCTGGAAAGCGGCGAGAGCCGCGCCACCGCACGTCGGCACGCGCTGTTCTATACGGCCGGCGTGCTGTGCAGTTTCGCCACGCTGGGGCTGGGCATCCTCGCCCTGCGCAGCGCTGGCCATGCGCTGGGCTGGGGCTCGCAACTGCAGCAGCCGCTGCTGGTCGGCGCGCTGGCCTGCGTAATGTTGGCGGTAGGGCTGTCGATGTCCGGCCTGGTGCAGTTCGGCGCATCGCTGGGCAATACCGGCGCCGGCCTGGCCGCGCGCTCCGGCCCGGCGGGTGATTTCTTCACCGGCGTGTTGGCGGTGGTGGTGGCCAGCCCGTGTACCACGCCGTTCATGGGCGGCGCGCTGGCGTACGCCTTTGCCGCACCGATGCTGACGGCGCTGCTGGTGTTCCTGGCGCTGGGCCTCGGGCTGGCGTTGCCGTTCCTCGCGATCGGCTTCGTGCCGGCGCTGGCTCGTCTCCTGCCGAAACCCGGACGCTGGATGGAAACCCTGAAGCAGGTGCTGGCGTTTCCGATGTATCTCACCGCGGTATGGCTGGTGTGGGTGCTGGCGAATCAGCGCGGCGCCGATGCCGTCGGCCTGGTGCTGGTGGCGATGGTGCTGCTGGCCATGACCCTGTGGTGGTTCGAGCGCAGCCGCTCGCGCGGCGCGGCCAGCAAGGCGCTGGTCATCGTGCTCGCCATCGCCACCCTGGCGCCGATGTATCTGCTGGCCCACGTGCCGCCATCGTCCAGAGCCGTCCGCGCCGTAGAGGGCGTGGTCGCCTACAGTCCCGGAAAGCTGGCCGAGCTGCGCGCGGCCGGTACGCCGGTTTTTGTCGACATGACCGCCGACTGGTGTGTCACCTGCAAGGCGAACGAGCACACCGTGCTGAACACCCAGGCGTTCCGCGGGCTGCTGCAGCGCGCCGGCGCGGTTTACATGAAAGGCGACTGGACCGACGTCAACCCGAGCATCAGCGCATTCCTGCAGCAGTACCACTCGCCCGGCGTACCGCTGTACGTGGTGTTCCCCAAGAACGGCGGCCCAGGCAAGCAGCTGTCGACGGTGCTGACACCCTCGGCGGTGGAGCAGGCGCTGACCGAGGCGGCACGGTGATGTTGAGCCGCAACAACTGGATGATCCTGGGGCTGGCGGTGCTGGCCGCGGCTGCGGGCGGCTACATGCAGCACCGCGGCGAAGCGCCCACAGCTACCGGCGCAGCCCTGGTCGGCCGACAGCTGCCCGACCTGACACTGCCCGACCTCGACGGCAAGCTCCATCGGCTGAGCGATTACCGGGGTCGCCGCGTGCTGCTGAATCTCTGGGCGAGCTGGTGCAAACCATGCCTGCAGGAGATGCCTTCGCTGGCCCATGCACAGGAAGAGTTTGGCGATCACGCTCCGATCGTGGTGGGTATCGCGATGGATGATCCCCTTCGCGCGCGCGCCTTTCTGGCCGCTCATCCAGCGAACTATCCGATCCTGCTGGGCCGGCTCAGCCCGCCAAGCACCTCGCTGGCCTTGGGCAATATGGGAGAAATGCTGCCTTATAGCGTCCTGATCGACGCCGACGGCCAGGTTCTGGCTACCCACGCCGGAGCCATCCCCGCCGCCCAGTTGAGGCAATGGTTCGGCCCGGCGCGGCGTGAGCCTTGAAGGCGTCGACATACGGTTCCGCACGGAACTTAGCGCTTCTCCGCTGAACATCGCCGATCTGCAGTGAACTGGACAATAATCATCGCGGCGCGCACACTGCGGCCGGTTCCGGGACGGCCGGACGCGAGCGGGGTATTCCGTGGCAAAGATCCTGGTCCTGCACGGACCCAATCTCAATCTGCTGGGTTCACGCGAGCCGGATATCTACGGCCACGAATCGCTGGCCGACATCAACCAGCGATTGGCCGCACAGGCGCAGGCTGCCGGGCATGCGCTGGACTGTTACCAGTCCAATGCCGAGCACGAGCTGATCGGGCGCGTGCACCAGGCTCGCGATGACCGGACCGCAACCATCCTGGTCAATGCCGGCGCGCTTACCCACACCAGCATTGCGCTACGCGATGCGCTGGCTGCGGTGGCGATCCCGTTCATCGAAGTGCATTTGTCGAACGTGTTCGCCCGCGAGCCTTTCCGCCATCACTCGTATCTTTCCGACATCGCGGTCGGCGTGATCTGCGGCTTCGGCGGCGACAGCTATCGGCTGGCGCTGGAAGCGGCGATCCAGCGACTGCCCGCCGACCCGCCCGGCGCGGCATGAACGAATCAGGCCGTACGGCCACCCCTTCCACTTCCGGCCACTCCGGTGGCATGACTGACAAAGGCTGATCCGATGGATTTGCGCAAAATCAAGAAACTGATCGACTTGCTTGAAGAGTCGAACCTCGCCGAACTGGAGATCAAGGAGGGCGAGGAAGTCGTCCGCCTGTCACGCGTACCCAAGAGCGCCGCACCCGTTGCCGCTCCAGTCGCCGTGGCCGCCGCACCCGCGCCGATCGTTGCCGCTCCGGCGGCTGCCGTCGCCGAGGCTCCTGCTGCCGATGCCTTGCCCGCCGGCCATGTGGTCAAGGCGCCGATGGTGGGCACCTTCTATGCCTCCGCCACGCCCGGCACGCCCGCCTTCGTCAAGGTCGGCCAGCAGGTCAAGGCCGGCGAAACGCTGGGCATCATCGAAGCGATGAAGATGTTCAACCAGATCGAGGCCGACGTGGCCGGCACCGTGCAGGCCATCCTGGTCGAGAACGGCCAGCCGGTGGAATTCGACGAACCCATGTTCGTGATTGCCTGATGATTGAGCGGGAACGGGGAACGGGGAACGGGGAACGAAAAAGCCAGGAGCTGCGGTATCGCGCTTTTGATCTTTCCGTTCCCCGTTCCCCGTTCCCCGTTCTGCGCTCCTTGGAGCTCCCATGCTAGAAAAAGTCGTCATCGCCAACCGCGGCGAAATCGCGCTGCGCGTGCTGCGCGCCTGCCACAGTCTGGGCATCAAGACCGTGGCGGTGCATTCCACCGTGGATCGCAACCTGAAGCATGTCGGCCTCGCCGACGAGTCGATCTGCATCGGGCCGGGTCCGTCGGTCGACAGCTACCTCAACATTCCACGCATCATCGCGGCAGCCGAGATCACCGACGCCCAGGCGATCCATCCCGGCTACGGCTTCCTCTCCGAGCGCGCGGATTTTGCCGAACAGGTGGAGCAATCCGGCTTCATCTTCATCGGCCCGACCGCCGACGTGATCCGCCTGATGGGCGACAAGGTCGAGGCCATCCGCGCGATGAAGGCGGCCGGCGTGCCGTGCGTGCCCGGTTCCGGGGGGCCGCTCGGCGAGGACGTGGACGCCAACATCAAGATCGCCCGCGAGATCGGCTACCCGGTGATCATCAAGGCGGCCGGCGGCGGTGGCGGCCGCGGCATGCGCGTGGTCCGCACCGAGGCGGCGCTCGGCAACGCGGTCAGCATGACCAAGGCGGAGGCCAAGGCGGCGTTCGGCAACGAACAGGTATACATGGAGAAGTTCCTGGAGAATCCGCGCCACGTGGAAATCCAGGTGCTGGCCGACGGCCAGGGCAACGCGATCCACCTGGGCGAACGCGACTGCTCGATGCAGCGTCGCCACCAGAAGGTGGTCGAGGAAGCGCCGGCACCGGGCATCACCGACGAACAGCGCGCCGCGATCGGCAAGGTCTGCGTCGACGCCTGCCTGCGCATCAACTACCGCGGCGCCGGCACGTTCGAATTCCTGTACGAGAACGGCCGCTTCTACTTCATCGAGATGAACACCCGCATCCAGGTCGAGCATCCGGTGACCGAGCTGATCACCGGTGTCGATCTGGTGCGTGAGCAGTTGCTGATCGCCGGCGGCGAGAAGCTGTCGATCAGGCAGCAAGACATCGTGATCCGCGGTCACGCGATCGAGTGCCGCATCAACGCCGAGGATCCGGATACCTTCATGCCGAGCCCGGGCATGGTGAAGCGCTTCGAGGCACCGGGCGGCCCCGGCGTGCGCGTCGATACCCATCTGTACGACGGTTACAGGATTCCGCCGAACTACGACTCGATGATCGGCAAGCTGATCGTGCATGGTCCCGACCGCGAGACCGCGATCGCGCGCATGCGCCTGGCGCTCGCGGAGACGGTGATCGAAGGCGTCAAGTGCAATATCCCGCTGCAACAGCGGATCATGGCCGACGTCGGCTTTCAGCACGGCGGCCAGAACATCCACTATCTGGAAAAGCGGATGGCGGAACAGAAGGAAAAAGCCGCGACCGGCCAGTAGTTCCACCGAAGCGCCCGCCCTTGTGGCGGCAGCCTGCTGGAGGACGACGCATGAGAGCGCCGCTTCCTGCGGGCTGCCGCAGAATCAACGCTGTCGAAGACCACCCATGCCTTTTCTCGAACTTTCCCTGATCGTCCGCATCGAACAGCAGCCCGGCGCGGAAGAATCGCTGGACGATCTGGGCGCCCTGTCGATCACCTTGCAGGATGCCGATGCAGAGACACCGGACGAGCAGGCCATCTTCGAGCCGGGCGTGGGCGAGGTGCCGCTGTGGCCGACGATCACGCTGAACGCGCTGTTCGATGAGCACGCCGATCGTCGCGGCCTCGCCGAGGCGCTCGGCGAACTGTTGCCGTGGCTGGAGCCGGACCAACTGACGTTCCGCGATGTCGCCGACCAGGACTGGGAGCGCGCATGGATGGACCAGTTCGAACCGATGTCGTTCGGTCGGCGGCTGTGGATCTATCCGTGGAACATCGAGCCACCCGCCGAAGACGATTCGGTAGTGGTGCGCCTCGACCCCGGCCTCGCCTTCGGCAGCGGCACCCATCCGACCACGGCGCTGTGCCTGGAATGGCTGGACGGCCTCGACCTTGCCGGCAAGACGGTCACCGACTTCGGCTGCGGCTCCGGCATCCTGGCCATTGCCGCATTGAAGCTGGGTGCGGCCAGCGCGGTCGGCGTCGACAATGATCCGCAAGCGCTGATCGCATCGGCCGACAATGCCGAACGCAACGGCGTTGCCGATCGCCTGTCGGTATACCTGCCTGGGGATCACGTCGCGGTACCGGCCGATGTGTTCATCGCCAACATCCTCGCCGGCCCGCTCGGCGAACTGGCGCCGACCTTCGCCGCGGCCGCCAAACCCGGCGCGCCGTTCGCGATCTCGGGCATCCTGGTCGGCCAGCAGGACGAGCTGCTGCTGCGCTACGCCGAATGGTTCGACGAGCTGCGCGTGGACACGCGCGAGGACTGGGTACGCATCAGCGGCCATCGCCGCGCCTGAATCGATCGGCCGAAAGGCCCATGCGACCAGCCTGCTAAGCTTGCCCGATACCGATTCAAAGCGGCCTGCATGTATACACAATGCCCCGAATGCCTGTCCGTGTTTTCGCTCGATGCGGCGACGCTCGCGAAAGCCCACGGCCATGTCGTGTGCGGACATTGTGACGCCGGCTTCGACAGTCTTGCCACGCTGACCGAGCAACTGGTGCCCGAGCCGTTCGTCGAGCTGCCGGTGAACGAGCCGGCGTTCGAACCACCCTGCCTCGACCTCGTGGTGTACCGGCCACGGCCGGATCCGCCGGCGGTGGCCGACGGCGACATCGGGGCCGTCGACAAACCCGTCGAGGATTTCTCGCAACTGGTGTTCTCGCCGCGTTTTGCGCGCGAGGCGCGTGCACGCCAACCGGCGAGGTTGCACCGGCAAGGTCATCGCCAACGCGCACGAGCGTCCGGCGAACGGCGCTGGCCATGGGTAGTCGCCTGCATGGCGTTGCTGCTGCTGCTTGCGGTGCAGCTGGCCTGGGCCCAGCGCGATCCGCTGATCCGCAACCCGACCATCGGTCATTGGCTGCGCGGCAGCTGTGCCGTGCTCGGGTGCAACCTGCCGCTGGTCGCCGCACCGCAGCAACTGCAACTGCTCGCCAGCAACGTGCAGGCCCATCCCAGCGTGGCGGGTGCCTTGATGATCAGCGCCAGCGTGCGCAACGATGCGGTTTTCGCCCAGCCGTATCCGGTACTGACCATCACGCTGTCGAACGCCCAAGGACAACGGCTTGTGATGCGTCGGTTGCAACCGCGTGAATATCTGGACGACAGTGCGATTCGCCAGCGCGGCATCGCGCCGGGTGCCAGTGCCGTGTTGCTGCTGGAGGTCGAAGACCCGGGCGACCAGGCCGTAGCGTTCGAATTCACCTTCGAATAATTGCGCCGGTACTTAAAATTATCGCCGCACGCGGGTAGACTCGACCCCTCGCGCAGACTGCCGAATGGCATTCGATACACGCCGCGACTGCAGACCAGCCATAAACCACAGGCAGCGGCCCCGCGCAGCCGCCGCTTCGTACGTGAGGGAAGATGCCCGTGAACGCCGTAAGACTGCCTGTTGCCGAGGCCGCAAAACCGACCTCGTCGCATAGCGCAGGCGCACAAGCTTCCAGCCCTCAGAACGGTGCCGGCTCAAGTAGCGCCAGTGCGTTGAGTGAATGCGTTGCGCGCACGGTGCGCCGCTACCTTGCGGACATCGGCGACACTCCCTGCACCGAGGGCCTGCACGCGCTGGTGTTGCGCGAGGTCGAGACGCCGCTGCTGCGCGAGGTGCTGGCGTTCCACGATGGCAACCAGAGTCGCGCCGCCAGCGCGCTCGGCATCAACCGCGCCACCTTGCGCAAGAAGCTGGCCGCGCACGGCCTGCTGTAACTCCCGCCAGAACCGCCGCCCATCCGGACGGCTATAATGATCGGCTTTCCCTCCATGGAAACCGCTCATGCGCAGCCCTCAGCTCGTCACGGTCCGTCGCGCCCTGCTCAGCGTCTCCGACAAGGCCGGCCTGATCGATCTGGGTCGGCGCCTCGCCGCCAGGGGCATCGATCTGCTCTCCACCGGCGGCAGCGCGAAGGCGCTGCGCGAGGCCGGCATCGCGGTCACCGAGGTCACCGACCTCACCGGTTTTCCCGAGATCATGGACGGCCGCGTGAAGACGCTGCACCCGAAGGTGCACGGCGGCCTGCTCGGCCGCCGCGGCACCGACGACAAGGTGATGGCCGAACTCGGCATCGCGCCGATCGATTTGCTGGTGCTGAACCTGTACCCGTTCGAAGCCACCGTCGCCAAGCCCGATTGCACGCTGGAACAGGCGATCGAGAACATCGACATCGGCGGCCCGGCGATGCTGCGCTCGGCGGCGAAGAACTGGAGCGACGTCGGCGTGCTGACCTCGCCGGAGCAGTACGAGAGCGCGTTGGCCGAAATCGAAAGCCAGGGCGGCCTCACCCGCGCGACCCGCTTCAAGCTCGCGGTGGCCGCGTTCAACAACGTGTCCAGTTACGACGGTGCGATCAGCGACTACCTGTCCGGGCTGGAACTCAACGACGCGCAGGACGCGATCGCCGGCCATGCCACCTTCCCGGGCCAGGTCAACGGCCGTTTCGTGAAGCTGATGGACCTGCGCTACGGCGAGAACCCGCACCAGCAGGCGGCGTTCTACCGCGACCTGTATCCGGTGCCGGGCACGCTCGCCACTTTCCGCCAGTTGCAGGGCAAGGAGCTGTCGTTCAACAACATCGCCGACGCCGACGCGGCGTGGGAGTGCGTGCGCAGCTTCGTGAAGCCAGCCTGCGTGATCGTCAAGCACGCCAACCCGTGCGGCGTGGCGGTGAGCCTGGACGGCATCGGCAAGGCCTACGACCTTGCGTTCCAGACCGACCCCACCTCCGCGTTCGGGGGCATCATCGCGTTCAACCGCGAGGTCGATGGCGCCACCGCGCGCGCGATCGTCGAGCGCCAGTTCGTCGAGGTGGTGCTGGCGCCGGGCTACGCGGACGACGCGCTGGCCGCGTTCAAGAAGAAGGGCAACGTGCGCGTGCTGGTGATCCCGTTGCCGGCCGACGGCGACCTGCTGGCCGCGCATCCCGGCAACAGCTCCAAGCGGGTCGGTTCGGGCCTGCTGATCCAGAGCGCCGACACCGGCATGATCACGGCCGCTGACCTCAAGGTGGTCACCCGCCGCGCGCCCACCGAAGCGCAGATCCACGACCTGATCTTCGCCTGGAAGGTGGCCAAGTTCGTCAAGTCCAACGCCATCGTCTACGCCCGCAACCGCCAGACCATCGGCATCGGCGCCGGCCAGATGAGCCGCGTCTACAGCGCGAAGATCGCCGGCATCAAGGCGGCCGACGAGAAGCTCGAGGTGCGCGGCTCGGTGATGGCCAGCGATGCGTTCTTCCCGTTCCGCGACGGCATCGACGCCGCCGCGGCCGCGGGCATCAGCGCAGTGATCCAGCCCGGCGGCTCGATGCGCGACGCCGAGGTGATCGCCGCCGCCGACGAGCACGACATGGCGATGGTGTTCACCGGGATGCGCCATTTCCGGCACTGAGGCAGCCTGCGGGAGCGCGAGCTCGCTCACACCCCGTAGAAGTCACTCGCCCCAGCATTGAGGCCTTCGCAGCGGAGGCCGCCATGCATTACGAGCTGTATTACTGGACCGGTATCCAGGGCCGCGGCGAATTCGTGCGGCTGGCCCTGGAAGATGCCGGCGCCGACTACGACGACGTGGCGCGCGTGCAGGGCGATGACGCCATCGTGCGTTACCTCGATGGCGCCCACGAAGGCGCATTGCCGTTCGCGCCACCGTTCCTCAAGGCGGGCCGGCTGGTGATCGCCCAAGTCGCGAACATCCTGCAGTATCTCGGCCCGCCACTTGGCCTGGTGCCGGAGAGCGAAAGCCGGCGGCTGTACGCGCATCAGCTGCAGCTCACCATCAGCGACCTGGTGGCCGAGGTGCACGATGCGCACCACCCGATCGCCAGCAGCCTGTACTACGAGGACCAGCGCGCCGAAGCGCAACGGCGTGCGGCTGATCTGCGCCAGACGCGGCTGCCGAAATTCCTGGACTACTTCGAGCAGGTGCTCGAGCGCGGCGGTGGCCGCCATGCCTTGCGCGAGCACTCCTACGTCGACCTTTCGCTGTTCCAGCTGATGGCCGGACTGGATTACGCATTCCCCCGCGCGATGCAGCGGCTGGCGCACCAGTTGCCGTTCCTGCATGCGCTGAAACAGCATGTCGCCGAACGGCCACGTATCGCGGCGTATCTGGATTCACCCAGGCGGCTTCCGTTCAACGAGAGCGGCATCTTCCGCCATTACCCCGAACTCGACGATCCGCGCTGACCGGCATCGCTCAGAACAGCGCGATCACCATCGCGCCGGCAACGATCAGCACGCCGCCGATCAGCAATGGCCAGCTCGGCCGCTCACCCAGGAACACCAGCCCCAGCACGATCGCCAGCGCCACGCTGAGCTTGTCGACCGGCGCCACCTTGCTCACCGGCCCCAACTGCAGCGCACGGTAGTAGCACAGCCACGACAGCCCGGTGGCGATGCCGGACAACACCAGGAACAGCCAGCTGTGCAGCGGCAACCCGGTGGGTTTGGCCCACTCGTTGCGCAGGCTGAGGATGCCGGCGGTGACGGCCAGGATCACGATGGTGCGGATGAACGTGGCAAGGTTGGAGTTGATGCCGACCACGCCGAGCTTGCCGAACAGTGCCGTCAATGCCGCGAACAGCGCCGAACCGAGCGCAAACAGCAGCCAGCTTTCACGCAATTGCATGGGCGCGGCCCTCCGCTCGATGCCGATCCGGAACCGTCACGGCGCCGGGCGCCATTGACGGCGTACGCCGAATGACTCAGTTGCCGCCGTCGTCCTGCGCCGGCGCAGTCGATTCCTCGGCGGGCGGCTTGCTCTTGCCCCACTCCAGCACCTTGTACATCACCGGCCCCACCGGCTTCTTGCCGTGCTCGTCGACCAGCCGGCCCTGGGGGTCGACCATGTACGTCTGCTCGATGCCGTTCTTCGGAGTCACCACCACCATGTAGACGCGGCCATTGCGGCTGTATTCCTGGATGCTGTTGTCGCCTTCCTGGCGCACCTTGATCAGCGGCAGCGATTTGTCGCGCCTGGGGCGCGCGGCGCGATCGTCCTGCATCGCGGGCAAGGCCTGCGGCTTCAGATCCAGCGGGCCGGAGGCCGGAGTCGCTTTGGCCGTTGCAGGCTTCGCCGCCTGCACACCCGGATCGTTGATGCCGGGCGGTGGCGGCACATTGGCCGACGGCGCCGATTGCGCGAACGCAGCGGAGAAGGACAGGCTTGAAGCGAACACGACGCTGGCGACAGCCAGCAAGGCAGCGTTTCTCATGACAGCACCTCGATCGGGGAGCCGAGCATAGCAGTGCTCCACGCGGGCTTCCGTGAAGCGCGGCATTCCGCCCTGCATGCGAGAATGGCGCATGGCCAAACTCATCCTCATCGACGGCTCCTCCTATCTGTATCGCGCGTTCCACGCGCTGCCGCCGCTCAGCAACGCCCGCGGCGAGCCGACCGGCGCGCTGTTCGGCGTGGTCAACATGCTGCGCGCGACGTTGAAGGCCAAGCCCGAGTACCTCGCCTTTGTCAGCGACGCGCCCGGCCCGACCTTTCGCGACACGCTGTACGCACAATACAAGGCGCATCGCCCACCCATGCCGGACGATCTGCGCGCCCAGGTCGAACCGATGCTGGCCATCGTCGGTGCACTCGGCTTTCCGATCCTGCGGGTTCCTGGGGTCGAAGCGGACGACGTGATCGGCACGCTGGCCGTGCAGGCGCAGGCCCTGGGTATCGAGGTGCTGGTTTCCACCAGCGACAAGGACATGGCGCAGCTGGTCAGCCCGCACGTCACCCTGGTCAACACCATGAGCAATACGATGATGGACCGCGACGGCGTGATGGCCAAGTTCGGTGTGCGGCCGGAGCAGATCGTCGACTTCCTTACCCTCACTGGCGACACCGTCGACAATGTGCCCGGCGTGTCCAAGTGCGGGCCCAAGACGGCCGCCAAGTGGCTGGCCGAATACGGCACGCTGGACGGGGTGATCGCCAACGCCGACAAGGTCGGCGGCAAGATCGGCGAATGCCTGCGCGAGGCGCTGCCGCTGCTGCCGCTGTCGCGCCAGCTGGTGACGATCAAGACCGACGTGCCGCTGGAATTCGGTCCCACCGACCTGGCCCAGCGCGACCCCGATACCGCGCAGCTGCGCGAGCTGTATGCGCGCTATGAGTTCAAGGCGGCGCTGAAGGATCTGGACGCCGCCGAGCAGGCAACGGGAATCGTGGAGCAGCCGACGGGAGAGGCCGGGGCCGTCGAGCCGGCCGTCCTGTCGGGGCCTGTCGCGGTCATTGATGCCGCCTTGTCCGCTCCCGGCGACTACGAGCTGGTCACCACGCTGACCCAGTTCGATGCCTGGCTGGAAAGACTGCGCGATGCGGAGCTGATCGCCTTCGATACCGAGACCACCAGCATCGACGCGATGCGCGCGGACATCGTCGGCATCAGCTTCGCCGTGCAGGCGGGCAAGGCCTGCTACATCCCGCTCGGTCACGATTATCCCGGCGCACCGAAGCAACTCGACCGCCACCACGTACTGGCCGCGCTGAAACCGGTCTTCGAGGACCCGACGCGGCCGAAGCTCGGCCAGCATGCGAAGTACGACATCAACATCCTGTCGAACTACGGCATCGCCGTGCAGGGTCTGAAACACGACTCGATGCTGGAATCCTACGTGTGGAACGCCACTGCCACGCGCCACGACATGGATTCGCTGGCGAAGAAGTATCTCGGCTACGAGACGATCAAGTACGAGCAGGTCGCCGGCAAGGGCGCGAAGCAGATCTCGTTCTCGCAGGTGGATCTGGACACCGCCTGCCGTTATGCCGCCGAGGACGCCGACATCACCTTGCGCCTGCACCATGCGCTGTGGCCCAAGCTTGATAGCGTGCCGGCACTGCGCAAGGTCTACGAGGAGATCGAGATCCCGCTGGTGCCGGTGCTGGCCGCAATGGAACAGCGCGGCGTGCTGATAGACGGCGACGTGCTGCGCCGGCAGAGCCAGCAGCTGGGCAAGCGCATGCTGGAGTTGCAGCAGCAGGCCCATGCGGTGGCCACACACGAGTTCAACCTCGATTCGCCCAAGCAGTTGCAAACCGTGCTGTTCGACGAACTGGGCCTGCAGGCGAAACTGAAAACCCCCACCGGGCAGCCGTCCACCAACGAGGAAGCGCTGGAAGCGATCGCCGACACACATGAACTGCCGCGGCTGATCCTCGATTACCGCAGCCTGGCCAAGCTGCGTTCCACCTATACCGACAAACTGTCCAGCATCGTCAATCCGCGCACTGGCCGGGTGCATACCAGTTACCACCAGGGCTCGGTGGCGACCGGGCGGGTCTCCTCGTCCGATCCGAACCTGCAGAACATTCCGGTGCGCACCGAGGAAGGCCGGCGCATCCGCCAGGCATTCATCGCACCACCGGGATGGCAGGTGCTGGCGGCCGACTATTCGCAGATCGAGCTGCGCATCATGGCGCATCTGTCCGGCGACGAAGGCCTGCTGCGCGCGTTCCATGCGGGCGGTGACGTGCATCGCGCCACTGCAGCGGAAGTGTTCGGCGTGCCGCCGGAAGAGGTCACCACCAACCAGCGCCGCGCCGCCAAGGCGATCAATTTCGGCCTGATGTACGGCATGAGCGCGTTCGGGCTGGCGCGCCAGCTCAGCGTCGATCGCGGCGAAGCGAGCGATTACATGGGCCGCTACTTCTCGCGCTACCCGGGTGTACGGGCCTTCATGGAGGCCACGCGCGAGCAGGCGCACCGCAACGGCTATGTAGAGACCATCTTCGGCCGCCGGCTGTATCTGGAAAACCTCACCTCGCGCAACCAGGGCCTGCGCCAAGGCGCGGAGCGCGCCGCGGTGAACGCGCCGATGCAGGGCAGCGCGGCCGACATCATCAAGCGCGCGATGATCGCCGTGGCGGCATGGCTGAAAGATCGCGACGATGCCCACATGCTGATGCAAGTGCACGATGAACTGGTGTTCGAAGTGCGCGCGGACGCGGTCGACGAAGTGCGCGCGGCGGTGGTCGAGCGCATGTCCGGCGCCGCGGAACTGGCGGTGCCGCTGGTGGTCGATGTCGGGGTAGGTGCGAACTGGGACGAAGCCCACTGAAGCACCTGCGCGGAACAGCCACAACAACAACGACTTGCCGGTTAATTTTTCATGAGAATGAATCATTCCTAAATTTCATGGGAAATCCTGCAACTTTTCCCTCGAATCGCGTACTAACACTACGGATGCACGCAACGGCATCCATGGCGGGTTCACCTCCCTGAGCCCGCCACGGACATGAACCTCTCCCCTGGGTCTTCATGTCCGTCCCGCCCCGGAGGCTCCCCCTAGCCTCCGGGGCTTTTTTTGTTTTGACCGCGCAGCAGCATGTACATTTCGTGCACAGGGGCGCCCGGCATACTCGGGCCACATCCACCAAGGGGGAATAACCATGCGCGCAGGGCTTCTTATCGCCGGCATCATCTTGTTGATCGCCGGCATCTGGGTCACCGTTGGCAATGGCAGCTACAAGCAGACCGACACGGTGGCGCAACTCGGGCCAGCCAAGATCGAGGCTACCCATACCAAGGCCGTTCCGCAGTGGCTCGGCATCGCCGGCATCGTAATTGGCGGCCTGCTGATCATCGGCGGCATCGCCAGCAAGAACCGCTGAACAACTCATCGATACGGAAAACCGCCGCCTCCGCGGCGGTTTTCTTTTGCGCCCACTACAATGAAGCGGATGGATGTCTCGTACCTGATCGATCCGCTCAATGAAGCCCAGCGTGAAGCTGTCTGCGCCCCGCCCGGCCACTATCTGGTGCTGGCCGGCGCCGGCTCCGGCAAGACCCGCGTACTCACCCACCGCATCGGCTGGCTGACCCGGGCCGAGCACGTGCCGCCGTGGGCGATCCTCGCCGTCACCTTCACCAACAAGGCGGCTGGCGAAATGCGCGCGCGACTGGAAGCGTTGATCCCCGGGGCAACCCAGGGGCTCACCGTGGGCACATTCCACGGCATCGCCCATCGGCTCCTGCGCCGGCACTGGCGCGAGGCGGGTCTGCCCGAAGGCTTCCAGATCCTCGATTCGGACGACCAGCTGCGGCTGGTCAAGCGCGTGATCGCCGGGCTGGGCCTTGACGACGCGAAATATCCGCATCGCCAGGCCGCCTGGCAGATCAATCACTGGAAGGACGAGGGCAAGCGTCCGGACGGCATCGAGCATCGCGATCATCCGGTTACGCATACCTTCGTCAAGATCTACCAGGCCTACGAGGACGCCTGCCGCCGCGCCGGCCTGGTCGACTTCGGCGAACTGCTGCTGCGCGCGCACGAGCTGTGGCTGAAGAATCCCGCCGTGCTGGAGCATTACCAGCAGCGCTGGCGGTACCTGCTGATCGACGAATTCCAGGACACCAACACACTGCAATACGCGTGGATCCGCGTACTCGCCGGCAGCACCGGCAAGGTCTTCGCAGTCGGCGACGACGACCAGTCGATCTACGGCTGGCGCGGCGCCAAGGTCGAGAACATGGCGCAGTTCCTGCGCGACTTCCCCGGCGCGCGCACGATCAAGCTGGAACAGAACTACCGCTCCACCTCGACCATCCTGAAGGCCGCCAACAGCGTGATCCAGCGCAACGCCAGCCGCCTCGGCAAGGAGCTGTGGACGGCCGGCGAGGACGGCGAACGCATCGCGTTGTACGCCGCCTACAACGAGCAGGACGAGGCGCGCTTCGTGATCGAGCGCATCCGCGAATACATCGCCGAACACGGCCAGGCGAAGGACTGCGCGATCCTGTACCGCTCGAATGCGCAATCGCGCAATTTCGAGGAGCAGCTGATCCAGCGCAACATCAAATACCGCGTCTACGGCGGCCAGCGCTTTTTCGAGCGCGCCGAGGTCAAGGACGCGCTGGCCTATCTGCGCCTCACCGCGAACCGCCACGACGACGCGGCATTCGAGCGTGCGGTGAACACGCCGCCGCGCGGCATTGGCGACCGCACGCTGGATGCATTGCGTCGGCGCGCGCGCAGCGACAACACCTCGATGTGGGAATCGGCACTGGTCGAGTTGAGTGGCGGCAGTGAACTCGCCGGTCGTGCGAAGAATGCGGTGAAGGCATTTCTGGTGCTGATCGACGGGATGGCGAAGGCGTTCACTGGAGCGGGGAACGGGGAGCGGGGAGCGGGCAACGTCACCGCCGACGAAACCGACACCGAACCCGCTTCGATCACATCAGGCGACAGCGAAGAGCAGGCATCAGCCGCATCGCTTCCAATCCCCCGTTCCCCATTCCCCGCTGCCTGTCATCTGACCCTCGCCGAACAGATCGACCACGCGATCACCCACACTGGCCTGCGCGACTTCTACGAGAAAGACTCGCGTGGAAACGCCGAGTCGCGGGTGGAGAACCTGGACGAGCTGGTCAACGTGGCCAGCCGCTTCGAGCGTACCGCCGAGGACATCGATGCCGGCCTCAGCGAGCTGTCCGCGTTCCTGTCGCACGCCACCCTGGAAGCCGGCGAAAACCAGGGCGAGGCGTGGGACGACTGCGTGCAACTGATGACCCTTCACTCGGCCAAGGGACTGGAGTTTCCGGTGGTGTTCCTGGTCGGCATGGAGGAAGGCCTGTTCCCCAGCCAGCGCTCGGTCGACGACGAGGGCCGGCTGGAAGAGGAGCGCCGGCTCGCCTACGTCGGCATCACCCGCGCCCGCGAGAAACTCATCGTCACCCACGCCGAATCGCGCCGCATGCACGGCACCGAGATGCTGGCGCGACCCTCGCGCTTCCTCGGCGAGATGCCGGCGGAATTGATCGACGAAGTGCGCCCGCGCGTGCACGTCACCCGGCCCCTCTACGCCGGCCGGCCCGCCGACATCTCACCCTCACTCGAAGAAAGCCTCCCCGTGAAACTCGGCCAGCGCGTCAGCCACCCCAGCTTCGGCGAAGGCGTGGTGATCAGCGCCGAGGGCAGCGGCGTGCACACGCGCCTGCAGGTGAATTTCGAGGGCGCCGGCAGCAAATGGCTGGTGGCGGCGTACGCGAACCTGACGGCGTTGTAACGCAGCGCGGCAGAGGACTCGGTTCGCATCCACAACACCGCGTTGCCGCATTGAAAGCCGTGCTCCACGACCGCGATGCGTTATCCCCGGTACGCGCGGTTCGCCGCGGGCGGGACGAGGGACGCTGCGCGATGGATTCAGGCCCCCTCGCCGTGCCGGCCTGCTTCGGGCCGGAACCTATTCGCGCAACCGCGGCACGCCGTGCACGTCCCGTTCCTCGATCGCGATCGGATGCGTGTCGGGTTGGCCGCTGCGCGCACCCTGCGCCAGTGGCGCAATGGTTTCGCCGCGTCCGAACGCCAGCGCGTTGCGATAGCAGCGCTGCGCCTGCGCGGGATCGCCTTGCCCGGCGAAGACGTCACCGAGTGCTTCCCAGGCGGCCGCACCAGGCACCAGCGCGAGCGAGCGTTCGAGATGCTGGCGCGCCTTGCCCCACAGTTTCAGCCGCACGCACATGCGCCCGAGCGTGAGCAGCAGGGTGGCGTCGTTCGGATGCGCGTCGAGCCAGCTTTCGGCGCGGCGCAGGCGGGCCTCGATGTCTTCGCCGGACAGCGTGCCGTAGGTTTCGATGAGCAGCGGCGACCACTCGCGCCGCAGCGCGGACTCGACCTCGTCCATCGCCGGCAGCGTCAAGCCGAACGAGGCTGCGCGGCGGGCATAAGCGTCGATCACCGCCGGTGCGCGGCGCTGCGTCTTGGGCAACTGCGACCACAGCGCGTTGAGTGCAGCCCCGTCTGCGGCGGCGTTGATGGTGGCGACCAGCACCTGGGCCTCCAGCGCTGCATAGGCGCGGCCACCGAGGGCGCCACTCTTCTGCAGCGGTTCGAGCGCGGCACGCGCGCGCCGCAGGTCGCCGTTGGCCAACGCCGCCAGCACCAGCTCGCGCCAGCCGCCCGGGCTCAGCGTGCCCTTGTCCGATTCCGGCGCCAGCAACGCCAGCGCCTCGGCCGACTTGCCATCGCGGCGCAGTACGCGGGCACGCAATACGCGGGCGGCCTGCGGTGAGGACTGCGCGGCCTGGTTCAATGCCTCCAACGCACGGCCATGTTCACCGCGGCGCGAGGCGGCCTCGGCCGAGGCGAGCAGCGCCGGGCCGCGCAGGCTGTCCAGCCGCGCGGCACGGTTGAGATCGCGTTCGGCGTCGCCGTGGCGCCCTTCGATCAGCGCCACCAGGCCTTCACCCAGGCGCTGCTGGCTGACCCGCCGATGGCGCCGCGAGAACGCACCGAATGGCCAGCGCAGCAATCGCCACAGCACGCCGAGCAGGGCCCACGTCAACAGCAGGATGGCGACCGCGGCGACCACCGTGGTTTCCACCCGCCAACCCCGCAGGCGCAGCAGGACGTAGCCCGGATCTTCCGCCACCCAGTGCCAGCCGAACGCGGCCAGCGCGGCGACGACCACCAGCAGGAGGATCGCGCGCCAGAGCTTCATCGCCGGGCTCCGCCCGGCGGCGCAACCGTGGCGGCGGCAGCCGGGGCGGTGCCGTCGCCCGCCGGGCTGAGGGCATGCACGCTACGCAGGTTGCGCAGCTCCGTCAGCGCCGCGCCCAGCTGCACCGGCGCGCCGGCCGGCAGCTGGGCGGCGAGCTGCCTGAGCGTGTCGCGCGCCTGCTGCACCGCCGGCGCGTTGCCGTCGAACTGGCTGGCGAGACTGGCGTCCACGCGCTGCAGCGCGGCGGCATAGGCCTTGCTGTCGTAAGCCAGCAGCGCCGCCTGCGCCTGGGCCAGATCGAGCGCGGCCAGCTCACGTGCGAAACGTGCATCCGCCACGGCCAGTGGCGCGCCGTTGTCGCGCTGCACGGTGACCACACGCGCCAGCGCGCGGCCGATGCGCGACCACGCATCCGTGGGTTGGCTGCTGTTCGCCGTGTCGAGTGATTTCAGCGGCAGCCGATCAAGGCTGCCGCGCAGTTCGGCAAGCTGCTGCAACGCGCTGGCCTGGCTGGCCGGCTGATTCTTCGCCAACGCCTCGCGTTCCGCGCCGATGCTCTGGCGCAGGCCACCGAACGCGCTGTCGTTCACTGCAGCCAGCGTCCGATCAGCCAGCGCATAAGCCGCAGCGGCGCCCTGCGCGTCGTGGAACAGCGTGTAGCGTTCGCTGGCCATGCGCAGCAGCGATTCGGTTTCATCCAGCAGCATCGCGTCGTGGCCGGACAGGCTCTTCTCGGCCAGCTTCGCCACCGCATCTTCGAGGTTGCGGGTGCGCTCGGCCTGACCCAGCAGCTCCTCGCGCAGCGAGCGGTTGACCGCCGCGGCATCGGCGAGCCGCTGATCGAGGCTGCTGCGTTCGCCGCTGATCGTGCCCAGGGTGGCTTCCAGCGATGCCACCCTCGCATGCAGGTCGATCGCATCCCGCACCGCCGTGCTGACGCCCTGCTCCTGCTGCCACTGGCGCCAGCCGATGTAGCCGCACGCGCCCACCGCGAGCAGCGACAGCAGCACCGCCAGGGCCAGGCTGCCGCCGCCGCGCGGGCGCGGCGCGGGTGCCCGGACATCGCGCATCGGACGTGTCGGCAGCGGGTCGACCAGCAGCGGGTCGGGTCGTGCGCCCTTGGGCGCGGCGGGCTCGTTCGGCTTGTCTACGTTGCTCATTCGCGCATGCTAACAGGCCATGCGATCGGGCCCGTAGCATGATCGCGTGAAGAAGGATCAGTGCGCGCGCATCGCGGCAGCGAGCAGGTCGGCCGACAACGCCGAGTCGGCGCGCACGGTACGCGTGAAACCCGCAGCACGCGCCATGGCATCGAGTCGTTCGCTGCTGACCACGGCGGTCGCCGCACACAGCCGCGCCCAGGCCGGTGGCGGCAACAGCTCGCGCAGGTTCTGCAGTGCTTCGACGCTGGACAACAACACCCGCGCCGACACGGGCAACTGCAGCAATGCGTCCACGTGCCGGCGGTCCAGCCGCGGCGGTGCGCGGCGATAGACGTGCAGCTCGCGCAGCCGGGCGCCGCGTGCGGAAAGTTGTTCGCGCAGCACGCCGCGGCCGCCGGGCGCGCCGATCAGCGCGAGGCGACGACCCTGCAGTTCGTGCAGGGCAGGATGCTCCAGCAGACCCTCGCTGTCCTGGCGCGACGGCGTCAGCGGAGCGGCGACGCCATGCCGCCGCAGGGCGCGCGCGGTGCCCTGGCCCACCGCCAGTACGCTTGCCACGGTCGCCAGGGGCAGCAGTGCCGCGGCGTGACGCACCGCTGCGGGACTGGTGAAGATCAGCAGATCATCGGCCAGCGCGGCCCGCAGCCCGGCGCGCGCCACCGCCGGATCGGCCGCGCCGCGCAAGGCCATGCCCGGCAGCAGCAGCGGCACGCCGCCCAAGGCCCGCACCCGGCGCGCCAACGCCGTCGCGGTACCGGCGGGCCGCGTGATCACCACGATCCGGCCGCCCAGATCCGTCTTGCCCGCTGGAGATTGTCGCTGCATCCGCGCACCACACTCCGGTCATTGCCATGGCCGCAGTGTAACGGTCGCCCTACACTGGGCGGTCTTCCCTCCCCTTGGACCCCGATCACCGTGAGCACGACCGACGACACCACCGAGCAGGCGCAGCAGCTGATCCAGTTCATCCGCAACGAGATGCCGCTGGCCCATGCGATGGATCTCCAACTGGTCCATAGCGACGACGACATGCTCAGCCTGCTGGCCCCGCTGGGGCCGAACGTCAATGACAAGGGCTGCGCGTTCGGCGGCAGCCTGGTCAGCCTGATGACGTTGAGTGGCTGGGCGCTGGTGGAGATGGCGCTGCGCCGGTATGGCCACGATTGCGACGTGTTCGTGGCCGAGTCCAGCGTACGCTACCTCTCGCCGCTGTGGCAGGACTTCCGCAGCGAGGCACGGCTGGCCGCGACCGCCAGCTGGACCACGTTCTTCAACACCTTGACCACGCGCGGCCGCGCGCGCATCGAGATTGCCTGCGTGGTACCGGGCGATGACGGCAAGCCCGCCGCCACCCTGAGCGCCCGTTTCGTCGCCAAACGACGTGACTGAATCCGGCCCGGTGAATGGTCGACGTGCGCTTGAGGCAGAATGGGCGCGTATCCATCGGGGGAGAACCATCATGCGCCGCATACCGAGCATCCTCGTCGCGCTGTCCGTGCTGCTGCTGGGCGGCTGCGCCACCAAGACCCGCAGCGATGCGCTGACCACCACGATCACCGCCTACGGCAGCACGCTGCGCTGGGGCGATTTCCAGAGTGCCGCGCAGTTCATCGAACCCACGTTGCGCGCCGCCCATCCGATCAAGGCGCTGGACCTGGCGCGCTACCAGCAGATCCGGGTGACCGAGTACGACAACGGCGCCGGCCCGGTGCCCACCGGCGATTTCGACGTGCAGCAGACGGCGCAGATCAGCCTGGTGAACATACATACCCAGTCCGAACGCACCATCGTCGATCACCAGACCTGGCACTACGACGAGAAGACCAAGCACTGGTGGCTGACCAGCGGGTTGCCGGACATCACGCAGAACTGAACCGCCGCGCGCAGTACCCGTATAATCGGCGGTTTACCCGATCGGCGCGGTCAACGCGCCTGTGGACTGACGATGAACGATTTCCTGCACAAGCTGCCCGAATTTATCGGCAATCATGTGGCCCTTGCGGCCCTGTTCGTGGTGCTGCTGGTGGCGTTGATCGTCATGCAGGTCGCCATGCTGTTCAGCAAGACCCGCGAGCTGAGCCCGGCCGGCCTGACCGGCCTGATCAACCGCGACAGCCCGCTGCTGATCGACCTGTCGTCGCTGGCCGACTTCGAGAAGATGCACGTGCCCGGTGCCCGGCACGTGGCAATGAGCCAGTTCGATCCGGAAAAGAAGGATCTGGCCAAGGCGAAGGAGCTGCCGGTGGTGGTGATGGACAAGGACGGCCGCGGCAACTCGGTCAAGGCCGCGCAGCGGCTGGTCAAGGCCGGCTTCACCAAGGTGCATACGCTGGGTGGCGGCGTGCTGGCATGGCATGCGGCGCAGTTGCCCGTTGCCAAGGGCAACAAGTAGACGCGCGATCGCGAATGCCTGCCGCGCACCGGGCCCGGCCACGCAAGCCGTGGCTCGCCCTCAACCCTGTCGATCGTGGATGCCCGCACGCGCCGCGATGATCTGCGCCAGCACGTCGGGCGCGTACTCGAACGAGTCGTAGTACAGACGCTCTTCCGGCAACCCCGCATCGAGAAACCGCTGGTGCGCCGCGTCGATCATCGCCGGCGGCCCGCCCATGTACACGTCGAAGCTGGACAGGTCGGGGTGGTCGATAAGTACGGCCTCATGCACCAGTCCCGTGCGCAGGCCCGCCGCCTGCCCGCCAGGCAGGGGATCGGACACCACCGCGTGGAACTGCAGGTTCGGCAATTCGGCGGCCCAGCGTTCGGCCAGCGGACGCAGGTACAGATCCGCCGCGGTGCGTGCGCCCCAGTACAACTGCATCGGCCGGCGCGTGCCCAGCGCGATGAAATGCTCGACGATCGCCTTGACCGGCGCGAAGCCGGTGCCGCCGGCCACGAACAGCATCGGCCGCTCGGAATCCTCGCGCGGCACGAAGGTGCCCAGCGGACCCTCGACGCGCAGGTGATCACCCACCTTCAGCGCATCGTTGACCCATGAAGTGAAGCCGCCGCCGGCGACATGCCGCACATGCAGTTCGATCATGCCATCCGCCTGCGGGCCGTTGGCGATCGAGAACGGTCGCCGCTTGCCGTCCTCCAGCAGCACATCCAGATACTGACCCGGCAACCGGTTGAGCCGGCGTTCGCCATGGGAGGGCAACAGGCGCAAGCCGGTCACGTCCGACGCCAACTGCCACTTCTCGGTCACCACCATGCCGAGCTGGCGCCGCGCGATGTCCTCCACCGAGGTCACCTCGCGCGCCTCCAGCAAGAGGTCGCTGCTCGGCACCGCCTGGCACAACAGCACCGCGTGCTGCGCCAGCGCGCTGGCACTCAGCGCCAGCGGCGGATTGCGCGGGTAGTCGCAATGCCCCTGCAACAAGGTCGCCTTGCAGCTGCCGCAGACACCGGCGCGGCAGGAGTACGGCAAGGCCACGCCCGCCCGTTGCGCCGCCTCCAGCACGGTTTCTCCGGGTGCCACCGAGAACTGGCGACCGGAGGATTTGAGAGTGACGGTATGCACCAGGCACATTGTCGCGATGATCGTAGCGGACAACAATGCGGGCTCGCACCGAAGGAATCAACGATGAGTCTCTGGAAACAGCCCGCCGACCTCGCCCGCATCAACGCCTGGAGCGCCAACACCATGATGGAGACGCTGGACATCCGCGTCACCGCGATCGGTGACGACTGGCTGCAGGGCACCATGCCGGTCGACCATCGCACCCATCAACCGTACGGGCTGCTGCATGGTGGTGCCTCGGTGGTGCTGGCCGAGACGCTGGGCAGCACGGCCGCCATGCTCACGCTGGATCCAGAAAAGGAATTGGCGGTCGGGCTGGACATCAATGCCAACCACCTCCGTGGCGTGCGCAGCGGCACCGTCACCGGCACCGCGCGTGCGCTGCACGTCGGGCGCACTACCCAGGTGTGGGAGATTCGCATCGAGAGTGAAGATGGCGCACTGGTATGCATCTCGCGCATCACCATGGCGGTGATCGCTGCGCGTACCGCGGGGCTGCGTTGAACGCGGCTGCTCCACGCGCCGATCCTCTCCTCAATCCTGTCCTCGGCGGGGAGAGCCGGCGAACACAAAGAGCCGTTCTTTCATGACGGCCGACGCGCCCTACGCCCGTCTTACGCCCGATCTGGTGCTGGACGCCGTCAGCGCCTGCGGGCTGTGGCCGGACGGCCGCTTGCTGGCGCTGAACAGCTACGAGAACCGCGTGTGGCAGATCGGAC
This sequence comes from Rhodanobacter umsongensis, assembly GCF_042654965.1. NCBI lineage: Bacteria > Pseudomonadati > Pseudomonadota > Gammaproteobacteria > Lysobacterales > Rhodanobacteraceae > Rhodanobacter > Rhodanobacter umsongensis. The sequence continues at coordinate 376,470 of NZ_JBHSMK010000003.1, read as the reverse complement.
TGGAACAAGTTGGGCTGGAGCCGACGTCGCCGGTCATCGCGAAGTTCTACCGGCCCGGCCGCTGGAGTGACGCGGCCATCATCGAGGAGCACAGCTTCGCGCAGGAGCTGGCCGACGCCGAACTGCCGGTAGTCGCGCCTCTCTGCTTCGATGGCCAGACGCTGCTGCGGCACGGCGGCTTCCGCTACGCGCTGACGCCGCGCCGCGGCGGTCGCGCGCCGGAACTGGAAGCGCTCGATCAGCTGCAGTGGCTGGGCCGCCTGATCGCGCGCATGCATGTCGTCGGCGGGCAGGCGCCGTTCGTGCATCGCGGCAGGCTCGATCGCGACACGATGGCGCGGCAGCCGATGCAGGCCGTGCTGGGGTCGTCGCTGCTGCCGGCATCGCTGCAGACAAATTATCGTGCGGCGGCGATGCGGCTCGACGCCGCCATCGGCGCACGCCTGGAAGCAATCGGCCCGGTGCGGCAACTGCGCCTGCACGGCGACTGCCACCCCGGCAACGTGCTGTGGACCGACGCCGGCCCGCACTTCGTCGATTTCGACGATGCGCGAACCGGGCCAGCCGTGCAGGACCTGTGGATGCTGGCCGGCGACGAGCGCGCGATGAAAGCGGTGCTCGAGGGCTACCAGCAGTTTCGCGATTTCGACCATGCCGAGCTGGCGCTGGTCCCGGCGCTGCGCGCCATGCGCCAGTTGCACTATGCCGGCTGGATCGCGGCACGCTGGCACGACCCGGCGTTCCCCGCCGCGTTCCCGTTCGCCGCCGAATCGCGCTGGTGGGAACAACACGTCGCCGACCTGCACGAATTGGCCGACCAGCTCGAATAGCCAACCGCAGAGCGGCTGTGACGATTGCGCACGCCGGGCCCGCAGGAGCTTTCATCCGCACGGGCAAGCAGGCATGCTTGGGCTGAATCCCGCGCGAGTGTCCCCATGAAGCGATCCCAGACCGCCGCCCTGTGGCTGATGAGTGCGGCCCCGTTGCTGCTGACCGCCTGCGACCGCAGCGATAGCGCGTCGCGCGAAGGGCTGTACACCTCGGTCGAGGCCTGCGTGGCGCAGACCAACGACAGCAATACCTGCCAGCAGGCGTTCGCCAAGGCCAAGCAGGACGCCGTCGCCTCCGCGCCGCGCTTCGCCAACCGCGAAGCGTGCGAGGCCAGCTACGGCAAGGAGCAGTGCGCCGAGCGCAACGATGGCGCCAGCCATTCGTTCTTCGGCCCGCTGATGACCGGCTTCTTCCTGTCGCAGATGATGTCGCGCAACGGCGTGGCCGCGAACGGCTTCAACAGCGCGCCGGCGTTCCGCGACGGCAATGGCGGCTGGCAGCGCCCGGCCACCGGCGCCGGCGGCGTCTACCGCGGCGGCGCCGGTACCGCGATGGTGCCGGTCAACGCCACGCCGAACCGAGCGGTCACGGTCAGCCGTTCCGGCTTCGGCACGTCCGGCAGCAGCCGCGGCATCGGCGGCTGATGCGCCGGGTCGCCACGGCCGAGCGCCCCGACTGGCGCGCCAAGGCTGCCGCGTGCGGCTTCGGTTTCCACACCATCGACGACGCGCCGTACTGGGACGAGTCGGCCTACTACGCGTTCAACCTGCGCGAGATCGAGGTCGACATCGAGACGCCCAGCGAGGAGCTGCACGCGATGGCGCTGGACATGGTCGAGCGCATCGTGGGCAGCGAACAGCACATGCAGCAGCTGGCGATCCCGGAACCGTACCGCGACTGGATCGCGCAGAGCTGGCGTGAGCGCCAGCCGCACCTGTACGGCCGCATGGACTTCGCCTACGACGGCACCGGTCCGGCCAAGCTCTACGAATTGAACTACGACACGCCGACCTCGCTGTTCGAGGCCGCGTTCTTCCAGTGGCAATGGCTGGAAGACCAGCTTGCACGCGGCCGGCTGCCGGCCGGCAGCGACCAGTTCAACTCGATCTACGAATCCCTGGTGGAAGCGTTCGGCACGATCGCACGTGGCATCGCGCGGCCGTTCCACTTCGCCGCAGTGCGCGACTCGGTGGAGGACCAGGGCACGGTCGCCTACCTGCGCGATTGCGCGCTGCAGGCCGGCATCGACTGCGGCGTGCTGGCGATCGAGGACCTCGGCATCTCCGCCGACGGCCGCTTCACCGACCTCGACGACAACGTGATCGGCTGCCTGTTCAAGCTGTATCCGCTGGAGGATATGTTCCGCGAGTCGTTCGGCCAGCACCTGCCGCGCTCCGGCCTGCAGCTGATCGAGCCGCCGTGGAAGGCGCTGCTGAGCAACAAGGGCATCCTGCCGCTGCTGTGGGACGCCCATCGCGGTCACCCGAACCTGCTGCCGGCCGCGTTCGACGACGGCGGCGAGCTGCCGCGCGGCTGGGTGCGCAAACCGCTGCATTCGCGCGAGGGCGCCAACATCGCCATGCACCTGGATGACGGCCGCGAGTTGCGCACCGACGGCCCGTACCGCGATGGCCCGTGCATCCGCCAGGCCTGCCATCCGCTGACCGCTTTCGACGGCCACTATCCGCTGATCGGCAGCTGGGTCGTCGGCGACCGCGCCTGCGGCATCGGCATCCGCGAGGACAGCTCGCTGGTCACCCAGGACAGCGCCCGCTTCGTGCCGCACGCCATCATCGCCGAGGAAGCGCGCGGCGTACTGATCGCCTGAGTCGCGTACGGCCCGCCAACGAACTGGCATGAAATATCCCGACGCCCCGCGCAGATCGCATCGGTTCCGCTCAGCTAAGCTTGCGTTTTTTGAGCGAGGCCACCCGTGCGCCATATTCTCTTTCGCCTGATCGGCATCCTCGAAATCGCCGGCGGCCTTTACGGCGTGGCCGCAATGCTGCACCGACTGCTGCCGTTCGGCTCCGCCCACGACAGCGTGCTCGCGTTGATCGGCCTGGCGCTGTACGGCTTTGTGCTCGCCGCCGGCGTGCAATTGATCGACGGCAGCGATCGCGGCGTGCGCATGTCGAGCTGGGCGCAGTTGTTGCAGTTGCCGCTGATCGCACTGCCGGTCTTCAGCTACGCGTTGCACTGCGGTGCGTTCGTGAATGTGTTCGCCACCTTGCAAGCGACGCCGCGGCTGGGCATCGACTGGCACTTCGGCAGCCAGGGCTTCGTGCTGGCAGTGGCCGGCCCGTCCGTCTCGCGGCTGGGCATCAACCTGCTGGCATTGCTGTCGTGGCTGGTGCTGCGCCTGCGCTGATAACGCTTCCCCCTTGCACTGCCTGCCGGGGACAAGCGAAGCACCAGCTATCATGCGTGGATGAATAGCCCCGCCGCGTTGCCCGTCATCCGCCTGAAGTCCGATCGCAACCCCGGCCACCCATGGGTGTGGTCGGCGCAGATCTACAAGCCGGAGTCGAAGCTGCCGCCGGGCAGCGTGGTCGAGGTGCAGGATGCGAAGGGCCGCTTCGTCGGCCGCGCGTTCTGGAACGGCCACGCGCGCATCGCGCTGCGCCTGCTCGACACGCATCCGGACGCCGGCATCGACGCCGACTGGATCGCCGCGCGGATCGCCCGCGCCGTGCAGCTGCGCCGCGACTGGCTGCAGCTCGACGCCGTCAGCGATGCCTGGCGCGTGGTGCACAGCGAGGGCGATGGGCTTTCGGGCCTGATCGTCGACCGCTACGCCGACATCCTGGTGATCGAATACTTCGCCGCCGGCATGTGGCGTTTCCGCGAAGCGATCCACGCCGCCCTGCTGACGCACTTCCCCGGCGCGCAGCTGTACTGGTTCGCCGAGTCGCACGTGCAGAAGCAGGAGTCGTTCGACTGCCGCAGCCCCGAGGTGCCCGTAGCGTTCGAGGTGCACGAACACGGCCTGCGCTTCCACGCCGCGCCCGGCTCCGGCCACAAGACCGGCTTCTTCGCCGATCAGCGCGACAACCGCAAGCGCTTCGCCGAACTGGCCAGGGGCCGCCGCGTGCTCGATCTGTGCTGCAACGCCGGCGGCTTCGCGGTACACGCGATGGCGGCCGGCGCGCGCGAAGCGGTCGGCGTCGATCTGGACGCGGGCATCCTCGACGTTGCCCGCGCCAACGCCGCGGCCAACAACGTGGCCGTGACGTTCGAGCAGTCCGACATCTTCGACTGGGTGCGCGCGGCGGTGGCCCGCGGCGAGCGCTACGACGCGGTGATCCTCGATCCGGCCAAGCTCACCCGCGACCGCAGCAAGGTGATGGACGCGCTGAAGAAGTACTTCGCGATGAACCGCATGGCACTGGACATCATCCCGCCTGGCGGCCTGCTGCTGACCTGCTCGTGCACCGGCCTGGTCGGCGAAGGCGAATTCCTGGAGATGCTGCGCCGGGTGGCGCTCAACGCCGGCCGCGAAATCCAGGTGCTGGAAGTGCGCGGTGCCGGCGCCGACCACCCGTTCCGCACCGACGTGCCGGAAGGGCGCTACCTGAAGGCGGTGTTCTGCCGGGTGGAGTAGGAGCCCGCTCGCGGGCGATGCTTTTCCGCCGGGACTCGGGATCTGCAAGAGCATCGCCCGCGAGCGGGCTCCTACCGGTGGTTTCAGCCGCGCGGCAGCCGCCCGCGCAGCGACGCCGCATCGAACGGTCCGGGTTGCGCAATCAACTCGCGCGCGGCATCCACCTGGTCCCACACGTTCCACAGCAGCACGCCGCGCACGCGGCCGCCGTCCAGGTAATACACCACGCCTTCGCGGTTCGGCTCGCGCCAGTCCTCGACCACCTCCAGTCGCGTATCCAGCAGGCCGACCGCTTCATAGCCGAGATCGAACAGGTCGGAATAGAAGAACGGCAGCGTGGTGTACGCCTCCTCGACGCCGGCCATCGCGCGGCCGGCGAGCCGGCCCATGCCGACCGCCGCGTCCTCATGTTCCACTCGCAGGCGCCGGCCCAGTGCCGGGCTGTGGAAGTTGGCCACGTCGCCGGCGGCCCAGATGTCCGCATCGCTGCTGCGCAGGTGGGCGTCGACCACGATGCCATTGTCGACCGAGAGCCCGGCCTGCTCGGCCAGCGCGGTGTCGGGCGTCACGCCGAGACCGGCCACCACTGCTTCCACCCGCAACACCTCGCCGTCGGACAGTTCCAGTTCCACGCCGCCGTCGGTCTTGCTGCCGCCGATCACCTTGATGCCGCTGCGCACATCCACGCCGTGGCTGCGGTAGTAGTCGTCGAGATAGCTGGTCAGCCCGTGCGGATAACGCCCCGCACCGATCGCCGCGCCGGGAAACAGCATCGTCACCTTGCAACCCACGCTGCTCAACGACGCCGCCAGCTCGCTGCCGATGAAACCGCCGCCGACCACGGCGATGTAGGCACCGGGTTTGGCATAGCGGCGCAGCGCCTGGTAATCGTCCAGCGTGCGGAAATGGATTACCCGCTCGCCGCCGTCGAACGGCAGCCGCCGCGGGGTCGCGCCGGTGGCCAGCAACAGGCGGCGGTAACGGTAGCTGTCGCCGTGGTCATCGCGCGCGATGCGCGCCACCCGATCCAGCGATTCGATGCGGCGGCCCAGATGCAGGGTCGCGCCGCTTTGCGCGGTGGCCAGATCGACGTCGGCCACCGACTTGTCGCCCTTCCACAGCGCCTTGGACAGCGGCGGCCGTTGATACGGCGGCGGTGTCTCGGCGCCGACGATGCCGACGTTCGCCGCGGCATCGATCTCGCGGATCGCCTTGGCAGCCGCATCAGCGGCCATGCCGGCACCGATGATCAGGTAATCGTGAACATGTTCCATGACGCTCTCCCTGGCCGACGAATCGGCCCATGATGCACCGCCGCGGCAGCGGCGAGGTGAAATCGGGGCGCAGCCGGTGAGACTGCCCGACGTACACTGGATGCATCGACCCGGGAAAATGTTCCATGCCGCTCAATGAAATCCTGCTGATCGCCCTCGTCATCCTCGTCGCGCTGGTGCTGTTGTTGCAGCTCGCGGCACTGCTGCGCGGCCGCGGCGACCCCGCTCTGGGCGCGAAGCTGGATGCCCTGAAAGACGACAGCGCCCGCGTCGAGCGCACCCTGCGCGAGGAGCAGCGCGCCGGCCGCGAGGAACTGCAACAGGGCTTCGACCGCTTCCGTGGCCACCTCGGCGAACAGCTCAACGGCATGTCGCGGCAGCAGGCCGAGCGCATCGACGGCTTCGGCCAGCGCCTGGCCGCGCTCACCGACGGCACCAACCAGGGCCTGCAGACGCTGGCCCAGCAGCTCACCGAGGACGCGCGCAAGAGCCGCGCGGAAGCCACCCTCGCGCTCAACCAGTTCGGCGAGCAGCAGCAACAGCGCTTCGCCGCGCTCAGTGCCGAGCACGAGAAGCGCATGGGCGAAGTGCGCGCCACGCTGGAGGCCAAGCTCGGCGCGATCCAGCAGGACAACGCGGCCAAGCTCGAACAGATGCGTGCCACCGTCGACGAGAAACTGCACACCACCCTCGAAACCCGCCTGGGCGAGTCGTTCAAGCTGGTTTCCGACCGGCTGGAAGCGGTGCAGCGCGGCCTCGGCGAAATGCAGAGCCTGGCCACCGGCGTGGGTGATCTCAAGCGCGTGCTCGGCAACGTCAAGACGCGCGGTGTACTGGGTGAAACCCAGCTCGGAGCGCTGCTCGAACAGCTCCTGACGCCTGATCAGTACGCGGTCAACGTGGCCGTGGTGCCCAACTCCGATGCGCGGGTGGAATACGCCATTCACATGCCCAACGGCGTGGATGGTGCCGCGCTGTGGTTGCCGATCGACGCCAAGTTTCCGCTGGAGGACTACCAGCGCCTGCAGGAGGCCCAGGAAAACGCCAACGCCACCGCCGCCGTGGATGCCGCCAACGCGCTGGAGCGGCGGGTGCGCGAGGAAGCCAAGCGCATCCGCAGCAAGTACGTGGCACCGCCACACACGGTGGATTTCGCCATCCTGTTCCTGCCCACCGAAGGTTTGTTCGCCGAAGTGCTGCGACGGCCGGGCCTGTTCGAGTCGCTGCAGCGCGACCATCACATCACGGTCGCCGGACCGACCACGCTGGCGGCGATCCTGACCAGCCTCAAGGCCGGCTTCCGCACGTTGGCGATCGAGAAGCGCAGCAGCGAGGTATGGCAGCTGCTGGGCGCGGTCAAGACCGAGTTCGGCAAGTTCGGCATGGTGCTGGACAAGGTCAAGAAGAATCTCGACCAGGCCAGCAATCAAATCGACGCGACGGGCGTGCGCACCCGTGCGATCGAACGCAAACTGCGCGGCGTGGAAACCGCGCCGGGTGAAGTCGCCCAGCAGTTGCTGGGTGACGACGTGCCTGCGCCGGACGACAACGACGACCCGGAAGCCTGAGCGTCCCGCCATGTCCGCGCCCGCGCGGGCTTGACGCTGCCGTTAAACTGGCCCGACCCGCAACCCCGAAGGCATCCGCATGAGCGACCAGCCCCATCCGAACGACGTCAGCCAGGAACAGGCCGAAGAGGCCGTGCGCACGCTGCTGCGCTGGGCCGGCGAAGATCCGGCACGCGAGGGCCTGCTGGACACGCCCAAGCGGGTGGTCAAGGCGTATCGCGACTGGTTCTCCGGCTACGCCTCCGACCCTGCCGACTACCTGCGCCGCACCTTCAAGGAAGTGGCCGGCTACGACGAGATGGTGGTGCTGCGCGACATCGAGTTCGAGAGCCACTGCGAGCACCACATGGCGCCGATCATCGGCCGCGCCCACGTCGGCTACCTGCCGACCAACCGCGTGGTCGGCATCAGCAAGCTGGCCCGCGTGGTCGACGGTTTCGCGCGCCGCTTCCAGGTGCAGGAGAAACTCACCGCGGAAATCGCCCAGTGCATCCAGGAAACCCTGCAGCCGGCCGGCGTGGCGGTGGTGATCGACGCCAGCCACGAATGCATGACCACCCGTGGCGTGCACAAGCGCGGCGTGTCGATGATCACCAGCCAGATGCTGGGCACCTTCCGCGACGACGCGCGCACCCGCGCCGAGTTCCTGCAGTTCATCGGCATCCACGGCGGCAGCCGCTGAACACGCGCCTGCATGCCGCCACGCTGGTCGCGCTGCTGGCGTCGTCGGCCGCGCTGGCGCAGGACACGCGTTCGCAATACCTGCAGCTGTTCGACAGCACGGGCGATGGCCGGGTCAGCGAGGCGGAGTATCTGGCATACATGACCCGAAGCTTCCAGAACATGGACAGCAACGGGGATGGCACCATCGAGGCCGGCGAGCTGCCCGGCGGCCGCGGGCGGCCGATCACGCTGATAGATTTCCAGGACAACCTGCGCAGCCAGTTCCACAAGCTCGACCGCAACCGGGACGGCTACCTCAACGCGCGGGAACTGACTGCACCGCCGCGTTGATTCCGGCCGTTCCGCACGCCCTGGAGCGACAGGCGGAGCCCGGATTCCTGCCGGAGCCGCTGGCGGGCGACGTTGCGTCGGCCACCCGCGGATCTTGCCGCGCTGCCGGCGCTACACGGAGATCGCCAGCCGCTCGGAGCGGTACAGCTGGATCGTCGCCAGCACCGCGAGCAGCGCCGCCGCGAGGCTGCCGGCCAGGCACAGACCGAGCTGCTCGCCGGTGACGCCGTCGCCGCGCAGCAACTGCATGATGCCCAGGTTCTGGCCCAGCAGCGGCACCGCATACATCCACGCCTGGGCCTTGATCGGCATGAACGACAGCACCGCGCTGGGGATGATCGGCACCAGCATCAACAGCGAAAGATAGGTCTGCGCCTCGCGGTAGCTCTTGGCGAACGCCGCCACCATCGACTGCAACGCGGACAGCAGCAGCACCAGCGGCAGCATCAGCAGCAGCACGTGCGAGGCGAAGTGCACGCCGAGGTCCAGTTCCATGCCGATCTTCTCGGCGGGAATGAACTGGCCCACCACGGCGAACGCCAGCAGGGTGATCAGCAGGCTCGCGGTGGAAAACGTGCAGATCGCCGCCAGCTTGCCGCACAGGATCTTCCAGCGCGGCACCGGGTTGGCGAACAGCGGTTCCAGCGATTGGCGTTCGCGTTCGCCGGCGGTGAGGTCGATGGCCAGATACATGCCGCCCATGAAGATGGTGATCACGAAGAAATACGGCAGCATCGCGAACATCAGCACCGCGCGCGATTGCGGCGTGGCCTGGTCACGCCTGGCCACCTGCAGCGGCCAGGCCGCGCTCGGCGACAGGCCGCGCGCAACCAGCCGCAGCGCGCCCTGCTGGCGGGCGTAGCCTTCGACCAGCTGGGTCACCCGCTCCACCGAGGTATTGGCGTCGCGTTGGGAGGAGTCGTAGAACAACTCCACCTGTACCGGCTCGCCCTTGCGCCAGGCCTCGCCGTAGTTGGCGGCGATGCGCAGCACCACGTCGGCCTCCTGCTTGCGCACGGCCTGCTCGGGGTCGGCCACGGCGGCACCGGGCACCACGCCGCCGGCCCTCAGCGCATCGACCAGATTGGGCGCATGTTCGGCACCGATCACCGGCACCGCCAGCGGCTTCTCGGCCTTGTCCAGTTCGCGGTTGAGGGTGATGTTGATCAGCATCACGAACATCAGCGGGCCCAGCAGCGGGCCGGTGAGAAAGGCGCTGATCAGGGTGCGCCGGTCGCGCAGGTTCTCCTTCACCTCTTTCAGGAACACGGTGAGGAAGGCGCGGCTGCGCTGGATCTTGCGGGTCACGTTGTTCATGCGGCCAGGCCCTCGTCGCTGCCGATGATCTTCACGAAGGCATCCTCCAGGTTGTTCTCGCCGGTCTGCGCGCGCAGCGCATCGGGCGATTCATCGGCTACCACGCGGCCATGCGCGATCACCACGATGCGGTCACACAATGCAGCGACCTCCTGCATGATGTGGCTGGAAAACAGCACGCAGCGGCCTTCGCCTTTCAACCGCAACATGAACTGACGCAAGGCGCGCGTGGCCATCACGTCGAGGCCGTTGGTCGGCTCGTCGAGGATCACGTTGCGCGGGTCGTGCACCAGCGCGCGGGCGATCGCGGTCTTCACCCGCTGGCCCTGCGAGAAACCCTCGGTGCGGCGGTCGGCGATGTCGCCCATCTCCAGCGCCGCGACCAGCGCGTCGCGGCGGGTCTTCAACAGATCCTCCGGCAGGCCATGCAGCCGGGCGAAGTAGTCGATGTTCTCGCGCGCGGTCAGCCGCTTGTACAGGCCGCGCGCGTCCGGCAACACGCCGAGCCGGCGGCGCACGCCGAGCGGGTCGACCGCCGCATCGATGCCGTCCACCAGCACCTGGCCGCGGTCGGGCGCCATCAGCGTGTAGAGCATGCGCAGCGTGGTGGTCTTGCCGGCGCCGTTGGGGCCGAGCAGGCCGGTGATCTCGCCGTCGCGGGCAGTGAAGCTGACGCCGTCGACGGCTTTCACCGTACCGAAGGCCTTGTGCAGATCCCTGACTTCGATCACGAGATGTCACTCCGCTTGAGGCATGCGCCCGGACCGACCATCAGCAGCGACAGCGTGGCCAGCATCGGCAGCAGGACCAGAGACAGGAAATTCGGCGCCTTGAGCACGGCGGCAACGAGCATGGCCGCTGCCCACAGCGCGGCGTTCGCCAGCAGGTAGTGTTTTTTCATGGCGCTGCTCCTTAAGGGGTTGAGCCGTTGAAGTCGATGAAGATCGGGGTGGCCTGCAGGCGATCCAGGCAGCTCGCGTCCAGCGTCTTCAGGTCGAGTTTCTCGATGAAGTGCTGGACCAGTTGCGGTCCGCAGCCGGCCGCCATCACGCTATGCGCCTGTCCCTTGAAAACCAGCACGCGCGCGTTCGGCAGGCCCTTGGCCACCTCATCGGCGTAACGCGGCGGCGTCACCGGATCGTACTGGCCGGCCAGCAGCAGCACCGGCTTGTCGGATTTCAGCGGCTGATGAAAATCGGCCGGGCGCGTACCCTTCGGCCACACCGAGCAGATCGCGTTGAGCGCATCGACCATGTGCGTGCCCAGGATGGTGTCGACATCCTGCGGACGCGGCTTGAGCAGGTCGGCGTCCTCGCTGCAGATCACCGAATACTGCATGCCACTGCCCATCAACTCGGATAGATCGCTGGACAGGATCTTCGCCTGACCCAGCAGCGGACCGACATCGCCGTGCGCGGCCGCGTCGATCGACAATGGCAACAGCGCAGCGGTAGCCGGTGTGTACGCGAACATGCGCACGACGCTGGCCAGCGAGTTCTCGTTAAGCACGCGCTTGACCGTGCGGTAGCTCTGCGGATCGCGAAAGCTGACTTCATGCGGGTTCGCCCGCAGTGCGTCGCGCAGCTGATACAGCGTCTGGTCCGGATCGCCGAACTGCTTCTTGCAGGCCGGTTCCGCCGTACAGCGCGCGAACTGCGCCTTCAGCGCGTCGTCCAGATTGCGCGCGAAATCCCCGCCCAGAGCCAGCGAGTTCGGCACCGCGCTGTCCAGCACCACGCTGCGCACCGCCTGCGGATAACGCATCAGGTACTGCTGCGCCACCCGCGTGCCGTAGGACACGCCGAGCAGGTCGAACTGCGGCGAGCCGATCGCCTTGCGCACGTCCTCCAGATCCTGCGTCGCGATCGTGGTGGTGTAGTAGCGCGGGTCGGCGCGGTCGCTCAATTGCTTGAGGCAATCGGCGGCGGCGCGGCGCATCCTGGCTGCATCGAACACGCTGTCGTCGTCGGCCCCGGTCGTGCCAGGGGAATCCTTGCAGGCCAGCGCATTCGAGCCGCCGGTACCGCGCTGGTCCAGCAACAGCACGTCACGATGCGCCAACAACGGCTTCAACGTCGCCGCGATCTGGCTGGCCGAGTCGGTGGCTGCCTGACCCGGGCCGCCGACGAGAAACGCCAGCATGTCCTTGCTCGCCACCTGGGCGCCGGAGCGCAACACCGCCAGCTTCAGCGTGATGATGCGGCTGTGCGGGTCGGCACGGTTCTCCCGCACCGGGAAGTCCGCGCACCAGGCCGCCGTGCTGAGCCCGCTGTTGGGCTGGGCCAGATTGCACGATGTCAGCGTGAGCGAACCACGCGTCCATGTTTGCGGTTTTGCCGGCGGCTGCGCCTTGCCGGTGATCGCGGGCGCGGCGACTGCCGCCATCGCCGGTGCGGCGGCTCGTTCGCCGTGATGCAACTGGTTCCAGGCCAGCGCGCCCAGACCGACGATTACTGCGCCGATGCGCAACGCGGTACGTCCGTTCATTGCCATGCCCTATTCCTCGACCGGTACGAATATCTTTTCAATGGGACGTCCAAACAGCTTGGCGATCTTGAAGGCCAATGGCAGGCTGGGGTCGTACTTGCCTGTCTCGATCGCGTTGATCGTCTGCCGCGACACGTCCAGCCGCTCGCCCAGATCGGCCTGCGACCAGCCCTGTTCGCCGCGCAGCTCGCGGACGTGGTTATTCATGGTGACGATAGCGCCGCACGACCAACAGCTTGGCGAGGCCGAATGTGGCGAACAGGCACGGCATCACCCAGATCGCCACCGCGCCCCCACGCACCTGCCAGCCCAGATCCGCCAGCAGCAACAGACCGAAGCTGAAGAAGCCGAACCCGGTCGCCATGGCGGCAATCGCAAAGGACTCCAGGTCGATACGCCGCTCCAGTTCGTCCTGATCGCGCAACACCCGCACCATCGCGCGGATTGCCAGCACGATCGGCAGCAACGGCAGCACTGCCAGCACCACGCGCCAAGGCAGGCTGGCGGTCTTCGGCAGCAGGAAGCCCGACAGCACGACCAGCACCACGTAGGCCAGCATCGCCGGGATGAATTCGCGCAGATAGCGTTTATGGACGGCGCGCATGGAAGTTTCCTTTCGATTCAGTAGTGACTGGGCCGCCATCACCCTACCTGTCGGGCTGCACAGGGCTCCGGCGCAAATAGATGAACCCCCGTACCAGCGCGAAACATGCGACGCTTACACCCATACCTATCGCCATGCCGATATCGAGCGCATCGTGCCGAAGGTATGCAAACCAGGCCCCCAGACCCGTCAACACGGCAAGGATCAGCAGGCGCCAGCGCAGCGGTATGCCGCCATCACTCCCGTCGCACGACGGATCGTTGCCATAGTGCCGTGCAACCCACCACTGCGCGGCGTAGTAGCTGATCAGCATCATCGGGAATACCCAGGTCAGGATCGAACCATCCAGGTGCACGACCCCCGACGCAGCGAGGAAGCCACCGACCAGACTGGCTACACCGACGACTGCCGTGGACGCACCGAGCGCGATCAGATGCGTACGCTGCTGCAGTTCGTCGCTATCACGCACACGCCGCACCATCAATCCGATCACGTAGAGCATCGGCAGCGCCGGCAACAGGGCCAGCAGGATCTTGAGCGGCAGGCTGGTAGTCCCGCGCGCGAGCGGCCATGCCAGCAGCATCACGGCGACATACAGCAGCATCGCCAGGATCACGTGGGTTTGATAGCGCTTTTCGGTAAACCGGGGCATTCGGGCGTCCTCAGAGCGACTTCAGGAAGTCGTCCAGCACCTGCTGGAACTTCGCCGGCTGATCGAGCATGGCGAAATGACGCGACGGCGAGATCGACGTCACCCTCGCGTTCGGCGCATTCGCCAGCAGGCTCTGGTAGTACGCCGTCTTCTGCGCTTCGCTCATCGCCATCGGCGGCGTGCTGAAATCCGGCGCGTTGTACGGCGAGATCTCGAGGATCGGAACAGCCGCCTTCTTCAAGCCCGCGCGCCCGTCGAACGCCAGATCCTCGGCCATGTATTGGGCGCTGGCCTTGATGTCGCTGCGCGCGTTCATCGGCGCATAGCGAGCCGCCAGCTGCGGATCGATCACGCCGATCTTCTGCATGTAGCCCAGGGACTGCGCCTTGAACTGTTCCGGCGTTGCCGCCGCCATCGTGCCGCGCATCTGCGCCGCCATCGCCTGGCGCTGCTCCTCACCCACCCGCTCCATGCCGGGAAAGATGGGCAGCCCATCCACCGCGACCACGCCTGAAATCCGCTCGGCGTGCTCCCCGGCGAACCGCAGCGCCAGCGTGCCGCCGAGGCTGTGGCCCACCAGCACCGGCTTGTCGATCTTGTACTGCTCGATCAGCTGCAGCAGCGACGCGTCGGCGCGATCGAACAGGTTGCCGCCATCGACCGGTGCCGGCACGCCGTCGAAGCCGGCCAGCGTCACCGCATACACCACATGGTTCTTCTGCAACTGCGCGATCGTCTGCTGCCACACCCATGGGCCGCCCTGCAGGCCAGGAATCAGGATCACGGCCCGGCCGTGGTCGCCGTGACGTTCGACGTGGAAAGTGCCGACCGTGCTGGTGGCTGCTTCGCGGGCCAACGCGGCCGTGCCGGCAAGCAGCACGAAGGCCAGGCCCAGCAGGGGGAAAGTCTTTCGGAAGGACGGCTTGGTCATGGGATCTCCTGCGCATGGTCATGTCAAGCAAACTTGACAGGCGGCAGCATAGGTAGTGCGCGTCGCTCATGTCAAGCATGCTTTACAAATCGACCTATATCAGCTTCCGAATGTAAAATTTTCGTGATAGAGTTCGCCAAATTAAGGTGACGCAGTTCGCATTTTTTGGTGCCGTAATTTGTCAGCGATGGCCTAGGCATCGAGCGCAGCCATTGTCCTGTATCACATTTCGCTCCGCAGCAACCGGCCCAGCACCTGAAGGAACCATCTACACGCTTTATTTGGCACGTGGCTTGCTTTAGCTGGACGAGCCGCAACGCAATCCGCGGTAGACATTCCGTCCGGGACGACAGGCGACCCACCGGCAGGAGGCCAAGCCGCGAGGCGAAAGAACTGCCCATTTCCACCGGCGCAAGCCTTTGCCAACCAACACTCAACAGGAATCCGAAATGAACAAGACCCTGCTTTCCACCGCGCTGGTTGCCGCTATGGCTGCCACAGCTTTCGCCCCAGCCGCCCAGGCCGCCGGCGGCACCATCAACATCAGCGGCAAGGTGCTCACCGACACCTGCGTCGTCAGTGTCAACGGCGGATCCACCGTGGTCCTGCCCACCGTCATGTCGAGCTCTTTGACCACGGTCGGCTCGGTAGCCGGCGCTACCGCGTTCACCGTCGGCCTGACCGGCTGCGATACCAACACCACCAGCGCGACGATGGCGTTCACCGGCAGCAACATCAACGCCACCACCGGCAACCTCAACAACACGGCCGCCAGTGGCTCCAATGTTCAGGTCCAGCTGCTGAACGGCGCGTCGGTGATCAACACCAACAACAACACCAACGCACCAGTCATCGCGGTTGCCGCCGGCACGGGCTCGGCCTCGCTCAAGGCTCAATACGTTGCCGCCACAGCGGCAGCCACTGCCGGCCTCGTCTCGACGACCGTCAACTTCACGCTGAGCTACCTGTAAACAGCACTCGGCGCGCTGCAGCCAGCTTCTGGCTGCAGCAGCCTCTGCCGGCCGCCTCGCCGCTTCGATCCGATACGGAATACCTTCGATGAAAAGCCTGCTCTGCGCGGCTGGCGCAGCCTTGATAGCGCTTTCCACAATCGTCGGCAGCGCCGACGCCAGCGTCGTGATCGCGGGCACCCGCGTGGTGTTTCCGGCCGCGAATGGCGAGGTGACCGTGCGCCTCAACAACGATGGCAGCCAGCCTGCCCTGGTCGAGGCATGGATCGACAGCGGCGATCCCGCCTCCACCCCCGATACCGCCAATGTGCCGTTTCTGATCACGCCCCCCTTGGCCCGCATGAATGCGGGCAAGGGCCAGAGCCTGCGCATCGTCTACACCGGCCAGCCGCTGCCAAAGGATCGCGAATCGCTGTTCTGGCTGAACGTGCTGGAGATTCCGCCCAAGCCCACCGCGAAACCGGGCGAGGAGCAGAACACGCTGCAGTTTGCCGTGCGTTCGCGGCTCAAGCTGTTCTTCCGTCCGCCGAACCTAGCCGATGAGCCGAACGCCGCCGCCCGGCAGGTCACCTGGAAAGTGATTGCGGACGGCAGCGGGTATGCGCTCGAGGTCCGCAACCCCACGCCGTACTACATCACCTTCAGCAAGCTGTCGCTGAGCGTTGACAATGTCAGCCATACGCCGGGCAACGGCATGGTGGCGCCATTGTCCACGTTGCTCCTGCCGGTCAAGGATCTCGCTCGTGCGCCAGCGCCGGGCGCGGTGGTGGACTACACCACCATCAATGATTTCGGCGCCGCGACGACGTACAAGGGCGCGATTTCGCCGTGAACCCTGCTCGCGCAAGCGCTTCGATGGCAGCTTCGCGCGAACCCGTGGCTCGCCGCCAGCTGCTGTCCGCGCTGATCGGCCTGGCGTTGTGCAGTGGGGGTGGTCATGCCATGGCGGCTGCGCCAGCCGCCGCTGGCCCGAATGCGTCCGCGAGCACTCCGGCCGTCGAGGCGATGGATGCCCGTTTCGACCGAGGCATGCTTTCCGGTGCGGGCCAGAACACCACCGACCTGTCCCGCTTCGAGCGCGGCAATTTCGTCGCGTCCGGCACTTACAGCGTCGACCTCTATCTCAATGAGACTCCCGTTGGTCGCAGCAACGTGCGTTTTGCCGCACCATCGGCCGACGCCAGCGCAACGCCCTGTGTGACGCGAACCCTGCTCGACAAGCTGGCGCTGCACCCGGACAAGCTGTCGGTGCGGACCACAGCGGATCTGACCAACGACAACGTCTGCGTCGACATGGCCAGCGTGATTCCCGGCGCCAGCATGGCGTTCGAGATGTCTGACCTGCGCCTGGATACCAGCGTGCCGCAGGCCTACCTGGGGCAGACCGCGCGCGGTTACGTGGACCCGGCCCATTGGGACTCCGGCGTAAATGCCGGCCTGCTCAACTACAACTTCAACAGCTACCGCACCAGCAGCCAGGGCGTGGCGCAGACATCGTCATACCTCGGCTTGAACGCCGGCCTGAACCTGGGCCGCTGGCACCTCCGCCACGATTCCTCGCTCAACGGGCAATCGGGCATCAATGGCGCGCGTTCCACCCATCACTGGCAGAGCATCGCGACCTACGCGCAGCGCGACCTGCCGGCGATGCGCGCACAATTGACTCTGGGCGATTCCTGGACCAGTGGCGAGATCTTCGACAGCATCGGCTTGCGCGGCGTACAGCTTGCCACCGACGACCGCATGCTGCCGCAGTCGCTGCGCGGCTACGCACCCAGCGTGCGCGGTGTAGCCGACAGCAATGCCAAGGTAACCGTGCACCAGAACGGCATGCTGATCTACCAGACCACGGTGGCGCCCGGCCCGTTCACCATCGATGATCTGTACTCCACTGGCTACGGCGGCGACCTCGAAGTCAGCGTGTCCGAGGCCAATGGCCGCGTACACACGTTCTCGGTGCCGTATGCCTCGGTGCCGCAGTTGCTTCGACCGGGCGTCACTCGCTTCAGCGTGGCCGCCGGCCAGCTTCGCGACGACTCGATCGTACACAAGCCGGACGTGATGCAAGGCACGTTGCAGCGTGGCTTCACCAACCTGCTGACCGGCTACGCCGGCGCCGTGGCCTCGCAAGGCTACGCCGCATTGCTGCTGGGCGGTGCGCTGAATACGCGCTACGGCGCGTTTGCCATGGACGTTACCGCGGCGCACGCGCGTATCCCCGGCATGGACGCGATGTCCGGACAGAGCATGCGCCTGAGCTACAGCAAGACGCTGGCGCAGACCGGCACATCGCTGACCGTGGCCGCGTACCGCTATTCGACCAGCGGCTATCTCACCCTAGGCGACGCCGTGCGGGCGCGGGACTATGCGCGCCGCGGCCTGCCCGTGTTTGCATCGGGTCGGCCGGCCTATCCACAGACGATCAACGGCGTTCCGGTATCGGATCTGCTCACCCCGGCTCAGCAGGCTGCACTGGGCGGTTACGACTACCGCGACTTCGTGGTGCCTACCGGTGTCGATCGCCAGCGCAACAACTTCAGCATCAACCTCAGCCAGAGGTTGGGAGCCCGCGGCGGCTCGCTCTATGTCAACGGGTCCGCTCGCGACTACTGGAACCGCACCAGCACCGACACGCAGTTCCAGGTCGGCTACAACAACTCGTTCGGCCGGATCAGCTACAACCTCTCCGCCAGCCGCGAGCGTGACCTGTTCGGTCGCAGCGACAACCGCTACATGGCCAATGTCACGATCCCGCTGGGCAACAGTTCGCACGCCCCGATCCTCACCAGCGGACTCACCCGCGACAGCAGCGGCGGCATGCAGGAACAGGCAACACTCAGCGGCACCGCCGGGGTCGACGATCGGTTCAATTACGGCGCCACTGCCACACATGAAAGCGGCAACAACGACAACGCCACCACGGGCAGCACCGGCAGCATCAACGCGGGCTACCGTGGCACGCATGCGCAGCTCAACGCCGGGTTCGGGGCAGGCAGCGGCTACTCGCAGGCGTCGCTGAGCGTGGCAGGTGGCATCGTCGCGCATCCGGGCGGTGTTTCCTTTGGCCTGCCGCTGGGCGACACCGTCGCCATCGTGTCGGCACCCGACGCAGCGGGCGCGCGCATCGGCAACGCGGCCGGCGTGCGCATCGACCGCGCCGGCTACGCGCTCGTCCCCTACGTCACTCCCTACATCCTCAATACCATCGACATCGATCCCACCGGCCTGTCACTGGACGTGCAGCTCGACAACACCAGCGTCCAGGTGGCGCCGCGCGCCGGAGCCGTGGTGATGGTGAAGTTCAAGAGTGAGAGCGGACGCTTCGTGCTGATTCAGGCCAGCCTCGCCGATGGCAAGACGCTGCCGTTCGGCGCGGAAGTGGAGGATGAGCAAGGCCAGACGATCGGTGTGGTGGGACAGGCCGGTCGCATCATGGTGCGCGTCCCTCATGAAACCGGGCGCCTCAGCGTGCAGTGGCAGGAGCAGGACCTCACCCGGGCCTGCTTGCTGCGGTACCAGCTGAAGTCCCGCGGCAAGGACAAGCGCAAGGCCGGCGCCATCGAACAGGTCAAAGCGACCTGTGAACAGCCACGAACCACGGCGCAGATCGCCAGGAGTGGAACATGACGCGCGCAATCTGCCTGTGGATGGCCTTGTTGCTGCTGGCGCTGGTGCCGGCCGTTGGCAGTGCCAAATGCAAATACAGCTCGGGCGGCCCGACCACCGTCACCTTCAGTTTGCCGCCGACCATCAGCATTCCGGCCAATATGGCCGACGGGACGATCATTGCCTCCACGGGGCAGGTGTCTCCAGCGAATCCGCCAGACATTACCTGTGGCAATGTTTTTGGCGAGATGGTGATATACGGCGTGGCCAACTCGCGCGGCAGTTACCTGGCGGACAACGTCACCTATGAAACAGGCATTCCGGGCGTGGGCTATCGCATCACCCATCCGACCGACTACCTGACGCCTTATCCGCAAAACAGCCAGTACGTCACCACCACGACGTTCAGCGTGACTTCCGGCCTGCAGCTGATCAAGACCGGTCCGATCGCTTCCGGCAGCGTGCTGGCGTCGGGCGACCTTGCGGACTGGCAATGGGGCACGCTGTCACCGGAAACCTTCCGGCTCGGCAACCCGATCACCTTCACCACGCCGAGCTGCACGATCGTCACCAACCCGATCAACGTCACCTTGCCTGTCGTGACTACCAGCGCGTTCACGGGTGTGGGCTCGACATCGGGCAAGACCCCGTTCCAGATCCAGTTGAATTGCCCGGCAGGCACGGCAGTGGCCAAGATCACGATGCACACCGCCGCTCCGGACAGTCATCCGGGCGTGGTTCAACCTTCCGGTGCGGGGTATGCGGCAGGTATTGGCGTGCAGGTTCTCGACGGCAACTCGAGTCCGATGGTTTTCGAGACCCAGACCGTGGTCACTCCGCCGAATGCGACGACATCGATTCCTTACTTCGCGCAATACTTCCAGACTGCTCCGGCGGTAACTGGTGGCCCGGTCAAGGCTACGGTGACCTTCGATATCTTCTATCAGTAGCCGCCTGCCCCGCATCGCGGGGGAAACCATCGGTGGTCAATCGTAGGTGCGAACGACCAGCTTTGCCTGTCCACCCACGCCGCCGACATCCGCATAACCGGCGAAGTAGCTCAGCAGCCGGTCGGTCGCAATGGTTGCCGCATCAAGGCTGACCACGATGCGTGAATAAGAGCGCCCCGGATCGGTTGGCGTCTTGCCGCAGACCAAGCGACCTGGCGCAGCCGATGGCAGTCCGGCCGTCATATCGACATGGGTCCCTTCGGTGGAACAGGTCGGCTCCACCACGGCACCGGAAAGCGTGATGTGGCCGGTGGCGGCATGCGAGTTCGACGCGCTCGCGAACATGATCATTACGATCGATGCGCAACCTAGGAACCTGGTGCAAACCGGACCTGCCATATCGCTCACCTCTTGAGGAGACCCCGGCCATTACAGGGTTCCTTAAGTGGCTTTCGGCTTGCTCCGGCCGAGCTTTACCCGTTTGAACCGGCCCATGCCGCAAAGCGTGATGTACATCACACAAAGCGGCGCATTGGGACCGGATTTCACCGCAGCCACCCATCATTCCTGCTCGATTTACCCCCTGTTCCCGTAAGTTCCGCGTGAGGCAACGGTGTGGAGAACGAAAACGTCTGGGTCCGCCCCAATGGCTTGATACCGGACCTGATGTCGTATCGGCGCGGCGGCGGCAATCTTTATCAGCGCGACGAAATGTACTTCTCGCGCCGGATCTGCGGCACCGGCAGGCCGAACTCCTTCAGCACGGTGAAGGCGGCATCGACCATGTTGGGGTTGCCGCAGAGATAGGCGATGTCGCGGTCGGCGTGCGGGCCGAGTTCGGCCAGCACGTTCTGTACGTGGCCGCTGCGGTCGCCGGGGCGAGGGGTGGCGCGGGCTTCCCGGCTGAGGCAGCCGTGGAACAGGAAGCCGGGATGGGTCTGCGCGAATGCCTCGAACTCCTCGCCATAGAGCAGTTCGGCTTCGGTGCGCGCGCCGTACAGCAGCACCACTTCGCGATCGCCCTGGGCGAGCAGCTTCTCGATCTGCGGCAGCATCGCGCGATAAGGGGTGACGCCGGTGCCGGTGGCCAGCAGCAAGTAGCGGGGATGGGTGTCGGCGGCTTGCAGGCAGAACCGGCCGTATGGCCCGCTGGCGTCGATCACGCCGCCCACGGGAAGTTCACCGAGCAGTTTGGTGGCGGCACCGCCTTCGACGTAGCTCACCGCAATCTCGATGCGTTGCACCGGCGAGCTGCCGTCGCCGATGGTGGCCACTGAGTAGCTGCGCTTGGTCGAGCTGCCGTCGTCATAGTGGAAGTGCACCTGCAGGAACTGGCCGGGCTGGAATGCCAGCGGCTGGCCGTCGACGCGCTCGAAGACGAGATGGCGCACCGCGGGGGCGAGCATGACGCTGTCGACGAGACGGAGCTGGAAGTGGTCGGCCATGAAGGTTTCCGGAAACGGTGTGTGCCGCCTGGCAGGTCAGGCGGCGGAGCGTAGCCCGCTATAATAAAGGCTAACCCCCTTGGTGCAGCCCATGTCCCCGCAGTATCCAGATACGGCCCCCGCGCTTGTCGTCGACAATCTGCGCAAAACCTACGGCAATGGCGTCGAAGCGTTGAAAGGCATCAGCCTGACCGTGCAGCCCGGCGACTTCTTCGCCCTGCTCGGCCCGAACGGCGCCGGCAAGTCCACCCTGATCGGCATCCTGTCCTCGCTGGTCAACTCCAGCAGCGGCGACGCGCAGGTGTTCGGCGTGTCGGTCAACAAGGACCGCAGCGCCGCGATGCGGCTGATCGGCCTGGTCCCCCAGGAGATCAACTTCAACCAGTTCGAGAAGCCGTTCGACATCTGCGTCAACGAAGCCGGCTTCTACGGCATCCCGCGCAAGATCGCCGCCGAGCGCGCGGAGAAATACCTGAAGGAGCTGCGCCTGTGGGACAAGGCGCAGATGCAGGCGCGCACCCTGTCCGGCGGCATGAAGCGGCGGCTGATGATCGCCCGCGCGATGATGAACGAGCCCAGGCTGCTGATCCTGGACGAGCCCACCGCCGGCGTCGACATCGAGATCCGCCGCTCGATGTGGCAATTCGTCAGCGCCATCAACGCGGCCGGCACCACGGTGATCCTGACCACGCATTACCTGGAGGAAGCCGAATCGCTGTGCCGCAACATCGCGATCATCGACCACGGCGCGATCATCGAGAACACCAGCATGAAGCGCCTGCTGGCGACGCTGGACGTGGAGACCTTCGTGCTGGACGTGGCGGCGATGCCGGACGAACTGCCGAACCTGCCCAACGTCACCCTGCGCCGCCGCGACGAACACACGCTGGAAGCGGAGATGGCCCGTTCGCACGACCTCAATTCGCTGTTCGCGGCGTTGTCCGCCAACGGCATCATGGTGACCTCGATGCGCAACAAGACCAACCGGCTGGAGGAGCTGTTCGTGCGGCTGGTGGAGCATGGCCGCAGCGAACTGACCGCGGGAGCCGCCGCATGAGCCATGCCGCCGCCAACCTCGTCGCGCTGAACACCCTCGTCCGGCGCGAGATCGTGCGCATCATGCGGATCTGGACGCAGACGCTGATTCCGCCCGCGATCACCATGACGCTGTACTTCGTGATCTTCGGCAAGCTGATCGGCAGCCGCATCGGCAACATCGAAGGTGGCTTCACCTACATGCAGTACATCGTGCCCGGGTTGGTGATGATGAGCATCATCACCAACAGCTACGGCAACATCTCCAGCTCGTTCTTCGGTGCCAAGTTCAGCCGCGCGGTGGAGGAGATGCTGGTGTCGCCGATGCCGAACTGGGTGATCCTGCTCGGCTACGTGGCTGGCGCCGTGGCGCGCGGCCTGGTGGTCGGCATCCTGGTTCTGCTGATCGCGCTGTTCTTCACCGACCTGCACGTGCTGCACCCGCTGATCACGCTTGCCTCGGTGCTGCTGGGCGCCACGATCTTCTCGCTGGCCGGCTTCGTCAACGCGGTGTACGCGAAGAAGTTCGACGACATCGCGCTGGTGCCCACCTTCATCCTGACCCCGCTGACCTACCTGGGCGGCGTGTTCTATTCGGTGAACATGCTGGGCGAACCGTGGCAGGCCATCTCGCGCGCCAACCCGATCCTGTACATGGTCAACGCGTTCCGCTACGGCGTGCTCGGCATCAGCGACGTGCACGTGGGCATGGCGTTCGCGGTAATGATCGGCTTCGTGGCCGCGCTGTCGATCGTGGCGCTACAGCTGCTCAAGCGCGGCGTCGGCTTGCGCTCGTAAGCCATGCGCGTCAACAAATACATCAGCGAAGCCGGCCTGTGCTCGCGCCGCGAGGCGGATGAGTTGCTGCTGGCTGGCCGCGTCAGCATCAATGGCGAAGTGGTCACGACCGGCGCGAAGGCGCTGGAGGGCGACGAGGTGCGCGTCGACGGCGAGATCGTACGCGCGCGCATCCTGGCCGCCACGCCAGCGGCGAAGAAAGCCTTCTACATCGCGCTGAACAAGCCGGTCGGCATCACCTGCACCACCGACCACGGCGTGGACGGCAACATCGTGGACTTCATCGACCACCCGCAGCGGATCTTCCCGATCGGCCGGCTGGACAAGGACTCCGAGGGGTTGATCCTGCTGACCAGCAACGGCGACATCGTCAACGAGATCCTGCGCGCGGAAAACCACCACGAGAAGGAATACCTGGTCGGCGTGAACAAGGCGATCACCGACGAGTTCCTGGCCGGAATGGCCAAAGGCGTGCGCATCCACGGCCAGATGACCCAGCCCTGCCGCGTGCGGCGCATCGCCAAGTTCGGCTTCTCGATCGTGCTGACCCAGGGCCTGAACCGGCAGATCCGCCTGATGGCGGCCGCGTTCGGCTACCGCGTGACCCAGCTGCGTCGCGTGCGCATCGATAACGTGAAGCTGGCCCACCTGAAGGTCGGCCAGTGGCGCAACCTCACCGAAGCCGAGTTGAAGGGCCTGCTGCCCGGGCGCACGCAGTGGTGAGCGTGCGTCAGGCGGCGGGCAGCGTTTGCAGATCCCAGCGCGGATAGACCTGCACGCTCTCGTCCTGATGTTGGCCGCTGGCCAGCCTGATCGCGCCGGCCAGCGCGATCATCGCGCCGTTGTCGGTGCAGAAATCCAGCCGCGGGAAATACACCTGGAAGCCGTCTTTCCCGCCGGCCCTGGCCAGCTCGCTGCGCAATCGCCGGTTCGCACCGACGCCACCGGCGATCACCAGCTGCTGCGCGCCGCTGGCCTCGAGCGATCGCCGGCACTTGATGATCAAGGTGTCGACGATCGCTTCCTCGAACGCGCGCGCGATGTCGGCGCGGGTCTGCTCGCCCTGGTCCGACTTCTGCCATGCCAGCAGCACCTGGGTCTTCAGGCCGGAAAAGCTGAAATCCAGCCCGGGCCGATCGGTCATCGGGCGCGAAAAGCGGAATGCGCCGGCGCGGCCCTGCTCGGCCAGCTTGGCCAGCGCCGGGCCGCCGGGATACGGCAACCCCATCAACTTGGCGGTCTTGTCGAAGGCCTCGCCTGCCGCGTCGTCCAGGGTGTCGCCCAATATCGTGTACTGGCCGATCGCCCTGACCTCGACCAGCATCGAGTGCCCCCCCGAAACCAGCAGGGCCACGAAGGGCGGGGCGGGCGGGTTCTCCTCCAGCAACGGCGCCAGCAGGTGGCCTTCCATGTGGTGCACGCCGATCGCCGGCACGCCCAGCGCCCAAGCCAGCGCGCGGCCGACGGAGGCCCCGACCAGCAAGGCGCCGACCAGGCCCGGGCCGGCGGTATAGGCCACTCCACCCAGGTCGCGCACGGTCAGCCCGGCTTGGGCCAGCGCCTCGCGGATCAGCGGCAGCAGCTTGCGCACGTGGTCGCGGCTCGCCAGTTCCGGCACCACGCCGCCGTAATCGGCATGCAGCTTGATCTGGCTGTACAGGGTATGCGCCAGCAGGCCGCGGCCCGGCGCATCCGGCTCCCAGCGCAGCAGGGCCACGCCGGTCTCGTCGCACGAAGTTTCGATGCCCAGCACCGGGCCGGTTACCGGCTTGTTCGCCGGCTTTGAAAATTCTGTGATATCCACGGTATAATTCGCGGCTCGCCCTATTTGACAGTCCCGTACCAGCGGGCAGATTACCACTCGGAGTTTCCATGCCCAACGTAAAAGTTCGCGAGAACGAGCCGTTCGAGATTGCACTGCGTCGTTTCAAGCGTACCTGCGAGAAGGCCGGCGTCCTGGCCGAAACGCGCAAGCGTGAGTTCTACGAAAAGCCGACCCAGGAGCGCAAGCGCAAGCGCGCCGCCGCGGTGAAGCGTCACCTGCGCCGCCTGTCGCGCGACGTCTCGCGCAAGGTCCGCCTGTACTGAGTTTCCCGATCCGCCGTTCCTCGGTGGATCCTGCGGCGCCACGGCGCTGCGCGCACAGGAAGCACGGTCGGCGCGGGTTCTCGCAGCCACCGCAAGCACAGCAGATTCGAACTGGCCGGTGTTGTCCCCCCAAGGACAACGCCGGCTTTGTCGTTTTCGTAGAATCGATATCCCGTCCCTGGAGACTATCGTCATGACGCTCAAGCAGCAGCTCACCGAAGACATGAAGAACGCCATGCGCGCCGGCGACAAGCACCGGCTTGGCGTGATCCGGCTGATGCTGGCGGCGATCAAGCAGCGCGAAGTGGACGAACGCATCGAGCTGGACGACCTGCAGGTGCTGGCCACGCTGGAGAAGATGCTCAAGCAGCGCCGCGATTCGGTCAGCCAGTTCGACGCCGCCGGGCGCGAGGATCTGTCGGCGATCGAGCGTGCCGAGATGCTGGTGATCGAGACCTATCTGCCGGCCAAACTGGATGAAGCCGAGATCGACGCGCTGATCGACGCTGCGATCAGCGAGACCGGCGCCAGCTCCCCGCGCGACATGGGCAAGGTGGTGGCCGCCGTGAAGGAGAAGGCTGCCGGGCGCGCCGACATGGCCGCGGTGTCGGGCAAGATCAAGGCCCGCCTGGCCGGGTAAGGTTTCAGCCGCGCCGCACTGTCAGCAGCAGGATCAGCGCCAGCAGCACCAGCAAACCGGCGATGGCGGCCAGCGCGATGACGCGGCGGCGCCTGCGCAAGCGCTGCCAGTTTGCCTCGTCCAGGAAGTAGCGCCCCTCGCCCGGACAACGCAATACCGCGTGGCCGACCAGGTGGTGCCAGGCCATGCCGGGGGCCACACCCAACTCTTCCGCGGAACGCGCCTGCGCGGCGCTGGTTGCTCCGACACCCTCGAATACGCGCACCAGCGCGCGTTGCCTGCGCATCAGGATGGCCGTGATCACCATGCTTGCCGCTGCCATCTGCGTGGCGGCGCGGCATACCCGTTTGCGCGCCAAGCCGCTCGGCCATGCATCGTGTTCACGCCTGCTCCGTTACACAGGGCATTCGACTTGCCGGTCATCCAGCCCGGCGGGCAATCCATGTTGCGGGAGAAACACATGCTGAAGTGGGCCATCATTTTCGCCATCGTCTCATTGGTCTCCGGCTGGCTCGGCTTCGGCGGCGTGTCCGGCGCCAGCGCCACGATCGCCAAAGTGCTGTTCGTCTGCTTCGTCATCCTGTTCGTGCTGGCCTTGCTGGCCGTGATCGGCGTGTTCCATCTGGTGCTATGACGCCGCCTGGCCGGATTGCGCAGGCGCGTGCCACTGCATGCGCCGGTGATCCGCTACGCAGCCTTGGGCGTTGGCCAGCGTGGAACGGCGCTCGCCGATGACCGCAAAGCCCAGGCGTTGATACAGCCGTTGGGCGTCCGGATTCGTCGTGGCCACGTCCAGCACCGCCGGACAGCCCGCAGCCGCGGGCTGCGCTAGCAGGTGATGGACCAGCGCCGTCCCCACGCCCCGCCCGCGCAACGGCCCGCTCACCCCAAGATGGGCAAGGTAGTACATGGCGCCGCTGGGCGGCGGGATCACCGACTCCACCTTCAGCCCGCGCGTGATTACCCCGGCGGCATGGCGCCAGCCGTAATGGCCAAGGATCTGCCGCGCCGCCGCCCGCGTGTACGACCACTTCGTATCGCCGCCATAAGCCGCCCCGACCGCCACCACCTCGCCGTCGAGCAGGCCCACCACATGATTGCGCCAGCCAAATTCACCGGCGCCGTCGACGAACGCCTGCCGCAGAAAGGCCTGCGCATCGCCCACGCCCGGCACCGCGAACACAAACTCGAACGCCGCCGGCCCGGAGCTGTGGATGAGAGGCACGGCGGCGTCAACGTCCCCGGCCAGCGCGGGGCGGAAGGTCAGTCCAGCCATCGTCTTCGAACGCTCCCCTGCGACATCCTGTCAAAGGTTAACGCAATCCGGCCGAACCTCCCCGTTGGCAACCGACTAAACTAGGCCGCTTATGCGTGGCCTGATTCCCGACAGCTTCATCGATGAACTGCTTGCCCGCGTCGACATCGTCGACGTGATCGAGCGGCGGGTGCCGTTGAAGAAGGCCGGGCGCGAGTGGACCGCCTGCTGCCCGTTCCACAACGAGCGTTCGCCGTCGTTCTACGTCAGCCCGGCCAAGCAGTTCTTCCATTGCTTCGGCTGCGGTGCGCACGGCAGCGCGGTGAAGTTCCTTATGGATTACGAGCGGCTGGAGTTCCCCGACGCGGTCGAGGAGCTGGCGCAGACCGTCGGGCTGACCGTGCCGCGCGAAGGCGGCCGCGAGGCCGCGCCGCGCGAGGACAAGACCGATCTCTATGCCCTGCTCGATGCGGCCGCCGGCTGGTACGAAACCGAGCTGCCGCGGAACGCCGAGGCGCAGGCGTACTGCAAGAAGCGGGGGCTGGACGCGGAGACGATCAAGCGCTTCCGCATCGGCTGGGCGCCAGCCGGCTATGACGGCTTGATGAAATCGCTGGGCAGCAACGACCGGCGGCGGGCATTGCTCGACGAAGCCGGCATGCTCGCCACCGGCGACCGTGGCAAGTACGACCGTTTCCGCGAGCGGCTGATGTTCCCGATCCTGGACCGCCGCGGCCGCGTGATCGCGTTCGGCGGGCGCGTGGTGCAGGCCGCGCCGCCATCGGGGCAGGCGCCGCCGAAATACCTCAACTCACCCGAGACCCCGCTGTTCCACAAGGGCCGCGAGCTGTTCGCGCTGTGGCAGGTGAAGCAGGCAAACGCGAACCTGCTGCGGATCGTGGTGGTCGAGGGCTACATGGACGTGATCGCCCTGCACCAGGCCGGGCTGCCGATCGCGGTGGCCACGCTGGGCACGGCGACCACGCCGGAGCACACCGAGGTTCTGTTCCGCGCCGCGCCGGACGTGGTGTTCTGCTTCGACGGCGACCGCGCCGGCCGCGCTGCCGCGTGGAAGGCGCTCGAGTCGGCGCTGCCGCGCCTGCGCGACGGCCGCCAGGCGTACTTCCTGTTCCTGCCCGATGGCGAGGATCCGGATTCGCTGGTGCGCAAGGAAGGCAAGGACGGTTTCGAAAAGCGCATCAAGGAAGCGATGCCCTTGTCGGATTATTTTTTCAACGAACTCTCGCACGACGTGGAAATGGGCAGCCTCGACGGCCGCGCGCGGCTGGCCGAGCGCGCGCGCCCCTTGATCGCCAAGCTTCCCGATGGTGCGTTCCGCGACCTGATGGCACAGGAGCTGGAGAAGCGCAGTGGCGCCCGCGCCATGCTGCAGGGCGATCCGGCCGCGCATCGCGCCGTGCAGCGACCGGTGGCGGTGCAGCGCAGTCTGGTGCGCAGCGCGATCTCGTTGCTGCTGGCGCAGCCGGGCCTGGCCGACCAGGTGGAGAGGCCTTACCGCTTTCTGCGCCTGGACAAACCCGGCGTGGGTCTGCTGGCCGAGCTGCTCGACATCGCGCGTTCGCGGCCCGGCATCAACTCCGCGATGCTGGTGGAGCACTTTGCCGAGCGCCCGGAGTATGCCTCGTTGCAGAAGCTCATGGCCTCGGTGTCGGTGGGCGAGCCGGAAATCCAGCAGATCGAGTTTT
The DNA here is from genome assembly GCF_042654965.1 of Rhodanobacter umsongensis. Classification (NCBI taxonomy): domain Bacteria; kingdom Pseudomonadati; phylum Pseudomonadota; class Gammaproteobacteria; order Lysobacterales; family Rhodanobacteraceae; genus Rhodanobacter; species Rhodanobacter umsongensis. Next base: position 347,694 of record NZ_JBHSMK010000003.1, on the reverse strand, counting down.
TCGATGCGCTGGCCCGGATGGAGGATCAGGCGATCACCCAGCGCCGCGACGCGCTGACCAGCAAGAGCCGCGAAGGTGCGTTGGACAGCGCCGAAAAAGCCGAGCTGCGCGAACTGCTGGCCGCGCGCGCGCGGCCACCAGCGGCGTCGGCCTGACCATGACGAGGAGCGCACCCATCGTCGCCAGGCGTCCCTTTGCCACGCTCGCCGGCCTGGGGCCGGCGAACGCGGCAAAGGGATCGGGTCGAGCTGCGGACCGGCGGACGTCGCATGGCATGCAAGGATATCGATGGATCTGCTGCAGCAACTGATCAGGATTTTTGCCGAGAACGGCTATATCGCGGTGTTCATCGCGTTGATGATCTGTGGCGCCGGCCTGCCGCTGCCCGAGGACATCACCCTGGTGGCCGGCGGTGTGATCGCCGGGCTCGGCTACGCCAACGTGCACGCGATGTTCGCACTGGCGATGTTCGGCGTGCTGCTCGGCGACGCGGCGATCTTCATGCTCGGCCATCACTACGGCGCGCGCATCCTGCAATGGCGCTTCGTGGCGCGCGTGCTGACGCCGGAGCGCTATGCCAAGGTGCAGGAAAAGTTCGATCGCTATGGCAACCGCATGCTGTTCTTCGCGCGTTTCCTGCCCGGCATGCGCACCACCGTCTACCTCACCGCCGGCACCACGCACCGGGTGTCGTTCCTGCGCTTCCTGCTGATCGACACGCTGGCGGCGCTGATCAGCGTGCCGTTCTGGGTCTACCTGGGCTTCTTCGGCGCCGACAACCACGAGTGGCTGGTGAAGTGGATGCATCGCGGCCAGAGCAGCCTGTGGGTGCTGGTCGGCATCGTGCTGCTGACCGGGCTGGTGCTGTGGTGGCGGCATCGACGGCGCGCGCGCTTCGGGCTGGACTGAGTCGCCCGCATGGCGTTGCGCCGCGTCCGCCCGGACCGCTTCACTCTTGCCCTGCTCGCGACCGTGCTGCTCGCCTCTCTGCTGCCGTGTCGCGGCCCGTCAGCACGGATCGCCGACGGAATCACCGATGGCGCCATCGCCCTGTTGTTCTTCCTGCACGGGGCCAAGCTGCCGCGTGCGGCGATCATGCAGGGCCTGACCCACTGGCGGCTGCACCTGACCGTCTTCGCCAGCACCTTCGTGCTGTTCCCCCTGCTCGGGCTGGCATTGATGCCGCTTGGGCATGCGTTGCTGACGCCCCAGCTCTATCTCGGCGTGCTGTTCGTGTGCACGTTGCCGTCGACCGTGCAGTCATCGATTGCATTCACCTCGATCGCCGGCGGCAACGTGTCGGCCGCCGTGGTCAGCGCATCCATGTCGAACCTCATCGGCATCGTGCTGACACCGCTGCTGGTCGGGCTGCTGCTGGCCAGCCATGGCGGGGGCGCCTCGTGGCAGGGTGTGCTGGACATCATGCTGCGGTTGTTGCTGCCATTCGCGCTTGGCCACGTCGCGCGGCGCTGGATCGGCGGCTTCGTCGACCGGCACAGGCCGCTGCTGGGCTACACCGATCAGGGCACGATCCTGCTGGTGGTGTACACCGCGTTCAGTGCCGCGGTGATCGATGGCTTGTGGCGCGACACGCCGATCTCCGCCCTGCTGTCCACCCTGGCGATGTGCGCGCTGCTGCTGGCAACGGTGATGCCGACGCTGACCTGGGCCGCGCGCCGGTTCGGCTTTTCGCGCGGGGACGAAATCACCATCGTGTTCTGCGGCTCCAAGAAGAGCATGGCCAGCGGCATCCCGATGGCGAAGATCCTGTTCGCCGGCCAGCTCGGCGGCCTCGGCGCGCTGGTGCTGCCGCTGATGATCTTCCACCAGTTGCAGCTGATGGTGTGCGCGGTGGTGGCGCGGCGTTACGCGGCGCACGGTACGCGTCCCGTTGCCGAGGATGATCGCGAAGCGGATTGATGGCTGCTGTCATAGTGACCAGCGACAAACCACCCGTAGGAGCGCACCCCCAGAATCAAGTCCGGGGCAGGCTCTGTGCGCGACGCTCTTGTTGCATTCAGAGCGAAGAGCTTTCGTGCGCCTCCGGCGCGCGAGTCACTTTCTCTTTGCGTGCTCCAAGAGAAAGTAACCAGAGAGAAAAAGCACCCCGCTTGGCGCTTGCCGCCCATCCATGGGCGGCACGTCCGCGAGTCGGAGCCGGGCTTTGCGAACGGGCATCCCGCCGATGCGAAAAGGAACCGACATCCATGTCGGTTCCCGCTGCGCGGCCTGTCGAGCCGGGCTCGCCGCCGCACAGGGGCCCCGGCAGAGCAGCGGGCCCATCCTGGTCCGCACTCGATACGCGACCGCTGCGCGGTTGCGACAGCAAAAGGCAGGCGGCAGTGGACGATTGTTCAAGCGGGGGAGGGAGTCTGCTATCGGCCATAAGCGGATAGGCGTGAACTGAGCCGACCTGTATGGCGGGTTCGCCTTGAGTGAATGGTTGGGCCTGCTCGCGGGACGATAGCGATTGCCGACGAATTCCGCTCCCCTGCGCATCTCTGGCGAATTTCGAAGTTACGAGAATCCGTCGTTTCTTCGAAGTGATGGCGATTTCACTTCTATTCTTTGATCCGCCTTCGCAAGCCTCTGCCCGCGGTACCGCTTTGAGAGCGCGACCCGCAGCACCCAGAAGACGAGCAGGCCGATCACCAGAAGCTCCGGCAGTTGGAGCAGGAACGAGCCCTGCAAGGTCTCCGGAAAGACGTCCTGTTGCCCGATGAAAAACGAACTCGCCGCGATATAGAGCGCCACGGACATTCGCCAGAGGTGCTGCAGGATTCGGGATCGGCGTTTCAGGCCACCACGCGCGAGCGTCCATGCATCGCTGACGGCACCGAAGGCGGCGATCCCGGAAAAGACGAAATAGATCGCCGCGGGAACGACGAACGTGCCGTCGAGCACGTCGGCGTGGCCGTTCCGGGCCTCGATACCAAGGTGCAGGCCATAGGCGGCGACCGAAACCCCAAGGGCCAGTACCAGCCATTCCAGGATGCCGGCCTCGCCGTCGGCGCGCCTGGCGGCCAGCCCGCCCGAACTGACCAGATAGGCCGTCAGCGCTGCCGCCAGCATCGAGACACGCACCTCCGCCAAAGCGGCGATATATCCACCCATGACCGCCATCACCAACATCGAGGCAAAGAAGACGCGACCTGCGATGCGATGGGGCAGACTGCCTTTCGCCGCGATCATGGCCGCGGCTCCGGACAATAGACCCAGGGCTCCGCCAACGATGTGCACCACCAACTGCCACGTCATATCTCACCCCTCTCCCGTTCCGGACCTCGCGAGCGAAACATTGACCGTGGGAAGGCGCGAAAGCGAGCTGTTTGCGATGGACGACGGCCTGGGCGGGTCGGCTGACGATTGCCGCGGACGAACGGCGGAAATGTGCTGCGCAGCCGGGTCGCACAGTGCGAATCCGCCCGCACCCTATTCTATAGTTGGTCAATGGCGACCACTGTTCCCTCAGTAGAACCACGAGGCCTAGCTCCCCGCATGCTGGGCTGGCGACGCGTGCGGCTCGTACTGATGACGAGCCTGGTGCTGAGCGTTCTCCTGCTGCCGAGTTGGGAGGGTCCGTGGGTCGTGCTGTTTGTCCGCATGATGTTCTTGGGCCTGTTCCAACTGATGGTCTTCGGACTGTTCGAGCGCTGGCCCAGGCGTCTGCCGCGCTGGATGGCGCGCTGGGTGCTGCAGGTCGCAGGCGTGGCGATTGCGGTGCCGTTCGCCGTGGCGATCGCCTATTCGCTGACGACGTTTGGCGACGCAGTGCCGTGGCCGCACAGTGAAGACCGGCTGTCCGGCTTCGCGATGATCACCGGGCTCGGCATCCTGCTGACGCCATGGATCGCCATGACGGCGTTGTACCGGCACATCAACGGCCAGGCGCTGGCCTTCGAGCTGGAGCGCAGTGAGTACGAGCGCAATGCCGCGCAAACCCGTCTGCGGCTGTTGCAGGCGCAGGTCGAGCCGCATTTCCTGTTCAACACGCTGGCCAACGTGCGCGAGCTGGTCGATTCCGGATCGCCGCAGGCCTCCGCGGTGCTCGGCAGCCTGATCGCGTACCTGCGTGCGGCGGTCCCGCGCCTGCACGAGCCGATGACCACACTCGCACAGGAAATCGAGCTGGTGCGCGCGTATCTGGAAGTGATGCACATGCGCATGCCCGACCGCCTGCAGTTCACGCTGCACGCCGATGAAGCGGCCCTGGCATCGCATCTTCCGGCGATGACGCTGTTGACTCTGGTCGAGAACGCTGTACGGCATGGCATCGACCCAAGCGAGGAAGGCGGCCGGATCGATGTGCGTGTGCGCGTGAGGGACGGGCGCTGCCGCGCTGAAGTCATCGACACCGGCGTAGGCCTGGGGCAGGCCGGCGATGGGCTGGGCACCGGACTTTCGAACCTGCGCGAGCGCCTGCAGCTGGCCTTCGGCGGCGATACGCAGCTGCGGTTGCTGCCGCTCGAACCGAAGGGCGTCTGCGCCGAACTCGAGTTTCCTGCGCGGGAGAGGCCGGCATGAGCAGTTCGCGCCCCACTGCATTGATCGCCGATGACGAGCCGCTGTTGCGCAAGCAGCTGATGCGGCTGCTTGCGCAGGCCTGGCCCGAACTGCATGTTGTCGCTCAGGCGCGCAATGGCCGCGAGGCGGTCGAGCAGTTCGAGGCGCTGCGGCCCGACATCTGCTTTCTCGATGTGCATATGCCGGCCCTGTCCGGCGTGGAGGTGGCGCGCTTCATCGATCGCCGTGCACATCTCGTCTTCGTCACCGCGTTCGACCAGTACGCTGTGCAGGGCTTCGAACAGGGTGCGCTTGACTACTTGGTGAAGCCGGTGGAACTGGCGCGCCTGAGCGACACGGTGGCGCGTCTGCAGGAACGATTGCGCGCCGCGCAACCGGTACCCGACACCCGCACGCTTCTGGAGCAACTGGAAGCGCACCTTTGCAAGAAGGCGGCACTGACGCCGCTGCGCTGGATCCGCGTTTCGGTCGGGCAGGCGCTGCGCCTGGTTTCGGTCGACCAGATCGACTTCCTGCGCTCTGACGAGAAGTACACCCTGGTTGCATGGCGCGGCGACGACGGCAAGACAGCCGGGGGATTGATCCGGACGCCGCTGAAGGAACTGGTGGCGCAACTGGATGCTGCGCATTTCGTGCAGGTGCACCGTTCCGTGGTCGTGAATCTCCGCGCGATCAGCCATGTCTTGCGTGGCGAAAACGAGACCGCGGACATCCACCTGAAGGGCCGCGCGGACGTGCTGCCCGTGAGCCGCACGTACCTGCACCTGTTCCGCCAGATGTGACCCGCGCCTATCAGCGCAGTCACTAGGGCGTGCGGAATTTTGTGTAAACGGAGCTCGCTGCGGCTCGAAGCTGCCTTGCCGATCACGCGGGATCTCGTGGCAGTTTCCTGCCTGTGGCCCGTTTACACAAAATCTGGGACACCCCCAGCTACGAAACACCCGCCGAATGCTATCGGCAATGGAGCAGGCGGGCAGCGATCAAAGCCAGCGCCCGTAGCGGCGGATGTAGATCAGTTTCATCAGCTGGGTCAGCACGCAATAGCTGATCAGGGTCAGCGCCAGCCACGCGAAGTACATCGGCGGCAGCGGCACCATGCCGATCTTCGCGCCGAGCGCGCTGAACGGGATGAGCATGCCGATGACGATGATCGCGAGGGTCAGCCCCAGCACCGGTGCCGAGGCGATGCTCTGCACGAACGGGATTCGCCGCGTGCGGATCATGTGCACGATCAGCGTCTGCGACAGCAGGCCCTCGATGAACCAGCCGGACTGGAACAGTGACTGCCGCGCCGGTGTGTTCGCGCCGAAGTAGTGCCACATCAGCCAGAACGTGGTGATGTCGAAGATCGAGCTGACCGGGCCCACCCACGCCATGAAACGGCCGATGTCGCCGGCGTCCCAGCGACGCGGCTTGCTCAAGTACTCCTCGTCCATGCGGTCGAACGGAATGGACAACTGCGAGATGTCGTACAGCAGGTTCTGCACCAGGATCTGCAGCGGAAGCATCGGCAGGAACGGCAGGAAAGCGCTGGCCACCAGCACGCTGAACACGTTGCCGAAGTTCGAGCTGGCGGTCATCTTGATGTACTTCATGATGTTGCCGAAGGTGATCCGCCCTTCGATCACGCCCTCCTCCAGGACCATCAGGTTTTTTTCCAGCAGGATGATGTCCGCGGATTCCTTGGCGATGTCGGTGGCGGTGTCCACCGAGATGCCCACGTCGGCATCGTGCAGCGCCGGCGCGTCATTGATGCCGTCGCCGAGGAATCCGACCGTGTGGCCGACCCGCTGCAGCGCGCGCACCACGCGCGCCTTCTGCAGCGGCGACATCTTGGCGAACACGGTGACGCGCGCGACCAGCGCATCCAGCGCGGCATCATCCAGCGCTTCGACATCCCTGCCCTGCACGGAATGGGTGACATCCAGACCGACCTCGCGGCAGATCTTGCGCGTCACCGCCTCGTTGTCGCCGGTGATCACCTTCACTTCGACGCCGTGACTGTGCAGCGCACGGATCGCGGTGGCGGCGGAGTCTTTCGGCGGATCGAGAAACGCCAGGCAGCCAACCGCAATCAGGTCGCTTTCATCGGCCACGCTGTAGGGCCGTTCATGCGCCGGCCGGCGCCGCACCGCGACGACCAGCACGCGCAGGCCGTCCTCGTTGAGCCGGTGGGTCATCGCCTTGATCTCGCGGCGACGTTCATCGGTCATCGGCCCGGTGACGTCGCCGACTTTTGCGAACGCGCAGATCGACAGCATCTCCTCGACCGCGCCCTTGCAGATCAGCAGGTGCTCGCCGCCGCCGTCGGCGACCACCACCGACATGCGCCGGCGCTGGAAGTCGAACGGGATCTCGTCGACCACCCGGTACCGTGTCGCCGCTGCTTCCAGGTCGCGATGCGCCAGCACCGCCTTGTCCATCAGGTTCTTGAGCCCGGTCTGGAAACGGCTGTTGAGATAGCCGTACTCCAGTGCCTCGTCGGATTCCTCGCCATCGAGGTCGAGGTGCCGTTCAAGCACGATCTTGTCCAGCGTCAGCGTGCCGGTCTTGTCGGTGCACAGCACATCCATCGCGCCGAAGTTCTGGATCGCGTTGAGCTGTTTCACCACCACTTTGCGCCGCGACATCGCCAGCGCACCCTTGGCGAGGTTCGCCGTGACGATCAGCGGCAGCATCTCCGGGGTCAGCCCCACCGCGATGGAGAGCGCGAACAGGAACGCCTCGGTCCAGTTGTGCTTGTCCAGTCCATTGATCAGGAACACGACCGGGACCATCACCGCCATGAAGCGCAGCAACAGCCAGCTGACGCTGCTCACGCCGCGATCGAAACTGGTCTGCACGCGCTGACCGCTCATGCTGTGCGCCAACGAGCCGAGATAGCTGCGCGCACCGGTCGCCAGTACCACGGCGGTCGCGGTACCGCTGACCACGTTGGTGCCCATGTAGCAGACGCTGGGCAGATCCAGCGGATCGGGATCCGGCAGAGTGCTGCCGTGGCCGTCATCGGCGCGGGTGCGCGCCGGCGCCGACTTCTCCACCGGCAGCGATTCGCCGGTGAGAATCGCCTGGCTGATGAAAAGATCCTTCGCACCGAGCAGACGCAGATCGGCCGGCACCATGTCGCCGGCCGCGAGATGCACGATGTCGCCCACGACAAGCTCGACCACGGGCACTTCGATCTGCTCGCTGTGGCCGTCGGAGGCACGCCGCGTCACCGTGGCGGTATTGCGCACCATGGCCTTCAGGGTTTCGGCGGCGCGCGAAGAGCGATACTCCTGGCTGAAACTCAGCAGCACGCTGATGCCGACCATCACCGCGATGATGATCGGACCGGTCAGGTCGTTGCCCTCGGTGACCAGCTGCACGCCAGCGAGCACCAGCAGAACCACGATGAACGGGTTCTTGAACGCGCGCAGCAACTGCAGCGACCAGTGCGGCGGTTTTTCATGCGCCACTTCGTTCAAGCCATCACGATGCAGCCGCGCTCCGATCTGTTCGGCGTCCAGGCCGGCTGACGTGGTGTCCAGCTGCCGCAGCAACACGTCCGCGTCGCAAAGAGCCTGCTCTGCCGCGGCAACGGCCAGCGGCCTGGCTGCACCCTTGCCTGCCGGTCGCATGACGGACGGGTTGGAAATCCTGTTCATGATTCGCTACCGCTATCGGAATGCTGTGTGGCGAAGCGCGGCGGCACCAGTCCGCCACGCCACGATCCTGCCCGCTCGCGCGGGCCGCAGATCAATCCGGACGTGGGGGAGGCCAGCCCTTGCGGTGCACGGCGCTCATCCGCGACCCGCACCGAGACGCCGGTGACGCGGCGTCCTCAGGAACGACGCCGGCTCACGCCGAACCGCGGGCGACCGCCCGGCCTGCGTCAGCTCGACCACCACGGAACCCTCACTGGCCGTCCGACCCAAGGCGGCGGGCACGGTCACATGGAATCCGCGCGACGCGGCGGCACCGCGACCGGATGCGGTACGGACGCCTGCAGCGCACAGGCGGTAGAAATCGCGAAGGAGCTTCATCGGCCCATCTCCTCGTAACGACGCCAACGGCGTCGTCAGGGGTGGGCCAGGCTTTCCCTAGTGGAAAGCGCCAGCCGACCGCAGGCGGTCGCCGCAGGTGTTCAACTTGTTATGCGGCGCCGGCACCCGAAGCGAGCGGGTGTCGACGTTGCGACTAGGGTAAACGTCCATATGCCTTGGTTTGTCAGGACTGGGAGCCCATCGGCGCAGCGCGCCGGAGGGCGCGCGCATTGTCGTGCTGCGCTGCGCAAGTGTCAATCGCCAGGTGCACTTGTTTCGCTGGGCGAACCATCGTGCCGTGGTCGTCTTGTTATATTCACCGGCCGACTCATGCACACCTGAGCTCTCGGTGGTTTGACGCCGTCGGTCGCGTGAAAGGCCGAAGGCGGTCAGAAATCGAGAACGCACTTACGGAGCTATGCATTGCTCTGTCCACCTTCCAGCGGAATGCCATGACGAACCCATCCCCACTGCTGCCTGGCGCCCATGAGCTTCTCGCCGAGGCCAGGGCGGCGCTCAAGCGTGGCGACGCGCGCCATGCCGGTGAATTCGCCGCGCGCCTCCTGCAGGCCGAGCCCAACCATCCGGATGCGCATTACCTGGCGGGCTGCGCTGCGCTGGAGCTGCGACAGATGCCGAAGTCGCTCGAACACCTGCATCAGGCAGCCAGCATGCGGCCGCGCCACTCCGATTACGCCGTGCAGTTCGCCCGGGCACTGGTCCGGGCCCATCGCACTGGTGAAGCGCTGCAGGTCGCCAATGTTGCGCTCGCCTTGTCGCCACGCGATCCACTGATGCTGGATATGCTCGGCACGGTATATACGCAATGCCATGCCCATGAGCGTGCCGCCTCGGTGTTTCGCCGCGCGGTGGCGCTTGCCCCCGCCAATCCGATCTGCCACTTCAATTTCGCCACGTCGCTGGTCTTTGGCGGAAATGTCGAGCTGGCAGAGGGCGAACTCGAAACCTGCCTGGCGCTGGCCCCCGATTACTGGCCTGCTTATGGCGTGTTGTCGAGACTGCGCCAGCAGTCCCCGGCCAGCAATCACATCGAGCGCCTGCTTTTGCTTGCCCAGCGGACCAGTGGCGATCCTGCCGCGCAGATGCAGTTGCACATGGCGTTGGCCAAGGAATACGAGGATCTGGGCAACTACCCGCAAGCCTTCGAGCATCTGTGCGTCGGCAAGGCGGCGAACTGGCATGCGCGCAACTACACGATCGGTCGGGACGAAGCCATCGTGAACGCGCTGATCGATGCCTTCCCCGAACCGCGTTTGCAGCCACCCGGCTGCCAGACCGATGAACCCATCTTCATCATCGGCATGCCGCGCTCGGGCACCACGTTGCTGGAACGGATCCTGTCCAGCCATCCGGAGGTCTATGCCGCCGGCGAGCTGCAGAACTTCGGCGTCATGCTGGAGCGCCTGTCCGGCGGCCGGTCTCCCGTGATGCTGGACCAGGGCGTGATTGAGCGGGCCCGTCACATCAACTGGGAGCAACTGGGCGATCTCTATCTCGCCAGCACGCGCCCCGCGACCTGTCTCAAACCGCGCTTCATCGACAAGTTGCCGCACAATTTCCTGTATGCCGGGTTCATTGCGAACGCACTGCCCAACGCCCGGATCATCTGCCTGCGGCGCAATCCGCTGGACACATGCCTCAGCAATTTCCGCGAACCCTTTGCCGAAACATCGCCGTTCCACGGTTACTCGTTCGACCTGCTCGATACGGGTCGCTACTACGTGCTGTTCGATCGCCTGATGGCGCACTGGAAGCGCGTTCTGCCAGGCCGGATTCTGGAAGTGGATTACGAGACTCTCGTGACCGAGCAGGAAGCCAGCACCCGGCATCTGCTCGAGCACTGCGGCCTGCCGTGGAACGCCGCCTGCCTTCACTTCGAGCGCAACCAGGCGCCGGCGAGTACGGCAAGTTCCGTGCAGGTGCGCGCACCGATTCATCAGTCCGCGGTGAGGCGCTGGAAAAAGTACGAGGCCCAACTGACTGGGTTGCGCGAGTTGTTGACGGCCGCGGGGATTGATTGCGATCAATGATCTGCAAACTGTTTCCTGTCCGGCGGCCGGCGTGAGGCCCATCGCCCGTGCAGCCCGTCGATACATGGCCAGTGCCGAAGCATCCTGGCCACTGCGACCCGGATGCCCGATCAGGCCAGCTGCTGAAGTGCCAGGCCCTGCCGCACGATCGGCTCGGCCAGCCAATGATCCGCCAGCAGGAACGCAAACAGCGCCATCAGGTAGACAATGGAATAGTTGAACACCTTCATCGCATACAACTCATCGGGTGGATTCAACAGTCGCACCGCGTAATACAGGAACGCCGCGCCGAGCACCGCCGCACCACCCAGGTAGATCGGCCCGCTCATGCCGGTCAATGCGGGCAGCAAGGTCACCATCACCAGCAGCACGGTGTAGAACAAGATGTGCCAGCGCGTGAAGACGACGCCATGGGTCACCGGCAGCATTGGCACCTGCGCCCGCGAATAGTCGTCACGTCGGAAGATCGCCAACGCCCAGAAATGCGGCGGTGTCCACACGAAGATGATCAGGCACAGCTGCAATGCGTATGGGTGCAATGAGCCGGTCACCGCGGTCCAGCCCAGTACCGGCGGGATCGCACCGGCGAGACCGCCGATGACGATGTTCTGCGGCGTGGCGCGCTTGAGGAACGCTGTGTAGATCACCGCATAGCCGATCAGACCCGCAAACGTCAGCACCGCGGTCAGCGTATTGACCAGCAGCACCAGTACCAGCATCGACGCGATGCCCAGAGCCAGCGCAAACACGAACACCTGCGTCGCATTGAGCTCGCCGGTGGCCAGCGGCCGATGCGACGTGCGCACCATCACCTTGTCGATGCGCTGGTCGATCAGCTGGTTGAACGCGGCAGCCGAAGAAGACGCCAGCCAGATGCCCAGGGTGCCGAACACCAGGGAACGCCACTGCGGCAGGCCAGGCACGGCCAGGAACATGCCGATCACTGCGCAAAACACCAGCAGCGCAACGATGCGCGGCTTGGTCAGTTGCAGGTACTGGGAGAATTGCAGATTCACGGCGGGGTTCGGCAGCGGGCGACTGCGTAGTGTAATGCCTCAGGACCCGCCAGACAGCCGCCCGGGGCCCGCTGCTCCGGCAAAAGCCTCATGGCGAGTCAACCAGCTCGCCCGAAGCCACGTCGGTGTAGTTCGCGAATTCCGAGTAGCTCAGCCGATGATCGTGGTCGAGATCGTACTTGTCGAACTGCATGCGCAGGATGGACATTCTTTCCGGCAGCTCGGAACGTGTCAGCCGCATGTCGTGATTTCGATCCAGTTCGAGGAAGGCATCCGTCGACTGAAGCGGGGTCATCAATGGCTTCTTGCGCGAATGCCGCAGGGACTCGGCCTGCTTCTCTTCGAACGAGTCGCCGCTGGCGGCGCGAATCTGCTGGCTCATCTCCAGCCTGCCGGCGGACTGCCCCTTCTGCGGTTGCTCCTGCGCCGCCGCGCCGCCGGCCGAGCTCAGGCAGATCGCCAGGGATCCACAAAGAATGACCGACCAATGCCTCTTCATGATGGGTATTCCCTCCCGATTGGTACCGAGGAAGCACGGTCACGGATGCCACTGAACCGCGCCAGCAGGCTCCACCTTAGCGGACATCAACGAAGCTTGAGAACATTGCTTTCGGCAGGTTCCAGGTTCCACGGATCAGGCAGGCGGACCCGCTTCCCCTTCGCTACCACGTCGTTCGCTGCTGCGTGCGCGCCAGCGCGGCCAGCAGGGTAAACAGCAGCACCGCGGCGACGCCATTGTGCGCGGTGGCCACGATCAGCGGCAGTCCGAAGTACACGTTGCTGATCCCGAGCAGCACCTGGCTCACCAGTGCCAGTGCAACCGCCGTGCCGGACAGGCGCAGGCCGCGCCGCGCCAGTTTGATCGCCAGCCAGCCGAGATAGCAGAGCACCACCAGCGCCCCAAGTCGATGCACGATCTGGATCGCGCTGCGCGCAGCCATGTCGAGCACGCCGCCTTCGTAGTTGACACCGATCCCGCGCCACAGCACGAAGCCCTGGTGGAAGTCCGTCGGCGGTGTCCACTGGCCCAGACATTGCGGGAACGAGCCGGGACCATAGCCGCAGGCCAGCGCCGCGTAGTTGGCCGAAGTCCAGCCACCCAGCGCGATCTGGCAGAACAGCAGCGCAATGCCGATGGCCACCAGCCGGCGCAGGTCTGCCATGCGCTCGTCCGGCGCAGCCGCGCCGGCAAAACGCAGCGCGGCGTACGCCAGCAGCGCGAACGTGGTCATGCCGCCGAGGAGATGACCCATCACCACGATCGGTTTCAGCAGCAACGTCACCGTCCACATGCCGAGCATGGCCTGGAAGATGATCACCGCCAGCGCCAGCACGCTGATCTTCGACGCACCCGGCTGCGGCAGCCTGATCGCCGCGAACAGCGGCAGCGCGATGGCGAATGCCGCCAGCAACGACGACCACAGGTGTTCGCCGCGCATGTACAGCCCCACGCCTGCCGCGGCGAACGCCGCGCCCGCGATCACCATCAGCAGTGCGCTGCGTTTGCGCGCGCTCGCCAGCAGCGCCAGCAACAGCACCATCACGCCGAGCGTGCCGGCGAGGAAGCGGTGCACCTGCTCGCGCCAGGCTTTGTGCGCCTCGTAGGGACGTTCGGGAAATGCCGCGTCCGCGTGCGCCACGGCCTGCGCGTGCTGCGGCCAGGTGACCTGGCCGTAGCACGTCGGCCAGTCCGGACAGGACAGGCCTGCGTTGGACAACCGCACGAACGCGCCGAACATCACCAGCCCGAACGCGAACACGGCGGCCAGCAGCGACAATCCGCGCAGGATCTTCAGCGCGCGCGGCGCCATCACTTGATCACCTTCTTCATGTCGCGCAGCAGGCCCGGGCCGTCGAAGCCGGCCGGATAGAAAGCCAGTGCAGTGCCGTTGGATTCGACCAGCAACGCGCTCACGCTGTCAGGCGTGGTCGGCCGGTACTCGGCAAGCTTGCCATCGACGTCGCTGCCGAGCGACCAGTAGGTCTGCATGGCCGCGCGGCGGGACACATCCGTCGGCGGCGCGCCGAGGTAGAGCAGGCGCAGCCGGTCCTGGCTGCGGTTGAGCATGAGGCGCGCCTTCGCCAGCCCGGTCAGCGCCTCGAAGCAATGCAACGCGCAGTTCGGCCCCGCCAGGGCCACCAGGGTCAGCCGCGGCTCGCTGTCGCGCCACGCATACAGGCGGCCATCGGCCAGCCGCACCGGCAGCTTCTCGTCGACGAAATTGCGCTGCGGCTGGATCGGCTGACCGGTCCCCTTGACGCCCGGCTGCCAGCCGCTCCAGTTGAGCAGGCCGGCGACGATCATCGGTGCGGCGAACACCAACGCGATCAGCAGCAGGAAAAGACGGCTGCGACGCAGCGATTTCGGATCAACATTGTTCATCGGGCTTCATCGTCATTCGGATAACGGGGTTTGCGCGGCTTGCGGCGATTGAGCACCAGCAGGATCACCACCGCCGCCAGCGCGAACGAGAACCACTGGAAGGCATATGCCCGGTGCCGCGCCGGCGGCATCGAGGACAGGTCGAGCGCGTGCACGCGCACGTAGACCGAGGCAGGATCGGCGTCCAGCGCCAGCACCCGCGGATACAGCGGCTGGTCGAGGTCGCGGGCGATTTCCGCCGGGTCGAGAAAGATGCTTTCCTTCGGCCAACGGGACTGCCGCGCCAGCGCGTCGCCACCCATCTCGAAGCCGGTCGGCGGCGGTGGCACGTACAACCCCTGCAGCGTGACCTCGGCGTCCGGCAGCGGTGGCAGGTACGGCCGCTGGCGGGTGCCGTTGCCGGTCAGGAAACCCAGGTCGACCAGCAGCAGGGTATGCGGCTGATCGCGCACCACGAACGGCGCGAATACCTCCACCCCACCGCGGCCATCATGCCTGGGGTTGTCCAGCAGGTACGTTCGGCCAGCGAGATAGTGGCCGCTCACGCGCACCCGCGGAAAGCCATCGGCGAGCGGCTTCGCGGCCACCTCCGCAAAGTCTCGCCATGGCGCCGAGGCCGATGCGGCATACCGCCGCAGAAGTGCTTCCTTGAAGTCCGCGCGATGCAGCTGCCAGACGCCCAAACGTATGAACAGCAAGGCGCCAGCCGCCGTCAGCAGCAAGGCCCACCACGGTGGCCGCCGAAAACGGATCACGCGGCGAGCCCGCCCCTGGTGGCTATACTGGCTTGGTCGAAATGGATCGGATCAATCACGTGGAAACCGTCTACAAAATCGCGCTGGTGGTGGTGTTGCTGGTGGTGATCTTCAGCCTCGGCCAGGCGCTGTATTTCATGATGACCGACAAGGACGACGACAAGCGCACGGTGTGGGCATTGACCCGTCGCATCGGACTGTCACTGCTGCTGATCGGCATGGTCGCGCTGGGCATCTGGATGGGTTGGCTGCATCCGCACGACGTAGGCCAGTAATTGTAGCGTCTGCGCCTTCCACGCGGGCCGGTTGCGACAAATGGCGCGACGCGGTTGCGGAGCGGCAGGGACGGTCGAATTGCCCCGGGCCAAACAGCAAAAAACCCGCCATCGGCGGGTTTTTTTGTCGGGGATCCGGATGGCGACTTTCTGTGGAGCAGTCCGGCACCGATCGCCGGCTCTGCTCTTCGCGACACGGATTTCGCGTCAAAGAATATAGACGAACATGAACAGGCCGAGCCAGACCACGTCGACGAAGTGCCAGTACCAGGCCACCGCCTCGAAACCGAAGTGGTGCTCCTTGCTGAAATGGCCCTTGAGCACCCGCAGCCAGATCACCGCCAGCATGATCGTGCCCAGCGTCACGTGCAGGCCGTGGAAGCCGGTCAGCAGGAAGAAGGTCGAGCCGTAGACCCCGCTGTGCAGGGTCAGGTTGAGCTCCTTGTAGGCCTCCATGTACTCGTGGGCCTGGAAGTACAGGAAGGTCGCGCCCAGCAGCACGGTGAGGCCGAGGAACAACAGGATCTTGCCGCGATGACCGGCGCGCAACGCGTGATGGGCGATGGTCACCGTGACGCTCGAGGTCAGCAGGATCAGCGTGTTCAGCAACGGCAGGCCCCAGGCCGGCACGGTGCTGAATGCGCCGCCGACATGTTCCGGACCATTGCCGGCGCTGGCGCCCCACGACGCGGCGTAGTCGCTCCACAGGAACTGGTGGGTCAGTGCACCGTGCCCGTGGCCGCCCAGCCAGGGCACCGAGAACATGCGGATGTAGAACAGCGCGCCGAAGAACGCGCCGAAGAACATCACCTCGGAGAAGATGAACCACATCATGCCCATGCGGAACGAGGTGTCGACCTGGTGGTTGTAGTCGCCGGCCAGCGATTCGTTGATCACCGAGCGGAACCAGCCGAAGAACATGCCGAGCACGCCGATCACGCCGACCATCAGCACGGTCTTGCCGAAACCGGCATCGCCGGGCTCGGCATTCAGCCAGTGCGCGGCACCGAACACGGTGGTGAACATGACCACTGCGGCCACGAACGGCCAGTAGCTCTTGGCCGGAACAAAATAAGCGTCGTGCTGCTGACCCATGGTGAGACCCCGTGGATTTCTCTTGATGACTTCTGCCCCGCCGTACCGGCCGGGGAACTGCATGCCGATCGTCCAAACCCGACCGGTTGAAGGAAAACATATCGCCGCGGTGCCGCTATTTCATCAACACGATCTGCACGAACGAGACCAGAAAGAACGCCGCCACGATCAACACAAGAATCGTCACGGTGCGCCGCACGCCCTTGCGCCGGTCGTCGCCGGTTCGGTCCGCTTTCTGCTGCGCCGTCGGCCTGGTCACGTCGAGATCAGTCGTTGACGTGGCCGTGGGCCAGTTCGTCGTCATGAATCACCGGCGGCAGTTCGAAGGTGTGGTGCGGCGCCGGTGACGGCACCGTCCACTCCAGACCCTTCGCACCCTCCCACACGCGATCGGTGGCCTTCTTCTTCGAGAACCATGCGCAATGGATCAGCACGCCCAGGAAGATCAGCTGCGAGGCGCCGAACAGGAAACCGCCGATCGAGCTGATCATGTTGAAGTTGGCGAAGGCCACGTTGTAGTCGGGGATGCGGCGCGGCATGCCGGCCAGGCCCAGGAAGTGCTGCGGGAAAAACAGCACGTTGACCCAGATCACGCTGTTCCAGAAATGGACCTTGCCCCAGAACTCGCTGTACATGTTGCCGGTCCACTTGGGCAACCAGTAGTACGCGGCGCCGATGATGGCGAACAGCGCGCCGGTCACCAGCACGTAGTGGAAATGCGCCACCACGAAGTAAGTGTCGTGATACTGGAAATCGGCCGGCACCAGGGCCAGCATCAGGCCGGAGAAGCCGCCGATGGTGAACAGGATGATGAACGCGATCGCGAACAGCATCGGCGTCTCGAACGTCATCGAACCGCCCCACATGGTGGCGACCCAGTTGAACACCTTCACGCCGGTCGGCACCGAGATCAGCATGGTGGCGTACATGAAGAAGATCTCGGCGCCCAGCGGCAGGCCCACCGCGAACATGTGATGTGCCCACACGATGAACGACAGGAACGCGATGCAGGCGATTGCGAATACCATCGCCTTGTAGCCGAAGATCGGCTTGCGCGCGAAGGTCGGCACGATCTCCGAGATGATCCCGAACGCCGGCAGGATCATGATGTAGACCTCGGGGTGGCCGAAGAACCAGAAGATGTGCTGGTACAGCACGGGATCGCCGCCGCCGCCCGGGTTGAAGAAGTTGGTGCCGAAGTACTTGTCGGTGAGCAGCATCGTCACTGCACCGGCCAGCACCGGCATCACCGCGATCAGCAGGAACGCGGTGATCAGCCAGCTCCACACGAACACCGGCATCTTGAGCAGGTCCATGCCGGGCGCGCGCATGTTGAGGATGGTGGCGATGATGTTGATCGCGCCCATGATCGAGCTGATGCCCATCAGGTGGACCGCGAACACCACGTAGGCCAGCGAATCGCTCTGCAGCGACAGCGGCGGGTACATCGTCCAGCCGCCGGCCGGGCCACCGCCGGGCAGGAGCAGCGTCGACAGCATCAGGATGAAGGCGAACGGCAGGATCCAGAACGACAGGTTGTTCATGCGCGGCAACGCCATGTCCGGCGCGCCGACCATCAGCGGGATCATCCAGTTACCGAGGCCGACGAAGGCCGGCATGATCGCGCCGAAGATCATCACCAGCGCATGCATGGTGGTCAGCTGGTTGAAGAAGTACGGCTGCATCAGCTGCAGGCCGGGCTTGAACAGCTCGGCACGGATCAACATCGCGAAACTGCCGCCGATGAAGAACATCGTCAGCGCGAAGACGAGGTACAGCGTGCCGATGTCCTTGTGGTTGGTCGACATGAACCAGCGCTGGAAGAAACCTTTCGGCGCGCCGTGGTGATCATCGTGATGATCATGGGTGGCTGCGTAGGACATGGCCGTGCACCTCTAACCTGTAATTTTTGAATGCGACTGCTTGAGAACGTGTGCGGAAACCGCGCGGGAGCTGGTTCAGCCCTGCTTGGCGCTGCCCGGAACCGCGGCGACCGGCACCGTGATCTGGGCGGATGATTGCGGTGCGGCCCCGGTGGAGGCGCCGGCGGGGGGCGCCGGCGCAGCAGCGGCGGCCTCCTGGCCAGCCAGCCATTGGGCGAAATCCGCCTTGGACTTGACCACCACCACGATCGGCATGAAGCCGTGATCCTGGCCGCACAGCTCGGCGCACTGGCCGCGATAGGTGCCGGGCGTGCGGAAGTTGGTCCACGCGGCATTGATGATTCCGGGGATCGCATCGATCTTCCAGCCCGTCGCCGGCACCCACCAGGAGTGGATCACGTCGCCGCTGGTGATCACGAAACGGATCTTGGTATCGACCGGCACCACCAGCGGCTTGTCGACGTCCAGCAGATAGGTGTTCTCGCCGTTCACCTTGACCGCGAACGGATCCATGCCCGAATCGAGCTGACGGGTCTGGTTGCTCTGCGAATCGAGCTTGGACATGAAGCCGACCTTGGCGATCGGCTTGCCCTGGTATTCGACATAGTCATAGCGCCACTTCCACTGGAAGCCGGTGACCTTGACCGTCATTTGCGACCCGGTGGTGTCGGCCCAGGTGGTGAGGCCGCCGGTGGCCAGGTAGGCCAGCACCACCAGGATGATCACCGGGATGGTGGTCCAGACGACTTCCACCATGGTGTTGTGCGACCACTTCTCGGCCACCGCCCCGCGCGATTTGCGGAAGCGGAACATCGCGATGAACATCGCGCCGAACACCAGGATGCCGATCACCGTGCACACGGCGAGCGAAATGTTGTTCAGGTGGTACGGCACCTGCGACCAGGTGCTCGCGCCGCGCTCCATGTTGAGCTGCCACGGACCGGGGGCGGCTTGAACCACGCTGCCGAACGACGCAAGGGCGAGAGCCGCCGCTGCCGTGAATGATCGCCTGATGCCGCCAGATGTCATGTCTTGCACCTTTGTTGAACTTGCTTAGCGTGGCTGGTCATGGAAATCGGCCAGCAACACCATGAGTTTCTTCGACAGCTCGACGCGCTCCGGTTCCGCCAGGAAAGCACCGATTTCCAGCTCGCGACCATGCGACGACAGCAGCAGACGTTGACGCCCGTTGCCCGGCTCCAGCAACACGCGAACCCAGTACGCCTGGAAACGCATGCGGCGCCGGCCCGGCAACGACTGCACCTCCAGCGACGATGCGTCGAGAGTGATGCGCTCGCTGCGATCGCCGGCCCGCCAGGCCACGCTCAAGGCGACAGCCACGGCGGCGGATTCCACCAGGGCAAACAGCGGAGCAAATACATTCCCCTGCCACGCACCCAGTGCAGCCGTTATCAGCGCCAGCGCCGCCAGCACCACGATCAGTCGACGCAGACCGCGCCGGCTGAGCGCGCGATTGGGCTTGAGCCACATCGTCACGCGCGGCAAGCCGGCGGTAGCTGGTCGAAGCACGATCATGATGATCCGGCGTGCCTGGAACAGCGGAATGATAGGCCGCGGCGAGGCGGCGGGCAAGAATGTCGCAGTCGCCTGACCTGGATCAAGGCGGCGGCCAGTTGCCGGACACCCCGCCCGCACAGCGCTTCCGGCCCGTGCGGGCGAGGTTTCGGATCCTGCCCGAATCCGCCCACGCAGCGTACAATCCCGCGCTCCCGGCGCAGCAGCGCGTTTTACGACAAGTCCGTGACCCAGCCCATACTCAGCCCCGAACTTCCGATCGACAGCCCCCCGGCGCGCGCGCGCATCACCGCAGCATGGCTGCGCGATGAAACCGAGGCGGTCAACGATCTGCTCGCCCAGGCCACCCTGCCGCCCGCCGAACGCGAGCAGGTGATCGACCTCGCCGCCGGGCTGGTCACGCGGGTGCGCGCGCGCGCGAAGGACCAGAGCGCGGTCGAGTCCTTCATGCGCCAGTACGATCTGTCCAGCGAAGAAGGCGTGCTGCTGATGTGCGTGGCCGAGGCCCTGCTGCGCATTCCCGACAAGGGCACCGCGGACAAGCTGATCCGCGACAAACTCGGCGAGGCGGACTGGAAGAAGCACCTGGGCCAGAGCGAATCGCTGTTCGTCAACGCCTCTACCTGGGGCCTGATGCTGACCGGCCACCTGGTCAATCTGAGCGAGAACACCCGTCACGATTTCACCGGCTCGCTGAAGCGCCTGGTCGGCCGCGCCGGCGAGCCGGCGATCCGCCTGGCCGTACGCCAGGCGATGCGCATCATGGGCCACCAGTTCGTGATGGGACGCACCATCGACGAGGCGCTGGACCGCTGCGCCAAGAAGGAATACGCGGTGTACCGGTATTCCTACGACATGCTGGGCGAGTCCGCGCTCACCGCGGAGACGGCCGAACGCTACCAGCAGGATTACCGCAACGCGATCGCCGCCATCGGCGCGCGCGGCCCGTTCGCCAACCACACCGACGCGCCGTCGATCTCGGTGAAGCTGTCCGCGCTGCATCCGCGCTACGAAGTCGCCAAGCGCGAACTGGCCCGTCGCCAGCTCGGGGAGAAGCTGCTGGAATTGTCGCAGCTGGCGATGAAGTACGGCATCGCGCTGTCGGTGGACGCCGAAGAGGCCGAACGCCTCGAACTGTCGCTGGACATCATCGGCGACGTATTCGCGCATCCCTCGCTGGAAGGCTGGAACGGCCTCGGCATCGTGGTGCAGGCGTACGCCAAGCGCACGCCGTTCGTGATCGACTGGCTGATCGAGACCGCACGCGCCGCGAACCGCCGCTGGTACGTGCGACTGGTCAAGGGCGCCTACTGGGACGCGGAGATCAAGCGCGCCCAGGAAAATGGCCTGGCCGGTTACCCGGTCTACACGCGCAAGCCGAACACCGACGTGTCGTACCTGGCTTGCGCGCGGCGCCTGTTCAACGCGGGCGGCGAGTTGATCTACCCGCAGTTCGCCACCCACAACGCGCACTCGATCGCCGCCGTGCACCACATCGCGCAGGGCCGTCCGTACGAGTACCAGCGCCTGCACGGCATGGGCACCGACCTGTATGCCGAAGTGATCGGCCCGCAAAACCTCAATGTGCCGTGCCGCGTGTACGCGCCGGTCGGCACGCATGAGGATCTGCTGCCCTACCTGGTGCGCCGCCTGCTCGAGAACGGCGCCAACACCAGCTTCGTCAACCGCGTGGTGGACGAGAGCGTGCCGGTGCGCGAGCTGGTCGGCGATCCGTGCGAAACGGTGCGAGCCTTTGCCTCGGTCCCTCACCCGCGCATTCCGCTGCCGGTGAATCTTTACGGTGAACTTCGGAAGAATTCCATGGGCGTCAACTTCTCCAACGACAACGAACTGAAGGCGATGGCCGACGCGGTCAACGCCAACGCCGGCCCGTGGGCCGCAGCTCCGCTGGTGCCGGGCGCGACCGCCAGCGGCCCGACCGTACAGGTGACCAATCCGGCCGACCGCCGCCAAAACGTGGGCAGCTATGTCAGCGCGGACAGCGCCACCGTCGACAAGGCGCTGGGCAATGCGGTCGCCGCCCAGCACGGCTGGGATCGCCTGCCCGCGGCCAGCCGCGCCGCGATCCTCGAACACGCCGCCGAGCAGCTGGAAGCGCGCCGCGGCGAGTTCATCGCGCTGTGCGTGCGCGAGGCCGGCAAGAGCCTGCCCGACGCGATCGCCGAGATCCGCGAGGCGGCCGATTTCCTGCGCTACTACGCCACCATGGCGCGACGCCTGTTCGGCCAGCCCGAACAACTGCCCGGCCCGACCGGCGAGAGCAACCAGCTGTTCCTCAACGGCCGCGGCGTGTTCGTCTGCATCAGCCCGTGGAATTTCCCGCTGGCGATCTTCCTCGGCCAGGTCAGCGCCGCGCTCGCCGCCGGCAATGCCGTCATCGCCAAGCCGGCCGAGCAGACTTCGCTGATCGGCCATGCCGCCGTGAAACTGCTGCACGACGCCGGCGTGCCGGTCGACGTGCTGCAATACCTGCCGGGTGACGGCGCCACCGTCGGCGCCGCCCTGACCCGCGATCCGCGCGTCGCCGGCGTCGCGTTCACCGGCTCCACCGATACCGCGTGGGCGATCAACCGCGCACTGGCCGCACGCAATGCGCCGATCGCCGCGCTGATCGCCGAGACCGGCGGCCAGAACGCGATGATCGCCGACTCCTCCGCCCTGCCCGAGCAGATCGTCAAGGACGTGATCGCCTCGGCGTTCCAGTCCGCCGGCCAGCGCTGCTCGGCCGCGCGCGTGCTGTTCGTGCAGGAGGACATCGCCGACAAGGTCTGCACCATGCTCACCGGCGCCATGGCCGAGCTGAAGGTCGGCGATCCCGGGCAACTGTCGACCGACGTCGGTCCGGTGATCGACGCGGATGCATTGAAGATCCTGGTCGACCACGCCGCGCGGATGGACACCGAGGCGAAGAAGATCGGTGAAGTCGCGCTCGATCCGGCCACCACCGCCCACGGCACGTTCTTCGCCCCACGCGCCTACGAGATTCCGTCGCTCGCCACGTTGACGCGCGAAGTGTTCGGCCCGGTGTTGCACGTGATCCGCTGGAAAGGCAGCGAGCTGAAGCAGGTGGTCGAGCAGATCAACGCCACCGGCTACGGCCTCACTCTCGGCATCCACAGCCGCATCAACGACACCGTCGACTACATCGCCAGCCACGCGCGCGTCGGCAACTGCTACGTCAACCGCAACCAGATCGGCGCGGTGGTCGGCGTGCAGCCGTTCGGCGGAGAGAACCTGTCAGGCACCGGCCCCAAGGCCGGCGGCCCGCATTACCTGCTGCGCTTCGCCGGCGAACGCACGCTCACCATCAACACCACCGCCGCCGGCGGCAATGCTTCGCTGCTGACGATCGGCGAGTAAGCCGCCACGTCTGTCCCTGCCCCATCCGGCTGAACGAACCTCTCGTCAGCCGGCGGCGTACCCGCCGCCATCACGCGCAGCCGGCCATTCCCCCGGTTCCATTCAATGAGCCGGGGCTCATCCCATGCGTCGATTCGTTTCCACCGCGCCGGTCACGCTCAGTGTCGTGATGGGCACCTTCGCGCTCGGCGGCTGTACCGTGCCGGTGCATGACCGCGGGTGTGCGGCGGGGCATCACGACGACTCCGTTAGCCATGATGATCACGATCGTGATCGTGATAGCGGCCACTGACCGGCACCGGTTGTGCGGCGCGCAAACGACGCAGTGGACTCGCGTGCTATAGAGACCGCCTCGCCTGCCGGCCCGCGCCCGCAGGCATGCGCTGGAGCATCCGCAGCATGTCACGTCCCGTCGGCACGATCGGTCTCTCCCCGGCCCACAGCGCACTGCTGGCGACCGACGATGCCCGCTTTACCGCGGCGGAATTCCCGCCGAACAAGCTGCTGTACCTGATGCAGCTCGCCGATGCGCGCGGTATCGACAGCCGGCCATGGTTTGCCGGGCTGGCGCTCAGCCGCACCCAGATTGCCGATCCGGCGCTGCGGGTGTCGTACCGGCAGGCCAGCACCTTCGTGCGCCGCGCGTTGCGGACGCTGGACGTGCCCGATGCCGGGCTGCGCATCGGGCGCGAGGGCACCATCGGCGGTTTCGGCCTGCTCGGGCTGGCGATGATGACCTCGCGCACGTTCGGCGAGGCGATGCAGTCGGGCATCCATTACCACAAGATCTGCGGCTGCCTGCTCGATCTTTCGTTCGAGGCGGTCAGCGAACACGCCGTGGCACTCGTCGCCGCGCCGCAGTTCGGCGACCGGGAGTTGCTGCCGTTCTTCTGCGAAGAGCTGTTCGCCAGTTCGACGATGATCGCGCGCGAACTGGTCGGCCCCGAACTGCGCCCGCTGCGCGTGGAGTTCAGCTATCCGCAGCCGGACTATGCGGACGAATACGCCGAGCTGTTCCAGTGCGAGCTGCAGTTCGGCGCAACGATGAACCGGCTCATCCTCGACACCCGCTGGCTGGCCCACCCGCTGCCCGGTTACAACCCGCTGACCGCGAAGCAGGCGCTGGCGCTGTGTGCGCAGCAGCGCACGCCGGACGGCGGCGAGCCGCACCAGGAGATAGTCGCTGCGGTCGAGCGCTTGCTGCGCGGCCAGTTGCGCGAACAGCCGAAGCTCAACGACGTGGCGCGCACGCTCAACCTCAGCGAGCGTTCGCTGCGCCGCAAGCTGGCCGAGAGCGGGCGCATCTTTCGCGAGATCCACGACCGCGTGCGCGCCGAGCACGCGCTGCAACTGCTGCAGGCCGGCACGCTGAGCGTGGCGGAGATCGGCGGCGAAGTCGGCTTCAATGATCCGCGCGAGTTCCGTCGCGCGTTCAAGCGCTGGACCGGGATGGCGCCGCAGCAGGCTCGCCGCGCCGCTGCCTGAGCGGGCCGCAGGCCATAACTGGCCGGCTTGCCCCCCGTCGTCTGGCCGTTTTGCCCTCCCCCTTTGCTGGTCGATGCGCGACAGTCGCTGTCGTACTGCGCCAGACGCAGCATCTGCAGATTTTTCGTTCGAATGGGGAGTTCATGATCATGCGCAAGCTGTTCATCACCATCGCGCTGGGCGCGGCACTCGCCGGCTGCGGCAAGCACGAGGCACCGCCGCAGAACGCCGTCGACGCCAGCTTCGAGGCGAAGCTGCAGGAGCAACTGCTGGATGCCAAGCCCGGCAGCGTGATCGAGATCCCGGCCGGCCACTACGCGCTCAAGCGCGGCCTCAGCCTGCGCACCGACGGCGTCACCATCCGCGGCGCCGGCATGGACAAGACCGTGCTGTCGTTCAAAGG
The DNA here is from genome assembly GCF_042654965.1 of Rhodanobacter umsongensis. Lineage (NCBI taxonomy): Bacteria > Pseudomonadati > Pseudomonadota > Gammaproteobacteria > Lysobacterales > Rhodanobacteraceae > Rhodanobacter > Rhodanobacter umsongensis. The sequence continues at coordinate 322,882 of NZ_JBHSMK010000003.1, read as the reverse complement.
CCAGCTGGTCGGGCCGGAGGGCCTGCTGGTCAACGCCAATGATTTCACCATCGCCAACCTGGCAATCGAGGACACCAAGGGCGATGCGCTGAAGATCAACCAGGGCAGGAACATCACCATCCACGGCGTGCGCATCGAGTGGACCGACGGCCCGAAGACCACCAACGGCGCCTACGGCCTGTACCCGGTAAAGACGCAGAACGTGCTGGTCGAGGATTCGGTGGTGATCGGCGCATCCGACGCGGGCATCTACGTCGGCCAATCGAACAACATCGTCGTGCGGCGCAATCGCGCCGAGCGGAACGTCGCCGGCATCGAGATCGAGAACTCGGTAAACGCCGACGTCTACGAGAACACCGCCACCGGCAACACCGGCGGCATCCTGGTGTTCAACATGCCGAACCTGTCGCAGGCCGGGCATGCGACGCGCGTGTTCAGGAACAAGGTGTACGCCAACAACCTCGACAACTTCGCCGCCAAGGGCGCCGCGGTGGCCAGCGTGCCGGCGGGCTCGGGCGTGGTCATCAACTCCAACGACAAGGTGGAGGTCTTCGACAACGACATCGCCGACAACAAGACCGCCAACGTCATCATTTCCAGCTACTTCTCCACCAACTACTACAACACCCGCGGCGTGGCGGCCGACTACAACCCGTACCCGAAAGGAATTGCCATCTACGGCAACCGGCTCAAGGGCGGCGGCGATTCGCCCGACGGGCTCAAGCTGAAGACGCTGAAGACCGCCATGTACGGTCTCGGCGGCCATTTCCCGGACGTGCTTTGGGACGGCTATGTCGACCCGAAGGACCTGGTGAACGGCCTGCCGCCGGCCAACGACCGCATCTGCATCCAGGACGTCAACGGCGTCATCAATGCCGACGGCCCCCACGACTACAAGAATCCCAGCAACGACGTGAAGCCGTACCAGTGCACGCTGCCGAAGCTGCCGCCGGTCGTGTTGAACCCCGAACCGAAGGTCTGACATGGCGGCCGTGAAACTCGCGAAATACGCCCCGGTGCTGCTGGCGCTGTGGCTGCTGGGCGGCTGCCAGCGCGGCATGTCGCCGGTGGCCTTCCACGCCGACGGCCGGCCGCAGAAGCTCAGTGACTGGCATGTCGTGGAGGTTCATGACGGCACCTTGCAGCTCAACGACGGCGTGGTGCCGTACGACCTCGCCACGCCGCTGTTCAGCGACTACGCGCACAAGCTGCGCACGATCTGGATGCCGAAGGGCACGGCGGCGACGTACCAGCCCGCCGACACCTTCGACTTTCCGGTCGGCACCGTCATCAGCAAGACGTTCTATTACCCGCGCGCCGGCCGCGGAAAGGCCGGCGACGTGGCGCGCACCGACGACTACGCGCACGACTTCGCCGGCGCGGGTCTGGACATGGCGCATGTGCGCCTGGTCGAGACGCGCATCCTGGTGCATCGCGCGAGCGGCTGGGTTGCGCTGCCGTACGTGTGGAACGAGGCGCAGACTGAAGCCACGCTGGCGCGCACCGGCGCCGTGCTGCCGCTGACCCTGGTCGATGCGCAGCCTGCCGCGGGACACCCCGCCCGCGAGGACTTCAACTACGTGGTGCCGGACGAGAGCCAGTGCCAGAGCTGCCACGCCCAGGACTGGGTCGACCGCAAGATCCACCCGATCGGGCCGAAGGCGCGTCATCTCAACAAGGATTACCACTACGCCGATGGCGCGCAGAACCAGCTCGCGCATCTGGCGGCTCTCGGCTATCTCAACGGCGTACCCGCGCTGTCCGAGGTGCCGCGCGAGGCCAGCTGGAAAGACACCCGCGCGCCGCTGGACGCACGCGCACGCGCCTATCTCGACATCAACTGCGGGCATTGCCACAACGGCAACGGCGCCGCCAACACCACCGGCCTCTCGCTGACCCACGACACGCCGGAGGATCGTCACCTCGGCGTCTGCAAGCCACCGACCGCGGCCGGCCAGGGCACCGGCGACCACTTCTTCGACATCGTGCCGGGCCAGCCGGACGAGTCGATCCTGCCGTACCGGCTATCGTCCACGGAGCCCGGCGTGATGATGCCGGAGATCGGCCGCAGCACCGTGCACCGCGAAGGCGTGGCCCTGATCAGGGCCTGGATCGCCGCCCTGCCGGGAACCTGCGTGGCCATCCACTGATTCCGCTACCTGACTTGTGGCGCAATGTCCGCCGCCACGCATCCGATGCAAGGGGAGAGCACCGAATGAGCATTCGCCAACGTCCACTTTCGACCGCGCTGCGCAGCCTTTTGCTGGGCGGCAGCATGCTGCTGTGCGGCCCGGTGCTCGCGCAGACGGCGTCGCCGACCGACCGCCCGCGTGCGGAGCAGTCGACGACTCCGGACAAGGCCACGCAACTTGGCAACATCACGGTCACCGCGCAGAGCCGCAACCAGGAAATGCAGTCGGTGCCGATTCCCTTGCAGATCGTCACCGCCAAACAAGTGGACATGCTGGCCGCCACCGACCTCAGCAAGATGAGCCTGTTCGTGCCCGGCCTGGTGGTCGGTGGCGATCAGCCGACCCAGCCGAGTTACCAGCTGCGCGGTATTTCCACCGACGATTTCGGCATCGGCACCGAGTCGGCCGTCGGCGTGTATGTGGACGGCGTGTATGCGGCGCGATCGGGCGCCGCCCTGCTGGCGTTCAACGACGTGCAGCGGATCGAGGTGCTGAAGGGTCCGCAGGGCACGCTGTTCGGCCGCAATGCTGCCGCGGGCGCGATCTCGATCGTCACCAACGAACCCCGCGACAAATTCGAAGGCCGCGTGCGCGCGCGCTTCGGCAACTACGGCCGGCAGTATCTCGATGGCCTGCTCAACGTGCCGCTCAACAAGGACATGGCGCTTCGTTTCAGCAGCTACAGCAACCGCAGCGACGGCTGGATCACCGATGCCGGCAGTGGCAGGCGCTACGGCGGCGACCATGACTTCGGCACCCGCACCGTGTGGCGCTGGAACCTTTCCGACGACACCCGCGTGCTGCTGTCATGGGATCACGAGAACCTCAAGCAACTGCCGAAGCCGGCGATCGGGCTGATTGCGTTGTCGAACGACACCCAGCAGCGCCCACCGTATCCGCCCGATCCGGCGACCTATCTCAACCCGCTGCACGCACCGCTCTATAACGACGCCGTCGGCGCGGTGGAGAGGCGCAAGTTCGATGGCGCCACGCTGAGCGTGGATCATTCGTTTGCCTGGGGCAGCCTGGTTTCGACCACCGCGTGGCGACGCTTCCATACCGAGAACCGCGGCGACTACGACGGCACCAACCACATCGTCAGCTACCTCGACACCGCCAACCTGGAGAGCAACCGCAGCTGGTACCAGGAGTTCAAGCTGAGCGGCAACTACAGCCTGATCGACTGGGTCAGCGGCGTCAGCTACTACGACGAGCACGCGCGCCAGACCAGCCAGACCAATGTCTTCACCGACAGCATCGACACCCTGGCCGGCAACGTGATGGGCGTGGGCCACCCGCTGACCGACATCAGCAACGGGCTCGCTGCGATGGGCCTGCCGTACACGCTGCTCGGCGATCCCTGGCACGAGGCGATCAGCAATGTCGGCCACTTCAAGGCGTACGCGGCATTCGGCGACGTGATCTGGCACCTCGGCGACAAACTCAACCTCACCACCGGCATCCGCTACACGCGCGACCAGAAGCGGTTCTCCTGGTACAACATGCCACGCCGCGCCGACCAGTTCGACGCCACCATCGCGGCGCTCGGCCAGGCCGGCGTGATCGGCATGCTGCCGCCGCAGGCGCAGTACGCGCTGGCCGCGTTCGGCAACAACATCATCTTCACCGACGCGGTCGGGGTGCCGGTGCAGTTCGGCGACAACTGGAGCGACTTCAGCCCGCGCGCGGTGCTTGACTACAAGTTCACCCCTGACGTGATGGGCTATGTGTCGGCGACCAAAGGCTACAAGGCTGGCGGCTACAACAGCGTGCAGGTGGGTTCGCGTTTCCAGCCGGAGAAGGTATGGAACTACGAGGCCGGCATCAAGACCGTGTTTCCCGAGCAGCACCTGCTGTTGAACAGTTCGGTCTACTACTACAAGTACAGCAACCGGCAGGCATTGACGCTGGACCCGAACGCGGCCGGCTCCGGCGTGCCGCGCTACCTGGTCAACAGCACCGACCAGGAGGCCCGGGGGCTGGAGCTGGAGGCGCAGTGGCAACCGGTGGACGACCTGCGTCTGAGCTTCACCGGGGCCTACATCGACGCCACTTACAGCAAGGCCGTGGCGCCGTCCGGCGTCAGCCTGTCGGGCCAGCCCACCGGCGAACCGAAATTCTCGTTCGCCGCGGCGCTTGGTTATACCTGGCGCGCGGTGGCGGGCGGCACACTGGAGGCCAATCTCAACCATGCGTTCCGCGGCGAGTCGCGTTGCAACCGCGACTCGCAGCTGCAGGGCACCTGCCATGTCAGCCCGAACTTCAGCACCGGCGCCAGCCAGCAACGCACCGATGCGCGGCTGGACTGGAGCGCGACGAACGATCACTGGGGCGTGGCGGTCTACGTCAACAACCTGTTCGACAAACGCTACGTCACCGGGGTGAGCAACATCTCCGCCAGTGTGTTCGGCACGCCCTACGCCTCGATCACGCCGCCACGCATGTGGGGTGTGGAGTGGCGCGCCAAGTTCTGAGAAGCCGATGACAGATCATGCCGCCACCTTGAACGAACAACTGCAGCGCCTGCGCACTGCCCAGGCGAACGATCCGCTGGTCGCCTGGCCGCTGCGCGCCGCCCGGCTGCAGGCGTTGCGGACGATGCTACAGGCGCATCGCGTCGAACTCGCCGCGGCGATCAATGCGGACTTCGGCCAGCGCCCGACAGAGGAGACCGACTTGCTGGAGGTCTTTCCCAGCCTGTCGGCGATCCGCCATGCGTTGCGGCATGGCCGGCACTGGATGAAGCCTCGGCGGAAGCTGGCCGATCTGCTGTTCCTGCCCGCGCGCACCGAGTTGCGGCCGCAGCCGCTCGGCGTGGTCGGCATCATCGTGCCGTGGAACTATCCGCTGTACCTCGCCGTCGGGCCGCTGGTCGACGCACTGGTTGCAGGCAATCGCGTGATGGTCAAGATGAGCGAGCACACGCCCCGCTTCTCCGCGTATTTCGCGACCCTCGCCGCGCAGTATTTTCAGGCTGACGAAGTGCTCGTGGTCACCGGCGAAGCCGATGTGGCCGCAGCCTTTTCAGCCCTGCCGTTCGACCACCTGCTGTTCACCGGTTCGACAGCAGTGGGCCGGCATGTCATGCGCGCCGCCGCCGCCAACCTGACCCCGGTGACGCTGGAACTGGGCGGCAAGTCGCCGGCGATCATCGGTCCCGGCGCGCGTTTCGAGCACGCGGTGGAGCGCATCATTTTCGGCAAGCTGGTCAACGCCGGGCAAACCTGCATTGCGCCGGATTACGTGCTGCTGCCGCGGGCGCGCCTGGCGGACTTCGTCGAGGCCGCCACGCGCGCCACGGCCCGCATGTATCCGCAACTTGCGCAGCACGCGCAATACGCCAGCATCGTTTCCGATCTCCAGTATCAGCGCCTCGTCGCGTTGCGCGAGAACGCTCTGGCCGCGGGCGCCCGGCTGCACCCGCTCGGCGATGCCGCGGAAGATCCGGCCCGCCGCCTGCTGCCGCCGCAATTGCTGACGGAAGTCGGCGACGACATGGCGGTGATGCGCGAGGAGATCTTCGGGCCGCTGCTGCCGTTGGTGCCCTATGACACGCTGGATGAGGCGATCGCCCATGTCCGCGCCCGCCCGCACCCGCTGGCGCTATATCTGTTCGAGCACGATCAAGGCCGCATCGACGCCGTGCTGGCGCGCACCCAGGCCGGTGGTGTCAGCGTCAACGACACCCTGTATCACATCGCCCAGCATGGCCTGCCGTTCGGCGGCGTGGGTGCATCGGGCATGGGCGGCTACCACGGCGAGGCCGGTTTCCGCACGTTCTCGCATCTGAAACCGGTATTCCGCCAAGCCCGTTTCAATGGGGCAGGGCTGCTCAACCCGCCATATGGCGCGCGCTTCAGACGCATGCTGAAGCTGCTGTTGCAACGCGGCTGAGTGGCCGCGCGGACCCGCACCAACAACCTCGCGACCATGAAAAAGCCTCCCCGTCTGCACGGGGAGGCTGTTGTTTTCCACGCATCTGGACCGACCGCTATCAGAACTTGTATTGCGCCGAGAAGCTCAGCAAGTTGCCGTAGTCGTCGAAGTTGCCGGTCAGCGTGTCACCGGTGCCGCTCGTCGTGTTCACGTGCGCCTGGTTGACGAAGATATGCGCGTAGGACGCATTGATCTCGAAGTGCTCGCTGGCCTTGTACCCGATGCCGACCGAGGCCATCTGGCGGGTCGAATCCGGCACGCGCGGACTGCGGGTGGCGAGGTGGGTCGGCGTGCTGTCGACCGCGATACCGGCGCGCAGGGTGAGCTTGTCGCTGAGGTAATAGTCGCCACCGATCGAGGCGAACACCGTGTTGCGCCAGTTGTACGCCTCCGAGGTCGACGGCTGCGAATTGCCGTAGTTCACCGTGAGGTTCTTGAACACGTCCCACTTGGTGTACGCCACGTCGATGCCCAGGCCGAACTTCTCCGCCTGATGCCAGTAGCTCGCGCTGATTACGGCCGGCGTGGTGAAGTCGGCGGTGCCGGTGGTGTGGCTGAACGGCGGAATCGAGGCGGCCAGCGCCGGATTTGACAGCAACACGTCGTAGCCCGGCGTCGTGGTGAAATTGCCGGTGCCCTCCAGGCGATGACTGATCTTGGAACGGTAGTTGAGCCCCAGCTTGTCGTTCGGGGTCAGCTTCCAGTAGCCGCCCAGTTGCCAGCCGTAGCCCCAGTCGTCGCCCTTGATGCGGGCCAGGCCATCCGCGCCCTGCGGGGTCAGCGCGGCGACGCCGGCCGCCGCGGCCTGGCCCTGCTGCACCGCCGCCTGGATCATCGCGGCAGCCTGCGCCGGCGGGATCTGCCCGGCCGCGGCCGCGGCCTGGATCTGCGCCACGCCGGCTGCCGTCTGCGCACCGATGCCCTGCTGGATGCTGAGGCCCACCGCGTTGTAGTTGATCGCGCTGGTCAACTCGGCACTGGTCTTCTGCGCGATCACGCTGGCGCCGAGGCTGAAGGTATCGGTGACATCGAACGAGGCCGAGAGCGTCGCATCCAGCGATTCGAACTTGGACTTGATGCCGTTGTAACGGCCCACCCAGTTCTTGTCGTATTCGGTCTGGAAACCGAACGGCACGGAGAAGCCGCCGCCCACATGCACCCGGTCGCCGACCTGGGTGGCGAAGAACAGAGCCGGCACCGGCAAGGTGGTGCCGCCATCGCCGCCATTGCCGCCACTGATCGGCCGGCCCAGGGCGTCATGTGCGGACCCGCTGAACTTGGTGCTGAAGTTGATGCCGGTGATGTCAGCCTGCAGATAGGTGCCCTTGAGGTCGGTCATCGCGGCCGGATTGTTCACCACGACCGAGACGTCGCCGCCGGCCGTGGCCGAGCCGGCATACGCGCGACCGAGGCCCTTGGCGCTGTTTTCCTTCAGCTGGAAGGCGCTGGCGCTGGCGCTGCCCGGCGCAAACAAGGCTCCGACAATGGCCACGCTCAATGCAGCGAGTGCGAGCGGACGGGTGGCGCCCTTGAGGGAACGGTGAGAAATATGCATCGCTTGCTCCTGCTTGTCGTGATGTGGCTCGGATGGATGGCGGTGACAGCGTTCCATGCAAATTCATACGGACGTTTGAAGCCGCTGGGCCGCACTTTGCCCGCTCGCACAAGGCGTTGCAAGTGCGGTCGCAACATTTAACTAACGAATGAACAGGCGCGGCCGCCGACCATCGCCGGTTTCCGCAGCGGGCCGGTACAGCCCTGCACTGCTACCCTGCGCAGTCCGCCCGTCCGCTTACCGGAGTTGTCATGCAGTGCTTTGTCTACGCCAGCCTGCGCAAGGTCGACAGTTACCTGTGGCTGGCACAGCGCGACGCCTTCGACCAGCTGCCCGAATCGCTGCTGCTGCTGCTCGGCGACCTGCGCTTCGTGATGGAGGTGCAACTGGACGAACAGCGCAAGCTGCCGGTCGAGGACACCGAACAGGTGCTCGTCCACCTGCGCGAGCAGGGCTGGCATTTGCAGTTGCCCCCACAGGAAACCCTGGTCGCGGCCAATCACCCCGATTACACCCATTCTCCGCGGGACCGTCGGGACGATTGATCGCCATCGTCCGCGGCACCTGTCATCGGCGTTAACACTTGGTTACCGTCTGCATGTCCAACGATTTCTATACTGCCGCCATGACCCAGCCCAAATCGCGACGCCGCCCTCCCTTCATGCAAGCCCTCGCATGGTTCATACCGGGCCTGCTTGCGGTCGCGGTCGCCGGGCTGGCCACCCATCCGCTGACGCTGATTCCGCTGCTGCTGGCCAACGCGTTGACCATGGCGGCGATCTGTCATGCGATCGGTTTCGACCCGGAGCCGCGCTTCGGCCGTACCGTCCTCCGCCGTGGCGCGGCACATCTGGTGATGTTCTCCGGTTACAGCGTGCTGGTGTTCGTGCTGGTGGCCTGGCCGATGCTGCAGCTGAGTCGGGCCCCCAGTCTCGGTGCGGCACTGATCCTGGCGGCAGCCCTGGTGTTGGCGTTGAGCGCGTTGTGGCGGCTGTGGCCTGCATTCGGCCTGGTGTTCGTCTGGGACGATGCATACCCGAGCCAGCGTGACGGTTCATGGATCTTCACCGCCACCTTGCGCAGCATCGCGTTCGGTCGCCATCTCTCGCACGAGGAGCGCTTCTTCAGCCATTTCCTGCCGGCCGCATTGTCGCTGCTGGTGCTGGCGTTCGGCGCGATCGCGTTGACCGGGCTGTACGGCGTGCTGCCTCCGGAGCCGCGCATCGCCGCGCTGGCGATCTATGGCGTGGTGCTGTTGCCGCTAGGCTGTCTGGTGATCGCCAACCGGACGCTGCGCGCGCTGCTGTGCGAGCGGCATCAGCCGCGCCGACGCGGCGATCACGGAGCATCGTCGGCGAATCGTGAACCGGCGTCGCGTCCGGTGCTGACCGAGCAGGAGCGCACGGCCGGTACGCCCGAGCAGGCCGAAGCGCTGCTGGCAGCCACCCGCGGCGGCGACATCGAACGCGCGCTGGCGCTGGTCGAGGCTGGCGCGAATCCGGACACTTCTCCTGACGCCGACGATCGCGACCAGCGCCCGGTACTGATGCTCGCCGCGCTGCTGCCGGACACCCGCCTGCTGCGCGCGCTGATCGCCAGGGGTGCCGACGTGAATCGTGCCAGCGGCGGCATCACGGCGCTGCTGGCGGCCACCCGCGACAGCTGGCACGGCCGCGCCGAAGCGGTGCTGACCCTGCTCGCCAACGGCGCCAGCCCGCTGGTCACGGACGCCGAGGGCAACACCCCGCTGCATGGCGCGGTGCTCAGCGCCGAACCCGGCGTGGCCGCTATGCTGCTGGACGCCGCCGCACCGATCAACGCCTTGAACAAGGCCGGCGTCAGTCCGCTGGCCACCGCCTGCCGTGCCGCCAACTGGCCGTTGGTGAAGTTTTTGCTGGAGCGCGGCGCCAAGCCCGCGCCGGCCGACGGCGAGCCCGCCCTGGTCGCCGCCGCCGGCATCGCCGACGATGACGTCGAAGGGATCAAGCTGCTGCTCAAGCACCGTGCGGCGGTCAATGCCGTCGATGCGCGCCACCGGCATGCCTTGCTGAGTGCCGCCGCCGAGGGCCACGAACAGATCGCCCGCGCCTTGTGCGCCGCTGGCGCCGACGTCAAGCTGGCCGATCAGCACGGCAGCACCGCCTTGATGGAAGCGGCGCGCGCTGGCGCGTGCGGCATCGTGCAGCTGTTGGCCGAGGCACAACCCGATGCGCGGGTGCGCGACCAGCATGGCCGCGATGCGCTGACCCTGGCCTGCCAGTCGCCGCATGCCCACGGCGAAACCGTGCGCGCCCTGCTGGCACTCGGTGCCGAGCCGAAAGCGCCCGGCAGCGATGGCCGCAGTGCACTCGACCATGCTGCCGCGGCCGGTCGCTGGGATCTGGTCGCCCTGCTCGACCCGGATACTCCGCTGCCGACCAGCCTCAGCCACGATCTGCTCGCCGAGGGCGCCGATACCCCGGCGCATCTGCTCGATGCGCTGCGCTTCGGCCACTGGGCGATCGTTTCGGGCTTCGCCGAACGCGTGCGCGAATGGCCGCAGCCACAACTGGCGCAGCTGTATCTGGATCTGGCTACGCCAGGCCTCGCCGCCGCCCGCCGCTGGCTGCTCGATCACGGCCTCGATGCCGAAGCGCGGCTGGAAGCGCCGCGCATCGACGACGCCGACACTGTAGGCAACCCGGTTCCGCCGCCGCTGGGCCGACGCCTGTTCGACGCGTTGCTGCAGCAGCTGCCGAGTTCGACCGAGGCGCTGGACGACCTGCTGCAGGCCGGTGCCAGCCCGGCCGGCGCCGGCTTGCTGGCACACGCACTGTCGCGTTTGAACGGCGTCGCGCAAAGTGCGGCGCTGCCGCTCGATCTGCTGGAGCGGGGGGCCGATCCGTTCGGTCCGGATGCACGCGAGCGTACCCCGCTGCATCTGGCGGTCATCAACGGGCAGTCCGGGCTGCTGCAGGCCTTGCTGAGCCGCGGCTGCGATCCGAACACGCGCGATCGCGACGGCCGCACGCCGCTGTTTGCCGCGCTCGAACATGGCGCGCAGGCGCTGCCGCTGGTACGCGCGCTGATCGCCCATGGCGCCGACCCGGAGGCTGCCGACGCCAACGGCGAAACCCCGCTGGGCCTGGCGCTGGAACACCCGGGCGTCGAGCGCTGGCTGGACTGGCGCGACTGGCAGCGGCCGGATCGCCCGTTGCGCCCCGACGACCTGCCGGCCGCCGCGACCGCCGGCGCTCTGGCCACCGTGCAACGCCTGCTGGAACTGGGCTTCGCGGTAGACACCCGCGACGACCAAGGCGCTTCCGCCCTGGTACGCGCCTGCGGCGCCGGACATCGCGACGTCGCAGCCTGCCTGCTCGATGCGGGTGCCGATACCTCGGTGGCCGCGCGCAGTGGCGTGACCGCGCTGGCGGCGGCCGTGGCGGCGCGGCGCGAGGCGCTGGTGGCGTTGTTGCTGCAACACCACGTTGCCGTCGACCAGCGGCTGCCGAACGACGCCACCGCGGTGATGGTGGCCGCGGCCATGGGCTATCCGGACATCATCGAACTGCTGCTCGGCGCCGGCGCCGACGTCAACGCCGTCGATGCCGGTGGCCGCAGTGCACTGCATGCAGCGGCCCAGTTCGGGTTCGAACACAACGACAGCCTGCGCGCGCGGCGCCTGTTCGACGTACTGCTCAAACACGGCGCCGACATCAACCATGCGGATGCCGAAGGCAAGACGCCGTTGCTGCTGCTGCTCGGCGCACAGCTGCGTCCGGGCAGCGAGTGCGATGCCACCCACATCGGCGCGCTGGTGCCGTTGCTGCTGGATGCCGGCGCCCGGGTCGAACACGCCGACCAGCGCGGCGTCACCGCGCTGCACGCCTGCGCGATGCACGCCTTGCTGCCCCCGGCGCGCGTGCTGCTGTCTCGCGGCGCCGATCGCCACGCCGCCGACGCTTTCGGTCGCACCGCCGCGGACGTGGCGCGGCAGGTCGGCTATGTCGACATCGCCCATGAACTGGCCGCCCGCACCAGCGCGATTCCCAGCGTGCGGCAAACCCTGCGGCAACCTTCCGCGCCGGCCGACTGAGCGAGCGGTGCGGCGCAACCCCGGACTGTTGCGGGCGAGGAAGACCTCTTCGGCAACCCGTCAGTTGTCGCCGCTCAAGGGAACGCCGGCGTCGCGCCGCCGCTCGCGCTCGGCCTGCGGAGCCGCGTCGGCCTCGAACAGTTTTTCCAGATCGGACAGCGCCTCGCGGGTGGTCTGCACCAGCTTGGTTTCGTCGTCGTAGACCAGGTACTGCGCCTTGAGCAGATCCGCATCCTGGCGGCGGAAACGCTCCACCTGATCGGTTGCCTGTTCCGCCGTGAGGCCCAGCGCTTCCAGCGCCTTGCGCGTCATCTTGAGGCTGGAATACAGCGTCTCGCGCACGGGCTCCTCGATGCCCAGATCCATCAATCGCCACACGTGCTGGCGGTTGCGCGCGCGCGCGATGACCTTCAGATGCGGATATTGCCGGCGCACCACGCGCGCCACGCGCAGGCTCGATTCGGGATCGTCGCTGGCCAGCACGAAGACTTCGGCCTTGTCCGCCTGGGCGGCGCGCAGCAGTTCCGGCCGCGCCGGATCGCCGTAGAAGATGTCGGTGACATTGCCGAAGCGCTGCACCAGATCGAGCTGTTCGACCGAGTGATCCAGCGCGACGAAGGGGATGCCCTGCGCGCGCAACACGCGCGCAATGATCTGGCCCATACGCCCGTAGCCGGCGATGATCACCCGCGGCACGTGCGTATCGATGACGTCGTAGGCGCGTGTCGGCTTCTTCGCCTTGTTGCCGAGCACACGCCCCAGCAAGGCCACCAGCAAGGGCGTCAACGCCATCGACAGCGAGATCGCGAGCACCAGCAGGTTGTGCTGCGGTTCGCTGAGGATGCGCTGCTCACCGGCCATCTTCAGCACCACGAACGCGAACTCGCCGCCGCAGGCCAGGAGCACCGCCAACCGCAGCGCCTCGGCATGATCGAGCCCGCCGACGATGCGCCCCAGCGGCCACAGCAACACGCCTTTCAGCAGCAGCAAGGCGCACACCACACCAAGCACGTACACGGGTTGATGCAGCAGCAGCGACAGATCCATCGTCATGCCGACACTGATGAAGAACAGACCCAGCAACAGACCCTTGAACGGCTCCAGGTGGGATTCCAGGTCATGCCGGTACTCCGAATCGGCAAGCAGCACGCCGGCGAGAAAAGCGCCCAGCGTCGATGACACTCCGGCCAGCTCCATCAGCCACGCCGTGCCCATCACCACCATCAATGCAGTGGCGGTGGACACTTCCACCGCATCCGCCTTCGCCACGAAACGGAACACCGGGCGCAACAGGTAACGCCCACCCACCACCACCGCCACGATCACCCCGACCGTGCGCAGGATGCCGACCAGATCCGGGCCATGCTGGATCGACGAACTGGCCAGCAGCGGCACCATCGCGATCAGCGGAATCGCCGCCAGATCCTGGAACAGCAGGATCGCGAACGCCTGCCGCCCGTACGCCGAGCCGGCTTCCTTGCGCTCGGCGAGGATCTGCAGACCGAACGCGGTCGAGGACAACGCCAGGCTGCCGCCAACGATCGCGGCCGCCTTGCCGGTGAGGCCGAACAGGAAATAGGCCGCCGCCGCGATCGCCACGCTGCTCGCCAGCACCTGCAGCAGGCCGGTGCCGAACACCGATCGGCGCATCACCCACAGCCGCCGCGGCGACAGCTCCAGGCCGATCACGAACAGCATCAGCACGATGCCGAATTCCGAGATCGTCGCCACTCCCTGGGTATCGTTGACCAGAGCCAGCAGTTGCGGCCCGATCACCACGCCGGCCAGCAGGTAGCCGAGCACCGAGCCGAGCCGGAACCGCTTGGTCAACGGCACCGCGATCACCGTAGCCAGCAGGAACACCAGCGCCGTCTGCAGATAGTGGTGGTTGTCCACGCGTGGGCGGCTCCGTTCGGGGAGGCTCGATTATTCCACGCCGCGGCATCCATGCGGGCCACGCCGGCCATGGGCCGCCAGGAGAAGAACCGGCCCGCACGTGGCGGGCCGGTTCTTCAAGCGGGGTGACGCGTGCCGATCATTTCTTCGGCGCGTCCTTCAGGCCGCGGTTCTCCAGCATCGGCTCGATCTGCGGTGGCTGGCCGCGCCAGTCCTTGTACATCTTCGCCAGATCCTCGGTGTTGCCGCGCGAGAGCACCATCGCGCGGAAGCGATCGCCGTTGGCGCGGGTCAGGCCGCCCTGATCCTTGAAACCCACGAAGGCATCGTCGGCCAGCATCTGGGTCCACAGGTAGGCGTAGTAGCCGGCGGCGTAGCCGTTGCCCCAGATGTGCTGGAAATAGCTGGAGCGATAGCGCGGCGGCACGTAGCCGAGATCGATCTTGTCCTTCTTCAGCGCGGCGGCCTCGAACTGGTCGGCATCCTGCAGCGGCGCGTCGGCGCCGAGCATGTGCCAGTTCATGTCCAGCAGCGCGGCGGAAACCAGTTCGGTCATGCCGTAGCCGGAGTTGAACTTGCCGGCCTTCTTCATCTTGTCGACCAGGGCCTGCGGCATCGGCTGCCCGGTCTTGTAGTTCTTCGCGTAGTTGGCGAAGACCTTCGGATCGGTCGCCCAGTGCTCGTTGAATTGCGACGGAAACTCGACGAAGTCGCGCGCCGTGTTGGTGCCGGACAGGGTCGGATACTGCTCGTCGGCGAACAGGCCGTGCAGCGCGTGGCCGAACTCGTGGAACATGGTGGTCACGTCGTCGAACGACAGCAGCGCCGGCTGGCCAGCGGCCGGCTTGCTGAAGTTGCACACGTTGAAGATCACCGGTTGGGTGCCGAGCAGCCTGGACTGGGTGACCAGGTTGTCCATCCAGGCGCCGCCGTTCTTGTTGTCGCGCTTGAAGTAGTCGGCATAGAACAGCGCCATCGAACGGCCATCCTTGTCGAACACCTCGAACACGCGCATGTCCGGCTGGTACACCGGAATGTCGTGGCGCTCCTTGAAGGTCAGCCCGTACAGCTGGTTGGCGGCGTAGAACACGCCGTTTTGCAGCACGTTGTCCAGCTCGAAGTACGGCTTGATCTGGCTTTCATCGAGATCGAACTTGGCCTTGCGCACCTGTTCGGCGTAGAAGTTCCAGTCCCAGGGCGCAAGCTTGAGGCCGCCATGTTGCTGGTCGATCAGCGCCTGGATGTCCTTCGCCTCGACCTTGGCGCGGGCGGTGACGGCCGGCACCAGATCCTGCATGAACTTCAACGCCGTCTCCGGCGTTTTCGCCATCTGGTCGTCCAGTTTCCACGCCGCATAGTTCGGGAAGCCGAGCAGCTTCGCCTGTTCGGCACGAATCTGCGCCAGCCGCACGATGGTCTTGCGGGTGTCATTGACGCCGCCCTTTTCGGCACGGCTCCAGGAGGCATCGAACAACGCCTCGCGGGTAGCGCGATCGCTCAGGTCCTGCAGTTCGGGCTGCTGGGTGGTGTTCTGCAGCGACAGCACGTACTGGCCGTCGAGCTTGCGCTCCTTGGCGGCCTGCGCCGCGGCAGCGAGCTCGCCCTCCGACAGCCCGGCCAGCTTCGCCTTGTCGGTGATCACCGGCGCGGCATCCTTGGTGGCGGCCAGCAACTTGTTGGTGAACGCCGTGCTCAGCGTCGATTCTTCCTTGTTGAGGTCTTTCAGCTTCGCCTTGTCGGCGTCGGAAAGCTTTGCGCCGGCATGCACGAAGTTCTTGTAGACCACCTCGACCAGCCGCGCCGATTCCGGATCGAGCTTGAGCGTGTCACGCTGGTTGTAGACGGCCTCGACGCGCTGGAACAGACGACTGTCGAGATGGATCGCGTCCCAATGCGCGGCCAGCCTGGGCGCTTCGTCCTCCTGCACTTTCTGCAGCGTGTCGTTGGTGTTCGCGCCGGTCACTGCATTGAACGCGGCCATCACGCGATTCAGCATGGCACCGGATTTCTCCATCGCCACATAGGTGTTCTCGAACGTCGGCGCCGCCGGGTCGGCGGCGATCTTCTCGATCTCGGCCATGTGCTGGCGCATGCCATCCTCGATGGCCGGCTGATAGTCCGTGTCCTTGATGCGATCGAACGGCGGTGCCTGGAACGGCAGCGTGCTGGCGCTGTAGAACGGGTTGCTGGTCATGGCGTTGCTGGCCGCTGCGGCAGTGCTGGCGGCAGCCGCCGAAGCGGCTGGCGCAGGTGGATTCGCGGCGCTTTCCGGCTGTTGCGAACAGGCGGCGAGCGCCACCGTGGTGGCTAGTGCGATCATGCGCAGACGAAGCATCTGGTGTCCCCGGGTGGTGTGCCCATGCCGGGCACGAAAGTCGTGATCGCCGACTGTACCCACACCGCCGCCACTTTCCAAACCACCACCGCTGTACCACCAACTGAAGCGCAGGCAGGTTCAGGCGACGCGCAGGTCACGCAATTGCCACGCCGCGCCGATCAGCAGGTACAGCCGGTGACGTACCACGCTCATCGGCAAATCGGTAATCAGGTCGACATCGGTACGCAGGTCGGAAACCTGCGCGGTGGCCTGCGCCGTCGGGTCGACGCTACCCAGGCTGCCGTCCACGGCATCCGGGTCGGGCTGGGCCGCTCGCCAGCGCCGGAACAGCGCGTCGTCGCGCAAGGCTTGCTGCAGTGCCGCGGCAAAATCGTTCGGCCCGGCACCATCGTAGGCGAAGCGCGGGTCGTCGCCACGTGCGTGGGCCAGGTCGGCGATCGAAAGGTAGTAGTGATTGCGGGCCATGCGTGTCTCCAGCGGTGGATATCGACGTCCATGCAAACATGACCGATGTGAAGCTCAGCCCAAAACCGATACCGCCAACTCGCTGGCCGCCTGCGCCGGCGCCACCGCATGCGGCAACACGCCGAGGCACGGCGCCGGCAGCAGCTCGCGCAGCGTGGCCAGGTTCTCCGCCTGCGCCTCCATCGCCGGATCGATGCAGTTGCCGATCCAGCCGAGCAGGCGGCAACCATCGGCGGCGATCGCGCGCGCGCTGAGCAGGGCATGGTTGAGGCAACCCAGCCGCAACCCGACCACCAGGATCACCGGCAATCGCCACTGCTTGGCGATATCCGCCGCGAACAGCCCTGGCGCCAGGGGCACCAGCCAGCCGCCGATGCCTTCGACCACCACGCATTGATGATCGGCACGCAACTGGTCGAAGGCTTTGCGCAGCGGTGCCAGCGAGATCTCCACGCCCTCATGTGCGGCGGCCAGGTGCGGCGACAGCGGATCGCGCAACGCAACCGGATTGATCGACGCATACGGCAGCATCGTGCTGCTGGCTGCCTGCAGGGCCAGCGCATCGTCGTTGCGCAGGCCATCGACGGTTGCCACGCAACCGCTGGCCACCGGTTTCATGCCGCAGACGCCGTAGCCGGCCCGGCGCAATGCGTGCAACAGCGCGCACGCTGCGTGCGTCTTGCCGATGCCGGTATCGGTGCCGGCAATGAAGACGGCCGGCATCACGCCTGTGCGTAACGGCGATTGAAGCGCGTCACCACCGGTCCGATCAGGAACAGCAGCGAGTACATGAAGCCGGGGATCGCCCACGCCCACGCGGGCGACGACAGCGGCAACAGCAGCGCGGTCAGCGCCGAGACCAGGCCGATGGCAGCCGGCACGCTCCATATGCGCATTTCGCGGCGCGCATCCAGGTTGCCGAAGCCACGCCGGGCCGCGCTCTTCGCCGCATGCAGGAACAGCAGCGTCAACGTGCCGGCCATGCACGCATACGACAGGCCGTAGCAGGCGAACAGGGTGCGCATGTCCAGCGGACCGCCGACCAGGCGAAAGTCGCTGGGCAGACGACCGCCGCTCAGCCAGGAGAACACGCCGGAAAACACCATGTGCAGCGGGTAGACGAAGATCATCGCAAAGAACACCAGCAGCAACGACAGCCAGCGGCCAGTGGCATCCGCGCTGTGGCAGCGCTTGCGCCAGCGCACATGGCCATGCCAGAAGAATGCGATCTGGAAAAAACACACGGCGAACGCGGGGATGCCGCCCAGCGCGTGCAGCAGCTTGCCGGTGCTGTCGGGGATCGATTCGCCGCCGATCAGCAGCAGGGTCAGGATGAACGCGAACGCGCCGTCCACGAACATGTCCAGCCGCCCCGCTTCGATTCCTTCGCGCTGCTCGGTCAAGCTCATGCTGCCTCCCCGTCTGATGGCTCGGCGCATAATACGGGCTTTGCCGCTGGACGCATCGCATGTTCGAACTGAAATCCCACACGTACGCCAGCAAGCGCGAGCACTATGGTGATCTGCTGTCGCAGGCGCGCGGCCTGCTGGCCGGCGAGCGCGATCTGATCGCGAACGCGGCGAATTTCGGCGCGTTGATCTATCACAGCCTGCCCGAACTCAACTGGGCCGGCTTCTACCTGTACGACGGCCACGAACTGGTGGTCGGTCCCTTCCAGGGCAAACCCGCCTGCATCCGCATCGCGCTCGGCCGCGGCGTCTGCGGTACCGCCGCGCGCACCCGCGAAACCCAGCTGGTGCGCGACGTCAACACGTTCGAGGGCCACATCGCCTGCGACGCCGCCTCGCAATCGGAGATCGTGGTGCCGCTGATCAAGTCCGATGGCAGCCTGCTTGGCGTTTGGGATGTCGACAGCCCGGTGATCGACCGCTTCGACGAGGACGATCGCGCCGGGATGCAGGCGCTGTGTGCGGTGTTCATGGAATCCGTGCGCGGCTGAGCGCGCTCGCCCGTTGCCGGGGCACCTTCTCTAGCGCTCGCGCCCCTGATGCGCGCCTTCGCGCGGCTGCCGCAGCAGCGTCATCACCGCCTGCCTTGCCTCGTCCACGCCGGTGCCGGCGGACGAGGAAAAGATCTGCGCGGTGGCGTGCAGACCCTCCGCGGCGAATTGCTTGCGCAAGGCGGCCAGCGCCTGGGTGGCCTGCCCGCGCGAGAGCTTGTCCGCCTTGGTCAGCAGCAGGTGGCACGGCAATTGGGTGGCGAAGCAGAACTCCAGCATCAGCCGGTCGAACTCCTTCAGTGGATGGCGGATGTCCACGATCAGCACCAGTCCACGCAAACTGCGCCGCTGGTGCAGATAGGCATCGATCTCAAGTTTCCAGTGCTCGCGCATCTCCAGCGGCACCTTCGCGTAGCCGTATCCGGGCAGATCGATCAGGCGCACGTCCGGCGGCGGCTGACCTTCCACCTGGACGGGCGGGGGCAGGCTGAAGGCAACCATCTGCTGCGTGCGGCCCGGCGTCTTGGAGGTGCGTGCCAGGCCCTTGTGGCCAGTCAACGCATTCAGCGCGCTGGACTTGCCCGCGTTGGAGCGGCCGGCGAACGCCACCTCGGCCCCCTGGTCGGCAGGAAGCTGGCTGATGCGATGGGCGGCCAGCACGAACTGGGCACCCTGAAGCGGATTCGACATGGGAATGGTTTGACCAAGCTATGGTGGCGCAGGGATAATTCTGCGGTTTCTGCCTGTTGCAAGCCTCGTGGCCGCAATCTGGGCAGTGTTCGCAAGTCTCTCGGGAGTCAAGTGTATGAGTTTTCGGTCCGCTGGTTTTCGGCCCGCTGTTCTCGGGTCTGCCATAGCCCTCGTGTTTGCACTGTCCGCCAGTGCGCTGATGGCACAGGACGCCCAGCCGAAAACTGCCGCGCCAGCCGCTGCGGCCACGGCAGCGGCGCCGGCTACCGCCACCACCGCGGCAGCGCCCGCGGCGACGGCCGCCGAAGCAACCGCCGCCGTCAAACCGGGCGACGCCACCGCGGGCCAGGCGAAGGCCGCCGTCTGCGGCGCCTGCCACGGCATCGACGGCAACTCCAGTGACGCGCAGTACCCGAAGCTGGCCGGGCAGAGCGAGCAGTACATCGTGCGCCAGCTGACCGATTTCAAAGCCGGCAAGCGGCAGAACCCGATCATGATGGGCATGGCCGCACCGCTGTCGACGCAGGACATGCACGACGTCGGCGCCTATTTCTCCAGCAAGACACCCCTGCCCGGCGTGGCCGATCAGGCGCTGGTCGAGCGTGGTGAAACACTGTTCCGCCAGGGCGACGCCACCCGCGGCATACCGGCTTGCATGGCCTGCCACAGCATCGATGGTCGCGGCAATCCGGGCGCGAAGTATCCGCAGCTGACCAGCCAGCACGCACAGTACGTCGAAGCGACCCTGAAGTCCTGGCACGACGGCACTACCTGGGGCGACGATGCGCAGTCGCAGATCATGCCGGCCATCGCCAAGAAACTGGAGCCCGCCGACATCACCGCGCTGTCCAGTTACATCGAAGGCCTGCACAGCGCCGGCGACCAGCCTGTCGCCACGCCTTGATTGACCAGCGCCGACCGAAGGGTCGGCGCTGTCGGTTTCATGCCCCACCTGCGAGGTTTGCCATGTTGAAGCGTCTGCCGTTCCTGTGTGCCGCCCTGCTCGCGCTCGCCGCCTGCAGCCATGACCGCGGCACCGGCGCACCCGCGCAACCGGCAGCCAGCGTCACTGCGGCCACGCCGGCTTCCGTCGCTGCCGCCACGCCCGCCGCTGCGACGACAACCACCGCGCCTGCCGCAGCCGGGAGCACGACACCGGCCGCAGGCGATACCGCCACCGACGCGGCCGAACCCGCGCCTGCAGTTGCGGCGAAGCCATTCGTGGACGACGGCAAGTGGGTCGAAGGCAAGCACTACTTCGCGATCGAGCCGGCGCAGCCGACCAGCCACCCGGGCAAGATCGAGGTGACCGAGGTGTTCTCCTACGGTTGTCCCGCCTGCAACGGCTTTCATTCCACCGTCGACCAGATCGCCCGGAGCCTGCCGTCGAATGCGGTGATGAATTACCTGGCTGCCTCGTTCCGCCCCGACGAGAACTGGCCGATGTACCAGCGCGCGTTCTACGCGGCGCAGGCGCTGGATCTTGTCGGCAAGACCCACGACGCGATGTTCGATGCAGTGTGGAAGAGCGGCGAGCTGTCCACTTACGACCTCAGGTCCAGCAACCTGAAGCCCAAGGCAGCGTGGCCCACGATCGACGACGCGGCGAAGTTCTACGCCAGGTACGGCGTGACCGCGCAGGAATTCACCGGCGTGGCAAATTCGTTCACCGTCAACACCCGCATGAAGCGCGCCGATGAC
Source organism: Rhodanobacter umsongensis (assembly GCF_042654965.1). NCBI lineage: Bacteria > Pseudomonadati > Pseudomonadota > Gammaproteobacteria > Lysobacterales > Rhodanobacteraceae > Rhodanobacter > Rhodanobacter umsongensis. The sequence goes on along the minus strand of NZ_JBHSMK010000003.1, from coordinate 302,074 downwards.
CTGATGAAGGCTTACGGCGTCGACAGCACGCCGACCATGATCATCAACGGCAAGTATCGCTTCACGCCGATCACCGCCGGCGGCTTTGCCCAGTCGATCGAGCTGACGCAGTGGCTGGTGGCGAAGGAAGCGGCGGGCAAGTAGACAGGTTTCCCGCGTCAGCTGATCTGCCCCACCAGCGGCCGCCTGGCCGCGCTGCGAAGAGTAGGCCCCCATGTTCAAGCGATTCGTCCTGCTGCACCTCCTCGCGCTGTCCACCGGCCTGCTGCTCGCCAGCGCCTGCACGGCGCAATCCAGCGCGCCGGCGCCGTACGCCGAAGGCAGCGAGTACGTGACCCTGCCCGGCCCTCATCAGCGCTACAGCGGCGAGGGCAAGGTGGAAGTGGTCGAAGTGTTCTCCTACGGCTGCATCCACTGCGCCCAGTTCGCACCGACCGCCGACAAACTGCGCAAGCAGCTGCCCGCGGGCGTGACTTTCAAGCTGTTGCCGGCGCCGTTCAGCGCCGAGTGGCTGCCGTACGCGCGCGCCTATTACGCGGCGAAAGAGCTGGGCGTGGTCGATCGCACGCACCTGCAATTGTTCGCCGACAAGTTCGGCCAGCATTATCCGATCAGCTCGATGGACGAGCTGGCCGATTTCTACGCCCGCCAGGGCGTCGACCGGGCGCAGTTCATGCGCATCGCCACGTCCGCCGAGACCACCGCCAAGCTGAAGCGCGATTTCGCGCTGATCCAGAAATGGCAGGTGGACGGCACGCCGTCCATCGTGGTCGACGGCAAGTACCGCGTCACCAACGTCCATTCGCTCGACGAACTGGCGGCGGTGGCCCAATGGCTGGCCAAACGCGAACTGAGCGGCAAATAAGCCGCACCTCGCGCCTGCCGAGCGCGAGGCATGTCGTTCACATGCGAAGGCCCATGCTTGGATGCAAGGCGCGTCACACTCCGCGAGCGTCGACATCCCTTTCCCCTGTAGGGTGTTGCGATGACCCGCGCCACCATTCTTGAACCCGCACCCGTCGAGCGCCACTTGCGCCTGCTCAGCTGCAACATCCTCGCCGGCGCCAGCGTGGCGCGTTACAGCGAGTACGTCACCCGCAGCCTCAACGCGGTGTTGCCCGGCCGCAGCAAGATGGACAACCTCGACCGGCTCGCCGAGGTGTTGCCGCAGTTCGACGTGATCGGCTTGCAGGAGGCCGATGCCGGCAGCCTGCGCTCGGGCTTCCTCAACCAGACCCGGTACCTCGCCGAAACCGCCGGCATGCCGTTCTGGAGTCATCAGCCGAATCGGGCGATGGCGCGGCTGGCGCATTCGGCGAATGGCCTGATCAGCCGGCTGAAGCCGCATTCGGTGCTGGACTACCCGCTGCCCAGCCGGATCCCCGGTCGCGGCGCATTGCTGGCGCAGTTCGGCGAAGGCGACAATGCGCTGGCCGTGATGATCGCGCATCTGTCGCTGAGCGCCCCGGCGCGCGCGCGCCAGCTCGGCTTCATCGCCGAGCTGCTGCACGATTTCCCCCATGCGGTGCTGATGGGCGATCTGAATGCCGAGCCGCACAGCGTCGAGATGGCCCAGTTGTTCGCCAAATGCAGCCTGCAGCCACCGGCGCAGCCGACGCCGACCTTTCCCAGCTGGAAGCCGCGGCGGGCGCTGGACCACATCCTGACCTCGCCAGCGATCCAGCTGGACAAGATGTGGGCGCTGCCGCAGGCGTTCTCCGACCACCTGCCGCTGGCCGCGGAGATCCGCCTGCCCGCCCATGTCGGTGGCAAGGCCACGCCGAGACGCCGCCGATGAATCCGAAGCTGATGAGGCGAGCCCTGCCATGGCTCTTGCTGGTAGCGGTAGCGATGGCGACGGCGTGGCTGCGTTACGGCCTGATCGAATCCAGCGTGATCGGCCAGCGATGCAGCGCCGGCGACGCACCCGCGTGGTGCCAGTGGCGACAGCTGCTGGTGCTGGGATTCCTGCACGACGTCTACGGCATCGCCGCCCTGGCGGCCGCGGCGCTGGCGTTGTGGCGCCCGCGCCTGTGGCTGGCCTGGCTGGCGGCCGCGCTCGGCATCCTTGCCCTGGAACTGTATGGCGTCGAAGCCGGTGCGCTGGCGCTGTTGATCGGCAGCCTACGGCTGCTGCGGCTGCAGGCGCGTGTCGCGCCATTCGACCAGCACCGGCACGGCCAGCAGCAGGTTCATTCCCAGCCATAGCCATGCCACCGGGGTAAGGCCGGACTCCTGCACCAGCACCGCCGCCGCCAGCAGCGGCAGCCAGGCCGCCAGGAAACATTCCTCCAGCGACGGCTTCAGCCGTTCGCGCCGGTCGGTCAATCCCCCGAGCAGCGCAAAGCCCGCGCACGGCAGCAGGAACAGGCCCAGCGGGAAATCCCGGTAGCGTCCGTCGAACACCAGCAGCAACCCGTAGAACGCCAGCGCGAACAGCCAGCCCGTGCGCAACCAGCGCGGTGGCGCCGGCGGCCTCGCGCCGGCCAGCCGCGCAGCGATCCGGCGCGCCAGCAACAACGCGGTGAACAAGGCCAGCACGCAGGCGAGCGACGACAGCGTCCATTCCCAGCCATCGCGACAGGCGAACCACATCTGCCGATATTGCCAGGCCAGCGCGCAGCCGCTGGCGACCCCGGCCAGCGCCAGCGCGGTCCAGCCGCGCCAGCCATCGTTCCCGCGCCGCCAGATGCCGGCCAGCCCAAACAGGCCCGCTCCCGCCAGCCCGGCGAGCCAGCCGGCCCACCAGAGCGACTCCTCGACCACCGGCCCCTGCATCGCAAACTTCGGCCGCGCCTGCGCATCGAAGATGCCCCAGTAACCGCCGGCGGCGCCTTCCTGCGCGCGCTTCCACGGCTGGTCGAACGCCTCGATCACGTTGTACGGCATGTGCACGGTCGCCGCGTAGCGCAGGAACTCGCGCAGGTAGCGCGCCTCGTTGACGACGCTGGCGCTGGCCGCCTGGCGTGGCCGGCCGGCACTGGGCCAGCCGGTCTCGCCGATCATCACGCTTCGCCCGGGGAACGCGTGCTGCACCTTGGCGTACACCGTCGCCACATGTTGCACGGCGCGCTCCGGCGAGACCGGCCGATCCTCCCAGTACGGCAGAATGTGGACGGTGAGGTAGTCGACCGAACTGGCCAGCTCCGGATGGCGCAGCCAGAATTCCCACACGTCGGCATACGTCACCGGCGCGCGGACCGCCGCGCGCACCTGGTGCAGATAACCGGCCAGTTGTGCCGGCGACAACTCGCCGCGCAGCAGTACCTCGTTGCCGACGATCACCCCGCGCACCACCTGCGGATGCGCCTGCGCGGTAGCGATACCCAGCCGGATCTGCCGGGCGTTCGCCTTCGCGTCGCCACCCAGCCAGATTCCCATCAGCACCTTCATGCCGTAGCGTTCGGCGATCTGCGGCACGGCGCTCAGCCCCTGGCCCTGCGAGTAGGTGCGCACGCAATCGAATCGCTGCGACAGCGCGCGCAGGTCTTCGTCGATGCGTTCAGGGCTGATGAAGGCCGTCGCATCCAGCGGCGTCTCGCCAGCGCGGCGGAACGGCGCATATGACACGCAGGCAATCCGCGCCGACGGCGCATCCGGCAACACCACCGGCCGCCCGATCGCCCACCACCAGTACAAGCCGGCCAGCGCCAGCAGCAGCAATACGATCCACGTCAATCCACTTCGACGAAAAGCGGGTGAAGCTGTTGACGGCATGCCTATCCCGGAGAGCGGAAGATGAAGCGTGTCAGCTTAGCAGGCGCGCCGACGCCGCTGCCTCGCAACGGGTCGTCGCGGGGCATCGACTACACTGGTCAGCGGATCGATCGCAGGAGTCTTCATGTTTGCTTCAACCCCATCGCGGCGCGTCCTGTTGAGCTGGCTGCTGCTGGCCATCGCCTGGTGGCTGACCGGTGCGATCGCGCAGGCCGCCGAACCCGGCCAGCGCGCCGCCTTCCGGCTGGCCTATGCCGCCGCGCAGCAGGGCGGCACGGGCTGGCAGGCGCCGGCGGCGGCCCTGCGCGACTATCCGCTCTACCCGTACCTGGAGGCGGCGGCGCTCGAGCACGACATCCAGCAGATCGACCGCGTCACGGTGGAGCAGTACCTCACGCAATATCCCGACTGGATCCCCGCCGCCGACCTGCGCCGCGATTTCCTGCGCGAACTGGCGCGCCGGCAGGACTGGACCGGTTTCCGCGCGCTCTACCAGCCCGGCCTCGGCGACACGCTCGCCTGTGACGCCTTGCAGGCACGGCTGGCCGGCGGCGACGCGCTGAACTTCGACGCGGATCTGGCTGCACTCTGGGCCAAGCCGGACCTGCCCGATAGCTGCGCCCCGGTACTCGATGCGGCCCACGACCAGGGCCTGCTGACCAGCGCACGCCTGTGGACCCGCATCGATCGCGCGGCCGACGCGGGCCAGCCCGGCACCATCGCCAGCCTGGCCGGCTGGCTGCCCGCGGACGAGCGCGCCAGCGCGCAGCAACTCGCGCTGGCGCTGCGCGATCCGGCCGCCGCGCTGACCAGCGCGGCCAGCTGGCCGGACACTCCGCGCGCCCGGCATGCCGCCACGCTCGCGCTGACCCGACTGGCCCGACGCCAGTCCGCCAGCGCCGATAGCGCGTGGCAGCAGCTGCAGCCGCACTTCAGCTTCAGCGAGCAGCAACGCAACGCGGTGCTGTACGCGCTGGCGCTGTTCCACGCCACCGATTTCGATGATGGTGCTCTGGCCCGGCTGATCGCCCTGCCCGCCGCGGCGCAAACCGAAGCCAGCCGTGAATGGCGCGTGCGCGTGGCGCTGGCAAGGCAGAACTGGACGGCGGTGCTGGCCGGCATCGACGCCATGCCGGCCAGCCAGCAGCAGGAGGGCGAGTGGCAGTACTTCCGCGCCCGCGCGCTGACGGCACTGGGCCGCTACGAGGAAGCGCACCGGCAGCTCGCGGCGCAGGCCGGCAACGCGACGTTCTTCGGTTTCCTCGCCGCCGACCGGCTCGACCAGCCGTATGCGATCTGTCCGCTGAGTCTCGCCGACGACCCGCAACGCGAACAGGCGCTGCTGGCCAGGCCCGGCCTGCAGCGCGCGTTCGAACTCTACGCCGTCGGCCTGCCCAAGCTCGCGCGGCGCGAGTGGTCGCAGGCGCTGCAGGGCGCCGATCAGTCGACCTTGCGCGTGGCTGCCGACCTGGCCAACCAGCGCGGCTGGTATGACCGTGCGGTGTTCACCTTCAGCAGTGGCGACGCGCTAAGGCTGTACGACCTGCGCTTCCCGCTGGCCAGCCAGGACGGCCTGGTGCCGCAGGCCGAGCAAGCCGGCGTCGACCCGGCCTGGGCCTACGGCATCCTGCGCGCCGAAAGCGCATGGATGAGCGACGCCCATTCCGGCGCCGATGCCCGCGGCCTGATGCAGCTGCTGCCGGAAACCGGCGCGGCGGTTGCCCGGCGCCACGGACTCGACTGGGGTGGCGGCGACACGCTGTACGACCCGGCCATCAACATCGCGCTGGGCACGCGTTACCTGGCCGAGCTGGCCGAGCGGTTCGGCGGCTCGGCGTGGCTGGCCAGCGCCGCCTACAACGCCGGCCCGAACCGCATCGACCAGTGGCTGGCCGCGCGCGGTTCGCTGGCGCCGGATCTGTTCGTGGCCACCATGCCGTTCAAGGAGACCCGCGAGTACGTGGCCCGGGTCATGGCCTTCAGCGTGATCTATGACTGGCGACTGCATGGCAAGGCGGTGTCGCTGGCTGCTCGCATGGGCGCCATCGGACAGCCGTATGGACGGCCAAACGGAACCGCTCCACACCGCGTGGTCGCCTGCTCCGCCGGCGCCCCATCCGCCGCGCCGGCCGCTACCTCCAGCACGCTCAGTGCCTCGCCCTGAACTCATCCCGAGGACCGCTCCCATGGCCGCACAGCAACTCGTCATTCTCGGCGGCACCGGTTTCGTCGGCAGCCACCTGGTGCCCCGGCTGGTCGCCGACGGCCATCGCATCGTGCTGCTCTCGCGCAATCGCGAACAGCATCGTGCACTGGGCGTGCTGCCCGGGGTAAGCATCCGCAGCGTCGATGTCTATGACGACGACGCCCTGCGTCGGCAACTCGTGGGCGCCGACGCGGTGATCAACCTGATCGGCATTCTCAATGCCGGCGGCAAGCACACTTTCCAGCGCACGCACGTGGAACTGACCCGGCGGCTGGTTGCCCTCTGCCAGGCGACTGGCGTGCCGCGACTGCACCAGATGAGTTCGCTGAAGGCGGGCCAGGGCCTGTCGCAGTACCTGAAGACCCGTGGCGAGGCCGAGATGCTGGTGAAGGCGTCGGCGCTGGACTGGACGATCTATCAGCCCAGCGTGATCTTCGGCGCCGGTGACGGGCTGGTCAGCCGCTTTGCGACCCTGCTGCGACGCATGCCGGTGTTGCCGCTGGCGCGTGCCGACGCACGCATGGCGCCTACCCATGTCGGCGACGTGGCCGAGGCGATCGCGCGTTGCGTCGACAGCGAACGTGCCTCCCGGCGCACCTACGAGTTATACGGTCCGGAGGTGCTCACGCTCGGCGAGATCGTGCACAGGATCCGCGATGCGGCCGGAGTACGCACGCCGATCATCGCGCTGCCCGACAGCCTCGGCCGGTTGCAGGCGCAGTTCGCCGAGCTGTTGCCCGGCAAGCCTTTCTCGCTGGACAATTTCCGCTCGCTGCGCACCGACTCGGTCGGCAAGGTCGACGGCTACGCCGCGCTCGGGATCGTGCCGCAACCGTTCACGGCATGGCTGCCGGTGCTGCTCAACGAGCCCGCCCGGCAGCGCCGGCTGGCACAGGCGAGATCATCGCACCGGTGAGCCGCACGGCGCCGCTCAGCGCGCGACCGTCCCGAGCAAGGCGCGCAGCCGCTGCAGGCTGTCCCCGTACCATGCACTGCGCGCGCTGTCCCGGCGCAGCAGCTGCTCGGTCGAGATGCCGCCGGGCGAGTGCGCATCATCCGCTGCACGCGCCGGCCGAATGCAGTTTGCATCGAACGGCAAACCGCAGAACGCCAGCAGCCGCCGCACCCGCACTTCGGGGTCGACCAGCCAGGACTCGTAGTCGTGCTCCAGAAGGCGGGCGGGAAACAACCGCTGCCAGTGCCGACTCAGCCGATCGTAATCGCGCCAGTAGCCGACCATGTGGTCGAGGTCGTAACTGAATTCGTTGCCGCTGACGAACAACTGCCGATAGCAGGCGAAGCAGCTTTCGAACGCCTCGCGTCGGCTGTTCACCACGCGCGCGCCCGGCAACATCGCCAGCGCCGCGCCCACCAGCTGCCAGTTGGCCGTGTTCCGGTCGACGTAGTGCGACAGGTGCCCACGCCGGCCTTCGATGCGCGCCAGGTAGGCATGTCCCAGCCGCGACCAGTCAGCCGCCGTCGCCGAGCCCACCCACCGCGGAAACGGCTGCCGACGCCGCGCCGACTCGGCATCGAGGATCTGCCCCAGATCGGTCCCCTCGGCGGCGGCCACCGCCTGCGGATGTGAGGCGAGGATCTGCTCGGTCAGCAAGGAACCCGACTGCGGCAGCGCCACGATGAAGATCACTCCGTCCCCCAGCAGCGGATCCGTCGCCTGGATCGGTTCCGGGAAAGCCCGGACGACTTCATCGACCCGGGCACTCGCCAGCATGGCGTTCCAGTTCAGCTGCCGCTGCTGCAGTGCGTTGGCCTTGTGCAAGGCACGCAGCGCCGAGCGCGGGTCGTGCTGATCCTCCAGCGCCCGCACCAGCGCGAAGCCGAGCGAAACGCGCGCGGCGATGCTTGCCTGTGGCAGCCGCAGTTGCTGCTGCAGCTGCGCCACATCGACCTCGGTGAAACGCTCGACATCGAGATTGGCCAGCCCGAACCAGGCGCTCGGCTGGCCGGGTTGCCGGTGCAGCACCTCGCGATAGTTCGCGCTCGCCAGCGCCGCCATGCCGAGGCTGGCCTGGGCTTGCGCCAGCACGATCCGCGCGGACACATGCTCCGGGTCGACATCCAGTGTTCGCTGCAGGGCGGTGATCGCCCCGGCCGGACGTCCCTGCAGCATGTACATCTTGCCGAGGTTGAACCATGCCGGCGCGAAATCCGGCACCATCGCGCAGGCCCGCCGCAGCCACGCCACGGCCGCCTCGGCATCGCCGCTGGCGTACAGGGACGTGGCCAGGTTCATCCGGATCAATGCGTCACCGGGGCGCAGATCGTGCGCCTGTCGCAGCAAGGCCAGCGCCGCCCGGTAATCGCCCCGCAGATGCTGCATCAGCCCACGCATGCGCAAGGCCTCTGCGCAATCGGGCTCCAGTGCCAGTACGCGGTCCAGGGCCACTGCGGCCGCCGCCGGGTCCTGACGATCCAGCGCCGCCGCCGCCGCTTCCAGCAGGGTACCTGCCGCCGGCGACAATCCCACGGCACGTCCCTGCATCAACGGATGCGCATGCCTTGCCGTCATGGTCGAAACTCCCCCTGCCCCGCCAGTCTCCGCATGCCAGCTTACGTGAGGGCGATGGCCACATAAAGCGGGCCGTCGGCTTCAGCCCCGCCTGGCTTGCACGGGAGATGGCAGCTCCACCGCGAAGGCCTGCTTCCGCTTGCAGTTGGTTTATTCTCGGCGTTTGTTTGCCTCTGGAAAAAGACGATGAATGGCCAACAGGGAGAGTTCTCGACCGACTGGTTCCATCACAACATTCCGCATTGGGAACGCTGGCTCTCCCATCTGCGCGGAAAGCCGGAGCTGCGAGCATTGGAAATAGGCAGTTTCGAGGGCCGCTCGACCATCTGGCTGTGCGACAACATCCTCACGGCGCCAACCAGCAGCGTCGATTGCGCAGACTTCTTCCAGCACGATCCGGTCTACGGTGACTACCACGCGCGCTTTCGCAACAACACCGCACCGTGGCGGGACAAGATCCATGAGTATGCCGGTTCAAGTTTCGACGCATTGCGTCGGGTCAGCGGGCCCTACGACATCATCTACATCGATGGCTGGCACTCCGCATTTGGCGCACTCGCCGATGGCGTGATGAGCTGGCCCCTGCTGAAGGTCGGGGGCGTGATGATCTTCGATGACTATATGTGGGCGCCGCCGAAACTGGGGCCGCCGCGGCGACCCGGGCGGCTGATCCGCAAGTGGCTCAAATGGCATGGCCGCAATTGGCTGCATGAAGCCCTGGTCAAGCAGATTGCCAGCGTGGCGCTCGACACGCCCAAACTTGGGGTGGACGGCATGCTGGCGACGCTCGCCGGCTACTACGAGCTGCTGGGCATCACCAATCAACTCGCGCTGCGCAAGACCCGCGGCTTTGACCAGGGACAGGTCGGTCACGACACCTGAACGCCCGACTGATTTCCGTTGCCGCGACCGCAGGCGACAGGAACCGTCGTTACGCCATCACTCCCTGATCGCAACGCCGCCGCGCGAGGCGTTGCGCTTGCATGCGCGCGGCTCGCGTCGCGAGGAATGGCCGGGCTTTCGAACCCTCCCTTTCGGAGCGCTTCACGAGCCCGGCCCTCGAATCCATCCGGCGCATGGCAGAATCCCGCCCATGCACATCTATCTGGTCGGCGGCGCGGTCCGCGACACATTGCTGGGCCGGCCAGTGGTCGATCACGATCACGTGGTGGTCGGCGCTCGGCCGGAAGAACTCCTGGCGCTGGGCTACAAGCCGGTGGGCAAGGACTTCCCAGTGTTCCTGCACCCCGAGACCGGCGAGGAATACGCGCTGGCGCGCACCGAGCGCAAGAGCGGGCGCGGTTATCGCGGCTTCGTGGTTCAAGCCGATGCGACGGTGACACTGGAGCAGGATCTGGCGCGGCGCGACCTCACCATCAACGCGATCGCGCAGGACGAACACGGCCTGCTGACCGACCCCTACCACGGCGTGCGCGACATCGGGGCGCGCGTACTGCGGCATGTGTCGCCGGCGTTCGTCGAGGACCCGGTGCGCGTGCTGCGGGTGGCGCGCTTCGCCGCGCGCTTCGCACCGCTCGGCTTCACCGTGGCGGCCGAGACCATGGCGCTGATGCAGCAGATGGTGCGCGATGGCGAGGTCGATCATCTGGTGTCCGAGCGGGTCTGGTCGGAAACGCGCAAGGCGCTGGGCGAACCGCAGCCATCGGCGTTCCTGCGCGTACTGCGCGAGGCAGGCGCGCTGCGCGTGCTGTTTCCGGAAATCGACGCGCTGTACGGCGTACCGCAACGCGCCGAGTTCCACCCGGAGATCGATACCGGCGTGCACCTGGAGATGGTGCTGGACGCGGCGGCGAAGCTGGCGCCCGGCGACGACCTGGTCGGCTTCTGCGCGCTGGTGCACGATCTCGGCAAGGCGCTGACCCCGGTGGACGAGCTGCCGCGGCACGTGGGCCACGAACATCGCGGCGTGGCACCGCTGCGTGCGCTGGCGGCACGCTTGAAGGTGCCGACCGAGCATGCGGCGCTGGCCGAGCTGGCGTGCCGCGAGCATCTGAATGCGCACCGCGCGTTCGAATTGAAGCCCGCCACCGTGCTGAAGTTGTTGAACGCCCTGGACGCGCTGCGTCGCCCCGCACGGCTGGATGCATTCCTGGCGACCTGCGAAGCGGACAAGCGTGGCCGGCTCCGCCACGAACACGACGCCTATCCGCAGGCAGCCTATCTGCGCGAGGCGCGTGCCGCCGCGGCGGCCGTCGATGCCGCGGACTTCGTGGCACAGGGGCTGACTGGTCCGGCCATCGGCGCGGCCATGACGGCCGCCCGCGTCGCCGCCATCAACGTGCTGAAAACTAACCAATCGCCAAGCTGATCCGCGGTATAAAGCCCGGATAGGTATCGCCCGCAAGGCGTCCGCCGATCTCACTTTTGCTGGAGTTGCCCGTGCCGAGCGCATTCACCCCGACTTCCCCGCTGCGTCAGCGGTTCCGCCCGCTGTGGTGGCTGGCCATCACCTTCGTGGCGATCTCGTTCGTCACCCGCGTGGTGCTGCTGATCATGTCCGGCAATGAAGTGCCGCACACGCCGCTGAACCTGCTGTACGCATTCGGCGTGGGTCTGGGCTACGACCTGATCACCTTCATCTACGTGGCGTGGCCCCTGGTGCTGTTTCTCTGGTTCGTGCCGACGCGGTCCGGGCGCATGCCGGGGCTGTGGCGCTGGCTGCTCTCCGCCGCCGCCGCGGTACTGGCCTGCGCGCTCTGCCTGGGCGTGCTGCACCTGATGTATCACGCCACGCTGAAGACGACCTGGCCGGTCATCCTGCCGTTCCTGTTCGTGCTGCCGCTGGCGGGATTCACCTATACCTCGCGCGCGGGCCAACGGGTGCTGTACGGCTTCGCGTTGCTGCTGCTGTACGCGCTGTTGTTCGTGGCGGCGTCGGAGCTGGTGTTCTGGAACGAGTTCAGCGTGCGCTTCAACTTCATCGCGGTGGATTACCTGGTCTACACCAACGAGGTGATCGGCAACATCCGCGAGTCCTACCCGATCGGCCGCTGGCTGGCCTTGCTGGTGGCTGCCGCGCTGGTGGCGTTCGCGATCGGCCGGCGCGGCCTGCGCGCGCGCGACGACGGCAGCCGCTTCTGGCAACGCGGCAAGGTGGCGCTGTTGTGGCTGCTGCTGACCGTGCTCTCGCTGGCCGCGAATGGTGGCATGAAGGACCGCACCGGCAACAACTACGTCAACGAGCTGGCGGGCAATGGCATCTACCAATTCTTCAACGCGTTCCGCAGCAATCACCTGGACTACGCGAAGTTCTACCGCACGCTGCCGGACGAGCAGGCGTTCCGGCGGGTGCGCGAAGGCCTCAAGACGCCGGACGCAACCTACCTCAGCGATGATCCGCACGACCTTACCCGCGCGATCCGCCGCGTCGGCCCGGAGCAGCATCTCAACGTGGTGCTGATCAGCGTCGAGAGCCTGTCAGCCGACTATATGGGCACGTTCGGCAACAAGGAGAACATCACCCCGTACCTCGATTCGCTGGTCAGTCAGAGCCTGTTCTTCGACAACCTCTATGCCAACGGCACGCGAACCGTGCGCGGGCTGGAAGCGCTGTCGCTGTCGGTGCCGCCGACGCCTGGCGACTCGCTGTTGAAGGAGCACAACAACGAAGGCCTGTTCACGCTGGCCAACGTCTTCAACGATCGCGGATACCAGTCCGATTTCGTCTACGGTGGCTATGGCGAATTCGACAACATGAATTACTTCTTCAGCCACAACGGCTACCGCACGATCGACCGCCGCGACATCGCGAAAGGCACCACGATCCATAGCGAGAACGTCTGGGGCGTGGCCGACGAGGACCTGTACACGCTGGCCCTGAGGCAGATGGACGACGCGCAGGCCGCCGGCAAACCGTTCTTCCTGCATATCATGACCACCTCCAACCATCGCCCGTACACCTTCCCGGAAGGACGAGTGAAACAGGCCCAGCTCAGCCGTGCGGGCGCGGTGGCGTATACCGACTGGTCGATCGGCGACTTCATCAGGCGCGCACGCGCGAAACCGTATTTCGCCAACACCGTGTTCGTGATCACGGCCGACCACTGCGCGGCCAGCGCCGGCAAGACCAGCGTGCCGATCAACCGCTATCACGTGCCACTGTGGATCTACGCGCCCGCACACATCGAGCCGCAGCGCGTGCAGCGCTTGATGGGCCAGGTCGACATCGCGCCGACCGTGCTCGGGTTGCTGAACTTCAGCTACCGCTCGCGCTTCTTCGGCTACGACCTGTTCCAGCTGGAGCCCGGCCGCGAGCGCGCGTTCCCGGCCACCTACGAGAAGCTGGGCTACCTGCACGACGACGTGCTCACCGTGCTGGAACCGCAACGCAAGCTGGAGCAGATGAAGCCCGACTACGCCACCGGCGATGCCACCGCGATCACGCCGCAGAACCAGGACCAGATCGACCAGGCGATTGCGTATTACCAGGTGGCCAGCGAGCTGTTCCGGAGCGGTGGCCTGGCGCATCGACCCGCCGATTCGACGCCCGTGGAGCCGCTGCCGGCACCCACGGCAACACCTGCAGCGAGCGGCTCGGCGCCGGCTCCCGCCAGCAGCGCCGCGCTCTAGCTGCAGCAGAAGCGGCACCCGCCAGCGGCTCCTACAATCGACCGCCCTGATCGGCGGTCATCAGTTCGGCCGGCAGCGGCAGCACGTCGAGGCCGCGCGCCAGCAGCATCGCCTGGAAGCGTTCGCCCATCTGATCGGGCAGCATCAGCTTCTTCACCTGCTGCGCCAGCCGATAGCGGCTATGTTCGTCGGCGACCTTTGTCTGCTCGCTTTCGAAAATGTCCTGCAGGCCGGCGCCGATCAGGAACTGCGCTTGCGGCAGGTAGGCCGCCACGCCAAAGCCTGCGCTGTTGCCGGCTTCGGCCAGCGCGGTGAAATCGACCGACGCGGTGAGGTCGTTCATGCCCGGCAGGTACAACGGGTCGTTGTGTGCATGGTGGCGGTAGTGCGCCATCAGCGTGCCGTCGTCGCGCTCCGCCAGGTAGAACTCGCGGCGCACGTAGCCGTAGTCGACGAACAGCATCAGCCCGGCAACCTGCGAGCCGGCGACCGCCTGGATCCAGTACGGCAGCTGCGGCAGGATCTCCGAGCGATAGCCATCGGCAAGGTCGGCGCCGAGGTCGCGCTCGACATGGCGCACGGCGGCGGTCACCAGCGCATCGGCCGGGCGGTCGACGCGCAGTAGTCGGCCTTCGCCATCCAGCGCCACGTATTCTTCGTAGACCTCGCCCTGGCGCATCGCGAAGCGCGTGGCGGGCAGCGCGTCGATCACCTCGTTGGCGAACAGCACGCCGCGCCAATCGTGCTCGGGCGGGCGATCCAGCCATTGCACGCGGGCGTTGAGTTCGGCAGGAAGATTGGCGCGCAGCCGCTCGCGCTGGCGCTCGCGCAGATCGGCGCTGGGTTCGAGGATCAGATACTGCCGCGGCACGGTGCCGCTTTCGGCCAGTGCCTTCAGCGCGGCCTCGGCGAAGGCGCCGCTGCCGCCACCCAGTTCGAGAAAATCGGCATCGTCGCCCAGCATCGCCAGGGTCGGCTGCACCGCGCGGACCACGCAGCGTGCGAACAGTTCGCCCAGCTCCGGCGCGGTGACGAAATCGCCGGCCGCGCCGAACTTGGTGCGTCCGGCGCTGTAATAGCCCAGCCCCGGCGTGTACAGGCAGCGCTCCATGTATTGCGAGAACGGCATCGGCCCATGCGAGGCAATCTGTTCGCGCAGCACCTGCAGCAAGTGATCGGAGTGCGCGCGCTCGTCGACGGAAGGTTCGGGGAGGCGGGAGGGCATCGGTCTTGCCGGTAGCGGAAAATCGCGGCAAGCATAGCGGATGGGACCAGCTCGGCAGCGCAGGAGCAGGCTGCGATGGAGCCCTGCGAGCACGCGCCCATCATTCCCGCTACCGGCGATGGGAGCAGGATACGTCGCGCGACGATCAGAAATCCCTCTGCACGCTCAAGTAGACACCGCGGCGCGGGCCGAACTGCGGCGCGCCGACGCCGATGCCGCTGCCGTCGCGCAGCTCGTAGCTGCGGTCCAGCACGTTGAGCACGGCCAGCTGGGTGTGCAGCTTGCCGAAGCGGTCGAAGGCGAAGTCGTGCGACAGGTTGAGGTTCAACTGGAAGTACGCCGGCAGCGAGGCGCCGTTCGGCACGTCGCCGTCCTTGCGCAGACCGCTGCCGAACAGGTAGTCGGCGCCGACGCCGGTGCTCTCGTTCAACGCGTAATGGATTCCGCCGGACGAAGTGAGCTTCTGATCGTGGTCGAGGAAGATCCAGTGGTTATTGACCCAGGCCAGGTCGTCCGACGCGAAGTTGTACTGGCTGGTGACGATGCGCTTGCCGATGGCCTTGCCGAGCGACGCGTTGAAGTAGGCGGACAGCGGCCCCTGCTCGTAGTTGACGGTGAACTCCAGGCCCTTCACCCGGCCGGCGGCGTAGTTGAAGGTGGAGTAGACCAGTGCGGAGCCGAACTGGCCCTCGTCCTGCAGGCGCTGCACCTTGCGGTAGTAGGCGTCCACGCCGACGGTCCAGGCCGAACCGAGGTTCTGCGAGATGCCGGCATCGAAATAATCCGAGCGCTCGGCCAGCGGCGTGTTGTTGCCCATGTCCGACACGGCGTTGGTGGTGCCGTCGAACTTGGCGATGTTCGAGCTGGCGATCATCTCGGTGGCCGGCGGGGTGAAGTAGCGCGAGTAGCCGGCGTGCACGGTGGTGCTGCCGGTGGCCTGCCAGACCAGGCCCAGGCGCGGACTCAGCTGGCTTTCGCTGCGCGCCAGCTGGTAGCGGTCGCCGCGCAGGCCGTAGTTCAGCGTCCACTTGTCGCCGAGGCTCCATTCGTCCTGCACGTAGGCCGACCACGTCTTGGCGGTGAGGCGACTGTTGTCGAGGATGTTGATCGGCGTGGTGCTGGCCTGGTTGCCATCGGCATCGGCCGGGAACACCCACGCGTCGTTGCCGCTGACCGCGCGCTCGAAGCTGCCGTAGATGCCGTAGCGCAGCGTGTGGCGGCCGCCCAGCGGCATGGCGAAGTCGGCCTGCAGGGTGCTGGCGCGGTTGCTGCGGGTCACGTCGGAGGCGACGCCGTTGAACATCAGCTCGCCGATCCGGTCCGGCGCATAGGCGAGGCGGCTGTAGCGCTGGCCCACCGACACCTGGTAGTCGGTCGCACCCAGCTTGCCCTGCAGCGCCAGCACGCCGAAACGGGTGTTCTCGCGCTGGCGTTCGTCGAGGTTGGCGGAGTTGAAGTCGACCGTATCCAGATAGCCGAACTGCGGCATATAGCCCGGCCGGTTCGGGATCTGGAAGCGGTTGTTGGCGACGCCGAACAGGAAGCTCAGGCGAGTGTCGTCGTCGATCAGGTAGCTGATGTCGCCGAAGCCCTTCACCTGGTTGGTGCGGTCGTGGATCGGCTTCCGGCTCGGCGTGGGATTCTCGATGCCGGCATCGTTCTCCAGGTAGTTGCCGGTGAAGAACCAGCTCCAGCGATCATTGCCGCCCCAGACCGACGCGTTCGGATTCAGCGTACCGTTGCTGCCGCCGGTGATGCCGACGCTGCCGCCGTTGCCCAGGTCGTGGCCGCTCTTCGTGGAGATGTCGACCACTGCCGCCGTGCGCAGGCCGTACTGCGCCGGCAGCGCGCCATCGAGCAGCTTCACGTTGTCGATCGTGCGTGCGTCGAGGCTTTGCCCGAAGCCGCCGATCGACTCGGGGATGATCACGCCGTTGATGCGGTACTGCAGGTTTGCGTGGTCGCCGCGCACGTGCAGGCCGCCATACGAATCCTGCACCACGCCCGGCGCCTGCAGCAGGACTTGGTTCATCGGCGTGGATGCACCCAGCGGCAGTTGCGAAATCGCCTTGTGGTCGATCACGTACTGGCTGCTGCCGGTGCCTGGTGACAGCGCATTGCGCGCCCGGTCCAGCGCGGCCGAGACCGAGATCGCGCCAAGGTCCTGGACCCCGGCTGGTTGCTTGGTGCGGCTGCCGCTGCCGCCCGGATCGTCGCCATTCGCGGTGGGGGCGCCGGCCATGGCAGGCGCTGGGTCGGTGGCATGAACTGTGGTTGTTCCAAGGGCTGCGGCGAGGCTCATAGCAAGCAGGGAAGACTTCATGGGATTCCGGCGGGATGGAGAATGATCTTGTTTGTAATGTTATAACATTACCTACAAGATCCCACCCGTCCCTGCGCCGGAAAGTCGCGCCTGCCGGGGACGCCGTTGATCCCCGCTTCATCCGGCGTCCCTAGACTGCCGAACGCATGCTGCATCCCGACAACTATGGAGCCACGCATGACCCCGTCCAGCCAGCAGGTACCCGCCGTCATCGCGCCGGTCGAGCACGGTCGGCTCACCGAGGCGATCCTCGATTTCGTCAGCCAGGTGCCCAACAGCAAGGTCGGCAGCAGCAAGGATCCTGCCAGTGAGTCCCGTCGGCTGGCCAATCGCGCGGCGCAACGCGCCGCGCTCACCGCTGGCTCGCTGGCGCTGCCGCCGGGACCGCTGGGCTGGCTGACCCTGCTGCCGGAATTGATCGCGATCTGGAAAATCCAGGGACAGATGGTCAGCGACATCGCCGCCGCCTACGGCCGCCATGCCACGCTGGAGCGGGAGCAGATGATGTGGTGCCTGTTCCGCCATACCGCCGCGCAGGCGTTCCGCGATGTGGTGGTGCAGCTTGGCGACCGGCTGGTATTCCGGCGCATGTCCTATGGCATCGCCCAACGCGTGGCGAAGAAAATCGGCATCAAACTCACCCAGCGAACGATCAGCAAAGGCATTTCGCGCTGGCTGCCGGTGATCGGCGCGCTCGGCGTCGGCGCGTATGCCTATTACGACACCGGGCAGGTAGCCAGCACCGCGATCGCGATGTTCGATGGCGAAATCGCGATGGAGGAAACGGCCGCCGGAACCACCGCCAAAAGCGCCGCTCCGAAACGGAAGGCCAGGGCCACGCGCATGGTGGACAAGCTGGTGGACAAGGCCGTGGCTGGCGCCGCGCGCAAAGTCGCGCGCACGGTGCACAAGGCGAGCAGCAAGAAACCACGCCAACCGAAAGAGGAATAGCGGCACCGCCTGCGGATGACTCCACCGGCGCTTTGCGGCAAGCTGTGGACTGGATATTTGCCGGAGCCATCGCATGCCGCCACGCCATGCTCGACCTGTCGCGCTGATCACCGGTGCCGGTCGTCGCGTCGGCGCGGTGATCGCGCGCACGCTGCATGCGGCCGGCTACGACCTGGCGCTGCATTACCGCCGATCCATCGAGGACGCCCGCCTGTTGGCCGACGAACTGGAGCAGCAACGCGGCGGCAGCACCTTGCTGCTGCAGGCCGAACTGGCCGAACTGGCGGCATTGCCGGCGATGATCGAACAATTGCTGGCGCACTACGGCCGGCTCGACGCGCTGGTCAACAACGCCTCGGCGTTCTTCCCCACGCCGCTGGGCACGGCAACGCCGCAGCAGTGGAGCGCGTTGTTCGCCTCCAACGCACAGGCGCCGTTCTTCCTCAGCCAGGCGGCGATCCCGGCGCTGCGCGAGGCGCGCGGCGGCATCGTCAATATGATCGACATCTATGCCGAGCGGCCGCTGGCGGAACACACCGTGTACTGCATGGCGAAGGCCGCACTGGCCGCGATGACCCGCTCGCTGGCGCTGGAGCTGGGGCCGGAGGTGCGCGTCAACGGCGTGGCGCCCGGCGCCGTGCTGTGGCCCAGCGACGGCAAGCCGTACGCCGACCAGCAGGCGATGCTGGAGCGCACGCCGCTGCAGCGCGCCGGTACGCCGGAGGATGTGGCCGGCGCGGTGCTGTGGCTGCTGCGCGATGCGCCGTATGTCACCGGGCAGATCATTCGCGTCGACGGCGGGCGCACGCTGTCGGTGTGAATTTCGCGGCGCGCGGCTATTTTTTCTTCGGAGCGAAGGCCTGCTGCAACAGGGCCTGATCGAAACCGACGCTGGCTTCGCCCGCTTCCGCGTAGCGGTACAGCGCGGCCGAATAGATGCCCTGCAGCGAGGCCTGAATCAGCCCGAGCAGGGTCAGCCCCATTACCACCACGGCCACCGCCAGCACGATCGCCACGGCCGACTGCAGCACGACCGCGCCGCCGATCAGCAGCGCACCGAGCAGCACCGCCAGCATCATCACCAGGCCGAACACCACGCCGATGCCGCCTTTGCCGATCAGGTTCTCGCCCCAGCTGCGCTTGAGCAGCTCCACGCTGCGCTTGACCGCGTCGACCGGGCCGACATCCTCGCTGGCCAGGATCGGCACGACCAGGAAGGTGGCCACAGTCCAGGCCAGGCCGATGAAGCCGACCACCAGCCGGCCGATCAGGCCGAGCCGCTCCTGGATCATCCGCAGCAGCAGGCCGACGGTGGCGGCGATCAGCGCGTAGCCGAGGATCTGCGGCAGCTTCGCGCGGGCCAGCGCGAAGCCGGCGCCCACGCTGGTCGGCTCGCCGCGCAGATGCATCAGCGCCACGCCGGTCAGCGCGGTCTGGAAAAAGATGATCACGAAGTACTGCACCAGGTAGAAGCCGAACATCAGCAGGTAGGCCCCCGCGGACATGCCCTGCTCGAACTGCTGCCCGGCGTGCTCGTTGCCGATCACCATCACCCCGACCGGGATCAGGAAGCTCGCCGCCACCAGCAGCGTGCACAGCCCCGACAGCAACGGAAACACCAGCAACGACTTGTCCGAACGCAACACCGCCGCGCTCGCCTTCAGCAATGCCCAACTGCGTGCAAATTTACCGGCCATGCGTATCTCCCCCTTCGTCCGTGGATCGTGAGTGCGCCCTTTCTAGCACCCCGTGCACACGCGCGACAGTGCTCAGTCCGGCAGCGATTCGGCCTGCAGCAGCTCGTGCCCCGGCGGAAACGCCGCCCACAACTCGGCCATGCTCAGCCCGCTGACGGGATGCCGGAACGCCGGCGCGATGTCCGCGATCGGCCGCAGCACGAACGCGTGCCGCAGTTCCTTGCGCGGGATCTGCAGGTGACCCGGGCCGTCCAGCACCAGCGCGTCGTAGAACACGATGTCGACGTCCAGCGTGCGGTCCGAATAACGCGGCACATCGCGGCGGCGGCCGTGGCGATCCTCCAGCGCGTGCAGCCAGTCGTTCAGCGCTTCGGGCGACAGCTCGGTATCCAGCCCCACCGCCAGGTTGACGAAGTCGGCGCCGTCGAAACCCACCGGCTTGCTGCGATAGGCCGGCGACACCGCGATGTCGCCGAAGCACTCGCGCAGCTCGTCAATTGCCGCGGACAAGTGATGTTGCGGTTCGAGATTGGAGCCCAGGCTCAGATAAGCGCGTGCCATCGGTCAGTCCGGCCGCGTGCCGCGTTCGATCCGCACGCCGACCGCTTTCGCGCCGCGCACGGCGCCCGGCTTGGACAGCTTCACGCGCACCCAGCTCACCCCGAACTCCTCGCGGATGATCGCCGCGCAGCGCTCGGCCAGCGTCTCGACCAGGCCGAAGCTGGACTCGCCCACGTAGCCGATCAGGCGCTTGGACACATCCTTGTAGTTGAGCGTCTTCTCGATATCGTCGACGGCGGCGGGCACGGTGTTGTCGAACGCCATCTCGATGTCGAACGACAACGTCTGCCGCACGCGGCGCTCCCAGTCGTAGATGCCGATGACGGCGTCGATGCGCAGGTCTTCGATGAAAACGGTATCCATGGCGGCGATCACGAGGGGCGGAGCCGTACAGGGTCCGCGAGCCGGCCGCCGGATGCAAGCCTGTGGCGCGCCGGCCGCCATGCGATCATGTGCGGATGACCACGTTCAGCATGCTCCCGCTCAAACCCGCCCTGCTCGCCAGCGTCGAGACGCTCGGCTACACCGAGATGACCCCGGTGCAGGCGCAAAGCCTGCCGCCGATGCTGCAAGGGCGCGACGTGATCGCGCAGGCGCAGACCGGCAGCGGCAAGACCGCGGCGTTCGGGCTGAGCCTGCTGCAGTCGATCGACGTGGACACGATCCGGCTGCAGGCGCTGGTGCTGTGCCCCACCCGCGAACTGGCCGACCAGGTCAGCAAGGCGATCCGCAAGCTGGCCGCGAACATCCCGAACGTGAAGCTGCTGACTCTGTGCGGCGGCATGCCGCTGGGACCGCAGCTGGCCTCGCTGACGCACGATCCGCACATCGTGGTGGGCACGCCCGGCCGTGTGCAGGAACATCTGAAACGCGAAAGCCTGCATGGCGGCGGCATCAAGGTGCTGGTGCTGGACGAGGCCGACCGCATGCTCGACATGGGCTTTGCCGAGGCCATCGACGACATCATCGGGCGCATCGCGAAACATCACCAGACCCTGCTGTTCTCGGCCACCTATCCGGACGAGATCCGCGCGGTGAGCCGGCGCGTGCAGAAGGACCCGGTCGTGGTCACGGTGGACGCCCCGGCCGAACAGAAGCCGGCGATCGAACAGCAGTTCATCGAGGTGGATCCGGCGCAGAAGCTCGATGCGCTCGGGCAGTTGCTGGCCGGCGAGCGCGGCGAGCACGCGCTGGTGTTCTGCAACATGCGCCGCGACGTGGACGCGGTAGCGCAGGAACTGGACCGCCGCGGCTTCTCCGCGCTGGCCCTGCACGGCGACATGGAGCAGCGCGACCGCGACGAGGTGCTGGTGCGCTTCGCCAACCGCAGCTGCGCCGTGCTGGTCGCCACCGACGTGGCCGCGCGCGGGCTGGACATCGTCGCGCTGCCGCTGGTGCTGAGCTACGACATCGCCCACGACCCGGAAACCCACACCCATCGCATCGGCCGCACCGGCCGCGCCGGCGAATCGGGCCTGGCGATCACCCTGTGCACGCCGCGCGAGCGGCCGAAGGCGGCGAACATCGAGCAACTCAATGGCGCGCCGCTGCCATGGCGCACGCTGAAAGTCGCGCCGCCGCGCGGCAAGACCCTGCACCTGGCGCCGATGAAGACGCTGGTGATCGACGCCGGTCGGCAGGACAAGCTGCGCCCCGGCGACATCCTCGGCGCGCTCACCGGCGATGCCGGGCTGGAGGCGAAGGACATCGGCAAGATCGACGTGTTCGCCACGCGCGCCTATGTGGCGATCAGCCGCGCGCTGGCGAACAAGGCGCTGGAGCGCTTGCGCGCCGGCAAGATCAAGGGCCGCAATTTCCGCGTGCGCCCGCTGGCCTGACCGCCACCCTTCCCCCTGCAAGAAGCTGACCGATGATCCGATCGCCCGGCCTGTCCCTGACCTTTGTTGCCCTCGTCCTGCTAGGCGGCTGCGCGCAGGCGGCCACGTCCATTCCCGTCTACAACTACAAGGTCGTGCACAGCTATCCGCACGACACCGGCGCCTATACCGAAGGCCTTTTCTACAAGGACGGCTATCTCTACGAAAGCACCGGCCAGGCCGGCAGCTCGACGGTGCGCAAGGTGGATCTGCAGAGCGGCGAGACGGTGCAGCGCTACAGCGTTCCGTCGCAGTATTTCGGCGAGGGCATCGTGGACTGGAAAGACCGGCTGGTGCAGCTCACCTGGCAAGCCCAGACCGGCTTCGTCTACGACCTGGCCAGCTTCAAGCTGCGGCGCACGTTTACCTATCCCGGCGAAGGCTGGGCGCTGACGCGCGATGATCATCACCTCTACATGAGCGACGGCTCGGCGGTGCTGCGCGTGCTGGATCCCGAGTCGCTGGCCTCGACCGGCAGCATCCTGGTGACGGCCGGGGGCGAGCCGGTCACCAACCTCAACGAGCTGGAGTGGATCAAGGGCGAGATCTACGCCAACGTGTGGCTGACCAATCGCATCGCGCGGATCGATCCCGCGACCGGTCACGTCGTCGGCTGGATCGATCTCGACGGGCTGTTCGACATCAATCAGCTGCCCGATCCCGGCAACGACGTCCTCAACGGCATCGCCTACGACGCCGCGCACGACCGCCTGTTCGTCACCGGCAAGCGCTGGCCGGCATTGTTCGAGATCACGCTGGTGAAGCGGCCCGCGCCATAGCGCCACATCACGACGCATCGCCGGCGGTCACCAGCTGCCGAGATAAGTCGACAGCGCCTGCACGTCGTCATCGCCCAGCGTCTGCGCCACGCCATGCATCACCTTCGCGTTGCTGCCGCCGCCGCGTGCGCCACTCTTGAAGTCGCCCAGCTCCTTCGTCACATACAGCCCGGACTGGCCGCGCAGATGCGGGAATGTTGCCCAGGGCGGCTGCGGCGCGCTGCCCGGATGCGGCTGCGGACCGAGCCCTGCCGGGCCGTGGCAGCCCTGACAAGGCGGAATGCCTTGCGCGGGATCGCCTGACAAATACAACTGCGCGCCGCGCGAACTGGCATCGGCCTTCCCCGCCGGCTTCGGCGCCAGCGAGGCAAAGTAGACGGCCAGATCGCGCATGTCGGTATCGCTCAGGGCGGCGGCCTGGCCGGTCATTACCGGATCGTTGCGCTGACCGTCGTGGAACTCCTTCAGCTGCGCGTAGAGATAAGTGGCCGACTGGCCCGCCAGGTTCGGAAAGTTCGGCGCGATCGCCACGCCACGCGCGCCATGGCACGCGGCGCAGACTGCCGCCTTGCCGGCACCAGCCTGCGCGTCACCGCTGACCGGCTGCATGCGACGCTGGTCCAGCACCCTGGCCGGCGCCGCGGACGTCGTGGTGGCAGGTTGCTGTGCAGCGACATCGAGCACGGCGGTCGACGTCAGCAGGCATGCGAGCAGGAGACTGGTGCGATATGTCATCACGGCTCCTACAACTTCAGGTTCAACATGACGCCGACCAGGCTCACGCTGTAGTGCAGCTGGCCACCCTTGTCGGTGTAGAGGCGGTGGTCGTAGCTGAGCGTGTTGTCGAGCCCGGCGTAATGCCAGTCGCTGAATGCGCCGGTTTCGTAGCGGCCGTACAGGCGCACGCCGACGTTGCGGTTGACGCGGAAACTCAGGCCCAGGTCGAGCGTATTGGTGCGGTACTTGTTGTCGGGAAAACCCGCATTGGCCGCGGCCACGCCGGCGGGATCGCGGTAGGCCAGCGCGCCGATGGTGGCGTAGCTGTAGCCGACGTGCCCGAACGAGCCGGTGTAGTTGTAGCTGAGGTCGGCACGCACACGGCCGAAATCGTGGCTGAGGCTGAAGCCGCCGTTGCGGTTGCTCTCGCGGTCGAACTCCCACCACTGGTTCGCGTACGGATACAGCGGTCCGCCGAGATTCGGGTTGACCTGCTCGGGCGTGCCGAACACGGCGCCGTTGTCCGGCCCGTCGGCATCGTTGACGTTGGAGATGCCCATGCGCGAGGTTTCCACGCCGAGGTAGGCGTTCATCGTGGTCGCCGGGGTCGGCTGCCAGTCCCACTGCAAGGTGGCGCCGGTGGTGCGGGTGTCCTGCCGGCCGATGAGTGCGTCGTACCGGTCGCGGTTGCCGTAGAACGTGGCCGACAGCGTGGCCGAGTCGCCCCACGGGTAGGTGATGATCGCGCGCGCCTTGCTCTCGGTGCGGTTGGACAGGTCGTACTTGCGCATGTCGGCGACGGTGTGCGCCGGCAGGCCGTTGGCCGGGTCGACGAAACCGGGCAGCGACTCGGAGAAGAACGGCACGTACGGATCGTAGTTGTACTTGTCGCCGTCGCGCTTCGCATACTCCCAACTGAGCCGCACGGTGGCGCCGATGACGTCGCGGCTGACCCAGTCGAACTTGATGCGCTGCTCGTCGACGCGCTTGCGCTCGCGGTACTTCGGCCGGTTGTGGTCGTAGGTGTAGGTGACGCCGAGCGAGCTCTTGCGGCCGAGCTGCCAGTCGGTGCCCAGTTCGAGGATCGTGTCGGTGTAGCCGAACGGCACGTTGCGCACGGTGACGTTGCGCGACCAGTACAGCGGGTTGGTCGGATCGAAGATGCCGGTCTCGCCCGGCACCACGCTGCCCTGCGAGCCGTTCTCGGAGATGTAGCCGTACTGGCCGGTGAGCGGGTTGTAGGCGAGGTAGCGGGTCTTGTTGTCCTCGCGATACCAGCGCAGGCCGGCATGCCAGCCGAACGCGGGCGTGGGATGGAAGGTGACCCGCGCGTCGAGCAGGCCGGTATCGATGCGCGCATTCGCGCTCTTCTGCGACAGCGCCGCGGTGGTGTTCCAGTTCGCGCACTGGAAGGTGTAGTCGGCCGGCGGCGCGATGAAGATGCCGCCAGTGCCGGTGCAGGTGGTCGGCGGCAGCAGCGCATCGTTCTGGCGCATCGTGCCCCACGCGCCGGCCACGGTGAACTGGCCGTTCCACTTCAGCTCGCGCGACAGGTCCAGCCGCACATTGTGGTAGTCGTTGTCCGGCTCCAGCGAGAACTGGCCGTCCTTGATGTCGGCCACCTGCGGCGTGCCCGCCACGTTGTACAGGGCGAACGGGCTTTCGAAATTAAGGTGGTCCTTGTGGTTGCGGAAGAACGAGCCGTTGTAGGTGGCGAGGAAGTGCCACAGCTTGCCGACATTGCGCACGCTGAGGTTGATGTCGGTGGTGCGGAAGTCGATCGGCCGCACCGTTTCCAGGATGCCGCCGTCGTCGGGGAACGGGAAGTTGAAGAACATCGAGCCGCCCCACAGGCGGGTGCCGCTGCGCTTCTCGTTGGTGATCGCGGCCGAGCCGATCCAGTTGCGGTACAGCACGCCTTCGTAGCTGAGCCCCGCGCGGGTGCGGGTAAGCCCGATGCTGCGTCGTGGCGTGGCGGCCGATACCGCGGCCACCTGCGCCGGCGTGCTGGCGCCAGCCACCAGCGGTGCGGGCAGGGTCAGGTCGGTGCCGCCGACACCGTTCCAGATCGGATAGGCATTGGTCGACATCGTATGCGGCATGTCGCGGTAGAAGCCCTCGATGCGGTAGCTGCCGTAGCGGCCGGCGCGCAGGCGGTAGAACTGGTCGTCGCCGCTCAGGTGGCTGCCGCGCAATTCGACATAGTTGCCTGTCCTGCGGTTGTCGAAATTCAATGCGAACAGGCCCAGCACGGCACCGCTTTTCCAGTCGGCGTACTGGCGGAAGTCTTCCGCGTTGCGGTCGCCGCCGACGTGCAGGTAACCGAACTCGATCAGCCCGGCGTAGCGCCAGTCGCCCTGGCCCAGCGGCTTGCCCGGGTCGACCATCGGCGGATACGGATACAGCGCGCCGGTCGGCGTGCGCAGCATGCCGGCGTGCAGGTAGGACATGCCGTCGGGGTCTGCCGGCTGCAGCATCGGTGTCCAGCCACGCAGGTCGAGTGCGTTGCCGAACTGCATGTCGCCCACCCGCATGGTGCCGCTGGTATCACCGGCCCGCACATTCTGCGCGCCGAACAGCCCGCACAGCAGAGCCAGCGCCAAGGCTGTCGGCGTCGTGCGATTTCCTTTCAGCGCAAGCATCGTCGGCCTCCGTCACTTGTGGAACTTCGGTCCGGAAGGATTGTTCGAGCCGTGGATATTGCTGTGGCAGGTCAGGCAGCCGCGCCCGATCAGCCGCTCGTCCGGATGCGGGCCGGTGCCGAGTCCGGCCGCGCTCTGCAGATCGTTCGGATGCAGCGTCATGGTGTGGCACTGCTGGCACAGCATCGGGATCGGCGCGACCAGCAGGGTCTGTTGGTTGGAGCCATGCACGTCGTGGCAGTTGAGGCAGTTCGCGCGTACCGGCGCGTGCTCGAACAGGAACGGCCCGCGCTTCTCGGCGTGGCAGGTGTAGCAGGTCTCGTTGACCGTATCGGTCTTCAGCAGCGGCCTGGTGATCGAGCCGTGCGGGTTGTGGCAGTCGGTGCAGGCCATCTGCCCTTCCGGCAGCGGCATGTGCGAGCGGCGGTTGAACTTGGCGCGGATGTCCTGGTGGCAGGTGGCGCAGACTTCGTTGATCGACGACTTCGCCAGCACGCCTTCGGGCGACAGCCGCGCCATCGGGTTGTGGCAATCGGTGCAGGACAGCCCGCGGTTCTGGTGGATCGAGCCGATCCAGTGCTGGCGCGCACCGCCGGCATGGCAACCGAGGCACACCCCGGCCTGGACTTGCGGCGGGGTCTTCGCATCGTGGGTGAAGGCGATGATCAACCCAGGTGCGGTGGGGTCCTTGGCGTGGGCCGAACCCGGGCCGTGGCAACTTTCGCAAGCCGCCTGCGGGCCGGTGTTCGCGGCACCGGCACGGAACGAGGCGACGTGCAGCGTATGCGAGGCCTGCACATTTTCCTGCGCGTGGCAGGCCACGCAACTCTTCGCACCGATCGCATCGGCCTGCGGTGCCAGCGGGTTGGCCGGGATCGACGCGGCATCGAACGGTGTGGCCGGGCTGTCGTCGATCGCCGGCAGGTGCGCATGGTCCTCTCGCGCCGCGTTCGCGCCCATGTCGGTGGGCGGCAACATCTTCGCGATGTCGTCCTGGCTGAGTCTGCTGGAAGGGCTGTGCCCGGCATCCGTTGAACCGTGCGGGTCAGTCTGCTGACCGTGCGCCGCGGGCGAGCCCAGCAGCACGCCGCCGACGCCAAGCGCAACGCTCAGCAGAACTGTGCAAAACGGCGAAATCGCACGCATGCGACTGGCGCTCCATGGTTAGAATCGCGATCGACAGGCCTCGGCCCCGTTCGGTACGCGCTCCCTCGGCGCATCGCACTTACTCCCGGCCCGGAGTATTCACCCGGCGGCGGAAGTTTGGTAGCCCCTCGGCGTGCCTCGAATGTCGATGATCCGTGAACGCCGCCATCCGCCGATGGACGTCGATATGCCGAAGAAGGTCGCCCGTGCGCGCCGGGATCGCCACTCGCGATTCGACCGGTTCAGCGCAAACGGAAGACGGGGTGCTTTATCGGCGGGACCGGCGCGGCCGCGCTACGCGCGCAGCCAGCGCGCCGCGCCACGCCCGGCAATCAGGCCACTGGCGAGGCAGGCGGTCAGCAGGTAGCCGCCGGTCGGTGCTTCCCAGTCCAGCATTTCACCGGCGCAGAAAACACCTGGCCGCTGGCGCAGCATCAGGTCCTCGTCCAGCGCTTCCAGCCGCACGCCGCCGGCCGTGCTGATCGCCTCGGCCACCGGTCGCGATGCACGGAGCTTGAGCGGCAACGACTTGAGCTGCGCCGCCAGCGCCAGCGGATCGGCCAGCGTGGGCTTGTCGGTGAGCTCGAACACCAGCGCACATTTGGCCGGATCGAGCCCGGCGCGACGGCGCAGCCAGTCCCCGATGCTGTGCTTGCCGCGCGGCGCGGCAAGCACCGGCTCGGTGTAGCCGGGCACCAGGTCCAGCATCAGCACGGCTTCGCCGCGCGCGGCGATCTGTTCGCGCAATTCGGCGCCGATCGCGTAGATCAGGCTGCCCTCGATACCGTATTCGCTGAGCACGAACTCTCCCTGGCGCGAATGCGCGGCGCCGTGGCGATCGACCCAATGCGCCACCACCGGTTTGAGTGGAGCGCCGCCGAAGCGGGTAGACAGGTGTTCGCTCCACGCCAGCTCGAAACCGCAATTCGCCGGCTGCAAGGGCGCGATATCGACGCGCGCCTCCTGCAGCGGCTTCACCCAGCTGCCATCGGATCCCAGCTGCGGCCAGCTGGCACCCCCGAGGGCCAGGATCACGGCCTTGGCCGGCACCGCGCGCTCGCCCTGTGGCGTGGCGAAATGCAGGGCGTCATGCGCCTGCCAGCCCAGCCAGCGGTGATGCATGTGAAACGTCACGCCGGAGTCGCGCAGGCGGCGCAGCCAGCGGCGCAGCAGCGGCGCCGCTTTCAGGTCCGTGGGAAACACCCGCCCGGAGCTGCCGGCAAAGGTTTCCACGCCGAGCCCGCGGGCCCAGGCACGCAGCGCGTCGGCATCGAACGCATCGAGCCAGCGCTGGATCTCCCGCTCACGCTCGCCGTAGCGCGCGGCAAAGCGCGCCCGCGGCTCGGCGTGGGTCAGGTTGAGACCACCCTTGCCGGCCAGCAGGAATTTTCTGCCGACCGAGCCCATCGCGTCATACAGGTCGACGGTCAGCCCCGCCGCGCAGGCAGCCTCTGCCGCCATCAGCCCGGCCGGACCGCCGCCGATGATGGCCAGCGGGGATGTGACGGCATGAATCATCCGCCCATGATCGCACGCCGGTGCGTGCAGGACGAACCGATGGCCGGCCGTTGCGCGGGGTCAGCGGCGCGATCGCCTCCGACGGCTCCCCGCTGCATGCGGACGTCTGGACGTCCATGGCCGCGCGGCAGGGCATGCAGCGGCCCGACGGCAGCGCTGCGCGCCGGCCGGTCAATCGATCGGCACACCGAGCAGGCCGAGCTGGCGCAAGCCGCCGGCACTGGGCTGCAGGGCGCGACCGCGCGGTAGTCGGCGCAACCAACCGGCCTGCAGCATCGCGGCCGTCAGCATCACCCCGAGCGGACCCCCCAGATGCATGCGGCGCTCGGTCCAGTCCAGGCAGCTGCGGCCATACAGCGGCGTCTCAGCCAGCTCCAGCCCGCTGGCGCTCAGTGCCGCTGCGCCGTCGGGTCGCAGGAAAAGGCCGCGCGATCCGGTCTGCAGCCAGTCGCGCTGCAGCAGGGTGGTGCAGAAGGCAACGCCGAGCGCGCCGGCCAGATGCCGATAGCAGCTGCGCGCCCGTCGCAGTTGCGCATCGGCCTTGGTCGGCAACGCACGCGGCGCGGCCGCGCGCGCCAGCGAGAGCGACTCCAGCATCGCCGCGACCCTGTCATCGGCCAGTCGATAGTAGCGATGGCGGCCCTGTGCGCAGGCCGCCAGCAGGCCACCATCGACCAGCCGGCGCAGATGGGCGCTGGCGGTGGCCGGCGTGATGCCGGCCAGCTGCGCCAGCTCGCCGGCCGGCCGCGCCGTGCCGTCGACCAGCGCCAGCAGCATGGCGGTGCGCGCCGGTTCGGCCAGCAGGCTGCCAAGCTCGGCCAGCTGATATCGGTTGAGAGGCGCGGCATCGTCCATGCGCGCAGTCTAGTCAAGCCGGCGCGCGCACGCTTCGCCGGGCGGCAAAGCGTTCCAGGACGGCGCTAGCCACCGCGCTGGAACACGGCCAGTTCGGGGTGATGCAGGCTGAAGCCCTGCACCCGATTGACCCCCAGCTCCATCAGCGCCTGCACCGTCTCCAGATCGGTCACCCATTCGGCGACCACCTCCAGGCCGAGCCGATGGCCGATGTCGGTGACCGCCCGCACCATCAGATGGCTGACCGGGTCAGTGAGCATGTCGCGCACGAAGCTGCCGTCGATCTTGATGATGTCCAGTGGAAGGTTCTTCAAATAGGTGAATGAGGACATGCCGGCGCCGAAATCATCCAGCGCAATGCGGCAACCAGCCGTCCGCAACTGCTCCATGAAGCGCACGACCTGCGACAGGTTGCGCACCGCCACCGTCTCGGTGATCTCGAAACAGACGCGCGACGGGTCCACCTGGTAGTGCTGCAGCCAGCCAATGATCAGCCCCGCCAGCGCCACATCCTCGACACTCGCCCCGGAGAGGTTGATCGCCACCATGCCCAGGTTGGCACCCGTCGGGTGCAACCGGTTGAAGTTGGCCAACGTGGTTTCGACCACCCAGCGATCGACCACCGGCATCAGGCCATAGCGCTCGGCTGCCGGCATGAAGACGCCCGGCACCATCAGCTGGCCGGACTCGTCGCGAAAGCGCAGCAGCACCTCGATGCCGGCATGGCCACCAGCCACCAGCGGCAGTGGCAGTGGCCAGATCTCCTGATACATCAGTACCAGGCGATGCTCGTCGATCGCCCAGCGCAACCGGTTGGCCCACTCCATCTCGCCATGGCGCCGCATCGTTTCGTCGTCGCGCTCGGAATAGAAATGCACGCGATTGCGGCCCAGCTCCTTGGCCATGTAGCAGGCGGCATCGGCCTGCGTGAGCAGGTCTTTCACCAGGATGTCCGGGCGCTCGATCATCACGCAGCCGATGCTGGCGCTGATGGTGTAGCTGCACTGCTCCCAGATGAAGACATAGCCGTCGATACACAGGCGCAGGCGTTCGGCGACCTGCCCGGCAGCGGCGCGGTCGGCCACGTCGGCCACCAGCACACCGAACTCGTCGCCGCCCAGGCGCGCCAGCACATCGGCGCCGGCCAGCTGTTTGCGCATCACGATCGCCAGCTGCGCCAGCAACTGATCGCCGGCCAGATGGCCGGACGTGTCATTGATCAGTTTGAACTGATCCAGATCGAGGTACAGCAGAACCGCGGGTGACGTATCGCTGTCGGTCAGCGCCAGGGCGGCCTGCAGCCGGCGCTCGAACTCGCGCCGGTTGTACAGCTCGGTCAACGCGTCGTGGCTGGCCTGGTGACTCAGCAACTCGGTGAGCTGACGCTGCTCGCTGATGTCGTTCGCCACCATCAGCAGCTTGTCGTGGCCGCTCAGCACGACTCGCGAGATCGCCACGCTGGCCCAGAAGCTGGCCCCCGCGCCGAGATGCAACTGCGCTTCGAGCCGGCCACAGCCGCGGGTGTCCGGGCCACGCAGGCGCCCGCACAGATCCTGATCCTCGAACAGGTCGGGCATGTCGCGTTCGCCGATCTGCGCGCCGAGACGATCGCGCGCGGCCTGGTTCGCGTAGGTGATCCGTCCGCTGTCCACGTCGGCCAGCAGCACCAGCACCGGCAGCAGGTCGTTCAAGGCACGGAACCGCTTTTCGCTTTCACGGTAGCGGCGGCTCATCTGCCAGCCCAGATCAAGCGCCCGCTGGCGTGTGCTGACCACGGAAAAGACCAGCATCGCCAGCAGCACGCTCACCAGCAGGCCAGCGGGCAGCACCGACTCGCTCCACGCGATCGGCGCCAGCCCCGCGTCCTGCGGCACCATCACGATCTGCCACACGCGGCCGCCATGGACCAGCCGCTGCTCGAAGCGGTAGCCGTGCGACGGCATGGCCATGGCCGGCTGCGAATCGAAGAGCGTCAGCGCGGGCAACCCGGTTACGTCGGTGATCCTCAGATGCAGCTCGCGCTCCAGCTCGGTCGGCAGCGCGTCGCTGATCAGGCTGCCCAAGCGGAATGAGAGGGCGATCGAACCGCGCATGCGCTGGCGTCGCTCGGCCACCGTCGCAGGCGGGGTACCCGCGCTGAAGATCGGCAACCGCATCGTGATGCCGTCGTCGGGCGCACTGGACAATGCCTGCTGCACTGGGCGGAACGGCGCCGACAAGGCGACCCGGTCACTGTCGCGCGAGGCCAGCAGGCCGGCCAGGTTGCGCGGCTGCGCACTCACATCCAACCCGACCACCGCTTCGTTGCCCGGCAGCGGATCGACCCAGCGGGTGACGTAATGGTCGCCGTCAGGCCGGCCTTCGCGCTGCGCATAAGCCAGCGCCAGCAGGCCCGGAAACCGCTCGCGCGGTCGCATGTTCAGATAGAAGCTGCCGAACTCCGCCGCGGTAACCTCGTCCGAGGCGAGGAAAAGGGTCTGCGCGGCACGCAGCAATGCCTCGGCCGAAAGCAGCTTCGCCTGCAGCGCGGCGCAGCCTTTGCCGGCAAGCTCGTTGCGCATGAAGGTCGTTTCGGCCTGCTGGCGCCTGGCCTGCTGATCATGCAAAGCCAGCGTCATGGCCAGCCCGATCAGCAGCGCCAGCCCGCTCCACAGGTATGCCGCAAGATGGCGCGTCGAGGAGGCGCCCTCGGCCTCGCCGTCGCGCTCTGCTGCCGCGCGGGAATGATGAGCATCCTGTTTTTCGGGCAAGGAATTCACCGCGCGATCGCATGGTAGCCAAGCGTACACAAACCGCCGGCGCAGATGGCGTGCGTCGCTTGGTGTTTTCCATCAGGCCGGCGGGCCGGCACCGGTTAGCGCGGACGCGGCTTGGCCCGATGCGTGGGCGTGGCGGTCCAGGGGTCGTCCGGCCAGGGATGGCGCGGGTAGCGTCCCTTCAGCTCCTTTTTCACTTCCGGATAGGTGCGCTCCCAGAACCCTCTCAGGTCCTGGGTCACCTGGATCGGCCGGCCCGCGGGCGAAAGCAGGTGCAGGGTGACCGGGATGCGGCCGCCGCCGACCCGTGGCGTATCAGCCAGGCCGAACAGTTCCTGCAGCTTGACCGCCAGCACCGGCGGCTCACCCTCGGGATACTCGAGCCGGCGGGACTGGCCGCTCGGCACGGCGAGGCTTTCCGGCGCCTGCGCGTCCAGCAGGCGGCGCTGCTCGTGATCCAGCCGTGCCGCCAGCGCTTGCGACAGTTCCTCCGGCGCCAGCGCATCGAGCCGGTGCTTGCCCTGCAGATACGGCGCCAGCCAGTCGTCCAGGCTGGCCAGCAGCGCCGCGTCGGATACGTCCGCCAGGGCCAGCTCCGGCATCCAGGCGCGCAACGCCAGCATGCGTGCGCGCAACCGCCTTGCCGGCTCGCTCCAGGGCAGGGCATCGATGCCTCTGGCGCGTACGGCGCCCAGCAAGGCGGGCAAGGCGTCCTGCGGTTGCACCGGCACGCTGCGGCGGTCGAGCACGATCGCGCCGAACCGCCGCTCCTCGAACGCCTCGGCGGCGGCGCGTTCATCGTTCCAGCGCAGCGTTCGTTCGCGCGTGAACTGCGTGGGGTAATCGCGCTCCAGCGCGCGCGGGTCGAGCGGTGCCGCGGCCAGGATCAGGCTGTCGCGATGCTCGTGGCGCAGGTCCAGCGCGACCAGCCAGGGTTCGCCGTGCAGTGCGGTATCGTCATGCAGGCGTGCACCGCGGCCATTGGCCAGGGTGTATCGCTGCGGATTGTTGTCATCACGACGGGCCACGCGGTCGGGAAACGCATGCAGCAGAAGCTCGCCCACGCAGTGGCTGTCGGGTACGCCGCTGGCGGCGGTATGGACGTCCAGACGTCTGCGCCAACCCTTGCTGGCCTGTTCGATGGCCGCCAGTGAGCCGGTATCCACGTCGCCCCGCGCAACCGCGCCGCGGCGGTCGCGCCAGGCGTGCAGCGCGGCCAGCCGGATCCGGAAATCGTCGTTGCGGGCGTGTGCGCCACGCAGCGGTGAACGCGCCTCCATCAACGCCAGCAGATCGGCGATCAGCGCGCGCAGCGCGATAGGTGCGCGCAGCGCCGCCGCCGCCAGCCGCGGGCTGGCGCCCAGTTCCAGCATGCGGCGCCCCAGCGCGGTGATGCGGCCATCGGCGTCCAGCGCGGCCAGCCGCACCAGCAACTCGCGCGCCTGCGCCAAGGCGCCAGCCGGCGGCGGATCGAGCCAGCGCATCGCTGCGGTGCTGCCGGCGGTCACTCCCCAGGCGGCCAGTTCCAGCGCCAGCGCGGACAACTCGGCCTGGGCGATCTCGGCCTTGCGCGCCGGCTCCAGCCGCCTGCTCTGCGGCCACAGGCGATACGCCGTGCCCGGCGCCACACGGCCGGCGCGACCGGCGCGCTGGTCGGCCGATGCCTGCGAGATGGCGACCGTCTCCAGCCGGGTGAAGCCGGAGTTCGGATCGAAGCGCGGCTCGCGTGCGAGGCCCGCGTCGATCACCGCGCGGATGCCCGGCAAGGTGATGCTGGATTCGGCCACGTTGGTCGCCAGCACCACGCGCCTCGTGTGTGCCGCGTCCGGCGGCGCCAGCGCGGCCTGCTGCTCGGCCAGCGACAGCTCGCCGTGCAGGGCGAGCACCTCGACGCCCTGCCCGCTCCCCAAAGACGAGGGGAGCGTCTGCGCCAGCACCATCTGCGTGCGCGCGATCTCGCGGCGGCCGGGCAGGAACGCCAGCACGTCGCCCTCGTTCTCTTCCAGCGCCTGCCGGGTGATGCGCGCCACGTGATGCTCGACGCTTTCCTGCGCGCGCGCCGGCGGATGCTCGATACGCACCGGAAAGCTGCGGCCGGGACTGGAGATGCGGGGCGCGTCGAGCCATTGCGCGATGCGCGCGCCATCCAGCGTGGCCGACATCGCCAGCAGGCGCAGGTCCGGCCGCAAGGTGCCCTGCACGTCCAGCGCGAGGACGGCGCCGAGATCGCCGGCGAGGTGGCGCTCGTGGAATTCGTCGAACACGATCGCGCCGATGCCGGCCAGTTCCGGGTCGTGCTGGATCAGCCGGGTCAGGATGCCTTCGGTGACCACTTCGATGCGGGTCGACGCACCGACCTTCGATTCAAAGCGGATCCGGTAGCCGACCGTGTCGCCCACGGCCTCGCCGAGCTGTTGCGCCATGAACTGCGCGGCAGCGCGCGCGGCGATCCGGCGCGGCTCCAGCATCATGATCTTCTGCCCCGCCAGCCAGCCGGCATCGAGCAGGGCCAGCGGCACCTGGGTGGTCTTGCCGGCACCCGGCGGCGCTTCCAGCACCAGCCGCGGATGCGCGGCGAGCGAGGCGCGGATCTGCGGCAACACAGGCGTGATCGGAAAATTCGGCGTGGATGCGGTCATCCACGCCGATGATAACGGCTGCCGCATGCGGCGGCCCCGCGGCGGGCCTTCGCCGACCCGCTCGATGAAGCGCCTGCGCCCGGCCGATCATGGCGAAGGGGTGGAACGCAGGCACGCATCCTTCTGCTTGCGGGCGGCGTCGACGCTGCCCAGCGCACTGCTGTGCTGGCGCGCGTCCATGATGACCTGCCAGTTGCGTTCGCACAGGTTGCCGTGACGCGATCCCTGCTTCCACGACTGCATCGCCAGGTCCTGCGCGGTGGCGTAATCGGACTTCTGCAGCGCCGTCTCCGCATGCTGCTGCAGTTGCTCGGGCCAGCCTGGCGCGGGTGCCGCGGCCGGCGACAGTGCGGCAGTCGGTGCAGTGCGGGCGCCGGCCGCCGTGTGCAGGGGCTGCAGCGACTCGAACTTGCTCTGGTAGTCGTCGGTGATCTGGCGGGCATCCTCGCCGCCGCGGATCACCCGCGGCGTGATCAGCACGATCAGCTCGGTGCGGTTGCGGTTGTGGTTGGTGTTGCCGAACAGCCGGCCCAGGATCGGCACCCGGTTGAGTCCGGGGATGCCGGTGTCCGTATTGCCCTCGGCCTGCTGGATCAGGCCGCCCAGCAGCACCGTCTGACCGCTCTGCACCGCCACCTGCGTAGCCAGCTCGCGCTTGGAGATGGTCCGGTTGCCGTTGACCAGCGCCACCGAATTGTTCGGCTGGCTGACCTGCTGGCTGATGTTCATGTAGACCAGGCCACCGGGGTTGATCCGCGGCTGCACGTTGAGGATCACGCCGGTGTCGATGTACTCGACCTGGCTGAAACTGGTGGTATTGCCGATGCCGGTGTTGACGCTGGTCTGGTTCACCGGGATGCGGTCGCCCACCTGGATGTGCGCCAGCTGGTTGTTCATGACCACCATCGAAGGCGACGACAGTGTCTTGGTGTTGCCGCTGGTCTCCATCGCGCGCACGGCGACCTGCAGGTTGCTGTTGAGGAAGGAATAGAAGAACGGCTCGCCGCCGAACGCGTTGCCGCCCTGGCCCAGGCCGACCTGCCGATGGCGGTACGGCTGGCCCGGCACGAGCACGCTGTTGCCGCTGCTGTCGGTGGTGGTGGTGCTGCCGGTCAGCCCTTCGAGGTACCACTGCACGCCGAACTGGAACTCGCCGGTGAGGCTGACCTCCAGAATGCGTGTTTCGATCTGCACCTGCAGCGGTACGTTGTCGAGTTTGCGGACCGCCTCCTTGATTTCATCCCACTGCGAGGGGCGCGCCCGCACCAGCAGCTGGTTGCTGCCGTCGACCGAACTGATCCGCACACTGCCATCGCTGGAGCTGTACTGCTGCTCGTTCGCCGCGTTGGCGTTGTTGCCTCCGGTGTTGCTGACGCCGCCCAGGCCCGTCGACATGCCGCCCAGGCCGCCGGTGGTGCCGCTGCCATTGCCGCCGCTGTTGTCACGGCCTTCCGTGCCGCCGTTGAGCCCGGGATTGCCGCTGGCACCGCCGAAATCGCCCGAGCTGCCGAAGCTGCCGGCGGTACTGCCCATGTTGCCGGCAGCATTGGCATTGTCCGCGCTGCCGAGCGTGCCGCCGCGCAGGCCCGGTCCAACCTGGCCACCGGTGTCGGCGGCGCTGCCGGCGCCGCTGGCATAGATTTGCGCCAGGTACTTGGCCAGGTCCGATGCCTTGATGTTGCGCACGTCGTAGACGAACAGCTGCGGCTCGTTGCCGCCGCCGCGATCGATGCGGGCGATCCAGTCGCCGACCTCCTGCAGATATTCCGGCTGGGTGCTGATCACCACCAGCGCGTTGGTGCGCTCGATCGGAATGAAGCGCAGCATGCCGGCCAGCGGGGTGTCGCCGTGCACGCCGAACATGCCGTCGAGTTTCGGCATCAGCTCGCCGACACTCGCGTACTGCAGGTTGAACACGCCCACCGACATGCCGCGCAGCCAGTCGACGTCGAAGGTGCGCACCATGCTCTGGTAGTTGGCCAGCTCGTCCGGCGTGCCCGACATCACCAGCAGGTTGCGGGCCGGGTCCACCAGCAGGGTCGAATCCGGCCGCGCGAACGGCTTGATCAGTTTCTGCATCTCGGTGGCCGAGATATAGCGCAGCGGAAACAGCCGTGCCTGCAGGCCGCCCTTGGGCGAGGCGGCACCCAGGCTGGGCACCAGATTGCCGGCGACTGCGTCCTTCTCCGGCATCACCACATAGCTGCCGTTGCGCTGGACCAGCGCGTTGTGCGTCCACGACAGCAGGGTTTCCAGGATCGGCAGCGCCTGGCTCGAATCGACCGGTGCGGCGGTGGAGAACGAGATGTTGCCCTGCACGCCCGGCACGATCGTGTAGTTCTTCTTCAGCAGGTCGCCCAGGATCGCCTTGACTACCGCCTGCACCGGCTGGTTCTCGAAATTGAACGTCACCGCGCCGTCGCCCGTGGCGGCCGGTCGTGGCGTGCGCAGTGCGCCGGGCCGGATGAACTGCCCGCTGCCGCGGCTGACCTCTGCCGTGGCCGCGGTTTCGCTGGTGCCGTTGATGTCGTTGTTCAGCGGCAGCGGTGCCGGCACCGGGTTGCGGGTGCCGGCCATCGCTTCGCGCTGCAGGGCGCCGTCGTCGTGGGGCTGCGGCAGGCTGGCGCAACCGGCCATGCTCACGGCAAGGGCGAGGGCGGCGCTGCGCAGAGCGTGCTGGGTGAACGTGCGGAACATGATCAACGTACTCCTGTGCGGGCCGCGGCGGCGCGGTCGGCCCGACGTTTCTGGATGCTCTTGCGCAGCCGGTCGGCTGCCGATTCTGGCGCATTGAGGGGCGCGGGCCGCTGTTGCGGCGGAGGCGAAGGAGGCGCCTGGATGATCTCGCCACTGCCCGCACGGATCACTCCCGGCGCATCGGTGGGGTCCGAGGAGCGCATCGATCCGACGTCGTCGGCGTGCGGCGGCTCCGCGCTGCTGCCCGTGGCCGACGGGCTATCGATCGGGGCGCCGGCCGGCAGCTTCAGTTCGGTGCGCCCGGCAGACGAGTCGAACAATGCCGAACGCGGGCGCACCTCCACCAGGGTCACGCTGCCATCGGGCAGCGCCTCGCCTTCGTGCAGACGCACCTGCTTGTCGCCGTTCTTGTCGTGCAGCAACGCCATGCGCACGGTGGAGGTGAGGATGATGCCGGTAAGGTCGAGATCACCCAGGCTGCTGCCGCCGTCGGCGGCGTGCGCCACCGGTTTCCGGTCAGGGCTGAACAGCGGTTTCTGCCAGACCAGGGCGAACTGCTGCAGCGGTACCGGCTGCGGAAGATTGGCCGGATTGCCGGCGGGGGGCAGCGGCGCCAGCGTCCGCGGCGGATCCCACCTGGGGTTGCGGCCGACGCCGCTGAGCAGCAGCAACGACACCGCGCCCAGCAGCACGGCGACCGCCGCCAGCCAGGGCGTCAGTTGTCGCTGGTCGGCCGCGTTCATGGCGTGTCTCCCGCGCTTTCGGCCGGCGCGCCCGCTGGCGTTGGTGCGCCGCGGGCGGGCCGCACATAGCCGGACAGGGTGAACTGCACTTCCAGCGGCGCGGCGTGATCCTGCTGCGCCGCGACCGGGTTGCGATAGATGCTGAGGTCGTCGATGAACAGGTACGGCGTGCCCTGCTCCAGCGATTGCAGCACCGCCGCCAGGGGCTCGATGTCGCAGCTGAGGCTGATGCTGACGGCCGCCTTGCGATAGGGCTCGCCGGCGCTGGCCGGCGGGTTCGGCAATGGCATTTTCTGGCTTACCACGCAGCGGCCCCGGCCACTGTTGCTGCCGACCACGTCGACCACTCGCTGCATGAGATCGGCCGCGGCGGTGTTCGGGTCGTCCGCAGCGAGGAACGCGCTGCTGGCCGCCTGCCCGGCGCCGAGCGCGGCGATGCGTTTTTGCAGCGCGGGCTTTTCGGCGATCACGGCGGCGTAGCGGCTGTGCGTGTCGCGCAGGTCGGCCATCTCGCCGTGGATGCGCAGCAGCGGCGCCACGAACCACCAGTGCAGCAGCACGAAATAGGCCAGCAGCAGGGCCAGCAGCAGCAGGCCGATCGCCGCGAGGCGGCTGTCGCGGGGGCTCAGCGCGGTCATCTTCATGGCACGCTCCCGTCATCGGCGGGTTCCGCGGGGGGCTCCGCCGCCGGCGACTTCGGCTTGCCGGCAGCCGGCTGGTTCACCCGAGCGGTCAGGTAGAAGCGTTCCTTGCCGGTACTGGGATCGGGCTGGATGCTGCCCTGGAAGCTGGCGTCGGTGATCAGGCGCGAGTCCTTCAATGTGTCGAGCAGCTTGGCCGCCTGCTGGCTCTGCCCCTGGAAGCCGATCTGGCCGGTATTGTCCACGCTCAATCGTTCCAGCCAGGTCGTATCGGGCAGCCGCGCGGTGACCTCCTGCAGCAGGCTGAGCATGCTGATGGCGTTCTTCTTGCGCTGGGCCAGGAAGCCGGCGGCACCGGCGTTGTCCTGCAGCTGCTGACGCAGCGCCGCGACCTGCTGCGCGTCGCCACGCATGCTGTCGACGTCGGCCTGCATCTGCTCCAGCGCGGCCTGCCGGTTGTGCAGCCATACGCCGAGCAGCAGCGCCAGCAGCAGCATGCAGGCGGCCGCCAGCGCCAGGTTCAGGCGTCGCCGCGGCCGCACGTGGTGCGGGGTCTGCTCCGGCGGCAGCAGGTTGACGCCGAGTCGATCGTCGCCCATCGCCAGATCCACCGCGTCGATCGACACGCCCTGCTCACGCAGCCGGGTCAGCAGCGGGTCCACCGTGCCCCGCGTGACGGCGACCAGCTCGGCATGGAAGCGACCGGCGCCGGCCGGGGTGTCCAGCTCGCGCACGGCGTAATAGACCTGCGCGACGCTGAAGGGCGTCTGCCGGTCCATTTCGAATGCGACGACCTGCAACAGGTTGTCGCGTGCGGCCAGCGGCAGGGTCAGCGGTCGCCGCAGCACCACCGACGAGGGCAGCAGCAGCGCCAGCCGCCGATCTTCCGGGTCGACGCTGCGCAATGCGGCGGCCAGGGCCACGGGCGGTGCATGGGTATCGCCAGCCACGGGGTCGCCCAGATCGCTCCAGCTCGCCAGCGGCTCGCGCTGCCCGGCGCGCCGCAGCGTCCATTGCGCAGCGCCATGCTGCAGCAGATGCCAGTCCGCGCCGCTGCTGAACCAGCCACGCCAGCGCATCGGCAGGAGCTGGCGCAACTCGCCGCCCCACCAGCGCAGGAAGCCGGGCAATGGTGAAACACGCCAGCCACGACGCATGCGCTCGGCCAACGGCCGCAGTGACTGCATCGTCGTACTCATTCTTCGTCCCCCTCCTGCCAGCGCAGCACCGTGTAGGGCTGTGCGCCGGCCTGCCCCGCCTGCATGCGAACGGTGACGCGCAACACCGCGCGCGTGCCGTCGGCCAGCCTGGCCTCCGATCGGACACTATGCGTCGTTCCGTTGTTGACGACCAGACTCGGATCGTTCGCGTTCTTCAGCCGTGTGGCCTGGATCACCTGTTGCTGCTGCGGCGTCATGCCGGGTATCGCCGCCAGCGCCAGCGGCGGGGCGATATTCGGATCCGGGCTCAGGATGCCCGACCAGATCGTCAGCACCGGCGCCACCGTGCGGTAAATCGCCGGCGTCATGCCCAGCACCATCTGCAATTCCTCCACGCTGGCGAACGGATTGTGGCGCGGGCCGTAGTCGAGTCCGGCCGCCGTGTACGCAGCAAGCTGGCTGTCGGCGTCGCCTTCCAGACCCACCGGATTGCGCCACTCCAGCACGCGATCGGTCAGCTTCTGCGCCTGTGCCGGCGCCACCCCGGCGGCCTGGAACAGCCCCAGCAGCACGTCCGGCGAGGCGGCGTTGAGATCGACCTTGCCGCTCTCGTCGACCGCCGTCAGCGTGACAGTGGCCTGGTCGTAATGAAACGTATATGGCCGTCCATCGCCTACCCAGCGCTGCCTGGCCTGCGGGTTCTGCAGGCCGTACACCGCGCGCATCAGGCCGGCCTCGGCCGCGTAATGCGCCTGAGCCTGGGCGAACTGGTAATGGGCCTGCAGCCCCTCGGTGCGCGCCAGCGTGGCGTAGCCGCCCAGCAGGATCGCCAGCAGCGTGCAAGCCCACAGTACCAGCAGCAGGGCGACCCCGCGCTGATTCGCGCCGCCGTGTGCGGCACGGCGCGTCACGGCGTCGTCCCACCGCGGATGAGCGAGCGCTGCAGCAGGCTCTGCGCCGGATTGACCCGCAGCGGCACATCCATTTCCGGCCAGCCGGCCCGGTCTTGCGTCTGCAGGCTGATACGAACCAGTTGCGGCAGCAGCCGGCCGTCGGCCCAAGTCGCGGACCACGGCACGGCATCGCCTTTGCCGTCGATGCCGCGATAGCTGAAGCTGCCGGATGTGATGTGATCGAGCAGCACCTGCGGTTCTCCCAGCGGTTGTGGCGGCTTGCCGTCCGGCGGCAGCGAGGCGAGGCTCACTTCCAGCCGAAAACCATCGTGTCCGTCGTCAACCAGCTGCAGCCGCTGCAATTGCGGCCCGCGCTTGCCGAGATAGCCGGGCAGCGGTGCCACATAGCGCATTTCGTGTGCATCGCCGATGAAATAGATCGGCTCGCCGTGGTCGGTCTGGCTGATCGGCTGGGTCAGGCTCTGGGTCAGTTCGCGCCGCAGGAATTGCTGGGCGGAACGGATCTGGTCGATCCGCTCGATCGCCAGGCTGCCCGACCGAACGCTGTGGGTTGCGGTCCGGATGCCGGAGTACACCCCCACCAGCAGCAGCGCCAGCAGTACCAGCGAGGCGAGCACCTCCAGCAGGGTGAAGCCGGCGGCGCGTTTCATGGCGAAGCCTGCGTGCCGCTGGCCGCTGGCGGACCGGCCAGCCGCAAGGTGCGGAAATGGGCTGAACGCGGATGCGCCGGCGGCCCCCACAGCACGTTCAGATCGAGCTGGTAGAGGCGCAACGCCGCGCCCGGTGCGGCGGCGCCGGCACCGTTCCACGGCGTCACGTCGAGCTGCCAGCGATAGTGCGGGTCGAACCGGCCGGAGCTGCTGCCCGGGGTGACCGGCTCGCCGACGAACGCGCTGTCGAGCAGGCTGCGCGCGTACATCGCCGCCCGACTGTGCTCGGCCGCGTTCTGGCTCAGGCTGATCGACGCACCGGTCACCTTCATCAACGCGGCGAACGCGATCGACAGCAGCATGATCGCGGCGATCACCTCGAGCAGGCTGAAGCCGCCTTGCTGCCGCACTTTCATCGCTGCGCCACCGTATCGACCACGCGCACCTCGCCGGTCAGCCACGACACGTTGACATGCCACTCGCGCTTGCCGCTGCGCAAGGTGATGCGCCCGCCGGTGGAGCTGCCATCGGGGAAGAAACGGATGCGCCCGGTGTGGTCGTTCGGCTGGTCTTCCTTCGCGCTGGTGATGCTCACGCGCAATCCCTTCGGCAGGCGCACGTCCTGGCGCTTGGCGTCGTCGTAGCTGTTGGCGCGGGTGTCCACGTCGAAATGCTGTTCCTGGGCACGCACGATGGCCTGCGCCCGGGTGGCCCGCAACGCGCCGGCCAGTTCACTGCTGGCCGCGCGCACCCGTGCACTGGCCAGGCCTTGCGTCACCGAGATGGACACCGCCGCTGCGGCAATGCCGATCAACAGGATCACCGCCAGCATTTCAAGCAGGGTGAAGCCGTTGGCGCGCGGCGCGCGCCAGGGAATGAAAAGCCGGGATACGGGATTCGCCAAGGCGGGCGGCGGGCGCTTGCGCGCCTTGCCGGATCCCGCATCCCGAATCCCGCGCCCCTGCTTCATTGCCAGTTGCCCACGTCCTTGCTGTAGCCGTCGCCACCGGGCTTGCCATCCTGGCCATAGAAGATCAGGTCGAAGTTGCCGTTCTTGCCCGGGTACTGATAGCCGAACGCATGGCCCCACGGGTCCTTCAGATCTGACTGCTTGGCATACGGGCCCTGCCAGTTCGGCGCGTTGGCGGGCTTGACCGCGAGGCTTTCCAGTTGCTGCGGCGGCGAGCCGTTGTCGAGCGAGTAGTTCTCGATCTTCTGGCTCAGCGTCACCAGCTGGGCCTTGCCGGCGCCGTACTTGCCCTTGTCGATGTTCTTGCCGACCTGGGTCACCACCACCGCACCGATGATGCCGATCAGCACGATCACCGCGAGCATTTCGAGCAGGGTGAAACCGGCGTTCGTGCCGATGCGTCGTGGTTGCCTGTGCTGCATGGGGATTACCTCGAATAGGCGGAAATGGATGGGTTACTGGATGTTGCTGGTGAGGCTGAGCAGCGGCAGCAGGATCGCAGCCATGATGATCGCCACCATCACCGTCATCACGATCGTCAGCGCGGGCACCAGCGCGGCGAGCAAACGGTCGATCGCCCGTTTGGACTCAAGTTCAAAAGTATCGGCCACTTTCAGCAGCATGGTGTCGAGCTGGCCGGCCTCCTCGCCGACCTGCACCATCTGCATGGCCAGCCGCGGGAACAGCTTCGACTGGCCGAGCGCCAGGCTGAGCCCGGCGCCGCCCTTGACCTGTTCGTGTGCCGCGCTCAGCGCGGTATCCAGCGCCAGATTGCTGGTGACCTGGCGGGCGATGGTCAGCGCACTCAGCAGAGGCACGCC
Source organism: Rhodanobacter umsongensis (assembly GCF_042654965.1). Classification (NCBI taxonomy): domain Bacteria; kingdom Pseudomonadati; phylum Pseudomonadota; class Gammaproteobacteria; order Lysobacterales; family Rhodanobacteraceae; genus Rhodanobacter; species Rhodanobacter umsongensis. Next base: position 258,749 of record NZ_JBHSMK010000003.1, on the reverse strand, counting down.
GTTTTTCAGCAAGGTGCCCAGCGTGCGCGCGATCCGCGCGGTTTCCACTTTCAGCAGCAGCGGGCCGACCAGGCGCAGCTGCAGCAACCGTGCATGCCAGGCCAGCCGGGCGGCAGGTTCGCGCAGATGTGCGCGCCAGCCGAACACGCCGCCGCCGAGCAGCAGCAGGATCAGCCACCACCACGCCTGCAACGCATTGCCGAGCACCAGCACCGCCCGGGTGATCCACGGAATCGGCACTTGCATGTCCTCGAAGATCGGCACGAACTGCGGCACCACGTAGGCCAGCAGCAGCACCAGCGAGCCGAGCACGCCGACCAGCAGGAACGCCGGATAGATCAACGCATTGACGATGCTGCCGCGCATCGCCTGCGCGCGCTCCAGATAATCGGCGAGCCGGCGCAGCGTTTCCTCCAGCGATCCACCCGCCTCGCCGGCACGCACCAGGCTGACGTACAGCTTGGGAAACACGCCGTGCTCTTCGTCCAGCGCGGAGGACAATGTATTGCCGCCGCGCACGCGGTCGCGCACGCGTTCGATCAGCTTTTTCGCGCTCTCGCTCTCGGGCAGGTCCAGCAGAATGCCGAGCGCGCGATCCAGCGGCTGGCCGGCGCCGAGCAGGGTCGCCAGTTGATGGGTGAACTGGGCCAGCTGGTCACCGCTGAACGGCCCGCGCTTGAACAGCGCGGCCAGCCCGCTGCCGCCGCCGGTACCGTCCGCCGGCAGGGCTTCCAGCGGCGTGTGGCCCTGATCCTGCAGGCGGCCGATCACTTCCTCGATGCTGGCAGCCTCCATCTGGCCCTGCAGCGTCTCGCCGGCATCGCTGATCGCCTTGTAACGGAACTGGGTCATGCGGCCGCCGCGAATCGCGCCCACCGCAAGGCGCCGGTAACGCGTTGACCCCCGCCCTGCCCAGCGGAAGAAAGAGCGCGGAGAAGGGAATACATGCCCTCACGCTCGATGTGAGGGGCAGCTGGCCTCTCAACTTTCCTGCGTGACACGCAGCACCTCCTCCAGCGTGGTCACGCCGGCCACGGCCTTGGCGATGCCGTCCTCGTACATCGTGCGCATGCCTTCGGAGCGCGCCTGCCGCTCGATCTCGCCTTCGTTGGCGCGCTGCATCACCAGCCGGCGCAACGGATCGCTCATGGTGAGGAACTCCATGATCGCGCGACGGCCACGGTAGCCCGTCGGGTTCGCCGCGCTGCTGCCCGGCTTCCACAGGCGGATCGGGCGTTCGTCGGTGTATTTGTGCAGCTCGAACTGTTCGACAACTTCCGGCAGCGCCTCGTACGGGATCGCCGTTTCCGGATCGAGCCGGCGCACCAGCCGCTGCGCCAGGATGCCGTTGATGGTGGAGCCGAGCAGATAGTCCTCCACGCCCATGTCGAGCAGGCGCGTGATGCCGCCGGCGGCGCTGTTCGTATGCAGCGTGGACAGCACCAGGTGGCCGGTGAGTGCGGACTGGATCGCGATGCGGCAGGTTTCCAGGTCGCGCATCTCGCCGATCATGATCACGTCCGGGTCCTGGCGCATGATCGAGCGCAGCGCGCCGGAGAAATCCAGCCCGATCTGCGGCTTCACCTGGATCTGGTTGATGCCTTCGAGCTGGTATTCGACCGGGTCCTCGACGGTGATGATCTTCACGTCGTTGGTGTTGATCCGCGACAGCGCGGTGTACAGCGTGGTGGTCTTGCCCGAACCGGTGGGGCCGGTCACCAGCAGGATGCCGTGCGGCTTTTCCAGCACGTCGACGAAGCGCTGCTGGAAGCTGTCGGTGAAGCCGAGCGAGGCGAAGTCGAACACCACCGACTCGCGGTCGAGGATGCGCATCACCACCGACTCGCCGAAGCTGGTCGGCACGGTCGACACGCGCAGGTCGAGCTCCTTGCCCTGCACGCGCAGCTGGATGCGGCCGTCCTGCGGCAGCCGGCGTTCGGCGATGTTCAGCCGCGCCATGATCTTCACGCGCGAAATCACCGCGGCGGTGGACGACGACGGCGGCGCCTCGACCTCGTGCAATACGCCGTCGATGCGGTAGCGCACCTTCAGCCGGTTCTCGAACGGCTCGATGTGCACGTCGGAGGCGCGCTGCTCGACCGCGCGTTGCAGGATCAGATTGACCAGCCGGATGACGGGCGCTTCGGACGCCAGGTCGCGCAGGTGCTCGACGTCGTCTTCCTCGGCGGCATTGCCATCGAGGTTCTCCACGATAGTGCCCATCGCCGAGCGCCCGGTGCCGTAGTAGCGTTCGATCAGGCCGTCGATTTCCGAGCGCAGGCCCACGCGCAAGGCCACCGGACGTCCGGCGGCAAGTTCGACCGCCTGCAAGGGATACGGATCGGCCGGATCGGCCACGATCAGGGCAAGGCCGTGTACGTCGTCCTGCACCGGCACCACGTGCTGCTGCTTGAGAAAGCGCAGCGACAGGTCGAGATCCGCCGGCGGCAATTCGGGCGCGTCGCGCGCGGCCAGCAATGGCACTTGCAGCAGTTCCGCCCACGCTTCGGCCAGATCACGCTCGGACACCAGTCCGAGCCGCGCCATCAGGGTGGTCAGCGTGCCCTCGGCCGATTCCTCGTGCAAACGACGGGCGCGGCCCAGATCACTGTCTTTCAAACGACCGCGCGCGACCAGCCATGCGCAGACGTCCGCCTCGCGGTGGTCCGCCACCATGCCTGTTGCGCCGATCGCCGGCTGGATCGCTGCCGACATCTCCACCACCTCGCTTGGTTACCGCAAAAACCCGTCGACGCCACCCCCTGCAGCGAAACGGAAAACACCATAGGTATCACATCCGACCGGCAACATGCGAGCGCGGGCCCCCACGCCCGGCTGCTTCGAAGAGGCCGGCACCGGAGGGTGCCGGCCGGGCCTTCACCGCTTGGCGACAGGCTTACCAGCCGATACCGACGCCCACACCACCGGTGGTTTCATTGCCGCTGACTGCGGCACCGGAGGTAAGGCTCGCGCGAGACTGCAGCTGCCGCGAGTAGCCGACCGAAAGCGCCGCCTGGCCGTGACAGCCCCCCATGCCGCGCCAGTCGTCACACTGTGAAGTCCGGTAGACGAACAGCTTGCCTTTGGCGGGGTCACGGCCGACCCGCGTGACCCATCTCGCCTGCAGCGTCGTTGGCGCCAGCGTGGCCGGCAATCGTGGCAGCACCGAGCTCATCGGCATGCCGATGTCGCGTTCGGCGTGCCTTCAACGGCGAGTACCGCGCCGGTGGCGTTGCGCTTGACCACCAGGCTGCGGCCTGCACCGGCCCGCCCTTGAAGGGTTGCTGTGCTTGTCGGCCCACGCAAACTGCGGTGGCCGTCGAACCGCTGTCAATGCGAAAAATTCCGGGATGCCATTCGCATTTTCGAGAGGCGCTGCGACAATGGCCGCTTTGCGGGTCTTTGCATGCAGCTCGTCGATATCGGCGCCAACCTCGGCCATGAATCTTTCCGGCACGATCTCCCCGCGGTGATCGAACGCGCGGCGACGCATGGCGTGCAGCGGATGGTTGTCACCGGCGCCTCGCTCGCAGGCAGCATCGAGGCGCTCACCCTGGCCAGGAGCCACCCCGATATCCTGTTCGCGACCGCCGGCGTGCATCCGCATCATGCGATCGACTACGACGATGCCACCGATGCGCAGCTGCGCGAGCTCGCCCGCGATCCGCTGGTGCTTGCCGTCGGCGAGACCGGGCTGGACTACAACCGGAACTATTCTCCGCACCAGGCGCAGTTGCAGGCGTTCGAGCGCCAGCTGCAGATAGCGGTGGATCTGCAGAAACCGCTGTTCCTGCACCAGCGCGATGCGCATGCGGATTTCATTGCGCTGCTGCGGCGCTATCGCGACCGCGTGCCGGCCGCCGTGGTGCATTGCTTCACCGACACCGCCGAGGCGCTGCGCGACTACCTGGCGCTGGACTGCCACATCGGCATCACCGGCTGGATATGCGACGAGCGACGCGGCATGCATCTGCGCGAGCTGGTGCGCGAGATCCCGGCGAACCGGTTGATGATCGAGACCGATGCGCCGTACCTGCTGCCGCGCACGGTGCGCCCCGCACCGGCGCACCGGCGCAACGAGCCGATGTACCTGAAACATATCTGCGAGGAGGTCGCCCGCGATCGCGGCGAGACCGCCCAGGTCACCGCGGCCAACAGCACGGCAACCGCCGAAGCGTTCTTCCGGCTGCCGTCCACCCCATAGCAGCCCGCTGCCGATCGGATCACTCGATCAGGCATCGATGCGCTGCGGCGGTACCAGCGCGATCACCGTCCAGCCCGGCCTCGGCTCCAGCTCGCGCTTGGTCGAGGCCACGCGCAGGGTGCCTTTCTCCTCCACGCCGAACATCAGCACGGTGTTCGAGCCGTACTGTTCGATGAAGTGGGGCCAGTCGAAGGTGGGACTGAGCCGGGTCGACTTGATGCGCCATCCGCTTTCGAGCATGTCGGCGAAACGCCTGTGGGTCATTTCCTCGTCGAACAGCGGTGGCGCCAACAGGCTGCCGGACAATGCCGCACGGTCGGTATTCTCCTGCGGTGTCAGGTTGCGCAGCCGATACACCCTGTCGCGCCCAAACTCCTGCCGGTAGTGCACGCAGGCCAGCGAGTTGCGTTCGCGGTGCGTGGATACCGCAAGCAGGCGCCCGATGCCGGTCAGATCCAGATGCCGCTCGGCATGCGGCGAGGCGGGATTGCCGAAGAACGTGACCAGCCCGTCCATGCGCGCCTGACGGATGCCGTCCCAGTCGTCGTCGGCCAGCACCACGCGAAACCCCGCCTCATCCAACACCTTGCCGATGGCGCGGGCCACGCCGTCGGAACCGAAGACAAGCACGCCGCGCGGCTCCGGTTCGGCCACCTTCAACCAGATCGCCAGCGGCCGCGCGGTGGCGCTTTGCAACACCACCGTGCCGATGATCAGGGTGAACACGAGCGGCACCAGCGCTTCGGCGCCCGCCACGCCAAGCGCGTCCAGGCGCAGCGCGAACAGCGCCGACACAGATGCGGCCACGATGCCCCGCGGCGCCACCCAGCCGACCAGCGCGCGCTCACGCCAGGTCAAGCCGCTGCCGAAACTCGATATCGCCACGGTGACTGGACGTACCAGCAACTGCGCGATCACGAACAATCCCAGCCCTGCGCCCAGCATGCCGTCGGGCAGCGGCCAGTGCAGGCGCGCTGCCAGCAGGATGAACAGCAGCGACACCAGCATCGTGGTGACGTTTTCCTTGAAGTCGAGGATATCGTCGATGTGCACGCCACGAATGTTGCCCAGCGCGATGCCCATGATCGTCACCGCCAGCAGGCCTGATTCGTGGGTGAGCGCGTTGGACACGCTGAAGGCCAGCAGCACCGACGACAAGACGGCGTAATTCTGCAGGTACTCGGGAATCATCTGCCGACGCAGGAAGAACGCCATCAGCCACGCCGTGAAAGCACCGATCAACACGCCGCAGGCCACCGTGGCAACAAAGATCCCGAGGGTGTGGCCCTCCTGATGCGACACGATCGCCTCGTAGATCAGCACCGCAAACAGTGCGCCCAGCGGGTCGATCACGATGCCTTCCCAGCGCAGCGTGTTGGCAATACGCGCATTCGGACGCAATGTGCGCAGCATCGGGGCGATCACGGTCGGCCCGGTGACACAGGCCAGCGCGCCGAACAGCAGCGCGATCGACCAGGCCAGGCCGGCGACGAGATGCGCGGCCAGCGCCAACAAAAGCAGCGAGGCCACTGCGCCATAACTGACCAGTCCGCGCACTGCCTTGCCGATGCCTGGCAACTCGTGGAAGCGCAAGGTCAGGCTACCCTCGAACAGGATCAACGCCACCGCCAGCGACACCACCGGGAACAGCAGGGCACCCAACAGCTTGTCCGGGTCCAGCACACCGCTGACCGGGCCCAGCACGATGCCGGCGAGCAGCAGGAACAGGATCGCCGGCAATCTGACCCGCCACGCCAGCCATTGCGCCAGAAAGCCGATCATCAGCATGCCGGCGAGCATCAGGCCGAGATCGATAGTCATCGTGACCCTTGGCGGAAAACCAATTGCTATCGGAACATGCACGGGCAGGCACGTCCAGCCAGCACCCGACGCGGCACGCTTGGCGCAGCTATAGCCGGCGGTATTGCAGCGCCTCGGCCAAGTGCTCGCGTTCGAGCAGGGCCGCGCCGCCATCGAGATCGGCAATCGTGCGCGCGACGCGAAGTACGCGGTGATAGGCGCGCGCGGACAGCCCCAGCCGTTGCAGCGCGGTCTCGAACCAGCGCCGCTCCGCCGGACCGAGCGCGCAGTCGCGTTCAAGTTCGCGCGTGCTGATTTCCGCGTTGGGACGGCCGGCACGCATCAACGATTGCCGGCGCGCCTTCAGCACCCGTTCGCGCACCGTGGCGGACGTCTCGTCGCGCCCGCTGGCCGGCGAGCCGAGCTCGGCCAGCGGCACCGGAGGGACTTCCACGCACAGATCGATACGATCGAGCAGCGGCCCGGAAATGCGCGAACGATAGCGCTGGATCTGATCGGGCGTGCACTGGCAGCGCCGGCCTGCGTCGCCAGCGTAGCCACAGGGGCAGGGATTCATGGCACCGACAAGCTGGAACTGCGCGGGGAACGTGGACTGCCGCGCCGCGCGTGAAATCATTATGTGGCCGGATTCCATCGGCTCGCGCAGCACTTCCAGCACGTGCCGGCTGAACTCCGGCAACTCGTCCAGAAAGAGCACGCCGTTGTGCGCCAGCGAAATCTCGCCCGGCCGCGGATACGAGCCACCCCCGACCAGCGCCACCGCCGACGCCGTGTGATGCGGCGACCGGAATGGTCGTCTCCGCCACCGCGCCAGATCGGTGGTCTGGCCGGCCACCGACAATATCGCGCAGGTTTCCAGCGCGTCCGACTCGGTCATCGGCGGCAGGATTCCGGGGAGGCGTTCGGCCAGCATGGTCTTGCCGGTGCCCGGCGGGCCGATCAGCAGCAAGTGATGGCCGCCGACCGCGGTGATCTCCAGCGCGCGCCGCGCCTGCAGCTGGCCACGGACATCGGCCAGGTCCGGGCCGCTGTCCGCGCCGCCATCGCTGGGAATGCCGACCGGCATGGACAGCTCGTGCGCCCCTCGCAGCCAGCCGCACACATCGGCCAGCGTGTCCGCCACCAGCACATCCACATCCGGCACCAAGGCAGCTTCCGCGGCATTCTCGCGCGGCACCACTACGCGCCGACCGCGCGAGCGCGCCCGCAGCAGGGCGGGCAGCACCCCCGATACGCTGCGCAAATTGCCGGTCAGCGCGAGTTCGCCCAGGAACTCGCAGTCGTCCAGCTTTTCGCGCGGCACCTGGCCGCTGGCGGCGAGGATGCCCAGCGCAATGGCCAGATCGAAACGGCCGCCGTCCTTGGGCAGTTCGGCCGGCGCCAGGTTCACGGTGACGCGACGGTTGGGATATTCGAAGGCGGTGTTCTGGATCGCCACCCGCACCCGGTCACGCGCCTCGCGCACGGCGGCCTCGGGCAGGCCGACGATGCTCGTACATGGCAAGCCGCCGGACAGATGCACCTCGACCATCACCTGTGGCGCGGCGATCCCTTCCTGGGCGCGGGTGAGGGTAACCGCAAGGCTCATGCAGCCAGGGGCCGCTGACACACGTAGGGTGGGGCGCTGCGAGACATGTCCATCGAGCGACTCCATCAACGCTGGATAAATAACCGCCCCCGATCGCTCTCGGGGTGAGGTGACGGATCGGGGGCGGCTCCCGGGAGCCTTTGGCTGTTGCTAGTTCCCGCGGGTTGCCACGGCGGCCTCGAGCTCGGCCACGCGTCGCTCCAGTTCGTCGACCTTGGCGCGGGTACGCGCAAGCACCTGGGACTGGACTTCGAACTCTTCGCGGGTGACCAGGTCGAGGCGGCGCAGTCCATGCGCCAGAACATCTTGGAAGTTGGCTCGCAAATCCTGCTGCGCCTGTGCCAGTCCTGGCGGTACCAACGACACAAGTCGCAGGGCAATCTGATCGATATCCTGCCTATCCATCATGGACAACGCCTCGCACTCGTCGGGGTAAATACTAGGTGAATGGAAAGCGGCTGCACCATCGGTAGGCTCCGTCAGAAATTGTAGGGATTGTCCTACACGGCTACCTCATCAGGCGACAATGTCGGGCGGCGCAGGCAAAATGGGTTTTCCATCGCCCACCGCGTCGGTGTTCGTCGGCACGCAAGGAAAAACCATGAAGCTAGTCGTGGCAATCATCAAGCCGTTCAAGCTGGACGATGTGCGCGAGGCGCTGGCCGAAGTCGGCGTGCAGGGCGTCACGGTGACCGAGGTGAAGGGCTTCGGTCGCCAGAAGGGCCATACCGAACTCTATCGCGGCGCCGAATACGTGGTCGATTTCCTGCCCAAGATCAAGCTGGAGGTGGCCATCGCCGACGATCAGCTGGATCGCGTACTGGAAGCCATCCAGGCCTCGGCTCGCACCGGCAAGATCGGCGACGGCAAGATCTTCGTCAGCACGCTGGAGCAGGTGATCCGCATTCGCACCGGCGAGCTGGATCACGACGCGCTGTAATCCGGCCGCCCGCCATGGCGGCCCTCGTCGCCAGCGGTTCTGCTTCGACTCATGCACAACTTGTTGGGTTGACCATACCTTGGCCACCCGATATGTTGTGTACGTCGGTGCCCGACCAGATGTGACATCGGTCGGGCTTAAAAGGGAATCCGGTGTGACTCCGGAACTGCCCCGCAGCGGTAAAGCGGAAACGAAAGCACCCACACGCACTGGTCTTCCATGGCTGGGAAGCGGGAGCAAGTAGGCGGATCGCCTTGATCCATGTCCGCAAGTCCGAAGACCTGCCGGCACATCGGGACAAACGTGTCCCGGTGCGTAGTGATGGCTTCCGCGGGGAAGCACGTCGCGGAGCAGCGCGCCACGTCGCGCCTGCACCGTAAGCCGTCCCCGGAATCGTCGCTTCAGGCCCTGCGCGCGGGAGCAGGCGTTTGATGTCCTTCGCCGGAGCCACCAGCCATGCAAACCCTCGACACCGCCGAACGCGAGCGCACTGCCGCGCGCGTCGATCCTCCCGCCCCGCTCCATGAAGCGTCCGCGCTGGACGCCGCATTCGTACTGACGCCACCGCACAACCCCGCCCAGATGCGCGTGACCAAGCGCAACGGCGGCCACGAGATCGTCGACGTCAACAAGATCGTGCGTGCGGTGACCCGCAGCGCCGAAGGCCTGCACAGCGTGGACCCGCTGCGCGTGGCGCTGAAAACCATCGGCGGCCTGTACGACGGCGCCACCACGCAGGAGCTGGACCAGCTTTCCATCCGCACCGCCGCCGCGCTGACCGCCGAGGAACCCGAATACGGCCAGCTCGCGGCGCGTCTGCTCGGCGCGTACATCGACAAGGAAGTGAGCGGGCAGGAAATCCAGAGCTTCTCGCAGTCCGTCGCGCGCGGCGCGGAGCTCGGCATCCTCAACGATCGCCTGCGCGATTTCGTCGGCGCCAACGCACGCAAGCTCAACGACGCGATCGATCCGCTGGCCACCCGCCGCTTCGAATACTTCGGCCTGCGCACCGTGTACGACCGCTACCTGCTGCGCCACCCGCAGCAAAGGCGGGTGATCGAGACGCCGCAGCATTTCTTCATGCGCATCGCCTGCGCGCTGGGCGGCAACGAGATCGGCGAAACGCTGGAACTCTACCGGCTGCTGTCGTCGCTGGAATACCTCGCCAGCTCGCCCACGCTGTTCAACGCCGGCACGTCGCACGAGCAGCTCAGTTCGTGCTACCTGCTCGATTCGCCGGTCGATTCGCTGGAGTCGATCTACGACAAGTACGCCGACGTGGCGAAACTTTCCAAGTTCGCCGGCGGCATCGGCCTGGCGTATTCGCGGGTGCGTTCGCGTGGCTCGCTGATCCGCGGCACCAACGGTCACTCGAATGGCTTGCTGCCGTGGCTGAAGACGCTGGATGCGTCGGTCGCCGCGGTGAACCAGGGCGGCAAGCGCAAGGGCGCGGCCTGCGTGTATCTGGAATCGTGGCACGCCGACATCGAGGACTTCCTCGAACTGCGCGACAACACCGGCGACGACGCGCGTCGCGCGCATAACCTGAATATCGCGAACTGGATTCCCGACGAATTCATGCGCCGGGTCGAAAGCGATGGCGAGTGGTCATTGTTCGACCCCAAAGTGGTGCCGCACTTCGTCGACAGCTGGGGCGAGGCGTTCGATGTTGCGTATCGCAAGGCCGAAGCCGATGGCCTCGCCGTGAAGACCCTGAAGGCGCGCGAATTGTACGCGCGCATGATGCGCACGCTGGCGCAGACCGGCAACGGCTGGATGACGTTCAAGGACCGCTGCAACGCCACCAGCAATCAGACGGCCAAACCCGGCAACGTGATCCACCTGTCCAACCTGTGTACCGAGATCCTGGAAGTGAGCTCCGCCAGCGAAACCGCCGTATGCAATCTCGGTTCGGTGAATCTGGCACGGCACGTCGTCAATGATGTATTCGACTTCGAACAACTTGCGTCGATCGTGCGCACGGCCGTGCGCCAGTTGAACCGGGTGATCGACCTCAACTATTACCCCATCGATACCGCACGCAGCGCCAACATGAAGTGGCGTCCGGTCGGACTCGGCGTGATGGGCCTGCAGGACGTGTTCTTCAAGCTGCGGCTGCCGTTCGACTCGGTCGAGGCGAGGGCGCTGTCCACCCGCATCGCCGAGGAGATCTATTTCCACGCGCTGTCGATGTCGAACGAACTGGCCGAATTCGAAGGTGCGCATCCGGGCTTTGCCGAGAGCCGCGCGGCGAATGGCGAACTGCAGTTCGACTACTGGCCGAAGGCCACGACACAAAACAGCGCGCGCTGGGATGCACTGCGCGAGCGCGTTCAGCAACACGGCCTGCGCAACTCGCTGCTGATCGCGATTGCCCCGACCGCCACGATCGCCTCGATCGCCGGCTGCTACGAATGCATCGAGCCGCAGGTATCGAACCTGTTCAAGCGCGAGACGCTGTCCGGCGATTTCTTGCAGGTCAATCGTTATCTCGCCGACGAGCTGAAGGCTCTTGGCCTTTGGACGTCCGAGATCCGCGACGCGATCAAGCTGGCTGAGGGTTCGATCCAGGGCGTCAACGCCATCCCCGAACGGCTGCGCGCGATCTATCGCACGGTATGGGAGCTGCCGCAGAAGGCACTGATCGAACTGGCCGTCGCACGTGGTGCGTACATCGACCAGAGCCAGTCGCTGAACCTGTTCATGGAGAACCCGAACATCGGCCAGCTCAGCTCGATGTACATGTACGCCTGGAAGGCCGGCATCAAAACCACGTACTACCTGCGCTCGCGCCCGGCCACCCGGATCGCGCAGACCACGGTGTCGGCCGCGCCGGATCAGGTGGAGGCCGCGGCCGCGGTGTTTTGTTCACTGGAGAACCCGGAGTATTGCGAGGCCTGTCAATAGCGTCATGAGGTGCCGCCATGAAGCGTTACCGGAATCTCGACGGCCACTCCGGCGTCAGCGCGTACGAATGCGGTGACGGCTTCATCCGCATCCGTTTCGTCAACGGTGACGTCTACGAGTACACCGACGAGGCCACCGGCCGCGAGCACATCGCGAACATGCACCAACTCGCGCGTGCCGGCGAAGGCCTCGCCACCTATGTCAGCCGCTTCGTGCATGACGCCTATGCACGCAAGCTTTGAACCGAAGGAATCATCATGTCCTCCCAACCCGCGCGCAACGCCCACATCCTCGACCCCGGCTTCGAGCTCACCCTGCGCCCGATGCGCTACCCCGGCTTCTACGAGATGTACCGCAAAGCGATCAAGAACACCTGGACCGTCGAGGAGGTGGATTTCTCGATGGATACGCGCGACCTCGACACCAGGATGTCCGCCGCCGACCGTCATCTGATCCGGCGCCTGGTGGCGTTTTTCGCCACCGGCGACACCATCGTGTCGAACAACCTGGTGCTGAACCTGTATCAGCACATCAACGCGCCGGAAGCGCGCATGTACCTGTCGCGCCAGTTGTACGAGGAAGCGCTGCACGTACAGTTCTACCTCACCCTGCTGGACACCTACATCCCCGACCCGGCCGCGCGCAACGGCGCATTCGCCGCGATCGAGACGATCCCGTCGATCCGCCAGAAAGGCGCGTTCTGCTTCAAGTGGATCGACTCGATCCAGGGTCTGCAGCGGTTGGAAACGCGCGAGCACCGCCGCCAGTTCCTGCTCAACCTGATCTGCTTCGCCGCCTGCATCGAGGGTCTGTTCTTCTACGCCGCATTCGCCTACGTCTACTACCTGCGCTCGCGCGGCCTGCTGCATGGCCTGGCGGCCGGCACCAACTGGGTGTTCCGCGACGAGAGCGGGCACATGGCGTTCGCGTTCGAGGTGGTGCGCACCGTGCGCGAGCAGGAACCCGAGCTGTTCGACGACGCCATGCGCGCGCAGGTCGAGGAGATGATGGAGGACGCGATCGCCTGCGAGACCCAGTTCGCCGAAGACGTGCTGTCCGGCGGCGTCGCCGGCATGTCGGTGAAGGACATGCGCCAGTACCTCGAATACTGCGCCGACCAGCGCTTCGCGCAGCTCGACATGCCGAAGAAGTACGGCGCGAAGAACCCGTTCGACTTCATGGACCTGCAGGACGTGCAGGAACTGGCCAACTTCTTCGAACGACGCGTCTCGGCCTACCAGGTTGGCGTGCAGGGCGAGGTGGCGTTCGACATGGCGTTCTGAGCGATGTGCCGGAGAACCTGTTGACTACACGTGTAGGCATGGCGTATCTTGCCTACAACTGTAGTCACACGGGTCATCCGTCATGCGCAAGCCCACCATCGGCGACCAGGAACTGGCGCTGCTGCACCACATCGACGAATGCGGCACCGCCTCGGTCGGCGAGGTGGCCGCGAGCTTCGGCGAGCCGCGCGGGCTGGCCCGCTCCACCGTGTTGACCATGATGGAGCGCCTGCGCGGCAAGGGCTATCTCAAGCGCCGCCAGCTCAAGGGCATGTTCCGCTACAGCACCGCCACCGGCCCGGGCGAAGCGATGCGCAGCGCCGTGGGCAGCTTCGTCGAGAAGACGCTGAGCGGCTCGGTGTCGCCATTCGTGGCCTGGATGTCGGAGCATGCCGAGGTCAGCGAGACCGAACTGGCCGAGCTCGAGGCGCTGGTGACCCAGCTGCAATCGCGGCGCAAGGAGTCGTGAGATGGACGCACTCAACCATTTTTCCGACACCCTGCTGACGCGACTGGTCTGGACGTCCATCCAGGCCGTCCTGCTGATCGGCGCCGTCTGCCTGGCCGGCCGTCTGTGGCCGCGCCTGTCGGCGGCGATGCGCTGCATGCTGTGGTGGCTGGTCGGCGCCCAGCTGCTGCTCGGCCTGCTGTGGCACGCGCCGCTGGAACTTCCGCTGCTGTCGCCCGCACCGCTGGAAGTCCCCGCGCCGGTCACGCCGCCCGTGGCGTTCTTCGCCTCGCCGGCGACCGCCGACGCCGCGCTGCCGTCGATCGCTTCGCCGGCCACGCCAGCACTGTCCTGGCGCACCGGCATCGCCCTGTTGTGGCTGGTCGCCGTGCTGTTGCAGGCGCTGATCGCGCTGCGGCAAGGGCGGCAGGCACGACGCATGCTGCGCGAATCGCGACCCTTGCGCGATGCCTCGCTGCAACCGCTGTGCACGCGGCAGGCGCGGCAGCTCGGCTTGCGCCGCTGTCCACGGCTGCGCGTCTCGGACGCGATCGTCTCGCCGCAGGTGACCGGCCTGTGGCGACCCACCGTGCTGCTGCCGACCGGCCACGCGCTCAGCGCCGACGAAGCGGCGATGGCGATCGCGCACGAGCTGGCCCACCTGCGCCGCGGCGATCTGTGGCTGGCGTGGGTACCGGCGCTCGCGCAGTGCCTGTTCTGCTTCCACCCGCTGGTGCGCTGGGCCATGCGCGAATACGCACTCAACCGCGAATCGGCCTGCGATGCGCAGGTCCTGCGGCAGGACCACGCCGCGCCACAGGACTACGGCCGCCTGCTGCTGCGCCTGGGCGTGGCGCAACCGATGCACGCCGGCCTCGCCGGCGCTTCCCCGTCCTTCCACAACCTCAAGAGGCGACTGACCATGCTGCAGCAAACCGTGAACCAGCCGGCGTCGCACACGCGCGGCTGGCTGCTCGTCGCACTGATCGCCCTCGTCGGCGTGCTGCCCTATCGCGTGACGGCGGCCGGCGCGGACAACACTCCCGCCACGCCGGCTTCCGCGCATGCAAGCCTGCTGCCGCCACCGCCGCCAGCCCCACCTGCCCCTCCGGCCTTGCCAACCCCACCGCCGCCGGCTCCTCCAGCCACGCTACCCCCACCGCCGCCGCTGCCACCCGCCCCGCCGCACGACATCAGTGGTCTGCGCGTCCACCACGCCAACGTCGCCATCCGTACCGACGCCAACGAAGGCTTCGCGCTGTTCGACGGCGACGCGGCCATCGTCAACGGCAGCGACGTCGACCTCGCCGCCGCGAAGCGCCTGCAGCGAGGCGGCAAGTCCACTATATGGTTTCGCCGTGGCGACAAGGCCTGGCTGATCGACGACCCCGCCTACGTGCAGCGCGCCAAGGCCGCCTACGCGCCGGTCGACGCCCTGGCCAAGCAGCAAGGCGAGCTGGGCGGCAGGCAAGGTGCGCTCGGCGGCAAGCAGGGTGCCTTGGGCGCGCAGCAAGGCATGCTGGGTGCCCAGCAGGGGCAGCTCGCCGGCCAGCGCGCCATGCTGGCCAGCCAGCAAGCCATGCTCGCCACGCAATCCGGCCAGCGCGACCACGCCGCTGAAATGCAGGCGAACCGCGCCAAGCTGGAAGCCAGCGAGCAGGAACTCGATCGGCAGCAGACAAAGCTCAGTCAGCAACAGTCTGCACTGGGCCGTCAGCAAGACGAACTCGGCAAGCAGCAGGAAGCGCTTGGCGCACAACAGGAAGCGCTGGGCCAGCGCCAGCAACAGGCCACCAGCCAGGCCAGTCAGCAGATCAGGAAGCTGCTCGACGAAGCGATCGCCAAGGGCGTCGCCAGGCCGACCAGCCTGCGCTGACCGGAACCTCCGCGAGCGTTCGTTGAAGAACGCCTCGCGGAGCAGGTGGTCATCCGGCGGACAGCGGTGGGGCGGGCTGCCCGCTCACGCGCCGCCCTGACAGGCGATGCGCCGGATGGACCGGCGCATCGCCTGGGTGACACTCAGTGCCAGGGCCACGCCTTCAACTGGTATTCGTGCGGCGGCGTATTGCCGGCCAGGTACTGCACGAAGTAGTCCCAGCGCCGACGGGTCGCGTACGGAGTGGCTTCGGCGTAACCGTGGTGGACGTTCGGGATCAGCAGCAGGTCGAAATCCTTGTTCGCCTTGATCAGCGCATCGGCCACCAGCAGGGTCTGGGAGGGCGGCACGTTGTCGTCCATGGTGCCGTGCACCAGCATCAGGCGACCCTTGAGATTCTTCGCGAAGCTCTGGTTGGCCTGGGCGTCGTAGTTGCTCTTGCCGTCCTTGCCGGTGACCAGCAGGCCCTGCCACTTCTCGGCCCAGTCGTCCTCGTAGTTGCGATTGTCGTGGTTGCCGCTTTCGGCCCAGCCGACCTTGAAGAAGTCGGGGTAGTGGAACATCGCCGCCGCGGTGGCGTTGCCGCCGCCGGAATGGCCCCAGATGCCGACGCGGTCGAGGTCGATCCACGGATACTTCCCGCCGAGTTCCTTCAGGCCCAGCACCTGGTCAGGCAGGGTGTTGTCCTCGACGTGCTCGAAGTAGGCGTCGTGGAACGCTTTCGAACGCCACGGCGTGCCCATGCCGTCAAGCGCCACCACGATGAAGCCCAGCTCGGCCACGGACTGGTGGTCGCCGCGCGCGGACAAGAAACTGCGGCCGCGCACCGAGCCGGTCTGCGGGCCCGGGTAGATGTAGTCGATGATCGGATACTTCTTCGACGGATCGAAGTTCGTCGGCTTGAACATCATGCCGTACAGGTCGGTCTTGCCGTCGCGCCCCTTCACCGTGAACGGGATCGGCGGCACCCAGCCGGCGGCCTTCAGGCGCGAGATGTCGGCGGTGGCCACGCTGGCCAGGTTGCGGCCGTTGTCCGAACTGCGCAGCACGGTGACCGGCGGCGTGGTCGGGGTGGAGTACGCATCGACGAAGGATTTGCCGTCCGGCGACAGCGTGACGGTGTGGTCGGCCGCTTCCGGCGTCAGCAGCACCGGCTTGCCGCCGTCCAGGCTGACCTTGAAGAACTGCTGGTAGTACGGGTTCACGCCCGCGGTGCGGCCGACGCCGCGGAACCACACGGTGCGCGTCTTCGGATCGACCTTCAGCACCTCGGTGACGTTGCCCTCGCCCTTGGTGATCGCGCGCTTGAGCTTGCCGGTGCCGAGGTCGTACAGGTACAGGTTGCCCCAGTTGTTGCGCTCGCTGAACCAGACCGCCTCGTTCGTCTCGGGCAGGTAGCGCCAGTTCACCGCGCCGTTGCCGCTCTCGTAGTAGGTCGGCACCACTTCCTCGAACGCCGTGCGCACCTTGCCGGTGCTCGCGTCGGCGATGCGGAACCATTCGTGCTTGTGGTCGCGCGAGGTGGAGACGAAGGCCAGGGTCTTGCCGTCGGCCGCCCACTTCACGTCGTCCCAGCCGCCGTCGGGGCCGCAGCTGACATCGTCGCACAGGGAAGAGCGATGCTGGTCCGGCGGCATCTGCAGGCGCAGCACCTTCTTCGCCGCCACGTCGACGATGACGCGCTCGATCATCGTCACGTCCTTGTCGCCGATCAGCGGGTACTTCCACTTCTCCAGCTTCGGATGGCCGACGTTGGTGCTGATCAGGTACATCTCGCCGGTCTTGCGCTGGTCCTGCTGGAAGGTGGCGATCTGCTTCGAATCCAGCGACCACTCGACGATCGCGCCATCGGTGTGCTTCCAGCCGGCGTTGTCGGTGGCGTAACCGAAGTTCTCCACGCCATCGGTGGTGAGCTGGGTCTCCTTGCCGCTGGCGACGTCGCGCAGCCACAGGTTCCAGTCGCGGATGAACGCTTCGCTCTTCTTGTCCGGCGACAGCGCGCCCGGCTCCTTGCCGGTCTTCACCAGCGCGGCGCGGTCGACGCAGCTCGCCTCGACGGCGGCGAGGTCGCACACGTAGTGCTTGCCGCGCACGGCGATATCGACCCGCCCGTCCGGCCTCGCCTCGTAGCCGGTCACCGGCAATTTCTTCGCATCGACCGGCTTGCCGCCGGCCTTGCCCAGCGCCACGGCCAGTTTCGCCTGATCGAACAGCGGCGTGGTCTTGCCGCTGGCCACCTCCATCCGCACGAAGTGATCGGCGCCGGCATCGTGGTCGACGTACCAGAAGTGGCCGTCGTCCAGCCAGTCCACCTTCTCCACCGCATGGTCGACCAGCGGCGCGGTGCTGTAGCTCATGAAACGCTCCGCCCGCGCGTAGTCGTCCGCGCTCAGCGTGCGTCCCTGCGCGGCGACGCCGGCGGAAAGTGTTCCCATTACCAGCGCGCCAAGCACGCGCGAACTGCTGATCTTCAAGCCCATGTTGCGTTCCCCTTGCGAAAGCGGATTTCTGCGGTTGCCGGCCCTGGCTCGGATGCACCCGAACACCCGATGCTAACGTGAGCATGACCGATGGCACCCCTGCCATTGGTCCCGGTTGCTCCGCCCCATACTGCATGCGCCAGCGCATGGTCGCCATGCGGCCCGCGCCGTCTGCCCCGCAAGCGATCCCGGTACTGCCGCCGGTCGGCCATCGGCGCAGCCTTTGCTTGACGACCCTGCGCTAGCCGTCGCACCCTGCGGCCTCCGATCCCCCGGAGCCGCCTCGTGCCGCAGCGCCTCAGAGTCATCGGCAGTTACCTCTCGCCCTACGTGCGCAAGGTATTGGCATGCCTTGAGTTGAAAGGGCTGGAATACGAGGTCGATCCCATCGCGCCGTTCGTCGGCAACGACGAATTCACCCGGCTCAGCCCGCTGCGTCGCATCCCGGTGCTGCTCGACGGCGAACTGGTGCTCGGCGATTCCTCGGTGATCTGCCAGTACCTGGAAGACCAGCACCCCACGCCGGCGCTCTACCCGCGCGGCATCGCCGACCGGGCCCGCGCCCGCTGGCTGGAGGAATACGCGGACACGCGGCTGGCCGACGGGCTGATCTGGCGGCTGTTCCACCAACTCGCGATCAAGCGCCACGTCTTCGGCGAAGCCCCCAACGAGGCGGTGGTGCAGCATGCGCGCGAGGTGCAGATCCCGGCCGCACTCGACTACCTGGAAACGCAGCTGCCGGACGACGGCTTCGTGTTCGGCGCCCTGTCGATCGCCGACATCAGCCTTGCCAGCTTCTTCCGCACCGCCTCGTTCGTGCGTTACACGATCGACGCCGGACGCTGGCCGCTGATGGCCGCCCTGGTGGCGCAGGTGCAGGCGCTGCCGGTATTCCAGAAGCTGGCCGGCTTCGAGGACTGCATGCTGCGCCTGCCCCTGGCCGAACAGCGCGGCGCCCTGATCACCGCCGGCGCGCCGCTGACCAGCGACACGCTGGGCACCAGCGCACCACGCCCCGGCCCGCCGCGCGCGTCGTAGGCGCCCGCCTCAGCGCTGGCCCGTCGTCAGCTCCACCAGCCAGTCCACGAACACCCGCAGCCGCGCCGGCATCTGCCGCTGCTGCGGATACAGGATGGTCATCGGCAACGGCGGCGGCGGGTGCGCCGGCAGGATCTCGCGCAGCCTGCCGCTCTTCAGCGCATCGACGATGCGGTAACGCGGCATCTGCGCGATGCCCAGGCCGGCTTCGCAACAGCCGAGGTAGGCATCCACGCCGCTGACGCTGACGCAGCCCGGCAGCGCAACTTCACGCCGCTTGCGGCCGACCATGAACTCCAGCGGCTCGGCCCGGTGGGTGGTGGGCGAAAGCCAGTTCACCGCCAGGTGGCCGTCCTGCAGCGCAGCCAGCGCATCCGGCAGGCCATGCCGGCGCACGTAGGCGGCGCTGGCCACGGTGACCTGCTGCAGCGTCGCCACGCGACGCCCGACCATGCCCGAATCGCCCAGCTCGCCGATGCGCAGCACGCAATCCACACCCTCGCGCACCAGGTCGACGAAGCGGTCGCCAGTACCGATGTCCAGCTGGATCTGCGGGTAGCGTGCGAAGAAATCGCGCAGCGCGGGAATCACCAGCAGACGCGCCAGCGTCGCCGGCAGGTCGATGCGCAGACGGCCCTTCGGCTGCACCAGCGCCTCGCGGAAATCCGTCTCGACCTCGTCCACGTCGGCCAGCAGGCGCAGGCAATGGCCGTAGTAGGTCTCGCCGTCGCGGGTGGCACGCACGCGGCGGGTGGTCCGTTGCAGCAGCTGCGCGCCCAGCCGCGCCTCCAGCCGCTTGATCGCGTGGGTGACGGTGGCGCGCGGCAGGTTCAGGTCGTCCGCCGCGGCGGTGAAGCTGCCCAGCTCGACGATCCGCGTATACAGCCGCATGGCTTCGAGTCGATCCATGGCATTGTTGTCGATCATGAAATGGTGATGACCATTATTGAGTATTTATCCGCCTGTCGTCGCGGCGCACCATGCACCCACCCTCACCTACCGGAGCGACCACCATGCAGACCCGCACTCTCGGCCACAACGGTCCGGCCGTCTCCGCCCTCGGCCTCGGCTGCATGGGCATGAGCGCGTTCTACGGCCAGCACGACGACGCCGAATCGATCGCCACCATCCACCACGCGCTGGATCGCGGCCTCAACCTGCTCGACACCGCCGACATGTACGGCCCGCACACCAACGAGGTGCTGGTCGGCAAGGCGATCAGGGGCCGTCGCCGGCAGGCCTTCATCGCCACCAAGTTCGGCATCGTGCGCGATCCGGACGACCCACAGGCGCGCGGCGTCAACGGCCGCCCCGAATACGTGCGCGCGGCCTGCGACGCCAGCCTGCAGCGGCTCGGCATCGACACGATCGACCTGTACTACCAGCATCGCGTCGATCCGGGCGTGCCGATCGAGGAGACCGTCGGTGCGATGGCCGAACTGGTTGCCGCCGGCAAGGTGCGCTACCTCGGCCTGAGCGAGGCCTCCGGCACCACGCTGGAGCGTGCGTGCAAGGTGCACCCGATCGCCGCGCTGCAAAGCGAGTTCTCGCTGTGGACGCGCGACCCGCAAACGAACGGCATGCTCGCCGCCTGCCGCAAGCTCGGCGTCAGCCTGGTCGCCTACTCGCCGCTGGGCCGCGGTTTCCTCACCGGCGCGATCCGCTCGCCGGACGATTTCGACGCCGACGACTACCGCCGTACCAACCCGCGCTTCATGGGCGACAACTTCGCCCGCAACCTGCAGCTGGTCGAACAGGTGAAAGCGCTGGCCGCCGACAAGGGCTGCTCGCCCGCGCAGCTGGCGCTGGCCTGGGTGCTGGCGCAGGGCGACGACGTGCTGGCGATCCCCGGCACACGCAAACGCTCGCGGCTGGACGAAAACCTCGGCGCGCTCGACGTGCAGCTCAACGAGGCCGAGCTCGGGGCCATCGACGCGGCGTTCCCGCCGGACGCCGCCGCCGGCGACCGCTACGTCAGCTCGGGCATGCAGATGGTCAACGCGTAACGCCGTGCTCCCCCTCCTGCGCCGCAGGAGGGCTGGGCGACTTCGGGAGAGGGGTCCGCCCTCGATCTTTCCCGCCCGTGCCTCGCAGGGCGAGAAGCAAGACGGCTAAACTGCGCGGCATGAGCATCCCCGAACACTCCCCGCTCGGCAAGGACACCGTCTACGCCGACCGCTACGATCCGCGCCTGCTGTTTCCGATCCCGCGCGCGGACAAGCGCGCGGAGATCGGCGTGGCCGAATCGCTGCCGTTCCATGGCGTGGATGTCTGGAATGCGTACGAGCTGTCGTGGCTGGACCTTCGCGGCAAGCCGCAGGTGGCGATGGCCGAGTTCCGCGTGCCGGCGGCGTCACCGCACATCATCGAATCGAAGTCGTTCAAGCTGTATCTCAATGGTTTCGCGCAGGAGCGCATCGCCGACGCCGCGACGCTGGCCGCCACCCTGCTGCACGACCTGTCCGCGGCGGCCGGCGCGGTGGTCGGCGTGCAGTTGCACGATGCACGCGCAAGCGCGCTCCCCGTCGTCGACCTGGATGGTCTCCTGCTCGACGAGCAGGACATCGCCATCGATCACTACGGCCCGCCGGATGCCGACTTCCTGCAGGCCGATGCCCTTGCCACGCCGGTGGCGGAGACCCTGGTCTCGCACCTGCTCCGCTCGAACTGCCCGGTGACCGGCCAGCCCGACTGGGGCAGCGTGCAGATCGCCTATCGCGGCGCGCCCATCGATCACGCCGGGCTGCTGCGCTACCTGGTCTCGTTCCGCACCCACAACGAATTCCACGAGCAATGCGTGGAGCGCATCTTTGTCGATCTGACGCAACGCTGCGCGCCGCACCAGCTCAGCGTGTACGGGCGCTACACCCGCCGTGGCGGGCTGGACATCAACCCGTTCCGGAGCAGTACGCCCGCCACGCCCGGCAACCTGCGTACGGTTCGCCAGTAGCATGCGGTCGGCTCGTCCTGCGTGCGTCGTCGCCGCGTGAAAGTTCACCCCAGGAGATCCCACCCGGTAACCGGCGCTTCATATCGGTGGCGCTAGCCTCTGTGCGATAACCGCGCAACCGGATCGCCTCGGCAATGCCCCGAACGATCGGGATCGGTGCGGCCACGTCATCGACCAGGAGTCCCCCATGACACGTTTCCTCCGCACCACGGCCCTGTGCAGCGTCACCTTCGCGGTCCTGCTGCTCGGCGCCTGCGGCAAGAGCGAGCCCGCAGCGCCGGCCAGCGCGCCCACCGCCCCTGCCCCGGCGGCTACCGCCATGGCCCCACCTCCGCCCAGCACCGTGGCGGCGCCCGCATCCACCAGCACTTCAGCCAGCATGGCCCCCGCCGGCTCGGTGCCGGCGCCACCGGCAGCCCAGGCCGTTGCGCCGCTGACCGTAGCCAAGATAACCCTCGGCAGCGAGGTGAACGCCGAGCATCGGGTCACCCGCGCCACCGCCCGTTTCGCCCCCAACGACAAGGCCATCTATGCCAGCGTCGCCACCGAGGGCAGCAGCGAGGGCGCCACACTCAATGCCAAGTGGAGTTACCTGGAAGGCACCGGCCAGCTGGTCAGCAGCATCAGCCAGTCGATCGCCACCGACGGGCCCGCCATCACCACCTTCAAGGTGCAGAACCCCGACCTGTGGCCGGTAGGCAAGTACAAGGTCGAGATATCGCTGGATGGCAAGTCGGTTGCCAAACAGGATTTCGAGATCAGCAAGAGCTGACCGGCCCGCTCACCGAGAGCAGGCGCCCTCGCAGGGGCGACTGCTCTTTCGGTCACCGGCCAGCCAGCGCCTGGCGGCCGATCGCCGGATGATCGGTGAAGAACGCATCGATACCGGCATCGAGGCAAGCGCGGATCTCGGCCACCGAGCCGCCCGCATTGACCGTGCGCGGATCGTCGCCCCGCCACAGGCTCCGCGGCAGAAAATGGTTCTCCGGCCGAAACGTGTACGCATGCACCTCCAGGCCCGCCGCATGGGCGTCGCGCACCAGCGATGTCGGTGCGGCGAGCGTGCCACCGGCCCCGAGCGGAATGATCGCGCGGACGTTCGGTCCGATCGCATCCGCATACGCGGCGATACCGCGCAAGCCGCCCGGCGTCATCATCTGCGCGTAGTCGAGGCCGCAGCCTGCCGCGATCGCGTCGCCCGGTTGCTGGCCGGCGTCGCCCAGCAACTGCAGCAGCCGGATGTGGGTGTGCCGGCCAGCAAGCTGGCGGCGCAGGTACTTCAGGTTGTCGACTTCGAACGACTGGATCTCCACCGGCGCCGTGCGCGTATAGCAGTGCGAGGCGAGCGTGCCTAGCAGCTTGTCTTCCATCGCCAGCCCCTGCGCGCGGAAGTACGTAGCGTGCTTGATCTCCGGAACGATCCCGATGACCCGTCCGCAGGCGGCCGATTCCGCCGCGACGAAGTCGATGATCTCCTCCAGCGTCACGACCGGGAACTGGCCGTCGTACTGCGTGCCGCGCAGTTGCGGCAACCGTTCCCTCGCGCGAAGCCTCTTCAACTCCGCCAGCGTGAAGTCCTCGCTGAACCAGCCGCTGACCAATTGGCCGTCAATGAGTTTGCCGGTCCTGCGCGCGGCCAGTTCCGGATGGGTGGCTACATCGGTGGTGTCGCCGATTTCGTTCTCGTGGCGCGCCACCATCACGCCGTCTTTCGTCATCACCAGGTCCGGCTCGATGAAGTCGGCCCCATCGGCGATCGCCTTCGCATAGGCCGCCAGCGTATGCTCCGGCCGCAACGCGCTGGCGCCACGATGGGCGATCACCAGCACACGGGCGGCCAGCGGCTTTTCCCTGGCTATGGCGGCTGCGGGCATGGTGTTGGGTACTCATGATCGTGATTGCCTGCCGGCGCTGGCCAACGAGCCGGAACAGACAAGGCTGGCCGGTGCCGGTACGTGGTCGAGGGCTTGCGCCCTTGGGCCCGGCCAAGCATACGATCACTCGGCAGGGCTTGAGCCTTGCTGGACACCCGCCGCACCGCGAACCCGCCTCAGCCTGAAGAATGTCTCACCTGGACTGGCAACAGTCGATGCTGGTGGCGATGCTGCCGACCCTCGACCTGACCAGTACTCGGGCGGCGATGGCGCTCTTCCCATCTGGCCGCACCGGCGTGGATGACCGCCGCCTGCCCGGTATGATGCCGACCATCCACCGACCGCCGCCGAACGGACTCCCTTCCGTGAAACCATGCGCACCGTTGTCCCGCGCCCGCCCGTTGTGGCTGCGCAGCGCCCGTCAGGAGCTGATCCTGTTCGGCGTGTTCGCCTTGTTGTTGCTCGGCATGGGCATCGGCCTGCGTGATCCGTGGCCGTCGGACGAGCCGCGCTTCGCCCTGGTCGCGCGATGGATGGTCGAGCACGGCCAGTGGCTGTTTCCGCATCGCGGCCACGAGCTCTACCCGGACAAGCCGCCGGTGTTCATGTGGCTGCAGGCGCTGGCTTACCTGGTCACCGGCAACTGGCGCATTGCCTTCCTGCTGCCGTCGCTGGCCGCGGCGCTGGGTGCGCTTGCGCTGGTCTACGATCTGGCGCGCCGGTTATGGAATCACCGCAGCGCGCTGCTCGCCGCGGCCACGCTGGTGCTCACCATCCACTTCACTTACCAGATGCGCAATGCGCAGATCGATCCTTTGCTGCTGGGCTGGATCACGCTGGCCAACTACGGCCTGCTGCGCCACCTGCTGCTGGGCCCGTCGTGGCGCTGGTTCGCTGCGGGCTGCTTCTTTGCCGGTGTCGGGGTGGTGACCAAGGGCGTCGGCGTGCTGGCCCTTTTGATGCTGGTACCGTTCGTCATGGCGCGCCGCGGCCACTGGCATCAGGTGGCGCTGCCGCAAGGCAGGTGGCGCTGGGCCAGCGGTTTGCTGTTTTTCCTCCTGCCGATCCTGGGCTGGCTGCTGCCGATGCTGTTGAGCGCCCATGCCGACGGCGACCCGCAGCACGCCGAATACGTGCAGAACATCCTGTTCGGGCAAACCGTGCACCGCTACGCCACCCCTACCGGGCACATCCATTCGCCGTTCTATTTTCTCGGCATCATCGTGGTGGACTGGTTGCCGTTGTCGCTGTTGCTGCCATGGGTCCTGCCGGCGTGGTGGCGCCGACTGAAAAGACACGACGCGCGGTTCCTGCTGCCACTGGGCTGGATCGCGCTGGTGCTGCTGTTCTTCTCGTTCAGCCCGGGCAAGCGCGACGTCTACATTTTGCCGGCACTGCCGATGGCCGCGGTGGCGCTGGCGCCGCTGCTGCCCGGCCTGTTGCGCCGGCGCGGTGTGCGCATTGCGTTGTTCGCATTGACCATGCTGCTGGCTGGAACGCTGACCGTCGTCGCCGCACTGGTGCTCCATCGCCATCCAGCCTGGGCCAGCCGGATCGAGCAAAGCCTGGACCCGCAGATCTGGTGGCTGCTGCTGAGCATTGGGGTGGCTGGCCTCATCGTGGCCGCGCTCACCCGGGTGCGTCGTGCGCCGCTGGGCTGGCTGCTGTTCGCCGGTGCGTTGTGGAGTTTGTACGGGCTGTGGGGTTACCCGATGCTCAATGGCGATCGCTCGGCGCGCGACGTGATGATGCGCGCCCGCGCCATTGCCGGACCGGACGCCACCATCGGCCTGCTCGCCTGGAAGGAGCAGAACCTGCTGATGGCGCAGGGGCCGGTCACCGAGTTCGGCTTCCTGAAACCGTGGCCGCAGCAATATGCCGATGCCATCGCATGGCAGCGGCAGGCGCCGGCGCAGCGCTGGATATTCAGCCTCGACGAAGCCATGGGCCGCTGCGTGGATCGCCATCGCGCCACCTATGTCGGCCACGCCAACCGCCGGGAATGGTGGCTGTTCAAGGCCGATGCCGTGGTGGCCGGCTGCGCTCCCGGCGGCAGCGCGGATGAAACGGCCGACGACGCGCCGTAGTCCGGGCCGCTAAACGCGAACACCGCGCTACGTCGCTGGGTACACGAAATGAATGCCCGCATTACAATGGGCCGCACGCAAGCCATGTCGTCCATGATGGCCCGGTAGCATTCAAGAATGGATTCCATGCTGGTTCGACAGGTACACGACGTGCGCGCACATCCGGCTTCATGGCAGGTCTGGACATTCTCGCTGCTGCTGGCGTGCATGCCGCTATGCTTTGCGATGTCCTCCCGGATCAAGACCCTGCCGATGGCGGCGCTGTTCGTGATAGGCGTCGTGGCACTGGGCAGCCGGGACGAATCCAGACGCAGCTATCGCATGGCCTGGTCGGTCGCCGCAGTGTGCCTGTTGCGGCTGGCATACGATCTCGGCAATTTCCTCGGTCACCGGCTGGACATCTCCACGCTCGACCTGCCGATGCAGACCCTGCTGTTTCTGGGCATTGCCGCGGTAGTCAGCCTGCCGCTGAAGCAGCGCGTCATCGCCATCGGCTTCAGCTTGACCACGATCGTGCTCGGTGCAGCCAGCCTGTTCCAGCGCTATGTGCAGGGCGCCGATCGACCTTACGGGCTCAACGGGGGCGACTGGGCCGCGGTCGAGTTCGCGATGTATCTGCTGGTGCTGGTGTTGCTGTCGATGCTGCAATCGCTGCGCGCGGGCACCAGCCGCGGCGACCGGTGGCTGCATGTCGTGGCCGTGGTGATCGGCCTGTACGGCGCGGTGCTCACGCAGAGCCGCGGGCCGTTGCTGGCGTTCGCGCCGGTTTATCTGGGCCTGATGCTGTGGTATGCCACGCGTTCCCGCCAGTGGCGCCGCATGCTGACATTGTTTGCCGTCACCGTCGCCGGCATGCTCGCCATCACCACCACCCTGCACCGGGAAATGGTGGACCGGCTGTCCGACGTATCCCACGAGATTGCCACTTACGGCCCCAATGACACGACGGGCGCGGTGCGCGAGCGCCTGGCAATGTGGCACACGGCGTGGGATGCCTTTGCCGAGCATCCGCTGACCGGCATCGGCCTCGATCAGTTCGGCGTCTATGCGCGCGCGCAGGTCGCCGCCGGGAAAGCCAGCCCGGCGATCGCGACTTACGTGCATCCGCACAGCGAGTATCTTGAATCGCTGGCGGCCGGCGGGCTGCCCGCGCTGCTCGTGTTGCTGCTGTTTTTCGCCGTGCCGACGTGGTTTTTTGCGCGGCATCTCAATCACGCGAACGAGCCGGTGGCCGCGGCAGCGATCGCCGGATTGATGGTGATCGGCATGTACGCTCTATGTGCGTTCAGCGACAATGTGTTTTATCGGGCGATGCCTCAATCGCTCTATCTCTTTCTCGTGCTGGGCCTGGCCGTGAGCATCGGTCGTCAGCTGCATGACGTTTCAACTCACTGACGCAAAGATCTTCCATGGCCCGCATCAACCTACTCGCATGGGACAACCAGCGCGGACTCACCCACGACATCCGGCTGTTGTCCGATGCGCTCGTTGCGCTCGGCCACGAGGTGCATGTGACCCGGCTGGGCCCGCACCGCCAGGATGGCCGCTGGAAGGGCCGACTGCTGCGGTTGCGGATGTGGTGGCAATGGCTGCGCAGCGGTGGTCGTCAGGCAAGGCTGTACGACGCGAACATCGCGCTGGAACATGTGCGCCCCGCCTGGTTCGGACTGGCCCGGGTGAACCTGCTGGTGCCGAACCCCGAGTGGCTGTCGCCGCGCAGCCAACGCTATCTGCCACGCTTCGACGCGGTCCTGTGCAAGACGAAATACGCTGGCGAGTTGTTCAGGGCGCGCGGTTGCCGCGCGTTGCACATCGGTTTTCGCGGCACCGATTGTCTCGACCAGGACGTTCCGCGCGAGCCGACCTTTCTGCATCTCGCCGGCGCCAGCAAGATGAAAGGAACCCAGCAGCTGCTGGCGCTGTGGCAACGCCATCCGGAGTGGCCGAAGCTGGTGGTATTGCAGTCCCCGTGCACCGCTGCGGCGCTGGCCGAGCCGGTCCCCGGCAATATCGAGCATCGGGTGGGTTACCTGAGCGATATCCGGGAGATCCGGCGGCTGCAGAATTCGCATCTGTTTCATCTATGCCTGTCGGAAACCGAGGGCTGGGGTCACTACCTGGCCGAGGGGATGAGCTGCAAGGCGGTGGTGGTGACCTGTGCCGCGCCACCGATGAACGAGCTGGTCGACCCTTCGCGCGGCCTGCTGGTCAAGGCCAGCGAGGCGGGCCCGTTCAACCTGGTAACCCGATACCGCTTCGACGACAGCGCGCTCGAAACCGCCATTGCACGCCTCACGGCGATGCCTGCTGACGAACGCGCCCTGCTGGGCGACAGGGCGCGCGCCTGGTTCGTCTCCAACGAAGCCGCCTTCGCGGGCCGCCTGGACGAAGCCTTGCGTCAGGTGCTGTAGGGCGGCCGCGATGCGGATGGCGCGAGGCGCAGGTCGGCCGGCGCCATCGCAAATTCGGACAGGTGCTGATCGAGGCCAAACTCGCACCGGACCAGCTGGCGCGCCCGCGTATCCTCGACGATGCGGTCATTCGGATTGTCGACGACGTGCTTGCGGGTGCGATGGTAGAGATGCGTCGCCAGCGCACTGAAGCGCAGGTCGCGCCGGCGCAGGCCGGCATGGAAGGCGCGCGCAGCCAGTTCGGTGTCCTCGCGGCCCCAGCCGGTCATCGCTTCATTGAATCCGTTGACGCGCAGCAGGTCATCGCGCCAGAACGCCATGTTGCAGCTCTTGATGCCACGACGGCGGACATGCGGCCTGGCGTAGAGTTTCGCCAGCCACGGCAGGCGCAGCGTATGCCGGCGACGCTCGATGCCGCGGCTGAAGAACCCCGGCACGTAACCAGCCTGCTCCAGCATGCGCCGGGTCGATGCGGCATCGGTCAGTACCCGTGAACCCTGCACGAAACAACCGCGGCGCGCGAACGCGCGATGATCGGCGATGAAATGCGGCTCAGCCACCATGTCGCCATCGAGCAGGACGATGTAGTCGCCTTGCGCGGCGGCAATCGCGCGATTGCGCGCCCGGCTCATGCGGGCGCCGTCGTCCGGCTGCCACAGGTGCACCAGCCGTACCGGATAGTCCGGCGCCATGCGCTCGATCAACTCGCGGGTGCCCGGACCGGAGCCATCGTCGGTGACGATCACCTCGTAGGGCAGTTCGCTCTGTACCGCCAGCGCCGCAAGCACGCGCTCCAGCGCTTCGGGCCAGTTGTAGGTGATCACGGCCACGCTGATGCGCATCGCGGCAACCTCGCTCAATCCATGTCCCGCCATTCTTTCGGCGCCCGCCGGCGCACCTTGAGCACCGGCCACAAGATGGCCACGGCGCGCCCCAGGTTGCGCAGCCACGAACCGCGCCGCATCCGGGTGAGCGTCGCGTAACGCCTGGCCTCGCGCCAGCTCGGATCGGGCTTGGTGCGGAACTCGTGCTTGACGCTTTCCACACACCGCTCATCCAGACCGATGCGCATGGCGTAGATGCCGATCAGGCAGCGCGAACGGAAGCGGTTGAGGTATTGATTGTCCGGCGTCTGTTTGCCCCACCAGCCGTTGTTGCCATGAATGCGGTAATGCACCGCGCCGGTACGCAGGTAGTACTTGCGTGCGCCCAGCACGCTGGCGCCGTAGACCAGGCAGTTGTCGGCGGACAGCCGCCAGTTGCTGCCCAGCTCCGTCGGCAGGTCGAGCGCACGGCGCGCCCACGGCGCTCGCATCGACAACGCCGAAGTCGGCGCGCCGTACCAGTGCATCAGCAGATAGGTGCTGATCACGGTATAGCCCAGATCCAGCGAGCGGTCGGCGTAGCCCATCCAGCGCTGCTCGTCGCCGAACAGCTGCATGTCCGAGAACACGAAATCGACGTCGCGCCGGCTGTCGTACACCTCGCCCACCTGCGCCAGATAGTCCGGCTCCCAGCGATCGTCGGCATCGAGGAAACAGATCACCTCCGCCTTCGCCGCTGCCATGCCGCGCTGGAACGCGACCAGCTGGCCGCCGTTTTCCCCGCACAGCAAGGTCACCCGCGGATCGCTGCCGTAACGCTCGCGCAGATACTCCGGCGAGCCATCGGTGGAGCCATCGTCCACCACGATGATCTGCGCGGCCGCGCGGGTCTGCGCCAGCGCGCCGTCCACCGCCGCGGCGACGAAGCCGCGGTAGTTGTAGCTGGTGATGACGACCGCAAAGCTGGTCATGCGGCCGGGTCGCTCTGCAGGAGGTGACGGAAATACGCGATGGTTTCCCTGAGGCCATCTTCCAGCGCCACCTTCGGCTGCCAGCCGAGCTTGTCGCGCGCCAGGCGGATGTCCGGCTGGCGTTGCCGCGGGTCGTCCGTCGGCAGCGGCTGGAACACCAGCTTCGAGCGCCCGCCCACCAGCGCGATCACCTTCTCGGCCAGCTCCAGCATGGTGTACTCGACCGGGTTGCCGACGTTCACCGGCCCGGTAAAGCCACGCTCCGATTCCATCATCCGCACGATGACCTCGATCAGGTCGTCGACATAGCAGAAGCTGCGGGTCTGGCTGCCGTCGCCATAGATGGTGATGTCGCCGCCCCTGAGCGCCTGCACGATGAAATTGCTCACCACGCGGCCGTCGTGCGGATGCATGCGCGGGCCATAGGTGTTGAAGATGCGCACCACCTTGATATCCAGATCGTGTTGGCGGTGGTAATCGAAAAACAGCGTCTCGGCGCAGCGCTTGCCTTCGTCATAGCAGCTGCGGATGCCGATCGGGTTTACCTTGCCCCAGTAGCCCTCGACCTGCGGGTGCACTTCCGGATCGCCGTATACCTCGCTGGTGGACGCCTGCAGGATGCGCGCCTTGACCCGTTTGGCCAGGCCCAGCATGTTGATCGCGCCATGCACGCTGGTCTTGGTGGTCTGCACCGGATCGTGCTGGTAATGCACCGGCGAGGCCGGGCAGGCGAGGTTGAAGATCCGCTCCACTTCCACGTACAGCGGAAAGGTCACGTCATGCCGCATCAGTTCGAAATAGGGGTGCGTGAGCAGATGCGCGACGTTGCGCTTGCTGCCGGTGAAGAAGTTGTCCACGCACAATACGTCGTGGCCATCGTGAAGCAGGCGGTCACACAGGTGCGAGCCGAGAAAGCCGGCGCCGCCGGTAACGAGAATTCGTTTCATGGGTTGCCGTTCGATACCGTTGCTGGAAAGTGCAACACGCTGGACCACCCTGTCCGTACACGCGGATTTTGTCATGGATTGGCGGGCAAAGATGCGAGCCGCCTGACGCAACGCGGTTTCCCCTTCGGTTCGCGCCCGGTCTGCGCGGACGCTACGGCGGCTTCGGCTAGAATCCGCGCATGCCCACGCTTCCGCTGACACTCGCCGTCATCACCCACAACGAGGCCGACACCATCGCGCGCTGCCTCGACAGCGTGCCGTTCGCGGCCGAGAAACTGGTGGTCGACAGCGGCAGCGATGACGACACGGTGGCGATCGCCCAGGCGCATGGCGCCCGCGTCGTGCCGCAGGCCTGGCTGGGCTTTGGCGCGCAGCGCAACTTCGCCACCAGCCAGTGCCGCCACGACTGGATCCTGGTGCTGGATGCCGACGAATATCTCACTGCGGAACTGGCTGCGGAGTTGCAACAGCGGCTGCCCGAGCTGATGGCCAGCGCCACGCCGGCGGCGTATCTGCGCCGCAGCACGATCTACATGGGCGCGCCGATGCGCTGGTATCGCCCCGCCGTCGGCGAGCAGCTGGCCCGCCTGTATCACCGCGGCCGCGCCCGCTGGAGCGATGCGAGGGTGCATGAATCGCTGCGTTTCGACGGCATCGCACCCACGCTGGATGCACCGTTCAACCACACCAACAACCCGACCCTGGTGCACAAGCAACTCAAGGTATTGCGCTACGCCGAACTGAAGTGCCGCGACTGGCTGGACAAGGGCAAACCGGTGCGGATGTGGCAGACGCCGTGGGTGTTCGCGCTGGCCTTCCTCAAGGATTACCTGTTCCGGCTGGCGTTTCTGGACGGCTGGCGCGGATTCATGATCGCGCACACCGCCGCCAGCTACGCGGTCTACAAGCGCATGCGCTATTACGAGATGGTCAACAATCCGGAGTCCGTGGCGCGCGCCGGGGCGCAGCTGCAAGCACATGGACTCGACCGCTGACCGCTGCATCGGGCGAAGCACGATGTGGCGAATCGGCAGGCAGCTGCGTCCGGACGGAAAGAGGCCGAGATGAGCCGATGCCAACCATAGAAGTTATCTTGCCGACCTCCGACATTCGAGCCTTCCATGCCCCAGCCTGCGCCTAGAAAGCACTACCTCCTGTACGGCTCCGAGCGCTATGCGCTGGCCATCTTGCGCCCGCTGCAGGAAGCCATCCGCGCGCGCGGCGACGAAGCCGCATGGTTCTTCGACGGCCCCGGCGCCGAGGATCTGGCCGATGGCGAGCGCCTGCTCAGCGTGGCCGAGGTACGCGCCTGGCGGCCGATCGCGGTCATCACCTCCAGCAACGCGGTGCCACATTTCTTTCCCGGCGTGAAAGTGGAGACCTTCCACGGCTTCGACGCCGGCAAGCCTCGGCACATCTACGTTCGCGGCTTCTTCGACCTGTACTGCACGACCGGGCCACGCGACACCGCCAAGTTCAGGGAAATCGCGGACCGCGTCGGCCACTTCGCCGTGATCGAGACCGGCTTTCCCAAGCTCGATCCCTTCATGAAGGAAATCGCCGGCCCGCTGGCGCCGGTGCGCCAGCCGCCGGTGATCCTGTACCACTCCACGTTCTCGCCCTCGTGGAGCGCCGCGGAGACGTTGTACGAGGAAGTGAAGCGCCTCTCGCGCGATGGGCGCTGGCGCTGGATCGTCACCTTCCATCCGAAGATGAACCCGCAGACCACGGCGAAGTTCAAGGCGTTGCAGAACGACCACCTCACGTTCGCCGAGAACGACAACATCCTGGAACTGTTCCCGCAGGTCGACCTGATGTGCTCGGACACGTCGTCTGCCTTGAACGAATTCCTGCTCACCGGCAAACCCGTGGTGACGTTCAAGAACCGCCGACCCGGCCCGCAACTGATCGACATCGACGACCCGGCGCAGTTCGAGGGCGCGATCGAACGCGCGCTGGCGCGGCCCCCGGAGTTGCTGCAGGCGATCCGCGATTATGCCGACGCGATCCACCCGTATCGGGACGGTCGCTCCAGCGAACGCGTGCTCGACGCGATCGACGCCTTCGTCGCCGCGGGTGCGCGCAATCCCCGCCGCAAACCCCTGAACCTGTGGCGCAAGCTGAAGATCCGCCGCCGCATCGGCTACTGGGGCCGCGCCTGAGCGGCTGGGCGCAAGTGATCTGCGGCCACCTTGCGCGCTCATGCCGCAAGCTAGAATCACGCATCCGCCTGCCAAGAGTGCGCCCGTGTCATTGAGCCCCTATCGCCGTACCGAACACTTGCGCGCCGTATGGCCCTGGCTGCCGCTGTGGACCGCGGTGGCGTTGCTGGCGATCTTTTCGCACGGGCCGATGCCGCTGTATTCCACGCGCACGCTGGCGGTGGCATGGGAGATGTGGAACCAGGGCCACTGGCTGGTGCCGCACATCAACGGCCAGCCGTACAGCGAAAAGGCGCCGCTGCTGTTCTGGCTGATCCAGGCGGGCTGGTTCGCTTTCGGCGTCAACGACGTCTGGCCGCGGGTGCTGGAAGTGTCGATCGGCGGCATCCAGTTGGTGCTCGTGTCGATGCTGGCACGCAGGCTGTTTCCGAGCCGGCCGTGGATGGCCAAGGCCGCGCCGTGGATGCTGCTCGCCTTCGGCTATGCGTTTTTGTTCGGCCTGCAGATCATGTACGACGCGCTGCTGGCGCTGTGGACGCTGGCCGCCCTGCTGTGCCTGACGCCCAAGGCACAACGGCCCGAACCGCGCTGGCTGCTGTTCGGGCTATGCATCGGCCTGGGCCTGTTGACCAAGGGCCCGGTGATGCTGCTGCATGTGATCTTCCCGTGGCTGCTCGGCCCGCTGTGGAACGACTGGGCCGGCCAGCATCGCGCGCGCTGGTACGGGCGCGGCATGCTGTCGCTGCTGCTCGGCGGCGCGATGCTGCTGGCGTGGGCGCTGCCGGCCGGGTTCTCCGGCGGCGACGCCTATCGGCAACGGCTGTTCTTCACCCAGACGGCCGGGCGCGTGGTCGACCGATTGTCCGAAGGCAAGGACCTGCAGAACCACGCCGAACCGATCTGGTTCTACCTGTTGTGGCTGCCGCTGTTGCTGTTTCCGTTCAGCGGCTGGCCGCGCGCGTGGGTGGCCGTCGCCGGCTTGCGGCGTCCGCTGGAACCGGGCCTGCGCTTTGCACTGTGCTGGCTGGTGCCGGGCTTCATCGTGTTTTCGCTGATCAGCGGCAAGCAGCTGTATTACCCGCTGCCGGAAATGGGCGGCATCGCCCTGCTGATGGCCGGCGCCATCGCCGTGCTGCGTGAGCGCCGGCCCGTCCTGGCCAGCAACAGCTGGCTCGGTACCTGGCCGCTGGGCGTGGGCGGCATCGCGTTCGCGCTGGTGCTTTTCGCGTTGCCGCTGCTGGTCGGCGGCAACCATCTGCATGGCGAATGGCCAGATGCCGCCGCGCCGTACAGCCGCTATTTCGCCGTGGTGTTCCTGTTGCTGGGCGGCTTGCTGTTGTTGCGTGGCCGCGGCGAGCTGCGCCGCCTGGCGGTGGCCGGACTGGTCGGTGCGCTCGCCCTCAATACGCTGTTCACGCTGACCTTGTGGACGCGCTGGGATTTGCGCCCCACCGCCCACCTGCTCGGCGCGGTCGAACAGGCGAATCGCCCGATCGCCTACCTGGGCAACTACGAAGGCCAGTTCCATTTCGAGGGCCGGCTGACCCGACCGATCGACGAACTGTTCGGCGAACCGGCGCTGCAGGCCTACGCGCGCGCACATCCCGACGCAGTCATCGTGACGCACCCGGAAAAACTGGACGCCAACGACATGCGTTATGCGTTGCTGGTGCAGCCGTTCCGCTCGTCCTGGCTGGTGGTTTGGACCGCCGCCTCGCTGGCCGATCTGCACGCCGGCCACACGCCACCGGAGCCCCCCGTGCCCACCATGGTCTACCCGGCGAACGACGGGCGCTACCGCCCCCAGCCATGAACGCCGCGCTGATCACCAGTCTGCGCCAGCAGTGCGGCGGGCCGCGCGATGGTGCCCTGCTGCGCTTTTCGCTCGGCAACGCGCTGCTCGCCGACGGCGAACTGCCGGGGGCGATCGCCGAACTGCGCCGCGCCCTCGATTTCGATCCGGCCTATTCCGCCGCCTGGAATCTGCTGGGCAAGGCCTGCCTCGCCGCAGGCCAGCCGCTGGCTGCCGCCGAAGCCTGGCGAAGCGGCATCGCCATCGCCGCCCGGCGCGGCGACAAACAGGCCGAGAAGGAGATGACCGTATTCCTGCGCCGGCTGGAGAAAACCCAGCCGTAGCGTCATGCGATCGCTGGCCAGGCCTGGCTAGCGATCGTACGGGCTGACCAGGCCATCGGCCGAATACCGCTTGTATTGCCACTGGTACTGCGCGAACGCCAGCTCCACGCAGTCCTGCACGCCGCGATTGAGCGCAGCGCAGGCACGACCGGGGTCGGGGTCGGCAAGCTCTGGCGGTGCCGGCCGCAGATGGATCCGGTAACCGGCACCACGCGGCAATCGCTCGGCAAAGGCAAACAGCACGGTCGCCCCGGTGCGCGCGGCCAGCCGCGGCAACAACACCATCGTCAATGCCTCGCGGCCGAAGAAAGGCGCGAACTGGCCCTCGCCCGCCCGTGGCTTCTGATCCGGCAGGATGCCCACGGTGCCGCCCGCGGCCAGCCGCTTGTACAACGTGCGCACGCCGGCGCCATCGGCACGCACCTGCTCGGGCGCCAGCGCGCCGCGCACCTTGCGCAGCAGCCCCTCGATCGCGGCGATCCGCGGCGGCC
This sequence comes from Rhodanobacter umsongensis, assembly GCF_042654965.1. Taxonomy (NCBI): domain Bacteria; kingdom Pseudomonadati; phylum Pseudomonadota; class Gammaproteobacteria; order Lysobacterales; family Rhodanobacteraceae; genus Rhodanobacter; species Rhodanobacter umsongensis. Next base: position 223,311 of record NZ_JBHSMK010000003.1, on the reverse strand, counting down.
GGTACAGGATCGCCATCGGCGTCCGTCGGCACAGCCAATAGTTCAGCAGCTCCCAGCAACCCAGATGTGGCGCGGCGATGATCACGCCCTTGCCTGCCGCCAGCGCGGCATCGAGCAAGGCCTCGCCACGCACTTCGCGCACCAGCGCCAACGCGCGATGCGCGCCGGCGCCCCAGACCTTGACGATCTCGCTGGCCGACTTGCCGCTCTCGACCAGCACCTCGCGCAGCAGGGCGGCGTGGGCGGCGGCATCGAGTTCGGGTCGGGCGATCCGCAGGTTCACCGCCGTGTTGTGCACCATGCGGCCGCGCCGCCATAGCAGCAGATGGCCCAAGCCACCGCCGATGCCGTGCAAGACGCGCAGCGGCAACAGCGCCAGCAGGCGCAGCAGGAGATAGAGGAGGTACATGTCGGCACGCATCCGCGCAGTTTACGGGAGCGCCGCTGGAAGCACGGTCCGAATCCCCCTCATGCCGCTCGCGGGCGCTTCCGTCAACCACGCGGCAGTTTTAAGCTGCGCCCATGATTGCCCTGATTCAGCGTGTCCTGTCCGCCAGCGTCACTGTGGATGATGAAATTGTCGGCGCGATCGGCCCCGGCCTGCTGGCGCTGCTGGCGGTGCAGCCGCACGACAGCGAAGTACAGGCGCAGCGGATGCTGCAACGGCTGCTCGGTTACCGCGTGTTCGCCGACGGCGACGGCAGGATGAACCGCTCGCTCACCGATACCGGCGGCGGCCTGCTGCTGGTGAGCCAGTTCACCCTGGCCGCCGATACCCGCTCCGGCATGCGGCCGAGTTTCACGACCGCAGCGCCGCCTGAACACGGCCGGCGCTGGTTCGAGCGGCTGCTGGAGCTTGCACGCGCCGCGCATCCCGGGGTGGAAACCGGGCGCTTCGGCGCCCATATGGTGGTGCAGCTGGCGAACGATGGCCCGGTGACCTTCTGGCTGGATACCGGTTGAATCGCTGCGCCACATGCCATGCGCGGGCCGACATCGGCCGGCGCGGCGGCACCGCGATCTGGCGCGGTTTTTGCTGCCACACTTCAAATCTTTCCACTTGAAAACTGGTCAAAAAAGCAGCATATCGCTATAATGTCCGGTTCTTGAACCCCGCGGCGGTCGGTTAATGAATAGCAAAGCTCCCCACGAGCAACAGTCTGAAATCAAGGCGCTCATCTCCAAAGGTTTGGAGCAGGGCTATTTGACGTACGCCGAGATCAACGATCACCTGCCCGACGACGTCGTCGACCCGGAGCAGATCGAAGACATCATGGCGGTGCTCAAGGGCGTCGGCATCGAAGTGCACGACGCCGCCCCCGACACCGATACCATCGCCGACGGCGCCGCCCCCGGCAACACCTCCGGCGACGACGAAGCGGCGGCGGAAGAAGCCGTTGCCCTGCTGTCCGCGGTGGACGCTGAAGTGGGCCGCACCACGGATCCCGTGCGCATGTACATGCGCGAGATGGGCACGGTCGAGCTGCTCACCCGCGAGGGCGAGATCGCCATCGCCAAGCGCATCGAGGAAGGCCTCGGCCAGGTACAGACCGCGTTGGCCAGCTTTCCGCTGACGATCGAACTGCTGCTGGAGGAGTACGACCAGCACCTGGACGGCAAGCGCCGCCTCAGCGAGATCCTCGCCGGCTTCCTCGACCTGGAAGAAGCCGCCGACCTCGCCCGCAAGGAGAAGGAAGCGGCCGCGCTGCTGCTGCCGGAACCCGACCCGAACGACGAAACCGAAGCCGACGACGACGACGCCACCGAGGACGAGGAAGAGGCCGGCCCGACCGGTCCCGACCCGGAAGAGGTCAAGCGCCGCATGGAATTGCTGCGCGACTACTACGGCAAGTTCCAGAAGGCCGCGCCGAAGGCCGCCAGCATCACCGACAAGAAGATCGTCAAGCTGCGCGACCAGATGGCCGAGGAGTTCCTCAAGCTCAAGCTGCCGTCCGCGCTGATCGACGGCTTCGTGCGCAAGCTGCGCGAGGTGGTCAACGACATCCGCCACCACGAGCGCGTGCTGATGGACATCTTCGTCAAGCAGGTGAAGATGCCCAAGGCCGAGTTCATCAAGGCCTTCCCCAGCAACGAGGGCAACCTCGAGTGGGTGGCCGAGCTCAGCCGCAAGCGCCAGAAGTGGTCGCCGAACATCAAGACCCACCGCGAGGCGATCGACGCCGAGCAGGAGAAGCTCGCCACCATCGAGCGCAAGCTGTTCCTGCCGCTGATCGACATCAAGGACATCAACCGCGCCATGGCCAGCGGTGAGGCCAAGGCACGCCGCGCCAAGAAGGAAATGGTCGAGGCGAACCTGCGCCTGGTGATCTCGATCGCCAAGAAGTACACCAACCGCGGCCTGCAATTCCTCGACCTGATCCAGGAAGGCAACATCGGCCTGATGAAGGCAGTCGACAAGTTCGAATACCGCCGCGGCTACAAGTTCTCGACCTACGCCACCTGGTGGATCCGCCAGGCGATCACCCGCTCGATCGCCGACCAGGCGCGCACCATCCGCATTCCGGTGCACATGATCGAGACGATCAACAAGTTGAACCGCATTTCCCGCCAGATGCTGCAGCAGTTCGGCCGCGAGGCCACGCCGGAAGAACTGGCCAAGGAAATGGAGATGCCGGAGGACAAGATCCGCAAGGTCCTGAAGATCGCCAAGGAGCCGATCTCCATGGAAACCCCGATCGGCGACGACGAGGATTCCCACCTGGGCGACTTCATCGAGGACGGCAACGCCAGCTCGCCGATCGACTCGGCGACGGAAACCGGCCTGATGGAAACTGTGCGCGACGTGCTCGCCGGCCTCACCCCGCGCGAAGCCAAGGTGCTGCGCATGCGCTTCGGCATCGACATGAACACCGACCACACGCTGGAGGAAGTCGGCAAGCAGTTCGACGTCACCCGCGAGCGGATCCGGCAGATCGAAGCCAAGGCGCTGCGCAAGCTGCGCCACCCGAGCCGTTCGGAACAGTTGCGCTCGTTCCTCGACGTCGAGTAGCCGGCAACATCGCCACAACGAAAAAGCCCCGCTCAGGCGGGGCTTTTTCGTTCCAGGCAACCCATCTCAGCCCACGTCGTAGAAGAACTGCTCGCGCACGATCTTGCCGCCATGCACGCGATAGACGCAGATCTCGCTCATGTCCATCCGGCCGCGCCCCTTCATGGTCACGTCCATCGCCAGCGCGATGCTGAACCAGTTGTCCGCGATCACCGGCTCGCTCACGCTGCCGCCATGCACGGCCTCGACCATGGCGCTGAACTGGCGCCCCTTCTCGTAGATCGCCGCCAGCCCCTGCGCGTTGCCCAGCGCTCCCGGCGGCAGCCCGTCCGGCTCGATGCTCACCGCATCCTCCGCATACAGCTCGCGCTGCGCGTCCTCGTATCTTCCCTCGCGACACAACTCAACCAGCCGCCGGGCGATCTCCTTGGTCTCCATCTGCACTCTCCTGCTTTGGGGGGAATGGCAAGCGTACGCCTCGATGCCGCCCACCTGAAGTGATTGGCGGCGACGCCTCCTCGTGCGAGATGGGCGCCCTACGGTAGACTTCCGTGCTTGCGCGGGCCTATAGCTCAATGGTTAGAGCAGAGGACTCATAATCCTTTGGTTCCAGGTTCGAGTCCTGGTGGGCCCACCAACCGCACCGATGCTTTTGCCCCGTGTTCTTTAAAGCATAACTTGGCCATTTCGGACATTTTATGGTTTAACTAAAGCATATGTTGACCGCGTCAATCGTCCCATCCACATCTCCAATAGCTGATACGTTCGCCCAGTGCATCGATGGCTTTGCCGAAGAAAGTGGCCACACGCCGGTCTTAATGATGTCAGCTACCGGCCCAGGCTGTGTGAAAACTATTTGCGTTGCTCGCGAGAGTCGCATTCTGAGCAGTGAGCAGATGTCCAGACACTCGGATCTCACCATAGACGGCAAAAAAAGGTCGAAATTTGTGCTCGTCAGAACCGATCTTGAGTTTTCACACAGCCTGGGCCACGAACGGACGGTCAGCATTCAAGTTCACTGGCTGCCTGAGGCAATCCGGTGGAACGACGAGTCAGACCGCGGCATCGGGAATTTGGAACCGCATTCTTTGGGACAACAGCGCGGAACCGGAGCGCAACGGCTCGACCTGTCCGAAAGGGACGAAGCCCTCGCTGACATACAGGCGCATGGCTGACGATCCCGCGCTGGCTACCCCAAGGTGCACTGCACGGGCTTCCAGCGATGCTGTCCATGCCACGATCGTCCGCAACAGAAGGCGCGCTATACCGCAGCGTCGGAACTCAGGCACCACCCACATTTGGTACAAGTGGACGATGGCCCTGTCAGACCTGTCGACCTTGCCCCAAGCCAAACCAGCTGCTGTGGTGCCAACTTGCGCGATTAGCGGCAGGTCCAGCCCAGAGTTGCATCCGTCCTGAAGCCGCGAAGCCCACTCTTCGATTGTCCGCGGCTGCTCGGCGCCAAGAGTGCTTCCAAAAGCATCAGGCGATTCCCCGAGCGCAGACAAACGTAGACTCCGATAGGAAGAAAATTCATCCACTTCGAATTTTCGGACAGTGATCGCGCAAGAGTCCTGCATGGCTCCAGCGCCTAGAGCCGCGGTTTAGCCGCGGATGCGCGGGAACGCAAGCGGAAGCGTGGACGGTGGCTGGAACTGCTTCTTATGTGGTTGCTCATGGCTGCTCGTGTGTCCCAATGACAGCTCGCCCAGCCGTTGTCGAGCGTGCAAGGGCTGGCATCGGCCACGAGCTGCCGGTCATGATCTCCACAAGGCTGCCGAATAGCGGTCGTTGGAGGCTTGCTAAAACTTCGGGCACGATCCCCAAATTCTGAGCCCGGAAAGCTTTCGGATAGTATCTGGTGAAGCCATTCGGTCGAAGTCAGATCCGATCAGAATGGCGTCGATGGTACAAGGGGAAAAACGGAGTGTTCGCCTACTATCTCGAACTGGCTGTGCGCAGCTTGCGGCGCAGCCCTGGCCTTACTGCACTGATGATCCTGGCGATCGGCTTTGGCGTGGCGGCGTCAATGACGATGTATTCGGTATTCCGCGGCGTGTCCGCCGATCCGATTCCGTGGAAGTCGTCACAGCTGTTCGTGCCGCAAATCGATGCCTTTGGACCGGGCCATCGTGAAAATGGCGAGCCGCCCGCGATAATGCCCTACATCGATGCCATGGCGCTGATGCGTGACCATCGGGCGTTCCGTCAGTCGGCAATCGCGCCGATATGGCGGTCGATCACGCGGCCGCGCTCCAGTCCCGGCACCGACCTGATCGAGACCAGGGGCTACGCGGTCTACAGCGAATTTTTCCCGATGCTGGATCTGTCGTTTCACTACGGTAGTGGCTGGAGTGCGGCCGATGACGAGCATCGAGCCGCGGTGATGGTGATCAGCGACCACTTCAATCAGGAGATGTTCGGTGGCAGCAACAACGTCGGCAAGACCATCAACATCGCCAATCACGATTATCGAGTCGTGGGTATTACCAGGTACTGGAACCCGCAGCCGGAATTCTTCGCACTTTTCCGGTTCCAGGCAGACGAGCCGGACTTTTTTCTACCGCTTTCATTCGCAGTTGCAAACAACGTCCTTAGCGACATCGCCTCTGATTGTGCGAACGGCCAATCGTTGCGCACCGACTTCGCTGCGCTTCTGCGTTCGGACTGTGTATGGCTGTCCTACATGGTGGAACTGGATAGCCCAGCCACCGTGCAGGCATATCGGCAATACCTCGATGGATACGCGAGCGAACAGCAACAACGGGGCCGCTTCGCGTGGAAGCCGAACAATCGCCTGCGCGACATACCGGCATTTCTCGACTACCGGCATGTAGTGCCCAGCAGTACCCGGGTGTCGCTATTGGTGGCGCAAGGCCTGCTGGTCGTATGCCTGCTCAACACGGTAGGACTGCTTCTGGCAAAGTTCCTACGGCGCAGTGGTGAGATCGCCGTGCGGCGTGCTCTCGGCGCGTCGCGGGCGTCGATCTATGCGCAGTTTCTCACCGAGGCCGGAGTGATCGGCGTCGCGGGCGGCCTCCTCGGGCTGCTGTTCACGGCCATCGGCGTGTTCAGCGTTGGCATGGTGATGCCGATACGGCTCGCCGCGCTGGCGCGAATCGACCCTGCCTTGCTGGTGCTCACGCTCCTGCTTGCCGTGGCTGCGACATTGCTCGCCGCGGTCTACCCTGTGCATCGGGTATCGCGTGTACCGCCTGCGCTGCAGCTCAAAGCATCGTGAGGATCGCGCCGTGAACGTCTACCCCATCCTCGTGGCATTACGGCGGCACAAGGCCGCCGTGCTCCTCATCGTGTTGCAGATCGCGCTGACCTTGGCGATCGTCGCCAATGCCTTTTTCATTGTCGGCCATACCATCGAACGCATGACTCGGACGTCTGGGCTGGATGAAAATGGCCTGATTTTCGTTTGGCAGAAGTTGCCCGTCGTAACCGGCGATGCGGCCACCATCATCGAAAAGATCGATGCCATGCAGCGCGCGGATCTGCAGGCGATACGGAATCTGCCGGATGTGCAGGATGCCACGGCAACCGCAAGTTTCCCTCTGCTCCAGGGCGATGGCGAAGGTGATATTTCCCTCGATGCGGAGCACAAAGGCGGGTTCGTGCACGCGGCCTACTATTACGGCGACGAGCACTTGCGGGCGACCTTCGGCGCGCGCCTGATCGCCGGCCGTGACTTCTACGCCAGCGAGATCCGACACGGACAAGGACTGCCGGGCTCACCGGTCATCATTGTGAGCAAGGCGCTGGCCGACCAACTTTTCCCGAGCGGCAATGCACTCGGTCGGACGGTATACCAGGATGGCAAGCTGGCGACGATCGTGGGCATCGTGGAGCATCTGCGGACACCGACCACGGACGACAGCAACTGGGCCGACAACTCGGCAATCGAGCCGTTGCGGGAAGATGTCTTCTGGACGGGTTATGTGATCCGCGCTCGCGGTGGCCGCACGACGGCGGCGATACGCGATATCCACAAGGCGCTTTATGACCTGAACCCGATGCGCCACATGCCCCGGGGTGCCGGCATCCATCCGGTCAACGAGATGCGTGCCTCGTACTATGACGACGAACGCGGCGTCGCGCTGCTGATGAGCGTGATTTGCCTCATCCTGCTGAGTGTCACCGCCGCAGGCATCGTCGGCCTGACCAGTTTCTGGGTGGGCCAGCGGCATCGGCAGATCGGCGTGCGGCGGGCACTGGGCGCCAGAAAGGTCGACATACTGCGTTACTTCCAGATCGAGAACCTGCTGATCGCCGGCAGCGGCGCGGTCATCGGCGCGCTGTGTGCCTTCGGCCTCAACGCATGGCTGATGAAGCATTACGAGATGATTCATCTTCCGCTGTCCTACGTGGCAGCAGGCGTACTTGCCATGCTCGTGCTCGGCCAGGCTGCGGTGCTGGTACCGGCGCGCCGTGCTTCCAACGTGCCGCCGGTCGTGGCGACACGATAGGTTTGGACATTGAATCCTTGATCAGCAGAGTTTGGTCTTTCTAGTCAAATTCATCGCTCTACGCGGAGAGTGACTTTCCAGAAAACGGACACTCGCCACCGGCAGCTTCGGGTCGATCTCTGCCTGTCGTAGGCTTGCGTGACCCACACGAACTGGGAACACGTGGGCGTGAAACCGGACATCGCGGTCCCCGCGGCGAAGGCCCAGCAAACCGCCTATGTCGCCATTCTGAAAACGCTGCTCGCCAAGGCGACCGACCCAGAAAAACGCGGAGCACTGCAGCACGACCTGACCAATGCTGAAAAAGGCGATAGCGATCCGCCGAGCTACTCGCCACCGCAGTAAGCGCCGTCTCCTCCACCTCAGCGGATCAGCACGAACACCGTGACGATCGTCAGCAGCGCCAGCGGATACAGGCTGGCGCGGTCGAACAGGCGCGCGGCCTGGCGGCCGTCCAGCGTGCGTGCGAGCCGGATCGCCGGCGGCAGCAGCAGGCCGGCGCCGGCGGCGAGGATGGCGAGCTGAAACGGCCAGCCGCCCGCCAGCGGCGACAGGCGCGGCAGCAGCGCGCTGGCCAGCACGGTCAGGCCCAGGCTGATCACCACCAGCACGCTGGCGGTGCGCAGGCCAAGGACCAGCGGAATGGTGCGCGCGCCGATGCGACGGTCTTCCTCGATGTCGTTCCAGTCCGCCGGGATGTTCTGCCCGCCGATTTCCCACAGCATCAGCCAGACCAGCATCCCCAGCAGCCCCGACCACGGCGGCGCGGGGATCACCGCGAACACGGCGGCGACCGGGCCGGCCGACTTGACCAGGCCGCTGACCACGGTGCGCCACCAGCTGACCTTCAGCAGCTTGACGTAGACCACCTCCAGCGCCGCCGCGGCGAACACGATGAGCAGGATCTTCGGGTTCAGCAGCCAGGTGCCGAGCACGGCCAGCGCGAACCAGAAGCCGAACCACGCCAGCGCGCCCTTCATGCTGATCAGGTTCTGCGCCAGCGGGTAGCGCATGGCGGACGCCTCGACCGCGTAGCCAGGGGTGATCCCGCCGGCGACCTTTTCCTGGTCGTCCTTCACCCCGATCAGGTCGTTCAGCGCGTAGATGGCCGTATAGCCGGCCAGCGCCGTCGCCAGGCACAGCGCCAGTACCTGCCACGACGGGAAGTGCCCCAGCCACAGCAGTGCGACGAAACCGGGCATGGCGATGTCGAGCACGCCGTGGACGGAACGCGACAAGGCGAGAAAACGTCGCATGGAGGTCAGCCCTTCCTGGCGAAGCAGGCCATGTAGTTGATGTCTTCGCGGTTCGGCGCGACCCGGAACCGGCGCGTGAGCGGGTTGTACATGAGGCTGCCCACCGCCTTGAACTCGAGCCCCGCGGCAGCGGCCCACGCGCGCATCTCCACCGGCCGGATCAGCTTGCGGTAGCTGTGGGTGCCGCGCGGCAGCAGGCCGAGGATGTATTCGCCGGCCACGATGGCGAAGGCGAACGCCTTGAACGTGCGGTTGATGGTGGAGAAGAACGCCACACCGCCGGGCTTGAGCAAGGCGGCGCAGGCGGCGATGACTCGTTCCGGCCGCGGCACGTGCTCGAGCATTTCCATGCAGGTGACGGCGTCGAAGCTGCCGGCTTCCTCGCGCGCGAGGGTTTCCGCGTCGAGGTAGCGGTAATCGATGGCGAGCCCGCCGCGCTCGGCATGCTGGCGGGCGATGTCCAGCGACAGCTGCGACAGGTCGATGCCGGTCACCCGCGCGCCGGTCCGGGCCAGCGCCTCGGCCAGGATGCCGCCGCCGCAGCCCACGTCCACGACGCGCGGCGCGGGCACGCCGATGCGGTCGGTGATGAAGCGCAGGCGCAGCTCGTTGATCGCGTGCAGCTGTCCCATCTTGCCGTGCGGGTCCCACCACAGTTGGGCAATGCGGTTGAAGTGGGCGATTTCCGCGGCATCAACATTCGGCGATTCGGTCATGGTCTGTCGTGGTCCGGTCATGCAACGTCTGGATGGAAGCTTCGATTTCCGCTCGCGCGATGTCGTTGACGAACACGCATTCGCCGACCGCCGCGGGCAGCGGCACGCGCTGCAGGCCGTTGCGGTGTTCGACGCGGTCGAGCAGCGATTGCCACATGAGTTCGGCGTCGAGCAGGCCGAGGTCGGGGGCGAGTTGCAGGTGTTCGATCAGGGCGAAGATCCGTTCGGCCGCGGCCGCGCCGAGCAGGCCGCGCCGCCGCGCGATCGCGGTCGACACCAGGATGTCCAGCAGCACCGCCTCGCCGTGCAGCAGGTCGTCCCCGTGCCGGGTTTCCAGGCCGTAGCTGAAGGTGTGGCCGAAGTCGACCTTGCGCGCCAGCTCTTCCTCGTGCAGGTTCGGCATCAGCTCTTCCAGCATGCCGCCGATGGCGCAGTCGAGGATGTCGCCGCCGTGCGCCTCCTGGAAGGCGCTGGCCAGCGAGGCGGCGCCGTGGCGCTCCAGCAGACCGAACAGCGCAGCGTCGCGGATTACCGCCAACTTGACGATCTCGCACAGGCCGTTGCGCAGGTGGCGCGGCGGCAGGCTGCGCAGCAGGCCGCGGTCCAGCAGCACCCGGCGGGGCGGCTCGAAGTTGCCCAGGCGGTTCTTGCGGTCGTTGAAATTGATCCCGGTCTTGATCCCCACCGCGGCGTCGACGTAACCCATCAGCGTGGTCGGCACCTTGATGTGCGGCACGCCGCGGCGGTAGCTGGCCGCCGCGTAGCCGACCACATCGGTCAGCACGCCGCCGCCGATGGCGATGACCGGCTCGTCGCGGCGATGGATCGGGAAGCCGTCCAGCTCGCGCAGCACCGAGAGCCAGGCCTCCAGCGTCTTGCCGCCCTCGCCGCCCGGCAGGGTGATGATGCGGGCATCGACCCGGTGCTGCGCGAAGTAGGCGCGGATGCGTGCGCCGTGATGGGCGTGCACGCACTCGTCGACCACCACGAAGCGGCGCCCGTCCAGCACGCGCCCCATCGACAGCAGCGCGTCGTTGCGCGGATCGAATACGTCCGCCACGTTGAGCAGGTCGTACTCGATCCGGCGCGTGGCGCTGACCTGCCAGCGCGCGCCCGGCGCGGCGCTCATGCGACGTCACCCCACGCCGCGCGCTGCGCCAGCACCTCGCGTGCGACGGTCTGGGCGCGGGCCAGGTCGTGGTTGCGCCAGTGGCCGCACTGGTCGATGCGCGCATACGGCACGGCGTCGGCGACGAGCACGCCTTCCAGAATGGTTTCGAGTGCGTCCTCGATGACCGCGCGGCGGCCTTCGCCGAGCAGGGTGAGGTAGAAGCCGGTCTGGCAGCCCATCACGCCGACGCCGATGAAATGCCGCGGCAGCAGGCAGCCGTAGCCTTCGAGCAGGAAGTGCTCGATCGAATGCAGCTCGGTGTTGGACAGGCAGGCGTCGGCGTTCGGCCGGCGCAGGCGCAGGTCGACGGCGTAGACGATGTCGCCCGCAGCCGCCGCATGGGCGCCGCGCAGCTTGACGCTGGGCGCCTTCAGCCGGCGGTGGTCCAGTTCGCCGACGGTGTCGCTGCGCCAGCCCAGTGCCTCGAAGTCGATCATCATGCGTGCTCGGTGGAACGGCCTCGGGCGCTCACGCCGGCTGCGCGATCGCGGCCAGGTGGCGATAGCTGTCGTCGAGGGCCTGCTGCCAGCCCTCGACGTGGTGGTAGAGCTCGACCGAGCCGAAGCCGTCGAAGCCGTGCGCGTTCAGCGCGCGGAAACTGGCGGCCAGGTCCAGCGTGCCTTCGCCGGGAATCTCGTGGAAATGCACGATGCCGGTGCGGGTGTTGGCGACCATCCGCTCGAACAGCGCGGGACCGCGCACGCCGCGCAGGTGGGCGACGATCGGCCAGGCCCGTTCGAGCACGTCGAAGCTCAGCCCCGGCACCGAGATCAGGTAGGTGAAGATCTCGTCGTCCAGCGGCGAGGCGCCGGCGTACAGGCTGCCGTAGTCGACCACGCCCGCCGCCCGCGCGATGCCGGCCTGCGCCAGCAGGGCATCGATGCGCCGGCGCCGCGCCGGGTCGGGTGCGCAGTCGGCGAAGTACAGCGGATGGCGGCGGTCCAGCAGCAGGTAGTCCGCCGTGCCGGGAAAATAGACCAGCACGCTGGCGGCATCGAGGTCGAGTTCCGGCAACGCATCGTCGCGCACGATGCGCAGGTTGCGCCCCTCGCGCGCGTCGGAGATGTGCAGGTAGCGGGCGAACGGCGCCGCCTGCGCCAGCGCGCCGATGTAGTCCGGTTCGGAGCAGTAGGCGTGGCAGATGTCGATGTGCAGCGCGAAGCGCGGCGAGCCGACCGCGCGGATCAGCGCCAGCCCCTGCTCCAGCGTCTCGACGTACATGCCCGGCTCGGGCTCGATCAGCAGCGTGATGTCCTCGCCGTCGCGGATCTCGCGCAGGCATTCGCGGATGCTTTCCGCCAGCAGCTCGCCCGGATCGGGCTGCGGCTGGCGCACATGCTCATCGCGCAGGAAACCACTGCCGAAGGTGACCAGCTTCACGCCCAGCCGCCGTGCCACGCGGATGCCGCGCTTGACGAGGTCGATGCGGCGCTTGCGCCCGGCCGCGTCCAGCGTCAGCAGCGACGGTTCGTGCGGCCGCGACGGGGTGAAGAAGTGCGAGGCGGTGGCCACGCAGGCCGGCACGATGCGCGCCGCGTCCAGCCGCGCGCGCACGGCGTCGAGGTCGGTCTCGTCGAGGTTGAAGGGGTTGAACTGCTCGCGGTGGAAGGACAGCTCGATCCCCGCGTAACCGGCCCTGGCCACCGCGTCGATGGCCTGCAGGAACGGCAGCTGGGTGAGACCGAAGGTGCTGTAGCTGAGCTGGATCATGCCGGGGACCGTGGTGAGCAAGCGGTGGATGGCTATCCCGCGCAGCGTGCTGGCGCACCGATACGCCCGCCATGACCCACGTCAAATTGCGCCCGTGGCGCCGCCGCAGGCGCACGAAAACTCCGGATGCCGACGATCAAATGCCCCACGCGGACAGGGCAGAAGGATCAGCAGCGCACCCCACCTCGCCCTCCCCTGCAAGCAGGAGATGGCGCTGCACGCAACGCGAAGGGAAACTCCGGCGGCCGCTCAGTCGACCGGCGTATTGCGGTAGTTGCCGACGTCGGCAGGCTGCACCGCGCCGGCCTGGTTCGACCACGACTGGCGGATGTAGCCGACCACCGCGGCGACGTCCTCGTCGCTGAGCCGTTGCGCGAACGGCGGCATCGAGTACGGCTGCGGGTTGCCGGCGGTGGTCGGGGCGAAGCCGCCGAGCAGCACGCTGCGGATCGCGTTGATGCCGGTCGGTTCGGTGACCGAGGTATAGCCGTCCAGCGGCGGGATCTGCCCGCCGGTGAGGTGGCGGTCCTGCTCGATGCCGCCGAGCGAGTCGCGCGTGGTGTGGCATTCGTTGCAATGGCCCAGGCCCTGCACCAGGTAGGCGCCGCGGTTCCATGCGGGCGACTTCGCCGGGTCGGGCTTGAACTCGCCCGGCTTGAAGTACAGCGCGCGCCACGCCACCAGGCTGCTGCGCACGTTGTAGGGAAACTCCAGCCCCAATGCCACATCCGGGCGCCGCACCGGCGGCAGCGACTTCAGGTAGGCGAAGATCGCCAGCGCGTCGCTGCGGGTCACCCGGGTGAACGAGGTGTACAGCAACTCGCCCTGGCGGCCCCTGCCTTCGTGCAGCCAGAAATCGTCGAAGGTCCACGCGCCGATACCGGTGTCCGGATCGGGCGTGATGTTCTGCGCCGGCACGTCGCCGAACGGCGTGCCCAGCGAGCGGCCGCCGGGGCCCTGCTACTACTGACCTATGCCATTGGGAAACGCATGCTGCGGATCGGCCGCAAGCTCCCGCACCCATTTGCGCAGTACGTTCTCGTGTAGATCCAGATCACGCGCCGCCTGACTGATCGCTACGCCGCGCTCCTTGACCAGCCGCACCGCTTCACGCTTGAACTCGCTGCTGAATGTTCTTCTCGTTGCCATGCACCACCTCCGGTTTCATCATCACACCTAAACTCGGTGTCTGTGAAACCGGCAGCAGTCCATTCCTTTCTGCTCGTCAGGGGCTTAGTTGGGAGCGTCCGAGCTGTGGGGCTAGAACCCGTTACACGTTGCGGCGGTCTTCGCCATGACGCTCAGAAGCCAGGCCCTCAAAGCAACAATATCGGGGCGCGTCTCCAAATCCGACGCGCAGGCGAAGTGATAGGTTTCGCCGCGGAGAACTGGCGCGAACGGCGCTACGAGCAGGCCAGCGACCAACGCATCCGAGACGAGGACCAGACTGACAATTGCGATGCCGTGACCTGCGATGGCAGCCTGCACGGCCAGCGCGCTGTCGGGAAATCGCACCCCTGTCTGCGTATCCACATTGAGGAGACCTGCTTCGGCACACCAGCGCGTCCAATCGGGAGTTGGCGTGGGCACCTGACGGCCGTCGATATGAATCAACGTGGCCTGTCGCAGATCGTCTAGCTTCGACAATCCCAGCATGGGACTGCAGACCGGGCCAAAGACGTCATCCCGAAGCGGAACGGTTGCGACTCGAGCGAACGGCCCTTTTCCATAACGTACGGCAGCGTCTACTCCTCCCGATCGCAACTCAACGATTGCGTCCGATGCGTGCAGGCGCAGGTCGACATCAGGGAGAAGCCGACTCAATTCGGTCAGTCTCGGCACCAACCAGTGGCTCAAGAACGCTGTGGTGGAGCTCAACGTCAGGATCGCCGATTCCTGCCGCAAGCGCAGATGCGCCACCGCCTTAGCGATTTCTGCAAAGCCGGACGTGGTTGCTTCATAGAGCACACTACCCTCCGCCGTCAGCCTGACCGCACGAGGAGAGCGCTCAAGCATACGAAGTCCCAAATGCGCTTCGAGCTGTCGAATCTGATGGCTGATCGCGGTGGGTGTGACGAACAGCTCTTCCGCCGCTGCCTTGAAGCTGGATCGCCGAGCGACTGCTTCGAAGGCGCGCAAGGAGCTCAGAGGTGGAAGGCTGTGAATGGCCATGATGAATCCATTTCATCTAAAAGTTGAAGATTACGAAATTGAACTAGGTAGTCAAGCAACATAAATTGATCAACAGTCATCAATGATGATCTGAATTCACTTTTAGGAAGGGTGGAACATGGCGCAATTAACTGCCGGTTTAATTGATGTCTTCGCCGAGAGTCCCTTGGGCGGAAATCCCTTGGCCGTGGTCGAGCATGCCGATGGGCTTTCGGACGCTCAGATGCGACGCATTGCCGGCGAGTTCAACCAGGCCGAAACCACGTTCCTGATGACAAGCAAACGGGCCGACTGCAAGCTGCGCTCGTTTACAGCCAGCGGCGCGGAAGTATTCGGTGCGGGCCACAACGCGCTCGGCGCGTGGTTGTGGATGGGTGAACATGGTCAGCTGGGGTCGCTCGCCGCTCCAAGGACGTTTCGGCAGGAAATCGGCGACGAGGTGCTGCCTATCACACTGGTGAAAGCGGACGACCGTGTCCACGGTCGCATGCGACAAGCAGCTTTGCGTTTGTCGCCACCTTTGGCCACGACGGACCGTCTGGCTGAAGCACTAGGGCTCAATCCGGATGATGTTGTGCCACTACCTGCTGCGCGCGCTGCCGATACCGGGGCTGCGCATCTCATGGTCCGCTTGAGCAATGCCCAGGCCGTTGACCGCGCGGCGCCAGTTGCGCAGGCGCTCCTGGCTGTCCTCGGGACCGCAGGAGCCGAAGGCTGCTACGTCTATGCCTTTGATCCAGCCTCGCCGAACACGGCCTATGCGCGCTTCTTCAACCCGACCGTAGGGCTGTGGGAGGACGCCGCGACGGGTACTGCTGCTGGCCCCTTGTGCGCTTATCTGGGTGCCGAAAGTCTATTGAATACCGAGAAAACTCTCGTCATTGAGCAGGGAGTAAAGATGGGGCGGCGGAGCTTGCTGCAGGTGTGTCTGACGCCCAACCCGGAATTGTCGGGGACCGGCATCGTTGCGTTGCGCGGAACACTTACGCTCTAGCCTGTCATTACTCCAATGCGCTGATGTCTCACTAATTTCTTGAAGACTTCAAACAGGCGACGGTCAAGCGTCGTGTTCGTGCACCAGTCGAGTCAACCTAGGAGTCGTGTCATCAAGACGCCACTACGAAATTAGTCGTTTGAAAGCAGCGGCGCCCCCCTGTTTTGAGTAGCACATAGGTTTTGAGTCCAATCCGCCATCCGAAAGCTTCCCTTCCGGCCATGGCCAACTTATGGTTTAGGCGGCCGGCCAATTTATGGTTTAAAGAACACCGATTGCGGGGCCAAGCATAGTTTGGCCACTGCCGCCAAGAAGCTTCGTTTCGTCTTTATGGAAGTACGGAAAGGTCTGCCGTCGGCCAAGACCTGACATTGCCGAACTACAAAGCCAACCCCAAGCCCGTCGAGAAGAATTGCTCGAAGCCGGCAACTATGAAGGCTGGTGCCTGCCGCGAGCTAGGCACCGCACATCACGACCATGCTCACCCATGGACCATCATGTGTCCGCGGTGGCATGCCCGATGTTCAAAACATCGAAGGACAAACGCAACTCTCCCGCGCCCTGATAGCTCCGTGAGCGCTTCGCAGGCTCCTAACCTGCTGCCTTCAATGCAGCTCCAAGGAAGCGCGCGACGATCTCCGGCAGCACCGGCTCGACAGCGAGCGTGTAGTGGGTGGTGTTCGGCACGATGGCGAGCTGGTTTGCGGGCCGCAGGGAGCCGTCGATCCCGGCATCGCGCTGGCCGCCGCCCAGCGCCTTCCAGAACTCGACCATGTGTTCGGGCCGGATGGCGTCGGCATCGGCAAAGACCAGCAGTGTGCGTGCCTGAAGCCTGGCGACGTCGGCGCTCCAGTCGAAGGGACGTTTGGTCAGGTCGCCGACCTTCCTGAAGAGGTTGGTCCAATCGACATCGGGATAGGCCTGCCCCAACGGTGATGCCTTGACGCCAGGGCCGAACGTGGCAGCGTTGGCCTCCAGCTGTTTGAAGGCCGCCACCCCCTCCGGATAAAAGCCATCCTGCCTCATCGCCGCGGACACGAGCACGAGCCGGTCGACCACGTCCGGATGGCGGATGGCAGTCTGCAGCGCGACGCCGGCGCCCAGCGAGTAGCCCATGACGTCGGCCTTGCCGAGGTTCAGATGGCCGATCAGGGCGGCAACGTCGTCGCCCATCGTTTCACTGCGCAGTGGCCTGTCGGTGTCTGGTGTGCGCCCATGTGCCTGGAGATGGATGGCGATCACCTGCCGCCCCTTGGCCAGTTCGGCCAGATTGCTCCCGAAGCTGTCTGGGTTGATGCCACCGTGGAGAAGAATGAGCGGCTTGCCGGCGCCGCGCACGCTGTAGAAGAGATGCTGGCCGTTGACGTCGGCAAAATTGGCATTCGACGTGGCTGGAGCCTCCTTGGCTTGAAGAGGAAGGATCGCAGCCAGCACTGCGGTCGCCATGGCAGTTTTCAGGAAATCGCGTCTGAGCATATCGTCCTCACAGGCCGCCGAACTGGCCAGCGCGGCGGCGATCGTGTTTTTTCCTCGGCATCCCTTCTATTCGCCGGTAGCCGCGGTAACGGTCACGATCTGCCTGCGAGCAACTCATCCAGCTGCGCGAACTGCTCGGGCAGGGCTTCCGCCGAGCCGGCGAGGGCTTCGTCGAGGGCCGCTTTCGTGGGGTAGAGCTCGTGCAGGGTAACCAGCGTCCTGCCGGCATCTTCTTCGAACGTCACCGTGGTCACGGCGCCCTGATCGCTTTCTTCGTTCGTCCATACGATGCGCTTGTGCGGCGTCACTTCCCTGTACTTGCCGAAGAACGCCATCGGTTGATCGGAAGCCGGATGACGGAAGACGAGGCGATACGTCCCCCCGGTGCGCACATCCATGTCGCACGAGAGCAGCGACAGGCCCGCCGACTTCGGGACCCACCAACGCTCGAACAGTTCGGGTTTGCTCCACGCCTCGAAGACGATGTGCGCGGGGGCATTGAATGTTCGCGTCACGACGAGTTCGCGGTCGGCCTTGCGTTCCACCGCGGTGCGGTTCATGGCGGCGGGACTACCTTCTTTTGCTTTGGGCATCTGTCTTCTCCTTGCATTTCAAGTGTGCGACAAGCTCGTCCAGTGCGTCGAAGCGTGCGCTCCAGAGTTGGCGGTGCCGCTCGATCCAGGCGGCTTCTTCTTCCAGCCGGCGCAGTCCGAGCTTGCAGGTTCGCACGCGCCCCACTTTCTCCGTGGTCACGAGCCCCGCCTGCTCCAGGACGCTGACGTGCTTCTTCATGCCCGTGAGGGTCATGCGGAATTTTTGGGCAAGGTCCGTGATCGAGGCGTCCGAACCCACGAGCTGCTCCAGTACGCCGCGTCGGGTGACATCGGAGAGCGCGGCGAATGTTGTGTCGAGGCGGGTTTGATAGTGAACCATATGGTTCACTGTAGAGCGCACCTGGGTGATTTGCAAGCAGATGGCCCCACGGGCGCAAATCGCACGCAGCTCCTCCGCCACTCCGAACCCAAACTGCGCATGCCGAGCGTGGGCAAAGGTCCGACCGCGGCTTCGTGGCCGCCGGATCAAGACGTCGGATGAATCGTCAGGGTCGGAAGCCGACAGCGGCCGCTACCGGCCATGATCGAAGTTCGCGACCCTTTGTCCTTCCAGTCGAAGGGTGATGGCCACATGGGGACGACGGCCAAGGGTTTCCCGCCACACAGCGGAGTTGATCAATGGCTCGTGCAATGCGCGCCTTGGCGCTGCTGCGCAGTTGATCGCCCTCCGAGGCAGAGCGCCATCTCTCATGGTCAACATTGTCAGCAGCTATGCCACTTCTGGCGCAAACCGGAGAAGCTCGCCCATAGCTATTCAAAGTGCACGCAGGAACAAAGAAACAACTCTATGTTGCGATTGATGAGATAGCCAAGTACGGAAAGGACACCGTTGATCTGCTCATAGCGAGATGCGTCTTGCAGTTGAGCAATGATTCGGTTCTCTATGCTGGCTGCGACACTTGGATGATCAGGTGGCCAGACTATGGTTTATCTGATCGGCCAATGTATGGCTGACCGCGCACCTGATGCGCATCACATGGCTGGGCGAGAACCGGGCCGTCACGGCTGCAGGGCCGTGCTTCGCAAGAGCGCTTTCGCCGCCACCGTCGTAACGGGATCGCCACTGATCGTCAGGCATTGGTCTGCGATCGCGGACACGCCGGGGCGGTGCGATACGACGATCAGGATCGTCTGCGGCAGGCGGCGCTTCAATGCGCAGAGAACCGCGTTTTCGGAGGCGGCGTCGAGCGCGCTGGTGGCCTCGTCCAGCAGGGCCAGGAACGGCTGGCGCAGGATGACCTGGGCCAGCAGCAGGCGCTGCAGCTCGCCGCCGGAAAGACGGCTGGACGCAGAGTGCAGCGCGGTGTCGAGCCCCTGTTGCGAATCGGCCAGGCGACGGTCGAGACCGACGTCGCGCAATGCGCTTCGCAACGCCTCGTCGGTGGCATCGGGCGCGGCCCACCGCAGGCATTCGCGCACGGAATGCTGCCACGGCCGCACGCTCTGGCCGACATAGGCGCCGCGCCGTACCAGCTCGCGATACTCGTCGAAACCGATGGGCGTTCCGCCGACGCGTGCGATGAACGTCTCCGGCCGCGTCATGCCGGCCAGCACGTCGACCAGGCTGCTCTTGCCGATGCCGGAGTCCCCGCAAACCAGGGTCAGCTCGCCGGGCGCCAGCGTCAGGTCGGTGACGGTCAGGCCGCTCGACGGCGGCGTCCATCGCATCCGTTCGACATGCAGCGCATCACCGCGATACGCCATCCTGCGCGATGGTGCAATCGGCGAGCGGTCGGCATCCAGACGCATGTACCGCTGCCACAGCGCGAATGCCGGGGCCGCCGAGCGCAGCTGCTGGAAGCTCTGCCGCGTCGATACCAGATAGGGCAGCAGCCGCCCGAGCAGCAGGCAGACGGCGACGAGCGATCCCTGGTCGATCCCGCGCCACCGATGGGCGAGCACGAACATCGCCGCAATGCCCGCCGCCGCCAGCAGTTCGAGCAGCAACCGCCCGGAAGCCACCAGTTCCAGTTGGCGTCGATAGCCGTGGCCGAGCCGGGCGGATATGGCGCTGTAGCTTGCCTTTTCGATGGCCTCCTTCTCGAACGAACGGACGTGGCGCAGGCGCCGCGGAAAATCCTCGCTGTGCCAGAACAGCTGCGTCATGTCGACGACGTACTGGCGGCTGACCCGCGATTGTTCGCGGCCGCAGGCACGCGCGGCCAGCAGGCCGAGGGCGGCGAACAGCGGTGCCGCCAGCATCAGCGGCGGCGATACCCAGAACGCGAAGGCGAGGCTGACGGCCGCGGTGACGCCGGCGACCAGCAACTGCTGCAGCGCGCTGAAACCCTGCACGATGAGTTCGACGTTGTGGGTGAGGACGTTGGCGATTTCCGCGGAGGTCGCGTCGGCCAGCGAGGTCAGGGGCGCCTCGATCAGGCGTGCGTGCACCCGCCGCCGCAGGCTCATGCCGTAGCGGCCGACCAGGCGTGCGCCCAGCCGCGCCGCCTGCCAGCGCAGCAAGGCAAAGGAGGTCATCGCCGCAGCAAAGATCGCCGCCTGCGCGTCGACGCCGCGCCGCGCATCGAACAGAGCGCCGCCAAACGCCAGTGCGTGCCGAGGCTGCACCAGCGGCACCAGCAACACGGCGGCCACGCTGCCGGCGAGCGCCGCGCCCAGCGAGAGCGCGACGTAAGCTGCCGTCTCCATCCGTTCGGCAGCGGTGAGCGTGCGCAGCAGCGAACGCAGCAGGTCGCGCGATCGCTCGCGGCTCGGCGACGGTGGGTCCGGCGGTGTCATTGGAGTAGCGATAGCAGCGCGTTGACGGAGTCTCGCGGGTGGCGCCCGCGGCGCAGCTCGTGAACCCCGATATGCGTCAACCGCTGCCCGAAACGATGCCAGCCCGGCTGCGTGGCGGCGTAGGGCTGATCGACGTGCAGCCGCGCGGCAATGTCCCCGGCCGAAACCGGGCTCAACAGGATCGCCGGGTCCTCGGCCGGCTGGCTGCAGACGAACACGGCACCTACCAGTTCCAGCGGCGCCTTGGCGAGCCGGCCATGGCCTGCCCGCAGATCGGCCTCGAACTTGTCGACGCCGCTGCGCCGGCGGATCACGGGAGAGCCGCCGATCCAGTGCCGGGCCGGACCATCCTCCACGAGGCGCAGCACATCGCCCTGCACGTGCAGATAGTTGGCGACGCCGGTGGCGAGCAGGCTTTCCGGCTGCACGAAGACCGCATCCTCGGCGAGGAAGTCCAGCCCCTGCAGCAGACAGTGCAGGGCGAGCGTCGATTTGCCCGAACCGCTCGCGCCCAGCAGCAGGATGCCGCGCCCCTGCCTGCCGACACAGGCGCCGTGCAACGGCACCAGGCCGATGCCGCGCGCCGCCAGCGTGAACACGGCGAACTCGATGAGCTCATAGCGCAGATGGTAGGGGCGGCTCAACATGTCCTGCGAAGCCACCACCAGGCCCCGGCGCTGTGCGGGCGACAGCACCACATAGTTCGACGCATCCATCACGCCGCTGAGCAGGCCGGCGCCCGACTGCGCCTGTACCGGCGGCGGCTCGGCGTGGTCCGCCCGCGACTGCCGCGGCAGCAGACGCAGGTCGATGCGGAACTCCGGGCCGGCCATCGGCAGTTGCTGCGGCGGCAAGCCGGCGTAGGCGGTCTCGACCAGCTGCATCAGCGCCTCGCTGGTGCTCTCGAAGCGGAAACGCGCGCCCAGTATCTGCCGGTGCACGCACAGCTGCTGGCCGGATCGCTCGCCGAACGGGTCGGCGCTGGCGTCGCGAACGTCCTGGCGCACGTTCACGGCCATCGCGGTCGGTCAAACGCGTCGGTGGTTTCGATGGCATGGCGCAGCACGGCTATGCGTCCGCAGAGGTTTGCCCGGTGTGTGCAACTTCAGTATGAAAAGGTTGCCCGCCCGGCGGGCGCCGCGATCGGCGTTGCCCGATTATTTTGTCGCCCGAGGCAACCGAAGATTCGCGCCGGGGCACTCACCTCCCGACACCGGACGGAACGATGAAGCCGGCTCGCCTGCCCGGCGCGGATGCGTGGCGCGGCCGGGCTCCCTGCGGCGACGATTGAGGCGCTTCGAGATGCTGAGGATCCAGGTCGGCCACTCCTACTTCCTGCGGTACGACCGCAAGCAATGGGAGCGTGGCAAGCCCTACCCGCCGCTGGCCACGATCCAGGTCGCTGCGCTGCTGCGGCAGATGGGCCATGAGGTCACGCTGTTCGACGCCATGCTGGCCGCTGGCGTCGAGGATTACGAAGCATCGCTGCGCGCCGCGCGGCCGGACGTGGTGGTCATCTACGAAGACAACTTCAACTACCTCACCAAGATGTGCCTCGGCCGCATGCGCGAGGCGGCCTGCCAGATGATCGGCGAAGCGCGGGCCAATGGCGCCCGCGTGATCGTTGCGGGCTCCGATGCTTCCGATCATCCGGACGCCTTTCTGGAGGCGGGCGCGCACGCCGTGCTGATCGGTGAAGGCATTGCGGCGCTGGCCGGATTGATCGGACGGCTGCAGTGCGATCCGACCATCGGCGTCCATGCCTGGGTATCCGGGATGGCCGGCGTGGCGACATGGGAAAACGGCCAGACGCGACTGACCCGGATCGGCGCGGTGCCGCCCGATCCGCGCGTGGTCGGCCACCCGGCATGGGATCTGGTCGACATCGAGGCCTATCGCGCGATGTGGCACGAACGGCACGGCTACTTCAGCCTCAACATGGCCGCTTCGCGCGGTTGTCCGTTCCGCTGCCACTGGTGCGCCAAGCCGATCTGGGGCAACCACTACAACCAGCGCAGCGCGCACGACGTGGCGGCGGAGATGAGCTACCTGAAGCAGGCCTTCAGGCCGGACCATATCTGGCTGGCGGACGACATCTTCGGTTTCCGCGTCGACTGGGTGACGGAGTTCGCCGCGCACCTGCACGCCGCCGACGGGCCGGTGCCGTTCACCATCCAGACCCGCGCCGACCTGATCAGCGAGCGCATGGCCGCCGCGCTCGGGCAGGCCGGCTGCGCGGAGGCGTGGCTAGGCGCGGAAAGCGGCAGCCAGCACGTGCTCGACGCGATGAACAAGGGCACCACGGTCGCCGACCTCATCACCGCGCGCGCGCGGCTCGGCGAGCACGGCATCCGCGTGGGCTTCTTCATCCAGCTCGGTTATCTCGGCGAGCAACTGGCGGACCTGCTGGCCACCCGCGAGCTGCTCGCGCAGGCCGCGCCGGACGACATCGGCGTGAGCGTCGCCTACCCGCTGCCGGGCACGAAGTTCTACGAACAGGTGAAGGCCCAGCTGGGCCCGAAGACGCATTGGCAGGACAGCGGCGACCTGGCCATGATGTTCCGCGGCGCCTACGACTCGGAGTTCTATCGCCGCGTGCGCGACCTGCTGCACGAGCAGGTCACCATCCAGCAAGCGGAGCCTGCCGGGTGCACGGAGCGCCACGCCGCGCTCGATGCGCAATGGAATGCGTTGATCGCCCGCGAGAGTGCGCACCGCAACCAGGACGCCACGCCCTCACCCGCAACCGCGCTCGCGTCCTCGCGACGCATCGCCCTGCAGTTGCGCTGATCGCGCCATGCTGCCGCCGCTCGGCATCGTCAGGAACGGCTTGCGCCGCACCACCGAGGCACTCGCGGCGGAGCTGGCGCAGCCGGACGGCGCGGCACCGGCATGGAGCGAGCTCGAATGGCAGCTGGCCACGGCCATGGCCGTGGCGCACGGCGTGTCGCCGCTGCTGTGCCAGTGCTCGACGTGGCAGCATGCGCCGTGGCGACGGTTCCTGGAGAGCCAGCGCGACCACGTCGAGCTGCGCCATCGACGCATCGCGGCACTACTGCAGCGGATCGACACCGACGCCCGCGCCGCAAGCCTGGCCCTGGTGCCGCTGAAGGGTTCCGCGCTGCACGCCATGGGAGTCTATGCACCGGGCGAACGGCCGATGGCCGATATCGACCTGCTGGTGCGCGAGGACGACGCCGCGGCCACGATCCGGCTGTTGCTGGAACTCGGTTACGTGGAGTCGTTCGTGCAGTGGAAGCACCGGGTGTTCAAGCCGGCCACCGGCCAGCCGTTCGATGGACTGGGCGAGCACCGCGACAGCCCGGTCAACATCGAGCTGCACACGCGCATCCAGGAGCGGCTGCCGATATCCCCTGTCGACATCACCGCACGAATTTATCCGCGGTCAGCGCGACCGGGCCTGAATCCCTACCCTTCGATCGGCGCGCTGATGAGCCACCTGTTGCTGCATGCGGCCGGCAACCTGTGCGGACGCAGCCTGCGCATGCTGCACCTGCACGACATCTCGCTGCTGGCCAGGCGCATGCTCGCCAGCGACTGGGACGCCTTGTGGGGCGAGCACGCTGCCGACGCGCCGTGGTGGGCACTGCCGCCGCTGCGGCTGGTTGAGCGCTACTACCTCGACGCGATCCCCGACGCCGTGATCGCGCGGGTCGAACGCGAGTGCCCGCTCCTGTTGCGGACGATGTCGCGCCGCCAGACCCTGACCCGGGCTTCGTGTTCGGAACTGTGGCTGCACGCGTTCGCCGGCATCGAATGGAGCCGTTCCGCCGGCGATGTTGCGCGGTACCTCAGGAATCGCGTCAGGCCGTCGGACGAAGCCGTGCGGGAACGCGCCGACATGGTCCGCACCCAGCTATGGCTGCAGGGCCAGGACTGGGTCACGTCGAAGCACGTCCGCCGCGTGCTGACCTGGCTCACCCGGCCGGTGCCGCGGATGGACACGCTGTACGTGGTGCGCGCCGCGCTGCAAGCCGAAGCGCGGCCGCAAACCTCCTCGCGCGACGCGGCGACGCGCTGGCGCACGATTTTTCAGGCAACCCGAAGGTAGCCGACGTGCACACGGGAGAGCAGTACCACCACGTCATGCTGGCCTCGCGGCGAGACCGGGCGGTGCGCGACAGGTTCCAGAAGATGGCGCTGGATCTGCTGCCTGCAGGAGCGGACGTGCTCGATCTCGGCGCGGGCACCGGTATCGATGCCAAGGCCTATGCCGCGCGCGGACACCGGACCTTCGTGCACGAACCTTCGCAGGCGATGCGCGACTACCTGGCGCACCATTGCCGCGACGAGATCGCCGGCAAGACCATCGTCCCGATCACGTCGCCCCTCGCCTGCAAGGTGCAGGCCGTCACGGCGAACTTCGCGGTGCTCAATCATTTCGCGGATCACGCCGCGCTGTTTGAAGTGCTGTCGCGCGTGGTCGGCCGGGGCGGCTTTGTCCTGGCCAGCATGCTCAATCCCTTCTACCTCGGCGACGCGCGTCATCGCTGGTGGCGGGCGAACATCCTGAATCTCGTGCGACGCGGCCGCTACGCCATCGATAGCGAAAGCCGCATCCATCGCTTTGCACCGCGCGTGGTGGCGCAATCGGCAACCCCGTATTTCCGGCTGGAACGCCTCACGCCGCGTGGCTTCGGACGAGCGACCCAGCTGTACATGTTCTTGCTCTTTCGGCGGGTCTGACATGTGGAAGGATTGGCTAAGGCCGTTGGTGCGTCCGCTGCCGCAATGGTCGACCGTGGCCGTCGCGCCCCCGCAGGCGGTGGTCACCGCCACCTTGCGGTGGGCTGGCAAGTCGGCGGATGTCACGGCAGGCCATACCGTGGCTTCACTCAAGCCGCTGGCGATCGCGACCGATCTCGACGCCGGCCAGCGACCGCTGCTCGAATACCGCGACAGCGCTACTGCAAGACTGCTCGGTGTGCTGCAGCTGGCGCGGGCGGCGCCGGCCACCACCGAAGACCCATCGGTGGTCCTCTATCACGTCGAAGCGGGCGAACACCGCTGCCTGCGCTGGCCGCGGCGCCCATGGAACGCGTGGCTGCAGAACCGGCTCATGTCGAAGAACCAGTCGTCGCCGCACTCGGCGCTGGCACCCTCCGCGGTACAGCAGCTCATGATCGCCTACCTGTGCCCGCGCCCGGTCGTGCTCGTCTCGGTCGACGCGCCCGGCCACCGCAACATCTTCCCGATGGACCTGATCGGCCCGCTCGAACGCAGCGGCCTTTTCTCGCTCGCGCTACGCAGCACCAATGTTTCCGTGCAGGTCATGTGCGACGTGCGACGCGTCGCGCTGTCCAGCATGCCTGCCACGATGAAGGAGGTGGTCTACAAGCTCAGCGAGCACCACAAGCAGCCACTGCTGGACTGGGACGAGCTCCCGTTCCCCGCTCGGTTGTCGCGCGAGTTCGGCATCCCGGTCGCGGCGGCGGCATTGCGCATCCGCGAGCTGGCCGTCGTGCACAGCCAGGAGGTCGGCTCGCACAGGTTGTTCCTTTGCCGCATCGTCTCCGACGAAGGCCTGGCGGACGGTGTGCAGCTGCACCACACGGCCGGTTTTCATCAGGCGTACCGCCGCCGGCAGGGCATGCCTTTCACGGAGATCTAGCCGGCGGATGCAAGGAGCGATGGCGAACGCCCGGTCGCCTCGCGCCTTCTATGTCGCCGCTACCGCGATCGTGAGACTTTGCAGGAAATGGAAATCGCGGCGTCGCAACGCGTAGCGTTCGTCGTCGGGCGCGCACAGATGTGCCAGCTCGTCGAAATCGTCCGCGTCCATGTACCTGCGCAGGCGTTCTCCCCATGATCCTCGGAAGATGCACTCCAGCAGATAGCGTTCGTCCGCTTCGGCGAGCGGATGGCTGCGCTCGATCAGGCGCGTGCGCACGCCCACCCCCCGCAGCCCCGCCTGCTGCAACCACCCGACCAGCGAGCGCACCGCAGCGAAGTCGCGCTCGCTGCGGCCGTAGCGTTCGCGGTAGTACGCGCGGACCGCCTCGTTGACGTTCTTCTCCAGACGCGCGTCCCAGGCGAAGTACATGTCCGGCAGCAACGAGCTCTGCCCCACCACGAGGCGTCCCCCCGGGCGCAGCAGGTCCGACAGCACCCGCACGCCGGCGACGGGATCGGGCAGGTGATTGATGGCATTGACGGCCCAGACGAGATCGAACGCGCCACCGGCGAAGGGCGGATTCGTCATGTCGCCTTGCACGATCAGCCCAGGCGACGGCGCGGTGCGGCGGGCGATGCCGCAATGCGCGGTGGCCAGGTCCATCCCGATCACCGTGCCCTGGCCGCGCATCGATGCGTGGAACCAGCCGATCGCCTCGCCCGTGCCGCACCCGGCATCGAGCACGCGCGAACCGGCGGGCAAGGCCAGCGCGTCGATCGCCTCGCACAGTTCCGGTCGCGCGAAGGCGTTGAACATCCTCAACTTCTGCGCGTAGTTCCGCTGCGGCGTATCGCCGAGCATGCCGGCCCGGAGGTCCGGCGAACCGCTGGCGCGCTTCATTCGCATGCGAGCAACCGGCGATAGATCGCGCCAAACACGGCCGCGGTGTGGTTGGCATCCTCGTGGATCGCCCGGCGCTGCGCTGCCGCGGCCACTCGCAGGCGGAGCGCCTCGTCGTCCAGCATGCGACGGATGGCCCCTGCGAGCGCCGGCGCATCCGCGACGGGGACGGCCAGCGCGGCCGAGGGCGCCCACTCCGCGATGTGTCCGACCGCCGTGCCCACGGTGGGCACGCCGGCCACGGCAGCCTCGAGCATCACCAGTGGCCCGGCCTCGTGCAGCGACGACATCACCAGCAGGTCGGCCGCTGCCATCAGCGGGCGCAGCTCGCGTTGCGTCTTGAAGCCGGCGAAGCTGACGCAGTGTTCCAGTCCGAGCCCGGCGGTCAACCGCTGCATCTCGCCCTGCAGCGTGTCCACGCCAACGATGTCCACCTGGAACGCCACTCCGGCCTCGCGCAGCGCCGCCAGTGCGTGCAGCAGGGTGGGCTGATCCTTGACCCGGTTGAGGCTGGCGACGTGGATCAGCCGCGGCCGCGCGGTGCGTTCGCGCGGTGCGAGCGGCGGCCACTTGCCGAGGTCGACGCCGAGCGGCACGCGGCAGGCCTGGAGGCCCAGCGCATGCAGCGCGTCGATGATCGGCGCGCTGGCCGCCGTGATGGCGTCGGCGCCGCGCAGCACGCATGCCTCACGCAGCCGTCCTTTCCATTTCCTGCGCCCGCCGTAGCCGATCCCGTGCAGCGCGACCAGCTCGCCGCCGGCGACGTGCACCAGGCTCGGCAGTCGCAGCAGCTTTGCCGCGACCACGGCAACCAGGCTGCAGGACCCGGAGAAGATGGCATGCACCAGGTCGAACGGCGCGCGGCGATGCTCGGCTCGGATCGCCGCGATCGCACGCCACCGCGTCGAGCGGTTGCCGATGTTGTGCACGCTGGCGCCGGCCAGTTGCCAGCGGCCAGCGGCCGCTTCCTGGTGCAGCGCGAACACGTGCACGTCGTGTGCGTGCGCCAGCCGCTCGATCAGGGCCAGCAAGGCGGGGATCACGCGCTGTTCGCCGCTGCGGTCCACGCCACCGGGCACGACCAGCGCGAGTTTCACGGCCTGCTCCGCGGATGCGCGTCGCGCACTTGAGCGTACGCGGCGGCCCATTGGCGGCCCACGGCGGCGAACGACAAGGTGGCCTCGAAGTGCGCGCGCACCTGCGCCGCCGACGGCGGTCCGGCCGCGGCCTCGACCAGCGCCGCGGCCAGCCGCGCCGCATCGCCGCACGGCCACAGGTGGCCGACGCGCCCGTTGCCGGTCAACGCGCGGAACGAGGGAATGTCGGTGACCACCGGCAGCAGGCCGCAGGCCAACGCCTCCAGCACGGCATAACCGCAGCTTTCGGCGTGGCTGCCGCTCACGAACAGATCCGCGGCGCGCATCATGGACTGCACATGGGGGTGCGCGATCTTGCCCAGCAGGTGCACGCGCCCGGCGAGCCGCGCATCGCGTTCGATGCGCACTTGCATGGTCTCGAGCAGCGGCGCGTCGCCGAACGCGCACCACAGCTGCAGGCGAGGCAACCGCGAGCTTGCCTGCGCCACGCCTTCAAGCACGCTCAGCGGGTCTTTGTGCCGGCTCAGATGTCCGACCCACAGCACGCAGGGATCCCCATGCAGACCGGTGCCGGCACGGGCGCACTCGCGGTCCCCGGGCGTGAAGCGCGTGCTCGATTCGGGTATGGCGAACACGCGTGGGTGCGGCCCGAACAGGCCGTCGCGGATGAACGGTTGCGCCAGGTCCGATGCCGTGAAGGCGACGCCGGCGACGGCCGCGTACCAGCGCCGCCACTGTGGGCGCCGCCACCAGCGCGGCGGGCGGTCTGCATGATCCTGCACGAGGATGGGCAGCCGCGGCAGGCATCGCGATACCGCAAACGCGTCACCGGCGAAGCCCAGGCCGTGCGCATGCATCACGTCGGGCCTGATCTCGGCGAGCCGGCCGGCGAGCGGGCCGGCAAACGATCGGCGCCGCCGGCGTGCCGGCGTGCCCGCGGCATCGACGGCGACGAAGTGGTAGTCGATGCCGTTGCGCGTGACCAGTTCGTCGCGCGCGGCCGCCTGGACCACCGACACCCGGCTTCCGCCATGGGCCGCCACTTCGGCGATATCCACCAGCGAGTGCCACTGCTCCAGCACCGCGGCATGCGCGAGATCCTTCGGCACCGGCAGGAAATTGATCTGCGCGACGTGCAAGGCCGGCACCGCTATAGGCCCGAAACCTGCGGCATGCGCAGGCGCACCAGCCGGTTGGCCAGCTCCAGTTCCCACGGCCGGTCGTACTTGCCGAAGTGATAGCGCCAGCCGGCCATCGCGCTCAGGCTGCGCTTGGCCCACGACGGCGAGCGCAGATCCTGCACGGTGGGATAGCGACAGCGCAGCACGGTGACGAAATCCTGGATGCGCCGGCGCAGTCTGTCGTCGAGCCATGGCGCGTCGGCGTGGCAGGCGTAGTCGACCCAGCGCGGCAGCGCCCATTCCTCCGGCGTGGCCGGAAACACCACCGGCTCGCCGTTGAGGTCGAACAGCGGCGGCGCCGGCCGCTTCGCGCGGTCCTTCTCGTGCCGGCTGTTTTCCGGCAGCGGCGTGTAGACGTAGATGACGATCTCGGATTGCGGGTTCACCCGCTTCAGCGCCCGGATGAAGTCGAACGTGTGCTCGGTTTCCTCCGCCGTGTTGTGCGGCGGCGCGACCATGAAGGACAGTTCGGGAATCACGCCGTGACGCCGGCACAGCTCGACCACCGCCATGGTCTGGTCCGGCCGCGTGCCCTTGCGGATCTCCTTGAGCATCTGGCCGTTGGGCGATTCCGCGCCGATGTACGCCATCCGCAGCCGGCTCTTGCGCACCAGCTTCCACGCACTCTCGGACAGGTTCAGCAGCGCGTCCGAGCGGGCGAAGCACCACCACGGCATCTCGAACCGGGCCATCACTTCCAGCAGCGGAACCATGTCCTGTTCGCGATCGAAGAAGTTGTTGTCGAAGTACTGCACCGAGTCCGCGCCGAGCTCGTGCTTGAGATAACTCAGGTCGCGTTCCAGCCGTTCCGCCGCCGGCAGCACGGTGGTGCCGCCGAACATCGCGGCCACGCCGCAGAAGGTGCAGCGGAAGCGGCAGCCGATCGCCGCCTGATGCGCCACGGTGCGGCGGCCGAGGTACGTGCGCGCGAGGTAGCGCCGCGGGTCGCCGAGCTTGTCGTAGGGCAGCACCAGCCCGTTGTCCGCCAGCGTGAAACGGCGGTTCGGATTGTGCACGGCCGCGCCGCCGCGCTTCCACGACAGCCCGCCGATCAGCGCCAGCTTCGCCTCGTCTGCCGCGCTGGCCAGCGCGGCGACCAGCTCCGGCAGGGTGTCCCCGGCCTGCCCGCGCACCGCGTAGTCGACGTAGGGCGCGGCCAGCGCCGCCTCCGGATTGAGCGTGGGGAAGTAGCCGCCCCAGATGATCGGCACGGCCGGAAAGCGCGCACGGATCGCCGTGGAAACGGCGATCGCCGGCGCCAGTTGCGGTCCGCCCATGACGCTGATGCCGACTGCGTCGAAGCGGCGCTGCTCCATGGCGCGCAACGCATCGTCGACGAACTGGCGATCGACGTTGCCGTCGATGATCCGGCTGCTGCTGCCGGTGCGCTCCAGTGCCGCGGCCAGGTGCAGCAGGGACAGCGGAAACCGTGCGCTGCGACGCGAAGTGATGGTCGGATTGATCAACAGGATATGCGGCGCGTCGTTCATCGCAGGGCCTGCAAAGTCGGGATGGTCATGGCTGGCACCGCAACTGCAGCACCAGCGCCACGGGGACCTCCAGCGCGCGGCGGTCGAAGTGCGCGCCGGCGGGGATGTCGGAGGGATCGAGCATCGGCTCCAGCACCCGTTCGATGCGCAGGCCGGCAGCCGCGCAGGCGACGTGCCAGTCGCTGTACAGGTGCGGCGTATGCCGTACGGCGTAATGCTGGCCGCCGGCCTTGAAATCGCGCAGCCAGCCCAGCGCATGGCCGATCGGATGCACGTCGCTGCACAGCACCGCGCCGCCAGGCCGGGTCGCGCGGTGCAGCTCGGCCAGCGCCGCGGGCAGGTTTTCCAGATGGCCGAGGACCAGGCCGCAGATCGTGAGATCGGCCCAACCGTCGGCTACGGGCAGCGCCATCAAGCTGCCTTGCCGCAGCTCGACGTGGGCTCGCACCGCGCCCAGCTCCGCGCGCGCGCGATCGAGCATCGCCGGCGCAAGGTCCACGCCGGCCACGCGGGCCGCGCCGCGCTGCAACGCATGCTTGATGTAGCGTCCGCTGCCGCACCCGGCGTCAAGCACGGTCTGCTCCAGCAGACTTTCCGGCAACAGCCCGAGCATGGCGCGCTGCTCGGCTTGCATGAGCGGGTTGTGGGCGTGCGCCGGATAGCTTGGCGCCCACAGCGCGTACGCCTCGGCAGGCAGCAGGATCGGCGGGCTGGTCATCAGTGGCTCCTGGCCTGACGGCCGACATCGCGCTCGCTCCGATCGGCAACCCGCTCCAGTCCCGGTTCGAGGGCGATCAGCGCGGGCTCGGCCAGCGGCGCCGCCAGCAGCTTCGGCTTCCCGTCCAGCATCACCGGGACGGCGGCCGTGCCGGTGGCTGCAAACCACTCGGCGAAATCGGGGTCGGCGATGCGCGGAACGCCGTCGCGCACCACGGCACGGATCCGGCTGCGCTCGATCTCCACCAAGCTGCGCGCCTCACCGCCGCGGTCCTCGACGATCACCAGGTCGGCCGGCGCGCCCGGCGCGAGGCTGCCGCGCGACAACAGCCGCAAGATGCGCGCGGCCTGCGTGGTGACCAGCCCCAGCAGGTGTGCCGGGGCGAGCTCGCCGCGTTCGGCGACGCCGCGCATCTCGTCCAGCAGATCACGCGCGCCGCTGAGTCGCGAATCGCTGCCCAGCGCCAGCCGGCCGGCCGCGCACAGGCGGCGCGGATCCAGCGACCGCCCGAGCAGTGCGCGATTGCTGCCCGGGCACCAGACCACCGCCGCGCCGCTGGCGATCACCCGGTCGACATCGCGCTCACGCAGCCCCACGCCGTGCACCAGCACGCTGTTCGGTGCCAGGCAGCCCAGGTGGTCGAGCTCGGCCAGCTCGGCCTGCGCGATCGCATCGGTACCCTCGGCCAGGTGGATCAGCCACGGCCGGTCGGCGGGCGTGGCGGCAAAACTTTGCGCGGCCGGGGGCCCGTAACCGGGCCAGCCCAGCGCGTAGCTCCAGCCGAAATCGCGCAGCAGGGCAACCGGAAAATTCGTGGCGTCGAGCGCCGCATGCCAGGGATCGTGATGGGCCACGCAGGTGGCGCCGGCCAGCAGATTCTTCAGCGCCCCGTGACGCAGCCGCAGCGCCTTCGGCACCCGCAGCGCGGCGATCACGGCGGGGTCGTCGAAATGCGCCTGGAAGGCCGCGATCCAGGCGTAGCTGTTGGGAAATGGCGCACCGGCGTTCAGCGGCGGCACGGTGTTGAGGTGCAGGTGCTCGTGCGCGTTGATCAGCCCGGGGAAAATCAGGTGGTCGCGCAGATCGACCCGGTACGCCCGCGCGGCCAGCGAGGCACCGATCCGCCCGCCCCGGATCGGGAGCGGTGCGCGTGAGCTCGCTTCGGGCGTGATCGAAACCGCGCGGCACAAGCTGACGTCCATCGCTGCCTGCAGGATGTCCACGGCGTCACCGCTTCCGCATCGCGATCAGAAAATGATCGCCCATGTCGCGCAGCAGCGGCAGGCCGCCCAGGCGGTCGTCGAGCCGGCCCAGGCGTTCGCACCAGTGGCGGCGGCGGCGGTAGTAGTCCACCAGGTACGGCGGCGGCATGAACAGGCTCAGCGCGCGATAGCTGTCCAGTGAAAAGTGTTCGGCGAACGCGCGATAGAACTCGCGCGGCAGGTAGTAGGACGTCCAGATCGTGTGGTGGTTCATGCCCACCGCGATCGCGCCTCGTGCCGCGCGCACGCGGGCGCGCCCGAACCGGCCGCGCAGCGCGTAGTGGCCAAGTTCCCACGGGCAGATCCGTCCCATCACGGAAAAAACCAGGCGCCCGCCGGGGTGCAGCAGGCGCGCGCACTCGGCCGCGACCGCGCGGAGATCCGGCGCGCAGTTCAGTGGACCGAAGTTCGAATAAATGCCGTCGAACTCGCCCTCGAGCCGGTCGAGCTGCTGCACGCCCAGATGCAGCGCCGTCACGCGCGACTGCAGGCCCGCGGCGACGGCGCGCGCGCGGGTGCGTTCGACCATCTGCGGCGACCAGTCGGTGGCGACCACACGGAAGCCGCGCCGCACGAATTCGATCGCGTCGATACCGGTGCCGCAGCCCAGGTCGAGCAGGCGGGCACCGGCGGGCATCGCTGCGTGCACGGCGTCCCACATGGTCAATCGCATGCGCTGGATCAGTTCGTTGTTGCCGCGCGGCCCGTCGTAATCGGCAGCCACGCTGTCGAAGGCGTGCTGCGTGTCGAGCAGCTGCGCGTCGTCGAGCAGCGCACCGCGCCGACGCGGACGAAGACGGGTGACGGATGCGGCCGGGCGCTCGCTTTTCGACTGGTGTGGCCCATTCATTTCTTCATCTCCGTTCACCCGGTGCAGGCCTCCTTGGGAAGGCGACGGCGTCCAGCTGCCGTGGATCCGCTGCGCCCGCCCCGGCTTTGCTTGCCGGCCTGATCGGTGAGTGCCGGCAGACGCCGCTTTGGTTGAATGTGCGGCCGGCGCGGACTGCGCACCCGCGCGACGCCGGTCACCTGCCGGGCGACCGCCGGCGCGCCACGTTGCGGGCGATGGCCGCCGAGGCGCCCAGGAAAAGGCTCAGCAGCATGCCGATGCCGTAGGTCAGCTCCGGGTTGGGAAACGCCTGCCGGTCGGGCACGTAGACCGGCCACATCAGCGATGTCTCGTAGGTATAGGCAGGGCCGAGCCGATCGATGAGGTCGCTGCGGGCCTGCTGCAGGGCGCGGACCTCCTCGTTCTTGTCTGCCAGCAGCAGGCTGGCCAGCACCGGGCTCGCCGCCCCCCTGCTGTTCCCGGCGCGCCCGTTTTCGATCGTGGCGGCCTGCTGCAGTCGCGCCTGGTCCGCCAGGGTGGTTTGCAGGTCGGCCTCGACGCGGGCCAGGCGCGCGCGCGCCGAGTTCAGCGGCAAGGCTTCGAGGCGCCGGTGCAGCGCATGCAGCTGCGCCACTGTCGCCGCGGCGAACTGCCTGGCCTGCTGTCTCGAATAGGCCCGCACGTTCAACCGGATCAGCGGTCCGGCGTACGGCAACGGCTCCAGCTTCAGGCTCTTGCGGTAGAGCTTGGCCTGCGCCGACTCCGGCGAAAAACCCGCGCCCGCCATGACCTCGTTCTGGAACGGCACCAGCTGCAGCCGCTCGAGCACGCGCGCCAGCGGTTCGACCTTGGGGTCCTGGCCCGACGGCACCTGGCCGACCTGCGCGATCTGGATCCAGGCGCTCGCCTCCCACTGGCGTTTCACCAGGTGCGCAAAGGCATAGGTGCAGACCAGGGTCAGCACCAGCACGCCGGCGAACCATTTCCACTCGCGGATGAAGATCCGCCACAGATCGATCAGATAGATTTCGTCTTGTTCCATGGTTCGATGCTCACGGATTGAAGGGTGCGGACGGGGTTTGCATGGCCGGCTCGGGCGGCGATCCGGTCCGCGGCGTTCGGGTCGGCAGCCAGGCGGCGAAGACCTGCATGCAGAGGCACAGGCCGAGGAAGCCGGCGTTGGTCCAGGTGAAGGCCTGTGGGGCGAAGGGCGACATCACGCACACGTAGGACACGCGCAGGAAAATCAGCAGCGAGAACAGCGGCACCGTCGGGCGCAGCCGCTGCACGCTCCACAGCAACATGCCGTACAGCACGCACATCGCGGCCACGGCGCCGAACGGGCCCAACGCCAGCAGGAAGGGAAAGAACTCCGTGCCCACGTTGATGTTCGGCGCGTCCAGCGGGATATCCGTGCCTGCCGTGGCGACCGAGCCGCTCATCGGCACCAGCTGGTTGATGAGAAAACTGCTGTTGGCGTAATGCTTGGCCAGCATGGCGCTGAAGTTGTAGGGCCCGGCGCTGCCATACAGCAGCAGCCACTTGATGCCTTGCGGCGCCGCGCGGTAGATGGCGCTGAAGGGCAGCGTGACGTGGTCGAGCGGGCCGGAGCGCAGCATGCCGAGGATCGAGAAGATGCTGATGCCCGCGAACGCCAGCAGGCCCACGCTCTTCCATGGCAACGGCCGGTCGTCGTCGCGCCGCAGCAGGATGACCAGCGCAAACGAGAACACGGTGGCGAACAGCCGGTTCCGATCGATCACCAGCACGGGAAACACGAAGCCCACGAGCATGAGGGCGATGCGCAGCCGCCGGCTCCTGGCGCAGAGCAGCCCGATCGGCGGAAGCGCCCAGCACATGTCGGAGATGTGCCGGACATGCTCGCGGCCGCCCGCCATCGATGCATAGGCGGAGGGCGTGTCGAACAGGGGAACGGGGAACAGCGTGAGGTCGAGCAGGCAGAACAACGCGACCACGCCGGCGAACGCCAGCGCGACGAAGGCATCGCGGCTGCCCGCGTAGTGGCGCGCGCGGAACCGGGCGGGGGGCGGGAGCCGGACGCCGGCCTGCACGTCGAACAGCATGATCGCCGCTGCCATCACCGCGAGCAGCAGCAGGCCCGGCAGGTAATCGACCGGCAGCTCATAGGTGAGCAGCGTGAGCGCGCAGGCCAGCAGGATCGGCAGGGCGAGCCAGCACGAAGGAAGCCGCAGCAAGGCCTTCATGGCGCGCCACCATCGGGATGCGTGGTGGTCGGCCGCGCTTTCGACACGACGACCAGCCACAGATACGCCGCCAGATGCAGCAACAGTGGGCACAGCCGCCGCTGCAGGAACGAGATCTTGGCGCCGATGTAATGCGACTGCGCGCGCAGCAGCGTCCGGTAGGGTTCGCCGAACAGGCCGGCCCGGCGCAGGGCGACATGCCGCGACTCATCCAGGTTGACCATCCGGGTCGCGGCATGCCGCGTCTTGCTGAGGTTGCTGTCGTGCAGACGGTACGCGCAGACGCCGACGTCGATGAAGCCGAGCGCATCACGCGCCGCCAGCCGCAGGAACAGATCCCAGTCTTCGATGCGCAGGCCTTCGCTCCAGCGGTCGACGGTATCCAGCGCGCTTTTCCGGATCAGGGCGACCGGCCCGCCGATCGCCCACTGGCTGATGATGGCGCGGCGGATGCCGTCGTCGGATCGGTAGAGCTCCTTGTTGGCGCCGTGGAGCCCGCACATGCCGCTGTCGTGCAGCTTGTTTCCGTCCCGATCGACGACCACGGAATCGCCGATCACCGCGCCCTTGCACGGATGCGCCAGCAGGTAGCGGACCTGCGCGTCGAGACCGCCGGGCAACAGGTAGTCGTCGCTGGCGCCCGGCCGCAGGAACTCGCCGCTCGCGCGTGCCACCAGTTCGTTCAAGGTCGCGGCGATGCCCCGGTTCTGCCGCCGCACGTATTCGATCGGCAGTTCCATGCAATGCGTCGCCACCCAGTCGGCGATCCGCTCGCCGGTCGCATCGGTCGAGCCGTCATCGATGATGATCAGCTCCTTGGTCGGATACGCATCCTCCAGCACGCTGTCCAGGCAACGCTGCACGAAACGCTCGTGGTTGAATGCGGGGATCAGCACCGAGACCAGCGGCGGCGCCTGGGTGGCAGCATCGTCGGCCATCGTCACAGGCCTCCCAGGTAGCGTCGGGCGACCAGTACGGTGAAGGCCAGATACAGCAGGTAGTTGACCGCGAACGCGTACATCGCGCCGACCAGGCCGAAGTGCGCGGTGAACCCGTAGACCAGCGCGAGATAGCTGGCCGCGAACAGGCATTCGGAAACCACGAACAGCCGCGTCATCGCCTTGGCCAGCATGAGATAGGACAGGATGAAGGAGGCGATCTTGAGCACGTCGCCGACCAGCTGCGGGCCATACAGGGCGTTGGCCGACGCGAAGTCCGGCGTGAACAGCAGGCGCGTCAGCCAGCCCCTGCACGCGTACACGGCAGCTGCCAGCACCGCCACCGCGGGCAGCAGGTAGCGATAGGCTTGCCGCAGTTCCTGCAGCAGCGCCGTGCGGTCGTGGGTCGCGGCGAGCCTGGGCAGGTAATGGATGTTGATGGCAGTGGTGAGAAACAGCAGGTAGGCGTCGGATACCTTGCTCACCGCCTGCCAGTAACCGACCTGCTCCCAGCCGAAGCGCAGCGCGAGGTGGTCGCGCACGGCGATGTTCACCAGCGGAGGCAGCAGCGCCGAGCTGATCGTCATCACCGAGAACGTCGCCAGCCGCAGCGTCATCTCGCGGTCGTGGCGCAGCCGCAGCATGCTGCGGTGGAAATACGAGCTGCGCCACCAGGCCGGCAGGGCGACGGCCAGCCACAGCACCTGGCTCAGCACCAGCGCCAGCAGCGCGCCGTACAGATGCAGCCAGCGCGCCAGCCACACCATCATCACGATGCCGACCACCGACCCGGTCACCTGGATGAACGCCAGCCGGCGCACGTCCATGAAGCCGTTGACCACCGCGAGAATGTAGTTGACCAACGCAATGCCGAGCTGCGCGATCGCAAGCACGCGGATCAGGCCGGCGTACTGCGGATCGCCCAGCAGCCACAGCGCGATCCATCGGCTGAGCAGCAGCGCGACGCCGCCCATCAGGCAGGATGCGCAGAACGCGTACCACAGCGCGGCCGAGAGCAGGCGCGACAGCCGTTGCGGGTCGTCGCGATACTCGGCCACGTACTTCACGACGGCGGCGCTGATGCCGCCGCCGGCCAGCACCGCCAGCAGCGACATCAGGCTCATGAACTGGCCGAGCCTGCCCACGCCTTCGGGGCCGGCGAACCAGGCCACCAGCTTGATCGCGACCAGGCCGGCGAGCAGCCGCGCCGCCGTGCCCATGCCGGTGTAGAAGCCGGTGCGCACGATGTTCATGGCGAGCACGCGAACGTCCGGCAGGCTTCGATCACCCGATCCACGGCGTCATCGCCCAGGGTCGGCCCCATCGGCAGGCTCAGCACCTCATCATGCAGCCGTTCCGTCAACGGCAACCGGACATGCCGCAGGAACGCGTACGCCGGTTGCCGATGCGGCGGCACCGGATAGTGCACCTGGGTCTGGATGCCCTGCGACTGCAGATGCCGCTGCAACGCATCGCGCCGGCTGCAGCGGACCACGAACAGATGCCAGGCGTGCTGCGCTTCCCGCGCCACCAGCGGCAACCGGATCTGCGGATGGTGGATGGCGTCGCAATAGCGGCGCGCCACGCGGCGCCGCCGGGCGATGTCATCGTCCAGGTAGTGCAGCTTCACCCGCAGCATCGCGGCCTGCAGTTCGTCGAGCCGCGAATTGAGCCCCGGGTAGAGGTGGCGGTACTTTACCTCGGAGCCGTAGTTGCGCAGCGCCGCGACTCGCCGCGCCAGCGCGGAGTCGTCGGTCACCACCGCGCCGCCATCGCCCAGCGCGCCCAGGTTCTTGGTGGGAAAGAAGCTGAAGGCGGCCGCGTCGCCGAACGCACCGGCCTTGCGGCCTTCGCGCATCGCGCCGTGCGCCTGCGCCGCGTCTTCGATCAACAGCAGACCATGCCGCCGGGCCAGCGCGGCCAGCGCCGGCATGTCCGCCAGCTGGCCGTACAGATGCACCGCGATGACCGCGCGCGTGCGCGGCCCGATGGCCGCTTCGACGCAGGCCGGATCGAGGTTGAAGCTGGCCGCGTCCGGCTCCACCGGCACCGGCACCAGCCGGTTCTCGGTGATCGCGAGGAAGCTGGCGATGAAGGTGTTGCCAGGCACGATGACCTCGTCGCCTTCCGTGAGGGCACCAAGCTCCTTGTAGCCGCGCAGGATCAGCGACAGCGCATCCAGCCCGTTGCCCACGCCCACGGCGTGGCGCACGCCGCAGTAGGCGGCGAACTCGCGCTCGAAGGCGGCCAGCTCCTCGCCGAGCACGTACCAGCCCGAGTCGATGACGCGCGCCGCGGCGGCCTTCAGCGCGCGGGCGTAGCGCGCGTTGACCTCGCGCAGGCTGAGGAACGGCACGTCTGACGGCGCGGCTTCCTTCGGAGCGGCGTTCATTGCAGCGGCCACTCGTAGGTGTCGTGCACGACCGCGCGGGCGCCGAAGTATTCCTTCTGCGCGACCAGGCCGCCGTTGAGCACCTGGCCATGCCGCTCGGTGGAAATGCCGAAGCTGAAATGGCGGCGGCTGGCGTAGGTGTCCTCGATCAGTTGCGCCAGCAGCAGGCTGAGCGCATCCAGCTGCCGGCCCTCCGCCGAGACGGCCAGGTATTGCGTATGCACCACGCGCCCGAAGTCGTAGACCAGCACGCCAGCCAGCAAGGCACCGCCGCGGCGCGCCTCGTGCAACACGATCTGCTGCGGAAACCGCGCCTGCAGCAGGCGCAGCTCTGCCAGGCTGTGCGTGGGCACGGCATCGTGCTTGCGCAGCGCTTCCGAAAGCAGCCGGTGAAAACCTTCCAGGTCGGTGCCTGCCTGCAGGTCGATCCCCGCCCGCTTCGCCTTGCCGACCGCGCGCCGCCGTCCGGGCGTAAAACGGAAGGGCTCCTGCAGCGCGATGGCCGAAGAGAGGTCGCGCCGGGCCAGCCGCGCTCCAACCCGGTGCAGCGCGTACAGATCCTCCTCGGCAGGGTAGGCATGAAACACGTGCGGCACCGCCCGGTAGACCACGCGCTCGACCCCGAGCGCGCGATAGTGGCTGCCGATCTGTTCGAACAGCGCCAGCGTGGCTTCGGCGCGCAGGGCGTGGCTGGTGATGAGGCCGGCATAGGTGAGCCCGCCGTGGCTGGTCACCGTGCGGTCCTGGATGGTCGCGGGGAAGACCGCCACCAACTCGCCGCCACGCTCGACCACCAGCGAGCGGTCGACGAAACGGTCGGCGTGGTAGTCCATGTAGCCGCGCCGATGCAGCAGGTTGCCGTTGCGCGAGCGGCCGACCAGCGCATCCCAGGCGGCCGCGTCGGCCGGATCGTAGGGCCTAAGCGTGAACATGCGCGTCACTCTCGAAGCGGGCGCAGTCGACCTCGGCCACGCCGAATCCATCCAGCCCCATGTCGTTGCCGTTGTAGAACATCAGCAGCCTGTCGCGCTGGCGGATCAGCGCGGGGTAGCAGATGACCCGCGAATCCCAGCCATCGACAGACAGCTTCATTCCCAGCGCCTCGTCATGACGTTCCCAGCGGATGCCGTCATCGCTGTACGCCACGCCGGGGAAGTATTCCCTGCCGCGATTGCCGCGCGTGAAGTACATGACGTATCCGCCGCCGAGGCGGTACACGCGCGGGCGGCCGATCCGGTACTCGCTGCCGCGCGGCCGCAGGCAGACATGATCTTCGCGCGGCATCGCCGCGAGATCGTCCGTCTCCGCGTAGCGGATGTGGTAGCGCGGATACGGCTGGCCGCCGATGCTTTCCCAGTCGTCGCCGACGGCGTACCAAAGCCGCCAGCGGCCGTCCTCATGGATGGCCGAATGCACCGCGGCGATGGTGCTGCGGCCGGGCGCGCGATCGAGGATCGGTGTTTCCTGCACGCGGCGGAAATGCCCGCCACCGTCGGTCGACACGGCGAGGCCGGTGAAGGCCAGGAACTTGGCCCTGGCCACGCGCTGGAAGCCGACGTAGAACAGGTGAAGCCCACCCGGCGCGCCGACGACGTCGCCCAGGATCACGCCGTTGTCGTCGAAGCAGCCGCCCCGCCCGATGTCGAGCGCCGGCTCGGCGCTGACGCGCACGATCGACGTCGGATCGTCCGCCCGTACGTCGACGTAGCCGATCCGGCTGACGCCGTCGGCATCGCGAAAACCCGCGTAGACGCGGATGGTGTCGTCATCGATGCGCCATGGTGTCGGCGTCAGCGCCGAGTGCAGCATCCAGTCGCCCACGCCATGGCGCGCGGTCTCGAAAACCAGTCCCTTCTTGGTCCATTCGAACATGCGTTCTTCAAAGCCTCACGTCGAGGCTGGATTTGCCAGGTACCGCCTTGGCCGGCGAGCCGACGTAGATCCGGCCCGGTTCGGTATCGCGCGTGACCAGCGCGCCCGCGCCGATCACGTTGTCCGGCGCGACCCTCACGTGGTCGTTGAAGGTGGCGTTCACGCCGATGAAGCTGCCCTGCCCGATTTCGCAGTAGCCCGAGATAACCGCGTGCGAAGCGACGAACACGTTGTCGTGCACCACCGTGCGATGGCCCACGTGATTGCCGCTCCACAGGATGCAGTTGTCGCCGATGCGCACGAAGGGCTGGATGACGTTGCCTTCGAAGATGAAGCTGTTCTCGCCCACCTCGGCGTTGCGCCACACGAACGCGCGCGTACTGACGTAGCTGGCGAAGCGATAGCCCTTGCGCTTGGCATCCTGGTAGAAGCGCGTGCGCACGCGATTGAGCTGGCTGGCCGGAACAGCGACGAACAGGTCGACGTCGGCGGGCGGGTAGTCCACCGCGAGTGTCTCGTAGGCCACCACGGGGCGTCCCGCCAGCAACGGTTGCGTGAGGTAATCGCGCTCGACGCTGAAGGCGACCACGTCATGCTCGCTGTCGTGCTCGAAGTACTCGCAGGCGATCTGCGCGAACTCGCCCGCGCCGACGAGGACTAGCGGCCGAGACATGCGGCCACGTCCTGCGGGTACATGGCCCCGTTGACCTCGCGCAGGAAGTCGGCGTAGTCGGTGATGTAGTCGTTCCGGTCGTACAGCTGGTCGGCCAGCACCATCAGCACGCAGTCCTCGCTGAAGTCGTACAGCTCGCGCCACACCATCCGGCCGAGCAGCAGCCCCTGCGAAGGGTCGTTGAGCACCACCGCCACCGGTCCACTGCCGTCGTCCAGCAGGAAGGTGACCGAGCCGCGCACCGTCACCGCCAGCTGGTTGAGCCGGCGGTGCGCGTGCCGGCCTCGATGCACGCCGCTCTTCGTGGCGAACAGGTAATACACGCGACGGATCTCGAAAGGCACGTTGCGGTCCTGTTCCAACGCGATGAGCATGCCGCGGTTGTCGCCATGCTTCTGCAACTGGATTCGTTCGATTTCCATGTTCGAGGCCAGGCTGTGATTCCGAAGACGACCCACCCGTCCATTGAGTGCCGCGTGGCCGATGGAAGGTTGCGTCGGCGCCGTCGCCATGGCCGCGGGCACGCAAGCGCGCAGGACAAGTTCTCATCGCACCAGCGGCCTTCGCCTGCGCGCAGGAGGCCGCGCCTGCTGCGCCTGTTCGGATGCTTCGCGCGGTCGCAGCGCGCGGGCCTGGACACCGGAGCGGCTGCGCCTTCAACGGCAACCGGCAAGGCAGGCCCAACCCCGGCGCCAAAATGAAATACGATGGCCCCGCCGAACGCCGGGGAGCTGGGCGATCCCGCCACCCGCCCTGGCTCGGTCGGCTGATGGCCTTCCCTGGCCCGTGCCGATCGAACGGCACCGACGTGGACAAGGGTCGGCAGCACTGATCGCTCGAAGGTGAACCGATGCCTCGCTCATGAAGGACTCTCGCTTCCCCTGCACAGCGGCCGACCCGCGCGGTCGTCCTGCCCGCTCCCATCGCCTTGCGCGGGCCATCGGCAGCGGCGCTTGCAGATGTGCGGTTCTTGCCCTCGCATGGGTCATCGGCGGCGGCCTTCCGCTGGTGCTGCACGCACAATCGACCACCTTCAGCAGCACCGTGGCGCTCAGCTCGCAACTGTTCGATCGGGGCCAGGCGATCACCGGCCATACGCCGATCCTGCAGGGTGCAGCGGCTTGGACGTTTCCGACAGGCTGGTCGCTGGGGGTGTCGGCAGGCGCCGCCGCGCATTCCCCGGGACGCCTGGTCGAGGCGCTGGCCCAGCTATCGCGTCACTGGTCGCTGTCCAGCGACTGGCAGCTGCAGGCGAGCCTGCTCTATTACCGGTATCCGGGCACGACCCGGTACGGCGCTTCCGACCGCATCGAGACCGGGCTCGGCGGAACCTACCGGGACGTGCTCACCGTGGGACTGTCGGCCATCTACGTGCTGGGGCCGGACGGCCACCGGCCGCGCGGCGCGGCCGACGTCAATCTGCACTGGCCGTTGGCGGGGCGCTTTTCGTTTTCCGCCGGGACCGGCGTCGCCCAGTCCCTGGGCGCGTCGTACCGGCCCCGGCGCTACGGTTACTGGAGAACCCGCGGCCAGGCCCGCACGGGGCTGACCCACTACGGCCACGTCGGCCTGCTGTGGGGCGACGGACCCTGGCGAATCGAGCTGGACCGCATCTTCGCCGACCCGGCAACGCGCCGGCAGTGGAGCTACCAGGACGCCTCGCCCTGGGTCGCCACGGTATCGCGTTCCTTTTGATGGAGAGAGCAACCTTCCCGCGCCGATGCGGTACTCACGTAGCGGGCCCCTGAAGCGGATTCATCCGAACCCATGAACGACGCCGATATCGATGCCGATGTCACCGACCGCCAGCTGCTGCAGCGCATGTCGGCGGGCGATCGCGTTGCGCTGGAGGTGCTCTACCGCAGCTATCACGGCCGGCTCTGTCGTTTTCTCGCGCGGTTGACGCGGCGCCCCGACGTCATCGAGGAGGTCATCAACGACTGCCTGTGGATCGCCTGGCAGAAAGCCGGCAGCTTCCACGGCGACTCGCGCGTATCCACCTGGCTCATGGGCATCGCCTATCGCTGCGGCCTGAAGGCGCTGCGGCAGCACGGCGACGAGCCGGTCGAGGACGACGCCATGCCCGAACGGCGCACGCCCGCGCATGACCTGGACGAAGACCGCGAATTGCGCGACTGGCTGGGCAAGGGGCTCGCTCGCCTGTCGGCGGACCAGCGTGTCGTGATCGAACTGGTCTACGGCGTCGGCCATACCCTGGACGAAGTCGCGGTCATCATGCAGTGCCCGGTGGGCACCGTGAAGGCGCGGCTGTTCCACGCGCGCGTGAAGCTGCGCAACGTGTTGCCCGCCCTGGCGGGAGACGCACCCATCCATAAGGAGCAGCAGCCATGACGACCCCGGTAAGTTCCGACCGGGATTGCCTGCGCGCCTGGGAAGCGATGCCCTGGGTGCTGCAGGACAGCGCCACGCCCGCGCAGGCCGAATGGCTGCAGGCGCACCTGGCGCAGTGCGCGGCCTGCCGCGCCGAGTTTGCGCAGCAAAGCCGCCTGCGCCGGGCGATGACCTTGCCGCCCGAGGTCTCGGTCGATGCCAACGTGGGCCTGGCCCGCCTGCTGGCGCGGCTCGACATGCCCGAACCGCAAGCCGAGCCCGCGCCGCTGCGTTCCG
The DNA here is from genome assembly GCF_042654965.1 of Rhodanobacter umsongensis. Taxonomy (NCBI): domain Bacteria; kingdom Pseudomonadati; phylum Pseudomonadota; class Gammaproteobacteria; order Lysobacterales; family Rhodanobacteraceae; genus Rhodanobacter; species Rhodanobacter umsongensis. The sequence goes on along the minus strand of NZ_JBHSMK010000003.1, from coordinate 179,138 downwards.
GCGCACGCTCGGGAAGCTGGCTGAACCGGGCACTGGTCGCGGTGGTGCTGCTGCAGGCACTCGGCATCGGTGCGCTGGGCGTGAAGCTGTGGTCGGCGGACAACAGCCCTTCGTACCGCACCCTCAGCGAGGCACCCGCACCCGCGGTCGCGGGGACGATCCGCGTGGTACCCGACGCGGCCATGTCCGTCGCCGACTGGAACGCGTTGCTGCATGCGCTGCAGTTGAAGGTGGTGGGTGGCCCCAACGACGTCGGTGCCTACACCGTCGTGCCCGCGGGCCCGGGTTCGGCTTCAGCGTCGCGCGCCTTGCGGCAGTTGCGCGCCACGCGCGGCATCCGGCTGGCGGAGCCCGTCGCCGGCACGCCATGAAGCGCGCCTTCCTCCTGCTCGCAGCCACCGCGGCGCTGAGCGCATGCGCCACCGCGCCGCCGAAAGCGCCGTCGGCCGACCCTGGCCGCGCGGCGCTCGTCGGCGCAGCGTCGATGGACAGCCAGCGCGACATCGTGCTGGCCGTCGCCAATCCGATCGATCCACCCGCGATGCACGCCGGCTCCAGCCTGCTCGGCTATGCCCCGTCGAAATTCTACGGCGCCGGGCAGCGCGCGGCCGCCACCCTGGAGGCGCTCAAGCGCAGCTACGGCATGCGCGAAGTCACCGGCTGGCCGATCAAGGCGCTGGAGCTGTACTGCGTGGTGCTGAAGCCGCCGCCGGGCATGTCGCGGGAAGCGCTGCTCAACGCACTCGCCGGGGACAACCGGGTGCAGCTCGCGCAGCCGCTGCACGATTACTCCGTCTACACGAGCGGACCGCCCGCGCCACAGGACAACGACCCCTACACCACCCTCCAGCGCGGCTTCATCGAAACCGATGCGGCGCTCGCGCACCGGTTCAGCGAGGGCGACGGCGTGCGCGTGGCGATCGTCGATACCGGCGTCGACGCAGCGCATCCCGATCTGCAGGGACGCATCCATGACATGCACAACATGGTCGATGGCAATGCGGCGACGTTCAACCGCGATGGCCATGGCACGGAAGTGGCGGGCGTCATCGCCGCCGACGGCGACAATCACCGCGGCATCGTGGGAATGGCGCCCAAGGCCACGCTCAGCATCTACAAAGCGTGCTGGTATCCGGCCGCCGCGCAGGCCGGCGCGCGCTGCAACACCTTCACGCTGGCCAAGGCGCTGGCGGCGATCATCGACACCGATGCGCGCATCGTCAACCTGAGCCTGGGCGGCCCCGCCGATCCGCTGCTGGACAAGCTGCTCGTGCATATCCTGGAAGACGGCCGCATCGTGGTCGCCGCGATGCCGCCCGACGGCAGCGTCGACGGATTTCCCGTCGATGCGCCCGGCGTCATCGCGGTCCGCGTCAGCGACGTCGCGGCCGCCTTGCCCGGCGTGGTGAGCGCGCCCGGCAACGACATCCTGACCACCCAGCCGGGCGGCGGCTACGACTTCACCTCCGGCTCGTCCATGGCGGCGCCGCACGTGAGCGGCATCGCGGCGCTGCTGCTGTCGCTCTCCCCGCGGCTGGACGCGCATGCGATCCACCAGCTCCTGCTGCGCAGCAGCAAAGTCTCCGACGGCATGCTGCAGGTCAACGCGGCGTCGGCCGTGGAAGCGCTGCGCGGAAAGCAGCAAGCCACGCGTTGATCACCCGCGAGCACGGGCCGGCAGTGGCTGCCCTCGATAGAAAAACTATCTTTTGAACATGTCGGGCCGGCTCGATTCGGCGAAAGGCTTGCCGCACACTGGTGCCCATGACGAGGAAGACGATCGGCGGGCGACCCCGTGCGTAGCAAGTTGTTCGTGCCCGGTGCGCGACCGGAACTGTTCGCCAAGGCGCTGGCTGGCGAGGCCGATGCGCTGTCGTTCGACCTGGAGGACGCGGTCGCCGAGGCGCGCAAGGCCGAAGCGCGCGAGGCGGTGGCGGACTTTGTCGCCGGCGCGGCCGTGGCGCAGGCGGCCAAGCTCATCATCGTGCGCACCAACGCGGCGGATTCGCCGCATTTCGCGGCGGACCTTGCCGCCATCGTCCGCCCCGGGGTCACCCTGCTCAATCTGCCCAAGATCGAATCGGCGCAGGCTCTCCTCGGCGCCATCGCCATGATCGAACGGGCCGAGCGGGCCAATGCGGTGGGGCACCCGCTCGGCCTGCTGGTGACCATCGAGACGCCCGCTGCACTGGCTGCGGCAGCCCGCATCGCCGGCGCGCATCCGCGCGTGGCGGGATTGCAGCTGGGCCTGGGTGACCTGTTCGAGCCCCACGGCATCGACCGCGCCGATCCGCGCAACGTGCACGCGGCGATGTTCGCCCTGCGCATGGCCGCGGCACAGGCCGGCGTGTTTGCGATGGACGGCGCCTTCGCCGCAGTCGATGACGAGGCGGGTTACCGCGAGGAAGCGCACATGGCGCGACGGCTCGGCTTCATCGGCAAGAGCTGCATCCATCCGCGCCAGGTGGCGCTGGCGAACGCGGCGTTCGCCGCCTCGGAAGCCGAGCTTGTGCAGGCGCGGCGGATCGTCGAGGCCGCACAGGCGGCCCAGGCCCAATCGCGCGGCGCCTTCGTGGTGGACGGCCGCATGATCGATCTGCCGTTCCTGAAACGCGCGCAGGCCTTGCTCGCCGCCACGCGCCGGGCAGGTTGATGCACGCCCGCCGTCGCTGCGCCACCGCGCTGTCGGCTGCCCGATCGGCGTGGCGCCATGCGCGTGGGATGCTGTGCGCCACCCTCTTCTTCATGGCAGTGGCGCCGCTGCACGCGCAGAGCCTGGCGCCCGTGCACGCCGGACAGCTGCCGCCACTGGCAACGACGGCGGCGCCGCGTGCCATCGCCCTCGTCAACGGCCAGCCGCTGGTCATCGCCGACGGCGAAGCCTGGCGTCTCGATGATGCACGGCAGACCTGGCGGCGGCTGACGTGGCCAACCGCCACATCCCTCATGCCGGACGCCATCGTCGAAGGCGGCACGCAGGCCTGGGTGCTGACTGCGCCCCCCGGCGCGCACGACACGACCGGCGTGGCCCGGCTGCGCCTGCGCGCCGACACGCTGCAGTTGCAGCCTTTGCCAGCCCTGCCCGAGCCGCTGCACGACGCGCGCGGAACGTGGTCGAACGACACGTTGTCCATCGCTGGCATCGGCGCGGACGGCGGCGCGCGGCTGCTGCAACTGCAGACGAATGCGGAACGCCCGCAGTGGATCGCGACCGGCGGATGGCCAGGTGGCGTAGCGCCGACGTCCCTGGTCGCCCAGTCCTCGGCCGTGTTCATCACCGTGCCCGACGGGGCCGGTGCCGCGGAGCGGTTGCTGCGCTGGACCGCCGATAAGGGCTGGACCGAGCGCGGCCGCGTGCCCGGCCGCGTGCTGCCGGGTTCCGGGCATGCGCTGGGACAGGCCAATGTGTTGTACCTGGTGGAGGATGCCGCCTCGACCAAGCTGATGACCTTCCAGATCATCACCAGCGCCTGGGCCGTGCTGCCGGGTGCCGCGCCGAGCGGCGCGATCGCGACCGGCGCCTGGACCGACGGCCTGTTCTGGGCGCAGCGTCATGCCGATGGCCAGCGCATCGACTTCGGTTATGCGCGCGTGCAGTCCACCACGCTGTTGCTGAGGTGGCTCGACTGGATCGTGATCGTGGTCTATCTCGCGGGAATGATCGGTATCGGCCTGTTCTTCTATCTGCGCGAGAAACGCAATTCCACGTCCAATTTCTTTGTCGGCGGCCGCACCATCCCCTACTGGGCCGCGGGGGTGAGCCTGTACGCCGCCAACACCAGTTCGATCAGCTTCATCGCGATCCCGGCCAAGGCCTTCGAAAGCAACTGGCAGTACCTCACCAACAACCTGATCGCAGTGTTCGGCCTGATGTTCGTCGCGGTATGGATCGTGCCGCTGCTGCGCCGGCTGGACCTGATGTCGGTGTTCTCGTATCTGGAGACGCGTTTCCACCCCAGCATACGCATGCTGGCCAGCGCGCTGTGCATCCTCACCCAGCTCGGCAGCCGCATGAGCGTGATCCTGTTCCTGCCGGCGCTGGCGATCGCCACCATCACCGGCATCGGCGTCACCTGGAGCGTGATCCTGATGGGCGGCTTCACCATCATCTACACCGCGATGGGCGGCATGAAGGCCGTGATCTGGACCGACTTCGTGCAGGTGATCGTGAAGATGGGCGGCGCCATCTTCGCCATCGGTTTCATCATCTGGGGCCTGCACGGCGGCGTCGGCGAATTCATGTCCACGGCGATGGCCGAGAACAAGATGCACCTGTTCGACTTCAGCTTCGACCTCACCAAGGCCACCGTGTGGGGCTTCCTGTTCCTGGTGCTGTTCGACGTGGTGCTGACGTTTCCCAAGGACCAGGTGCTGATGCAGCGCACCTTGTCGACGAAGTCGGACAAGGAGGCCGGGCGTTCGATCTGGATGTTCGCGGCGATCATGATCCCGGGCGGATTCGTGTTCTACATGATCGGCACCGCGATGTTCGTGTTCTACAAGACGCACCCGGAACGGATGAATCCGCTGCTGCCGATCGATGCCACGTTCCCGCTGTTCATCGCGGCGGAACTGCCGATGGGCGTGACCGGACTGATCATCGCCGGCATCTTCGCCGCCGCGATGGCGACGCTGTCGGGCATCATGAACAGCGTGGCGACGCTGATCTCGGTGGATTTCTACGATCGCCTGGTGAAGGACCCGACGCAGAAGAAGAGCGTGTTCTTCGCCGAGCTGATGACGATCGCGGTGGGACTGACCGGCATCGGCCTCGCCTTGCTGCTGTCGCGCTTCGACGTGCACTCGCTGTTCGACGTGTCGATCGAACTGGCCGGGCTGCTGGGCGGCGGTTTCGCCGGTGCCTACACGCTCGGCATGTTCACCCGCCGCGCCAACTCGCCGGGCGTCGCCATCGGCATCGGTTCAAGCATCTGCCTGACCCTGGTGGCGTGGTGGTTCAAGCTGGTGCATCCGTACTTCTATCTGGCGATCTCGATCCTGCTGTGCATCGTGATCGGCTACCTGGCGAGCCTGTTCTTCCCGGCGCCCAGGCGCTCGCTGAAGGGCCTGACCATCTACGCCGACCGCGCCGGTCGCGATGAATGAAGCGCGGCCGGCGGATGCCGCACCCGGAAGGGTTTCGTCAGAACGCCATCTCGCGCTGCATCAGGCGGCTGGCGAACGTGGCCAGCCATTGCCGGTACGGTTGCGTGGCGATGTCCGCCGCCCAGACGTACGAGGGCGAGGACTGCACGATGCGGAACGAGCGCCGATCGCGCTCCTCCTTCGCGCCCCACGCCCAGTCGTTGGCCAGGAGGTCCTTCTCGGCGATGAGCGTGTCGCAGTGCGCCTCGATCTCGTCGAGGGCGGCCTGCGGGATCGCGTCGCGCACCACCAGGTAGCCGTGTTCGCGAAAGAAGGCGAGCTGCGCTTCGCTGGCGACGGGATAGTGCATGGCTGGCTCCAGGGGCTGCTCACGGCGTCGCTGCATTGTTCGCCGGCAGCCGCAGCAGGCAAAGCGTCCGGCAATCTTCAAACCGTTGCGAAAGTGATGTCTGCCATGCCGCTTTGGCCCATCATGCGAACTGCCGCACCTGCCTAGCGAGACGCCGTGGACACCCAGTTCCTGCATACCTTCATCACCATCGTCGACCAGGGTTCGATGGCGGCCGCCGCGCGCGTGCTGAACATCACGCCGGCTGCGGTGGCGCAGCAGATCCGCACGCTGGAGCGCGAGATCGGCGCCACCCTGATCGCCCGCGTCGGCCGCACGGTGAGCGTGACCGAGGAAGGTTCGCGCATCCTGCAGCGTTCGCGCGACCTGCTGCGCAACGTCGCCGACCTGCGCAGCGTCGCGAACGAGAACGGGGTCTCCGGCGAGCTTCGCCTGGGCGCCTGCCCCACCGCACTGGCCGGCCTGCTGCCCGACGTGCTCGCGCGCATGGTCGAGACGTTTCCGCAGATCAACGTGTTCATCAAGCCGGGCTATTCGGCCGAGCTCTATCGCGCGGTGGAGGCGGGCGACCTCGATGCGGCGGTGGTGCTGCAGGCGCCGTTCGCGCTGCCCAAGACCTGCGAATGGCTGCTGCTGCGCGAGGAGCCGCTGATCGTGCTGGCGCCGAAGAGCATGGCCGGCGAGGATCCGCACGTGCTGCTGGCAACGCAGCCGCTGATCCGCTACGACCGCAACCAGTGGGGCGGCCGCCAGGCCGACGAGTACCTGCGCGCCCACGGCATCGTGCCGCGCGAACGCTTCGAACTGAACGCGCTCAACGCGATCGCCGTGATGGTCGATCGCGGGCTCGGCGTATCGCTGGTGCCCGACTGGGCGCGCCCCTGGCCGGAGGGACTGCAGCTGGCGCGCATCCCGCTACCCACGGCCTCGGTGCCGCGCCGCATCGGCATCGTCTGGTCGCGCTCGAGCGTGCGCGTGCGGCTGGTCACCGTGCTGCTGCAGGAAAGCCGCAAGGCGATGCTGGAACGTCCGGGCTGAGTCCGCGCACGGCATCCGCCTGCGCCGCGATGCTGCGTCGCCGCAGATTTCCGCGTGCGCCGTAAGCAACAAAAACTAGTCTCTGAACATAGTCCGCGACGGTTCTACCCGCGCGGCGAAGCGCATAGGCTCGCTCGAAAGGGGACCAAGGCTTTCGCGGCGCCGGGGGAACGGCGCCATCCGGACGGAGCCGATGGCATGGCTTCCGATGCGTCACACCGCTATGCACCGGGCGCGCCACGTCGGCCAGCCCACCGCCACCAAGCACAACCGCGAGACATACCATGATCAAGCCACTTTCTGCAGCGATCAGCAGCATCCTGCTCGTCTATGCCATTGCCGGCAGCGCGCACGCGCAGGACGCCGCGCCCGCCAGCGACACGGGTACCTCGCAGGACGCCAAGAAGGACAAGGCCGTCAACCTGGGCCAGGTCATCGTCACCGGTACGCGCAGCCCGAAGTCGGTCGATGAAATTCCCGGCGCGATCACCGTGATCTCGAAGGAAGAAATCCAGCACACCCTGCTGGTGACCGAAGATGCCACCGCGGTACTGGCGCGCACCGTGCCCGGCTACGCCGAATCCTCGCAGGCGATGAGCAATACCGGCGAAACGCTGCGCGGACGCATCCCGCTGCGCCTGTTCGACGGCATCCCGCAGGGCTCGCCGCTGCGGGAGGGCACCCGCAACGGCACCTTTACCGACATGGGCATCATCGGCCGCGTCGAGGTGATCAACGGTCCGTCCGCCTCCGAAGGCATCGGCGCCGCCGGCGGCATCATCAACTACATCTCGAAGGTGCCGACCAAGCAAGGCACCGAGACCACGATCACCACGCGCTACCAGACCCAGGGGCGCGGCGGCAGCGAAGGCTGGAAGACCGGCCTCACCTTCGCCGCCAAGCAGGATGCCTACGACCTGCTGATGGCCGCCTCGTACATCGACCGCGGCATCTCCTACGACGGCAACGGCCGCCGCATCGGCATGAACACCAGCGGCTCGCTGGCCGATTCCACTTCGAAGAACCTGTTCCTCAAGGGCGGCTTCAACTTCGGCGAAGGCAGCACCCAGCGCCTGCAGGCGACCTACAGCCGCTTCAAGATCGAGGGCAAGGGCAACTACATCCAGGTGCTCGGCTGCCGCGGCCCGGACGACGATCCGCCGTGCGACGTGCCGCGCACCAACACCTCCGAGAAGGGGCACATCTACGGCTCCAAGTCCGCGTTCAACGACTTCAAGCAGTACAGCCTCGAATACAGCCACAGCGACTTCTTCGGCGGCTCGCTGGACATCAACGTCTACAAGGCCGACCAGGCGATGCGTTACCTGCCCGAGCTCGACCCGGCCAAGCAGGACCCGCTGTTCGCACCGCTGGGCACGCTGTGGGAGCAGTCGGAGATCGACTCGCACAAGAAGGGCATCCGCACCTCCTGGACGCGCTCGGACCTGTTCAACGTGACCGGCCTGGAGCTGCACACCGGTATCGACTTCGGCAAGGACCAGGCCCAGCAGCGGCTGGCGCTGACCAACCGGCTGTGGGTGCCGCCGATGAACTACAAGAGCACCGCGCCCTACGCGCAGCTGTCGTGGGACATCGGCCCGGTGACCCTGAGCGGCGGGCTGCGGCGCGAGAACGACAAGCTCACCGTCGACAGCTACACCTCGACTTATTACAACAACCGCGTGTTCGTGCAGGGCGGCGGCGTGAAGTACACCGAGAACCTGAAGAACCTCGGCGCGATCTGGCGCATCGGCAACGAATGGTCGGTCTACGCGGCGTACAGCGAAGGTTTCACCCTGCCCAACATCGGCATCCCCCTGCGCAACATCAACGTGCCGGGGCAGTCCGTCGACCGCATCAGCGACCTGGGTGCGATCATCTACAAGAACAACGAAATCGGCTTCAACTGGCGCGGCGAGCACGCCTCGTTCGGTGCCACCCACTACATCTCCAAGTCGCCGTTCGGCGCTTCGCTGACGATCAATCCGGCAACCAACGACTTCATCCTGTCGCGCGCGCCGGTACGCATCGAGGGCACCGAAGCCACCGCCGAATGGCGCTTCGACGAGCAGTGGAAAGTCACCGGCCTGTACTCGCACATCACCGGCAAGACCTCGTTCTGGTCCGCCGACGCGGCAGGCAGGTATCCGGCCGGCGGCCTCAACAAGCCGATGGGCGTGCTCGACATCAACCCGGACAAGTTCGCCGCCGCGCTGACCTGGAAGTTCCTGCCCAATGCGGACGCCACGCTGGGCTTCACCTCGCTGTTCGGCCGCCACCTCACCGGCAGCGACACGCGCGCCTATGACGGCAGGGCCTACAGCTACAACGAGCAGACCCACGGCTACACGCTGTTCGACCTGGGCGTGAACTACGACATGGCGCGCTACGGCAAGCTGTCGCTCGGCGTGGAGAACCTGTTCGACAAGCAGTACGTGCTGAGCTGGTCGCAACTCGCCGGCTACCAGAACTACTGGGCCGGTCGTGGCCGCATGACTTCGCTGACGTATACGATCACGTTCTGATCCCGACGTGACGTATGCCGGTCGCGCCGCCTCGCCTCCCCGATGGCGGCGCGACCGCGGCGAGGACCCCCGATGATCGAAGTACGCAGCACCCCTGTCCGCAGGAACACCGCCTGGTCCAGGCTGCTGGCGGCGGTGTTGCTGTGCGCGGCGCTGCCGCAAGCCGCCGCGGCGTCGACGCCGCTGCCGGATTCCCGCCCCGAGGCGCAGGGCGTCTCCTCGGCGCGCCTGCAGCGGCTGCACGACTACATGCGCCACGCCACCGGCGACGACGGCTACCTCGGCGGCGTCACCCTGGTGGCGCGCAACGGCCGCCTCGTGGACTGGCAGGCCTACGGCCATCGCGACCTCGCGCGGCGCGAGCCGATGCGCAGGGACGCGATCTTCCGCATCTACTCGATGACCAAGACGGTGACCTCGGTCGCGGTGATGATGCTGGTGGAGGAAGGCAAGCTCACGCTGGAGGACCCGCTGTCGCGCTACCTGCCCGGCTTCGCCGCGCCGCAGGTGCTGATCGGCGGCAGCATCGACGCACCGAAGCTGCGGCCGGCCGACAAGCCGGTCACCTTGCACGCGCTGCTCACCCACACCGCGGGTTATCCGGCCGGCCTCGAGGGCGACGGGCTGGCGGTCACGCTGATGGAGCGCATCGACCCGCACGGCGCGGCCGACCTGCGCGGCTTCGCCGAACGCATGAGCCACGTGCCGCTGGCCGCCGATCCCGGCACCCGCTTCGGCTACGACGGCGCCTCGCTGGAATTGCTGGCGCGGGTGGTCGAGGTGGTCTCCGGGCAGTCGTTCGAAAGCTTCCTGCAGCAGCGCATCTTCGACCCGCTGGCGATGCGCGACACCGGCTTCAGCGTGCCGGCGGCGCAGCGTGCGCGCGTGGTCGACCTCACCACGATGGGCAAGGACGGCCGCCTGCGCATCGCCGACGGACCCAGCGCACGGCAACCCGGCGCACCGCTGAATGCCTACGCCAGCGGTGCCGGCGGCCTGTATTCCACCGCCGGCGACTACGCGCGCTTCGCGCAGATGCTGCTCGACGGCGGTACGCTGGACGGCCACACCCTGCTGGGCAGGAAAACGGTGGAGCTGATGCTGCGCAACCACCTCACCATGCTCGATCCGCCGGTCACCCAGTTCAGCGACGCCGAGGGTTTCGGCATCGGCGGCTACGTGGTGATCGATGCGGCGAAACGCGGCCAGCTCGGCTCGCCGGGGCAGTTCGGCTGGACCGGCGCGGCCTCCACCTACTACACCATCGACCCGCACGAGCATCTGGTGGCGATCCTGATGCTGCAATACCTGCCGCGCGAGGATGGCGGCAAGGACCTGCCGCGGATCAGCCGCAACTTCTACGATCTGGTCTACCAGGCGCTGCAATGACCTCGCCCCACCCGGCTTTACCGAGCAACCGATGAGCACCGATCCCGATTCCCCCAGCGCCCCCCCGCGCGTGACGCACGAATACAAGTTCTCGCACGTCACCACCGGCCGCTACCTGCCCACCCCGGGCAAGGCGCCGGGCTGGCCGTTCGCCGAGATCGGCCACTGGAAGATGGACGTCGACGGCAGCGCCGACGACTGGGTCGCCGAGCTCACCGACTGGCGCCGCGAACATCTCGCCCGGATCGGCTACGACGACGCCAACTACCGCCGTCCCGAACTGCAGTGGGCACAGCGCAACTTCGTGCACGCGCAGATGATGGTGGAGGATCGCTACTTCTTCGATCCGCTCGCCGGCCGCTACACCGTCGACCGCTACCTGGACGATCTCGAGGCGCGCTTCGGCGGTATCGACAGTGTGCTGATCTGGTTCGTCTATCCCAACATCGGCATTGACGACCGCAACAAGACTGACCTGGCGCATGACCTGCCCGGCGGCCTCGCCGGCCTGAAGAGTGCGGTGGACGATTTCCACCGCCGCGGCGTGCGCGTGTTCCTGCCCACCATGCCGTGGGACCACGGCACGCGCGAGCCGGAGCAGAACGACTGGCAGGCGATCGCCGAACTGGTCAAGGCGGTCGGCGCCGACGGCATCAACGGCGACACCTACAACGGCGTGCCGCGCGCGTTCTTCGACGCCTGCGACGCGCTCGGCTGCCCGGTCGTGCTGCAGCCGGAATCCACCATCAGCGCCGAGGAACAGCTGATCTGGAACGTGCAGAGCTGGGGCAAGAAGGCGCCGAACGAGGTGATCCCGCCGGTGGCCAAGTGGAAGTGGCTGGAGCCGCGCCACATGATCAACTACGAGAACCGCTGGGGCCGCGACCGCAACCACGACCTGCAATACATCTTCTTCAACGGCATCGGCTACAACGCCTGGGAAAACGTCTGGGGCATCTGGAACCAGCTCACCCCGCGCGACGCGGAAACGCTGCGCCGCATCGCCGCGATCGAGCGCCAGTTCGCGCCCGCGCTGGTCAGCATGGACTGGCGCCCGTACGAGCGCACGCTGCAGGCCGGCGTGTTCGCCAGCCGCTTTCCGGCCGACGGCTACACGCTGTGGACCCTGGTCAACCGCCACGAATACACGGTGGCCGGCGAGCAGATCGCGCTGCCGCATCGCGACGGGGCGCAGTACTACGACGCCTGGCACGGCGTGCCGCTGCAGCCGCGGCTGGACGGCGACCGCGCGGTGTTCGACTTCGCGCTGGAGGGCCGCGGCTTCGGCGCGCTGCTGGCGCTGGCGCCCGGCGCTGCGATCGACGGTCTCGACGCCTTCCTCGCGCGCATGCGCGAATGCTCCGCCGTACCGCTCGGGTCGCTGTCGAACCAGTGGCGTTCGCTGCCGCAGCAACTGCTGCCGATCGAGCCCACGCGGCCTGCCTTTGAAGCACCGCCCGGCATGCTGGCGATTCCCGCCGGCAGCTTCGACTTCGTGGTCGGCGGCGTCGAGATCGAGGGGCAGACCTGGGAAGGCAACGACGTGCAGTACCCGTGGGAGGACAGTGCGCGCCGCGGCCATCGCCATCGGCTGCAGATGCCGGCATTCTTCATCGACCGCACGCCGGTGACCAACGCGCAGTTCCGCGCCTTCCTCGACGCCAGCGGCTGGCGCCCGCGCGATCCGCACAACTTCCTGCGCCACTGGCGCGATAACGCACCGCCGCCGGGCTGGGACGACAAGCCGGTGACCTGGGTCGCCATCGAGGATGCGCGCGCCTACGCGGCATGGGCCGGCAAGCGCCTGCCGCACGAATGGGAATGGCAGTACGCCGCGCAGGGCGGCGACGGCCGGCGCTATCCGTGGGGCGACACGTGGGACGAAACCATGGTGCCCGCCATCAACCGCAGCCGCACGCTGCTCGCACCGGACGACGTCGACGTGCATCTTGCCGCCGCCAGTCCGTTCGGCGTGCTGGATCTGGTCGGCAACGTCTGGCAATGGACCGACGAGTACGCCGACGAGCACACCCGCGCCGCGATCCTGCGCGGCGGCAGCAGCTACCAGCCGCAGACCTCGCACTGGTACTTCCCGCAGGCCTACCGGCTCGACCAGCACGGCAAGTACCTGCTGATGGCGCCGTGCAAGGACCGCTCCGGCTGCGTCGGCTTCCGCTGCGTGGTGGATGCGGCATGAGCGAAGCAGCGCCGACCCGCGTGCAGCTCGGCGGCCTGCTCGGTGAGGCGCTGGCCGCCAACCTCCGCGGCCGGCTCGCGCATTTCATCGTCGACGAACACAGCCCGGCGATCGCGCTGTTCGCGCCCGAGCGGCGCAACGAAAACCGCGAGGGCGACTGGTACGGCGAGCACGCCGGCAAGTGGCTGGTGGCCGCGGCGAAGGCGGTCGCGCGCAGCGGCGATGCGGCGCTGCGCACGAACGTGCTGCGCGTCGCCGACTACCTGGTGTCGATCCAGGAGGACGACGGCTATCTCGGCACCTACGCGCCGGACCGCCGCTTCATGTGCCCGCAGCCGCCGAAGCCGGCCAGCTGGGACGGCGCGCCCAGCGTGCGCACCTGGGACATCTGGACGCACGCCTACCTGATCCTCGGCCTGCTCGAAGTGCACCGGCACTTCCCCGCGCCGCGCTACCTCGACGCGGCGCGCGGGATCGGCGACCTGTGCTGGCGCACCCTGTTTGAGGGCGGCATCGACATCACCGAGCTGGGCAACCACCACGGCCTGTCCGCGACGGTGCTGATGGACCCGGCCGCCGAGCTGTACTTCGCCACCGGCGAACCGCGTTACCTCGGACTGGCGCAACGCGTGCTGCAGCAGGCGGACGGCCACCCGGAACTGGCCCTGCTCACCCGCGCGCTGGCCGGCACGGACGTCTCCGCGATCGCCACCGGCAAGGCCTACCAGCTGGCCTGGAACCTGGTCGGCCTGGCCAAGCTGCATCGCGCCACCGGCAACGCGGACTACCGCCGCGCGGTGGAGCACGCCTGGCGCAGCATCCGCGAGCACCATCTCACGCTCGGCGGCGGCCCCTGGGGCGGCGTGGCGCATCGCTCGCGCGAGGTGTTCAATCCGGCCGGCGTGTTCAGCCCGTATGGCTATGTGGAGACCTGTTCGACGCTGGCGTGGATCCAGTTGAATCGCGAGCTGCTCGCGATCACCGGCGAGGCGATCTACGCCGAGGAGATCGAACGCAGCGCCTACAACGACCTGCTCGGCGCGCAGGCCCCGGACGGCGAGGACTGGTGCTACTACGTGTTTCCCAACGGCCGCCGCGTGCACACCACCTACTGGCGCTGTTGCAAATCCAGCGGCGCGATGGCGCTGGAGGAGTTGCCCGGCATCGCCTGCGCACTCGGCGGCCAGCGCGATATAGCCGTCCATATCTATGGGCCCGGCGAAACGGATTTCGCGCTACCCGAAGCCGGTGCGGTACGCATCGCGCAGCGCACCGCGTATCCGTATCCCGGCGACATCCGCCTGCGCGTATCGGTCGAGCGCGCGGCGAGGTTCGCGCTGAAGCTGCGCATTCCGAGCTGGGCCGAAGGCGCGACCCTGGCCATCGGCGGCGAGGATGCCGGCATCGCGGTAGTACCCGGCCACTACGCGGTGATCAAGCGCGAGTGGCACGATGGCGACGAGATCGTGGCCCGGTTCCCGATGCGCCCGCTGCTGCATCGGGCGGTGAACCGCAACGTGCAGGAATCGCTGGCGCCGGACGGCAGCGCGGTGCGCCAGCAGGTGCTGCGCTTCGACTACGCCGCCATCACCTGCGGCCCGCTGGTCTATGCGACCGGGCTGATCGACGGTTTCAAGATCGAGGAGACCCTGCGCCTGCCCACCACGGCGCCGGACGCCTGGCTGACCCTCTTGCCCGCGCAGGACGACGGCATCCCGCGCATCTCGCTGGATCCGGGCTATCGCGCGCCGCTGGTGTTCGCGCCGTATTTCGGCGCTGGCGGCCGTGTCGATGGCACGTGGCGGCTGACCTGGCTGCAGCTCGCGCCGGAATCGGCACCGTGATGCCGATGCACGCGTCACACAAGAATTTGTGGCGCCAGAACATATCCACCGCGCCTGTTTCTTCGCCGGGGCCTGGTGCAAAGTGGTTGCGGCAAGAAGGATGACCCTTCGTGGATGCGCAGCGCATGGACACCTTTCCGCCTGAGTCGAAAGCAGCCCGCAACGGTTCGTCCGGCCCGCTCGATGGCGTGCGCGTGCTCGACCTGAGCGCCTACATCGCCGGCCCCTACGCCTGCTCGCTGCTGGCCGACCAGGGTGCGGACGTGATCAAGGTCGAGCCGCCCGATGGCGACAACCTGCGTCAGTATCCATCGACGCTGCCCAGCGAAAGCCGCGCCTTTCTCGGCGTCAACCGCAGCAAGCGCGGCATCGTGCTCGATCTCAAGCGCGCGCAGGATCACGCCGCCCTGCTCAAGCTGGTGCGCGATGCCGACGTGCTGGTGCACAACTTCCGGCCGGGCGTGCCCAAGCGCCTGGGCATCGACCACGAGAGCCTCAACCTGGCCAATCCGCGGCTGATCTACTGTGCGATCACCGGTTATGGGGAAACCGGCCCGATGAAGGACAAGGCCGGCTACGACCAGGTGCTGCAGACCATGACCGGCATGTGCACGCTGCAGGGCAAGCGGGACGGCGCACCGGAGATCATCTACGGCTCGGTCGTCGACTACTACGCCGCCGCGCTGCTCGCCGCCGGCGTGTCGTCGGCGCTGTACGAGCGCGAGCGCAGCGGGCTGGGCCAGTTCGTCGGCGTGTCGCTGCTGCGCGCGGCATTGACCATGCAGTCGGCGCGGATGATCTGGGTGGAGGGCGAATCGCTCGACATTGGCCGCGACATGCGTTCCGGCGGCGTCACCGGCATCCACCCGGCGCGTGCGGGCTACATCTACATCTCGGCCAACACGTCGCGTTTCTGGAAAGCGCTGTGCGCGAAGACCGGCCTCGCCGGGCTCGCCGACGACCCGCGCTACGACACCGTGCGCAAGCGCGCGCAGCTTTCTGCGGAGATCGTGCCGAAACTGCACGAGGCGCTGGCCGCCCATACCGCGCTGGAGTGGGAGGCGATCTTCGGCGACGACGTGCCCTGCGCCGCGGCCCGCCAGATCGAGGACATGTTCGACCATCCGCAGGTGCAGGCGCAGGGCATCATCGATACGTTCGAGCATCCGGTGGTAGGCCGCTATCGCGGCGTGGCGCAGTCGATCCGGTTCGGGCGCACTCCCGGACCCGCGCCCTTCGCCGCACCGGCGCTGGGCCAGGACACCGAGGCCGTGATCGCCGCCATCGATGCCGAGTGGCACGCTCGGCACAGGCCGCCCGGCAACCCGAAGGATTGATCCCGCCGCAGCACCTGCCCACGCCACCTCCCCTCGATCTTAAGCACTTCGTAAGCGGATCGCCGGATAATCTCCGGCGAGTCGGTGCGGTGCTGCCATGATCGGCATGGTGCAGTCGTGGGAGTTCATGCATGCACATCATCCTGGTGGAAGACGATCCCGAGCTCGGTGCGGCGATCCAGCGTGCGCTGGAGCGCCTTGCGTACACGGTCAGCTGGCTGCGCGATGGCCGCGAGGCGCTGCTCGCGCTGCGCGACCAGACCGCCGACCTGGTGCTGCTCGACCTCGGCCTCCCCGGCAAGGATGGACTGGATGTGCTGATCGAGGCACGCCGCACCCATGTCACGACACCGGTGATCGTGATGACCGCGCGCGATGGGCTGGATGCACGTGTGCGCGGGCTCGACGCCGGCGCCGACGACTACCTGATCAAGCCCTTCCATCTAGAGGAGCTGGGTGCGCGCATCCGCTCGCTGACCCGTCGCGCGCAGGGCCTGGCGGCCAATCGCATCGAAGCCGGCGCGCTCAGCCTCGACCTGGGCACGTCGGAGGTGACGTTCCGCGGCGAGCGGATGGAACTGACCAAGCGCGAATTCGCCCTGCTGCAGATCCTGATGGAGCGCGCGGGCCGGCTGGTGCGCCGCGAGAGCCTGGAGAACTCGCTGTATGGGCTGGACAACATCGTCGGCAGCAGCGCGCTGGAGGTGCTGATCCATACCCTGCGCCGCAAGCTGAGCTACGAGACGATCCAGACTGTGCGTGGATTCGGCTACATGATTCCGCGGGAGCCCCGATGAAGCTGGCCAGCCTGCATGCCCGGTTGCGCTGGCTGATCATCGGGGTGCTCATCGCGGTGCTGTTGCCGCTGGGCGTGCTCAGTTTCCGGCGAACCATCACCGAAGTCGACGAGCTGTCCGACGGGCGGCTGGCGCAGTCCGCCCGTACGCTGCAGGTGCTGGTCGAGCACGCCGGCATGAACGCGCTGCGCGGCCGCGATGCCCACGGCGCGCCGGTGCCGATCGAGGTCAGTGCGGTCAGCCCGCGAAAGATGCACGGCGACACGTTCGAATCCGAAGTGGGATTCCAGATCATCGATCGCGGCGGGCACGTGACGCTGGCGACCACCAACCTGACGGCATTGCCGCCGCCCATGACCGGCGACCCGGCGTTCCGCGACGTGCGGCTGGGCGTCTACCGCTGGCGCCTGTTTACCCTGCCCGATGCCGCCGATGGCGTGATCATTCGCACCGGCGAGCGCTACGACAGCCGCCACGACATCACCCGCGCCCTCTGGCTGGAACACAGCCTGCCGCTGCTGATCGGCCTGCCCTTGCTGGCCGTGCTGGTGGGCTGGGCAGTGCGCCGCGGGCTGCGTCCGCTCGAATCGCTGACCCGGGCCTTGTCCGCCAGGGAGCCGGGCAGCCACGAGCCGGTGGTGCTGGGGGACGCGCCGCTGGAGTTGCAGCCCGTGCTGGCCGCGCTCAACGGCCAGCTCGCCCGCCTGGAGGATGCACTCGAACGCGAGCGCCGTTTCAGCGCGGACGTGGCGCACGAACTGCGCACGCCGCTGGCCTCGGTCATGATCAACCTTGAAAGCGCGATGGCCACGATCGATCCGGCCGAGGCGGCCGCCACCCTCGCGAACGCCCAGCGCGGCATCGCCGGTCTGGCGCGCCGGATCGAACAGCTGCTGGCGCTGGCCCGGCTGGAGGCAGGCGCCGCATCGGGTCAGCGCAGCAGCATCGACCTGGTCGCGGTGGCGATGACCGTCATCGAGGAACTGGCGCCGGTGATCGCCGAAAGCGATGTGGAGCTCAGCTTTGCGCCACTGACGCGCGCGGTGATGGTGCAGGGTTACGAGGCGGCGCTCGCGGCGCTGCTGCGCAACCTGCTGGAGAACGCGCTGCGCCACCTGCCCGCCGGCGGGCAGGTGCAGCTGTCGATCGGCCAGGCCGGGCGCGACGCCATCGTGGAAGTCATCGACGACGGCCCCGGCATTCCGGCGGAACGCCGCGCGGCCGTGTTCGCGCGCTTCCATCGCGAAGCCGGCAGCCGCGGCGACGGCTATGGCCTGGGGCTGTCGATCGTGCAGCGCGCCGCGCAACTGCATGGCGCATCGATCGAGCTGCTGGACTCGCCGCACGGCACCGGTTTGCGGGTGCGCGTCGCGATCCCGCTGGCGTCGTGAATCGCGGGTTCAGCGCCGGCCGACGGTGAGGATGCCGAAGCTGCCCGGCGCGATGGTCGGACGGCCATTGGCCTGCCGGGTGGTTCCCAGGCGCGCGGCGGAGAGGTACAGCCGGTGCAGCTTCGGGTCGAGTGCGAGCGTGCGGGCACTGACCTGGGTCGGGATGGTCACCGTCACCGTGAAGTGGTCCGGGTCGTCCTCGTGCACCGCCGTGATCGTGCCGCTCTCGCCGTTGGAGCTGTAGACCATCGCATCCGCGGCGTCGAACACCACACCGTCCGGGCCATCGCCGATCGCGACAGTGGCCACGTGATGACCGTTGATGGCATCGGTGATCGCCATCGTGCGGTTGTCGCATACCGAGAACAGCCGATGATGCGCGGTATCGATGGCCAGGCCGCTGGGTGATTCGCACGGTGCCAGCGGCCACACGTCGAGCACTTTGTCGTGCAGCGAATCGAGCTGCACCAGTTCGGACTTGTCCTCGATGTTCACATACACATGGCCGGCGCCGTCGGCCACCGCGTACTCCGGCTTGCCCGGCAAGGCGATGGTGGCGGTCACGGTATGCTTCGCCGGGTCGATCACGCTGGCCGTGCCGCTCCTGCCGTTGAACGTGAGTACGTGATGCGAGGCAGGGTCGTAGAGGATGGCGTCGGGGTTCTGGCCGGTGCCCGTGATCGTCGCGACGGTTCCGAGCGTGTCCAGATCGAACACCGTCACCGATGCGCTCCTGCCGTTGCTGGTGAAGCCGCGCCGCAGGTCCGGCGCGATGGCGATGCCGTGTACGCCGGCGGTGCCGGCGATGCTGCCGAGCTGCTTGTTCGCGTCGACGTCGATCACCAGCACGCGATCGCCGCGACTGACGAAGAGATGGCGGTGCTGCGCGTCGAAACTCAGGTAGTCCCAGCCACCCGCACCCCCCAGCGGCAGGTGCGACAGCACCCGGAGATTCGCGGCGGGCGCCGCGGCCGCGGCGGCGGGCGGCAGGCCGGCGAGCAACACCAGCGAGAGCGGCAGCAGGGTGCAGAACCATCGTTGCATGGCGACACCTTTGGCGTGGTGGAGGATGGCAGGCGTGACCGGTCCAGCATGTGGGCGCCGGCTTAGGTCCGGCTTAGCCGACCGTCGGCCTGGCGTCGCGGCGTCGCAGCCGCGAGTACAGCACCGGCATCACCAGCAACACCAGCGGCAACTGCACCAGCATGCCCGAGATGATCGCCACCGCCAGCGGCTGCTGCATCTGCGAGCCCTGACCCCATGCCAGCGCCAGCGGCAGCAAGGTCAGGATCGCCGCCAGCGTGGACATCAGGATGGGCCGCGTGCGGTGCTGCCCGGCCTCGTGCAACGCGTCGTGCAGGGCCATGTTGTTCTCCGCGGCCTGCTCCCGTTCAACCTGCTGCAACTCGGAGAAGTAGAAGATCGCCACCTCGGTGACGATGCCGACGATCATCGTCATGCCCATCATCGCCGAGATGTTCAGCTCGATGCCGGTCAGCCACAGCCCGGCGAACACCGCCGGGATCGCCAGCAGCGGCATCGCCAGGATGGTCAGCGCCACGCGGAAACTCTCGTACAGGAACAGCAGCAGGGTGAACACCAGCGCGATCGCCGCCAGCATCACGATGGTCAGTCCGCGAAAGGCCTGCTGCTGTTGCTGGTAGAGCCCGCCGAGCTGGAAGAACATGCCCTTGGGCAGCAGGCCGGGTTGCGCCAGCGTCTTCTTGACGTCCGCGATGGTGGCGCCGAGGCTGCGCCCGCTGATCAGGCCGGTGACCGCGACCATCCGCTTGAGATTGTCGCGGGTGATCTCCGGCTGGCCCTGCACCTGCTTCAGCGCGGCCACCCGCGACAGCGGAAACAGATGGCCATCGCCGGCGCGGATCGGCAGCGCGGCGATCTGTTCCAGCCGCCGATGCGCCTGCTCCGGCAAACGCACGCGCACGCCGATCACCTTGCTGCCTGCCGGCAGCTGCGCGGCCACGGTGCCGTCGATCGCCGCCGCCACCTGGTCGGCGACGCTGACCGGGTCGAGCCCTTCGAGCGCGGCCCTGGCCGGATCCACCTGCACCGTCAGCGCGTCGCCGGCCGGGTTGATGCCGTTGCGCACGCCGACCACGCCGTTGATCTTGCCGATCGCGGCGGCCACCCTGCCGGCGGTGGCGCCGAGCTGGCCGGCGTCGTCGCTGTACAGCTGGATCTCGATCGGCTGCGGCACCGCCACCAGGTCGCCGATCAGGTCTTCCATCAGCTGCGACAGCTCGATGTCCAGTCCGGGCACCTTCTGTTCGACCGCGGTGCGCACCTGCGTCATCACCTTCTCGGTCGAAGGCCGCGTGCCGCTTTTCAGGCGCACGAAGAAGTCGCCCTGGTTCGCCTCGGTGAGACCGCCGCCGAGTTGCAGGCCGGTGCGCCGCGAGTAGGTGTCGACGGCCGGATTGGCGCGAATGATCGCCTCGACCTGGTTGAGCAGGCGATCGGTCTCCTGCAGCGAGGTGCCGGGGCCGGACAGGTAGTCGAGGATGAAGCCGCCCTCGTCCATTTTCGGCATGAAGCCGGTGCCCACCTGCGTGTACGCCACGCCACCCAGCAGCAGCAACGGCACCACCAGCAGCAGCGCGAGCAACGGCCGTCTCAGCCAGCGCTGCAGCACGGCTTGATAGCGCTCCATCATGCCGCGGGTGAAACGCCCCTGCGGCCGCTCGACCGCATGGGCCGCGTCGAGGAAACGCTCGGCCAGCAGCGGTACCGCGATCCAGGTCAGCAGCCAGGAGATGATCAGCGCGCTGGCCATGGTCAGCGACAGCGCCTTGAAGAACGCGCCGGTGACGCCGGACAGGAACGCCAGCGGCAGGAAGATCACCACGGTGGCGGCGCTGGATCCGCTCAGCGGGCGGGTGAACTCGCGCGCCGCGCCGGCGATGCGTCCGCGCATCGCGCCTTCGCCCTGATGCAGCCGGCGCATGATGTGCTCGAGCATCACGATCACGTCGTCGATGATCAAACCGACGGCGGCGGCCATGCCGCCCAGCGTCATCATGTTGAAGCTCATGCCGAGCACCGACAGCAGCAGCACGGTGATCGCCAGCACCGCCGGCGCCACGATCAGCGCCACCAGGATCACCCGCGTGTTGCGCAGGAACACGAACAGCACCAGCCCGGCCAGCACGATGCCGATCAGGATCGCATCGCGCACGCTGCTGGCCGCGCCGGTCACCAGCTGGGTCTGGTCGTACCAGTTGGCGATGCGCACGCCGGCGGGCATCTGCGGGGCGTACTCGGCCAGCCGCTGCTTCACGTCGCCGGCGATCTGCACACTGTTGCCGTCGGGCTGCTGATACACCTGCAGCAGCACCGCGTTCTGGCCGTCCGCGTTGACCCGGATCCACTGCGGCACGTGATCGAGACTGACCGCGGCCACGTCGCCCAGGCGCACCACGCCGGCGGGGCCCGCGCGCACCACGACGTCGCGCAGCGCGGCGACCGTGGCCGGCTGGTTGTCGGCCAGCAACAGGTACAGCTTGTAGTGATCCGACACGCGGCCCATAGCCTGGATCGTGGCGGCCTGGGTGACCGCCTTGGTGACATCGTCCAGGCTCAGATTCAGCGCGCGCAGCCGGGCCGGGTCGACATCGGCATGGAACTCGGCGACCTCGCCGCCCTGCACGTCGACATGGGCGACGCCATTGATGCCGCTCAGCAACGGACGCAGCTGGTACTGCGCCAGGTCATGCAGCGCGCTGGGCGACAGGGTGTGCGAACGCAGGCTGTAGGCCAGTACCGGGAACGTGGTCGGGTCCATCCGGCGGGTGCTGAGCTGGGTGCCAGCCGGCAGCTGCGGCAGGATCTGCCCGGCCGCTGCGTTGATCTCCTGCAGCGCCGCGGCCATGTCCGCGCCCCAGTCGAACGTGATCGCGACATCGGCACTGCCGCGGCTGGTGGTCGAGCGCACGTCGCGCACGCCGCGCACCCGGCGCACGGCCGCCTCCACCGGCGTGGTCACTTCGACCGCCATCTGGTCGGCCGGCCGATCGCCCGCATCCAGCGTCAACTGCACGCGCGGGAACGCCACGTTGGGGAACAGCGCCACCGGCATGAACAGCGCGCTGGCGATGCCGCCGATGGTCAGCATGAGGACCAGGAACAGCAGCGAACGGCGATGCCCCTGCATCCACTCGGCGATGCTCACCGTGGCGCACCGCGCGCGGCGGACGTCGATGCCGCAGGTGCCGCACGCTGCGCCTGCACGGCGTCGCCGTCATCGAGCTCGTACACGCCCAGCACGATCACCGGCACCCGCGCATCGAGCGCGCCCTGGACGCCGACGGTGTCGCCATCGGGGCTGCGCAGCTTCACGGCGATGCGTTTGGCATGACCCTGCCTGAGCTGGAACAGGTAATCGCCCTTCCCGTCGTGCAGCACGGCCGCGCGCGGCACCGCCCAGGCAGTGAAGTCGGTCGTGCGGATCTGCGCGGCCAGCGCCGTACCCGCCACCAGCGTCGCGCCGGCATCGGCCGGCAGCTCGACCTGCGCACTCAACAGATGGGTCTGCGGATCGACCGCCTGGCCGATCATGCGCAGCGTGCCGACAAAAGTCGTCGCCGCGTCGTAGACGCTGTGCAGCTGCACCGGCATGCCCGGGCGCAGGCCGGGCCCCGCCTCCGGCTGCACGCCGAGTTGGGCGACCAGCGCCCGTGCAGGGGTGAAACCCAGCAGCGGCGCGTTCGCGGCGAAGCGCTCGCCCAGGCTCACGTCGAGCGAGGTCACCACGCCGTCGGCCGGTGCATTGACGGCTTCTTCCGGCGCGCTGCCGCCCAGCGTGCGCTGCGCTTCGAGCGCCGCTTGTGCATCGGCGAGCGCCTTGCGCGCGCTGGCCAGCTGCGATTGCGTGGCCAGCCGCTGCGCGGCCAGCTGCCCGGTGCGCCTGAGTTCGCCTGCCGCCAGGGTCAGTGCGCTCTGCGCCTGCCGCCAGGCATTGCGCGCGGCCGCATCGGGCGTGATCGTCAGCAGCGACTGGCCGCGTTCGACGGTCTGCCCGGCCGCCACGTTCACCGCCACCACCTGGCCGGCATGCGCGAGGCTGATCGCGCGCGCGCGGCGGGGATCGCCCACGGCGCTGCCCCAGGCTTCGACGGTGTCGTGAAAGGTCTGCTGCACCGGCATGGTCGTGGTCACGGCAACCTGGCCGCTGGCGCCGGCGGCATCTTCCGCGTCCGGCGCGGGGTGGCTGCAGCCGGCCAGCCCGCCCAGCAGCAACAGTCCGCACAGGCATGGCAACAGCAACGAATGATTCATGGCGTGGCCACTTCGGCAGGGGCGGGCTGGGTAGTCACCAGATCGGTGTTGCCAAGCAATGCCTGCAGCGCGATGGCCTGCGTGGCCTGTTGCTGCCGCACGGCCAGCAGATCGAGATCGGCGCCGAGTGCGTTGCCGCGTATCGCCAGATACGTCGGCCAATCCAGCAGGTTCCGCTGCCACGCCCGCTCGGCGACGCGGCGCGCATCGTCCAGTTGCGCGGCATGTGCGGCCAGCGCGCTGTGCTGGCGTTGCAGCGTGTCCAGGTCGGCCAGCAGGCGCTGCATGTCGCTGCGCGTAGCCAGCAGGCGCGCGCTGTAATCGTCCCTGAGTTGCTGGCGGGTCGCCTGTTCGATCGCGATAGTGCCGCGGTTGCGATCGAACAGCGGCAGCGTGATGCCGATGTTGAATCCGTTGCTGTAGACGGCACTGGTGTCGCGCGCGGTGCTGAAGCCGATGGTCAGCGCGGGGAACTGCGCCCGCACGGCGGCGCGCAGTTTCGCTTCCTGCGACTGATAGCCGGCCTGCAGCGCGAGCAGGTCCGGCCGCCGCGCCGGCAGGTCGACCAGCGCCTGCTGCAGCTGGGCCGGTGTCGGCGCAATCTGATAAGGCGCACCGACCAGATCGAGCGGCGCCATCGGCGCCAGGCCCAGCAGCACATGCAGATCGCTGTCGGCCTGATGCAGGGCGATGGCGTTGTCGGCCAGCCGTTTGTGCACGTCCGCGCCGGCGTTCAGGCCGGCACTGGCGCTGTCGTAGGTGAGGTTGCCCGCACGCAAGGCTGCGTCGATGTATTGGCCGATCGGCGCTAGCGCCGCCTGCTCGGATTGCAGCAGGGCCTGCTGCGCGCGCAGGCTCAGCACCTGATCGAACAGCAGCCGCGCCTGCGCCACTGCCTGCCACTCGGCCCACAGCAGATCGAGATTCACCTGCTCGGCCTGGCTGCGCGCCACCGCCGTGCGCGACGAGCGCGTCAGGAACGCAGTGATGTCCGCGCTGAGGCCGAGGCTGTAGGCGGTGCTCAGGCCGCCGCCGGAATGGCGGGGGAAATCCTCGCCCAGACTCAGTTGCGGATCGGGCAGCAGACCGGCGGCGAAGGCCTGTGCGCTGGCTACGCCCAGTGCATCGCGCTTGAGTTTCAATGCCGGACTGTTCGCCAGCGTCAGCATCGCCACTTCGGTCACGTCCAGCCCATCGGACGGGTCGAGGCGGTGCGTGGCCAGTGTCGGCACCGGCATGTTCGCCATCGGCGCGACCAGTTGCGCCACGCTGGCGGCGCCTTCGCCGCGGCCCAGCGGCGAGGGCGCATAGGTGGCGCAGCCGGACAGCGCCAGCGTGAGCGCGGTGGCCAGCGCCGGCCACGTGGCGAGACGGCGCGAAGCAGGCGAGCGGCGCGACATTGCAGCGGCGACGCGGCGAGGTTGGAAAGCGGGAGGCATGGCGCATTCTCGCTTCCACCCGCTTAGTTCTTTCTTAAGGACGCCGCCGGGCGCGCCAGCGCTGTCTTTCCTGGCTTGTTGCATTCAACTGTCGCGTCACGCTCATGGGCGTGGAACGACCACGTGCAGCGTGATGGTGGCGAACGCGCCGTCGCCGGTGAGTGCGGTCACCCGGTAATCGCCCGCTTGCGCCAGGGTGAGCGACAGCGGCGCGGCGCCTTCGCTGCTGCCTTGCAGGCGACCGTTGAGCAGCCACTGCACGCTGCCCTGCGCACCGAGCGCGCGCAGCGTGACGCGCAGCGGCTGGTCGCTGTTCGGTGCCTGGCGCAGGGTGACACCGTCGCCGAGGCCGACGATGCGGATCGGGCTGGCGACATCGAGCGAGTCGGCGGCGCAGCCGGGAGCCAGTGGCGGCAGCGCCGCATGTCGGCGGTCGTCCACGCTCAACCACGGCGTGGCCAACGCCGGCCAGCGCGCGATCTGCAGCGTGCGCTCCCGACCGGCGTGACAGGCGCCGCTCAGGCGCTGGCCCTCGTCGTTGACGCGCACGGTGAGCAGTCCGGCACTCCACGCGCCCAGGTCGCGCTCGGCGAACGTGGGCGGCAGCGCGCCGTCGAGCACCCACGCCGTGCGGCGTTGCCGGCATTGCGTCGGCGGCGTGGCGGCGGCAGCGCCGCCGAGCGGCCAGCAGATGTCGGCCGCACGCACGCTGGCCGGCGGCGCGGCATGCCTCCGTCCGCCGCGTTGCGGCAGCATGTCGTCGATCTGGAACAGCAGCGGCAGCGCGGTCACTGCACCGTACTGGCCGGGCGAGGGCGTGCCGTCCGGGCGCCCGATCCATACGCCGACGGTCCAGCGGTCGGTGACGCCGATCGCCCACGCATCGCGGTAGCCGTAACTGGTGCCGGTCTTCCATGCCACGTTGCCGTGTCGATTGATCGCGCCTTCCAGCGGCGCACCTTCGACGTCGGCCGGATTGCTGGCGAGGATGTCGCGGATGATCCACGCCGCGCCCGGCGACAGCAGCCGGCGCGGCTGCGCCGATTGCTCCGGGGTGTAGCGCGGCGTGCCCGCGATGCCGCCATTGGCGAACGCGGTGTACGCGCCGACCAGGTTCTCCAGTCGCGTCGCGGCACCGCCGAGGATGATCGACAGGTTCGGCTTTGCGCCGTCGGGCAGGCCCAGGTCGATGCCGCCATTGGCCAGCCGCGCCACGAAGCGGACCGGCCCCACCCGATCGAGCACGTCGACCGCCGGCACGTTGAGCGAGCGCTGCAGCGCCTCGGCGACGCCGACCGGGCCGCTGAACGCCTCGTCGAAATTGCCCGGCTTGTAGCCGCCGAAGTCCTGCGGTGCGTCGACCAGCAGGCTTTGGGAGGTGATCAGGCCATCGTCCAGCGCCAGGCCGTACAGGAACGGCTTCAGCGTGGAACCGGGCGAACGCGGCGCACGCACCATGTCGACGTGGCCGAGCCTGACCGGGTCGGCGAACTCGGCGGTGCCGACGTAGGCGCGTGCCTCCAGCGTGGCGTTGTCGACCACCAGCACCGCGGCCGACGTGCGCGGCGGCAGGCTCGACAGATACGCGATGACGCGCTCCTCGGCGGCGCGCTGCAGGTTCGCGTCGATGGTGCTGACGATGCGCCGCACCTGCGGCTGTTGCTGGTGCAGGCGCTCGGCCAGCAGCGCGGCGGACAGGGGCGCGCGCAGCGAACGCGCGACCACCGGCTCGATCGCCGCATCACGCACCTGCGCGGCGCTCCATACGCCGAGGTCGCGCATGCGCTTGAGCACCTTGTCGCGCGCAGCGCGTGCGGCTTCGGGATGACGGTCCGGGCGCAACCGGCTTGGCGATTGCGGCAGCACCGCCAGCAAGGCCGCTTCGGCACGCGAGAGCTGGCTGGCCGGCTTGCCCAGATACGCCCACGACGCTGCCTCGACACCTTCGATCGGGCCACCGAACGGTGCGTGGTTGAGATACAGGTCCAGGATCTGCGCCTTGTCCAGATGCGCCTCCAGCTGCAGCGCGCGCAGGATCTGCACCAACTTGCCGCGGAAGGTATGCGGGCCGAACTCCGACGAGATGGGCTGGATGATCCGCGCCACCTGCATGGTCAGGGTCGAGCCGCCCGACACGATATGTCCATGCCGCAACCCGCCGGCGAAACCGCGCGCCAGCGCATACGGATTGACGCCGGGATGCCGGTAGAACCAGCGATCCTCGTAGTGCAGCAAGGCCGCCAGATACAGCGGCGATACCTGCCTGGCGCTGGTCGGATAGCGCCACACGCCGTCGCTGTCGGCGAACGCGCGCAGCGGCGTGCCGTCGCGCGCCAGCACCACCGTGCTGCCGGTGTCGGGCGCTGGCAGATGCAAGGGAAACAACCGGTCGAGCAGCAACGCGGCGAGCAGCAGCACGCCGATGCCGATGACGCTGTGGCGCAACCAGCGCCGCGACCGCGAACGGCGCGGCGGCACGGGCGCATCGGATCGGGGGTTCGCCATGGTGATCATCGAACCGGCATGCGCATCCACGCGGAGCGGTCGCGTGGATGCGATGTCATTACGGCTCGATCACGGTCAGCCTGGCCGGCGCGACGTTGCCGATGCCGCGCACGGCGGGCCGGTACATGTCCTCCACCAGCGGCGGCGGTACGGTGTACGTACCGGGAGTCACCGCGCGCACCAGGTAGAACACGTGCGCCTTGTCGCCGCGGCCCAGCTTCAGTGCGGCGGCGTAGCGATCGTCGCGGTATTCCTCGTGCTGGATCTCCGCGGCCGAGGCGTGCTGGTCCAGATCGATGCCGTCGATCACCACGCCTTCCCACTGTTGCGCGCCGCCGAGGTTGAGATTCTCCACTTCCAGTCCGCCGGGCAGCAGGTCGGTGACCAGCGCATCGGGGATGTCCATGCGCGCCTCGATGCTCAGCTCGACGATCAGCGTGTCGCCTTCCTTCAGCTGCCCGCCGCTCCACGGCTTGCCGTCGGTGGTGAAGTAGCTGCGGCGCACGTCGATCTGGCTGGAATCGGCCGGCGGCGCCTTCTGCGGGATGCCGGCGACGTCCAGGGTGGCGAAGATCGCCGCCGCGCTGGTCGGCTGCACGGTGACGCCGGCGTCGAGTTCGGCCACGGTCAGCTCACGACTCCACACGCGCCGATCCGGCGCCGGCTCGGTCTTGCCGCCGGCCGTGATCGAGGCGGCCAGCGGCGCGTTGCTCTTCGCATCGAACGCGCGCGCCACGCGGGCGATCGCCGCCTGTTCCTGCGTGCTGAGGTACGACCATGACCAGCGATAGTCCTTGTCCTGTTGCTGGCGCTGGCGCACGTTGGCGCTGGCGTTGCGCGCCCAGTCGATCAGCTTCGCGTCGTACTCGGGCTTGTTCATGCCGTAGCTGTGGGTGAGCGCGACCATCAGCGCGAGATCGCGCAGGTCCGAGCCGTAGTCGCCGACGTACCACGGCCGCTCCTTGCTCCAGGCAAACGCCTCGGTGATCGCCTTCTGCGCACGCTCGTTGTCGCCCATCAGCTTCAGCGCGACGCCCAGGTGCACCAGCGGCAGCGGACCGACCAGCTTGCTGCGGTCGTTGTCGAAGATCGCCCGCAGCGTGCCCAGCGGCGCCCGGTTGACCCGCGCCAGCACGAAACCCGAATACGCCTCGTCGGCGATGCGCAGGTGGTCGTGGTGCTCGTAGCCGTAGTACGGGTGGCCGCCGGCAAGCAGGTCGTCGTTGAGGCGCTGTAGCGATTTCTGCAGGACCTCCTGCGGCACCGCGAAACCGCCGTCGCGCGCGTCGAGCATGAAGTCGACCACATACGGCGTGGTGAACGTCTCGATCGGACTGGTACCGCCCCAGAAACTGAAGTGGCCGTTGCTGGCCTGGAAGGAGGCGATCCGCGCCAGCGCGCTGTCCACCGCGGACTGGCGCACCGCGTCGGTCATCACCTCCGCGCCCAGCGCCTTGGCCGTCTGGCCGTCCAGAATCAAGGCGGCGTAGCCCTTGCTGGTGGTCTGCTCGATGCAACCATACGGATAATCCAGGATGCTGCGCAGCGCCGAGGCGTACGGCAGCGGCGGCAAGGTGCTCAGGGTGATCCGCGCGTGCACCGTGGCTGGCAGCAGGCCGGCGATCGCGGCGGCACCGAAGCGTTCGGGCTTGCCGGCTTCGAGCGCCAGCGGCGTGGTGCTCACCGTTTCCGGCCACGCCGGGCGCACCGCGAACTCGAAGTGGCGGTCGACCTTGTAGTCATTCAGCTCGGCATGGATGTCGACCGTTGCCACCGCTGCACCAGCCGCGGCGGTCACCGGCATGCTCAGGGTGGTGCCGGCGCCGTCCTTCAACGCCACGCTGCGGGTGGCCTGCTCGATGCTGATCGGGCCACCGCCCTTGACGCTGACCTTGGCGGTGCCGTCCTTGCCGGATAGGTTTTTCAGGTCCAGGCTGATCGCCGCCTTGTCGCCTGCGGCCATGACGCGCGGCGTGCTGGGCTCGACCACCAGCGGCGCCCGCACGGTGACCGCACTGTCGGCATTGCCGTAGCGGCTGTCGGTATAGGCCAGTGCCGCCAGGCGCAGGCTGCCGTTGAAGTCGGGCACGTCGACATGCAGCATCGCCTTGCCCTGCGCGTCGAACGCGACCGGCGCGGCGAACAGATCGACGATCTGCACCTTCGGGTTGAGCCGGGTGGCCTTCGGCAGTGCCTTGCCGCTGAGGTCGCCGCCATAGCGCAGCTTGGCCTGTCCGCCATCCATTGCCTCGATGATGCGGCTGTACAGGTCATACGCATCGACACCGAGCGCGCGTTTGGCGAACATCCAGGCCCACGCGTCGGGCACCGGGTAGTCGGTGATGTTGAGCACACCCTGGTCGACCGCCGACAGCGTGACGAAAGCTTTCTGGCCGGCCAGGCTCGGCGCCTGCACGCTGACGTCGAGTGGATGGCCCGGCCGCATCATGGTTGGCGCGGCGAGCTTGAGCGGGATGCGCCGGTCGCTGCGATCCATCGCCACGTATTCGATGCCCATCGCGCGCGCCGGCGTGGTGTGTTCGCTGGCTTCGCCGCCGCGAAACACCATCGCCGCCACGTATACATCGTGACGCTCCCAGTCCTTGGTCACCGGGATCTCGAAGGTGGCGCCGGCTTTCGCGTCGATGTTCCTGGTGTAGAGCAGATGATCCGATTCGACCAGCAGCACACCGGGGCCGTCGTGCGGCGGCGTCACGGTGACCTTCAGGGTGTCGCCGGCGTGGTAGCGGCCCTTGTCCAGCGCCAGCTTGACCTTGTCCGGGCGCGCCTCCTTGCCCAGGTTTTCGTCGTCCCAGCTGTAGCCGGCGAAGAACGGGAATACCGTGGTCAGTTTGGTCTGCGGGTCGTACACCTCGACCCGATAGCTGCCCCACTCGACCGGGAATTCGACGTGGGTCGACTGGCCGGCGGTCACGTCGACGTCCTTTTCCTCGATCAGCTGCAGGCGCTGGTTGGCGTCGGATTTCCAGCCGCCGTCGCGCTCGTAGAGCCAGTAGAAATCGCGCAGTTCGCGTTGCAGCCGCACCTTCAGATGCGCCCCGGCAACCCGCTTGCCGTCGGCGTCGGCGCGCACGATTTCGAAGCCGGCCGGCGCCTCGCTCTCGGCGCCCTGCTTGGGGTCGAACAACGGGCGCACGCCGACCAGGGTGCCCGCCGGCCAATAGGTGCGCTTGAGCAGGCGGGTGACGGCGCGACCGCCACTTTCGTACACGCTGCCCGAAAGCGTCACCGCCAGCGGAGCTACCGGCTTGACGTCATCGGGCAAGGCCACGTCCTGCTCCAGCACGCCCTGCGCATCGAGCTTGGCGTCGACCACGTCGTCGGCGCTCTTCGGCAGCTCGACCGTGGGATCGCCGAAGAACGTATCGGCCATGTTCGCCAGCGGGTGCACCTCGGGCGCCACCAGCAGCTTCGCGGTGAAACGATTGCCGTCCGCCGGCGCGCCGTACAGATAGCTGGAGGCAACCTTCAGCCTGAGCGGCTCGTCCGGGGCAAGCCGTTGCTGCGCGCTGGACAACTCGACCTTGAGCCGCTCCGGCAGGAACTCCTCGACGTGGAATGGAAAGGCCTGCACCGTGTCCTTGGCCGCTGGATCCAGACGGAATTCCAGCTGCCACAGGCCGGTCGGCGCATCGGCCGGAATCGCCTGGCTCAGCTCGAAGTAGTTGAGCTGCTGCGGCTGCAGCTGCTTTTCCACCAGGGTGCGTCCATCGGGCTGCTTGACCCGCACGAACAGCGACTGCGCCTTCATCGGCTTGCCGTCGTAGTCGCGCAGAAGCGCCGAGGCGCGCAGCGTTTCGCCGGGCCGGTACAGGTCGCGGCCGGACCAGGCGTACACCTCGAACGGCGCCTGCCTGCGGCCGCTTATGTCGAAATTGGAGATGTCCAGCGCCGGCCGGTTGAACGGCAGCACCGAGACGTCCTTGCCGTGGCGCGCGACCAGCACGTCGGAGGGCCTGACCTTGTACGCGATCAGCGCGTTGCCTTCGCCATCGGTGGTGGCCTTGAGCTTGCTGCGCCCCTGCGCGTCGCGGATCTCCACATTCACCGCGTTGACCGGCGAGCCGTCGCGCAGCGAGGCCACATGCAGCAGTGCGTTGTCGCGATACACGCGCAGGTGCAGGCCGAGGTCGCTGACGAAGAAGGTCGCGGTGTCGTAGCCGTTCTTGAACGTGCCGCCGGCCTTGACCACGGCCACGTACACGCCCGGTTCGGCCAGTTGCTGGATGTCCTGCACCGGCAGGTAGGTCACGGTGCGCTCGTTCGCGTCGCCGCCCAGCGTGTAGTGGTTGGCGTAGACCGAATCGCCCAGCTGGGTCAGCGGTATCCGGCTGCGGCGATCGTCGCCCTGGCCACAGTCGTTGTAGCTGCTGACGTCGTGATCGAGCTCGTAGGTATCGCGGTGGCCGTTGCGTGGGTAAGCGCAGAACAGGTCCGACAGCGCGTCGTCGTGCACGCGGAAGAACTCGACGTCGGCATCGTGCACGTTCATCGACACCAGCGGCAGGCCGCGGGTGCCGCGCGCCGGCAGCACGCTGCCGTGCGAGGCAAAGCCGATCGCGGCCGGCAGGTTGCCGGAATAGATGTCGTGCTTGACCGTGTGCCCCAGCGTGCGCCCGTCGGCCGCCAGTACGCCGGCCTGCAACTGCACGGCGTAATGCGTGTCGGATTGCACGAACGGGAAGCTCAGCGTCTTGCTGTCGCTGTCGAGGCTCCAGCTGCCACTGACCACTTCGCCGTTCGGGCCGGTTACTGCAATCAGCGTGTCGAACGCCTGCGCCGAGGCCAGCGCGGCGTTGAAGCGCAGGGTCAGCGCGGTACGCGAGTCGCTGGTCCGCGAACTGGCCGAGACCAGCGCGAAGGCCGTCTTGCCATTCGCCGGTGCCTGCTGCGCCGACGTGCTGCCGGCCGGCGCGCCCTGCAACGCCGGCTTGTTGCCATCGTGGCTGCCGCCGCAAGCGCTCACCAGCAGACCGAGCAGCAAGGGAAACAGCGCGCGCGACAACGCGCGGCGCGAACAGCACTCGAACGATCGATCCAGCATGTGACGCTCCCCCCAGGTGTGCAGCAGAGTATGGCCGCAAATCATGGCGGCTTGGAGGCGCCGATCGGGCGCGGGGATTCCGGCGGGGCGTCAGGCGACGGCAGATCAGTCGCGCAGCTGCCGGCCCAGCCAGTCCGCCAGTTGCATCAGCACCTGGCTGCGCCCCGGCTCGGCCTCGTTGAACAGCTCGTGATAAAGCGTCGAGAAGAAGCGCGTGGTCAGCTGCCCGCTCACCGCAGCCTTGCGGGCGAACGCACGGCTGCCGGACGGATCGACCAGCTCGTCGCCGTCGGCAACCAGCAGCAAGGTCGGCTGCGCCAGACGGGCGGCATCGGCGATACAGCTCGCGCCCGCGCGGAAGATGAAGTCGGCCAGCCGCGGGGTGATCCAGCCATGCCGCAACGGGTCGCTGCGATAGCCGGCCGCCACGTTCGGATCATGCGAGAGCTTGCCGGAATCCAGTCCGTTGCGCAGCGGCAGGTTCGGCGCGACGCGGTTCAGCACCTGCGCCAGCTTGACCCGCCATGGCGGCTCCCAGCTGCGCAGCGCCGGCGACGACAGCAGCAGTGCCGGCGGCGTGATCCGACCATCCAGCACGGCGCGCGCCGCCACCAGACCGCCCATGCTGTGGCCGAGCAACAGTGGTGCATGCGGCAGCCCGCTGCTGTAGTCGTTGTAGACGCTGGCCAGATCCTCCAGCAAGTCATCGCCGTGGCGCAGCGCACCGCGCTGGCCCGGCGTCTGCCCGTGACCGCGCTGGTCGTAGCTGCGCACCGCATAGCCGCGCTGGTTGAACCATTGCGCCAGCCGCTGATAGCGGCCGCTGTGCTCGCCCAGCCCGTGCACGATCAGCAGCGCGCCGCGCGCCTGCGGCAACGGCCAGTCGCGCAGGAACAGCGGCTGGCCATCGGCCATCGTCAACATCAGGTGGGTTTCGACAGGCTGACCGGGGTGATCCACATCGCGCTCGCTTGCGGGCAAAGAGACGATTCTGCCTCAGCGCGCCGGATGATGGCGCGGTGAGTCTGCAGGCCCTTATAGCTCGACGCGAAACTCCACGCCGACGACGCGCGGATCGTTGACGAAGGCGGTGCGATTGTTGAAATCGATGGCACCGGTGATCGCCCGCTTGTCGGTGACGTTGCGCGCGTACAGGGCGACTTCGCGGCGACCGTAGTCCCAGTTGTAGCCCAGCCGCAGGCCGCCTTCGAGCAGCGGCTTGCCCTTGAACTCGGCCGAGTCGTACAGGAAGAAGTTCACCTCGCTGCGGTAGTTCCAGTCGGTGTAGACGAAGAACTCGCCACTGTCGCCGTAGGGAATGCCGTAGCGCGCGGTGAGCGTGCCGATCCACAGCGGCGCATTCGGCAGGGTATTGCCATAGACCAGCGCATTGCCGTTGGCACTGAGCGGGTCGAGGATGGTGCAGCCGGAACCGCATACGGCCACCGCCAGGTTCGGGTCCTTCAGCTCGGTGTGGTTGTAGCTGCCGCCGGCGGTGAGCACGAAGTTGGGCGTGAGGTACGCCTCCAGGTCGAACTCGGCACCGTAGCCCTGGGTCTTGCTGGCATTGAGCAGGCGCGTGACGTTGATGTCGCCGCCCACCGCGGTGAGCTGCTGGTTGTGCATGTTGTAGCTATAGACGTCCGCGTTGAAGCGCACGTGGTTGTCCATGCCGGTGGTCTTGACGCCCAGCTCGTAGCTGGTGATCGTCTCCGGCCTGGCCTGCGAGATGAAGTCGGCGAACAGCACGCGGCCCTGCACGCTGGGCGCGCGGAAGCCGTTGGCGATGCGTGCGTAGACGTTGACGTTCGGATTCAGTGCCCAGGTACCGGTGAGGTCGCCGCTCCAGCGCGAATCATGCGGTTGCGCGGCGAGCTTCAGCGGGCCGGCGCCGAATGGCGACAACAACCGGTCCACCGCGAAGTCGCGCGAGTCGTGCGACCAGCGCGCACCGGCGCGCAGTTCGAAGTCGTCGGCGAGCTGGTAATTGGCCGAACCGAACACCGCCCACGCCTTGGTGCGCTGGGTCTGCACGGCGTAGCCGTCCAGCGCGTGGTTGTCGAACGTGGCGTAGTCGAAATTGCTGATCGCGATGTCTTCGTCGAAATAGTAGGTGCCGACCTGCCAGTTGAGCTTGTCATGCTGGTTGCTGGCGAGGCGGAATTCCTGGGTGATCTGGCGATCGTGCGGCAGCGCGTCCGCGGTCTCCGACGGAAACGGAATGAAGCCCGGGCCCATCGGCGGATGGAAGCTCGCGCCGTAGCCGCCGTCGACGTCGCCGTGGCTGAAGGTGGTGGCGCGTTCCAGGCCGGTGATCGAGGTGAAGGTGTAATCGCCCACGTTCCAGTTCAGATGCAGGTTGCTGCCCCAGGCGAACAGGTGCTGCTTGTTGAGTCCGTCCTGCGCCACCTTGTCGCGATCGAAGCCCGGCACGAAGACATCGCCGCCCAGCGAGATCGCATTGGCCCGGTTGACCTCGGCGGTGCCATCCAGCCAGCGCGCATGCGCGCTGACCAGCGCGTTGAAGCCGCCGTTCTCGTACAGCGCCTGCAGGCGCACGGCGCGATCGTTGTAGCCGCCCAGCGCATCCTTCTTGCCGGTATAGGTGTTGTCGATCCAGTTGTCGCGGTGCTGCGCCAGCGCCGAGATGCGGCCGGACCAGTGCTGGCCCAGCGCGCCGCCCAGCGCAGCCTCGGCGTTCGCGGTGCCGAGTGAACCGTACGAAACGCGGGCATAGCCGCTGGTTTCCTGGCTGGGGCGGCGCGATTCGAACTTGATCACGCCCGCCGGCGAGTTGCGCCCGAACAGTGTGCCCTGCGGGCCACGCAGCACTTCGACCTGCTCCAGATCGAACAGCGGGAAACCTTTGAGGATGGGATTCTCCTGCACGATGTCGTCGTACACCATCGACACCGGCTGCGAGGCGTTGAGGTCAAAGTCGCTGTTGCCCAGGCCGCGGATATAGAAGCGCGGGAAGATGCGCCCGTACGAGGTCTCGGCATACACGCTGGGCGCGCGCGAAGCCAGTTGCAGCACGCCGTCGCCGGCCTGGCCGAACGCCTCCAGCTTGTCCGGCGTCAGCACGGTCAGCGCCATCGGCACCTTCTGCATGTTCTCTACCCGTTTCGAGGCGGTGACGTTCACCGTCTGCAGCTCGGTGGTCTTGGTGGCCTGCTTGACCGGTGCGGCCGCTTCCTGCGCCACTGCGGCGGACATCGGCAGGGCAAGGGCGAGCGCGATCGACAAGGCAAGCACGGCGGAACGTGACGGGCAGGCAACGGACATGGTTATCCCCAATGGACAGGCAACGATACGTATCCGTATTGTCATACACAGGCAGCGGCGGCGGAAGCGACGGAGCGGCGCCCTTTGCGGTGGCCGGATCCGCCCCCATCTAGGATCTACCCCCGCCCCCTGCCCCAGCGGGCCCGAATCCATGCCACTGCAAGACTTCCATCCAGCCGTCGCGAACTGGTTCCGCGCCAGTTTCCCTGCGCCCACCGCGGCGCAGGCAGCCGCGTGGCCGTCGATCCGCGCCGGCCGGCACACGCTGGTGGCCGCGCCGACCGGCTCGGGCAAGACGCTCACCGCTTTCCTCGCCGCGATCGACGCGCTGGTGCGCGAAGGCGTGGCGCACGGCGGCGTACTGGCCGACGCCACCAGCGTGGTCTACGTGTCGCCGCTGAAGGCCTTGTCGAACGACATCCACATCAACCTGGAAGCGCCGCTGGAAGGCATCCGCGCCGAGCTCGAAAAGCTCGGCCTGCCCGATGTGGCGATCCGCACCGCCGTGCGCACCGGCGACACCCCGCAGGTCGAGCGCAACCTGCTGCGCAAACAGCCGCCGCACATCCTGGTGACCACGCCGGAGTCGCTGTACGTGCTGCTCGGCTCGGCCTCCGGTCGCGCGATGCTGTCGGGAACGCGCACGGTGATCGTCGACGAGATCCACGCCATCGCCGGCAGCAAGCGCGGCTCGCACCTGGCGCTGTCGCTGGAGCGGCTGGAGTCGCTGTGCCAGCGATCGCTGCTGCGGATCGGCTTGTCGGCGACGCAGAAACCCATCGAAATGGTCGCCGACTTTCTGGTCGGCGCCGGCGAGAACGCCGCGCTTGCTGGCCTGACGCCCCCCTCGGCGACCGAAGGAAGTCCCTTGGGCGCAAGCAGCGGGGGAACCAAGGCAACCATCATCGACGTCGGCCACAGCCGCCCGCGCGACCTCGCCATCGAAGTGCCGCCGGTACCGCTCGAAGCGGTAATGTCGAACGACAGCTGGGAGCTGGTCTACGACCGCCTCGCCCAGCTGGTGCAGGCGCATCGCACCACGCTGGTCTTCGTCAACACGCGGCGCATGGCCGAACGCGCCGCGCGGCACCTGTCCGAACGGCTGGGCAAGGAGCACGTGGCGGCGCATCACGGCAGCCTGGCGAAGGAACTGCGGCTGGATGCGGAGCAGCGACTCAAGCGCGGCGAACTCAAGGTGCTGGTGGCCACCGCGTCGCTGGAGCTGGGCATCGACATCGGCGAGGTCGACCTGGTCTGCCAGCTCGGCTCGCCGCGCTCGATCGCCGCGTTCCTGCAGCGCGCCGGCCGCTCCGGCCACAGCATCGACGGCACGCCGAAGGCGCGGCTGTTCCCGGCGACCCGCGACGACCTGATCGAATGCACCGCCCTGCTCGACTGCGTGCGCCGCGGCGAACTCGACGCGCTGGTCATGCCGCCGCAGCCGCTCGACGTGCTGGCGCAGCAGATCGTCGCCGAGGTCGCCTGCGCCGAATGGGACGAGGATGCGCTGTACGCACTGGTGCGCCGCGCGTACCCGTACCGCGATCTCGCACGCGCCGATTTCGACGCAGTGGTGCGCATGCTTGCCGAAGGCTTCACCACCCGCCAGGGGCCGCGCGCGGCCTACATCCATCGCGACGCGGTGAACCGGCAGCTGCGCCCGCGGCGCAGCGCGCGGCTCACCGCGCTGACTTCCGGCGGCACCATTCCCGACACCGCCGACTACAAGGTGGTACTGGAACCGCAGGCGATCATCGTGGGCACGGTGAACGAGGATTTCGCGGTCGAGAGCATGGCCGGCGACATCTTCCAGCTCGGCAACACCAGCTACCGCATCCAGCGCGTCGAGCGCGACCGGTTGCGGGTGGAGGACGCGCACGGCGCGCCACCTAGCATCCCGTTCTGGCTGGGCGAGGCGCCGGGGCGCAGCGACGAGCTGTCGCTCGGCGTGTCGCGCCTGCGCGAGGAAATCTCCGCACAACTCGACGCCGGCGGCGTCCCGGCCGCCATGACCTGGCTGCGCGAACAGCTCGGCCTCGATGAAGCCGCCGCGCAGCAACTGGCCGATTACCTCGCCCGCGCGAAGGCCGCGCTCGGCGTGCTGCCGAGCCAGCACACGCTGGTGCTGGAGCGCTTCTTCGATGAATCCGGCGGCACCCAGCTGGTGATCCACACGCCGTGGGGCAGCCGCGTCAACCGCGCCTGGGGGCTGGCGCTGCGCAAGCGCTTCTGCCGCCAGTTCAACTTCGAACTGCAGGCGGCGGCGACCGAGGACGCGATCGTGCTGTCGCTGTCGACCAGCCACAGCTTTCCGCTGGAGGAAGTGGCGCACTACCTGCACTCGAACACCGCCGAGCACGTGCTGACGCAGGCCCTGCTCGATGCGCCGCTGTTCCCGGCGCGCTGGCGCTGGAACGCGGTGACCGCACTGGCGCTGCCGCGCTTCACCGGCGGCAAGAGGACGCCGCCACCATTGCAGCGGATGAAGAGCGAGGACCTGCTCGCCGCGGTCTTCCCCGACCAGGTCGCCTGCCTGGAGAACATCGTGGGCGAGCGCGAGGTGCCGGATCACCCGCTGGTCAACCAGACCCTGCATGACTGCCTGCGCGAGGCGATGGACGTGGACGGGCTGCTGGCGATCCTGCGCAAGCTCGAAGGCGGCGAGATTGCCGTCGTGGCGCGCGACCTCACCGCGCCCAGCCCGCTCGCCGCCGAAGTGCTGAACGCGGCGCCGTACGCCTTCCTCGACGACGCGCCGCTGGAGGAACGCCGCACCCAGGCCGTGCAGACCCGTCGCTGGAATGCCGACGGCGCCGACGATCTGGGCCGGCTCGACCCCGACGCGATCGCCGCGGTACGCGAAGAGGCCTGGCCGCAGGTGCGCGATGCCGACGAGATGCACGAGGCACTGACCCTGCTGGGTTTCGTCACCGACGATGAGGTCGCCACCAACCCCGGCTGGAACGAGCGGCTGCAGGCGCTGGCGAAGGCGAGACGCGCCACCCGGCTCAGCAACGTCTGGACGTCCGCCGAGCAATTGCCGCTGTGGCAGGCACTGCATCCTGCCGCCCCCATGCAACCGCCGATCGCCGCGCCCGCCGAATACGCCGCGCAGTCCTGGACGTGCGAGGACGCCTTGCTGGAACTGGTACGCCACCGCCTCGGCGGACTCGGCCCGGTCACCGTGAACGGACTGGCGCAATCCATCCACGTCGACGCCGGTGACGTCGAGCAGGCGCTGCTGCGGCTGCAGTCCGAAGGCTACGTGATGCAGGGCCGCTTCACCGCCGATGCCAGGGACACCGAGTGGTGCGAGCGGCACCTGCTGGCGCGCATCCACCGCTACACCATCGGTCGCCTGCGCCGCGAGATCGAGCCGGTCAGCCGGCGCGCGCTGATGCGCTTCCTGTTCGACTGGCAGCATGTGTCGGCGGCGACCCGGCTGAGCGGACCCGACGCGCTGGTCGCCACGCTGGCACAACTGGAAGGCTACGAGGCGGCGGCCGGCGCCTGGGAATCGGAACTTCTGCCGGCGCGCATCGAGGACTATTCGATCAGCTGGCTGGATGAATTGTGCCGCGCCGGCCGAATCAGCTGGGCGCGCCTGCGCACCGGCAGCGGCGGCGGCGGCCCGGTGCGCAGCACGCCGATCGTGCTGCTGCCGCGACGCGACATGGCCGTCTGGACGTCCGTTGCTTCCGGCGACACTACGCAGGAAATCGTGTTGTCGTCGCGCGCGCAGGCGGTGGCCGACGCGCTGCGCGAACACGGCGCGCTGTTCTTCGACGAACTGCTGGATACCGCCCACCTTCTGCGCACTGAACTGGAGGATGCGCTGGGCGAGCTGGTGGCCGCCGGTCGGGTCAGCGCCGACAGCTTCGTCGGCCTGCGCGCCCTGCTGCTGCCAGCGGCGAAGCGCGACGGCGGGCGGCATCGACGGCTGCGCCGGCACCAGTTCGGCGGCATCGAGGATGCGGGGCGCTGGGCGTTGGCACGCGGCACGGCGACAGCCAGGGACAAGCCCGAACCCGAGGCGATCGAGCACATCGCCCGCACCCTGCTGCGCCGTTACGGCGTGGTGTTCTGGAAGCTGCTGGAACGCGAGGCGCCGTGGCTGCCGTCGTGGCGCGAGCTGCTGCGCGTATACCACCGGCTGGAGGCGCGCGGCGAAATCCGCGGCGGACGTTTCGTCGAAGGTCTGGTCGGCGAGCAGTTCGCCCTGCCCGAGGCGATCGCACCGCTGCGCGCGGTGCGCTCACGCGCGGACGACGGCGAACTGGTCTGCCTCAGCGGCTGCGATCCGCTGAACCTGGTCGGCACCGTGCTGGTCGGCGACAAGGTGCCCGCGCTGGCCGGCTCGCGCGTGCTGTACCGCGACGGCGTGACGATCGCCGCGCTGATCGGCGGCAAGCCCATCGCGCTGATCGAGCTGTCCACCGCCGATACCCAGCTGGCGAAGCATGCCCTGCTGCGCCATACACCATCGCTGCCGGATGCACTGGCGGCGGCGCGCTGAAGAATCGACCGATGGGATGCTTGCCGCTGCTGCCGTTGTTTCCACTGGGTTTCGGCATCGGTTACCTGCTGGCGGGCGCGACCGGCGGGCTGTGGGGCGCGCGCCAGCGCGACCCATCCCGCCGTCCACACGACGACCGATGGCGTCCACAGGTTCTTGTTGAACGGCAGCCACAGCGATCACAGCGCACCCAGCGACAACGAGAGCACGGCGCCGATCAGCAGCGCCCTGTCCCGCCGCGGCAGGATCGCCAGCGCCACCGACACGCCAACCACGAACAGGAAGAACGGAAACACCAGGTCGGTCGGCGTGCAGCCGTTCCCGCCGAATGCTCCCGCGGCGCGTAGACGTGATCCCAGTCGCCCGGATCGTTGAGCAGCAGCATCGGCGCCACGGTGCAGCCGAGCAGCGCGTCGAGCGAGGCAAGCCGGCGTGGCAATGCGTTCACTGCTTCGTTCCAGCCGGCATCAGTGCAACCCGATCCAGCGCGTACAGCGGCCCGTCGGTCGGCGCGGTGTAGATCAGGCACAGCGCGTGCTCGCCGTGCTGCACCGGCAACGTCGCATCCAGCACGAAGCGTTGCGCGCCATGCTTCGGATCGGGCAGCGGCATGCTGGCCAGTACCGGTCCGCCGCATTGATCCAGGTGCACTACCAGTTCGCCGAACGGCGTGGCATGCGGCCGCGACACCACCAGCTTCGCCTCGTGCGCCAGCGCGTAGTTGCGCGGCAGGCGTACTGCGTCGACGTGGATCGACGCCCGCCCATCCATCGGCGTGGCTGGATACAGCTGGCAGGTGTTGAACACGTTGATGCTGTACACCGGCGCCAGCGAGGTGGCGTCGGGCAGCGGCTGCACGCGCAGGCGGAAATCGCTGCCGGGACAGTTCGGCATCTCGTTGCCGCGCAGGCTCAGCAGGCTGGCCTGCGACAGCACGCGTTGGCGCGGTGAGGACAGCACGCTGCCGTCCGCCGCGAAGGTCATGGCCTGCACGGTCGCCGGCAGCTTCACCGCGAACGGCGCTGCATAGACCGCTGCGTGCTGGTCCGGTGCGCTGCCGTCCCGCGTGTAGCGCAGGATGCCGGCGCCGGCCTGGGTGGACAGGCTGATCTGCGCCGTGCCGCTCGCCAGCGCGGCGTTGCGATCCAGCGTGATGTCCGGCGCGAATGCGCTGTCGGCATAGCCGATGCCCTGCGCGCGGTAGCGTGCGAACTGCGCCGGCAGCCGGCGGGTGAAGCTGCTCCAGTCGCGCGCCGCCACCGGCGACCAGTCGACCTCGCTCAGCGCCGCGAGGCGCGGGAACGCCGCGTGCTCGACATGCTTCATCGTCGGCATGTGCTCGGTCCATGCATTCGCCTGCGCGCCCAGCACGTGCTGCGCCTGCGCCGCGTCGAGTTCCTTCGGCACTGGCTCGAACGCGTACACGCTGGCCAGGTCGCGCACCGGGATGCGTCCGGCGGTCTCGTCGGCGCGGTCGCTCTGCAGCTGGTCGAGATACAGGTCCGGTGCGGGCGACAGCACCACGTCGTGGCCGGCCTGCGCCGCCTTGATCGCGCCTTTGGTGCCGCGCCACGACATCACCGTGGCATCGGCCGGCACGCCGCCGTCGAGGACCTCGTCCCAGCCGATCAGCCGGCGACCGTGCGCGTCGAGGTAGCGGCCGACGCGATCGATCAGCCAGCCCTGCAACGCGTCCTCGTCCTTCAGGCTGAGCGCATGGATCTTCGCCTGCACCGCGGGGGAAGCCTGCCACTGGTCCTTGACCGCCTCGTCGCCGCCGACGTGGATGTACTTCGACGGGAACAGCGCCATCACCTCGTCGAGTACGTTGGTGATGAACCGGAATGTGGCGTCGTCGATGTTGTACAGGTACGGGTTGACGCCCCAGTCGACCGACACCGGCGGACGCCGGCCGGTGACGCCGAACTGCGGGTACGCCGCCACCACGGCC
The DNA here is from genome assembly GCF_042654965.1 of Rhodanobacter umsongensis. Classification (NCBI taxonomy): domain Bacteria; kingdom Pseudomonadati; phylum Pseudomonadota; class Gammaproteobacteria; order Lysobacterales; family Rhodanobacteraceae; genus Rhodanobacter; species Rhodanobacter umsongensis. Next base: position 137,109 of record NZ_JBHSMK010000003.1, on the reverse strand, counting down.
TGCGCATGGCCGGGCATGTCGATCTCCGGCACGACGGTGATGTGCCGCGCGGTGGCGTAGGCGACAACGTGGCGGATCTCGTCCTGCGTATAGAAACCACCGTAACGCGCCGGCTCGCCGTCGTGCCCGGCATCTGGCGGCGTGCGCCACGCGCCGATGCGGGTGAGCTCGGGGTAGCGTTTGATCTGGATGCGCCAGCCCTGGTCGTCGGTGAGGTGCCAGTGGAATACGTTGAGCTTGTGCTCGGCCAGCTGGTCCAGCAGCCGCTCGATCTCCGCCACGCTCTGGAAGTGCCGCGCGGAATCCAGCATCAGGCCGCGCCATGTAAAGCGCGGCTGGTCGCGGATATGCACGGCCGGCACCCGTACCGCGCCGCGTTGCGCATCCGGCGTAAGCAGTTGCCACAGGGTCACCGCGCCATAGAACAGGCCGGCATCATTGCGTGCGCTGACGCGGATGCCTTGCGGCGTGACATCCAGCGCATAGCCTTCACGGTTCGCCACCGGCGCGCGCGGATCACGCAGCAACACGATCGCAGGCACCGTTGCGGGGCCTTTCTTCACCGGCAAATGCAGGCCGCGGGTGCGGGCGATCAGCCCGGCCAGGTAGCGCGCCGTGCGCCGGGTCGACGCGGCATGGTCGGCGACCACGATGGTCATGCGCGCGTCGACATTGAACATGCCGCCGGCAACCGTGAGCTGGGCCGGCAACGGGATCAGCGAAATCGCATTTTCCGCGGCAGCGTGTTGGCCGCTAGCCGGCACCGCGGCCAGGGCGACACCGGCAAACAGGCATCCGCAGAACAGGCAGAACAAACGGCGTGTCATCGGCAATCTCCGTCGCAAGCGTCGCAGGATGCCACGCGGCAAGATCATGGCGCCTTCAAAAAAATCGGGCCCGAAAACGGTTGCTCGGGCCCGGAAGGGGAGAGTGCGCAGCCGTCCATGGCTGCGTCGGGATGAAACGGGTCAGAACTTGAAGCGGAGGTTGACGTAGTACTGGCGACCGTTGTCGTAGAAGTAGTACGGCTGCTTGCCGATCGCGTCGGTCTTTGTGTAGTACTTCAGCTTAGGGTTGTTGAGGTTCATCGCGTCGAACGACACCGCCATCCACTCGTTGATGTTGTAGCCGAACGATGCCGCGAGGTTGCCTACGCCCGCCTGGTAGAACGTGTCCGCACGGGCCACGCCGGCATAGAACGACGAGCGGTAGGTATAGCTCACGCGCGCGTTGAAGCGGTCGTTCTCGAAGAAGGCGGACGCGTTGGCGGTCGTCTTCGAGGTGCCCTGCAGCGGCTTGTCGCCGGTCGCGCTGCCGCTGGCGTAGGTGTAGTTCGCGGACACGCCGAAGTTCTTGCCGATCGGCTGGATGTAGTTGAGCTCCACGCCCTTCACCTGGCCATTGGTGTTGGATGGCACGCTCACCGTATAGGTACTGAAGACGTCCGTGCCGGCATTGGTGCTGGCCTGGATGTTCTTGTAGGTCTGGAACTCGTTGCTGAAGTTGACGTAGTCCTTCAGGGTCATCTTGTACACGCCGGCGGACAGCAGACCGCGTGGGGCGAAGTACCATTCCAGCGCCGCGTCGAAGTTGCTGGAGATCAGCGGCTTGAGCTTCGGGTTGCCGCCGCTGCCGGCCAGCGTCAGATCGTTGAGGGACACGAAGCCGGCCAGCGCGGAATAGTCCGGCCGGGTCATCGTCTGCGAGGCGGCGATGCGGGCCACCAGCTGATCGGTGATGTCGAACTTCAGGTTGCCGCTGGGCAGGAACTTGGAGTACTTGTTCTTGTACGTGTTCCAGTAGTAGTTGCCGAAGGCCGAGCCCACGATCGGACCGGTGGAGGTGGTCGCACCCGGATCGGGATTGGTGCTGGTGTAGCCGATGTTCTGCTTGGTCTGGACGTAGCGCACGCCCAGGTTGCCGCTCCAGCCTTCACCGGCGAAGTTCAGCTGCATGTACGCGGCGCTGTCCTTCTCGTTGACCTTGTAGACGTCGTTGAAATAGAAGCGGCTCACCGGATCGCGGTTGGTGAATCGCGCATCGAACGCGGCCAGCTGGGCCGGCGAGTAGTACCAGATGTTGCCAGGGAACGAGCCTCCCAGGCTGCTTCCGAAATCGCCCGGGTAGTTGCCGTAAGTCGCCGGATAGTTGGCCAGGTTGGTCCAGTCGCCGGACGGGCCCTGGGCAACCTCGAACGGATTTTCGCGCGTGTGGTCGGCGTAGCGCACACCGAACTCCAGCGACGAGAGCGAACCGCCATCGAAGTCCAGCTCGCCATCGAGCTGGCCCCAGTTTTCCTTGTCCTTCGTCTTGATGCCCTGGCCGCCGAAGATCCAGCCGAACGACGGCAGAATGCCCGAAGGCGTGCTGTTCGACCCGCCCACGGACCAGTCGGTGGGCTTGCCGCTGCCGTTGATGTTCCAGCTGGCGGGGGCACCGGCGTTGGCGCCGAGTTCGAGCACGTTCTGTTCCGGGCTGGAACCCTTGCCCTCGGTGGTGCCGACCTGGCCTCTGAAGGAGAGCTGGTCGGTGACACGCCAGTCGGCGTCGAGGCTCACGTAGCCGGAGCTGGAGGCCGCGCCCGGACGCGAGATCTGGTCGTAGACGATGGATGGATTGGTGTTGCCGGCCACCTGGCCGAACGAGGCGTTGGTGAGCACGCCGTTCTTCACGGTGTAGCCCGGCTGCAGCCCGCCCTGGTTGATGAACTGGCTGGTCCACAACATGTAGTTGCGGTTGTAGTTGTCGGCCTTGAGCTTGGTATAGAAGGCGTTGAGGTTCAGGGTCAGGTTGTCGGTGGGCTTGAACTCCACATCGACCGCACCGCCCTTGCGTGTGCGCGTCTGCGTGAACAGCGTGGCGCCGATTTCCTGCGGGTAATAGACGCCGGCCAGGTCGGGGTGCGCCACCGCCACTGCATCGGTGGCGGCAATCGGCACGTAGCCGCCCACCAGCTCCTGGCCATTGCGCTGCAGGCTGCGCTTCTCGTAGAAGGCCTGCACCATCACGCCGAAGTTGTTGGCGTCGTTCTTCCAGTTGAACAGGCCGCTGAACTGCGGCTTGGTGTTGCCCGGCAGATCCGCGTAGACGCCGCCCACCGAACCTTCGGCGGTGATGTTCTTGGCAAACTCCAGCGGCTTGCGCGTGATGATGTCCACCGAACCGGCCGCGCCGCCTTCCTGGATCTTGGCCTCGGAGGTCTTGTGCACCACGACTTCGCTGACGATCTCCGCCGGCAACAGGCTGTAGCTGACGCTGCGGCCGACCGTGGTGACCTGGCTCAGCACGAACCAGTCGCCGGTGCCCACGGTATGCCCGTTGACCAGGGTCTGGGTCATGCTGGGATTGGTGCCGCGCAGGCTCACGCGGTCGCTTTCGTCGAAACCGCCCTCGCTGGCGCTGGCGGAGCTGATGTTGACGCCCGGCAACCGCTGCAGCGTGTCGGCCACGTTCTTGGCCGGCAGCTTGCCGATGTCTTCGGCGGTGACGACCTCGATGTGCGAGGCGGCATCCTTCTTCAGCGCTAGCGATTCCGCCTCGCTGTCGCGGATGCCGGTGACCATGACCGTGCCCAGCTGCTTGACATCTTTCCTGGCCGGCTGGCCGGCCTGGCCGGTCGAACCGGACTGCGTCGTGTCCTGCGCATACAGCGCGCCGGAAACGCACAGGCTGGTGATGATGCTGGCGGCTAATAGTGTCTTGCGGTAGTTCATGATGTCCTCCCCTCAGAGGCTGGCTCGAATCAGGACCGTCATGGCGACGGCCGTGGACTTGTGTTGTGGCTGGCTTGGCGCCGTGTCACTGGATGGCGGTCATCTCACTCTCCCTGCCGCTCATCCAGAAACCAGCCTGCGGCGCCAATGACACCAAGCTGGCCGTGCTCGATCAGTCGTACCGGAACCTGTTGCAGATAGGCGCGCATCACGCCCTTGTTGAAGTAGCGCTCGGCGAAGCTGCTGGCCAGCAGGAACGGCTGGATCCGCGGCAGGATGCCGCCGGCCAGATAGACGCCGCCGCGGGCGCCGTACAGCAGCACCAGATCGCCGACGAAGCTGCCGAGCAAACCGCAGAACACGTGTAGCGCCTCGACGGCCGCCACCTCGCTGGCGGCCAGTGCGGCGCCGGTGATTTCGGCCGGCGTCAGCAGTCGCGCCGGGCCGCCGCGCAATTCGCACAGCGCGCGATAGAGCTTCAGCAGGCCGGGCCCGGACAACGCATCCTCGAACGACACGTGCGGGCGATCGCGGCGGAACAGCCGCAGGATCTCGATCTCGCGCTCGTTGCCCGGCGCCAGCGAAATCTGCCCGGCTTCGGTAGCCAGCACCTGCGCGCGCGGCTGGCCGGGCAGCAACACCGCCGAACCCAGCCCGGTGCCCGGCCCCATCACCAGCACCGGCCCGGGCGCAGCCGGCGCGGTGGCCTCGATGACCGGGCGGGTCTCGCCGGTGTCGATGAACTGGGTCGCGTAGGCCACCGCTTCGAAATCGTTGATCACCGCCAGCCGCTGGATGCCGAGGCCGTCGCGAATATCGCGGATCGACACCGGCCAGGGCAGGTTCTCGTTGATGATCGCGTCGTCCAGCACGTAGCCGGCGCAGGCCACCGCGCAATGGCGCAACTGGCCGCGCATCGCCGCATGCGGCGTGTGCTCCAGTTGACCGACGAAATCCTGCAGCATCGCGGTGAGGCTGGACCAGTCCGCGCAGCCGTAGCGGTGGTAGTGCAGTACGCTGACCGGACGCCTGCCGGCAGTGCTGCCGACGACCAGCCCGATGCGCGCATGCGTGCCGCCCACGTCGGCCGCCAGGAACGGCTGATCCCGCCCCGGCCCGGTCGACCCGGTCGACATCGACGCCGCGGCCAGAGCCATCGTCGACGGCTCCGCTGCATGACGCTGGTTGGCGGCTTCCCCCACTCCGTTCTCCCGTGGCCGGCATCACCCGTGCCGCGCGGCAGCATTCGCTGCTGGCCGGGCGGCCTGATTCCGGCGGAGTCTGCGTTCAAAATGACATCGTTGTCAAATCGAATGGAACGGCTTCCGGGGAGTCGGATATGGCGTTGCAACATAGTTGCCAGGACAAACCGACAAATGGCCGGACATCTCGCATTGAACAGCCTGTAGTTTGGCTCTCGCGCCCATTTGCGCGGTGGCCGTGGCGCTTGCCGCAGTGCGCAAACGGGGGCCTTGTTTGGCCATCCGGACGGCTGCGGCAGTCAGCCTCATCACGGCTTTCTGGGAAGGGAAATGACAACGGTTGCACTTTCCGGCGAATAAAGAGACATTCCTGTCTGTCCCGGTCATTCGGCCGGTGCGGTACGGTCGGACTCCGGGGAGAAGAGACCATGGCAACCACGCTGGCGGCAGCGCCGTCCGAACGCACCAACCTTGGCCCGATGCTGATCATCGGCCTGCTGTTCTTCATCTTCGGCTTCGTCACCTGGCTCAACGGGCCGCTGACGATCTTCGTCAAGCTGGCCTTCAATCTCGATGACGTCAGCGCGTTTCTGATACCGGTCGCGTTCTATGTGTCGTACTTCGTGCTGGCGCTGCCATCGTCGATGGTGCTGCGGCGCACCGGCATGAAGAAGGGCATGGCGCTGGGCCTGTTCGTGATGGCGGTCGGCGCGGTCGTGTTCGGCGAGTTCATCAATATCCGCATCTACCATGGGGCGCTGGTCGGCCTGTTCGTGATCGGCGCCGGCCTGTCGCTGCTGCAGACCGCCTCGAATCCCTACATCAGCATTCTCGGACCGATCGACAGCGCGGCGCAGCGCATCGCTTTCATGGGCATCTGCAACAAGGTGGCCGGCGCACTGGCGCCGTTCGTGTTCGGCGCACTGGTGTTGAACGGCATCGACACGCTCGATCAGCAGGTGAAGGCGGCGCCTACCGCGGCGGCGCGCGACGTGCTGCTCAACAGCTTCGCCGCACGCGTGTACTGGCCTTACATGGTGATGGCCGCCCTGCTCGTGCTGCTGGCGATCTGGGTCGTGCGCTCGTCGCTGCCGGAAATCAAGCCGGCCGGGGCGAATGACGAGCACGCGATCGGTCACACCGGCCGCAGCATCTTCACGTTTCCGCACCTGTGGCTGGGCGTGCTGTGCCTGTTCGTGTACGTGGGCGTGGAGGTGATGGCGGGCGATGCCATCGGCATCTACGGCCAGGGTTTCGGCCTGCCGCTGGAAGCGACCAGGCATTTCACTTCGTACACCATGCTGGGGATGCTGCTGGGCTACGTGGCGGGCCTGCTGGTGATCCCGCGTTTCATCTCGCAGCAGCACTACCTGGCCGTGTCGGCGGTGCTCGGCGTACTGTTCGCCGGCGGCGCGTTCGTCACGCATGGCTATGCGTCGGTGGCCTTCGTGGCTGCGCTCGGGTTCGCCAACGCGATGATGTGGCCGGCCATCTTCCCGCTGGCGATCAAGGGTCTGGGCCGGCATACGGAGGCCGCGTCGGCGCTGCTGATCATGGGCATCGTGGGCGGCGCGCTGATCCCGCAGGTGTTCGTGCACCTGAAGCAGGCGGTCGACTTCCAGCTGGCCTTCCTGTGCGTGACGGTGCCGTGCTACCTGTACATCCTTTACTACGGCCTGGCCGGCCACCGCACCGGCCAGGTCCCACGCGGCCGCGCCGCGGCGAGCACCCCATAAGTTACGATGCGCAACCCGCCGCGCGTTTCCGCGCGGTGCCACGATCACGATGCCCGAGGTTCAGCGGTTGCGCAGCGCCACCATCAAAGATGTTGCAGAACGGGCCGGCGTTTCGCTGAAGACGGTATCGCGCGTGATCAACAACGAGCCGTCGGTGCATGCGCGCACGCGCGCGAAGGTGCAGCGCGAGATCGATGCGCTCGGCTACCAGCCCGACCCTTCCGCACGCAGCCTGCGCAGCACCCGCGCCTATGCGATCGGCCTGGTCTACGACAATCCCAACGCGCACTACATCATCAACCTGCAGCGTGGCGTGCTGGCGGCGTGCCGCAGCAGCGGCTTCGGCCTGCAGATCCACCCGTGCGATTCGTCCTCGCCGACACTGGCCGACGAACTGCGCGAACTGGTGCGCCGCTCGCGCGTGGCCGGGCTGGTGCTGGCGCCGCCGATGTCCGAACAGCCGGCGCTGATCCGCGCGCTGAGCGAGGCGAAGATCCCGTTCATCCGGATCATCTCGGCGCGCAAGGATCCGCAGGACGGTTCGCCGTGCGTCTACGTGGACGACCGCGACGCCGCCTACGCGATCACCGAACACCTGATCCAGCTCGGCCACCAGCGCATCGGGTTCCTGTGGGGCGGACGCGAGCACCGCTCCAGTCTGGAGCGGTATCAGGGTTATGAGGACGCGCTGAAGGACTACGGCATCGCCCTTGATCGCAAGCTGATCGTTCCCGGCGACTACACCTTCGACGACGGCTTCCGCGGCGCCCGCAAGCTGCTGGCGTTGAAGGACCGGCCCAGCGCGATCTTCGGCTCGAACGACGAGATCGCCGCCGGCGTGCTGGCCGCCGCGCATTCGGACGGCATCAACGTGCCGTACGAATTGTCGATCGCCGGCTTCGAGGACAGCCCGTTCTCCAAGCAGTCCTGGCCTGCGCTGACCACTGCGCGCCAGGCCACCGAGGAGATCGCCCAGCACGCCGCGCAGCGACTGATCGGCGACCTGCAGCGCGTCGCCAATGGCGAGCCGGTGAGCAGCATCAACGAAGGCTTCAGCCCGGAACTGGTGGTGCGCGGCTCGACCGCGCCGCGACATAAAACGCCATCGAAACGCTGATCGGCTCCGTATTGCGCACCTACTCGCCAGGTAGCGGATTCGCGGGTTGGCGCCGGGATCCGCCTTGACTCGATCCAGACACCAGTGACAATCGACCGCATGACTACGGGTGCACAGCTCCGCCAACGGCGTGAACGACTCGGCCTCTCCCAGGCGAAGCTGGCGGAGATTTCCGGCGTCTCCCAGCATCTGCTGTCGGCCTTCGAACTGGGCAAGGTCGCGCTGGCGGCACCGGACCTGGCGGTGACGCTCGACGCGATACGCGATAGCGATCAGGTGATGGCGGTATCCACGCGCACCAAGCGCTACCGCGAGCGCTGCTACAGCGAACCGCCCATGCTGGCCGCGCGCGTCGCCAAGGCGAAGCCGACCCGCGGCAACCCGGGCTATGTCGCTTTATTGCGCGAGCTGCATGCCGCGCATTGCGCACCCAAGACGGCCGACCTGTCCGCCTTGAGCTTGTTTTCAGGATGCGGCGGCTTCAGCCTTGGGTTCTCCGCCGCCGGGTTCTCGATAAAGGGCTTCGTAGAACGTGAAGAACCGCTGCGTGCCATCTACAGGCAGAATTTTTCCGATGGCGTGGAGATCGGCGCGGACATCACCGCGATAAGTGATGGGGATCTCGCCGCACGAGCGGCGGAGATCGGCCCCATAGACGTGATCATCGGCGGCCCTCCCTGCCAGGGTTTCAGCCTCTCCGGCAAGCGGAAGGTGGACGACCCCAGGAACCAGCTGTTCAGGCACTACCTGCGGTTCGTCGACATGTTCCGACCGAAGATGGCCGTGCTGGAGAATGTCCGCGTGCTTACCTCGATGAGGAACGCCGCCGGGGGATTGGTGCGCGACGACATCCGCGCCGAGTTCGGCAGACACGGCTACAAGGTGGATTTCTTCGAGGTGAATGCCAAGGACTACGGCGTTCCGCAACATCGCGAACGCGTGCTGTTCGTCGCCGTGCGCAATGATCTGCCCGGCCATCCGTCGATGCCTGCGGCCACGCATGGTTCTGGCGGAGGCCTGTTTCCCGGCAAGCTGGCATGGCGGACATTTGCCGATGCCTGTTCCGATCTGGCGTACCTTGAATCCGGCGGCAGATCCAGCGACTCGCTGCACGAGGCGGTCAGCCATCCCTCGCATGTCATCGAGTGGCTGTGGGATGTGCCCGAGGGATCGAGCGCGCACGACAACAGCGACCCGCAGATGCGCCCGCCCTCCGGCTACAACACCACTTACAAGCGGCAAGTCTGGAACGAACCGGCCGCGACGGTACAAACGACCTTCGGCATGATCTCCGGATGCCGGAATGTGCACCCCGTCGCCACCAGGGCGCTTACCATTCGCGAGGCGGCAAGACTCCAGTCTTTTCCGGACACCTATCGGTTTGGCGGAACCCTGGGCTGCATTCGCACCGGCATCGGCAACGCCGTTCCGCCACTGCTTGCACGGGCCATCGCCATGCATGTCCGGCGCATGCTTTGACTACGTCCTGGTCTATTCGGAGCGTCCCTGGATCTTGTAGAAATACCCCGCCTCAAGATTGAATTGGAGCTGTTCGGGATGCTGTGTCTGGCCACCGCGCTGCATCTGGACGATGCCGAACCGCGGCGCCAGATGCTCGACGCCCGCAGGGTCTCGATATGACCCTTTCCGCACCGAGTACGATCGGGTCGCGAAGCCTTGGTAGCGCCTGCTCAACACAATGAGTTCTTCCATGGAATAGATGGCCGTCTCGGTGGTATTCCATGAGGGCGCCGACTTCGTTTTGTGCAGGAGAAAGTCGGGAACGAATGGATCGTCCATGTAGGCTTTCTGCAGCAACAATCTGGTGATTTTGTCCTGGTGCGTCGTGAAGATGCGGCTCCATTCCTTTAGCCCGACGTCATCGGTTTCTTCCCAGAAGTACCGCCGTGGGTCTACCTTTCTTACCGCGCTCAGCAAGGCATTGTTCGACGGCCTGAACCCGTCGTCACCGCAGAACTGGCGCAGGGCATGGAGCGCCTGGTCGGAAATGGGTACCTGGTTGTTCCTCAGAAGGTTCACGAAGCCCCGCGCGGTAGTGAAGTAGAGCTGGGCATTGGTAGGTGCGCGGTTGTTGCACTGCTTGATCGATACCCCCACGGTGATCGGAGCTCCATGCACCGGGTGCAACGTGACGATCAGATCGCTCTTGCAGCGCGACACTGTCACACCATTCACGACGAGCCATCGCTTGCCCATCTCCGAGGTAGCGAGGGAGCCTGTGGAAACCGCAGACGCTCGCTGAATGGATGTGAGGTGCAATCGGTTCGCGATGTATTTCAGCAACGAAAGCGCAGGATCACCGGTCGACAGGTGGGGAACCGCCGAACCGACGACCTGGATCGGATACCGGAAGCCGTTGATGGCCCCGACCAGGGCGTTCTCGAAAGCATGGCCGCTATGGCGTCCCGTTGCTCCAGCCTGGATCTGCAGCGCGTGCGCTTCGTTAATCGGTGGAAGGGCCATCGTAAACCTCGGTGAGTTGGGCCACCGAAGTCTTCAGTCCATCAGCCAATCTCAGGAGATTCAGAAACGACGGATTACGCCGCCCTCTCTCAAGCATGCTGATGTACGTGCGGTCAAAGCCACATTGCTCGGCGAGCGATTCTTGCGATAAGCCAAGAGCATCCCTGCGTTGCTTTATAGCCCTGCCAAGAGGAAGTAGTGACTTCGGCATAGCCCTCGATTCGAATATTTCGTAGACGATGCGTCTACGGACAGTTCGTCACATTGCCGAAAGTCGGAAGCGATCCGGCGGGATCTTCGCTCATTCAAACGCCAGCGAGGCAGTAATACTTCGATCAGGGTACGGCTGGCAAAAGCCGCACGGGTTGCGGCAGCGCGTGCTGCCTGCTGCTATAGATTTCGATCTCCGGCCTCGAGACAACGGTGTTCGGAGTTTCCAGCGACCAGTAGGCAGTCTTTCAAGGGTGGACTTCGCTGAACAGTGCTTTCGCCCTTACTTCCAGCCAATCACCGCGATCGCCAGCAGCGCCAGCAGCACGCCGCCAAGATTCAGTCGACTCAGCCGCTCGCGGAACAGCAGCATGCCGACCAGCGCGCCCAGCGCCACCACGCCGAGGTTCATGCTGGCGAACACCAGCGCCGGATGCTGCGGCAGCGCGCGATGGGCGCGCAGGTAGAACAGGATGTTGCCGAAGTTGACCAGGCCCAGCAGCACGCCGCCCAGCGCGCTGCGCGCGGTGAAGCGGGTTCGCCCCTGCAGGCGCCGCCACAGCTGCAGTGCGAACGCCACCAGCAGGGCCAGCGCGAACATCGCCTGCAGCGAGGCGCCCAGCGGCACGCCGGCCAGCGCCACGCGCTTGAACAGGATGTCGATCATGCCAAAGCCGCCGAACACCAGCAGCGGGTACAGCCAGCCGGCCGCGCCGCGGGCCGCCGTTGGCTGTCCGCTGCGCCAGACCATGCACGGCAGGGCGAGCAGGCCGAGCGTGATGCCGACCGCCTTGAATGCGCTGAGCTGCTCGCCGAACAGGGCGAACGCGGCCAACAGCGACAGCAGCAGCGACAATCGTTGCGCCGCATCGCTGCGCACGATGCCGGCATGGCGCACCGACGCGGCCAGCGCCAGGAAGATCGTCGGCAGCAGGATGCCCAGCGCGGCCAGCGCCAGCCATGGCACGCCAGGTTCGCTCAGGCCCGCCGGCGTGGGCTGCAGCAGCAAGGCGGTCAGCGCACTGGTCGCCACGTAGTTCCAGGCGATCGCCTGGCCCACGTCGATCTCGAAACGGCGCGCCAGCTTCAGCAGCACCGATAGCAGCACGCTGCACACCACGCTGAGCAGCACGTAGATCATCGATCACTCCGCCGGCGGCAGGCCGTGACGCGGTCGCGGCGAAGCGGCCCCCTCAAAATGCATCCAGCGGAATCTTCAGGTAGCGCACGCCGTTGTCCTCGGCTGGCGGCAACTGGCCCGCGCGCATGTTCACCTGCACCGCCGGCAGGATCAGCGCCGGCATCGCCAGGGTGGCATCGCGCGCGTTGCGCATGCGCACGAACTCGTCCTCGCCGACGCCGCCGCGCAGGTGGATGTTGTCGCGGCGCTCGGCAGCGACCGAGGTTTCGTGCAGGAATTCGTGGCGATCCGCCGTCTTGTAGTCGTGGCAGAGGAATATCCGGGTTTGCTCGGGCAATGCAAAGATGCGCTGGATCGAGCGGTACAACATGCGCGCATCGCCGCCGGGAAAGTCGCAACGCGCGGTGCCGTAGTCAGGCATGAACAAGGTATCGCCGACGAAGGCCGCGTCGCCGATGAGATGGGTCATGCACGCCGGCGTGTGGCCGGGCGTGTGCATCGCCACGGCTTCGATGCCGCCGATCATGTAGCGCTCGCCGTCCTGGAACAGGTGGTCGAACTGGCTGCCGTCGCGGCGGAAGTCCTCACCGGCGTTGAACAGCCGGCCGAACGTATCCTGCACCTCGCGGATGTGTTCGCCGATACCGAGCCGGCCGCCGACTTGCGCCTGCACGTACGGCGCCGCCGACAGGTGGTCGGCGTGCACGTGGGTGTCGATCACCCAATCCACGCCAAGGCCCCGCGCGCGCACGAACGCGATCAGCGCATCGGCCGAGCTGTGACGGGTGCGCCCGGAGGCGGCGTCATAATCGAGCACGCTGTCCAGCACCGCCGCCTTGCTGGTGGCCGGATCCCATGCCACATAGCTGAAGGTGTGGCTGACCTCGTCGAAGAACGCCTGCACCTCGGGGTGTTGCATCGTCATGGTTCTCCGCCGATCGAGGAAGGAACGCAGCCATCAGCGCCGAAGCGCCGCTTGACCACCCCGTACAAGGCACCTGCGCGGGAGTCCGTGGTTTCGGTTCTGCACGTTCGAACGCTGATTATCGCCCCTGCGTCCACCGGCTGCGTCATGCCGACTGCGCCGACCGCTCCGCGGCAAGGCGACGGGCGACGCGCGCGAAGCTTGCGGCGGTGGCGGCGTTCGCCGGTGCGAAGAAGAACGCGGTGGCGCGGTCGACATGGTCGCTGTCGCGGATCGGCAGGCGCATCGAATGGATGCTGAGGTCGCCGAATTCGGGGTGGAAGAACGGCACCGTGACCGCACTCAATGGCGCGGTATGGCAGCGCTGCCACAGCTCCACGAACTCGGGGCTGGCCGTGTTCAGCGCCTCGATCAGCAGCTGGAAGCGCGGGTCTTCCGGATGCGCCGCCTGGTTCATGCGGAATATGCCGAGCAGGTTCAGCGCGCCGTTCTCGAAATCCGGATAGAGCTGCCGCCGCGCCGGGTTCATGAAGGCATTCCACAGGTGGTTGTCGGCGAACGGCCCACCGAAATCGCCGAAGTCGTACAGGCGTTCGGCCATGCGGTTCCAGGCCAGCACGTTGAACACCGTGTCCAGCACGAAGGCCGGGGCCTGGTACAGCCGCAGCACCTCGTGCATCACCGGCGGCAGATTGAAGTGCTGCTCCGGTACGTCGGTGCGGGTCAGCCCCATCAAGGCGAACAGGTAGGCCTCGTCGGTCGGCGACAGCGCCAGCGCACGCGCGATCCGGGTCAGCGCCGCGGCCGACACGTTGATCGCGCGGCCCTGCTCCAGCCACGTGTACCAGGTGACGCCGACCCGGGCCAGCGCCGCGACTTCTTCGCGACGCAGGCCCGGCGTCAGCCGGCGCGGTCCGCGCGGCAGGCCCGCCGCCTCTGGCGCGAGCGCGGCGCGGCGCGCGCGCAGAAAGGCCTTCAGCTCGGTGCGTTGCATGGAGGTGCTCATGGACATGGCCGGGTGGTAGTGGGAGTACCAGCAGTGGGGACTGCCTTCCCATGCTAGCGGGACCCACCTATTGTTGCCTGTCCCCCAAGTCATGCGTCCGCCCGTGACCGTGACGCCAGCCATGCGGTCCAGGCCATCCGCGGCGCATCTCCCAGCGGCCGTACCGCAACTGTCTGTCACAGCGCGCCGTGCGCTGACGTCCTTGCATCAATCCCTACAGGAGATCGACATGTCGTTGCTCCCCATCCCCACCCCTGTCCATGCGTCGCGCACCGACGCGCTCACCGATTTCGTGGTGAACGCCCAGTTGATGCTGGACCCGGCCACTCCGGAATCGATGCGGCTCGAAGCCGAGCCACGCCTGCTGGCGCAATTGCCGACCCTGCTGGCGCTGGGCGTGTTCGACCTCTTCGTGATCCGCGATCCGGCGCTGCAGGCGCTGGTGCACGACGAACTGCAGGCCCATCGGATGCGCGCCGCCTGACACCATTTGCCGAGACAAAGGTATATCGGCACATATTTGCCTTGACAAATATACTTGAGGCAATAGAATGCGCGGCCATGAATACCGATTCGATGGCCTTCGCCACCCCCAAAGAAAACCTCGGCATCCTGCTCGGCCTGGTGCGCGCCGAGGTGGTGCGCGCGATGGAGGCAGAGCTGGCGGCGCAGAATGTGGACCTGCGTTTTACCCAGTTCCTGATCCTCAAACGGTTGGCCCGGCTCGGTCCGATGTCGGCCAGCGAGCTGGCCCGTTCGGTGGAACTGGATGGTGGCGCGATGACCCGCCAGCTCGACCAGCTGGAGCGCAAGGGCTACCTGCGCCGCTGCCCGCATGAGCAGGATCGCCGCGCCCTGCGCATCGAATTGACCGCCGCCGGCGACGCCATGTGGCAGCAGCTGACCGACTGCAACGAACGCGTGCTGGCCGCCGCGCAGCGCTCGCTGGACGAGGCCGAACGGGAGCAATTGCACGATTACCTCGAGCGCGTGCTGCACGCGCTGCGCGACAAGAACTGACCCCTTCCCCCTGGACTTCATCCCATGCGTCTGCATCTACTTGCGGCTGCCACGGCACTGACCTTCGCGCTGGCCGGCTGCGTCAGCAGCGGCGGCGTGCACCCGGACGGCACGCCGATCGATCCATCCTCGCTGAAGGCTGATCGCAGCCTGGCCAACCTGTCCGCCGCCGCGTGGCCGACCACCGACTGGTGGACCGGGCTGGGTGACGCGCAACTCAATACCCTGATCACCGAAGCACTGCAGAACAACCCGGGCCTCGGCGTAGCCGATGCCCGTGCCCGCGCAGCGCAGGCCGAGGCGGGCATCGCCGATGCCGCGCGCGGCCCCAGCTTAAATGGCGGCGCCGCGGTCGCCGGTGCCCGTCCGCCGGCCGCGCTGCTTGGCGACAAGGCGCATTTTGCCGTGGCCAAGTACGGCTATGCGAGCTTCAAGTGGGATCTGGACCTTTGGGGCGGCAAGCGCGCCGCCTGGGAAGCTGCGGTGGGCCAGGCGCGCGCCGCCGAGGTCGATGCCCGCGCCGCACGCATCGCACTTTCCGGCGACGTTGCCCGCGCCTATGCGCAACTTGGCTACGCGTTCACCCAGCAGGATCTGGCCGCAGGCGAGCTGAAGCGTGCGACTCAGTCGCTCGAGCTGACCCGCCAGCGCGTCGCCGCCGGCATCGACAACCAGATCCAGCTCAGGCAGAGCGACGCCGAAGTGGCCAGCGCCGAGCAGGACACCGCACTGTCCAGGCGCGCCGTCGATGCCGCGCGCTCGTCGCTGTCGGTGCTGCTGGGCAAGGGGCCGGATCGCGGACTGGAGATCGCCCGCCCGCAGCCGCTGCGACCGGCCGCGCTGGCGGTGCCGACCAATCTGCCGCTGGAGCTGCTTGGCCACCGTGCCGACCTGGTCGCCGCACGTTGGCGCGTCGAGGCGGCGAGCAGGGACATCGCGGCGGCGAAGACCGACTTCCTGCCGAACATCAGCATCGGCGCGATGGCCGGCGTGATCAGCATGGGCGGCGGCAACCCGCTCAGCCTGGCGGGGCGGTTCTACCAGTTCGGACCGTCGCTCAGCCTGCCGATTTTCGACGGCGGCAAGCTGCGCGCCAACCTGTCCGGCAAGGATGCGCAGTACGACCTCGCCGTGGCGCAGTACAACCAGACCCTGGTCGGTGCGCTGAACCAGGTCGCCGACGAGCTGTCCGCGCTGCAATCGGTGCAGGAACAGCTCACCGCGCAGCAGCGCGCCCAGGACGCGGCCCAGCAGGCCTGGCAGCTGGCGTTGCAGCGTTACCAGGCCGGCATCGGCAGCTATCTCGAGGCGCTGGTCGTGCGCCAGCAGTTGCTGGCCGCCAATCGCGGCATGGCCGCGCTGCAGGCGCAACAGGTCGATCTTTCGGTGCAATTGATCCAGGCCCTCGGCGGCGGTTTCCGGCCGCAGGCCGGGGTGCCCACGCCCTCCCCGTCTTCCCACTCTTCGCGTTCCTGAGGTCGTCCCATGTCCAGCCAGACTCCCGCCACTACCGAGACTGCGGCCGGCGCGCCATCGAGCACCGCCGCACCCAGGAAGAACCCGCGCGGCTTCATGCTGCGTGTGCTTGCCGTCGTGGTGCTGCTCGCCGCCATCGGCTGGGCGCTGTGGTACTTCCTCGACGGCCGCTGGTACGAGGGCACCGACGACGCCTACGTCAACGGCAACGTGGTGCAGATCACCCCGCAGGTGCCGGGCACCGTGGTCAGCATCGGCGCCGATGACGGCGACCTGGTGCACGCCGGCGACGTACTGGTGCAGCTCGATCCCAGCGACGCCGAGGTGGCACTGGCCGGGGCCAAGGCCCGCCTCGCCAACACCGTGCGCAAGGTGCGCGGCCTGTATTCCAGCGTCAATGGGGCACAGGCTGACGTGGCCGCGCGCAAGACCGCGGTGGACAAGGCGCGCGCCGATTACAACCGGCGCGTGACGCTGGCGAAGTCGGGGGCGATCTCGGCCGAAGAGCTGGCGCACGCCAGCGATGCCCTGACCACGGCCGAGAGCGCGCTGATCACCGCGCAGCAGCAATACCAGACCAGCAAGGTGCTGGTCGACGATACGGTGGTCGCCTCGCATCCCGACGTGCAGGCCGCGGCGGCACAGTTGCGCGCCGCCTTCCTGGATGACGCGCGCGCCACCCTGGTCGCGCCGGTGGACGGCTATGTGGCCAAACGCTCGGTGCAGGTCGGCCAGCGCGTGCAGCCGGGCGCCGCGCTGATGGCGGTGGTGCCGTTGCATGGCGTGTGGGTGGATGCCAACTTCAAGGAAACCCAGCTCACCGACATGCGCATCGGCCAGCCGGTGACGATCGAGTCCGACGTCTACGGCGGCAAGGTGGCCTACAAGGGCAAGGTGCAGAGCCTGGGCGTCGGCACCGGTAGCGCGTTCTCGCTGCTGCCGGCGCAGAACGCCACCGGCAACTGGATCAAGATCGTGCAGCGCATTCCGGTGCGGATCGTGTTCGACGATCCGACCCAGCTGGACAAGCACCCGCTGCGGCTGGGCATGTCGCTGACTGTCGACGTGAACCTGCACGACCAGAGCGGCGCGACCCTGGCGCAGAAATCGCCCACCCAGGCCGCCTTCAGCACCGACGTGTACAAGCAGCAGTTGGCCAAGGCCGACGCGGCGATCGCCGAGATCGTCCACGCCAATATGGCTGGCAGCAAATAGCGCCCCCTGCAGGAGCCCCTCTCGCGGGCGATGCTGTTGCTTTGAGGTTTCGGAGAAAAAGCATCGCCCGCGAGCGGGCTCCTACCCATTCCAGACTAGACGATCGGCACCGATGACCACCCCATTCCGTCCGCCCAATCTGGCACTGAGCACGATCGGTCTGTCACTGGCCACCTTCATGCAGGTGCTGGACACCACGATCGCCAACGTGTCGTTGCCGACGATCGCCGGCAACCTCGGCGTCAGCAACAACCAGAGCACCTGGGTAATCACCTCGTTCGCGGTGAGCATGGCGATCTCGCTGCCGCTGACCGGCTTCCTCACGCGCCGCTTCGGCGAAGTGAAGCTGTTCACCGCCTGCACGCTGCTGTTCGCGATGACGTCGTTCCTGTGCGGCATCTCGCAGAGCATGGGCATGCTGATCCTGTTCCGCGCGCTGCAGGGCGCGGTGGCCGGGCCGATGTACCCGATCACGCAGAGCCTGCTGATCGGCATCTACCCGCCGGCCAAACGCGGCATGGCGCTGGCGTTGCTGGCGATGGTGACGGTGGTGGCACCGATCGCCGGCCCGATCCTCGGCGGCTGGATCACCGACAACTATTCATGGCCGTGGATCTTCTTCATCAACGTGCCGATCGGCATCTTCGCCAGCATGGTGGTGGCGAACCAGCTGCGCGGGAAAGTGGAGAAGACCGAGCGGCCGAAGATCGACTACGTCGGCCTGATCACCTTGATCATCGGCGTGGGGGCGCTGCAGATCGTGCTGGACAAGGGCAACGACGAGGACTGGTTCAACTCCACCTTCATCATCGTCACCAGCATCGTCTCGGCGATCGGCATCGCGATCTTCCTGATCTGGGAACTGACCGACAAGGACCCAATCGTCAACCTCAAGCTGTTCCGCCACCGCAACTTCACCGTTGGCACGATTGCGCTGGTCCTTGGCTACGCGGCGTTCTTCGCGATCGCACTGATGGTGCCGCTGTGGTTGCAGCGCAACCTCGGCTACACCTCGATCTGGGCCGGCTACGCCAGCGCACCGCTGGGCATCATCCCGGTGCTGCTGACCTTCGTCGTCGGCAAGTACGGGCCTCGCATGGATCTGCGATTGCTGGCGGCGGCGGCGTTCGTGGTCATGGGCCTGACCTGCTTCATGCGTTCGGACTTCTTCATCGGCATCGACTTCTACCACGTGGCGATGGTGCAGCTGTGGCAGGGACTAGGCGTGGCCCTTTTCTTCATGCCGATCCTGACCATCCTGCTGTCGGACTTGCAGCAGAACGAGATCGCCGCCGGCTCCGGCCTGGCCACCTTCCTGCGTACGCTGGGCGGCAGTTTCTCGGCCTCGCTGACCACGTTGCTGTGGGAGCGCCGGGCAGTGAGCCATCACGAGCAGCTGGCCGAGCGCATCACCGCGTACAGCCCGACCGCGCAGACTGCCCTCGGCCAGATCGGCCACGGCGATACCCAGGCCGGTGCCAGCGTGATCAACGACATGATCACCCAGCAGGGTTACCAGATCTCCTTCAACGAGGTGTTCCACGCGCTGGGCTGGATCTTCATCGCCCTGGTGTTCGTGATCTGGCTGGCGCGACCGCCGTTCACCGCCAAGGCCGGGCCTGCCGCCGGCGGCCATTGAAGCGGCCGGCAGGCATCGGACAAGACAACGGCCCCGACGGGGCCGTTGTCTTGTCCGCGGTTGCGCATGCGTCAGATCTCGAAGGCGAAGCCGACCAGCGCCATGGTCTCGCCGGTATTCGGACGGTGCAGCCCGCCATTGGAAATGTGCCGGATCGCCACGCTGAAGTGCTTCGCCTGCCAGCCCAGCGTGCTGACGAACTGGTAGTGGCTGGAAAGCGCATGGGTGGTGTGGTCGATGGCGGCGACCTGTTCGCTGAAGTACAGCGGCTGGTACCACGCACCGGGCTCGCCGAGGTGCAGGCGCACGCCACCGGCGGCCAGCGCGACGGCATGGCGCACGCCGTAGCGGCCGTCGTCGTAGCCCGCCCGGTGGCGGCCATCGATCCAGCCGAGCGAGACATCCGGCGACCAGGTGAAGCGGGTATGGCCGAGCTGGCGCGGCGCGAACACCGCTTCGACGAAGGCGGCGTTCGCGCCGTGGCTGTCCATGTAGCTGCGGCCGGCCTGCACCTCGAACCGCGCGGCGGCAGCCGGCAAACTGGCTGCCATCAGCGTCAGCACGATGGCACTGCGGGAAAAGGAGCGGAAAGACATGAGGGAAGCCTCGCAGGGTGCGGTTATTCTTGTACTGCGTAGTTTATGAAATAACCGCCGCCGCGAGGAGCCCTTTTCGGGTCGATTCCGGCAACAGATTGTTGCGCCTGGTGATACGAAGACCCCGGCATGTTGGCCGGGGTCGGGTGAAAGCACGGTCGAAGACGTTATTTTCGCCCGCCGGCCGACTGCAGCGTCGGGCTGTCCAGATCCAGCGCGGTCGATTCCAGCAGCGCGGCCTGCGGATGCGTCTTGCGGATGTCGGCGGCGAACTGCGCGGCGTCGCCGACCACCACCACCGTGCCGGCGCCGGCATCCAGGTGCTTGCCTGCGTACTTCTCGATCTGCCTTGGCGTCACCGCCTGCACCTGCGCGACGTACCGGCCGATCTCGTCCAGCGGCACGCCGTACACGGCCAGCTCGCCGACCTGTTCGGCCAGCCCCGCGGTGGTTTCCAGGCTGCGGCCGTAGCTGCCGATCAGGGTGGCCTTGCGCGCGGCCAGCTCGTCGGCGGAAACCCGCGTGCCGCCCAGCCGCTTGAACTCGCCCAGCATCAGCTCGACCACCTGCGCCGCCGACGGGTTCTTGGTCTGCGCCGAGGCCAGCCACAGGCCGGCGTCGCGCAACGGCTGCAACCGGCTGCTGGCGCCGTAGGAGAGGCCACGCTTGATGCGGATCTCCTCATTCAGACGCGCCGAGTACGAACCACCGAGCACCGCGTTGGCGACCGTGCCGATGTAGTAGTCATCATTGTTGCGCGGCGGCGCGGCATGCGCCGCAACGACGCCGGCCTGACCGGCGCCTTGCTGGTCGATCAACACGATCGGCGGCAACGCGCTGGCAGCCCTGCCGGCCGGCTTGGCCGGCAGCGGTGCAGGCGGCCGGGCCCAGTTGCCAAAGCTGGCCTGGGCCAGCTGCTGCGCCTGCGCCGGCGTGATGTCGCCGGCGAGGACCAGGATCGCGTTGTCCGGCCGGTACAGCCCGGCGTGCAGCCGCTGCACGTCGGCGCGGCTGATCCGCGCGATCGACGCCGGCGTGCCGCCGCGCGAGTGGCCGTATGCACCCTTGCCGAAGACGCCGCGGCTGGCCGCCAGCGAAGCCAGCGCGGTGGGGCGGCTCAGCGCCAGATGCAGGTCGTCGATCGCCTGCGCCTGTGCCCGCTTCAGTTCGGCCGCGCTGAAATCCGGCTGGCGCACGACCTCGGCCAGCAGGCCCAGCGCCTGCGGCAGTTTCGGCGTGGTCACGGTGATGCCCACCGCGCTTTCGTCCCAGCCCGCGGCGGCGTCCAGCGAGCCGCCCAGCGTCTCCGCCGCCGCGGCGATCTGCGGCGCCGTCTTGCCGGCGGCGCCCTTGCCCAGCAGGTTCGCGGTGAGGTCGGCCAGCCCAGCCAGCTGCGGTGGATCCATCTCGCCACCGCTGCGCACCACCAGGTGCGCGGTGACCAGGGGCAGGCCCGCGCGGCGCACGCTGATCACCTGCAGGCCATTGGCCAGGGTCAGCGCGGACGGTGTCGGCACGGTCAGCTGTGGCGCCGGGCCGGGCGCCGGCGGCGCAGCCGGGAAGTCAGGGGAGGAAGTCGCCGCCAGCACGGTGCTGGCGGCCACCATGGCAGCCGTAAAGACGGCCAAACGCAATGCCTTCATCCGACGCCTCATTTCGCTGCTCCCATGTCGGCCGCCGGCGCCGTCCTGCCGGCCTGCGGCAGGTAGTCGATGGTGGCGCTGTGCGCGCCGGTGATGTACTTCTGCATGGCCCGGTGAATATCCCGTTCGGTGACCTTCTGCAGGGCGACCAGATCGGTGTTGACGCGCTCCGGATTACCGTCGACCAGGCTTGCCTGGCCGAGCGCGAACGCGAGACCCTGCGCGGTCTGGCGCTGCTTCAGCTCCCCGGTCAGCAGCTGGGTCTTTACCTTGTCCAGTTCCGCCACCGGAATCGGCTGCGTCGCCAGCCAGATGATTTCCTCGTGCAGCAGCTTCTCCGCTTCGGCCGGCCGATGGCCGCTGGCGAGAATCGCATAGGCGGTGAACAGGCCCGGCCCGACGCGGCCGTCGGCGTCGGCGCCCGCCTGCTGGGCGACCTGATGGCGATAGACCAGCGACTGATACAACCGCGAGGAATCGCCTTGCGACAGCAGCGCGGCGGCTACCTTCAGCGCGATGCTGTCGGCGCTGTCCGAGGCGGGCGGGATCAGCCAGGTGATCGCCACCGCCGGCAGCGGCGCGGTGTCGCTGGCGACGGTGTAGCGCAGGTTCTTCTTGCGCGCCGGCTCCTGCGCGGTGACCTGCGGAATCGGCGCGGCCGGTTTCGCGATGCCGCCGAAATACCGGTCGACCCACCCATCGAGCTGCTTCGGATCGAAGTCGCCGGCGACGATCAGGGTGGCATTGTCCGGCCGGTAAAACGTATTGTGAAACGCGATCACGTTTTGCAGCGAGGCCGCTTCCAGATCCTCGATGCTGCCGATGGTGGGGCGCTTGTACGGATGCACCGTGTACGAGCTCGGGTCGATCGCATTGAACAGCTTGCCGTAGGGATCGGCCAGCACGCTCTGGCGGTATTCCTCCTCCACCACCGCGCGCTCGGATTTGAAGTTGGCCTCGTCCACGTTGAGGTTGGACAGCCGCTCGGCCTCGGCCCACAGCAGGGTCTGCAGATGGTTGCTCGGCACCACCTCGAAATAGTTGGTGACGTCGTCGCCGGTGGACGCATTGTTGGCACCGCCGACATCCTCGGTCAGCCGGTCGAACTGTTCGGCATGCATGTGCCTGGTGCTCTTGAACATCAGATGCTCGAACAGATGCGCAAAGCCGGAGCGCCCCTGCGGATCGTCCTTCGAACCGACGTGGTACCACATCTGCACGGCCACGTTCGGGCTGGCGTGGTTCTCCACGCTCAGCACCTGCAAGCCGTTCGGCAGGGTGCGCTGGTGATACTGGATCGGCGGAATGGTCAGCTCGGCCGCGGCGAGCGGCGCGGCGGCCAGCCACGTGAACGAGGCCAGCAAGGCGGCAGCACTCAAGCGCATGGATAGTCCTTTCGGAAGGAAAGGGGCTCACCTTAGCAAGGCGGCTTGCGCGGTCATGCATGACTTCTGGGCCAGTGTCGATCTTTCACCCGGATGATATTGACAGCTTGTTTGATCCGGGTAGAATGCGGCGCTCAATTCACCCGGATAAATCTCATGTCGACGCCCGCCACGGTCACCTGCACCGCATTCGATCACCATCGCCTGATCGCCAGCGGCCCGTTGGCGGACGTCGTGCGCGCAGCGAAGCTGGCCCTCGATGCCGGCGCCAGCGAACCGCTGCTGATCTTCGACGATCACGACAGCCGCCAGATCGAAGTGGATTTTCGCGGCACGCTGACCGAGGTGCTGGCCCGCCTGCCGGGTACCGATGCCACCATCGCGCGCGGCCCCGGCCGGCCGAAGCTTGGCGTGGTGCCGCGCGAAGTCACCCTGCTGCCGCGTCACTGGGACTGGCTTGCCGGACAGCCGGGCGGCGCTTCAGCGGTGTTGCGGCGACTGGTTGAACAAGCCATGCGCACTCATGGCGCGAAGGACCGCGTACGGCTTGCGCAGGAGTCGGTCGATCGCTTCATGCTCGCGCTGACCGGTGACCTCAGCCAACACGAAGAAGCGTCGCGCGCGTTCTACCGGCATGAGCGCGAGCGTTTCATCACGCTGACCGAACCATGGCCGCGCGACGTGCGCGATCACCTGCGCCGGTTGGCCGCCGCAGCGTGGGACGACATGGCAACCCGCTGATCGCGACGGCCGATACTCGCATCACACCGACTCGTTCCATCACGACGCCAGCCCGTCAACGGCGCCCAAGGCCTTTACGATGCAGCTCTCTTCTCGCAGTTCACTGTTCGCCAATCCCAACTTCACCCTGCTGTTCGGCGGCAGCACGATTTCGGCGATCGGCGATCAGTTCACCCTGGTCGCATTGCCGTGGCTGGTACTGAAACTCACCGGCGATCCGGCCGCACTCGGCCTGGTACTCGCCGCGATGGCGCTGCCGCGCGCCGCCTTCATGCTGATCGGCGGCGCGGTGGTGGACCGCATGTCGCCGCGACGGGTGTTGCTGGGTGCGCGCGGGATCAATGCGCTGCTGGTCAGCCTGCTCGCCGTGCTGGTGCTGGCCGGAGCGATCCAGATGTGGATGATCTACGCGATCGGGCTGGGCATCGGCCTGTCCACCGCGTTCGCCTATCCGGCGGGTTCGGCGATCTTGCCGCAGCTGATCCAGCCGCAGCAGCTGCAACCGGCCAACGCGCTGTTCATGGGCATGCGCCAGCTGAGCATGATTGTCGGCCCGGCGATCGCCGGACTGCTGATCAGCACCGGCGCGCACGCTGGTCACGGCAATGGCGTAGCCGATTCCTCCGGGCTCGGACTCGCCTTCGGCACTGACGCGGTGAGTTTCCTGTTCTCGCTGGGCTCGCTGATGCTGATCCGCATCCACAGCGATCACCATCCGAAGGTGTCGGTCGGCAGTGTGCTGGCCAACGTCGCCAGCGGCATCCGGAATATCTGGGCCGACCTGCCGCTGCGCGCGTTCATCCTCTACGCCGCCGTGGTGTCGGTGTTTGTCGGCGGCCCGATCCAGGTCGGCCTGCCGGTGCTGGCCGATACCCGGCTGGATCTGGGCGCCGCGTCGCTGGGCATCCTGATGGCCGCGAACGGCGGCGGCATGCTGCTGGGCAGTTTTCTTTCCGGCATCACAGCGAAACTGGTCCGCGGCCGGCTCGGCCTGATGGTGCTGGGTATCGACAGCCTCGCTGGACTGGCCTTGGTGGCGATGGCCCTGGTGCACTCGACGCTGGCCGGCGCCGTGCTGCTGGCCAGCGTCGGCGTACTCGCCGGCATTGCGCAAATCGCCATCGTCAGCTGGATCCAGCGCCGCGTCGCGCCGGAGATGATGGGCCGCACCATGAGCGTACTGATGTTCACCTTCATGGGACTCGGCCCGCTGTCGGCCGCCATCGCCGGCAACCTGCTGAAAATGATCTCGCTGGCGACCATGTTCACTGCGGCGGGCCTGACGCTGACAGCCATTGCCTTGAGCTGCATGACCAACCCGGCACTGCGCAGCATCGGTGTGGCACGGGCAGAGACCGCACCGGCCTGATCGCGACACCGTGTTCCCTCCGCCGACCATCGCATTGCCGCAGTCGCGCGGCGATGCGAGTTCACAGATTTATATTCAGGCTGGTTGACCGGACAGCCGGCTGTCTAATGAACAACCACGCGGACTGGTCAGGACGCGGTCTGCTGCTCGCCCAACGCCCTGAGCCGCTTCTTTTCAGCACGGCGCTCGCGCCTTGCGGCCTTGCGAATCTTGCGGTCGTAGTTCCACAGATAGATCGCCGGCGTGCTCAGCAGGGTCAGCAATTGGGATACCAGCAGCCCGCCGACGATGGCGATGCCGAGCGGCTGGCGCATTTCCGAGCCGATGCCGAAACCGATCGCCAGCGGTAACGCCGCGCCCATCGCCACCAGGGTGGTCATGGTGATCGGGCGGAAGCGCACCAGCGCCGCTTCGCGGATCGCTTCGGGTGCGGACAGGCCGCGTTCGCGTTCGGCGACGAGGGCGAAGTCGACCATCAGGATTGCGTTTTTCTTGACGATGCCGATCAGCATCAGGATCGCGATGATCGCCATCATCGAGATCTGCGTCTGCGTCACCAGCATGGCCAGGAACGCGCCGGCGCCGGCAGCGGGCAGCGTCGAGAGGATGGTCAGTGGATGGCCGAGGCTTTCATAGAGGATGCCCAGCACGATGTACATCGCCAGGATCGAGCCGAGCAGCAGCACCATGCCGTTGGACTGTGCCTGCTTCAGGCGCTGGTTGGCGCCGGTGAAATCCACCTTCATGCCGGCCGGCAGGCCCGCCGCGTAGGCCGCCTGTTCGACCAGCTTGACGCCGCGATCCTGCGGCACGTCCTTGGCCAGGTTGTAGCTGATGGTGGCCGCTTCAAGCTGGTTGTGGTGACGCACCCTGATCGGGCTCATGTTGGGCTCGATATGCGCCAGCGCCGATAGCGGGATCATCTGGCCGCGCTCGTTGCGCACGCGCACGTTGAGCAGCGACTGCGGGCTCACGCTCTGCGCCGCTCCGGCGGTGAGGACGACCGAGTACTGGTTGATGTCGGAATAGATCTGCGACACCTGGCGCTGGCCGAACGAGTTGTACAGCGCCGAGTCGATGGTGCCCATGCCTACATGCAGGCGCGCGGCGGCCGCACGGTCGATCTTCAGCAGCTGCTGCTTGCCGACCTGGTCGAAGTTGCTGCCGACATCGCGGAACTCCTTCAGCGTGCGCAGCTGCCGCACCATCTTCAGCGCCCATGGCTGCAGATCGCCGCCATTGGTGCTGAGCAGCTGGAACTCGTACTGGCCGCCGCCGTCGCCGCTGCCGCCCCCACCGAGGAACTGCGCCGCGCTGACCGAGACCTTCACGTCGGGCAGCTTGTCGTAGTGCTTCGACAACCGCTCCACCACCTGCTTGATGCCTTCGCCGCGCTGGCCGGGCCCGCTGCCGCGCGGCTTCAGGTCGACGAACATCTGCGCGCTGTTGCCCACGGCGCCGCCCGCGTTGTTGCCGCCGAGCATGGTCAGCTGGTCGAGCACGGCCGGATCGGCCTGCATGATCCTGGCCACCGCCAGCGTGCGCTCGGTCATCTGCGCCGGTGAAATGTTGGCATCGGCGTCGATATCCACCTGCAGCTGACCGGTGTCCTCGTCGGGCATGAAGGTGCCGCCGGCGGTCTGGGCCACCGCCCAACCCAGTACGAAGGTGAGGATCAGCAGGGTCAGCGGTTGCCAGCGCATGATGCGGCGATGGTGCATCGCCCAGTCCAGCGAGCGTTCGTAGATGCGCAGCAGGCCACGGTCGAAATTTTCCACCGCGCGCTCGATCCGCCCGGCCGGCTTGCGCTCTTGCGTTTCGTGGGTCAGCAGCCAGGCGCACAGCGCCGGGGTCAGCGTGAGCGAGACCAGC
This sequence comes from Rhodanobacter umsongensis, assembly GCF_042654965.1. Taxonomy (NCBI): domain Bacteria; kingdom Pseudomonadati; phylum Pseudomonadota; class Gammaproteobacteria; order Lysobacterales; family Rhodanobacteraceae; genus Rhodanobacter; species Rhodanobacter umsongensis. The sequence goes on along the minus strand of NZ_JBHSMK010000003.1, from coordinate 110,619 downwards.
GCCGAGATCACCACCGCCGCGGTCAGCGTCACCGAAAACTCGCGCAGCAGCATCACCAGCATGTTGTTGCCGAACAGCAGCGGCGCGAACACCGCCACCAGCGACAACGTGATCGAGATCACCGTGAAGCCGATCTCGCGTACGCCGATCAACGCGGCGTCCAGCGGCGGCGTGCCTTTTTCCATGTGCCGCACGATGTTCTCGATCACCACGATGGCGTCGTCCACCACGAAGCCGATGCACAGCACCAGCGCCACCAGCGACAGCGTGTTGAGCGTGTACCCGAGCGTCCACATCACCACGAACGCGCCGGCGAGCGACAGCGGCACGCTGAGCATCGCGATCAGGGTTGGCCGCAACCGGCGCAGGAATACCAGCATCACCAGCACCACCATCGCGATCGAGATCAGCAGCGCCACCTGCACTTCATGCAGCGCCGACTTGGTGGTCTGGGTCAGGTCGAACACCGGCGTCATGGTGATGTTCGACGGCAGCGACGCGCGCAGCTGCGGCAGCCGCGCACGAATCGCCTCCACCGTAGCCACCGCGTTCGCTTCCGGTCGCTTGCTGATCTGCAGGCCCACGGTGTGCCGGTCGTTGAACCAGGCCGCCTGGTACTGGTCCTGCTGGCCGCTGTACACGCGAGCCACGTCGGACAGTCGCACCGGCGTGCCGTTCTTCACCGAGATCAGCAGGCGAGCAAACTCCGGTGCAGTCTGCAGGCCGTCCGTGGCGCTGACCGTCATCTGCGTGCGGCCGTCGCTGAGGACACCCTGCGGCGAAGTGACGTTGGCCGCGCGCAGCGCGTTGGCGACGTCATTGGCGGTGAGGTCCTTGGCCGCCAGCGCGTTGTTGTCCAGCTCGATGCGCACCGCATGCGGCGTGCCACCGAACACCTGCACCTGCGCCACGCCGCTGATCTGCGCCACCGCCGGTTTCAGCAGCGTGTCGGCGAGATCGAACAGCTGGTCCTGCGGCATGCCGTCGGAGGTCAGCGTGATGAACAGGATCGGGATCTGCGACGTGTCGAACTTGAAGTACTGCGGCGGCGACGGCATGCCGGGGGGCAGGTCGACCGCGGCGGCATTGATGGCGGCCTGCACGTCGCGAGCGGCGCTGTCGGCCGTGCGGCTCATGGTGAAGCGCACCATCACCGACGCGGCACCTTCGCTGGCGTTGCCGTACATTTCGTCGACACCTGGAATGCGTCCCAGGTGTCGTTCCAGTGGGGCCAGCACGGTGTTGGCCATGGTCTGCGCGCTGGCGCCGGGCTGGTTGGCCACCACGTAGACGCCGGGAAAATCCAGCGACGGCAGCGCGGCCACACCGAGCAGCAGGTACGCCCATAGCCCGGCCAGCATCAGGCCGATGGCGAGCAGCGAGGTGCCGACCGGGCGGCGGATCAGGGGCGCGAAAATGTTCATGGCGTTTCCGTGGCCGACAAGTATGACGCCAGACACGGCGCGTGCGCGTTCGATGCGCGCGACACCGGTGGGGATGGGGCGGGAGTTCCGTTCATGCCGGCCTTTATGGCAGCCGCCGTGCACCCATGTATGTGCCTGAAGTCCACACCGTGTCGGAAGGCAGGGGTGGTTTGCCGGGCGCGGAAACGAGCTATTTCGGCAGCGCGGGCATCTGCTGCTGCAACGCCTGCTGACGCCTGATCTCGGCGCGCAGTTGCCGGCGCGCGGCCTTGCGCTGTTCGCGGTCGTGCTGCCACAGATAGATCGCCGGCGTGCTCAGCAAGGTCAGCAGCTGCGACACCAGCAAGCCACCGAAGATGGCGATGCCGAGCGGCTGGCGCATTTCCGAACCGACCCCGAAACCGATCGCCAGCGGCAGCGCCGCACCCATCGCCACCAAGGTGGTCATGGTGATCGGGCGGAAGCGCACCAGCGCCGCCTCGCGAATGGCCTCCGGCGCCGAGAGGCCGCGCTCGCGCTCGGCGACCAGCGCAAAGTCCACCATCAGGATCGCGTTTTTCTTGACGATGCCGATCAGCATCAGGATCGCGATGATCGACATCAGGGTGAGCTGCGTATGCGTGACCAGCATCGCCAGGTACGCGCCCATGCCGGCCGCGGGCAAGGTGGACAGGATGGTCAGCGGATGGATCAGGCTCTCGTAGAGGACGCCCAGCACGATGTACATCACCAGGATCACCGCCAGCAGCATCAGCCCGGCGCCGGTCATCGCCTCCACCAGCTGCTGGTTGTTGCCGGCATATTTCTTCTGCACGCCGGCCGGCAATTGCGCGGCGGCGATCACCTGATCGACCAGCTTCATGCCCTGCAACTGGGTCACGCCCTTGGCCAGGTTGTAGTTGATCGAGGCCGATTCGAGCTGGTTGAAGTGGTCGATGCTGATCGGCGCGATGCTGGGCGCGATGCGCGCCACCGCCGACAGCGGAATCATCGTGCCGCGGCTGGTGCGAACGTAGGTGTTGAGCAGCGTGGCCGGGCTCAGCGACCTGGCGCCCGACGAGGTGAGCACCACGCGGTACTGGTTGATGTCCGAATAGATCGTGGACACCGGGTGCTCGCCGAACGCGTCGCTGAGCGCGGTGTCGACCCTCGCCATGCTCACGTGCAGGCGCGCTGCCGTTGCGCGGTCCACCGACAGCAGTTGCTGCTTGCCGATGCTGTCGAAGCTGGTGCTGACGTCGCGGAACTCCTTCATGCCGCGCATGCGCTGCGCCAGCTTGAGGGTGGGCCGCTGCAGGCCGACGCCGGCACTGCTGGTGAGCTGGAACTGGTAGCGGCCCTGTCCACCGTTGCCGCCGTTGCCGCCACCGAAGAACTGCACCGGGGTCAGCGAGACGTCGATGTCGGGTAGCCGCTTGTACTGCTTGTCGAGCCGCTCGATCACCTGCTTGACGGTGGCGTGGCGATCGCCTGGACCGCTGCCGAACGGCTTGAGATCGATGAACATCTGCGCGTTGTTGCCCACCGCGCCGCCGTTGCCGCCGAGCACGGTGGACACGTCCAGCACGGCCGGGTCGGCCTGCATCACGTCGGCGATCCGTTGCGCGCGCGTGGCCAGCAGGGTCGGCGAGATGTTGGCCTCGGCGGTGATGTTGGCCTGCATCAGGCCGATGTCCTCATCCGGCATGATGCCGCCGCCGGCGGTCAGCGCCACCGCCACGGCGAGCAGCGCGGTCAGCACCAGCAGCAGGGCCGGTTGCCAGCGCATCACGCGGCGATGGTGCATGGCCCAGTCCAGCGCCCGCTCGTAGCGCTGGTGCAGGCCGCGGTCGAACCGCTCCAGCGCCCGCTGCAGGCGATTCGGCTCGCGTTGCCCGGCACTGTGTTCCAGCTTGAGGTAGCGACCGCACAACGCCGGGGTCAGCGTCAGCGAGACCAGCGCGGAGATCACCACCGCCGCGGTCAGCGTGATCGAGAACTCGCGCATCAGCATGGTGAACATGTTGTTGCCGAACAGCATCGGCGCGAACACCGCAATCAGCGACAGCGTGATCGATATCACCGTGAAGCCGATTTCGCCGACGCCGGTCAACGCCGCCTCAAGTGGCGGCGTACCTTGTTCCATGTGGCGCACGATGTTCTCGATCACCACGATCGCGTCGTCCACCACGAAGCCGATGCACAGCACCAGCGCAATCAGCGACAAGGTGTTGAGCGAGAAGTCGAGCGACCACATCACCACGAACGCGCCGGCCAGCGACAGCGGCACGCTGAGCATCGCGATCAGGGTCGGCCGCAGCCGGCGCAGGAAGACCAGCATCACCAGCGCCACCATCACGATGCTGAGCAGCAACGCGACTTCCACTTCGTGCAGGGCTGACTGGGTGGTCTGGGTCAGGTCGAAGATCGGCGTGATCTGCACATCGGCCGGCAGCAGGGCGCGGAACTCCGGCAGCTTGGCGCGCACGGCATTGGCGGTGGCCACCGCGTTCGCCTCGGCGCGCTTGCTGATCTGCATGGTCACCGCGCGGTGGCCGTTGAACCAGGCGGCCTGGTATTGGTCCTCCTGCCCGCTGCTGACCGTGGCCACGTCGGACAGGCGCACCGGCGTGCCGTTCTTCATCGCGATCAGCAGCCGGCCGAACTCGGCTGGATCATGCAGGCTGTCGCTGGCGGTTACCGCCATCTGCGTCTGGCCGTCGCTGAGCGTGCCTTGCGGCGAGGTGACGTTGGCCGCACGCAGCGCGTTGGCGACATCGTTGGCGGTGATGCCCTTGGCGACCAGCGCGGCAGTGTCCAGCTCGATCCGCACGGCATGCGGCGCACCACCGAACACCTGCACGCGCGCCACGCCAGGGACCTGGGCCACAGCCGGTTTCAGCAAGGTATCGGTGAGATCGTACAGCTTGTCCGGCGGCAGGCTGGTGGAGGTCATCGCCACCAGCAGCACCGGAATCTGCGAGGTATCGAACTTGAAGTATTGCGGGGGCGACGGCATGCCGCCATCGCCTACCGCCGGCAGGTCGGGCGCGGCGGCATTGATCGCCGCCTGCACCTCGCGGGCGGCCGCGTCGGTGCTGATGCCGAAATCGAACATCACCATGATCTGCGCATTGCCCTCGTTCGAGGTTCCCGACATCTGCCTGACGCCGGGGATGCGCCCGAGGTGCCGCTCCAGCGGCGCCATCACCGTGCTGGCCATGGTCTGCGCGCCGGCGCCGGGCATCTGCGCGGCCACGAAAACGCCGGGAAACTCCAGCGTGGGCAGCGCGGCCACGCCGAGCAGCAGATACGCCCACAGTCCGGCCAGCATCAGCCCGATGGCGAGTAGCGAGGTGCCGGCGGGGCGGCGGATCAATGGCGCGAAAATGTTCAAGCGGTCTCCCTGACGCGCAAGCATGGCGGCGAGTTCTCGCGAACAGACGGTCGCCACGGCGCACGCCATGTGCGGATGTGCGGACCTGCTCGCGGAACGATCCCCGGATCATGCCAACTTTAGGCCAGGCACCCGCGCCGGGGATGTGCCTGAAGTCCGCCCTGCCTCCTGTCGTGGCGCATCTCGCCGAGCCCGCAGCCCACGACGCCGGCTGCCCTGCCGCCGTTGTGGGCTGCGTCGGCTCAGCGCGTGGCCGGACTGTAGCGCAGGGTCAGGAACGCGCTGCGGCCGGGCTGGTTGAAGTAGTACACGGTTTCGTAGTGGCGGCCGAACACGTTCGCCAGCCGTACCTCGACCTGCCAGTCCGGTGCGAAGTGATAGCTCGCGCGCAGGTCGCTGGTCGAATAGCCCGCCAGCGGGTGCCGGTTGGCCGCGTCGTCGTAGCTGCGGCCGGCCGCGTATACCGTGGCGCCGACGCCGAACCCGCCGAAACGACGGTCCAGATCCACCCGCGCCGTGCGACCGGGGCGGCGCGGCAAGGTCCGGCCGTCGTTGACGCCGCCGTCCTCGTTGCGCGGCTGCAGCCAGCCCATGTACGCCTGCATCCGCCAACCGGCGAGGTTCGCGCCGAGCTGGCCTTCCACGCCGCGGATGCGTGCCTTGCTGATGTTGGACGGGAAGTAGTTGCTGTCCAGCGCGATCAACTGGTCGATGCGGGTCTGGTAGGCGTTTACCGCCCAGTCCCACCCATCCAGCCGCTGGCTAAGTCCCAATTCGGCGCTGCGCGACTCCTCCGGCTTCAGATCGGGGTTGCCGCTGCCGTAGGGGTAGTACAGATCGTTGAAGGTCGGCGCGTGGAACGCGGTGCCGTAGCTGGCGGACAGGCGCAGGCCGTGGTCAAGGCCATAGCCCCACGCGGCCGCACCGGTGTTGTAGTTGCCGAACTGGCTGTTGTGGTCGCGCCGCGCCGACAGCTGCACCTCATTGCGGCCGAACGTGCCCTGGTATTGCAGGTAGCCGCCGGTATCGTTGCGGCGGGTGGCGAGGAAGCCGGTGTCGCTGTCGATATGCTCGCCCTGCCAGTCGAGGCCCAAGGTCAGCAACTGGTTGTCGGCCACGCCGAGGTCGTTCTGCCATGACGCCTGGTTGCGGCGCGAATAGATGTAGCCGACGAAATCCCGGTTCTCGTAATTGTCGTAGCGATCCAGGTTCTGGCCCACGCTCAGCGTGGTCTTCCACGCCTGCAGCGGGTTGAAGCTGAGGCGGCTGCCGACCACCTGTTGCACGGTGCGGCTGCGGTTCTGGTAACTGCCGTCGAAATGGATCTCGCCGAGGCTGCGCAGCCACGTTCCGCTCACTTCCGCCTGGTTGTCCCAGCGATAGCCGCCATTCGCACTGAGATTCTTGTTGCCGTAGGCATCGCGGTCAGGCTCGTCGGCAAAGCAGCCTGCGAATGCTTCGCCCGCGCCGATACGGCATGAGTTGATGCCGCGCGTATGCTGCGCGCCGACGCCGAGGTTGTACCAGGCATGTTGATCGCCGCCGGCCAGGCCGAGCTGACCACGCAGCAGGTTGTCGCTGCCGGTGGTCACGCTGAAGGATGGCAGCAGGCCGCTGTCGTGGACTCCGTGTCGGGTGAAGATCTGGATCACCCCGCCGATCGCGTCGGCACCGTACAAGCTCGAACGAGGACCGCGCACCACTTCGATGCGCTCGATCTGTTCCACCGGCAACTGCTCGAACGCGGCGAGGCCGTTGCCGACCGAGCCGATCCGCACGCCATCGATCAGCACCAGCGTGTGCGAAGAGCTGGTGCCGCGCAGGAACAGCGAGGTTTGCTGGCCGTAGCCGCCGCTGTTGGCGAAGCTCACGCCGGGCAGGCCGGTCAGCAGATCAGGCACCGAGATGGGCTGCAATCGTTCGATATCGGCGCGGGTGATCACGCTGACCGATGACAGCGCCTCGTCGGCGGTGATCGCGGTACGCGTGGCAGTGACGATCACCGGGCTCAGCGATGACGCGTCGTTCTGATCCGCTGCATGGGCGGTGACCGCGCAGCTCAGGAGCGCGGTTGCCAGCAAAGTCTTTTTCAATGTCGTTCCTTGGCCGCGCACCCGCGCACGGCACCATTGTTCAATGGGCTGGCGGCACGCGGGCGGAAAGACGGAACGACGGGCAGGCGCGATCACCCAACACGTGGTTCGGCCTCGCCCACCGCGAGCCACCAGGAATCGTTCGGGCCGGTCTCCGGGCTGGCGAGCGGCGTGCGGTGAACCGCATGCCCCGGACGGCGCCTTCCCGTGCTCAGCACAGTGGCATTCGCCGTTCGTGGATCTCGCTTACCGTTGCGGGGGCAGCGCCGGCCTTGCGGTGTCGAAACACCCGCGCACCGGCTTCCCGTTTCATCCCTCGGGCGACTGCCGTCGGGACACCTGAACAGGGCGCACTCTAGCGCCGCGCAAAAGGCCCTGCAAGTTGCGCACCGGGCTGCGCATTACGTTAAAAGAGAATTTTGCGGAAGAATTTCCATCGTTCCGATTATGGACATTTAGAAAAGTATTAGCCCTCTATGTCGACGAAAAAGCGGGCAATGGCGAAACTTCTTTCGGTTTTGATAATGAATTCGCAAACAATTGCGGCGCCTGTGACCTGCACATAAATATTTTGTTGACGCAGCCATTTACACGGCCTTATGTTCGGGAGGCAAGTTGTTCCATGCCTGAGGAATGGCGCGGGCTTTTCTGCCGCTGACTTGGAGAAATCGGCTGCCATCATGCATCCGGCTTGCGCCGGACGGACTTGCGAGTTAGGTCATTCGGCTATTTGGTCATTTAAATCCGGGGAGATTTTTCATAATGAGCAATCACAGCAATAACCGCATTCCAAGGTGGCGCCATACGGCCCTCGCCGTGGCGCTTAGCATGAGCCTGGGCGGCGTCGCCGTGGCGCAGTCCCAGACGGGCTCCATCTTTGGCCAGGCGCCAGCGGCCGCGGGTGAAACCGTCGTCGCCACCAACAGCTCGGGCCTGACTCGCGAAGTCGCCGTGGATAGTTCGGGGCGCTTCCAGATCAGCAACGTGCCGGTGGGGGTCTATACGGTCTCGCTCAAGAAGGATGGCGCCATCGTCGATACGCGGAAAGATGTGGCACTGTCGCCTGGCGCGGGCGCCTCGATCTCGTTCAATGCGGCTCCGGCGGGAACGACATCGCTGGGTGCAGTGACCGTGTCGGCCAATGCGCTTCCGTCGATCGATGTTTCCAGCGTCAACTCCAGCACGATCATCACCGCGGCTGAACTTCGCAAGCTGCCGGTCGCCCGCAACGCCGAATCCATTGCACTGCTGTCCCCGGGCACCACCTCAGGCAGCGGCTACTTCAACGGCCCGGGCAATCATGCCCTCGTCGCGTTCGGCGGCTCGAGCGTGACCGAGAACGCCTACTACGTGAACGGCTACAACACCGGCGAGCCGTACAAGAACCTGGGTGGCTTCCAGTTGCCCTACGGCGCGATCGACCAGCAGGAAACGCTCACCGGCGGCTACAACGCCAAGTACGGCCGTTCCGATGGCGGCGTGATCAACCAGATCGGCAAGCGCGGCACCAACGAGTGGCACTTCGGCGGCCAGGTGACCTGGCAGCCGCGGTTTCTCCAATCCACTCCGACCAACAATTATTACGGCCATCCAGCGGTTCCTGCATCGACCAGCCAGGTCAACTATGCACTGGAGAACCCGGCCCTGGCGGGCACGCTGCACCAGTATCGCAATGACAACAAGCAGTGGGAGACGATCTATTCGGCGTACCTCGGCGGTCCGCTGATCCAGGACAAGCTGTTCATGTTCCTGGCGGCCGAGACCACCAAGACGCAGTCCAACAACGTGGAAGTCGCGTCTGCCGGCCTTGTCCAGTACAACACCGACAAGGACACGAAGTTCTACGGCAAACTGGACTGGAACATCACCGACAGCAACATCCTGGAGCTGACGGCGCTGGACAACCGCTCGTCCACCGGCGCGGGCAAGACCTACCAGTTCGACTACAGCACGTTGAAGTCGGGCGCCTTCGTCACACCCAACGACGTGGTCAAGGACAACGCCCAGTTCTACCTCGCGCACTTCACCAGCTACATCACCGACGCGGCCACGCTGAGCATCCTTTACGGCAAGGCCCACTTCCAGGATCCGACGATCTACGGTGAGAGCAGCGTCAGTTCGCTCCCGTACATTTCCCGCCCGTACAACCAGAATCCGGCTCTTCTGCCGCCGGGCACGGGCCCGAACGGCATCACCAACGGCCAGACCAACACCAGCTGGTCCTCGGACAAGGCGAGCAACGGCACCCACGGCCTGCGCGTCGACTTCGACTACAAGCTGGGCGACCATGACCTCGCCGTCGGTATCGACAACATGTCCTACCAGGCCCGCAACCAGGGTCCCAACCAGCAGAACCCGTTCAACCCGGCGTTGAATTACTACTGGCGCTATCTCACCGGCAACCGGGTACAGAAGCGCGAGATCGGCTGGCAGACCAGCATGACCATGACCCAGAAGGCCTACTACCTGCAGGACGACTGGCAGGTCACCCCCAACCTGTTGCTGGACATCGGCATCCGCAACGACCACTTCACCAACTTCAACGATCTGGGCAAAGCGTTCGTCGACGAGAAGAATCAGTGGGAGCCGCGTATCGGCGCCAGCTGGGACGTGAACGGTGATTCGTCGTTCAAGATCTACGGCAACGTGGGCCGCTACTACCTTGCACTGCCGGACAACGCGGCCGAGCGCGCGGCGAACATCTCGACCTACCTCACCACCAACTACAGCTACACCGGCATCGACGCCAACGGTGTGCCCACCGGCGTGGTGGCGCTGGGACCGACGACCTCGCCCGATGGCGAACAAGGGCTCCCCAAGGACACCCAGGAGGTCACCGCACGCAACCTGAAGCCGGAATACCTGGATGAATTCATCCTCGGCTTCGACAAGAAGCTCAACGACGAGTGGAACTACGGTGCCAAGGCGATGTGGCGCGACCTGAAGACGGCGATCGACGACGAGTGCTCGCCGACAAAGATCGAGACCAAGATGCAGAAGATGGGCTTGATCACCACGACCGACCTGTTCGATGCCAATTCCGGGTATTACAACTCCTTGTACGGCGCCTCCTACTGCCGCCTGATCAATCCGGGCCAGACCAACACCATGTTGGTGAAGTCGGATGACGGCACCCAGAGTCACCTCATCTCGATGAGCCAGCAGGATTGGGGCTATATCCAGGGCGTGAAGCGCAAGACCGGCTCGCTGAATCTGTACCTGGAGCATCCGTTCGACGGCAAGTGGCAGGCGCGTATCGACTACACCTTCACCCGCGGCTTCGGCAACACCGAAGGTCAGGTGCGTTCCGACTTCGGCCAGGCAGACGTTTCCAAGACCGAGGATTGGGATTCGTGGCAGCTGATGGACGGCGCGAACGGCGAGCTGGCCAACGTCCGCAAACACCAGTTCCGTATCCGCGGTGCCTACCAGATATCGGACGAGTGGCTGGTCTCCGGCACCCTGCTGGCCCAGTCCGGCTATCCGAAGGAGTGCCTGGGCTATTACGGCACGGGCGGTTCGGGCGACGCCTATTACGGTGTAGGCGCCCCCGGCGATCCGAGCGGCTACAACAACTATGGCAGCGGCAACTATCACTGGTGCCATGGCGTACGCATGCCGGCGGGCTCCATCGGCCACACGCCGTGGACGAAGCAGTTGAACCTGGGCGTGCATTACACCCCGGCGTTCGCCGACCACAAGCTCGGCATCAACCTGGACATCTTCAACGCGCTGAACGGGCAGAAGCCCGTGCAAACCGACCCGACCGGCGAAAGTGCCTACGACCCGGGCAGCAACACCATCTCCATCGGCAACAGCTATGGGGACGGGATCTTCTTCCAGCCCCCCCGCACGGTGCGCCTGTCGGTCACCTACGACTACTGACCGCTTCGGTTGAGTTTCAACCTGGAAACCACCGGCTTCGGCCGGTGGTTTTTTTTCTGGCCGGCCCGCGTCACCGGCCCGCGCTGGCGGACGCCACGGAATCATCAGGCCGCCCGCCTTCGATGGCCCGGGGCTGGGTTAAGCTCATTGGATGAACCAGCGGAATATGCCCACGGTGGAAGAGGACCTCCGGCAGAGTGCGCGGGCGCATATGGCCACGCAACATTGGGCTGCTGCGCAGGCCGCTCTCGAATCCCTGCTACACCATGCACCGAAAGATGTACCGGCACGGCTGGAGCTTGCCTGGGCCATGTTGCGGCAGGGGATGTTTCGCGCATCGGCCAGCCAGCTGCTGAATGCTGCGGCGGCGCCTTCGGCTGGCGACCTGCTGGACATCCAGCTTGTGCAGCGGCTTTGTTTCAGCGGCGAGATCGTGGCCGCGCGTACCTGCCTCGAGCGCGTCGGGCAGGCGGCGAATGCATCGGTGCCGCTGCTGGTCGCGCTGGCACAGTTGCGATGGACGCTCGGCGAATTCGCCGCGGCCAAGCAACTGATGGATCGTGCGGCGGCGGCTGGCCTCGATAGCCCGGATCAGTTCCATCTGCATGCGACCCTGCTCCAGGTGACCGGGGACGTCGGGCGCGCCGGCGAGGTTCTGGAAACCTGCCTGCGCCGCTGGCCGGAGTTCGGCGATGCCGCCACAGCGCGATCGAACTTGCGCAAACAGACGACGGCGTCGAACCACCTGGATTTTCTGCGCGGGCAACTGCATCGCCTGCCCGCGGATGACGGTGCGCCGGGAGCGCGATTCGCGCGTGCGGAGTTCGAGTCCGCCCTCTTCAAGGAACTGGACGACCTCGGTCGCCACGAGGAAGCCTGGCCGGCGCTGGCTCGCAGCAACGCGTTGATGAGTTCGATCAACCGCTACGATGGAGTCGGCGAGGCAGCAATAGCCGAGGGGCTCATCGATGTGGCCAGCGCCCTCCGGCCGCCACCAATCCGGCCCGCCGGAACGCCGACGGGTCCCATGCCCATTTTCATCGTCGGCATGCCACGTTCCGGCACGACCTTGCTCGACCGCATGTTGTCGAGCCATTCGCAGGTGACGTCCGCCGGAGAGATCAACGACTTCCTGCGCCAGCTGCACTGGGTCGCCGATGTGCCGCCGATCGGCGTGGCCGGAATGCTGGCGACCCTGCGGCGCATCCCGAAGATGGACCTGGCGGAAGTGGGCGAGCGCTACCTGGCCCAAACCCGGTGGCGTGCGCGCGGCCGTCGCTTCTACATCGACAAGCTGCCGGTCAACATTCAGGTGGTGCCCTTCATACGACAGGCGCTGCCGCATGCACCCATCCTGCACATGGTCCGCGATCCGATGGATGTGTGCTTTTCCAATTTCAGGGCGATGTTCGGCAATGTTTCCGCCTACAGCTACGACATGCAGGCCCTGGCCCATTACCATGGACTGTATCGGCGCCTGGCCAATGAATGGCACGCGTCCCTGCCCGATGCCATGCTCGATGTGCATTACGCGGACCTGGTGCGCGAGCCCGCCGCCGTGCTGCGCAGCGTCCTGAAGCATTGCGGGTTGGAAGAGGAGGAAGCTTGCCTGCATCCGGAACGCAATGCAGCGCCGGTTGCCACGCCCAGCAGCATGCAGGTGCGGGAGCCGATTCACACTCGGGGGCTCGGTACCTGGCAGCCGTATGCGCACCATCTCGAACCATTGCGGCGGTTGCTGGGTGGGCCCGCATGATGTGCCACCTGCAGTTCACGGCAAGGTAACCGGTCGATGACTTCAGCAGACGATCGCGCGCGGGAAGCCCGCCTGCGGCAGCAGGCCAGGCAGTTCATCGAGGCCGGCCAATGGGATGGTGCACAGGCGGCTTTCGAGGAACTCGTGCAACGAGCGCCTCATGATGTCCCGCTGCGCATGGAGTTGGCTGACCTGATGCTGCGTCGCGGCCGGATGCGCGCGGCGGCCGGTCAGCTCCTGCAGGCTGTTCCTGCGCTGCCCAACGATGTGCCGATGATTGCGCAGCTCGCATGGCGGTTGTCCACGACGGGCGAAACCCTGGCCATGCGCGCCTGCGCCGAGCATCTGGAGCGCGCACCCGACCCACCGGGCTGGGTGTTCGCCGAGCAGGCGCACCTGCGGTGGATGTTGGGCGATATCCCCGCGTCCCGCGCCAGGATGGACCGGGCGGTCGCGGCCGGGATCGACTCCCAGTCCGAGTACTACCTCAACGCCATGCTGCTGCAGTTTACCGGCCGGCTCGCCGAGGCCGAGGTGGCGCTGCTGGAAACCCTGCGGCGCTGGCCCGACTATGGGGATGCCGCGGTCATCCTGGCGAACCTGCGCAGGCAGACCCCCACCACGAACCACCTCGCCTTCCTGCAGGAACGACTTGGGCGGCTTCCGGAGGGCAATGCCGACATGCGCGCTGGATTGACGCGCGCAAAATTCCAGTCGGCGATCTTCAAGATTCTTGATGACCTGGGACGCCACGACGAGGCCTGGCAGGCGCTGGAGCGAAGCAATGCGCTGATGCATTCGTTCCTGCCGTACGACGCCGCCAGCGAAGCTGCGGTAACGGATGCGCTCATCGAGGTTGCGGCGACCCCGATGAGCGGGAAGCCGGGATCGACAGCATTCGACGGCCCCATGCCCATTTTCATTGTCGGCATGCCACGGTCCGGCTCCACGCTGCTCGATCACATGCTGTCCGCCCATTCCGCAGTGACCTCCGCCGGCGAGATCAACGATTTCCAGCGCCAGCTGCATTGGGTCGCCGACGTTGCGCCACGCGGCAACGCGAGTCTGCTGAACATTCTCGATCGCGCCGGGCAGCTTGATTTCGATGAGCTGGGTGCGCGCTACCTGATGCAGACGCAGTGGCGGGCACAGGGCCGCAGATACTTCATCGACAAGCTGCCGATCAACGTGCGGATGGTGCCTTTCATACGCCGTGCGCTGCCGCGGGCGCGCATCCTGCACCTGGTACGCGATCCGATGGACGTGTGCTACTCCAACCTCAAGATCATGTTCGGCAGCGCCTCGCCTTACTGCTACGACATGCAGGCAGTGAGCCACTACTACGGGCAGTATGCACGCCTGGCCAACCATTGGCGCGACACGCTGCCCAGCGCCATGCTCGATATTCCGTATGCCGCGCTGGTACGCGATCCGGAAACCGCCATGCGTCGGGTGCTCGGGCACTGCGGGCTGGAGATCGAGGCGGCCTGCCTGCGGCCGGAACTCAACACTTCGCCGGTCGCGACACCCAGCAGTGCGCAAGTGCGTGAATCGATCCACACCCGTGGCATCGCACAGTGGCGCCATTACGCGAAACAGCTGGAGCCGTTGCGGCAGGCGCTTGCCACGGAGCTCGCATCCGCCGCGCCTGTCTGACGGGCCGAACACCCTGGCGCAAATCCGGCCGAGCCGCCGCGTACCCGCTTTCCGATTCATCCTTCGGTGCCGTGCCTCGCAGACACCGAATCGCGCCGTCTTTCAACCATTGGACGGCTATTCGGGCAGACGCAAATGGCTGTGTCCTTCCCTCTCCCGGGACCAGGAAAGCCTTCTCGCGGATGAGAAAGGCAGGCAGCGACGGACGAAGGTTCGCGCTCGCATGGACACTCCAAGGGGAGCGCGAACCTCAGGTCATGCCGCCGATCCAGCTGTGCTGCACCCGATAGTCGTCATCCAGCACCACCAGGTCAGCACGGCAGCCGGCTGCGATGCGGCCATGGCTGGCGCCCAGGCCAAGGAAGTCGGCGGGATAGGTGCTGGCCATGCGCACGGCTTCGTCCAGCGGCACGCCGAGCAGCTGCACCGTATTGCGCACGGCGGTGGCCATGTCCAGCGCTGAGCCGGCCAGCACGCCTTGCGCGGTCTGGCAGATGCCGCCCTTCGCGGTGATGGTTTCGCCGTTGAGCACGAAGTCCGGGTGATCCGATCCCACCGGCGGCATCGCGTCGGTGACCAGCAGCATCTTGCCGCGCGGCTTGGCGGCGATCGCCACGCGCAGGCTGGCCGGGTGCACATGGTGACCGTCCACGATGATGCCGCACCAGCTGTCGGCGTCTTCCAGCGCCGCGCCGACCACGCCCGGTTCGCGGCTGCCGAACGGTGTCATTGCGTTGAACAGATGGGTAAAGCCGCGCACGCCCGCAGCCAGCGCGGCACGCGTGGTCGCGTAGTCCGCCGCGGTGTGCCCGGCGCAGACGATCACGCCGGCGGCGGCCAACGCGCCGATGGCGGCAGGCGGCACCTGGTCCGGCGCCAGTGTGAGCAGGCGCACGCCACGATGCGGTGCGCACAGCATCGCCAGCTCGTCGCGGTCCGGCGCGTGGAAATACTTCGAATCGTGCACGCCCTTGCGCGCCGGCGCCAGGTACGGGCCTTCCAGGTGGATGCCGAGCACGCCGGGCACGCCTTCGGCCAGGGCCTGCTCCACCGCGGCCAGAGCGGCGCGCATCGTGGCCGCGTCGTCGCTGATCAGGGTCGGCAGGAACCCGGTGGTGCCATGGCGCCGATGCGCGGCACCCATTCGCCGGAGCGTCTCCACGGTGGGTGCTTCATTGAACAGCACGCCACCGCCGCCGTTGACCTGCACATCGATGAAGCCCGGCAGCAGCATCGCGCGATGCAGGTCGTGCTGCCGCGCGCTGCGCACGCGCGGGTCGGACGGCGGCAACAGATCGACGATGCGTTCGCCATCCAGCAGCACGGCAAGGTTGTTGCGCCAGCCGTCTGCAGCGAGGACACGGGCGTTGGTGAGGGCGACGGTCATGGCGGGTCCTGTTGAATGTCGGCGTTGAGCGGCCCCCCGTTCAGACCGTCTCGGTCACCTTGTTGAGATGCGGCGGCAGGTCGGGATTGAAGCCGCGGCGCAGGGCCAGTTCGCTTGCCGCTCGATAGAAACTCTGGATGATCAGCAACGGCGTGCACAGCGCCGGCAGGCCGCCGCTCACCGGCAGCATTCCCGCGCCCTGCATGCCAGGCGCCGCCACGAAGACTTGCGCGCCCCGGCCGCGGAATTCCCGCGCCACCGCCAACGTGCTCTCGAGCGTGTCGTCGGCCTGCGCGAAACACAGCACCGGAAAGTCCGGACCGACCAGCGCCATCGGCCCGTGTTTCACCTCGGCGGCACTGAACGCCTCGGCGTGCAGTCCGCAGGTTTCCTTGAACTTCAGTGCCGCTTCCAGCGCGATGCCGAGGCCAAAGCCGCGACCGACCACGAACAGGTTGCGTGCGCCGACCAGACCTTCGCTCAACGCCGACCAGTCCGCGTCCCAACCGGCACGCAAGGCATCGGGCAACGCCTGCAGCACCGCGCCCAGCTCGGCATCGCCCCGCCAGCGCGCGCACAGGTGCAACACCGCCGCCAGCGCGGCGATATAGCTCTTGGTCGCCGCCACGCTGCGCTCGGGCCCGGCATGCAGCGGGATCACCGTATCGGCGAGCGCCGCGAGCGGCGAGTCCGCCACATTCACCAGCGCCACCACGCGCGCACCCGCCGTCTTCGCCGCTTGCGCATTACGCAACAGGTCCGGGCTCTTGCCCGACTGCGATATCACGATGAACAGCGCGCCCTGCCACTGCTGCTCGGCTGCGTAGACCGAGGTCACCGACGGCGAGGCCGAGGCCGTGGCGATGCCGAGCTGAGTCTCGAACACGTACTTCGCATATGCCGCGGCGTGATCGGAGCTGCCGCGCGCGCAGGTGACGATGAAGCGCGGCGGCTGCGCGCGCAGCGACTGCGCCAGCGCGCTGACCACAGCCTCGTTGGCGACGAACTGGCGCGCCACCACACCAGCCGCCTCATGGGCTTCCTGGTACATCAGAGTGTCGCGGGCAATCATCGGCATCCTCAGTCGGTCTGCAGTTCGGCAACGAAGTCGTAGATGTCGCCGCGATACCAGGAACAGGTGAATTCGACCACGCGGCCGTCGTCCAGAAAGCTGCGCCGTTCGATGCTCAGCCCCGCGCTGCCCACGTTGACGTGCAGCAGCCGCGCCTGCTGCGCATTCAGCAACACCGCGCGCAGGCGCTGCAGTGCGCGACGCGGGCGGGCGTCGAGTTTCTCCAGCGCCTCGTACAGCGAGTCGTGCACCAGCAGCGGGTCGGGCAGCACGCTGGCCGGTACCACGCTGCGCTCGATCGCCAGCGGCTCGTCCTGGCCGTAGCGCACGCGGTGCAGGCGCACCACCAGCGAGCCCGGCGACAGGTTGAGCGCCATCGATTCTTCCGGCGTCACCTCGCCGATGCCGCGCTCGAAGAACTCCGAACGTGGATGCAGCCCGCGCTCGCGCAAGTCCTCGGTGAAGCTGGTCAGTCGCGACATCGGCTTGACGATGCGCTCGGCGATGAAGGTGCCGGCACCGTGCCGCTGGGTCAGCAAGCCCTCCTCGACCAGCCCGGCGATCGCCTTGCGCACGGTCACCCGCGACAGCTTCAATGCCTGCGACAGATCGCGCTCGCTGGGCAGTGCCTGGCCCGGCTCGATATCCCGATGCTCGACGATATTGCGGATCGCCCGGCGCAGGCGCAGGTAGGCCAGCGGCTGGTGGGTAGCCGGATCCTGGCAGATCCGGCGGTATTCGTTGGTGAGCGCAGCTTCCATGCGGCGAACGATACCAATAGCGAACCAATGGCCGCAAGCCTTCGCCGGATCCTGTTCGCATCAGCCGTGGCCAGCGCCAACGACATTGTGCACGGCAGATGCCGGAAGCACCTTCGGTCCGGGCCTGCGACCCATACCCGAGCCGAACAGGATGGGGGAAGGCAACGCAGCCATCCGGCGATCCCATGAATTCGTATGCAGACGGCTAGCTGGTCTGGTATTTCACTGGTACGATCAGCAACACCCCGGGCAAGACGCGCCGTCAGGTCGCTGCCCGCCATCCGGCATCGTGTCGAGGTGTTTCGTGACTGCTTCCTCCCAATCGGTCGAACCGTTCGACCTGGTGATCTTCGGCGGCACCGGCGATCTCGCCGTACGCAAGCTGCTGCCGGCCCTGTTCCATCGCTTTGTCGACGGCCAGATCCCGGCCAGCAGCCGCATCGTCGGCGTCGCCCGCGAGGCGCTGGATGACGCCGGCTATCGCGCGCAGTTGCGCGAGGCGCTGATCGGCATCTGCGAGGCGGGCAAGCTCGACGTGTTCCTGCAGCAGGTGTTCTACCGCCCGCTGGACGCGCGCAAGGACGACGGCTGGGACGATTTCGCCGCCTTCATCGGCGCGCAGCCCGAGCACATCCGTGTGTTCTACCTGTCCACCTCGCCGGAGTTGTTCGTCGATATCTGCAACCGGCTCGGCCAGTACAAGCTCAACCAGGGCGCCTCGCGCGTGGTGCTGGAGAAGCCGATCGGCCGCGACCTCGCCAGCGCGAACCAGATCAACGACGCGGTCGGCAAGGTCTTCAGCGAATCGCAGACCTTCCGCATCGACCACTACCTCGGCAAGGAGACCGTGCAGAACCTCCTGGTGCTGCGCTTCGGCAACGCGCTGTTCGAGCCGTTGTGGAATTCCGCGCATATCGACCACGTGCAGATCACCGTGGCCGAGACCCTCGGCGTCGGCCATCGCGGCGCCTACTACGACCGCGCCGGCGCGCTGCGCGACATGGTGCAGAACCACATACTGCAGCTCTTGTGCATGGTGGCGATGGAGCCGCCGTCATCGCTGGCGCCCGACGCGGTGCGCGACGAGAAGCTGAAGGTGCTGCACTCGCTGAAAGCCATCGACGACAGCAACGCCGCCCAGCTCACCGTGCGCGGCCAGTACCGCGCCGGCGTGGCCGAAGGCGCCAGCGTGCCGGGCTATCCGGACGAACTGGGCAACAGCAAGTCCAACACCGAAACCTTCGTGGCGCTGAAGGCGGAGATCGCGAACTGGCGCTGGGCCGGCGTGCCGTTCTACCTGCGCACCGGCAAGCGCCTGCCGAGCCGGGTATCGGAGATCGTGGTCACCTTCAAGCCGGTGCCGCACTCGATCTTCAGCGCCGACGCCGGCCAGCTGGCGCAGAACCGGCTGGTGCTGCGGCTGCAGCCGGACGAGGGCGTGAAGCTGTGGCTGACCATCAAGCACCCCGGCCCCGGCGGCCTGCGCCTGCGCCACGTGCCGCTGGACATGAGCTTCGCCGAAGCGTTCGGCGTGCAGCAACCGGATGCGTACGAGCGCCTGCTGCTGGACGTGGTGCGCGGCAACCCCACCCTGTTCATGCGCCGCGACGAAGTCGAGGCGGCATGGCGCTGGGCCGGCCCGGTGCTCGCCGCCTGGTCGGCCAGCGGCGAGGCGCCGCGGCCGTACACCGCCGGCAGCTGGGGCCCGAGCGCGGCGGTGGCGCTGATCGAACGCGACGGCCGCACCTGGAACGAAGACAGTGAATAGGCCAGCGTGGCCGGCATCGCTTCATCCGGACATGCCGGTGCGTACCGCAGACTGGTTTTCCCTTTCCCACGAGGCACGCGTCCGCCCCTGATCGGCCGCGCAGCAGCACCATCATGACTACCCCTCTGAACGTCACAACCCACAGCTTTACCGATTGCGAAGCGCAAGCCCTGGCGCTGGCCGAGCGGGTCGCCGAGCGTCTGCGCAGCGCGCTGGCCGAGCGCGGGCGCGCCGTGCTGGCGGTGTCCGGCGGCAGCACGCCGAAGGATTTCTTCGCCCGCCTGTCACGCGAACCCCTGGACTGGGCCAAGGTGTACGTCACCCTGGTGGACGAACGCTGGGTGCCTGAAACCGACCAGCGCTCGAACGCGCAGCTGGTGAGATCACGGCTGTTGCAGCATGCCGCCAGCGCCGCGCACTTCATCCCGCTGTACACCGGGGACGCCACGCCGGAAGCCGGGTTGGCCACTGCCGAAGCACGCATCGATGCGCTGCCGCTGCCGTTCGACGTGGTGGTGCTGGGCATGGGCGACGACGGCCACACCGCCTCGTTCTTCCCCGGCGGCGATCACCTGGCGGAGGCGCTGGACCAGGAGGGCCGCGCCCGCGTGCTGCCGATGCGTGCCCCCGCCGCCGGCGAGCCGCGCATCACGCTGAGCCTGCCCGCCCTGCTGGAAACCCGCGCACTGTACCTGCTGGTCTCCGGTGAGAAGAAACGCGACCTGCTCGCCGACGTGCGGCTCGGCCTCGATGCCGCGCAGAACTACCCGGTGCGCGCGGTGCTGATTCAATCGCGGGTGCCGGTGGCGGTGTACTGGTGCCCGTGAGCGCGCACAAGCCGTCGTCCATCTGATAACCACACCGCGTCACGCGACGCGGCCGTCCCGGAGCTTTCGCATGAGCACGCTGCATCCCGTTGTCGCCGAAGTCACTGAACGCCTGCGCGAGCGCAGCCGCGAGACGCGTGCGGCCTACCTGCGCCGGATCGACGCGATCGACCGCAGCGGCCCGCAGCGCGAGCACCTGTCCTGCGGCAACCTGGCGCACGGCTTCGCCGCCTGCGGCACGGAGGACAAGGCCGCCTTGCGCAGCGGCCGGCGTGCCAACCTGGCCATCGTCACCGCCTACAACGACATGCTGTCGGCACACCAGCCGTACGAGCGCTATCCCGCGCTGATCCGCCAGGTCGCCCGCGACGCCGGCTTCACCGCCCAGGTCGCCGGCGGCGTGCCGGCGATGTGCGACGGCATCACCCAGGGCCGCCCCGGCATGCAGCTGTCGCTGTTCTCGCGCGACCTGGTGGCGATGGCCACCGCGGTGGCGCTGTCGCACGACATGTTCGACGGCGCGCTGTTCCTCGGCATCTGCGACAAGATCGTGCCGGGGCTGCTGATCGGCGCGCTCAGCTTCGGCCACCTGCCCGGCGCCTTCGTGCCGTCAGGGCCGATGCCCAGCGGCATCCCGAACGAACAGAAATCCAAGGTGCGCCAGGCGTTCGCCGACGGCAAGGCGAGCAAGGCCGAACTGCTGGAAGCCGAGGCCGCCTCGTACCACACCGCCGGCACCTGCACCTTCTACGGCACCGCCAATTCCAACCAGATGCTGATGGAGATCATGGGCCTGCACCTGCCCGGCGCCAGCTTCACCGCGCCGGACACGCCGCTGCGCGACGCGCTCACCGCCGAGGTGGTGCACCGCGTCGCCGCGCACAGCGCGCTGGGCGATGCATTCCTTCCGCTCGGCCACATCATCGACGAGCGCGCGATCATCAACGGCGTGATCGGCCTGCACGCCACCGGCGGCTCGACCAACCACCTGTTGCACCTGGTGGCGATCGCGCAGGCCGCCGGCATCCAGCTGCGCTGGGACGATTTCGACGCGCTGTCCGGCGTGATCCCGCTGCTGGCGCGCGTCTACCCGAACGGCTACGCCGACGTGAACCAGTTCCACGACGCCGGCGGCATGGCCTTCCTGATCGACCAGCTGCTCGGCGCCGGCCTGCTGCACGGCGACGTGCAGACCATCTTCGGCACCGGCCTGGACGGCTACGCGCAGATTCCGCAACTCGACGACAGCGGTGCGCTGCGCTGGGCACCCGTATCGAAACAGAGCGGCAATCGCGGCGTGCTGCGCGGCATCGACGAACCGTTCCGCGCCGACGGCGGCCTGCGCATGCTCGAGGGCAACCTCGGCCGCGCGGTGATCAAGGTGTCGTCGGTGCCGGACGATCGCCTGCTGATCGAAGCGCCGGCGATCGTGTTCGACGACCAGGACGAGGTCGCCGGCGCATTCAAGCGCGGCGAGCTCAACCGCGACTTCGTGGCGGTGGTGCGCTTCCAGGGCCCGCGCGCGAACGGCATGCCCGAGCTGCACAAGCTCACCCCCACGCTGGCGCTGCTGCAGGACCGCGGCCACCGCATCGCCCTGCTCACCGATGGCCGCATGTCCGGCGCCTCCGGCCGCGTGCCGGCGGCGATCCACATCACCCCCGAAGCGGTGGCCGGCGGCAACATCGCGAAAATCCGCAACGGCGACATGATCCGGCTGGACGCGGCGAATGGACGTCTGGACGTCCTGATGGAAGCGCACGAACTGGATGCCCGCCTGCCGCATGTCGCCGATCTGTCGCGCGAACACAGCGGCATGGGCCGCGAACTGTTCGGCCTGTTCCGCCAGGCCGCCGCCAACGCCGACCTCGGCGCCGGCGTGCTGTGAACAACCACCCACATCTCCTGCAGGAGCCCGCTGGCGGGCGATGCTCTCTGCACACGTCGCCAAGAGCATCGCCGGCCAACGGGCTCCTGCAAAGAGCCAGCCCTGCACACGCATCACCACCACCTTCCGCCCGCGAGTGAATCCATGAGCAGCATCGAACTCAAGCAGCAACAGATCGCAACCACGATGCGGCTGGCGCCGGTGATTCCGGTAGTGGTGATCGACGATGTACGCGCCGCGGTGCCGATGGCGCGCGCGCTGGTGGCCGGCGGCATCCCGACCATCGAGGTCACCTTGCGCACGCCGGCGGCACTGGAGGCGATCCGCGCGATCGCCGCCGAGGTCGAAGGCGCCGTGGTCGGCTGCGGCACCGCGCTGACCGCGCGCGACCTGCAGGCTGCGCTGCAGGCCGGCGCCCGCTTCGCCGTCTCGCCCGGCACCTCGCCGCGCCTGCTCGACGCCGCCGACGACAGCGAACTGCCGCTGCTGCCCGGCGTCGCCACCGCCAGCGAGGCGATGGCCCTGCTCGAGCGCGGCTATCGCCACCTGAAGTTCTTCCCCGCGGTGCCGGCCGGCGGCTTCAAGCTGCTCGGCGCCTGGGCCAGCCCGCTGCCGCAGATCCGCTTCTGCCCCACCGGCGGCATCAGCCTGAGCAGCGCGCCCGACTTCCTCGCCCTGCCGAACGTGCTTTGCGTGGGCGGCTCCTGGCTCACCCCCGCCGACAAGCTCGCCGCCGGCGACTGGGCCGGCGTTGAGTTGCTGGCGCGCGAAGCGGCCGGCTTGCGCCGGGCGGACTGACGACGCCCGCGCTACCCGGCCACGCGATACCGGGTAAGGTTTCGCCTTGCACGCGCTCGTCGCCATCGGCGCGAGTCCTCATCGGCAAGGATGGAAGCACTTGAATATCGGACCGCTGGCGCTCTCGTCGGCCCTGCTGGCACTGCTGTTCGGCGTGATCGCCGCACTCGCCGTCGCCGGCTTCCTGGCCCGGCGCGGCTACGCCGACGCGGGCAATGCGTTGTACCTGGCGCTCGGCATCGGCCTGCTCGGCGCGCGCGGCGCTTACGTGGCCGGCTGGTGGCCGCAGTACGTGCAGCAGCCGAGCAGCATGCTGAACATCCGCGATGGCGGTTTCGATCCAATTGCCGGAGCGTTGGGGCTGGTGCTGGCGGCGCTGCTGATCGGCTGGCGCACGCCACCCTTGCGTCGACCGCTGGCTGCCGGCGTGGCGGTCGGCCTTGCGGCATGGGCCTTCGCCGGACTGGTCGCGTACAAGCTGACCGCGACGACCCATCCCGGCTTGCCGGCCCTTGTGCTGAGCGACCTGGACGGCCGCGAGGTGGCGCTGGAAAAGCTGCGCGGCCGGCCCACCGTGATCAACCTGTGGGCCACCTGGTGCGGCCCGTGCCGGCGCGAGATGCCGATGCTGGCCGAGGCGCAGCGAGCGATGCCGCAGATCCGCTTCGTGTTCGCCGACCAGGGCGAATCGGCGGCGGCGGTGAAGCAGTTCATGCAGGTGCAGCGCCTCGCGCTGGACGACGTGCTGATCGACGGCAACCTGCAGCTGTCGAACCACTACAACGCCCGCGGCTACCCGACCACCTTGTTCCTCGACGCCGACGGTCGCCTGCGCGACATGCACATCGGCGAACTGTCGCGCGCCACGCTGGCCGAGCGACTGCAGCGGATCCGTTCGCCGGCCGCACCGGCGCCCCGCTGACCGCTTCGCCGCAGGCTGCCTCGGCGACGCCCGCCTGCCGCCCTCTCCGCACGAACGACTCAACCACCCTCAGATGACACGGTCCATGGACAACCCCGACCCATCCGCCCATCCGGACACCTCGAGCAGCCGCGCACTCGGCAACATCGCGCTGGTCGGCCTGCTGCTCTTCAGCTTCGTCGCCGTGGCCGTGCAGGCGTTGCGCGGCGACCTGGACTGGCTGGACGCGCCGCTCAGCTTCTACCTGCTGGATGCCTACGGCCACTGGCTGCAGACGGCATACATCGTGCTGGCGTTGGCGCTGGCCTCGCTTGGCGCGGGCTATTACCTCGCGTTGCGGGATGGGCGCCACAGCGCGGCGCCATGGCTGCTGTTCGTCTGTGCCGGCGTCGGCCTGTGCACGACCGCGCTGGCGCACAGCAACCTGCCCGGCCGCGCGCCCACGCTGGAGGGTTTCGTGCACGGCATCGCGGCGCAGACGGCCTTCCTGTGCGTCAGCGTGGCGATGCTGCTGCAGTCGTGGTGGCTGCGCGCCAACCCGCGCTGGCGTTCACGCTTCGCACCGGCGTTCGCGCTGGCGCTGGCCTGCTTCGCGGGGATCTGGGTGGACGCGCTGTGGCACGGCATGCCGCGCGGGCTGGAGCAGCGACTGGTGATCGCGCTGATCCTGGCGTGGCTGCTGCTGGCGGCGAACTGGCTGCGATGCCAGCGTGCCGCGTGAAAACGCCTTACGCCGTTTCGGTCTCCAGCTGCGCCATCACCGCGTCGGTGACGCGGGCGCAGCGCTGGCCCATGAACGGGAACGCCTCGCTCATGGTCTCGGCCAGGGTGCCCTGCAGCGAGCTGCGCAGCAGCCGGCGCGCGCGGTGCAGGCGGGTCTTCACCGTCTCCGGCTTGATCGCCAGCAGGCTGGCGGTTTCCTCGACCGAGCACTCCTCCACCTCGCGCATCATGTAGACGGTGCGGAACGATTCGGGCAGTTCGTCAATGGCGTGTTCGAGCAGGTGGCGGATCTGCGTGCGCGCGGCCGAGACCGCCGGATCCTCGCTGCCGAACTTCGAGGGGAACTGGACGATCTGGTGGGTATCGTCCACCGCCGCGTCGACCTGCTCCAGGCCGACCATGGTGTGGCGCTTGCGCAGCCGGCCGCGCGCCTCGTTCAGCACGATGCTGGTCAGCCAGGTCAGCAGGGTCGAGTCGCCACGGAACGAATCCAGCTTGTGATAGGCACGCATATACGATTCCTGCAGCACGTCTTCCGCTTCCGAATCCTCGCCGATCACCGCGCGCGCGACGCGGAACAGGCGCTGGTTGCAGCGCTGCATGATGTGGCGGAACGCCTCGCGATGGCCGTCGCGGACCTGCGCCACCAGCGCATGGTCGTCCAGCGCGGCGTAGTCGACGGGTGCAACATGGGCATGGGCTGACATGACTTTCTCCTTTTACACCTGATCCGATGCAGCGGGGTGGCCCGAGGTTCCCGGGTCAGCCGGCCAGCGTGGCCAGGATCTCGCCGCGCCGCGGTTCCTGCGCGAATTCGCCGAGCAGGCGCCGGGTCTGCATCGATACCCCGTGCAGGCGCACGCCGCGCGAGGACAGGCATTCATGGCTGGCCTGCACGATCACCGCCACGCCGCGCGGATGCAGCACCTGGGCCAGGGTATCGGCGATCTCCACGGTCAGCCGCTCCTGGATCTGCAGGCGCCGGCCGAACGCCTCGACCAGCCGCGCCAGCTTGGAGATGCCGACCACGCGCTGGTTCGGCAGGTAGGCGATGTGCACCACGCCGCGGATCGCCGCCATGTGGTGTTCGCAGGTCGACTGCAGCGGGATGTCGCGCAGGATGACCAGTTCGTCGTAGCCGCCGACTTCGCCGAAGGTGCGGCTGAGCAGGCCGGCCGGATCCTGCCGGTAGCCGGCAAACCATTCCTCGTAGGCACGCACCACGCGTGCCGGCGTGGCCAGCAGGCCTTCGCGCGCGGGTTCGTCGCCGGCCCAGCGGATCAGCGTGCGCACGGCGGCCTCCGCCTCGGCGCGCGTGGGACGGGGGGTTTCCGCGACCGGCATCGGCGCGGCGGTGGAAGCGATGGATTGATCGAGTTCGAGCATGGGGAAGGTTTCGCTGGGGTGACAGCCGATCCGACGCGGCGTCTGCGTCCGAGGTTCCCGCTGCGCTCCGCGTACCCGCCGGAACCTGTGCGCCGCTGCTGCATCACATGGGCACCGGCAAGCTTCGCTCGCCCTTCATCCATCCCAAGGAGACACCGCTCATGAACAAATCCCTGTTCGCCCTCGTCGTCGCGCTCGGCCTCGGCTCGCTCGCCGGCGTGCACGCCGCCACCCCGGCGCCGGCCATCAACGACGCGCAGATCGCCCATATCGCCTATACCGCCGGCGCGATCGACGTCACCGCCGCCAAGCAGGCGCTGAGCAAGTCGCACAACAAGGCGGTGATCGAGTTCGCCAAGGAAATGGCGCGCGACCACGCCGCCGTGAACGACCAGGCCCTGGCGCTGGCCAAGAAGCTGGGCGTCACCCCGGCCGACAACGCCACCAGCCAGTCGCTGGCCAAGGGCGGCGCCGCCGAACAGACCAAGCTGGCCGCGCTCAGCGGCGCCGCCTACGACAAGGCCTATGCCGCGAACGAAGTGGCGTTCCACAAGGCCGTCAACGGCGCGCTGAGCGGCACGCTGATCCCGTCGGCGCAGAACGCCGAGCTGAAGTCGTTGCTGGAAACCGGCCTGAAGCTGTTCCAGTCGCACCAGATGCATGCCGAGCATCTCGCGCAGAGCCTGAAGTAAGGAGCGGCTGATGCTCCGCATGATGACCTTGCTCGCCATCGTGCTGTCGCTGGCCGGCGGATTCGCGCCGGCCAACGCCGCCAGCACGGCGAAGCAGCCAACGATGGCGCAGGCCCATCGCGTGCACGTGATCGTGATCGTGATCGACAAGATGGCGTACGGCCCGATGCCGACCGGCGTGCGCGCCGGCGACATCATCGAGTGGACCAATCACGACATCCTCGAACACAGCGCCACCGCGCGCGACGGCAGCTTCGACGTCGATCTGAAACCCGGCGCCAGCGGACGCATCACGGCCACCGCCGGCAGCGTCACCTTCTTCTGCAAGTTCCACCCCACCATGACGGCGACATTGGTGATCGAGTAACACGCCGGATCCAAGCGCCACAAGGCCGCGCTTCGTCGCGGCCTTGTGGTGCCGACGGCGGCCCGATTCCGGCTTCGGCTCATTCGCCCGGCGGCACCTTGGTCAACTCCACGCCGTCGACCGTCATCTTCCACGCGCCGCCATCCTCGTGCGGCGCGGCCGCGACCACGAATGTCGTCTTGACCGGGCCGATGCCCACCACGAAATTGCTTCCTTCGAAGCTTTGCAGTGGTCCATTGATGGACTTGCTGGCGTTGCCGTCCACCCTTCGGTAATGGATGTTGCCACTCTCGGTGATAAGCAGATTCATCGTTGCCGAACGCCACTGCCCCGCATAGGCGAGCTTGTCCGGTGGCAACGGTTGGGCACAACCGGCCAGCAGCAAACAGCAGGTCACCACACCCCACAGCCACTTGCGCATGCATCCCCCTTTGGGTCGAAGCCCCGGCCGGCATGCCGGCGGTCACTCAGCCACTCACAAACAATGCCAAGGCGGCGCTGACGTGCGTCACCTGCGGAATCGTCAGGCCTGCTCGGCTGGAAGAAAAATACCCACCAGGGCCAGAACGAAAAACAGGCCGCCGATGATCACCGCCGCAATGTTCCAGCCACTGAAGGTTCGATTCGGATCGTGGCCCGGTGCGGCTTGGCTGTTGATCGCATTGATCGCTTGTTGCACGGGCAGCATGAACAAGACGGCCAGGAATGTTACCAGCCAATACGGATCCGGCAGCCTCCAAAGTATCGTCAGAACGATCCATCCTGCAGCCAGCAAACCGGCGGCGATCGAGCCTGTGCCGGCATTCTTCGCCTGGTCGCTGACCTTCTCGAACAGCGAGTAGCAGAACAACACACCGAACAACGACCGCATCACCGGAATGATATTCGAGTTCTCGCGACGCTTGACCAGCTGCCAGTTTTTATAGAACCAGTAAATCTCGTAAAGCCCGAACGTGCACAGTGAAAGCACGAGAAGCTTGACGACAGAAACGGGAAAAAAGACCAGTTCCCCTGGCTGCTCGAGTTCTTCCAGCGGAGTTGCTGGAGCCTGATACGGGTTATGCACTTGGATGCCCCCTGCAGTGTGTCTCGCGGACCTGGCGTTTGTCCTTCACGAACGCGCGGCGGCACGGAGCAGCACGCGGTGCAAGCCGGTCATGCACTGCGGATGACGACGCACGATCAATGCGCCTCCACAGCATCCTTCACCGGCTTCACATACGTATTGAACAATTCATCAATCCGGCGGTACTCGTCGTGCCACGAATCGGAATGCACGAAGCCGTGGCGTTCCAGCGGGTACAGCGACATCCAGAAGTTCTTCTTGTGCAGCTCGATGAAGCGCTGGTACAGGCGGACCGAGTCTTCCGCAAGCACGTTGTCGTCGATCAGGCCGTGTTCGATCAGCAGCGGATCCTGCAACTGGTCGGCGTATTCGACCGGCGAACTGGCCTTGAACGCGTCGGGATCGAGCTGCGGATCGTTGAGGATGTTGGCGGTGTACTCGTGGTTGTACAAGGTCCAGTCGCTGACCGGGCGCAGCGCGGCGCCGGCGGCGAATTCGCCGGGTGCGCGCAGCAGCGCCATCTCGGTCATGAAGCCGCCATAGCTTCCGCCGTAGATGCCGACGCGCCGCGGATCGACGTGATGGGTTTGCACCAGCCAGGCCTTGCCGTCGAGCAGGTCTTCCAGTTCCGGGTGGCCCATCTGGCGGTAGATCGCGGTGCGCCAGGCGCGGCCGTAACCCTCGGAAGCGCGGTAGTCCATGTCCAGCACCACGTAGCCCTGCTGCACCAGCAGGTTGTGGAACATCTGCTCGCGGAAGTAGTAAGTGGACGACAGCGTGACATTCTGCAGGTAGCCGGCGCCGTGCACGAAGATCACTGCCGGTTTCGATGCGCCGCTCTCGTCGGCGGGGCCGTAGTACTTGGCGTAGATGCTGCCGGCGCCATGGCCGGACTTCACCTCGACGATCTTCGGCGCGATCCAGTCGCGTGCGGCGAACGCCGGTTTCATCGTGCTGGTCAGTTCGCGCGGCGCCCCGCCCGCGGACGGCTGGACGGCCAACTGCGCAAACATGTACGGCGCGGAATGCAGCACCGCCAGCCGGGTGCCATCGGGCGACAGCTTGAAGTCGTCCATGCCCTGATAGTAGGTGATGCGACTCAGCGCGCCGCCATCGACCGGCAGCCGATAGACGTCGTAACTGTAGGGCGCGACCTTGTTCGTGCGCACGTAGAACCACTTGCCGTCGTCGCTGAGCAGCGGATGGCTGACCTCGAACCTGCCGGAGGTCAATGCCTTCGCCTTGCCATCGAGCGTCTTGCTGTACAGCTGCGAATAGCCGGTTTCCTCGCTCGTGTACCACAGCGTGTGGTTGTCCTTGAGCCAGCCGAAATCGTTGAAGTTCAAGTTGATCCAGGCGTCATCGTGCAAACGCTGCTGGTTGACCAGGATGTGGTTGCCGAAGTCGACGCTGGTGATCCAGCGGTCCTTGTTGTCGATCGCGCGCAGCTGCACGGCGAGGTGGCTGCCGTCGTCGCTCCACACGATGCCGCCGCCACCGCCATCCTCCGAGTCGGCGATGATGCGCACCGGGCGCACCGCGAGTGCTTTCAACGCCTTCGCCTCGTCCTGCCTGCCAGCCTTCTCCTGCGCTGCGATGGCCCGCGCACGCAGCGTCTTGAGCGGATCGTCCTTGACGCCGGGCAGCGTGTCGGTCGCCAGCGGGTAGGTCGCGTGGTTGGCCAGGTCGAGCAGCAGCAGCGACTGCGGCGCCGGATCGTTGCGGCCCACATACACGCGCGCGTCCTCCTGCTCGGCATAGCCGGAGTCGGTGACGTAGCGGGTGAGCTTGGGCGCCCTCCCCGCCGCATCGCCCTTCGGAACGGTGACCAGCAGCATCCAGCGGCCGTCCGGCGACAGCTCGGTGTCGACCGGCACGAGCTTGTCGCCGAGCCAGAACGGCTGCGGCGCGCGGCCGGGGTCGGCGGCAGCCAGCGCCTTGTCCTGATCGCGCTGTGCCTGCTTGCCGTCCTTGATTTCTCGCAGCGTTTTGAACAGTGCCAGCTGCCGCGCTCCCAGCGCGTCGGGCTGCTTCCCCTGCGGATCGTCGGCGAATTTCAGCAGCGCCGCCGGCGCGGTTGCGCCGCCGGCGAGGTCGTGCGTGTACCAGTCGTTGCCGTCGCGGAATTGCAGTGCGCGGCCATCGGCGGAAAAGCGCGGCGCGGATTCTTCCTGCGGCGTACGGGTGACTTGGGTGCGCCGGCCGCTGGCCAGCTCCACCACGAATACGTCGCCGTGCAGGATGAACGCCGCGCGCTGGTGCGCACGGTCGAATACCGCCGGACCATCGGCCTGCGCCGTCGCCGCCGGATCGAGCGCCGCGCCCGGCCCGCCCGCAGGATCGACCCGGTACAGGTCGCGCACCTGGCTGCCATCGCGCTTCAGCGAGTAGTACAGGTGGCGGCCGTCCACGCCCCAGTACGGCTGCTCCACCGCCTGCCCGATCCAGTCGGGATTGGCCATGACGGTTTCCAGGTCGAGCGGCGTGGAGACCGGCGCGGCAGCCGCCGCGGCCGGCGCGATGGCGAAGGCTACGAGGGCGGCAAGCAGCAATCGACGCATGGTTCTTCCCGGGCAAAAAAACCAGCATAGCCGAGCCCACCGCCGCCACGCGGCCACCCCTGCCGAAAGTCAGACGCGGATGGCTGCAACGGCAGCGGCGCGTTGCTACTCTCCTCAGCTTCCGCAGTCTTCATCAATGGAACCCCGCCATGCGCCTCGCTCCCCTCGTCGCCACCCTGATGCTCGCCGCCGGCAGCGCCGCCGCGGCGCAGCTGCCGCCCGTGAGTCCGTCGTCGAAGCCGTCGCGCGAGGTCGCGCTGATCGGCGAATCGCAGCCGCTGCCGCCGCCCACGCCGCAGCAGGCCGCGTCCGGCACATTCCACGGCGTCAGCGTGGCCGACCGGTACCGTTGGCTGGAGAACCCGAACGCTCCGGCGGTGCGGCAGTGGATCGCGGCGCAGAACGCGTACACCGAAGCCGCCCTGGCGGCGATGCCGCAAGGCAGGGCGCTCACCGCGCGGGTGCAGCAGCTGGCGATCACCTCGACCACGCGCTCCGGCCCGACCCTGGCCGGCGGCACCCTGTTCTACCTGCAGCAGACCCCGCCGCAGCCGCAACCGGTGCTGATCGCACAGGCGTGGCCGGACGGTGCGGCGAAGGTGCTGGTGGACCCGAACGCGGACCACGGCGGCACCGCGATCACCGCCTACTGGCCCTCGCCGCGCGGGCGTTATCTCGCCTACGGCACCGCCGAGGGCGGCAGCGAACTGACCACCATCCACGTGCTCGACGTCGGCACCGGCAAGACCCTGCCCGACACCCTGCCCTGGGCCGGCAGCGGCACCACGCCGCAGGGCCTGGCCTGGGACGCCGACGAGCGCGGCTTCAGCTACGTGCGCTTCGCGCCGCCGACCGCCGGCCAGGCGGTGGAACAGTTCCACGCCACGCTGGTGCACCACGCGCTGGGCCAGGCCGCCACGGCGGACACCGTGGTGTTCGGCAAGGGTTACTCGAAGACCGCCGAGTACGTGCTGGTGAATGCGCCGGCCACGGCACAGGCCGCGGTGCTCGCCTACGACGGCGATGGCGGCCCGGCCGAAGTGTTCCTGCGTCGCGGCGACAGTTTCCGGCGCGTGCTCGACCGCAGCGCCAACGTGCGCACGGCCGCCTGGGTGAATGGACGTCTATACGCGGCATCGTTCCGGGAGGCGCCGCGCGGCGCGATCGTGGCCATCGGCGACGATGGCAAGGCCGTGCCGGTACTGGCCGAGCGCGAGGGCGCGATCCAGCAGATCGCCCCGCTCGGCAACGGCTTCCTGGTGGTGCGCAGCTGGGGCCCGGACTGGTGGGTCGAGCAGTACGGCGCCGACGCCAGCTTCGTGCGCCGGCTGCCGCTGCCCGAGCGCGGCGTCGACATCGGCGAGATCGCCTCCGAATCCGGCCGGGACAAGGCGCTGATCAGCTACAGCGGCTGGACCACGCCTGCACGCTGGGCCGAGTACGACGGCCGCAGCGGCAGCCTGAAGACCGTGTTCGAGGTGAAGCCCGCGGCGGATTATTCCCGCGTCGTCGTGCAACGCATCGACGGCACCTCGAAAGACGGCACGAAGATTCCGGTGACCGTGCTGTCGCTGCCGGGCATCACCCCGAACGGCGCGCGGCCGACCATCCTGTACAGCTACGGCGGTTTCGACCTGCCGGTGAAGCCGGGCTTCATCGGCTCCAACCTGGCGTGGCTGGAACACGGCGGCGTGCTCGCCTACGCCAACATCCGCGGCGGCAACGAGAACGGCCAGCAGTGGCACGCGCAGGGACAGAAACTGCACAAGCAGAACGTGTTCGACGACTTCCACGCCGCCGCGCTGGCGCTGATCGACACGCGCTGGACCGACCGCGCGCACCTGGGCATTCTCGGCGGCAGCAACGGCGGCCTGCTGATGGGCACGCAGATCGTGCAGCATCCCGGCGACTACCGCGCCGTAGTGGCGCGCGTGGGCATCTACGACATGCTGCGCCACGAGACCGACTTCGCCAACGGCCCGTACAACATCCCCGAATACGGCAGCATCGCGGACCCGACGCAGTTCAAGGCCACCCTGGCCTACTCGCCGCTGCAGCACGTGCGCCCGAACACCGCCTACCCGGCGGTGCTGCTCACCACCGGCGAGAACGATTCGCGGGTGGCGCCGTGGCAGTCGCGCAAGTTCGCCGCCGCACTGCAGAACGCCACCTCGTCGACGCGGCCGGTCCTGCTGCTGACCCGCACGAACGCCGGCCACGGCATCGGCGCCCCGTTCAGCCAGCGCGTCGGCGATGCCGCGATCGGGCTGACCTTCTTCGCGCATGAGCTGGGGCTGGACGTCGAGAAATAAATCACCCCCGTTGTAGGAGCCCGCTGGCGGGCGATGCTCTTGTTTCTGGCATCAGAGCAAAGGCATCGCCAGCCAGCGGGCTCCTACAAGATCAGCGATGCGTCGCGATCGAGCCAGACGGCATCCCAGCAGGGGTAGGCAAACACGCTGTCGGCCAGGCCGGCGCGCACCGGATTGGCGATGATGTATCGCGCAACCACCCTGATGTCCTCCTCGACACGCAACGCATGGTCATGAAAACAGCGATCCCACGGCGGCCCATCCAGCCCGCATGACTCGTGCAGCGCACGCGATGCGCATGCCTTGAACCGATTCATGACCCGGCCCAGCGGTTCATCGCCGAGTTGCAGCGGGCCATGCCAGTGGTCGGGCATCAGCACCCATGCGAGCAGGCAGGAACCCGCCCAGGTCGATGCCGCGTGGATGACCCGACTGGCTGCCCGTGCGTGCGCCGGATCCGCAAAGAGGCACTCACGATGACGGGTCACCGTCGTCAGCAAATACATCTGGCCGGGAATGGACACCCGGCCCTGGCGCAAGGCACGGCGGCCAATGGATGGAAAAGCAGGCATGCGTGCAGACTGCCGTGGACATCGGCAACACACATCATGCGTCAGCATCACCCCCCGTCCGTCAGATCCACCGCACCATGCAGGAGCCCGCTGGCGGGCTCTACGCATCGAGCCGGAGTGATCGACACTGCTACGATGCCAGTTCGCCTCCCGCCGTCGATCCCTTCCATGACCCTCCCCACCGTCGAACACGAAACCGCCGCCCATCCACGCTGCAGCATCATCTGGCTGCACGGCCTCGGCGCGGACGGCAACGACTTCGCGCCGATCGTGCCGCAGCTGGTGGACCCGGCGTGGCCGCCGCTGCGCTTCGTGTTTCCGCATGCGCCGGTGCGGCCGGTGACGATCAACAACGGGATGTCGATGCGCGCGTGGTACGACATCGCGGCGTTCGATCTCGATGCACGCCAGGACGAGGCCGGCATGCGCGCTTCGATCGGCGAGGTGGAAACCCTGATCGAGCGCGAGCGCAGCCGCGGCGTGCCCAGCGAGCGCATCGTGCTGGCCGGATTTTCGCAAGGCGGCGCGATCGCGCTGGCCGCGGGCCTGCGTCATCGAGAGAAGCTGGCGGGCATCATCGCGTTGTCGGCCTATCTGCCGTTGCATGGGGCGCTCGCCGGCGAGCGCGACGCGGCGAACGGGGCCACACCGATTTTCTGGGGCCACGGTATCGCCGATCCGGTAGTGATCCTGCAGCGCGGCGTGGCCTCGCGCGAGCTGTTGCAATCGCTGGGCTATGCGCTGGAATGGCATACCTATCCGATGGGCCACGCCGTGTGCCCGGAGGAGATCGACGACCTGCGCCGCTGGCTGGGCCAGCGGCTGGTCTGACGATGCCCGCGCATGCGGCATACTTGCCCGCATGCGTGAACCCAAGCCCATCGGCGGCCCGCGCGGCCGCGTCGAGCACAGCCCGCTGCCGGACTTCTGCCGGCTGCCGGCGTTGTTCGCGCTGTTCGTGGTCGGCGCGTTGACGGTGACGGTGATGTGGCTGGCACGCGACAACCAGCGCGACTGGCCGGCCTACAGCGTCAGCATGCTGTTCGTGACGTGGCTGGCGCTGGTGATCGCGGTGACCGTGTGCAAACTGCGCCCCTGGCTGCAGCGCCTGCCCGGGCGCCTGCCGTATGCGGGCGTGTGGCTGCTGATCGTGCTGACCGTAAGCTTCGCCAGCGCGATGGCACGCTGGCTCGATGGCTCGCTGCAGATGAACCTGATCCAGAGCAGCCTGCGCGTGTTCGTGCGCGACAACGTGTTGATCGCCGCGCTGCTCGGCGCGGCGATGCTGCGCTACTTCTACGTGCTGGCGCAGTGGCAGGCGCGGCTGGCTGCGGTCACCCGGGCGCAGGTCGAAGCGCTGCAGGCACGCATCCGCCCGCACTTCCTGTTCAACAGCATGAACACGGTGGCCGCGTTGATCCGGGTCGATCCGGCCGCGGCCGAACGCACGGTGGAGGATCTGTCCGAACTGTTCCGCGCCGCGCTGGGCCAGCACGACACCGGCGACGGCACGCTGGGCGAGGAGCTGGCGCTGGTCGAGCGCTACCTGGCGATCGAGCAGCTGCGCCTGGGTGCGCGCCTGCACGTGCGGCGCGAACTGAATGAGCTGCCTGCGGACTTCCCGCTGCCGCGGCTGTTGCTGCAGCCGCTGGTGGAGAACGCCGTGCGCCACGGCGTGCAGCCGCTGCGCGAAGGCGGCGAGGTGATCCTGCGCGGCCGCCGCGAGGGCGATGGCGTACGCATCGAGATCATCAACCCGCTGCCGGCCACGCCGCCCGAACGCGGCAACGGCCACGGGCTGGACAGCGTGCGTCAACGCATCGCGTATCGCTACGGTCCGCTGGCAAGCGTGCAGGCCGGGCCGCAGCAGGATCGCTTCGTGGTGCTGCTGCAGCTGCCCGGAGCCGCGGCGTGATGCGCGTACTGATCGTCGACGACGAACCGCTGGCGCGCGCTCGGCTGGCCGCGCTGCTGGGCGACTGCACGGGAGTGGAGCTTGTCGGCAGCCTCGCCGATGGCGAAGCCGCACTCGGCGCGCTCGGCGAACTGCAGCCGGACGTGCTGCTGCTGGACATCAACATGCCCGGCCTCAGCGGCACCGCCGTGGCGCAGCGACTGGCCGGCCGCACGCGACCGCAGGTGATCTTCTGTACCGCCTACGAAGCACACGCGTTGCAGGCATTCGAACTGGGCGCGGTCGACTACCTGCTCAAACCGGTGCGGCTGGAGCGCCTGCGCGATGCCTTGCAGCGCGCGCAACGCCGCCTTGCCGATGCGCCGCGCGAGCCGACCACGTACCTGCGCGGGCGCCTGCGCGGCGAACAGGTGCGCATCGCCCTGGCCGAAGTGATCTGCCTGCTCGCCGACGAAAAATACGTCGTCGTGCAGCACCGCCGCGGCGAACTGCTGATCGAGGAATCCCTGCGCCAGCTGGAGGAAGCCCACCCCGACCAGCTGATCCGCCTGCACCGCAACTGCCTGGTGCCGCCGCCGCGGCTGCTCGGCATCAAGACCCTTGCCGACGGCCGCGTACTGGCCCGGCTGGACGGCACCGAACTCAGCCCGGAAATCAGCCGGCGCAATTTGCCGGCGGTGAGGAAGCTGTTGCGGCTGGGGTGAGCAGAGGGCTGCGACGGAGCTACACCTCAGGTCCACGCGCGATGCGGTGCAATGGCCCACTCGTCACTCGACCTCGGCTTTGCGGAGACTGCCATGAGCCATGCTTTCAAAGTCGGCGATCACGTGCGCTGGAATTCCGAAGCCGGGCACGTGAGCGGCAGGATCATCAAGGTGCACACGCGCGACACCGACTACAAGGGCCACATGCATCGCTGCAGCGAGGCCGATCCGCAGTACGAGATCAAGAGCGACAAGACCGACCACGTCGCCATGCACAAGGGCGCGGCGCTGCACAAGCTCGACTGAGCGATGGCATCCGTGCCCGCCACTGCCGCGGTGCAGACGGTCTGGACGATCGGCCACTCGACCCGCACGCTGGAGGAATTTCTCGGCCTGCTGGACGAGTACCGCATCGAATCCATCGCCGATGTGCGCCGCTTTCCCGGCTCGCGCCGCTACCCGCATTTCGCCAGCGAGGCGCTGGCCGAAACCCTGCCCGCCCACGGCATCGCGTATCGGTGGTTGCCCGAGCTGGGCGGGCGGCGCAAGGTGCAGCCGGGGTCGCCGAACACGGCGTGGCGCAATGCTTCGTTCCAGGGTTATGCCGATCACCTGGCCAGTCCGGAATTTTCCAGGGGACTGGAGAAACTGCTGGAGCTCGCCGCGGCCCGGCGCACCGCGCTGATGTGCGCCGAAGCCGTGTGGTGGCGTTGCCACCGCTCGCTGATCGCCGATGTATTGAAGCTGCGCGGAATCGAGGTGATCCACATCATCGACGCCACGCATGCGCCGGTGCATCCCTATACCTCACCGGCGCGCATCGTGGACGGCCGGTTGAGCTACGCACCGGCGCAGGCCGAGCTGCTGTAGGCAAAGCCGCCCGGCTCGGCGCTGCTGCTGCACGCCCGGGCCCCGCAAGGGGATGCACGACGCGCGGCTGCCGGCCGGATCGCCAGCCGCTGGGCCCGACCCGCTCCCGGGCTTTCGCCGCGGCCAGGGAACGGGGCGCGCGCCCTACTCCTTCTTGATGGCATGCCCGCCGAATTCGTTGCGCATCGACGACAGCAGCTTGTCGGCGAACGAATCGTCGTCGCGCGAGCGGTAGCGCTCCATCAGTGACAGGGTGATCACCGGGGCGGACACGCTGAGTTCGAGGGCGGCATCGACCGTCCAGCGGCCTTCGCCGGAATCCACGACATACGGCGCGACGCCGTCCATGTTCGGGTTCTTTTCGAGGGCGTCGGTGGTGAGGTCGAGCAGCCACGAGCGCACCACGCTGCCGTAGCGCCAGATCTCGCCGACCTGGTGCAGGTCGAGGCCGAAGTCGCGCTTGTGCTTGAGGATGGAGAAGCCTTCGGCGTAGGCCTGCATCATTCCGTACTCGATGCCGTTGTGGATCATCTTGGTGAAGTGGCCCGAACCGACCGGGCCGACGCGGCCCCAGCCCTGCTCCTTCGCCGGCGCCAGCGTTTCGAAGATCGGCCGCAACGCCTCGACGACCTGCTCGTCGCCGCCGATCATCATGCTGTAGCCCTCCTTCAAGCCCCACACGCCGCCGCTGGTGCCGCAGTCGACGTAGCCCAGGCCGTGCTCGGCGTAGAGCTTCGCGCGGCGCAAGGTGTCCTTGTAGTTGGAGTTGCCGCCGTCGATCACGGTGTCGCCCCTGGCCAGCAGCGGCAGCAGCGCATCGACCGTGTCGTCGGTGATCTTGCCGGACGGCACCATCATCCACAGCACGCGCGGCGCGGGCAGCGCCTTGACCAGCGCGGCCAGCGAATCGACCGCATCGGCGCCAGCGGCCTGCACCGCCTTGCGCGCGTCCGCGCTGGGATCGAAGCCGGTGATCTTGTGGCCGCCCTGCTGCAGGCGTTCCACCATGTTGGCGCCCATCTTGCCGAGGCCGATCATGCCGAGTTCCATAGGGTTTCCTTGTGTGGCGTGGGGAGATTTGTGTCGATCAATTCCACCCATTGTAGGCAGGCCGCGACAAGTGGACGTGATGCGATGCCGGTCGCCGTGCTGTCGGCTCAGCGGTCCAGCCAGCGCTGCAGCCGCGCGCGTACCCGCGGAGTCAGCCGCGTGCGGTTGTACGCATCGGCGGCGCGGCGGATCGCCGCGGCCTGCGTGGGATAGGCGTGGATCACCCGCGCCAGCGTGCGCAGACCCACGCCCGCCACCATCGCCAGGGTGATCTCGTTGATCATGTCGCCGGCATGGCGGGTCACGATGGTGGCGCCGAGGATGTGATCGCTGTGCTCGCGCACGTGGATCTTCACGAAGCCGACCTGCTCGCTGTCGGTCACCGCGCGGTCGATCGCATGCATCGGCACGGTGAAGGTCTTCACCGGAATGCCCTGCTGGTTCGCCTCGCGCACGTACAGGCCGACGTGGGCGATCTCGGGGTCGGTGTACGTGCACCACGGAACCGCCAGCTTGCTCAGCCGCTCGCGCCCGCCGAACAGCGCGTTCTGCAGCGCGATGTGCGCCGACGCGGTGGCGATATCGGTGTACTGCTGTTCGAGGCAGACGTCGCCGGCAGCGTAGATGCGCGGGTTGCTGGTGCACAGATGGTCGTTGACGCGAATGCCGGTGCCGGGTGCGTAGGCGATCCCGGCCGCCTCCAGTTGCAGCCCTTCCACGTTCGCCACGCGGCCCACGCCGGCGAGGATGGCGTCGACCGCGATGGTGTTGCGGTAGTCGTCGCTGACCAGATCGACCAGTCTCTCGCCGTTCTCCACGCGCACGTTGACGACATGGGTATTGAGCCGCACCTCGATGCCGTCGCGGGCGAAGGCGTCGGACAGGATCTGCGCCGCATCACGCTCCTCGCGCGGCAGGAACAGCGGTTGGTTCTGCACGATGGTCGTGCGCGCGCCGAGCCGGCAGAACGCCTGCGCCAGTTCGCAGCCCAGCGGGCCGCCGCCGATCACCAGCAGGCGGCGCGGCAGTTCTGTGAGATTGAACACGTTGGCATTGGTCAGGTAGCCCGCCTCGCGCAGGCCGGGCGTGGGCGGCACCTGCGGGCGCGCGCCGGTGGCGACGATGGCCTTGTCGAAACACAGCCGGATACCGTTGACGGTGAGGCTGTCGGCGCCGCTGAACTGCGCGTTGCCGAAGAACAGGTCGACTCCTTCGTCAGCCAGCCGGCGCACCGAGTCGCCGCCGCTGAGGTGGCTGCGGACGCGCCGCACGCGCTCCATCGCCGCGGCAAAGTCGACCTGGATATCGCCGGGCACGCGGGCGCCGTAGCGCGCGGCGTCGCGCATCTCGGCATACGCGCGCGCGGTGCGGATGAGCGTCTTGGACGGCACGCAGCCGGTGTTGAGGCAGGTGCCGCCGAGCAGATGGCGCTCGACCAGGGCCACCCGCACGCCCAGTGCCGCCGCCGCCTCCGCCGCGGCCAGACCGGCCGAGCCGGCGCCGACGATCAGCAGCTGGTAGCGCCCGGCCGGGGTGGGGTTGTTCCACGCCCGCGGATGCACGTGCGCAAGGCGTTCTTGC
This sequence comes from Rhodanobacter umsongensis, assembly GCF_042654965.1. Taxonomy (NCBI): domain Bacteria; kingdom Pseudomonadati; phylum Pseudomonadota; class Gammaproteobacteria; order Lysobacterales; family Rhodanobacteraceae; genus Rhodanobacter; species Rhodanobacter umsongensis. Next base: position 71,207 of record NZ_JBHSMK010000003.1, on the reverse strand, counting down.
TCGTAGCCGTCCTGCGGGGTGGTAACGGTGGCGTCGAAGTGCGGCATCAGGCTGCTCCGTGATGGATGGGCTGCAACAGCCAGCCGCCGCGGAATCCGGCGCGGCGCAGACCATCGGCGAGATACGGGCAACCGCGCATCAGCTGCCACGGGAAACCGCTGCGGTGGTTCTCGATCATCATCAGCACGATGCCCTGGTCCAGCCCGTAGTGGCCGGCAGACACCCACGGCGCGCCGCCAGCTTGCACAAGCGACGGGTTGAACGCGCTGGCGAGGCGGCCGTCGGTGAGGATCTGCGGGTAGCGCCGCAGCATGCAGCGCACGCCCGCCAGGGCGAGCTCGGGCGCGAACGGCAGCGAGGCCAGCACCGCCGGCGCCGACAAGGTGCCGTCGTCCGGCCCGTACGGCACGCCGCGCGCGGCGTAGCCGAACAGATGGCGCTCCTCGTTGGCCGCGTCCTGCCGCTCGTCGCTGGGCCCATCGCAGGCGCTCAGGCCCCAGCCGTTGTCGCCGTAGCCGGCGAAGCCGTGCGGATTGAGCCGCGCATACTTGCGCTGGATCAGCACGGCGCGCCGGCTGTTTTCGAAATAGTCCGAACGCTTCTCGCGCATGAAGGCATCGCGGATGCCGCGGAAGTCGACCCACGCATGCGAGAAGTGATGCACGAACAACGGGCCGCCATACAGGAAGTCGGTGCCGTAGAGGTTTTCCCACTGATAGGTGGAGGTCCATGCGTGGTAGCAGTCGCCGGTGATCGGATGGGTCGGCGAACCCATCGCCAGCGCATACAGCACGATCGCCTCGCTGTAACCCTCCCAGCCGTAATCCAGGAAACCGCACTCGGGTTTCCAGCCCTGGCGGATGGTGTCGCCGCCGTCCTGCGCCCAGCACCAGTCGACCCGCCGGTACAGCACATCGGCGATGCGGCGCAGCTCGATCTCGTCGGGCGTGTCGTCGCCGAAGAAGCTTGCCGCAGTGAGCGCACCGGCGATCAGCAGCGCGGTGTCGATCATCGACAGCTCCGACTGCCACACGCGGGCGCCGCTATGGATGTCCAGAAAGTGATAGTAGAAACCACGAAAGCCGGTGGCCTGCGGCGTGCCGCTCTGGTCGCTGTCGAGGAAGAAGCGCAAGGCGGCGAGGCTGTGGCGCAACGCGTCGGCGCGGCTCATCCAGCCACGCGTCACACCCACCGGATAGGCCGACAGCGCAAAGCCGACCACGGCGATGCTGACCGGCGAATTCGCGCGGGAGGTGTCGGGCACCAGCCCGTTGTGCGGATCGACCCACTGCGCGAAATAGTCGAAGGCCGCGCGCTGCATGCCGTCCAGCCAGGTGTCGTCCGCGGGTGTCGCACTAGATGTCATGCCGTGGGATCCGATTGTCCGTGCAGTCGTTCAACGGTGATGCGCGGAACGCATCGAGCCTGTGCAGCTTGCATCGGCGCGCGTGAAATTAACGGAGCGTAGTCGCGCCTTTCATGCCGCATCGCCTTTCATCGAGGGCTGCGCGTGCCTCATGCCACCCGATCGACGATCACGCTGCAGGTTCTTGCGCCGATCCATCCCAAGGAAAACCCTCCATGCCCAGCCGCCCGTTGCCCAGCGCCAGCAGCACGCCCACCATGCATTGGCTATCCAACGGCGATTACGCGGTGGCGCTGGCAGACAGCGGCTCCGGCTACAGCCGGTGGCGCGACCTGGCGGTCACCCGTTGGCGCGAGGATCCCACGGTCGACGGCTGGGGCAGCTATGTGCTGCTGCGCGACGAGGACGGCGGTGCGCCGTGGTCGGCCAGTCGGCAGCCATACGGCCACCACACTCCGGACGATGCGGTCGATTTCAGCCCTGGCCGCGCCAGCTTCAGCCGCCGCCACCTCAGCGTGCACAGCGTGCTCGACATCGCCGTGGCCTGCACCGGCGACACCGAGCTGCGCCGGTTGACGTTGAGCAATCACGGCGACCGCACGCGCTCGCTGTCGGTGACCACGTATGCGGAGCTGGTGCTGGGAGCGATCGGCGCGGACAACGCGCATCCCGCGTTCTCCAAGATGTTCGTGCAGACCGAATGGGACGCGCCGGGCGCCATGCTGCTGGCCACCCGCCGCCAGCGCGACAGCAGCGAGCCGGCGATCTGGGCAGCGCAGGCGCTGCGGGTGCACGGGCCCTCCGTCGACGCCGGGACCGCGTGCGATTTCGAGACCGACCGCGCCCGCTTTCTCGGCCGCGGCCGTGGCTTGCGCGACGCGCTGGCGATGCAGCCGGGCGCCACCTTGTCGCGCAGCAGCGGCTGCGTGCTCGACCCGATCTTCAGCCTGCGCCAATCCGTGACGCTGGACCCGGGCGCCAGCATCACGCTGCTGCTGTGGACGCGGCTGGCCGACACCCGCGAGGGTGCGCTGGCGCTTGCCGCGCAGCTGGACGACCCGGCCATCGCCGACCGGCTGTTCGCCGATGCCGCAGCGTACGCCGAGGCCGCGCAGCAGCACGCCGGCATCGACGCGGTGCAGGCCGCGTGCTTTACCCGCTGGATGAGTGCGCTGATCAGCAGCGATGCCAGTCAGCGCGCCGCCCCCGACGTGCTGGCGCGCGGCCGCGGCGGCCCGCCCACGCTGTGGGCGGCGGGTATTTCCGGCGATCGCCCGATCATGCTGCTGCGGCTCGATGACCGCTCCCGGCTGGCCCGCGTGCAGGACGTGCTGCGTGCGCAGAGTCATTGGCGCAGTCAGCGGCTGGCGGTCGACGTGGTGCTGTTGAACGGCGCCGACGGCGCGGCGGGCGATGCGCTGCACGACTTGCTGGCGCCGTTGGCCGGCGCGCAGCAGGCGCAGCTGAAGGCCGGCGAGCAGTTGCCCAAGGCGGAACTGTTCGCGCTGCGCGAGCAGGCGATCCCGGAGGACTTGCGCAATGGCCTGCTCACCGCCGCACGCGTGCTGCTCGATCTCGCGGCGACGACGCATGCCGCGAGCGCGCCGGCCGCCGCACCGCTCACCCCGATGGCACCGCCGCCCGGCAGCGCGCCGGTCCCCGTCGCGGCCAGGGCCACCGCGGCGGCAGCGGAGTTCGCCAACGGCTACGGCGGCTTCACCGACGCTGGCCGCGCCTATGAAATCCATCTCGACGGGGATCGCCGACCGCCGGCGCCCTGGGTGAACGTGATCGCGAATCCCGCGTTCGGCTTTGTCGTGTCGGCCGAGGGCGGTGGCTATGCGTGGTCGCTGAACAGCCAGCAGAATCCGCTGACGCCGTGGCCGAACGACCCGGTCAGCGACAGCCCGCACGAGGTGCTGTATCTGCGCGACGAGGATAACGGCGTGTTGTGGAGCGCCACCGCATCGCCGATACGGGTGGCCGGTGCGAAGTACGTGGCCACCCATGGCAAGGGCTGGAGCCGCTTCGCCAGTACCGCGCACGGTATCGAGCTGGAGCTGCTGCAGTGCGTCCCGGTCCGCGATTCGCTCAAGCTGTCGCGGCTGCGCCTGCGCAATCGTTCCAGCCGTCCGCGCCACCTGTCGGTCACCGGCTATGTCGAATGGGCGCTGGGCGCCAACGGCACCACGCCTGCGCCGTACGTGGCCACCGAGCGGGATGCGATGACCGGCGCGTTGTTCGCGCGCAATCGCTGGCGTGCCGATTTCGGCGAACGCGTGGCCTTCATCGACCTGGCCGGCACGCAGCACTCGATGAGTGGCGATCGGGCCGGTTTCCTCGGTCCGCTCGGCAGCGTGGCGCAACCGGCGGCACTGCGCGACGGCGCGCCGTTGAACGGTCGGCTCGGCGCCGGGCTCGATCCTTGCGGTGCGTTGCAGACGCGCATCGCGCTGCCGCCGAATACGCAGGTGGACATCGTCTTCATGCTCGGCGATGCCGCCGACGCAGCGACGGCGCAAGCCCTGATCGGCCAGTACCGCGCCACCGGCATCGACGCGGTGCTGGCCGAGCTGGCGGCCCAGTGGAACGGCATGCTGGATACCGTGCAGGTACGCACGCCGGACCGCGCGATGGACATCCTGCTCAACGACTGGCTGCTGTACCAGGTCACCAGTTGCCGGCTGTGGGCACGCACGGCGTACTACCAGGCCAGTGGCGCGTACGGATTCCGCGATCAACTGCAGGATGTGATGGCGCTGTGCGTGAGCCGGCCCGACCTCGCCCGCGCGCATCTGTTGCGCGCCGCCGGCCGCCAGTTCGCGGAAGGCGACGTGCAGCACTGGTGGCTGCCGCCTCGCGGCCAGGGCATCCGCACCCGGATCAGCGACGACCGCAACTGGCTGGTCTATGTCGCCATGCACTACGTGCGGGTGACCGGCGACACCGCGGTGCTGGACCAGGTGCTGCCGTTCCTCGCCGGCCCGCCGATCCCCGACGGCGCCACCGATGCATTCTTTCAGCCGTCCATCTCCGGGCAGCAAGCCACCGTCTACGAGCACTGCGCGCTCGCGCTGGAGGTCAGCCTCACTCGTGGCGCACACGGCCTGCCCCTGATCGGCACCGGCGACTGGAACGACGGCATGAACGCGGTTGGCGCGCAGGGCCGCGGCGAGAGCAGCTGGCTCGGCTGGTTCCTGCTAGGCACGATCGCCATGCTGGCGCCGCTCGCCGAACGGCGCGGCGAAAACGCACGCGCGCAACGCTGGCGCGGCTACGCCGATCAGCTGCGCCAGGCGCTGGAGCGAGCCTGGGACGGCGAATGGTATCGCCGTGGCTACTACGACGACGGCACGCCGCTGGGCTCGCACGAGAGCAACGAATGCCGCATCGACACGATCGCGCAATCGTGGAGCGTGATGTCGGGCGCCGCCGATCCCTTGCATGCCGCGCGGGCGATGGCTTCGGTGGACCGCCTGCTGATCGATCACCCGAATGCGATCGCGCGCCTGTTCACCCCGCCGTTCGACCATCCCGAAGAGAATCCGGGCTACATCAAGGGCTATCCGCCGGGCGTGCGCGAGAACGGCGGCCAGTACACGCATGGTGCGATCTGGTCGATCTTCGCCTGGGCCGGCCTCGGCGACGGGGACCGCGCCGGCGGCCTGTTCGACCTGCTCAACCCGATCCATCACAGCGCCGATGCCGCCGCGGTGGAGCGCTACAAGGTCGAGCCCTACGTCGCCTGCGCGGACGTCTATTCGGTGGCGCCGCACGTCGGCCGCGGCGGCTGGACCTGGTACACCGGCTCGGCCGCCTGGCTGTATCGCGCCGGACTGGAGGCCGTGCTCGGCTTCCACCTGCAGGGCGATACCTTGCGCATCGACCCGTGCATCCCGAAGCACTGGCCCGGCTTTCAGCTCACCTACCGCCATCGCCGCCAGCAGCGGCTCACCTGCTACGAGGTCAGCGTGGAGAACCCGCACGGGGTCTGCCGTGGCGTGGCGAACATCGATATGGACGGCCAGGCGCTGGACGCTTCCGCGGCGGTGAGGCTGCCGGACGACGGGCTGACGCACCGCTTGCGCATCAGGCTGGGCTGAACCCCGGGCAGCAGCCGAACGATTCAGCCGCCGCCCGAGGCCGGCGGCATCGCGTTGAGCAGGATGTATTCGCGCTCGCTGGCGCTGATGCGCCCGAGCTTGTCCGACACCAGGGTCACCGGCCGCTCCACCATCAGCTCGTCGCTGACCACTACGCCGGCACGAAACGTGGTGTAGCCGTACCAGTGCGAGCGGCCCGGCTCCACGGTGACCGGCCAGCTCTGGCCGCCGCGCGTCAGCGTCGTTTCCAGCTTGTCGCCGAGGTAGGCGCCCGCACCGCTGCCATCGCGCAACAGCGTGATGCGCTGGCTGGACGGATCGAGCGCGATCACCGTCACCTTCTGCGTGCCGGCCGGGCCAAGCTCCCACGGCTCGGCGATCCGCACGCTCCAGCTCTGGCCGACCCGCAGCGTCGCCGGCGGCTTGCCCCACAGGCGCGGGTTCCACGCCAGTCCGCTGGCGTCGGTGTTCGGCGTGCACTTGCCGTCGAAGCAGGAGGTGGCGCCGCCGTCGCGAAACTCGACCGCGCCGCTGCCCTGATGCGCGCCGTCGTAGCGGTAGTCGATATGCAGGCGTGGCTGCGACGTCGCGCTGTCCAGCACGGTGTAGCTGGCGCTGCCGCTGATGCGCCGCACGCTCTCGTCGTAGCCGCTGGCGCGGTAGGCGATCGTGCGCGAGAACACGTTGTCGAAGCGGTCGCCGGCATGGAACGCCGGCGCCAGGTACGCGGTGGCCGCGGGCATGGCCGCGTTGGCCGGGGTCGAAGCACCGGCCAGTGCCGCCAGCAGGGTCACGATGAAGGACTTCATGCGGATGCCTCTGTGGATGGGGAACGGATGGATCACGCGCCGGCCGGTGCGCCAGCGGGCGGCGCGACGCCGTGCGCACGCAGCACGGCGGAGATGTCGAAGCGCCACAGGTTGCGCGAGCCGTTCAGCGGCGACTGCAGGCGTCGCTGCAGGGTGGCTGCGTCGTCGCGCGGTTTCGGAAAGGACACCTCGTCGCGGCGCGCGCTCGACACCAGCAGCTCGCCGAACGCCGCGCCCAGCGACGGCGCGTTCTCCAGCACGCGGCTGTTGACGTCGCCGCCCAGGTGCTCGGGCTTGCCCCAGCCGCCGTCCGGCTGGCGGAACACGATGTAGATGTCGGCGCTGCCCAGCGCATCGCCCTCGTTGCCGGCGTAGAGCAGGAAGCGGCCTTGCGGATCGATCGCCGGATCCATCCGGTTGTGCTCGAGGTCGCCCAGCGGCAGCCGTTCGGGTGCAGCGTGGCCGTGGTCGCGCGCCACGTAGATCTGGTACGCCTTGCCGGAATCCGGGCGATGCGCCGAGAAGTAGACGTCGCCGTTCGCCGCCACCGTGGGGTTGTAGATCATCGCGCCGTCGTTGAGCGCGCCGTCGACGTGGATCGGTGCGCTCCATCCGCCGCCTGCCTGCCGTTCGACGACCCAGAGATTCGTGCCGGGGAAGGTGTGCCCGTTCATCGCCGCGGTCACCGGCGCGGCCTCCGGCTGCGGCGGCCGGTTGGAGACGAAGTACAGGCGCCGGCCATCAGGCGACAGCGCCGGTTCCGAGTCGTGCCACTGACCGGAGAACGCGGCCACCCGCGGCGTCGACCAGCGCCCGCCCGCGAGTTGCGAGACCATGACGGTGTCGTCGGCCTCGGCGAAATCCGAACGCATGAAGTACAGCGTCCGGCCGTCCGGCGTCAGCGCGGCCGAGGTTTCCTGCAGTCCGGTGGAAATCACGCCGGGCCCGAGCAGTTCGCCGGCAGCGGCGGGGAGCACGGTGGACGTGGCCGCGAGGCAGGCGGCAAGAATGAGGCTGCGTGGCAACATGGTTTCTCCAGGGTGGGACGTGGGCCGCGTCGGCGACACCGAATGAAAGGTTCACGGCATGCGGCGCGCGTCCAGCCAAGGCGCCAGCGACACCCGCCAGATGTGGTTGTTGCCGTTGTCCCACGCACGCATGCGCGCCAGGTCCGCGCGCGCCTGCGCGGGCGAGCGCGGGTAGCTCGTCTTCGCCATGTAGTTGCTGGTGAAGTACAGGGTGCGGGCGTCCGGACCCAGGTGCGAACCCCAGGGTTCGTAGCGGTTCACCGCATCGCCCAGGTCGACGGGCTTGCTCCAGTCATCGCCTTCGCGGAAAACAAGGTACAGCCGATCCGGCTTGTCCTTGCCGGCGTAGTTCGCGTCGAACACCATGAACGACTGGTCCGGCGCGATCGCCGGGTCCAGCTCGTGCGCGGCCGGATCGCCCAGCGCGAGCCGCTGCGGCTTCTGGTAGCGGCCGTCGCGCCAGGCGGTGCGATACAGATGGAACTCGTGCTCGGGCTCGTCGCGCCGCTGGTAGTACACGTCGCCGTTCGCCGCCACGCTGGGCGCGTAGATGCTCGCCGCGTCGTTCACCGCATCGGGCAGCCGCACCGGCGCGCTCCAGCCATCGCCGCGGCGGTCGACGCGCCACAGATGGCCGCCGCGTACTGCCGGACCGCCGGCCACATCGGCGCGGTTGGACGTGTACACCAGGAACGAGCCGTCGGGCGCCATCGCCGGATCGTGGTCCTGCCACTGCCCGGAGAACGGCGCGATCTGCGGCGTCGACCAGCCGTTGCCGACGCGATGCGATTCCATGATGAAACCGTTCCAGAGCGCCTGCTGGTCGAAGTAGACGGTGGCGCCATCGGGCGCGAAGGTCAGGCAGTCCACGCCGGACGGGCCGGAGATCGCGCCGGGCGCGAAGATTTCCGGTGTGGCGGGTGTCGTGTCGGCGGCGTGGGCGCCGGCGAGGCCGGACAGGGCCAGCGCGAGGAGGCTGCAGGCGAACAGGTTGGATGCGCGGCGGGCCATGCGTGTGCCTCGACAGGACGATGGTGTGGCCGAGTCTGCGTGGCGACGTCGGCGCGGCGCTGGCACTTTGTGACGAGTGGGGATTCGCTGGGACCAGCGGTTGTCCGCGTGGGGCAGCCGGTTCGTTCTCGTCGGGGAATCGCGGCCCGTCGCGGCGAACATTGCCCCTCGAAGCGAGGGGCCCCTTGCGGGGGCGGCTTCAGTCGCGATGCTCTTGCTTGTCAGGTGTGCCAGGCCTCGGGCTTTCGGAGCGGGAGCTTCCGTTTGCCTTCGGCAGCCAGGCCACCTCACATCGCGACCTTCCTGCAGGAGCCCGCTCACGGGCGATGGCTTGCCGCTCAGTTGCTGCTTCAAGGCAAAGACTTTTCGCCTTCTTCGGACACCGGGTGAGTGTCTGCCATCGCCAGAAGCGGACGTCGCCCCGATGACTCACGAAGCCGCAAGGGTGTCTGTGGATAAAGGGGCGCCGAAGCATTCCTGATGCAGGCGCCCAAGCCATCATTGGGCCAGGTAGAAATCCATGGGGATAAGCTCGACGGCCCATCCGCATTCTTCGCCGAGCGTGGCGGCCGGGTGCATGGCCGCGATGCGCAGCGCCTCGTCATGGCTGTCCGCCTCGATGATGAACAGGCCGCCCACCACCTCCTTCGACTCGGTGTAAGGCCCATCGCTGACGTGCGTCTTGCCGCGGCGCGGGCGAAGCGTCCTCCAGCTGTCCAGATCGCCAAGCGACGCGGAAACCAGGACCTTGCCGGTAGCGCGCATCTTCTCGTCCAAGGCCGGGCATTGGCTCACCAGTTGCTTGACATCGTCCGGCGCCATCGCGGCGAATTTTTCGGGGGTGAAGTAGGCCAGGCCGAGGTATTTCATGGGAGATCCTTTGGGTGGGTATGTACTGACGACGAAGCTGGTGATCGGAAATCGACATTGCTCTGGGGAGTTGATAGCGGGCCGACAACGGCCTGATACAGTCCGTCCGACCAGCAGGTCTTGCTCAAGGCGTAGCGTGCTCGACGATTTCGAGCAGTATCGCCGACGGGTGACCGTGGTGGTGACGTCCATGCCGAGTGCAACTGCATCCCAGAGCGGGGATGAACTTCGAGTCCCCGGTCCTTTCAACATCCTGTCGCAGCCGCCCCCGATTCACTGCCAATTCGAGATGCCAACGCATGCTTACGCCACCATCGTCATCCGCAGCGGAGCGGACTGACGAATCGGCCATCCATATCGGCGCGCTCGTTCCGCTCACCCGGCCTGGCTGGGTCGAGGCGGGCCGACACCTGCTCGCCGGAATGGAGCTGGCCGTTCGCGACGTCAATGACGCCGGCGGGATCGCCGGAAGACCAATCGAACTGGTCGTTCGAGACACCGCGGCTGATCCACAGGCAGCCAAGGCGGCCGTGGATGAACTGGCTGGCCTGGGCGTGGCGGCCCTGGCGGGTGAGTACCACAGCGTCGTCGCTCGCGCCGCGGCGGCCAGGGCCGACGCTCTCGGCCTGCCGTTCCTCTGCGCATCAGCGGTTCTCGACGCGCTCACCGAACGGCCGACGGAATGGGTCGCGCGCCTGGCGCCGCCGCAGTCTCGCGGCTGGCAGCTCTACGCGGACTTCCTCCTCGGCGCGGGCCACCGTCGAATCCTCTTGGCAGCCCAGGCCAGTGTCTACTGGGCCGCCGGCGCCCGCATTCTGCGGAACTACCTCGCGCCGCGCGGCGGCACGGTCATCGAACTCGACATGGGCGCGCTCGACCCGGCGGCGGCGTGCGACCAACTCGTCGAGCATCGCGCGACGGCGCTTCTTCTCTTGGTCGGCTTCCCGGAGCCGGCGGTGTCGATCGTCAAATCCGTGCGTCACGACCCGCGCCTCGCCGGAATCCTGATAGGTGCTCCGGCCGGGCAACCGGAGTTCGCCGAATGGACGGCGCTGCTGGGTAACGACGGCGCTGCGATCCCGTTCTTGCGCTACCTGCCCGAGCGCCTCAGCCCACTCGGTGAGCGCGTCGAAACGGCCCTGTGCGAGCGCCTGGCCCAGGCACCTTCCTTTGTCGCCTTCGAGGGATACGACACCATCGCCGTCCTCGCCGATGTGCTGCGTTTGCATGGCGCGGACCGGGCACGCATGGCTGAAGCCTGGCCGCACGTTGCAGTCGAAGGTACCCGCGGGCTGATCCAGTTCAGCCGCACACCAGATATCAGCGTCTGGCAATGGGCTTGGGCGCCCATCCAGGTGGTTGACCGGGATCCGGCGCAACCCGATCGCTTTCGGATCCTTCACGCCAGCTGAGTGCATGGACGAAGTCCGTCGCTTGCTACAGTCGGCAAGCGGTGATGACTCACCCGGCAACCCGATTGTTTTTTTGGCCATTGTCGGTGAAGGACCGCTTGTTCCGCAGCGATGGCCAACGCCTGATGGATGGCGTCGGCGACGATCTCTGGCCCGGTCGTGGTTGATGAGATGGCACTCGCCCCGCCACGCAGGGTTCAACGGACAGGCACGGAAGCTTCAGGGCAGGCCAAGCACGCTGCGTGCACCCGCACGAAACCGCCGACTGAGATCCAATCGGGTGCCATCGTGCAGAACGATCTCCGCGCCGCCCTTGAACAACGGATGCACCTCGCAGATGCGCGACAGGTTGACCAGGGTGCCACGGTGGATGCGCAGGAAGCGGGCGGGGTCGAGTTGCAGCAGCAGGTGGCGCAGGGTGTCGCGGTGCAGGTAGCGCGTGGGGCCGATGTGGATGTGCAGGTAGTTGCCGTCGGCGCGGATCCAGTCGATGTCGTCGACGGCGAGCACGCGGATGTGTTCGCCGTGGCGCACGCTCAGGCGTTGCACGTAGCCGTCGGCGGGCATCGCTGCGGACGCATCAGCGGTGCCGGCGTGCAGGCCGATCCAGTGGCGATTCACCCGCGCCATCGCCTGGTCGAAGCGCGCCTGGTCGATCGGCTTGAGTACGTAATCCAGCGCCATCGCATCGAACGCGCGCAGCGCGTGTTCGGCGAACGCGGTGGTGAACACCACCAGCGGCAGACGGTCGGGCGCCAGTTCGTGCAGCAGTTCGAAGCCGTCCATGCCGGGCATCTGGATATCCAGGAACAGCAGGTCCGGCTGCAGTGCGCGCACCGCCTGCATCGCCTCGGCGGCGTTGCCGCATTCGCCCACGATCGCCACTTCGTCGTGGGTGGCCAGTGCCTGGCGCAACGCGAGGCGTGCCAGCACCTCGTCGTCGACCAGCACGGTGCGCAGGCGCGGCGTGTTCATGCGACGTGCTCGGCGAACGGCAGGCGCACCTCGGCGCGCGTGCCGCCACCGGGGATCGGGCTGAGTTGGAGCTGTGCCGCGTCGCCGAACAGCATGCGCAGGCGCGAGCGCGTATTGCCCAGGCCGATGCCTTCGGCCGTGCCGGCCGGCGGCAGGCCGAGGCCGTCGTCATCCACGCGCAGCTGCAGCTGGTCGCCGTCGCGGCGCGTGGAAATGCGCAGGGTGCCGGCGCCGGGCTTGTCCTGCAGGCCGTGGCGCAACGCGTTCTCCACCAGCGGCTGCAGGATCAGGTTGGGCACCGCCGCCGTGAGCGTGTCGTCGGCCACGTCGAGTCGCGTGCTGAGCCGATCCTGGAAGCGCACCTGCTGGATGCCGAGGTAGCAGGTGAGGAATTCCAGCTCGCGCGCCAGCGGTACCTGCGGCGCGTGGCGCTCTTCCAGGGTGAGGCGCAGGAAGTCGCTGAGCCGCGCGATCATCAACCGTGCCTGCAGCGGATCGGCCAGCGCCAGCGCCGAGATCGCGTTGAGGGTGTTGAACAGGAAGTGCGGTTGCAGCTGCATGCGCAGCGCCTGCAACTGCGACTGCGCCAGTTGCGTTTCAAGCTGGGTGCGGCGCAACCGCTCGTCGCGCAGGTGCCGGCGCGATTCCATCCCGCGCAGCACCGCCAGGATCACCCAGTAGATCACCAGCGCCTGCTGGAACTTGTAGGCAAATTCCATCTGGACGAAGCCGACGAACGACGTCACCGGCATCTTGCCCGGACCGCTCACGGTCCAGAAGATCAGCAGCTGCAGCACCGTCTGCGCCAGCGCCACGCCGATGCTGGCGGGCGCGTGCAGGAGCAGGAAGCGTGGCCAGCTGCGACCGGCACTGCGCCGGCCCAGCCAGCCGATAGCCGGTGTCAGCAGCATCCACAGATAGAAGTCGGCAGCGTTCCAGACGAGCCCGCGCAGCCACGACGGCTCGTGCCCTTCGCTGAGCGCGGACAGCCCCGAGCTCAGCGCGTAAGACAGCGCCAGCAGCGTCCAGAAAACGAACGCCAGGCTCCAGGTCTTTGGCCCTCGCGAGGTGATGTGGTCCGGCACGGGATGCTTGCTGGCGATGCCCGCCGCTGGCGCTCTGTTCATCCGCGCAGTATGCCCAAGCCGTGCGTCCGGCGGATAGGCGGGAAGCGGTGTCGGGCGGGGCGCGAGCCCGGATTCAGCGCAGCGTTGCCGTTTCGGCAGCAAGTACATCATCGCGCTGCCTCATCGGGGTCTGGTCGCCCCGTGTTCCGCCAGCCAGGGTGCGATCGACAGGTGATGGATGTGCTTGTCCGCCGCCGTGAAATACAGCGTGGACAGGTCCGGATCCAGACGCGCCTCCTCGCCGGACGGCCCGAGATGGATCGGTGGGCCCCAGCCCGCAGGGGTGGCGAAGGCCATGAACAGATCGTTCGTGTCCGCGGCGGCGGGCTTGCGATTCGAACTGAACACGATGAAGGATTTGTCCGGCGCGATCGCCGGATCCACATCGTCGGCCACGCCGTCGTTCGAGGGCAACGGCAGCCGCATCGGCGGCTGGAACCGCCCGCCGGCAAACTGGCTGACGTAGATCCGCAGATGTCGGCTCTGCGGATCGGGCTTCATGAAATACAGGCTGCCGTCCGCCGCCACGGTTGGCGAATAGGTCGCCGGGCTGGCGTTGACGATATCGGGAAGCCGTACCGGCGTGCCCCAGCCAGCGCCCTCGCGGTTCACCCGCCACAGGTTGCCGCCGCGGCCGGGTTGCGGCTTGCCGCCGAAGTAGCCGTCCAGCGCCTTGCCGCCGGCCGTGGCCGGCCGGTTGGAGATGAAGACCAGGTACGAACCATCGGGCGCCATCGCCGGTTCCAGGTCCATCCACTGCGCCGAGAACGGCGCACGTTCCGGCGTCGACCAGCTCCCCGCCTGTCGATGCGCAAGGTAGATCCGCCGCGTCGGCCCTTGCCCGCGCGCGAACACCACCGTCTGGCCGTCCGGTGTGAACGCGGGCGAGGCATCGTTGCCCGTTCCCCACGGCAGCTCCGCCGGGAGCGAACCGGAGGCTGCGGGAGCCGCCGCGGAAGGCGCGCCCAGCCACGGTGCCAGCGACACCTGCCAGATGTGATCGGCCCCGTTGTTCCAGGTTGCCCCGGCATCCGGGTCCGAGGCCGGCAGGCGACGGTCGCTGTAGAAATACAGGGTGCGGTGATCGGCACCCAGCTGGGCGCCCATGCTGTGCTTGCCGGCGTTCACCGTGTCGCCGAGGTCGCGCAGTGCGCTCCAGCCGGCGGGCGTGCGGAACGCGATGGCCAGCCGATAGGGTTGCTGGCTGCCCGCGGGTTTCGTGCTGACGACGATGAACGATTGATCGGGGGCGATCGCCGGATCGCGGATCTGCATGCCCGCATCGCCGAGCTTCACCGCGCGGGGTGCCAGGTAATGCCCGTCGAGGTACACGGAGCGCAACAGCTGAAGGCTGCCGGCCGGCGCGGCGCAGCCGATGAAGTAGATGCTGCCGTCGGCGGCGATGCTGGGGGCGAATGTCATCGGACAGCCATTCACGGTGTCGGGCAAGCGCGCCGGCACGCCCCAATGGTCGCCCTGCCGATCCACCCGCCACAGGTTCATGCCGCGGCCCGCGTAACGCTTGCCCGCGCTGACTGCGTCGATGGGCGAGCCGCCCGACGCGGCCGGCCGGTTCGAGACGAACAGCAGGAACGAACCGTCCGGCGCCATCGCCGGATCGAGGTCGCGCCACTGCCCCGAGAACGACGCGGCCCGTGGCGCCGACCAGCGGCCGTCCTGGCGATGCGATTCCACCAGCGTGAAACTGTCGGTGCCGCGCATGAAGATCACCGTCGCGCCGTCCGGCGTAAACGCTGCGGCGCCATCGTCATCGGCTCCGGCGATGGCGCCGGGCGCGAAGATCGTCGGCGTCGGCGGAGCATCCGGTGACGTGGCACGCACCACGCCGCTCGTGCCGGCGAGCGCGCCCGCGGCTGCAAGGACCATGAAGATTGCCGGCAATCGCATGTCTGTCTCCCTTGCCGCACGTCGCTGGGCAAGCGTGGGCGATGGTGTCGTTGTGGATGGCCAGGCAACGCTGGCACAGAGGATCAATCACGTCGCCGGTCTTGTGACGACCGGCGCCGTGGTGGTGACGACCGGCATGCGTGCATGTGCGGATGGCCGAACGCGACGGTGGCGCGCCGTTACCCGCGTGCATCCAGCCACGGTGCCAGTGATACCTGCCAGATATGGTCGGCTCCGTTGTTCCACGTCGCTGCGGCATGCGGGTCTGATGCCGGCAGGCGACGATCGCTGTAGAAGTACAGCGTGCGGTGATCGGGGCCCAGCTGGGCGCCCATGCTTTCGCCGCCGTTGACCGCGTCGCCGAGATCGCGCGGCGTGCTCCAGCCATTGGGCGTGCGAAACGCGATGGCGAGGCGATACGGCCCCTGCGCCGCATGCTTGACGCTGACGACGATGAACGAGCGGTCGGGCGCGATCGCCGGGTCGCGGATCGTCGCGTCCGTGCCACCGAGTGCCACCACGTGAGGCGCCGCGTAATGGCCCTCGCGATACGACGACTGCAACAGCTTGAAGTCGCCGTTGGGCCCAGCGCAGCCAATGAAATAGATGCTGCCGTCGGCGGCGATGCTCGGGGAGGAGATCAGCGAGCAGACGTTGACGGAGTCGGGCAGACGCACGGGCGTACCCCAGTGGTCGCCCTGCCGGTTCACCCGCCACAGGTTCATGCCCTGCCCGGCGCGGCGCTTGCCGGCACGCACCGCGTCGATCGGCGGGCCGCCTGGCGTGGCCGGACGGTTGGAGACAAACAGCAGGAACGAACCGTCCGGCGCCATCGCCGGATCGAGGTCGTGCCAATGTCCCGAGAACGACGCCGCGCGTGGCACCGACCAGCGGCCATGTTCGCGCTGCGATTCCATCAGGACCGGGCCACCGCCGGTGTCGCGCATGAAGACCACCGTCGCGCCATCCGGGGTGAACGCCGCCGCGCCATCGTTGGCGGGTCCGGCGATCGCGCCTGGCGCGAAGATCGTGACCGCTGGCGGGGAATCTGCTGGCGTGACGTGGACCGCGTCGGCCATGCCGGCGAGCGCCACGGTGGCTGCGAAGATCACGAAAATTGCCGGCAATCGCACGTCGCTCTCCCGCCTATCCATCTCTCTCGCCGCGTGTCCGCTGCACGAGCCATCAGGCAAGGCGTCGATGTAGAAGGTGAGGCAAGGCTGGCACGGACAATCCGCGGCGGCGCCCAACTTGTGACAGAAGGCGCCGCGGAGGTGACGAACGGCACGCGTGCGCGCGCAGCCGGCCGAAAGTGACGGCGGCGAATGCCGATATCCGCGTGGCTCGCGCACCGGTCATCGCGACCGCCGGGGAACGTCTCGCGACCGTTTGTCACGCCGTCGCCGTCGGTCGTCACAAGAACGGTGCCGCGCAGCACCAGGCCAGGCAGGCTGCGTCAGCGGCAATGTCGCCGCGGACGAGGGCAGCAGCATGCGCAAGCACTTTCTCTTCCGGACCGGCTTGGCGTGCCTTGCCGCGACAACGATGGGGACGACGGGCGTGATCGCGGCGACTTCCGCCACGCAGGCGACCGGCGTGGACGAAACTGCCAGGACCGAGGCAGCGGTGATCGCGGTCGACCAGCACTGGCTGGAGGCCGAGCTCGGTGGCGATACGGCATGGCTCGACGACATGCTGCTGCCCGAGTACCGCTCGGTCGGCGCCGACGGCGCGGTGCATCCGAAGTCCGCGATCGTGGCGCACGCGGCGAAGAACCGCGGCTCCGACACCGAGCGGCGCAAGGTCGAGGCCTGGATCAAGGCGCATCCATCGGGCAAGGCCGTGGTGATCCACGGCGACACCGCGATCCTGTCGTTCTACGACCCGGGCAAGGGCGCGGCCAGCGATGTGCGTTCGTCCGATATCTTCGTCTATGTGCACGGCCGCTGGCATGCGCTGTATTCGCAGCACAGCGGCGCACGGAACAATTGAGGCGGCACGGGCGGCGCGGTTCGGCGCGCGTCAGGCATCCGCCACGCGCACCACCAGCTTGCCGAAGTTGCGTCCTTCGAGCAGCCCGATGAAGGCCTCCGCGGCGTTTTCCAGGCCGTCGACACGATCCTCGCGCAGCTTCAGCTGGCCAGCGTCCAGCCACGCCTGCATGTCGCGACGGAACGCCTCGAAACGCTCGCCGTAGTGGTCGAGGATGACGAAGCCCTGCAGGCGGATGCGCTTCTGCAGCACGGTCGTCATCAGCTGCGGCCGCCGGTCCGGTCCGGGCGGCGGTTGCTGGTCGTTGTAGTGCGCGATCACCCCGCACACCGGCACGCGCGCGCCGATGTTGAGCAGCGGCAGCACGGCGTCGAACACCGCACCGCCCACGTTCTCGAAGTACACGTCGATGCCGTCCGGGCAAGCCGCGGCGAGGCGCTCGCCCAGCGCCGGCGCGCGATGGTCGAGGCAGGCGTCGAAACCCAGCTCGTCGACCGCGTAGCGGCACTTCTCGGCGCCACCGGCGATGCCGACCACCCGCGCACCCTTGAGCCGGGCGATCTGCCCCACCACCGCACCGACCGCGCCGGTCGCCGCGGCCACCACCACGGTGTCGCCCGGCCGTGGCTGGCCGATGTCGAGCAGGCCGACGTAGGCGGTGAAGCCGGGCATGCCCAGCCCGCCCAGCGCCAGCGAGGGTTGCGCGGTCTCGGCCAGCGGCGTGAGGTCGCTGCCGTCGGACAGCGCATGGTCCTGCCAGCCGGTATTGCCAAGGACCAGCTCGCCGGGATGGAACCCGGGATGCCGCGAGGCGACCACGCGGCTGACCGTGCCGCCGACCATCGGCTCGCCCAGCGGCACCGCCGGCGCATAGCTCGTCCCGCCTTCTTCCATCAGGTTGCGCATGTAGGGATCGAGCGAGAGGTACAGCGTGCGCAGCAGCACCTGGCCGTCGGCGGGCTCGGGAACCGGCGCCTGCTCGAGACGGAAATCCTGCGTCGTCGGCAGGCCGCGCGGGCGGGCGGCCAGCACGATGCGGCGATTGATGGTGTCGATCTGGGGCATGTACGGACTCCTGTGCGGGATCTATCCGGGCGGTGCTGGCGGTTACCAGGCGATGCGCTGGCCGTCGCGGAAAAATCCGCCGGTGATGGGTTGCGGCAGGCAGGCGGCCCAGACGATGCCGGCCGCGCCATCGGCCACCGGTCGTCCGCCGGATCCGCCCATGTCGGTGGCGACCCAGCCGGGACACACCGCGTTGACCACGATGCCGCTGCCGTCGAGTTCGGCGGCGAGCGAGCGGGTATAGCTGTTCAGAGCCGCCTTGGAGATCCGGTAGGCCGGACAGCCGGCACCTCCGGTGGCAGTCGCGCCGCAACCGCTGGAGACATTCACGATGCGGCCGTAATGGTGGCGGTGCATCAGCGGCAGCAGCGCGCTGCACAGCCGCCAGCTGCCAAACAGATGGATGTCCATCGCATCGCGCGCCGGTGCGATGTCGGTGGTGGCCGGACGCGTCGCGGGGTCGTAGTGCGCACCGGCGTTGTTGACCAGCACGTCGAGCCGGCCGTAGGTGATCTCGATCCAGCGCGCCAGCGTGTCGACCTGGTCCTGTTGCGTGACGTCGAGCTGCACCGCGATCACCTCGCCGGCCGCGCCGGCGAGCTTGCGTGCCGCGTGCAGGCCCTTGTCGAAATCGCGCGCACCGAGCAGCACGGTCATGCCACGCTCGCTGAGCTGGCGCGCCACCTCGAAGCCGAGGCCGCGGTTGGCGCCGCTGACCAGCGCCACGCGGTAGACCGGCGCGGTCGCGGTGACCGGTACGCGGCGGGCCGGCCGGCTCATGGCGCGGCGCTTGGGTCAGCCTTGGCGATGGCGCTGCAGTGCTCGTCGCCGCAGGCCTGCCAGCCGCCACCGAGCGACTTGTACAGCGCTACGGCACGCGTGTTGATCGCCGCCTCGGCCTGGGCCAGGTCGTCTTCGGCGGCGAGCTGGGTGCGCTCGGCATCGAGCAGTTCGAGGAAGCTGGTGGCGCCCTCCTGGTAGCGCACGCGGGCCAGGTCGGCGGCGCGCTTGCTCTGCGTGCCCTGCTCGATCAGGTGATCGACGCGCACGCGCTGCTGGTTGAAGCCGGTGACCGCGTTGTCGATGTCCTCGATCGCCAGCAGCACGGATTGCCGGTAGTTCGCCTGCGCCGCATCGGCGCGCGCCTCGCTGGCATGCAGGTTGGCGCGCACGCGCTGCACGTTGAGGCCGGGCCAGCTGATGCTCGGCGCCAGCGACCACGCGCGCGTCGCCGGGCTGCCGAAGTCGTTGCTGCGCCCGGACAGGAAGCCGAGGAAGCCGCCCAGCGTGATGTGCGGGAAGAAATCCGCCTTGGCCACGCCGATGCGCGCGGTGGCGGCGGCGTATTCGCGTTCGGCCATCCGGACGTCCGGACGGCGCGACAGTACGTCGCCGGCATCGCCGATCGGCAGGCTCGCCGCGATCGGGGTGAAGCTCTTCGGCGACACGTCGATGTCGAGCTCGCCGGGCCTTTCGCCGAGCAGTACGGCGAGCCGGAACTCGCTTGCGCTGGCCTGGGTCTGCAGCAGCGGCAACTGCGCCTGCACCGCGGCGAGGCGGGCCTTCGCGCTGGCCGCGTCCTGCTCGGAGCCGGAGCCGAGCTGCTGGCGAAGATCCGTCAGGTGCACGGTCTGCTGCTCGCTGTCGATGTCGCGCCGGGCGATGTCCAGCCGCAGCTGGCTGCCGCGCAATTCGAAATAGTTGCGCGCCACTTCGGCGAGCAGGCTGACCTGCGCGTCGTGCAGCGCCGCCTCGCTGGCGCCGAGGTCCGCACCGGACGCCTCGACCGAACGGCGCACGCCGCCGAACAGATCCAGCTCCCACGAGGCATCGAAGCCGGCCTGGTAGGTGGTCACCGTCTGCCGCTGCGTGCCGAAGCCGGGTTGCTGGCCGCGGCTGCGCGTGTAGTTCACGTTGGTGTCGATCGTCGGCAGCTGGTCGGACTTGGCGCCGCTGAGCAGCGCCCGCGATTCGTGCAGGCGCGCCACCGCGATGCGCAGGTCGAGGTTGTTCGCCGCGGCGCGCTGGATCAACGCGTCCAGCACGGGATCGTTGAACTGCTTCCACCACGCGGCCTGGAATTGCGCGTTGTTTTCCTGCGCGGCGTCGAGGCCCTGCAGTTGCGGCGCGGCAGGTTTCACTTCGTGGTAGTTCGGGCCCACGCTGGCGCAGCCGGCGAGAGCCAGGGCCGCGGCGAGCGCGGCCACCTTGAGCATCGTCTTCATCAGTGGTTCTCCAGCGCCGGCAGCGCATGCGCGGCGGCACGTTCGGCCGCGCGCGCCTCGCGGCGTTCGACCAGGGCGCGAATCAATACGTAGAACAGCGGCGTGTAGATCAGCCCGAAGATGGTCACGCCCAGCATGCCGGAGAACACCGCCACGCCCATCGCATGGCGCATCTCGGCGCCGGCGCCGTGCGAGGTCACCAGCGGCACCACGCCCATGATGAAGGCGAACGAGGTCATCAGGATCGGGCGCAGTCGCAGCTTGGCCGCTTCCAGCACCGCCTCGTGCCGGCTCATGCCTTCATGCTGGCGTTCGCGGGCGAACTCCACGATCAGGATCGCGTTCTTGCACGCCAGCCCGACCAGCACGATCAATCCGATCTGGGTGAAGATGTTGTTGTCGCCACCGCTCAGCCACACACCGGCGATCGCGGACAGCAGCACCATCGGCACGATCAGGATCACCGCCAGCGGCAGCGACCAGCTTTCGTACAGCGACGACAGCACCAGGAACACCAGCAGCACGCACAGCGGGAACACCAGGATCGCGGTGTTGCCGGCGAGGATCTGCTGGTAGGTCAGCTCGGTCCACTCGAAGCTGATGCCGTTGGGCAGGTTGTCCTTGGCCAGCTTCTCCATCGCCGCCTGCGCCTGGCCGGAGCTGTAGCCCGGCGCCGGGCCGCCGTTGATTTCGGCCGTCGGGTAGCCGTTGTAGTGCTGCACGCGATCCGGGCCGGCACCCTGCTGCACGGTGACGAACGAACCCAGCGGCACCATCTGGCCCTGCGCGTTGCGCGTCTTCAGCTGCAGGATGTCCTGCGGCGTGTGGCGGAACGCCGGGTCGGCCGACACATTGACCTGGTAGGTGCGCCCGAAACGGTTGAAGTCGTTGACGTAGAGCGAGCCCATGTAGGCCTGCATGGTCTGGTACACGTCGCCCAGGTTCACGCCTTCGGCCTTGGCCTTCTCGCGATCCACGTCCGCATCCACCTGCGGCACGCTGACCTGGAAGCTGGAGAACAGTCCGGCCAGTGCCGGATCCTTCCGGCTGGCGGCGATCAGGTTCTGGGTCTGCTTGTACAGCTCGTCGAAACCGCGGTCGCTGCGGTCCTCCAGCTGCAGGCGGAAGCCGCCGATCGTGCCCAGGCCCATCACCGGCGGCGGCGGGAACACCGCGATGTACGCATCCTGGATCGAGGCGAACTTCTGGTTCAGCGCGCCGGCGATCGCGCCGGCCGAGAGATCCGCGCTGCGGCGTTCCTCGAACGGCTTCAGCGTGACGAACACGATGCCGGAGTTGGTCGAGTTGGTGAAACCGTTGATCGAGAGGCCAGGGAAGGCGACGGCATGCTCGACGCCCGGCTGCTTCAAGGCGATCGCACCCATGCGCTGGATCACGTCTTCGGAGCGATCGAGCGAGGCAGCGTCGGGCAGCTGCGCGAACGCCACCAGGTACTGCTTGTCCTGGCCCGGCACGAAACCGGTCGGCACGTGCGAGAAGCCGAACCAGGTCAGCGCGATCAGGCCGGCATACACCACCAGCGCCAGCTTGCCCTTGCCGACGATGCGCTTGACGCCGCCGACGTAGCGCTCCGAACCGCGATGGAACAGGCGGTTGAATGGACGGAACAGCCAGCCGAACGCGCGGTCGATGCCGCGGGTGAGACGATCCTTCGGCGCGTTGTGACCCTTCAGCAGCACGGCGGCCAGGGCCGGGCTCAGGGTCAGCGAGTTGAACGCGGAGATCACCGTGGAGATCGCGATGGTCAGCGCGAACTGGCGATAGAACTGGCCGGTGAGGCCGCTGACGAAGGCGGTCGGGATGAACACCGCGCACAGCACCAGCGCGGTGGCCACGATCGGGCCGGTGACTTCGTGCATCGCCTTGCGCGTGGCTTCGCGCGGCGACTGCCCCAGTTCGATATGCCGTTCGACGTTTTCCACCACCACGATCGCGTCATCGACCACGATGCCGATCGCCAGCACCAATCCGAACAGACTCAGCGCGTTGAGCGAGAAGCCGGCCAGGTACATCACCGCGAACGTGCCGATCAGCGATACCGGCACCGCCACCAGCGGAATGATCGAGGCGCGCCAGGTCTGCAGGAACAGGATCACCACCAGCACCACCAGCAGGATCGCTTCCAGCAGCGTGTGCGCCACCGCCTCGATCGAACCGCGCACGAACACGGTCGGGTCGTACACGATCGAGTAGTCGACGCCCTGCGGGAACTCCTTCTTCAGCTGCGTCATGGTCGAACGCACTTCGTCGGAGATCTGGATCGCGTTGGAGCCGGGCCGCGCGAAGATCGGCAACGCCACCGCCGGCTTGTTGTCGAGCAGGCTACGCAGCGCGTAGTTGTTCGAACCCAGGTCGACCTTGGCGACGTCGTTCAGATGGGTGACGCCGCCGTTGGCGTCGGTGCGCACGATGATGTTGCGGAAGTCGTCCTCGCTGATCAACCGGCCGCGCGTGTTGATGTTGAGCTGGAACGCCGAGTTGCCCGGGCCGGGCGGCGCGTTCAGCGCACCGGCGGCGACCTGCACGTTCTGCTCGCGGATCGCGTTGATCACGTCGCCGGTGGTGAGCCCGCGCTGCGCGAGTTTCTGCGGGTTCAGCCACACGCGCATCGAGTATTCGCCGGCGCCGAAGATCTGCACGTCGCCGACGCCGTCGAGCCGGCCCAGCACATCCTTGACGTGCAGGCGCGCGTAGTTCGACAGGTACAGCATGTCGTAGCGCTGATCCGGCGAGGTCAGGTGCACCACCATGGTGAGGTCGGGCGAGCTCTTCTGGGTGGTGACGCCGAGCCGCTGCACTTCCTCCGGCAGCTTCGGCAACGCCTGCGCCACGCGGTTCTGCACGTCGACCTGGGCGGTGTTGAGGTCGGTGCCCAGCGCGAACGTCACGGTGAGGGTGAGCGCGCCGTCGCTGGTCGCCTGCGAGGAGGTGTACAGCATGCCCTCCACGCCGTTGATCTGTTCCTCCAGCGGCGTGGCGACGGTTTCGCCGATCACCTTGGGGTTGGCGCCGGGGTAGGCAGCGCGCACCACCACGGTGGGCGGAACCACCTCGGGGTATTCGCTGATCGGCAGCTTGAACACCGCAATCGAACCGGTGATCACGAACAGCAGCGACAGCACGGCGGCCATGATCGGCCGGTCGACGAAGAATTGGGCGACGTTTTTCATGCAATGGATCCTCGACGAGGCTCGGTGAGCCCCGGTCTTTTTTGCTCCTCCTCCTGCGTCAGGAGAAGGTTGATGTCCGATGGGAATCCCCCAGCCGGGGCGATGCTTCGCGGTTCACCCGAAGGGCCTTGCGCCATCCCTGTGCGCGCAGCAGAGGATGCGGGTGCTCAGCCTTGTGGCTCGCCTTGCGGCGCCGCCGGGCCGGTCTGCGCCGTGCGCGAATCGATGGCGGCCGGTGCATCGCCGCGTTCGACCAGGGCCTTGTCGGCGGCGTCGAGCCGGTACGACATCGCCACCTTCTGCGGATTGACCTCGGCGCCCGGACGCACGCGCTGCAGGCCGTTGACGATCACCATGTCGTTCGCGTCCAGGCCGCTCTCGATCACACGCAGGCCGTGGAACAGCGCGCCGGTATCGACCTTGCGGTACTGCACCTTGCGGTCCTTGCCGACCACGTAGACGAACTGGTTGCCGAGGTCGGTGCCGATCGCCCGATCGTCCACCAGCACGCGCGGCCTGGCCTGGCCGCTCTGCAGCTGCACGCGGGCGTACAGGCCGGGCGTGTACAGGCCGTCGCCGTTGTCGAATACCGCGCGCAGGCGCATCGTGCCGGAGCCGCTGTGCAACTGGTTGTCGACGAAGTCCAGGCGGCCCTGATGCGGATGGCCGGACTCGTCGGCCAGTCCCATCGCAGCCTCGATCCGGGCGCTGCGCCCGGCCTTGGCCGCGCCGCTGCGCAGGTGATCGAGCTTGAGCCAGGTCTGTTCGTCCACGTCGAAATAGACGTAGACCGGATTGACCGAAACCACGCTGGTCAGCACGTCGCTGCTGGTGACCAGGTTGCCGGGGGTGACGCGGGCATTGCTGACGCGGCCCTCGATCGGCGAACGCACCTGGGTGAAGTCCAGGTTCAGCCGCGCCGCGGCCAGCGCCGCGGTGGCGGCGCCCAGCTGGGCGCGTGCGCTCTGCGCGGTGGTGGCCTGGCGGTCGGCTTCCTGTTGCGAGATCGCGTGCTGGGCCAGCAGCATCTGGGCGCGGCGCTGGTTGGTCTCGGCCAGGCTCAATTCGGCCTTGGCCTGCGCCTGGTTGGCGCTGAGCCGGTCCACTTCAGCCTGGTACGGCCGCGCGTCGAGCTGGAACAGCACGTCGCCCTTGTGCACCAGCGCGCCTTCCTGGAAGTGCACCGACTCCACGAAGCCGCCGACCCGCGGCTGCACTTGCACGGTATTGACCGCCTGCAGCCGGCCGGTGAACTCGGCACTGTCGCTGACCTTGCGGCTCAGCGCCTGCGCCACGGTGACTTCGGGCGGCGCGCCGGCGGCGGGGGTTTGCGCCTGGCTGTTGGCGCCGTGCAGGAGAACCCAGCTGCCCAGGACACCAGCGGCGATCAGGGGGACCAGCATCCATTGTCTTTTCATCTCACGCTCCCGAATCTTGTTGGCCGGACGCAGGTCGTCCGGCGAAGGGTCGAGAGAATAGGTGTACTTCGTGGTATAGAAAATCCGTTTCTTGCGCATTACACTCGTGAGCCTTAGTCACGAATCCACGAGGAATTGAAACAATGGAAGACTTTTCCGCAATTTCGACCTTCGTCCGCGTGGTAGAGGCCAAGAGTTTCGCTGCGGCCGCCGCCCAGCTCGGCATGACCCCCTCCGGCGTGAGCCGCGCGGTGGCGCGGCTGGAAACCCAGCTTGGCGCGCGCCTGCTGTTCCGCTCGACCCGCTCGCTGCGGCTCACCGACGAGGGCGCCTCGTTCCATGCACGCTGCAAGGAGATCCTCGCCGACCTGGCCGAGGCGACCGAAGCGCTGAACTTCGCCAACAGCAAGCCGACCGGCAAGTTGCGCGTGGGCATTTCGCTGTCGGTGGGCCGTGCCGCGGTGATCCCGCGGCTGAGCGAATTCGAGCAGCGCTACCCGGACATCCGGCTGGAGCTGTCGATGAGCGACACGCCGATGGACCTCAACGGCGAGGGCCTGGATTGCGCGATCCGGGTCGGCCAGCTGGAGGACTCCAGCCTGATCGCGCGCAAGATCGGCTACCTCAGCAACGTGGTGTGCGCCTCGCCGGACTACCTGCGCAAGTACGGCGCACCCCACAGCATCGAGGACCTGAAGGATCACCGCTGCATCAACTACGTCTATCCGAACGGCCGTCCGCGCCAGTGGCAGTTCGACACGCCGGGTGGACAGGTGAGCGTGGACATCGATGCGCACATGCTGATCAACGACGGCGAGTCGGTGCTGCAGGCGGTGGCGGCCGGGCTCGGCATCACCCAGGTGCCGCGCATGCTGGCCGCGTGCATGCTGGAGAAGGGCATGCTCGAACTGGTGATGACCGATACCCGCTCCACCGGCAAGCCGGTGTGGATCGTGTACCCGCAGAAGAAGCACCTGTCGGCCCGCGTGCAGGCCTTCATCGAATGGGTGCGCGAGCTGTTCGACCGCACCAACCAGCCGGGCCAGTGCGCCATCGGTGCACAGAAGGCCATGCCGAAAACGGAGCCCGAGGAGGTGCTGGTCGAAGCGGCATAGACGCAGCACGCGGCCACCGCGGCCGGCCGGAAGGCGGATGCCCTGCGCCAGGCCGGGGAAAACGGCTGGCCTTTGGAATTCTTCATTCGCCTTTCCGGCACTTCATTCGCCGGCCGGCTGAACTCCGTGGCACCCACCACGGAGTCCACCGATGCGACATGCCTGCTTTCACCTCCTCGCCGGCCTGCTGGCCGCCTGCGTCCTCCCTCTCCACGCCGCCGACTACCGTGCGCCTGCTGCGCGCGACGACGGCTGGCCCGTGGCCGATGCCCGTACCCTGCATGCGGATGTCGCCCGCCTGGCCGCCCTCGCAACGAAGATCCGCAGCGGCAGCTACCCGGGCATCACCAGCGTGCTGGTCGCCCGCGACGGCAGGCTGGTCTACGAGGGTTATTTCAACGGCGGCGACCCGGAACGCCTCAACGACGTGCGCTCGGCCAGCAAGAGCGTCACCGCGCTGCTGGTCGGCGCGGCGATCGACCGCGGGCTGATTCCCGGCGCGCAGGCCAAGGTCTACGACTATTTCCCCGACAAGCGGCCGCTGCAGCACCCGGACCCGCGCAAGCAGGCGATCACGCTGGAAGACCTGCTCACCATGAGTTCCCTGTGGGAGTGCGACGACGAAAACGCGTTCTCCTCGGGCAACGAGGAGCGCATGTACGTGACCGAGGACTGGCTGCAATTTGCCCTGGACCTGCCGATCAAGGGCTTCGCCCCCTGGATGGCCAAGCCCCAGGACAGTCCGCACGGCCGGGCATTCGCCTATTGCACCGCCGGCGCCTTCGTCGCCGGGGCGGTGGTGGAGCGGGCGGCGCACATGCCGCTGGCGCGCTTCGCCGGCGAGGCGCTCGAAAAGCCGCTCGGCATCGGGCATGCGCAATGGAATGCCGCGCCGCTCGGCATCGGCATGGGCGGCGGCGGCACGCGCTACCGCAGCCGCGACCTCGCCAAGCTGGGCCAGCTGGCGCTGGACGAAGGCAGCTGGCACGGCCGCCAGGTGATCTCCGCAGCGTGGATGCGCGCCATGCTCACCGCCCATGCCCGGGCGCGCGACGATGCCGATTACGGCTACCTCTGGTGGAATTTTCGCAAGCCGGTCACCGGCACCGACGAGCCGGTCTGGGCGATGGGCGGCAACGGCGGCAATTACGTTTTCGTGGTGCCGTCGCGGCGGCTAGTCGCGGTGATCACCAGCACCGCCTACAACCAGCGCTACGCGCATCCGCAGTCGCAGGAGATCTTCCGCGAGTACGTGCTGAAGGCGCTGCCGCGCTGAGCTTCACGGTGCGCCGCGCAGATCGGCCGGTCGCCAGCCGGCGGCCAGCACCTGCGCGCGCTGCATCGCGACGCGGCGGCTCAGCGCGTCGATCGCCGCGGCAACGACAGGGTCGCCGGCAAGCCGATGCAACAGCGGCGAGGTCTGCACGTAGGCGCGGTCGCTGTAGCCCGCCTGGACCGCCGCGTCCAGGCTTCGCAACGCTTCGGCGCGGAGGCCGCGCGCCTCCTGCAGCAGCGCCAGTTCGAGGCGGTCGCCGGGAAAGCCCCGGCCCTCGCCGAACTGGCGCTGCATGTCCGCGATGCGTTCGTCCAGCCAGGCGGCGGAGGGCGGCGTACCGCCGTACAGCATGGCGAGGGTGGCGGGAAAACTCATCTGCGGGCGCAGCCGGTGCGCTTCTTCGAAGGCCGCCTGCGCGGCGGCGCGATCGCCGCGCAGCAAGGCCAGTTCGCCAGCCAGCACGTGCAGGTCCACGTGCGGCGTGTGGCGCGCCATGGCCTCGTCCAGCGCTTCCTGCGCCTCGCGCAAGCGCCCTTGCAGGAACAGGTGGCGCGGCCAGGCGATATTGGAGAAGACGTTGTCGGGGTAGAGCTGGAAGCTGGCGCGGAAACGCTGTTCGGCCGCGTCCTCGAAGCCGAGCAGTTCCAGTTCGCGCGCGATCTGCACCTCGCGGAAGCGCAGGCGCGCCGGATCGCCGCGGATGTCCAGGTTGGCGCGCAGCGCCTCGGCCAGCCGGCCTTGCTCCTGGTACAGGTAGGCCGCCGAGGCGCGTGCCCGGTCGTTCGCCGGATCCAGCGCGACCGCCTTCTCGTAGGCCTTCAACGCGGCGGCCAGATCGCCGCGGCAATCGTGCGCATAGGCCAGCGCGGCCCAGGCGCCAGCGTTGCGCGGCTCCGCCCGCAGCACCGTTTCGGCCTCGCGTTGCGCCTGCGTCGTCCACGCGTAGGGAAAGTTGTACAGGCAGACCCGTGCGCCATACGCGAGGCTGAGGCCGATCCGCGCCGCCGTGTCGGCGGGAGCGCGCGCCAGCACCTGCCGGTACAGGCCGATCGAGCGTTCGTTGTTGTCCTTCTGGCCGATGCCGGCGTAGTAGGCGGCGCGGCTGAGCAGTACCTGCGCGGGATCGGAGCGGATCGTGTCCGCCGAAGGGCGCTGCCACCACCATGCGCCGCCCGCCACCAACACGAGCGCGCCCAGGCCCGCGGCCCATGGAGCCCGCCGTCGCCGCCGGACGGGAGGCGGGTCCTGCCCCGGCGCCGCAGCCAGCCGTGGCGCCTCGCACAACTGGTAGCCCCGGCTGCGCACCGAGCGGACGTAGCGCGGGCGGCGCCCGTCGTCGCCCAGCCCCTGGCGCAGCAGCTTCACGCGCTGGGTGACGGTCTCCTCGTTGACCAGCGCGGGTGCCCACACCTCGGCCATCAGCGTGTCGAAGTCCACCACGGCATCGCCGTGGCGCAGCAGGCAGGCCAGCAGCCGGAAGCTCAGGCCCTGCACGTCGAGGACTTCGCCGGCGCGGCTGACGCGCTGGCGGGCAAGGTCGATGTCCAGGTCCAGCAACTGGTAGGAAGGCGGCTGATCCACGCGAGTCGTCGCCGTAAAGAAGTGCCAGGAACTATGTCACGGATCGCAAGGTGCGCTCACGCTCCGGCCGGCACCAGCAACAGCAGCGCCACGCCGAACGCGATGCGGTAGACCGCGAACGGCGTGTAGCTGTGGCTGCGGATGTAGCCGAGCAGCCACTTCACCGCGATGAACGCGACGATCGCCGACACCACGAAGCCGACGATGAGCGCGGTCCAGTCCTCGTGCGCCGCGCCGCCGCCCTTCACCACCTTCAGCAGTTCGTAGCCGGTCGCCGCATACATCGTCGGGATGCCGACCAGGAAGGCGAATTCGGTCGCCGCCGCGCGGTTGCTGGTGCCGAACAGCAGTGCCGCGAAGATCGTCGCGGCCGAGCGCGAGGTGCCGGGGAAGATGCCGGCGAGCATCTGCGCAATACCGACCAGGATCGCCACCTTCCAGGTCACCTCGCTGCGATCGGGCTGGCGCGCGGCCAGCCGTTCGGCGGCGATCATCCACAGGCCGCCGATCACCAGCGCCCAGGCCACCGGGGTCACCGTCTCCGGCAGCTTGAAGCCCAGTTTCACCGCGACGAAACCGAGCACGGCGGTGATCGCGAACGCCACCACCAGCTTCAACAGGTAGTCGCGGTTGGCCGGGTCGCGCCACTGGGTGAGGAGCTGCCAGATGCGTTTCCAGTAGATCAGCGTGACCGCCAGGATCGCGCCGGCCTGGATGCCGATGTTGAACAGGTCCGAGCGAGCGCCCAGCCCGAACTTCTCGGCGATCAGCAGGTGGCCGGTCGAGGAGATCGGCAGGAATTCGGTAATGCCTTCGATGATGCCGAGCAGGATGACGCGGAGCAGGTCGGTCACGGGTGGGTTCCGGGGAAGTGATTCGTGCCCGACGGCAGCCGTCGGTAGCGGCATAGCTTACGGATATTGCCGGCGCAAGGGATGATCGCGCCGAACGCACCACGCCAGTGCAAACCATCGAAAGGCAGGTGTGGTGTTGGTGCTATCTTGCCTGTTCGCCGACCGGCCACAACCCTCGCTTCCCCGTACACAATAGCTTTCCGCATCGTGGCACAGGGTTTGCTAAACAGCTTCATCCCTTACCCCATCCCGAGGCTCCGCCATGTCCGCCAACAAAGTGCTCGACCTGATCCAGGAACACGAGGTCGAATTCGTCGACTTCCGCTTCGCCGACATGCTCGGCGTGCACCATCACGTCACCTTCCCGGCCCATGCGATCGACGAGTCCACGTTCGAGGACGGCAAGATGTTCGACGGCTCCTCGATCGCCGGCTGGAAGGGCATCAACGAATCGGACATGGTGCTGTTGCCCGATCCGGAGACGGCCCACCTCGATCCGTTCAGCGCGCACCCGCAGCTGATCCTGCACTGCGACGTGCTGGAGCCGTCGACGATGCAGGCCTACGGCCGCGACCCGCGCTCGATCGCCAAGCGCGGCGAGGCGTTCCTGAAATCCACCGGCATCGCCGACACCGCGTTCTTCGGTCCGGAGCCGGAGTTCTTCATTTTCGACTCGGTGCGCTGGCAGAACGACCCGGGCCGCGTGTTCTACGAGATCGGTTCCGAGGAAGCGGCGTGGTCCTCGCGCTACAAGTACGAGGGCAGCAACACCGGCCACCGTCCGGGCGTGAAGGGCGGCTACTTCCCGGTCAGCCCGGTCGACTCGCTGGGCGACCTGCGCGCCGACATGTGCAAGGTGCTGGAGTCGCTGGGGCAGAAGGTCGAGGTGCACCACCACGAAGTGGCGAACGCGGGCCAGTGCGAGATCGGCGTGCGCTTCAACACGCTGGTGAAGAAGGCCGACGAGCTGATGACGATGAAGTACGTCATCAAGAACGTGGCGCACCAGAACGGCAAGACCGTCACCTTCATGCCCAAGCCGCTGGTCGGCGACAACGGCAGCGGCATGCACGTGCACCAGTCGCTGGCCAAGAACGGCGAGAACCTGTTCGCCGGCGACCTGTACGGCGGCCTGTCGCAGACCGCGCTGTGGTACATCGGCGGCATCTTCAAGCATGCGCGCGCGATCAACGCGTTCGCCAACTCCACCACCAACAGCTACAAGCGCCTGGTGCCGGGCTTCGAGGCGCCGGTGATGCTGGCCTACTCCGCACGCAACCGCTCGGCGAGCTGCCGCATCCCGTACGTGGCCAGCCCCAAGGGCCGCCGCATCGAGGTGCGTTTCCCCGACCCGATGAACTCCGGCTACCTGGTGTTCACCGCGCTGATGATGGCCGGCCTGGACGGCATCATCAACAAGATCGACCCCGGCGCGCCGGCCGACAAGGACCTGTACGACCTGCCGCCAGAAGAGGAGAAGAACATCCCGCAGGTGTGCTCCAGCCTCGACGCCGCGCTGGAAGCGCTGGACAAGGATCGCGACTTCCTCAAGGCCGGCGGCGTGTTCACCGACGACTTCATCGACGCCTACATCGAGGTGAAGATGAAGGAGGTCACCAAGTACCGCGCCAGCACGCACCCGCTGGAGTTCCAGATGTACTACTCGCTGTAAGCCACTGCGGCAGCGCGAACGACAACGGGCGCCATGGCGCCCGTTGTCATTTCTGGCAGCGCCGAACGAGCTCCCCGGGGTCCGCTCGCTCGTACCCTGCGGCATGGCCACTGGCTCCGCCTCCGCCACCGCTTTCACATCCAGCGACAGCAGACCGACCGCTTTTCTCCGTGAGCCTCGTTGCTTGATTTAGCGGAGGCCTCGCACCAGCATCGTTCCACCGTACGAGCAAGCTACCTTCCTGGAAGATCGGCCATGCGCAGACACGCCCTTGCCCTGATGCTTCTCGCGTTCCCGGCATTCGCTCAAGCAGCGTACGCGCAGGCAGCGCTCCTCCCGCAACCGGACCGGATCGAGGCAGGCCACGGCAGCTTTGCGCTGAACCGGAACGTACGCATCGTCGCGCCGGCCGATCGACGTGCGCAGGAAATCGCGGCCTTCCTGCGCGATGGCATCCGCGAGGACAGCGGCATCGCGCTGCGGATCGGCGTGGCCACCACCAGGCAACCGCGCATCGAGCTGCGCACCGACCCCTCGGTGCAAGGCGAGGAGGCCTACCGGCTGGCCGTGACGCCGCAGCGCATCGTGATCGCGGCGGCCGACGACCGCGGCCTGTTCTGGGGCGTGCAGACGCTGCGGCAGCTGCTGCCGCCCGGGCATCACGCCAGCCTGTCGATCGCCGCCGTGCGCATCGACGACGCGCCCCGCTACGCCTGGCGCGGCGTGATGCTGGACGCGGCGCGGCACTTCATTCCGGTGGCGCTGGTCAGGCAGCAGATCGACCTGCTCTCGCGCTACAAGCTCAACGTGCTGCACTGGCACCTCACCGACGACCAGGGCTGGCGCATCGCCATCCGCAAATACCCGAAGCTCACCAGCGTCGGCGCCTGGCGCAGCGAGGCCGACGGCAGCCGCAGCGGCGGCTTCTACACCCAGCAGGACATCCGCGACGTCGTCGAATACGCGCGCCAGCGCAACGTGATGGTGGTGCCGGAGATCGAGATGCCCGGCCATGCGTCGGCGGCGGTCGCGGCCTACCCGTCGCTGTCCTGCCCGAAGCAGCCGATTGCGGTGCCGGCCACCTGGGGCGTGTTCACCGACATCTACTGCGCGGGCGACGAGGCGACGTTTGCGTTCCTGCACGACGTGCTCGACGAGGTGGCCGCGCTGTTCCCCGCGCCCTACATCCACATCGGCGGCGACGAGGTGCCCAAGCAGCAATGGGCGCAGAGCGCTTCCTCGCAGCAGCGCATGCATGATCAGCAAATGGTCGATGTCGACGGACTGCAGAGCTGGTTCGTCCAGCGCATCCAGCGCGATCTCGAAGCGCGCGGCAAGACCCTGGTCGGCTGGGACGAGATCCTCGAAGGCGGCGCCGACCACAACGCGGTGGTGGAGATGTGGCGCGGCGACGCCGAGGCGGCCAAGGCGCTGGCCAACGGCAACCGGCTGATCGTCGCCGGGCCGTTCTACCTGGACACGCCGATCGAGGAGCTCACCACGCAGGACATCTACCGCATCAACCCGTTTGCATCGCCGGCTTTCGCGGGACACCAGGACCAGGTGCTCGGCGCCGAGGCGCCGCTGTGGAGCGAATACGTCACGCCGCGCAACCTGGAAGCGATGCTTTATCCGCGCGTGCTCGCGCTGGCCGAGCGCCTGTGGAACCCCGACGTCCACGATTACGCCGACTTCCAGCGGCGCCTGCGCGCGCAATACCCGTGGCTGGATGCACAGCACATTGCCTACGGCCCGGAAGATCGCGACCTGGTCGACTACAAGCTCGACTACAACCCGCCGCACCATCGCTGGCGCGTGCGTGCCGCGCGCGGTTTCGACGACATCGCACTGCACTACACCGTGGACGGCAGCGAACCGACCGCGCAGTCGCCCACCTTCGGCGACGTGCTGGACCGCTACACACCGGCGACGCTCAAGGTCGCGCCTTTCCGCCACGGCGTGCCGTACCTGCCCAGCCAGACCTTCCAGACCGTCGACAACAAGGCGCTGGGCAAACCGGTCACCTACCTCACCGCGCCCGACCCGCACTACGCGGGTGCCGCCACGCAACTGGTCGACGGCGTGATCGGCGACGACAACTTCAACGACGGCCTGTGGGTGGGCTGGCGCGGCAACGACCTCGACGCCACCCTCGACCTGCAGCCCGCCACGCCGTTCCACAGCATCCAGATGCGCTTCCTGCAGCAGAGCGGTTCCTGGGCGCTGCTGCCGCGCCGCGTCACCTACGCCGTGTCGGACGACGGCAAGACCTGGCGCACGCTGCAGTCCACGCCGATTGCAGTGGACCCGATGGACCTGCGCGCGATGATCCGCACCGTATGCTTCGACACCGCCACCCCGGTGACCGCCCGCTACCTGCGCGTCACCGCGCAGAACTACGGCATGCTGCCGCCCGGCCATGAGGGCGCGGGGAAGCCGGCGCATTTGTTTACTGACGAGATTCTCGTGCGGTAAAACGCACGGGTGACTTTGGCTCGGGAGTTCGGTCAGTGGGCGTCAGGGGAGTCGGATGACAAGCGAGGAGTTTCGAAGGCGGCTTTCGGCCAACAACAGCCGGTCGCCTGCTACAAGAGCATGCCGAAAAGCAGCCACTGTCGTGAGATTTAACGCTTGAGTTGAGCGGCGGCGGAGCCGTCCGCCTCGAACGATGAGTTAGATGCCTGCCGAGCAGCCACCTATTTGACACGTTTGTTGATCGCTAAAAGGCGCGCAACGACCGCCTCGCCTATTTTTTGAAACTGCTCGTCTGACAGTTCCATGTTGTCTAAGGACTCGTTGGGGTACGCATTGTGAGTGAAGAAAACTTTATGCCTCCAGACTCGCTGCCGCGCAGCCGGGTCGTCCGCGACAACGTCATCGAATATCAATCGAGAACTGCCGTCACCGAGGTCGCGAAGGCAGATGACTATGCCTTCCTTTGCGCGATGAGTGCTATCAGTTTCCTGCGACATGTGCGCTCCCTGCATCTAACGCTTGAGTTGAGCGGCGGCGGAGCCGTCCGCCTCGAACGAGTGGTTAGGTGGCACCAACGTGCGGCTACCACCAGCGATGTTACCCGGGATACGCATGACTCATGATGTCTTTGAATGTTTGGCCATCCAGCTCCTTACGGCAGGATCTGAGGCTGGCTTGACCGCCAAGACTCTTGGTTAAGAAGGGCTGCCCAGGAATTGGCTTGGGGGAGAGGCAACCAAGTGGAGCGAGAACAATAAGCTCTGCCAAACTCAGACGCATGCGGTCTTGCGGTGAAATGGATTCAACGAGCCGAGCATGGCTGCGATCGAAAGAAGCGTCAGAACTGCCGTCGATTTTTGGTACAGAACTGCAGCCGGAGATACCCAGCACAAGCGATAGCGCGATAGAGCATTGTGTGGATGTACCGAGCAATTTCACGTGCCACCTAACGCCTCAGTAGTGCCTTGATTCGGCAATATGCACGGGATGTTCAGCTTCCATGCGCCCCTTCTTCCGCCCCAATCCTACACGAGATCAACGATTTACCCGATGTCCCCGGAGTCGGCATCGACGCTTTGCTGCCACGCAAACCTTTTTATCCGGGGTGCTATCTTTTATCCATCACAATCCGCGGGGATATACGGCCCCTCCCGACTGCACCTGTTACTTACCTATTCGACAAAATTCGCGGGCAGTTACGCGTCAAAATGACAGTTTGCGCTCCGGGCAGATCGACGTCGGATGGACGAGTGGTTCATCTAGGGGCCAAAGCTCAAGAGCCACGCGCGTGAGATGCATGCGGTGGTTGTCCGGAAGGACGAACCTCGCGCATTGCACCCCTCGCATTGCCAGGTGCCTGCAGTCACTCCCGGGAAATGGGCTTCCGCAAAGCGGACCTTCGCGACCGGCTCAAAATGGGTCGAAACCGGACGCCCCAATCTCGCTGAGATCCGGTGAGCGCCCGGTGATAGCCGACAATCGCAGTCAGTAACGATTCGTTTCAGTCTCGAGCCCGATGGCCGGGGCGTATTGGCCGTAGAACGCGTCCTTGGTCGCCTGGAGGGCAAACCCCACCATGCCGCGCGGATCGGTCAGCGCCTCGACGTGCGAGTACACCGGACCGATAAAGGGGGCGGGACACGCGCCAGCGGACACGGCCGGTTCGCTGGCGCACCGTGCTGCCCCGCTACTGGTAGGTGGGCAACTGCCCCACGATGGGCGGCACGCTGCCCATGGGCAAGCACGGTGGGAGTACGTAAGTGGCCCACTCCTCGCGCACACCGGTTTTCGTAGCGTGCGGTGACTTCAGCGTCTGCCCCTGCACGTCGCGCATGATGTCGCGCAGCTTTTCCACGTCGCGGACGATGGCATCGCCCATGATCGACAACGTGACGTCGGATAACTCGGCGTGATCGCTGCAGGTCACCACATTGCCCAGTGCCCGCAGGCTGCTCAGCAGCAGGTTGACCTCGTCGATTTGATCCAGGGTGACGCCGGCGAGGAGGCGGTTGCCGGCCTCATCCATCAGGGGCCCGGCGACCTCCGGTTGCTCGGCTTGCGTGCAAGCCTTCGCGTCCGCATCGGCCTCGCCTGCTGCCGCCGTTTCACCACGCTTTGCCGGCCAGGAGAGTTCGCCCAGCACCTGAGCGATCTGCTCCTCCAGCAGTTCCAGGCAGATCGCCACTTCACCCGGGCGAATCTCGGGGACTCCTTCCCGCTCCTCGTCCGCTATCCGCGGTTGCGCCAGATGCGACAGAAATTCGAGGTACTCGCGCAGCTTCTTCAGCCGGAACTGGCTGTCCTCCGGCAGAAAATAGCCGGTCCTTTCCAGATCATCCGAATCGAACGTCGACATGGTCGCCTCCTCACTCCATGAAATGGCCGTCCGCGCAATGACGGCGGACGGGAAGTCGGGAGGTTAGAAACCGCTTAGAGTCGGCGGGCATATTCCCCTTGCGGGTGTTGTATTAGCCGCCCTCCCGACGCAGGTGTCACGTCGGTTGCGCCCACGGGTGCAGGCACAAAAAACCCACCGGTTTGTCGGAGGTGGGTACCGCTCTAAGGGGGAGTTTCTACGCTCCTTGAATTCGAGTCTGCTACTGCCGTGGAGGGGTGTCAAGACAGACCCATGGCCATCGGTTATCGTCGAATGGCGCTCCGAAATTGTCCCTGACACCTTTCAGAAACGCATGCTGAGAAGGCCCGGCAGGTCGAGCAAAAAACCCGGAGGTTCGGACAAAAAGCTCGGCGTGCCGAGTTCAGGTGCTCGACGCGCCGGGAAAAAGGCTCGAACGGTCGAGCAACTAGCTCGGCGGCTCGGGAAAAAGGCTCGGCATGTCGAGCAAACAGCTCGGCGCGCCGAGTTCAGTTGCTCGGTGCGCCGGGCAAATAGCTCGACGGTCCGGGTTCTTGGCTCGGCGGGTGGAGAAAAATGCCCGGCCGGCCGAGCAAATAGCTCCGCGGGCCGGACAAGTTCGCTGGTCAGCGGGGTGGAAAGCCCGGCCGGTGAAGACCTCAGGGCCAGGTCTTGTTTTGCCACATACGCCTGACTACTCGGGCATGGGAATCTCGCTTGCGCAGCGCTGCTCGTGATGTGCCACGGCGTTCGAGGCTCTCGTTTGGCCGAGTCCGCGTCGCTCTGCTGGCTCGAATCGGCTGCCGCGGGAACCGTCGGACCGGGAGTGGCAAACCGGCCCGCGTGATGATGGGGGCCCTGAGCACAGATGGCTTCGCTTGAGTTCGGCAAGGAGGCAGGATCGGCATTATCGGCACGTGAATGCGTTCTGGCCTGCGCTTGGGGCCGGCTTGCACAGATCCGGCCAGCCGTTGCGCTTCCAGTAGTCGACCATGCCCAGCCGCTTGGCGAAGCCCTGGAAGGCGACCTCCTGACGCGCCTTGCGCGCCCACGGCTCCGGCTGCCACAGCCAGTTGAGGTAGGCATCGGACAAGCCGCTGTGGCCGTGCTCGTACAGGTCGAACGAGCGCCCCGCTTCGCCCAGTTGCAACAGCAAGGTGGGTGCCCACTCATCACCCGCGTGCGCATCGACGATCTTCAGCGCCATCTGCCTTTGGCTGATGGTGCCGAACGTGCCGAGATAGATTGCCTGCAGTTCCTGGTCGGGGATCGTTGAACCCATGTGGCGAGTGGATCTTGCGAAGCTTCGCTTGGCTCCCTCTTTGTCACCGTGAGCCGCATCGTAAAACCCGAGCATCAGTTCGCCGAACGGAGAGTCGGCCGTGCCGCTACGGTGGATGAAATCGAGTGCGCCCGCTTGGTCGCCTTCGCGCCAGCGAAGCATGCTCTTGTAAAACAACAACAGGGGGTTGGCGGGGTCGTTGGCCAGCGCGGCATCAAGCCGTGTTTCGGCATCGCGGCTACGGCCCATGGCGGCCAGCTCGTTCGCTGCCCAGTAACTCACTGCGGAATTCTCTGGAGCCAGTTCCAGCGCGCGCTGCATCGGTTCCACCATGGAACTGTAGTGCCGCTGCGAGAACTGGTTGTAGCTCAGGGCGGCGTAAGCATCCGCATCATTCGGATTGAGCGCGAGCGCGCGCTGTGCTGCTTGATCAGACGCCAGCCAGCTGGTCTGCCAGTCGGCGTTGCTGTATTGGGGAAGCACGGCGTAGGCCACGGCCAGCGTCGACCAGGCGCGTGTGAAACGCGGGTCCAGCCCGGTCGCTTCATCCAGCAGGGCGATCGCTCGCGGCAGGCTGTCACCCACCCGTTTCGTCACCAGTTCCTGCGCCTCGATGAACTTCGCATAGGCCTGCGAATTGTCGGTCACCTTGTCGACCAGACGTCGGGCACCGGCATCGCTGAGGGTGATATCCAGCTCGCTGGCCACGTCTCGTGCGCAGGCGTCCTGCAGCTTGAACACATCGGCCAGGTTGCCGTCGTACTGGTTCGACCACTGCTGCACGCCGTCACTGGTGCGCACCAACTCCACCGTGATGCGCAGTTCATTGCCCTGCTTGCGCACCGAGCCAGTCAACACATGGGCCACGCCGAGTTGCTGGCCAACTGTTTGCGGTGGGATGTCCTTGCCCTGGAACTGGAATGACGAACTACGACCGAGCACGCGCAGGCTCTTGATCCGGGTAAGCGCGTTGAGGATTTCCTCGGCCATGCCTTCGGAGAACAGTGCCTGGTCCTGCGCTACGCTGAGGTCGGCAAACGGCATCACGGCGATCGAATTTTTCGCCGGGGGCTTGGCGGCAACAGCCTTGGCATCAACGGTGTTTGCCGCGCTGCTGTCCACCGCCATGGCTTGCTGCGCAGGCGGCGCAAAGCGCCACAACAGCACACCACTCACGACAATCAACCCCACCAAAATCAACTTCTCCGAGCGCGGCATTTTCTGGGCCCCGCGCTCACCGTGATACCAGGCCAGCACCAGCACCACGAAGAAACCCATGATCAGCACCAGCGTAATACCGCGACGCAAACTCTCCGGCCAACCAAACTGCGCCGCAACGATATCCAGCACGGGTATCAAAGCTACTGCCACCGCCGCATAGCCCAGCAGCCATTGCACCAGCTTGTGTTCTTTCAGTCGTGCGAAGAATTCTTCCACCGCATGGCTCCGCTCCCCAGCCTCGGCGAGTATAGCGCCGGCCCGCCGCAGCACGGCCGGGCCGGTCGGCGGACGAGGCTGGCATGCGCGAGATCCGCTGGAGTCGCCCCGCCATAGGCAGCCCGCCTAGCCGAAAGCAGTCGTTCGTCACCGTCAGCGACGGGTCGACAGGCGGCCTTCAGCAGGATCGTCAACTGGCTGACGATGCCGGTTGAGTTGTCCGGCGCGCCTGATCAACTGTGTTGGCATGGATTACTTAGAACAATGGCATGAACCTGAGCACCTCGGGTGCCTGGGACCATGGCCACGAGACCAGCTTGTGTACTTCGTACACATTAGTGTACAACGTACGCATGACCAGGGACCGCATACTCTCCGCTGCAAAAGCAGTGCTCGAATCCGCAGGCTTCGAGGGGCTGACCATCCGCAGGGTCGCCGAGCGGGCTGGCCTTTCGCCGATGGCGCTCTACCGCCATTTCAAGAACAAGGATGAGCTGGTCAACGCCCTCATGCAGGACGGCATCTCCGCATGGGAGACGATCGTTCGCGGCATCCGCGCCCAAGACCCGGTGAAGTGGCTGGAGGCGCTCATGAAGGCCTATCTCGATTTCGCGCTCACGCAGCCGCACAGGTTCGACGCGGCGTTCTTCCTGCCCGCACCCGCGGCGCGCCGGTTCCCCGATGATTTCGCCGCGGGCCGCTCGCCGGCGATTGCGCTGGTGATGGCTCGCATCGATCAGGCGAAGGCCGATGGCCGGTTCCGCGACGAGCCTACATTCGGGATCGCCATGGCG
This sequence comes from Rhodanobacter umsongensis, assembly GCF_042654965.1. NCBI lineage: Bacteria > Pseudomonadati > Pseudomonadota > Gammaproteobacteria > Lysobacterales > Rhodanobacteraceae > Rhodanobacter > Rhodanobacter umsongensis. Next base: position 31,865 of record NZ_JBHSMK010000003.1, on the reverse strand, counting down.
CTCGTGGCCTACGGACAGGGATTCGTGTCCATGCAGCGCGCCAGGCGTTTCGCCAGCGACAAACAGTTCAAGGCGCTGTACCGCGCGGCGCAGCGCCAGTTCCTCGATTCCCTCAAACCGTCCGGAAAAAACGAATGATCACCCTGCTGGCCGCCGTGCTGAGCGGCATCATGTTTTATCTCTCACAGGGATACGACCACGTCTGGGCCCTGGTCTGGCTCGCGCCCGTGCCGCTGTTGTGGCTTGCCTATGGCAATGCGCGCACGTGGCAAGTGATCGGGGCAAGCGCCATCGCGCTCCTTGGCGGCGCAGGCTACCTGTTGCAATCACCCTACCTCCACCTCATACCGCCGCTCGTCCTCACGTCGGTTCTGGTGGTCGACATCGGGCTATTTTGCGTCGCGGTATGGTTCGCGCGCTTCGTGCAGCACCGGGTATCACCGCTCCTCACGCTGTTTGCGTTTCCGGCTTGTTGGACAGCCTTCGAGTTCCTGATTGAACTGCAGTCCCCGAACGGCACCTACGGATCGTTCGCCTACAGCACGATGTCGGCGCCCGTCCTGATCCAGAGTGCATCGCTCCTGGGGATGTACGCCGTTACGTTCCTGATCTGCCTCTTTGCCAATACCCTCGCCATGGCGCTGCGGCTCAAACGGAACACGGCCGCGGTCGGCCTCGGCCTGACGATCTGTGCCGCCAACTTGGTGTTCGGTATCGTGCGGCTCGCACACCCGCAGCCCGACGTGCTGCGGGTGGCGGGAATCGTCGATGAGACGGCCGTAGCGGATTCCTGGCGGGCGAAGACCGTGTCCGCCCAGACGGCGGTGACCGAAACCTATGCGCGCGAGATCCGTGCAGCCGCCCGGGAAGGCGCCAGATTCGTGGTTACGCCGGAAGGCGGCATGGCATCGACCCCTGCCGGACAGAGCGCGATCATTGCGCCGCTGGTTGCCGCCGCCAGGGATACGGGTGTGCAGATCATTGCCGGCTTCCATTCCGTGACGCCGGCCGCCGACTTCACGCTCGCGATCACACCCGATGGCAGGACTCAGCGCTACGACAAGCGCCATCCTGTGCCGGGCCTGGAGGACGATTTCACGCCGGGGCATGTCTCTGGCTGGTTGGGCGATGGCCGTGCCATGGAGATCTGCAAGGACATGGATTTCCCCGACACCATCCGTTCCGATGCCGCCAAGGGCATCCGCCTGATGGGCGTACCCGCGGGCGACATGGGCATCGATGGCTGGCAGCACGGAATCATGTCCGTGATGCGTGGTGTCGAAGGCGGATTTTCGATCGTGCGGGCTGCCCATGACGGCCTGGTGTTCGCCAGCGACGCGCAAGGACGCCTGGTCGCTCTCAAGAAGGATGCGCCCGCGGGCCTGACCATGATCGTCGCCGACCTGCCGCTGGGATCCGGGCCAACGCTCTATACGCGGATCGGCAACGCCTTCCCGTGGCTCTGCGGGATCTTCGCTCTCGCGCTTGGCGCAGGGCTGTCGGCCCGGCGGCGGCGAAGCGCCGCGCCGTCGCCGAGCGTTGAAAACTGACCAGAAAGGCGCGGTCCTGCGCGCTGAAGATCGACCACGGAATTCCAACTTGGTCTGCGGGTTTTTTGGCCCGGCAAGTACTCGCAGGGCGGTCGGCCTTCGGCGCGCAGAGGTGGTCAGTTTTCAGCGAGCGCCAACAGGGCGTGACGTTGCCGGGTGAAACCCCTGCTTCGGCGGACAACTCGCTCCGACTGAAAATCGCACGACATGCGCGCACGGCAATCGATACATTACGCGACAGTGGATAGATCGGTGACGATGCCTATCGCCAGGTGGAACAGGAGCTCGACTGGCTGAGCTGAGCACGCATTGATAGCTCGCCGCGCCAATGGTTGGCGTGTCCGAGCGACCACTTTTGGTCGTACAGCGGCGATAGGGCGACAGGTGCCAACCAGCGGTCGCCCTGTCGCGCAACTCCAAACATTCGCCTGTTCAACTTGGCTGCCGCAAGGCAGACGGTCGCGGACGTCGCCTTCGGGTCGATAGCCGACCTCCATGGAAAACCGGGCCCTATTGTGACGCGTCCAGTAATGCGGATGGGGCGTGTACGTAGACACATCTAGCTGGGACCGGCACGCTGGCAGCATGACGACACCCAACGCACTCACCGCTGCCATCCGAGCCGGTATCGCGCAGCTTCGGAAGATATCTGTCGACCCGACGCCTCAACAGCTCGCCGAAGACGCCCAAGACGCTTTGGATTGCATCGAGGTAGTGATGAGTGCCATTGCCGAAATCACAACTCCGGCCATGTCCGAGCGCATGTTCTTGGGACTCCAGCTACTACGCGCGTCGTGCGACTATGCCCGGGCGCTGGCATTCCTTTTCGCAAACAACCCTGTGGACTTGGCGGGTGCCGCCTTAGTCCTACACCGTGCCCAGATCGAGTCGTTCCTCCGCGCCGTCTTCTTTTCACAGCTCGCAACCGAGGATGAGCTGACGGATTTCTTTGACAACGACCAAGGGCCGCGGCACAGAACGGATCGAGGTAAGTGGGTAAAAATTTCGGTCCCAGCCCTCGCTGTTGAGGTTCAAGAACAACTCGCTTGCACTGAGAAAGCAGAGCCGGGAACTGGCAACCTCGGGCGCATGGTTGCCAACGCCTGGGATCCTCTGTGCGGAATGGTGCACGGCGGCCGCGCGGTTCATGAGCTCTACGTTGACGGACAGCGTCAGATTGGCTGCTCAGTGCCCGCCCCCGTCCAGTACCAAGTGACTGTAAACGCGGTCGCCATCGTAAATTTCTGCCTAGCAGCCGCGTGCACCATTTCCGGCTGGGGTGGCCAGCAGGAAAATTCAGCCTTGGATGCGCCTCTTAGGCGCTTTCATCTGTTCGTAGAGCAGCACAACGCGAGACTCCGTTCGGTTGGTCTGCACGATATGCAACGCCATATAGATGGTGACCAGTGACCAATCCAACCGGTGACCATCGGCTATTTTGAGGTCCGCTGTCGGCCAAGAGCGGCCGTTAGGGAAACTCTAAATTCCGTCTTGGATGTCGATCTTTCCGCTCGTTTTATCCATGGACACAATCCAATGTGAGCCGACGTTTCTAAACGCTGGCTTCGCTTCAAAGACAAAGTAGACACTACCGCCGCAGTCTCGCCCACGTGACACATCAACCCGATCCATTGGAAAGCGCTGCGCATCTTCAAATGCCCTTCTGATCGGCGGAAGGGCTCGCTCTGAGCTCTCCTTGGTCATCTCGGTGCACCCGTCCACGTCCGCAAGACAATGTGTAGAGATGACACTCAGAAGAGCAAAGATTGCGACTCGCGCGCTTGCACCCATACGACGCATTTCTCGATGCATAAATCCCCTTGGCGCTTTAGGAATGTCCTAAGTTTGCTTTGGATCGAAAGCGGATTCGACCAAACGATCCACTCGATCCCACCTCGCAACCGGCTGATCTCACTTCAGCTCAAACGACGTCTGCAACGGGATCGTCACCTGCCGCAGAGTGTCTTTGAGGGTGACCTGCACGACCCATGAGCCGGAGTGATCGGTGGCGTCGCCGGTCCAGCCGATCACTGGTGCGGACAGGAACGTGTGTGTTGCGGGCTCATGGATGGCGCCTTTGAAGCAGGTCATGCCGGTCTGGTGAAATGATGGCTCGCCATCCGGCTTCAGTATGTCGATATCGCAACTGATGTCGGCAGCGTTGCTGCCATCCAGTTTTGGGTTTGCGAAAAATATGAGCACGAAAAGCTGCTTTCCCCGCGCGACGGTGTTGGCCACGGCGAAGCGGGGCACGGTGTCGGCAGACGTCTCCCATTTAGCCTTCCAGTCCGCGTCCGGAGTTACGACCAACCAGCCGCCGAATCCGTCGATGGATTTGCGGGCATCCGTGTTAGTCGACACCTGTCCGTGCTGGTCTCTCCAGCCCTGCTGACCGGAAGCAGACGCGCTCAGCAACAAGAACAGCAGCACACTCAAAGCCTTCTTCATGATTTCCCCCGGCCCTTGTCGGCGTTGGTGAGTGGTAATTCCACGGATCGCTAGCGGCTTCGGGTATAGCTCCCGGAGCCAAGGAGCAGGTCTTGTTTTTGTTACTGGCTCACAACTTGGGCAGGCTTGCACTTTAGCCCGTTGCTCTGGCTGTTGCCTTTGATTTTGATCTCCACTCCCTTGTGAGGCGGTGAGTCGTGGACGACAGGCCCGCAGGGGAGTCGACACGATGTCGACTCCTTTTCGACAGCACAGGGATGTGCTGTCGAAAAGCCCGGCCGCGGCTCACGGACTTGCCGGGCGCAGCCCGGCAAGCGCCGAGGAGGGTGGCCTTCTCTTTGGTGACTTTCTCTTGGCCACGCAAGAGAAAGCCACTCGGCCTCCGCAGGAGGACGAAACGCTCTTGCTCCATAAGTGGCAGGGCCGCGCTACACAATCGGCACCTGACTCACATTGTTCTTAGGATCCATCCAGAACGACTCGTTGACGAACCGCGCAAAGATTTCGCGCGGCAAAATCGAGGTGCGCTCGATCGGTTCCACCTTCGGCCGCACGCTGTGCAGCCCGGGCATCCCGACACGGGCGTCGAACTCGTCCGCGCTGAAGGCGAGGTTGTCGAAGTCGTGCTCGAACCAGGGTTCGCCGATGAACTGGTAGACCGCGCGCATGGCCGCCGAGGGATTGCGCACCAGGCTTTCGTAGGTCAGCAGCAGCAGGTGGCCCGGGGCGTACTGGCCGTAGAACGCGTCCTTGGTCGCCTGGAAGGCGAAGCCGACCATGCCGCGCGGATCGGTGAGCGCCTCGACGCGCGAGTACACCGTGGTGTTGGTGTCGAAGCGGAATACCTTGCTGACGTTGACCGGTTGCTTGCGCACCAGCCGCTCCATGCTGTCCAGCACCCAGGACAACTGGCGCACGCACGCGATCACCTTAGCTCCGGGGAACAGCGCGTCGAGCAACGGCATCCGGCTGCACCACAGGCGGCTGGTGTCGAACACGACGCCGGCGTCCGCCTGCCCGGCGTAGAAGTTCTCGACCAGGCCGCGCAGCATCGCGGCGCGCTGCTCGTCGGAGACGTCGAACGAGAAATCGTTCTTGCTGCTCGCCTCCGCGATCACCACGCCCATGATGTCGGCCAGCGGGCTGGTCATGCCGGCGCGGAAGCGCGGGTTCTGGTTGAGGATGGCGGCCAGCAGCGTGCTGCCCGAGCGTGGCAGGCCGGAGATGAAATGGAACGTCCGGGCCGGCTTGGCGGCGTCGTGTGCGGCAGGCATGCGGGCACTCTCCTCTGGCGGTGGCGTGGATTACGGAAAGACGCCCGGCGGGCTCCGCCCGATGGTAAGGCGATCGGCTAGGCGATGCGCGCCGTCGAGGCGCGGATGCGCATCTGGTAGTCGACCTCGACCATCCTGGCCTCGCCTTTGTTGAGTACGCGAAGCAGCAGTTCCTGGGTCGCGCGGCGGCCCATCTCGCGCACGGGTTGATGGATGGTGGTCAGCGGCGGCCACACCTGCGTCGCGATGGTGGTGTCGTCGAAGCCGCAGATCGACATGTCGCGGGGAATCGACACGCCTGCTTCCGCGGCGGCCCAGATCGCGCCGACGGCCATGTCGTCGTCGCCTGCGAAGACCGCGGTGGGCCGACCCGGCAGCGCCAGCAGCTGGCGCATCGCTGCCACGCCCGACTCGAACGAGAACCGTCCCTGCACCATGTACGCCGGGTCCTCCTCCAGCCCGGCGCGCGCGAGGCCGTCGCGGTAGCCGGCCAGGCGCCAGACGCCGGCGCCGTGTTCGAGGTCGCCGATGATGTGGGCGATGCGCCGATGACCCAGCGATACCAGGTGATCCACCATCGCCGCGGCGGCTTCGCGCTCGCGCAGCATCACGCCGATGCAATCCTCGGGACGATGGCGCGGCGCGATCGAGGCGAACGGCACACCCTGTCGTTGCAGGCACTCGAGCAGCTGCGGGTGGTCGGTGAGCGGCGGCGTGAGGATCAGCCCGTCGGGCCGGTGCCGCGACAGGATGTCCTCGACGCGCTCGACGAAATCCGGCGCGGTGGAGACCAGCGGCTGCACCATCATGCTGTAGTGCTGCGCCTCGCACGCTTCCAGCACGCCGGCCTGCACTTCCATGATGTAGCTGGGCGAACGGTTGTCGTACAGCAGGCCGATCATGAAGGAGCGATTGGCCGCGAGGCTGCGCGCCGAGGTGAGCGGCCGGTAGTTGAGCGCGGCCACGGCGTCCGTCACGCGCTGGCGCATGGACTGGCTCACGTTCGGATCGTTGTTGAGCACCCGCGAGATGGTTTTCTTCGAGGTTCCGACGGCACGGGCGACGTCGGTGATGGTCACGCGCGTCATGAAAGTCTGGCCTTGTTCAATGGCTGTGTTCCTGCGAAGCGTTCCGGCGGGCGACCGGGAAGCGCCGGGCGGGTACGTTCCATCCGCTCACTTCGACGACCGGTGCCGCCGTGCCCTGCCCCGCGTAGCGCGCGGTCAGGGTAATCGATTCGCCGGGCCACAGCGTCACGCCGTTGTCGCTCCACAGGATCGGCAGCACGGGTTCATTATCCGCGGACCGCTTGATCGACACGTGCTGGAACAGCGCCACGGCGTGGGACGAGGCGGGAACCGCCAGGGTGACGGTGACCACGTCTTCCGCTCCGCTGTGCTGCATCGTGGCCCGGACCTCGCTGGTCGCCGCCGGCAGCGACTGCAACGCGGTGAGGTCGGCGTAGCGCGTCACCGGCGTGAGGTACCAGTTCGAATGCGCCCAGTCGAGTTGGTCCGGTTGCGTCGGGAGCCAGTACACGTTGCGGCTGATCGGGCGGCCATCGGCGGTCGCCAGTTCGAGCTCGATGAAGTACGTCGGCGACAGGCCGGCCGGCGCCGGCAGGGTCGCCACCTGGCGCGTGCCGTTGCCGGGCAGGTCGATGTTCTGCACCCGCCGCTCGTGGCGCACGCTGCCGTCCAGGTTGCGCACGCGGAGGCGTGCCTGCAGGCCGTGCTCGTCGGTGAGCGTCTGGTTGACCAGCACCACGTCGCGCGTGTCGTACGAGTACTGGATGTGCACCGGCTCGTTGGCCTTCTTGGCGCCGAAGTAGGCGCCGGCCGGATTCATGTAGTAGCCGTACAGATGCCAGTGCAACGAGGGCCAGGCGTTGTTGAGCATCCAGTAGATCACGCCGGTCGAGGGGTTGGCCGCATCCCGGTGCGCGTTGTATGCCTCGAACTGCGCGCGCACATTGTCGTAATTCTCCAGTTGCGCCTTGGCCACGTAGTCGGCGAGGCTCTTCGGTGCGCCGTAGCGTTTGGCCAGCGCCGTGTCGAACGGCTCGATGCTGGCGAACGTGGACCAGTCCGCGGCGGCGTGGAACTGGCGCAGCTGCGGGTGCCGCCACAGCGTCTCCAGCTCCAGCGGCGACAGCATGCGGGTGAGGTCTTCCAGCCGCGGGATGTCGGCGCCCGCACTGGTTTCGGAATTGAAGCCGAACGCGCCGCCGAGCTGGTCGGCGTACCAGTACGACGGCGGCACCCAGGCATAGGGTCCGGTCATCTTCATGCCGGAAAGACCGGTCTCGGCCGTGCCCTGGTCGGTGGCCACCGCGATGATGGGCATCGCCCAGTCTTCGGCGTGCAGGGTATCGACATACATCTTGGCGATGGGCGGCGGCGGCGGATTGTCGCTGCCGATCAGGAAGCCGATCACGGACGGATGGTTGCGCAGCAGGCGCGCTTCGCTCGCCATCGAGGCCTGCGCCACCTTCATGTCCGCCGCATCCCACGGTGCGCCGCCGGTCTTGGCCGCCGATTCCCATTTGTCGCAGCATTCCCAGCCGGCCAGGATCATGATGCCGTCGCGGTCGGCCAGCTCGTAGAAGCGCGCGTTTTCCAGCTTGCCTTCGCTGCGGATGGTGTTGAGCCCGAGGTTGCGGACGTAGCTGAACTCGGCCTCCATGCGCGCGGGGTCGTCGCGCAGGAACATGTCCGGCGCCCAGCCGGCGCCGCGGATCAGCACCGGCTTGCCGTTGACGAAGAACTGGCGATAGCCCTGCCTGGTCAGCGTCGAGCTGACGCTGCGTATGCCGAACGTCGCGGCGGCCTTGTCGGAGGTCGCGCCATCGACGGTGGCGGCCAGCTGCAACGCATACAGCGGCTGCCCGCCCATGCCGGCGGGCCACCAGACGTTTGGATAGCTGAGGTCGAGGCCGGGATCGGTCTTGGGGGTGAACGATACGGTCTGCGTTTCGCCGGCGGCGAGGTGGATCGTCCGCCGCAGCGACACTCCGGCGACCGCGCCGGTGATCGTTGCCTCGTGCGCCTCTGCATCGAGGTTGCGCGCCTCCACCTTCACGGTCAGCGCGGCATGCGCGAGACCGGGCAGCGACAGCGTCGGCGTGACATGCGCAAAGCGCAGCTGGATCGGGCCGGTCTGCACGATGTCCACGCCCCGCCACGGGCCCATGTTGTTGTCCGGCGGGGTCGGGTTCCAGTCGACCCAGCCGATCGACAGGCTGCGGCGCGGATCGTCGGGATGTACGCGCAGCGCGAGGATGTTGCTGCCTGCATGCACCCACGTCGTCACGTCGAGCTCGTGCACGGGATACGCGCCGGCGAGAGTCGCGTGGTCGACCACCAGGTGCCCGTTCACCCACACATCGGCGCTCGCGATCATGCCGTTGGTGCGCAGCAAGGTGTGCCGTCCGGGCGCGCTTTCGGCGAGGAGGAACTCGGTGCGGTACCACCACGGGTTCACGAACACGGTACCGCTGGCATCGGGCGACTTCACTGCGCGCAGGTTGTCGCTGTAGAACACGTCCTTGTACGTGCCGTTCTCCAGCAGCCCCGCCATCACGGTGGCGCGGCCGCTCACCGGGTACCAGCCGCGGGTGGAGAACCCGGCGCTGGAAATCTCGGCACCGCCTTCCTGCGCCTTGTCGCTGGACTGGATCTGCCAGCCGGCCACGGCGGTCGTGGAGCCGACGTCACCGTCCACTCGCGTGGGCGTGGAGGCGGCTCCGGTACGAGCGGGCGGCGCGGCCGCCGATGCGGCCAATGCCATCATCGACAAGAACACGGAGGCGGCCAGGATGCGCATGGCGTCAGTCCTTCTCAAGATAGGTTTCGTGGATTTCCACGGCGGCGAACGGCCAGGAGTGATTCACCCTGGCCCAGATCGCGAACACCACCAGGCCGGCGATGATCCAGATGCCGGACAGGATCAGCGACAACGTCGACGCCGATACGTAGACATAGATCCAGCCCACCAGCGCGATCACGCACGGCACCGGGTACAGCCATTGCTTATAGGGCCGGTGGAGCTCCGGCTGGCGTTTGCGCAGCACCACCAGCGCGGCGATCTGCGCGATGAACTGCACGATGATGGTCGCGGCCAGCAGCATGTTGATGACTTCGGCCAGGTCGAAGAAGGTGCCGATGGCCGTGATCACGCCCATCGTCAACAAGGCCACGTGCGGAAAGCCGTGCTTCGCGTGCAGCCTGCCGAACACGGACAGGAACACCTTTTCGTGCGCCGCCTGGAACGGTACGCGTGAGCCGCCGAGCAGGCCAGCGAACACCGAAGCGAACGCCGTCACGATGATGAGGATGGTCATGACCGCGGCCGCGGTATGTCCCCAGCTGTGCTCCACCACCAGCGAGGCAATGGATTTGGATTGCGCGATCTCCTGCCACGGCGCCACGCCGAGCACGCTGATGTTGAGAATGAGGTAGACGAACATCATCGCGATCACCGAGATGATGATGGAGCCGGGCATGGTGCGGCCCGGGTCGCGCAGCTCGTCGCCCATGTACGCGGTGGTGAAGTAGCCGAGGTAGTCGTAGATGCCGATGATCAGCCCGGCGCCGAGGCCCACGAAGAACTGACCGCCGAACATGCCGTGCGGGTAGCTGAAGGCGAAGCTCGAGTGGAAATCGGAGAAGCCGGCCGCCGACACGCCGACGACCGAGAGCAGCATGATCACCCACAGCGCGATGGTGATCACGCGGATCGATTCGATCCTCCGGTACAGCAGCAGGGTGACCAGGCCGGTCGCCAGCAGGCTGGTCAGATGCACCGGCCACCAGCCCAGGTGCGGAAAGAAGAACCCCAGGTATTCGACCATGCCGATGATGCCGGTGGACATCAGCAGGGGGATCGTCAGCAGCACCGTCCAGATGAACAGGAACGGCATCAGCTTGCCGGTGCGGTACTGGAAGGCTTCGCGCAGATAGACATAGGTTCCGCCGGAGCCGGGCATGGCGGCGCCCAGTTCCGCCCAGACCATGCCGTCGGCCACCGCGAGAATGGCGCCGACGATCCAGCCGATCACCGCCTGCGGCCCGCCCATCGTGGCGACCATGATCGGGATGGTGATGAACGGCCCGATGCCGCACATCTGGGTCATGTTGATCGCGGTGCCGGTGAACAGGCCGATGGAGCGATGGAAGCTGCTGCTGCGCGTGGATGGTCGGGTTTGATCCTGCATGTCAGCCTTCGTCGTAGGACGCGGTCGGAACGGATGGGGGAAATGCGTGGAGGCTGGCCTGCCTGAGGGCCGCTGGGCATGCGCGGCACGCATCAGCCTCGACCCGTGGCGGATTCGAAGCAACGGCGGAAGCGGAGGCGCTCATCCGCACGCCCGTCGCGCGTGTCGCACGCGACGGGCTTCAACGCCTCTTTCCGTCACCACTGCCCGCGGATGCCGACCATGAACATGCGTTCCGAAAAATTGGAGTGCGCCGGCTGGTCGGGCCACACGAGGTAATAGCGCTGGTACTCGTTGGTGAGGTTGGTGCCGTCCACGAACAGCTCGGCGGACTTGGCCAGCTTGTACGAAATCGACGCATCCAGGTACTTCTGCGGCGCCTCGTACATCTCCATGCCGGTGATCCCGCCGACGTCCTCCGACACAGCCCGGCGCGAACGGTAGTTGTACGCGACGCGGGCCTGGAAGCGGTCGTCCTGGTACCACAGGATGAAGTTGCCGGACTTGGTCGAGTTGTCCTGGAACGGGATCTTGTGCCCAGCCAGGTCGGTGGCCCCGGAATCGCTCGGCGCGTACGTGGCGTTGATCTCCATGCCGGTCTTGGACAGGAAGCCAGGCAGGAAGGTGAACCCCTGACGGTAGTCGAACTCCAGGCCGTGGATGCTGTTGCCGGTGCCCTGCACCGGTTCGGTGATCGTGACGCAATGATTGCGCACGACGCCATCTTCGTCCGGCAGCGTACAGTCGATGGTGCTGCCGCTCTTGATGAAGCTCTGCACGTTGATGCGGAACAGCGCCAGGCTGATCATGCTGGTCGGGTTGATGTAGTACTCGAGCGAGGCGTTGTAGTTCTTCGAGCGCCACGGATCGAGATTCGGGTTGCCGTTGGAGTTGCCTGCCGCGACGCGGAACAGCGGCCCTTGCGGCGTTTCGACCAGCGAATAGTTGAGCTCCAGGCCGCCGCCCCAGGTGCTGAGGTCGAGCGGCATCATGTTCTTGGAAAACGCCAGCCGGAACTTCAGGTCGTCGGTGACGTCCAGCGCGAAGTTCGCCGATGGCAGGTAGTCCTTGTAGTGGCGCAGGGTCACTGCGGTGCCGGCATCGGCCGGCTCCGTGCCATAGGCACCCGGCTCGCCGGACAGGTGCTGGGTCACGCCCAGGTTGGTGCGGATCACGCGCAAGCCGATGTTGCCGCTGTACGGCATGCTGCCGATGGTGCCGTCCAGGTTGGCCTGCACGTAGGCGCTGGTTTCCTTGAGGCCCACGGCCCAGGTGGTGCCCGGCTCGCCCTGCCGGATGGTGTTCGGATAGAGCGACTTCCAGTACGCCTCGGGGTTGTCCATGGCCTTCGGATCGACCGCCCAGAAGGTGATGCCCGATCCGAGCAGGTTGGTGTACTGCTTCCAGTTGCCGGACAGCGGCGCGGCGGTGCTGGGCATCGGCAACGCGGACAACGCTCCGGCCCGGTAGTACCCCAATGCATTGCCCGCGGTGCACGATCCACTGTTCAGGACCACGTCGGCGGCCACGTAGCGCACCAGGCATCCGTTCGGATCGCTGGCACCCATGCCGGCATACACCGGTGTGACCAGGGTGTAGCCGACGTTGTCGGCGTGGCGGATGCTGTTGCGCGCGCCGAAGTCGAGCCTGAAGCCGTTGCCGAAGTCGTAGTGGCCGTCGAAGCGGAAAATATTGAGCGCGACCTTGCGGTCGTAGTCGCCGGCCGATTCCAGCGTCTTCATCGTCCAGCCATTGGGATCGGCGAACTGGCTGGCCAGCGACGCCGGCATGCCGACCGAGATATACCGCCCGCGCAGGTCGGCGACGACCGGCACCGTGTTCTGCACGAGTCCGTTGGCGTTGAAGACGCGGTTGCCGCCCAGTTCGTCGGGATAGATATAGGTGCCGGGCGGCACGGCGTCCTCGGGCACGCCGTCCTTGAGCACGTTGCCCCAGAGCTCGCCATTGGAATTGGAGATGTTGAGGTCGGTCTCGGCGTTCGACTGGCGCGCAGTGTCGTGGATGCCGCGCACGCTGGCGGTGAATGGGCCGCCGTTGTCGAAGTCCAGCTGCATGTTGAAGTTCTTCGCGGTGGAATCCTTGCGGATGACCTGCGAGAACGATTCGACGTCGCCCGGCCACTTCTGGTAGACGCTGGTGGTGTACAGGTGCGTGCCGTCCCAGCCCGGCTCGGGCGTGCCGTAGGAGCCGGCAACCGGACGGCCGGTGTCGCGCGACTGCAGCGGCACGTAGGTCGCGCCCTGCCAGTTGGTGGAATTGATCTGGATGCCGGCGGTGCGGTTGAACTCGTTCTGGTGCGCGTAGAAGTAGTCGCTGGTGAGGGTGAAGCCGCTGCCGAGATCCATCTGGAACGAGGCGTTGCCGGACTTGCGCTTGCGCTGGGTGGTGGTGTCGTACAGGCCGATGTTCTGGCTGCCCATGAACACGCCGTTGGATTTCCCGTCGCCGTTGACGTCGACGCTGCCATCGGCGTTCTGCACGATCTGCGGCGGAATCGGCGCGCCGTTCCACGGCGTCAGAAAGCCGTTGTAGCCGCCGGCGCTGGCCGCGTTCTCGCCGTTCAGGACCACGCCGTACTGGTCGAGGCCTTCGTTGGAGTTGGAACGCGTGGTGTCGGAATAGTCGGCGGAAACCAGCAGCCCCCAGCGCCCCTCGTCGTTGAACGAGATCAGACCGTTGGCTTCAGGCCCCCACTTGCTGCTGCTGCGTCCGCGCTCGCTGTCGGCGGAGTAGCTGTAGGTGAAGCCGCTGGGCAGGTCCCACGGGCGATACGTATGCAGATCGAGCGCGCCGCTGATGCCGCCGTCGGTGGTGCTGGCGGTGGGCGACTTGATCACGTCCACGCCGTGGAACAGCGTGGCCGGCAGCATGGCGAAGTCGGGCTGTTGCGAGTCGATCTGGTCGGCGGTGATGAAAGCTTCGCCGTTGAGCATGGTGCCCACCTGGGGCAGGCCGCGGACGTCCACCGTGGTACCCACGCCCGCATCCCGGTTGATCTGCACGCCGGTGACGCGCTGCAGGGCGTCGGTGATGGTCACGTCGGGAAGCTGGCCGATGCTCTCGGCGGTGATGCTGTCCTGGATGTTCGGGGCCAGGCGCTTCAGTTCGATCGCGCGCATCTGCGAGGCACGCACGCCGACGACGTTGATGGTCGACAGGTTGACGGCATCCCTGGCCTGCTTGTCTTTCTGATTGCGGGAAGCCGCCTGCTTTGCCTCGGGCGAAGGCGTCGCGGAGGCGTCCTGGGGAGCGGTGGCTTGCGTCCCCGCAGCGTCCACCGGGGTGCCCGTCTGCGGCGACGCCATGGCCGATGTCGCCACGGCGGCGAACAGGGACATCGATATGGCCAACGACAACGGATGCCTGCGATGTTTGGTGGACATGAGCTTTACCTCTTGGTTGATGCCTGCCGCGCCCTCAAGGCACGCCACGCCTGAGATACCACTGGGCCGCGCCGAGCACGCCGTTGCGCCCGTGTTCGGTGACCCACACCGGAACCCGCGAAAGGAATGCGTGCACGCTGCGTCCGTGCAGGAACCGCTTTTCGAAAGCGCTGCGCTCGAGCAACGTGAACATGGAATGCAGGAAGCCACCCGCCAGATACACGCCGCCTGTGGTCATGAAGATCATCGCGAGGCTGCCGGCGAAACTCCCGAGCGACCCGCAAAAAATCTCCATGGCTTCCACGGCCCGCGGGTCGCTGCAGGCCGCTGCCGCGACGGTGATCGCCTCGGGCGTTGCGAGCTCCGGCGTTTCACCGTGCAAGGCGCACAGCGCTGCATACAAGGTCAGCAGGCCGGGGCCCGACACGATGCGTTCGTACGCCACATAGCCGCCGTGCGGCGCCAGGTGGGCCAGAACCTCGCGTTCGCGAATCGAACCGGGGGCGAAATCCATCTGGCCGGCTTCCGTCGCCAGCACGTGGCCGCCTGCAGCGATGGGCAAACGCACGGCCGCGCCGAGGCCGGTTCCCGGTCCGATCACCAACACCGGGCCTTCGGCCTGAGCCGCCGGTCCGCACAGCAGGCGGGATGCGCCAACAGACCCGTTGCCGAGGGCGTATCCCAATGCCTCGAAGTCATTGAGGACGGCAACGTCGTCCCACCCCATCGCATGGCGCAGCTGCGCCAGATGGATCGGCCAGGGGGAGTTGTCGTTCAACACCTCGTCGCCTTTCACATGACCGGCGCAGGCGAGTACGCCGTGCCGCACGCTGGTCCGCACCTCGCTGTCGACGAATGATTGCAGCAGCTCCGCCAGCCCTTCGAACTCTGCACACGGGAGCTTGCGATAGGCGAGCACTTCGACCTGGCGCCCCTCGTCATGGCACGCCTGCATCAGCGCGACGCGGGCAAACGTGCCGCCAACATCCGCCGCCAGAAACGGCATCGCCGGGACGCGCACTGGTAGATCGGGATGGGGCATCGCCGGGTTCACTGTGTCTCCCCGCACCGGAACGGGTCTCAGATTGCGAGTCATTGTCACCGGTGTCAACTTGCAAAGCGGCACGCGTCTTATTGAGAACGGCGTGCTGTAATCATTTGATATGCAGGATGTATTTATTCGAAGTCCGGCAATGCCCTGGCGGACTACGCTGCGTCGCAATATTCCGGTCTGCGACACCAATCATCACGAATGAACGCGGGCAGACGCTTTCCCCCTTTCCGCCCGCTGCCCGCCTATCGCACTGGGTAATCGCACCGGTGCCGATTTGTCGGCCGGCCGATGGCCCCTGGCGCCAAGAGTGCACCCGCGCGTTCCACGAGCGACATTGGGGTCAGAACAGCGAGGTTTGTTCGCTTTGGCAGACCATAGTTTGTTTCTTTGATTGCTCTCCGATACAGACTTTGCTCGACGCATGAACTCATAGCCTGTTCGATGCTTTCGACCTGGAGCGAACCGCCACCGGGATATGGCGCTCCTACTCGCAGATCTGCGACACCCTTAATGTTCCGATGCTCGACAGAACTAGATTCGAAGCGGAACTTCGCAAGCTGCGAACCGCGCCATACGCATGTGTCCTCGAATCCACATCAGAGCGCAAACTCCACCGGTTTCGCGAATCCATGGTGAGGGGCTACGTGCGGATGGCAGCGGCATGTAAGAACATCCAGCTTGACGATCAGGCATTCGACGCACCACCCCAATCCCAGATTAGGACGCCGCGTATGTCTGGACGAAAGCGCTGGATCGATCCGGGTCGGTAGCTGCCCGACATTGGGATGGGCGGCTCCTGAGGGAGAGCCCGCAGCTCCCATTCTTTTATTCGACGTCTCGCCCAATCCGAGTAGCACGAACTGGTTTAAGGACAGAGCATCACGCCGCAATGCTGGTGCGGCAACGGCGGCCGATCGCGTAGGCCGCGGCTGCGCGGCCGGATCTGATCGCCCTAAGTCAATATGTCAGCGGCACTGCGTCAGGTGCCCACCTTTGCAGCTTGGCATGCACCTCCGCAATTTGAAGCGTGGCGATCATCTCGTCCGCTTCCGCGCGGCTGGCGAACTTGATCACGGCTTCGCCGGCGTCGGTGTCATACACCGTGAAACCGTCGGGCGCGGGATGGACTTCGAGCATGGCCGCCGCTCCAAAAAAAGCAGCGCCTGAATATCAGGCGCGAAGGGTTGAAGCTTTCGGGGGATGAAAGCCCCACCATGAAGAACGCCCCGGTTCATCGGTTCCGCCTGACCTTGTGATGTCGGCAATGCCAGACGTCCGGTCGGTTTGTTCCTGACTCACGGGGCACCCATAGTTTGTACGAGCGGCAGCCACGTGCTACATCGGCGGCAAGCGCCGGCGCGTGTAGGGGATTTCCTATACCGCTCCATTGCCGGCGATGAATGCGCGCCCAGATATGTCGGCGCGGTGTCCCAGCCGGTTATCTGCTTGCACCGGGTGTCCTTGCCTATCCGGATGCGTTCCTGCATATTCCACTCGAAACCGGCCACCCCTAACGATCCAAACCCGCCACCGGAAATGCTCTCAAACCGGCCACTTGTGACAGCCTGACAGCCGGCGATGCCGAAAGCGGTCAAGGCATGCTGCAAACCGCCAGCCAGTCGCTCAGTCAGACAAGCCCTTGCTCGCGTTCTTCACGGGTCAGCAGGCCATCGAGCGCGCGCCGGGTGCGCTTGCGATGATGGATCGCCTGCGTCTGTTCGTGCCCCTCGTCCACGATCAGCACGAGCAACGATTCAACAGTTCTTCGTCGATCTCGATGGCGGTGGTGGTCAGAAAGATCATCACTGGAAGGAGGCCATGCAGACCTTCCAGATCCTTTTCGGCGAGGAGCGCGTGCCTGTCGACGCATGACCCACTTCCTTCAACCGCAGTTACACAGTTGGACGCTTACCGATCATCAAATAGCTACCGAAACATGGCCACCAAATGAAAAGGCCGCCTTTGCAGGCGGCCCGCACTTCATCGCTGTTGTAGTTACTCGTCACTCTATATGCCGAAGGTGACCTTAGCCGCGTGTAAGCGTGAAAACCAACGTATTGAAATTGATTTCGCGTCCCGCATCAGTGCAGTGGTAGCGATAGCCATCATCGATCATTTCGATTCGCATGCCGGACTTCCATGTTTGGGACTCACGGCCTCGGCCTTCATCCCACACGTTGTAAACGTGCAGCCGACCTTCTTTGGAGCGACAGATAAACTTTGTTTGCGGTGGCGCGGTGTCCGCCCAAAGTGTGGCCTGTGGGTAGACGACACCATCGATTTCGATGCCTTCATCGCACCTAAGCCAAATGCCCTGCCGGAACGGTGACGACACAGACTCAAAGACGATCGTTATCTTTTCACCGTCATCCACAGGAATGACGTCCCACTTCACCACTTCGGAGTCACCGGCTTCACTGAAATATTTGCTCTTCAGCGGCGTCGCAGGAAACTGAAACTGGTTCTGGCCAATTGGCATTTTACTTCCCCGCACTAGGTGTCGGACCGTTGTAGTACCTATATGGATCAACCTCTGCGTGTTCCCATGGCCAAAGCGGCTGCAAGTTACTGGGATCATGCGTACCCCCATCACGCTGAGGGATCACGTGATGCAATTCCATTTGAACATTCAATTCATCATGTAATGGCGGCAATCCGCGCCACATGCGATCAAGGTTTGCTTGGCTATATTTGTAAGGGTTATTGCTGGCCTCATTCCGCCAATATGCGCGTCTTGCCGTGCTCCAGCTCTTTGGATTGACCGGACAGGTGCCTTCAGCAGCCTCCTGCTCTTGTTCCGTGGCAGGAACCCACTGAGGCTGAGGCATAAGCTTGGGTGCAAACGCTTCCTGCAAGCGATTCCGCTCATAGTCGCTTATCTCAGCAATATCATCCTCTTGAAGACCAAGTGAATCGACATAGCTCAGCGGATTGTTTCCGACCGCCGCATACGTGCTGATACCCCCGGCTAGACCGATCGGATCGCTTTGCAAGAAACGCCACGTGTTCGGCTCGCGGGTGCGATAGCCGTTGCTGTTCAACCCTGTCTCAGCGTCGTAGTACTCGCCAGCGGATCGTAGATTCAGCACATAACCTGTCGACGACGTGGGCTGCAGTTCTTCAAACGCATTCCCCGCATAGGCCCACGACCAGATCACCGCGCCGGTGCCGTCGGTCACCACCCGCGGCGTATCCAGCTGATCGGCCGTCACGTGGTTGACCGTACTGGTCGTAACGCTGCCATTGATCGTGTTGTCGATCACCGCGACAGGGATGTCACCCAGCCAGATGTAGTCACGGTTGCTGGTGCCGTACTCGCCGATCAGCTGACTCGCTTCGTTGTAGGCGTAACGCTCGGTGACTGCCTGTGGGAAGGTGGCCACCTTGCCGATGCGCTGCCCGAGGGCGTTGTAGGTATAGGTACCCACGGTCTGGCCGTTGCGCTGCGCTACGGTCAGCCGGTTGCGTCCGTTGTAGCCGAAGCCGAAGGTCTCGCCACCGATCACGCTTCCGGTGGTGTTGCCGTTGGCGTCATTGGCGCGCGGGGCGTTGCCAACGCTGGCGAGCTGGTGCGTCCCGGTGGTGTAGAGATATGCGCCCGTGGCTAGGCCCGGTGCCGTCTTGCTGAGCCGGTCGCCGGTCGGATTGTAGGTGTAGCTTTCCAATGCAGTGCCGGCATCGCTGATGCCGTTGAGTCGATTCAGCGGATCGTAGCTGTAGGTCTCGGTGGCCGGATTGGCGCTGGGAGCATTGCCCAACGCGATGATATTGCCCATGGCGTCACGAGCAAAATGCAGGTTGAGTGCCGGGCTGGTGAGATCGGTCACGCGATAGTTGGCGTCATAGATGCGCGTCACTGTCTGACCGTTGCCCAGCTTGTAGCTGCTGATTGGCCCGAACGGCAGCCAGGTGATGGCGCTGACCACGGTGGGCGAGGCGGAAGTGGTGCCGCTGGGCGTGACCTTGACACTGCTGACCAGACCATCACTGTTGTACGCATACGTGGTGAGCGTGTGATCCGGCGCGCTTACCGTGCTCAGTCGGTCGGCGACCGTGTAGGTGTACTTGGTGGTATCAGTCTGGCTCGGCGTGACTTGCTGTTTCTGGATCACGTTGCCGCGGCTGTCATAGCAGAACACCGTGGTGACGCCGCTTTCGACCACGCGGGTCAGCCGGTCCTTCGGCTTGGAGCTGGTGCAGCCGGTGACCGTATTGGCTTCGTCGTAGGTGTAGGCGACGTTGAGCGTGGTGTCGGCGTAACTGGTGGTGCGGCGACGATTGAGCGCGTCATAGGTCGACGTGCTGACGATTCCCTTCGCATCCGTGTGGGTGAGCCGATTGCCGGCCGCATCGTAGGTATCGCTGCTGGTGCCGGTGTCGGGGCTTTGCAGCTCCGTGCGATTGCTCAACCCATCGTAGGTATAGAGCGTGTTGAGCCCGCTGCCGTCCGCTACACCGTCCAGACGATCCAGCGCGTCATGGTCGAACGCGGTCTGCGTGTTCTGGGTCGCCGGGTCGGCGCCGTTGTAATTGGCGATCGTGCTGTTCAGCCGGTTCAGGGCATCGAAGCTCAGCTGATGCTGGAAACCCAGCGCATCGGCACTATGCACGAGATTCCCGTTTCCATCGTAACTGTCGCTGTAGCCGCCGTTGAACATGGTATGGCTGAGACCGTCGACGATGGCCGTGATCTGGCCCAGCGCGTTGTAACTACGCGACAGACTGCGCACCACGGTGCCGGTCGCCGTGCGCGTCTGTTCACTGGTCTTGTTGCCGGCGGCATCTAGAGTGTAGTGAATGACGTTGCCCTGCGCATCGGTGATATCGGTCAGACGATGGGCGGCATCGTAGGTGAAGGTAGTGGTGATCCCACTGGGGTCTTTGACGGAGGTCACGTCGCCCATCGCGTCGTAGCCGAACGTGGTGGTTGCACCGCCCTCGATGCGCGTGGCGAGCCAGCCGCGCGGCGTATAGGTCATGTCGGTGTTGACGCCGTTGGCGTCGGTGATCCGCGTCACACGGCCAGCGGCATCATAAGAGGTGTAGGTCGTGAGGTGACCCAGCGCATCCTTGATCCGATAGAGGTCGCCGGCCTGGTGGCAGGCCGAGCCGGGCGTGCCGCAGCCGGTGGCACTGCTGGTGAGGTAGTAGCTGTACGTGGTGGTCTGCGTGAGGTCAGTGCGCGGGCCTTTGACGGTCAGCGGCACACCGACAATCGGACACTGGGTGCCATTGACGGCGGTGCAGTAGGTGTACGTCCAGCGACGTACGCCAGCAGGCACGGTGCCGGTAGCAGCGCAGGTGTAGGACGCGGCGGCGGCTATCGCCGGATCGATCTCGCAACGTGCCAGCGGCTGACCGATGGTGTTGTAGACCCAGGCGGTCTTGGCGATCGTGTGGCCGCTGGCATCGAGCACCGTTCTCGTCAGTGGGACGCGCAGCGTGGTGTTCCAGGTGGTGTTCGTTGTGCGCTGATCAGCGCTTCCCGAACCAACGACCTGCTGATCCAGCAGGCCGTTGGTATCGTATTGTGTCGTGTTGAGGTTGTTGTTGAAGTCGGTCGCTGAAGCGGGGTAGCCGTTGGCATCATAGGTGCGCGTCTTCCACGGCTGCTCACACTGCGGGCCACACGGTTGATCGAGAGTGCTGCCCCGAATCAGCCCGTTCACCGTGGTGAAACCCATCGTGGCGCTGTGGCCGAGCGGGTATTGCACGGTCGACGTACCGTTGCTGTTGTAGGTGATCTGGGTGGTACCCACGCCGCTGGCAAAACTGGACGACGTCGCGCGACCGGCGCTGTCGTAGGTGGTGTTCTCGTAGCGTACGCCTGCCTCGTCCACGACGCCGGTCATCGCATTGGGCAGATTTGCACCACCGGTCAGCGAGGATTCGTTGTAAATGTACTGGCGCGTCTTGGTGTCAGGGTATTGGACCGAAAGCAGATTGCCCGTCGTATCGTAAGCGTAGTTCAGCGTGCCGCCGTCGGGCGAGGTAACCTGATGCACATGTCCGGTGCTGTCGTAAGTAAAGTTGAGCTGCCGACCCTTGGGGTCGGTGACTGTGAGCAGCAGGCCCGGTGAAGGCGCAACAGCAGGAGCGGTCAAGGTGGTGCTGTAGGTCAGCGTGATGCCCACGCCTGTTTCGTCCGTCACAGTCTGCAGCAAACCGCTGGCGTCATAGGTCTCGAAGTGACGCAACGCGGCGATGAACACCGTGTAGCCGGTCGCCACCCCTTGGGCATTGTCGGTTTCTAGCAGCGTGTCGGAAATGTCCGGGTCGGTGCTCCAAACACCGCTGGACTTGGTAAATGTTTCTTGCTTCCCGTCGGGGCGGAACAGCACCGCCAGGTTGGGTTGAAGCGGTGTCTCTGGCGTGGAACTTGCGTTCGACAGTTGTAGCGTACGATCAAAGCTATGCCTCCACAATGACCCTACAGATGTGGATGTGACACTTCCTGCACTGTTATAAAACCGACGGAATGTCAGCCAACCGCCGCTGGGGTAGTCGTCTTCCTGGAGAAATTTGTTCCCTGTAGACGTATTGATGGGGTCGCCCGCCATGGGAGTACCCTGATTGCTTGGCGCCAGATTTGCGTCACATGCGCAATCGGACGAAGCGGCAGTTCCTCCCGATCCACTTCCGCCACCGCCTCCCGCGTAACCTTCACCTCCATCATTTCCGGCACCATCACCGACATTTCTAGCTGGATCATACAAATACTCCGTCCAAGCGTAGATGGGTTCATCATCGCCGCATATAGTAAGCAATGGCCTTACATGTACTACAGCAATAAGATTAGTTGGGGAGCCGTTACCTACTATCGTTACTGAATAAGAGCATGGTTGTGGGTAGCCTGGCGCCATCTTCGGCGCCCAATGCCCAAAGAAATCTGCAGCTGCGGCACTGACGGAAGTATCCAAAAGGATACCTTCCCATTGATTGTAGGTATAGAAAGGTGCGCCGTACCAAGGTCCACTCGAATTGTTCGCACTTGCTTTCAGTTTTGGCACTCGCAGTCCGGCGGCGGGCGGGCTGCTCGTCGGAAAAGCTGACGCAACACCACATACGCTGATGCACAACACCAGCAACACGCACCGAACGAAGTCCATTTGATTCCCCTGTGACGTGGATTGCTGCGTGGATGGAATGATTCCCCGCAATCGAAACTGCCCCAACGTCATGCGTTATAGCAAATCCTGGTGACGCTTGCTGCGACCTGTGCCGTAAGGGTTTTCCTACGGCAGATCGTGAGATCGCTATTCGCAGTCATTCCAGCGATGGCCAACGTTCTTCAGGATCATCCCAAAAGGCAAAGACATCCGCCTGGAAGGAGCGCTTGGCCCGGCGTCGGTGCTGTAGGCGAGTGCCTTGACCCGCACGAGCTCATTGCGCAGAAAAGCGTTGTACCGCGTTGGGTCAGCCTGGAGCGCGGGCGTGGCGGCGGTCGGTAGCCGCAGAGCGTGTGATCAAAGAGGTCGGAATACGCCATCGCATTCTGCTGGAGAGTGCATGCCTCGCCGGTGGCGGTTTACTCGACACGCTTGCTTCGGAGCGAGTCACCCTTCAGTTCAACTATAATGGCACCACTCAGCAGGCGATCAAGAATCGCATCGGCTACGGTGGGATTCCCGCCACTCAGATAGTCGTGCCAACGACTCACGGGATATTGGCTGGTCATCACCGTCGAGTGAATGCCGATCCGTGCGTCCACCACTTCGAGTAGATACTCGCGATATTCGGGTAGGAACGTGTCGGATGAGCCAAGGTCATCAAGGATCAACAGGTCATAACGTGCCAGCGCGGCAATCTTGCGCTTGAAGCTTCCATCCGCTCGGGCGATCTTCAGGTCCTCCAGCATCATACTCAGACGCTGGAACAACACGGAGTAACCTTTCCGACACGCTTGGTGACCGAACGCGCATGCCAGCCAGGTTTTGCCGGTGCCCGTTGCACCGGTCATGACCAGGTTCTGACCTTTGGCAATCCAGGTACACGTGCGAAGGTTTTCCACCGTCGAGGACTTGAGGTTGCGCTCGGGCGACTGGATGACTTGATCGACGCTGGCCGGAACATGGAACTTGGCTTGGCGAAGGAGTCGTTGCAGCCGGGCGTTATCCCGGTAGGTGGTCTCAGCATCTACCACCATGCCGAAGCGTTCTTCAAAGCCGAGGGACTGGGCGTGGGCGCTGGCGAGCTGGTCTTCGAAGGCCTGGGCCATGCCATGCAATTTCAACTGGAAAAGTTTCTGGGTGGTCTGGGTTGTTTGCATATTAAAGAGGCCTTCTTATGGTGTTTGCTTGCTGTAGTAGCGCGGACCGCGCGTGTTTTCGTGGTCCCCGATGGGACTTACCTTCGAGGGCGAGATCGGCTCGTCGGGGACGCCCTCAAGGTTGGCTTTCAACACGTTGCGCAGGAAGCGCAGTTCATAGGCTTTGACGCGTATTGCCCGCCCGCACGCCAAGGCAAGCCGGTGGGTCTCGTAGCTGCTGGCCATTTTTTTCAGGCCCATGCAGAACCGATAGCGAAGCTGTCGATCGGCGACTTTCTCGAGCCCTGTGGCGAGGAACGCCGCCACATCGGGGTGCACACTCCGCGCCCAATCAAGGGACGCCTCCGCGGAGAAGTCCTGAAGGTGAGCATGCTTCGGGTCACGATGGGCCGGTTCGGTGGTGAACCCGCCCACGACATGGCTGCGGATATGACTGGCGACGCGACGGTTGCGGTGATTCACCTCGACCATTGCCGCGGTCAGGACGATCTCGACCTCTTCCCCGACCAGCGTATGCGGCACGCTGTAACCGTGGCGGTGTACCTCTACGTGGTAATCGGGGCCGACGCGGCGCTTGAAATACTGCTCGTGTTCGAAATGTCTGGTGGGCAGCGGATGGAGGGCTGGGCGGTCCACGGTTTCGAACAATTCACGCCGTGAAACGTCGAGTTTCTGATACTTCGTGTCATTCACGCGCTTGAGGTGGTTCTGGATGGCCCGGTTTAGCTCATCAAAACTCGTGAAGACGATGTTGCGCAATGGGAAAAGGATCGAGCGCGTGATGTGGTTGACCGAGCCTTCCGCTTTCGGCTTGTCCTTGGGCTTGCGTGCCCGGGCAGGAATGATCATCGTCCCGTAGTGGCGAGCCATGCTGGCATAGGCTTCGTGCAGCTCCGGCTCGTAGCGATCAGCATGCACCACCGCCGATTTCAGGTTGTCGCAGACGACCACGCGAGGCACGCCGCCGAAAAACTCGAACATCCGCACGTTGACCGCGATCCAGTCCTCGACCTTTTGACTGGGGATGGCCTCGGCATAGACGTAACCGGAGGCACCGAGACATCCAACAAAGATCTGGGCTGAGCGCTTCTCGCCTGTTTTGAGATCATGGATCTGGACGGTAGCCCCGGCAAAATCCACGAAGACACGATCACCACCCTCGTACCGTTGACGCATCGAACGATCGAGCGTTTTGGCGTACTCCCGGTGACGCTGACAAAACAGGCTGTAGGCCATACCCTCGGGATGTTCTTCGAGATACTCCAGATGCAGCTGTTTGAGCGTGGCCCCTTTTCGCCGCAACTCCTTCTCGATATAGGCCCAGTCCGGCTCGGCCAATTTCCTGCGCGCCTGATCCGGGCGCTTTTCCGGAAAGAGATGCGTCTCGAGAACCGCGTCGTCCCAATCCTCTGGCAAGGGCCATGTCAGATTCGCCAGCTTCGCCCGTGCCAGATAGGCACTGACGGAATCACGTGAGACATCGGTCCGACGGGCAATTTCCCGCAGGCTGTACTTGAACTCGTAGGCGAGGCGAAGTACCTCGCGAACATTACGCATGGCCATTCTCCGATTGCACATACTAGTATCCGCTAGACTATACGGATCAAATGGGTCAGGCGGTCAAGGTGCGCAGAAGAAGCGCCCTTATCAGGTGATCGCGCACGACAGTCGGCTCGTGTTCGGACGAAATCGGTTCCCGGCCAACCCGGACCGCCCCTGACTCAGTGGAGAGAACGCCCAGTTCCTGCGGTACAGATGTCACTTCAGGCTTCTCCGCGCCAAGGATAACAACCCAGGCTCGATCAACGGCTTGCGCCAACTGTGCATGAAAAGGTCGCGGCAGTTGATCCAACGATCGATGAGTCACACCGTGAAGCTCCGGAACATCCATCTTCTTCGGCTTTACAAACACCACCGCATCAAGGCCGATGTCCCGGAAATGAGCCGGTAGTAAGGGATGATCCATTGGAAAGACTCCGTAGTAGCTGGCATCAGGGTGTCCCGTCCATGCTGGACCCGCTTTGCGAAGCGCCATGATGCTGTCCGCTTCTGCCCGGCCATCGCGCTGACCAGGATCGCGCTCATCGAAACACGGCGCTTCTGCGTTGCGGCCTCGTGCCGTCCGACCTTTCAACACGGGCCGATACGTCTCCCAAATCGCCCGCAAGTCACCGCGGGCAATCTTGCCCTCCAGCGCCTTGAACTCGATGTCCTCAATGAGTTCGGGCGGAGCAATGCGGCAGATCTTCGCCAGCAACTCCAGCGACTCTGAAGAGACTGCGGGTGGCAGCTGTGGTAGGTCGGGCAATGCAATGCCCCTTTTCACCAAGGAGGCGGCTCGAACTCGATAAAACCGCCCGGATGAAATACATCGCCACAACGATGCCTCCGTCCGAGAAAGACGCTTGGCACACTGCTTTACCCATTCGGTAAAGGATGCCGCCTCAGTGATCCACGTCTGTCGCGCTTTGACGTCCAGCAGATAGGCAGCCAGCTGCCCCCACGTGTTCAGGCTGCCTTCGATAGAGGCTGGGGCGGTGGGTCTCGGAATCTGGGTAGCAGGGGACATGTCAGCAGAATACTAACTCTAGCGGAGGTTAGCAATGTTCGCTAGACTACCTACCGTCGAGAGCTGCCATGTCAGAACAGGCGATGCACCATCCTGCACCATCCTGCACCGTGAGCATCGAGAGTATGAGCATCATCCCATCGCTTCCAGCATTACAGATTTGACATCAGAGAGACTGTCTGCGGTCGCGGTGACCGGCCGGCTTGAGGACATTTCTGGTGGTCGACTTGAGAGCATTCTGGGTGGCGGGTTTGAGAGTGTTACAGATGGCCGGCTTGAGAGCATTTCGGGTGGCCGGCTTGAGAGTGGAATCGGTGGCGGGTTTGAGCGGAATACACAGTTCCCACACT
Source organism: Rhodanobacter umsongensis (assembly GCF_042654965.1). Lineage (NCBI taxonomy): Bacteria > Pseudomonadati > Pseudomonadota > Gammaproteobacteria > Lysobacterales > Rhodanobacteraceae > Rhodanobacter > Rhodanobacter umsongensis. The sequence goes on along the minus strand of NZ_JBHSMK010000003.1, from coordinate 5,732 downwards.
CATAGCTCGCGCATATCAAACAAAGCTGCCGATCGCGATACCGCACCGGGCCTTCAGATGAGCAAGCGCACCGGCCGTGCCTTCGAGCGTGACCGTGCTTTTGGCAGGCCCCGCCGAACACGTTGCGCACCTGATCCGGCGGCACGGCACATGGCCGCCAGGTCGGCCAGCAGACCGTAGGAGAGAACTTGTGCGGGGTTCTCTGCGAGCCATGGGCTACGCCGTCACTTGGTGGTCGCAGTACGGCCGCTCACGGTTGTTCAGGATCGCTATCTGCGCCGGAAGGTTCTTGGATTCGGATTTAACTGGGGCACTTTTCAGCTGTGGCGATGGCGTCGACTATCTACGGCTCAGCTGCGGCTTGGCACCGCGTGGGTGGCTGGACAGGGCCATGGAAGGAGCTCGGAAAGCTGTCGGCGCACGCATGAAAACGCCCTGCCCATGACACCGGGCGCTAGCGGCTGCGCGCCTGCGCCACCAGGTGCACGGCTAGCCCGGCGAGCACCGTGCCCATGAACCATCGCTGCAGCAGCAACCAGCGCGGCCGGCTGGCGAGGAAACCCGCCATCGATCCGGCCAGCAGGATCGCCGCGCCGTTGACCAACATGCTGATGCAGATCTGGATCGCGCACAGCACCAGCGACTGCGTCAGCACCCGGCCGGCGGCCAGATCAATGAACTGCGGCAGCAGCGACAGGTACAACAAGGCGGCCTTCGGATTGAGCAGGTTGGTCATGAAGCCCATCGCGACCAGCTTGCGCGGCGAATCCTGCGGCAGCTCGCGTACCGCAAAGGGCGAACGACCGCCCGGCTTCAGCGCCTGCCAGGCCAGGTAGGCCAGGTACAGCGCACCGCCGAACCGCAACGCGTCGTAGGCGATCGGCACCGTGAACAGCAGCGCGGTCAAGCCCAGCGCCGAACACAACGCGTACACGACGAAGCCGAGCGCGGTGCCCGACAACGAGGTGAGTCCGGCGGACGCTCCCTGGCTGATCGAGCGCGAGACGAGGTAGATCATGTTCGGACCAGGCGTGACCGCCAGTCCCAGGCAAAGCAGGGCGAACGCTAGCGTGGCGTGGGCCGTAGGCATCGGTGTGGCTCGATGGAAGGGGGCGATAGTTTCGCAGATTCATTCGAGCAGGCAGCGGGCTGGCCCTGTTTTCGTTCCGTAATCGGCGAGGGAACGCCGACAGAACGGCCCAAGTTCTACGGGGTGGACCGGAAGATACTCAAGCTCGTGGCGTTTTGTGCACGACTGGACAGAACTCCATAGTCCGTACCGATTAACGCCTCCATAGTCTGTGCCTTGGACAGGACGCGGCCACAGACTATGCGTTCTGCCAGGACGCATAGTCTGTGCATATGATTTTGAGTCAATGGGTTACGCCTAGCGTAAATTCGGAAAAACTACCCGATACAGCCCCATAGTGCGTGCAATCGAATGCCGAGGGGGTATGCACGCTCGCTCTGTACCAAAGAAACGAGCAAGGCCGGCTACGCAGGAAGATGAAGCTCGGCGCAAAAGAATCGACACCAAGTCACAGCGTCTTGAGGAATGCCAGTAGATCGTTCCTTTCCTCGATGGTCAGACCCACGGGCCGACCACTATCCAAGCTCCGGTAGTAAACCTCCCGATCGATGGCTTCGCCGAGGGTCTTGACGCTGCCATCGTGCATGTACGGAGCTGTAAGTGCTACACCACGCAGTGACGGTGTCCGAAACTTCGCGATATCGGACACCTCGTGTGTCACATTGAAACGGCCCAGCTGCGCTTCTTCGGCATGAGTTGCCACGCGATTGCCAAGGACCGCGCCATGCAACGAGCGTTCGATGACGCCAGAAGTGAGCTTGGGCAGGTCGTACTGAACGTCACTGAACCCAACACCCGTGCGATGAAAGGTGTGGTCGGTCAGGGCTGAGGTGCCATTCAGTAGATGGCACTGCGAACATCGCCCTTTATTGCTGAATATCGCCAGTCCCCGTTGCGACTGAGCACTCAGCGCGGTGGGGTCGCGTCCGCTTGCATAGCGATCAAAGGGGCTGATGGGACGATCCACCGACTGCACGTAGGCAGACAGAGCCAGCGCGATCTCCGCCAGTTCCTGAGATCCCCCATCACGAGGCGCTGCATCCTTGAAATAATTTCGATAGACAGGAATCTGTCCCATCTTATCCAGCAATATCCGAGGGTCGTCCAATCCCATTTCCACGGGATTGGTGAAGGGGTCCATGACTGCTTGGTCAAGACGGTTGCGACGTCCATCCCAGAAAAATGTTGAGCCGGCTGAAAGGCTACTACTGGACAAACTCGGTGTATTGCGTGTACCAGCTCTTCCACCCACACCGATGGCGACACGTCGCCCATCCGAAAAATTCTTCGCAGGGATATGGCAGGAGGCGCAACTGACCGTTCCGTCCGAACTCAGTCGCGTATCGTTGAAAAGCTCCTGGCCTAGTGCCATGAGAGAAGATGGAGCAGATGGCGTCTGCACCGCTGCTTGGGCTTTTGGGGGCACGGCATTGGTGGAGCCCGCTAATGGCACCCCCAACGCCAAGATCACAAACGGCCACTGCCGCGCGCACCATTGAAAGATTTGCACGGGCATCTTTACGCGCACTGTTGCTGCGTGAAGTCGTTCGAGCCCTGTCAGCGACATCGGCCTTACATCGTGACAACCCGAAGCGCGGCATCAGTAGGCTCAAACGCCTTTGTGAGAGCCTTTTCTTGTGTTGCATCGCTCACGATCAAGACAACGACGCCTCGGAGTACATGGGCTTTGAGCGTCTTGGACAGCGTCATGGCGAACTGGTTGGTCTGTTGAGCATCCGGCCCTCCCATCACGAGCAGTGATCCGGAAATCACGATTGGACCGACCGCGAACGCAACGGACTGGACTTCATTCTTGCGTTGCGCCGTCGCGGCGGCACTTTCCCCGCCAGGGATCAGATAAATATAGGGATGACCCTGGACATCCTTGCCATGCACTTTGCCCTGCTCGGAAAGATAGGTTCGCCACGCGTTGTCATCTGCCGTCGCCGCTGGCTTGAGCGGTCCTGTGGCACGCGCCGCGGCAGCTGGAGGTGCACTTGAGGTCGGGTGACTGCAGCCAGCAACCGCGGCGCCCATGATGCTCACCCACAACACGAATCCAGATTTGGTCACAATGGCTTCCCTTTAATGAGTCTACTTTTACAAATTACTTCAATTGCAAGCAGGTCACAATCCGAACGAGTCCGTTGGGGTCGCGTGGATTTCGCATTGAAGTCAAGCGCGTCGATATGTCTTCTTTTGTGATGCTGGTTGCAAAAACGGAAATTACGTAACGTATAGTGATCGATAGGTGGTTCTGTTCCTTATTGGGACAGAAGGTGGGTAGGGACGGGTTGGTCGCGGGATCAACACAAGGGGATGTGCGTATGGAGTCGCGGGGGAGTCGCGCCACAGGCGCGGGCATAACGGGACAAGCCAAAACACAGACCCGCGCCAACACGTCGCGCTGGCATATGACTGTACGCTACTTGTTCTGGGGCGCATTGCTAAGTCTCGGTGTAGCCCAAGCCACCAGTTACGTCTATGACGCCAACGGTCGTGTGGTCGCCGTCACTCAGACCAATGGATCCAGCGCGCAATACACCTACGATGCGATGGGCAACCTGCTTCAGGTGAGCCAAGTTCCGACGGGAAAGCTGTCGATCTTTTCCTTTACACCCACGCATGGTACGGCCGGCACATCGGTCACTCTCAACGGACAGGGCTTCAGCAGTACGCTGGCCTCTGATGCGGTCAGTTTCAATGGCACGGCGGCGACCGTAACGTCAGCCACGACCACCCAACTCGTGACTATGGTGCCTCCTGGCACGAGTACCGGACCTATCGAGTTAACTGTGGGTGGTCAAACCGCCACGAGTTCCTCGCCTTTTGTCGTCGACGGTACTGGCTTGCCGCCGCTTATCGGCAGTGTCAGTCCCACCGTCGCAGCGGTAGGCGATACCGTGGCGGTGACCGGCATGCATTTGAAACCTTTGCCGGACAAAACGAACGTCTATTTAGGCGGCCGTACGGTTCAGCCGTCGGCTGTCACCGACGCTCAACTCCAATTCACTGTTACCAGTACAGCGACCAGCGGTCACGTCGCCGTACAGACCCCTTACGGTCAAGCCATAAGCGCGCAATCCGTCTGGGTTTTACCCAACGGTATTGCTGCGGCCAACGTGACCAGCTCCGGGTATGCAACCGTTGATCAGTCTTCGACCACCCTGAACATTGGGGTGGCTGGGCAATTCGGTGCGGTCCTATTCGATGCAACTAGTGGCAGTTGGCTAAGTCTGCAAGCCAGCGCCATCACGACAACAGCAAGTACGATCAGCTACAGCGTTTATGCGCCAGGCAATCGGCTGATCGCGCAAGGCGCGGTGTCGGCGGCGTCTCCGTCTATCCATTTGCCTCGGCTTCCGGTCAGCGGCACGTATATAGCAGTCTTTCAACCCAACACCGCTGGCGCCCAGCTGACTGTAGGTGTGCAGTCGAACGCCACGCTCATGACCAGCGTGCCGACCACAGTGACCACCACCACGCCGGGGCAAAGCAGGCGGGTGTTGTTCCCGGCGACGGTTGGCCAGACGCTCGCCTTCAACATCCTGGGCGCGACGACGGTACCTTCCGGCCACGCCGTGACCTATACGGTTTACAGCCCGAATGGAGCAGGTTATACCTCGGGTACGACGGCTGGCGCCGGATTGATCAATCTGGGTAACTTGCCGACCGCGGGGATCTATCAGATCGTGATCGCACCGGGAACTGGGGTGACCGGAGCGATGCAGGTGGAAATGCTACCGGGGATCNGCGGGCCAGAACGTGTACCTGTCGTTCACGGCGACACAGGGGCAGAGCCTGGAGCTGACGTTGAACGGCGTGAGTGCGGTCGGATCCAGTAATAACGCATTCAATGTCTGGATCGGCAACGCGGCAGGGGCTCAGGTCGCGAACTTCACTTGCTATGCCGCCAATCCAGGCGCGAGCTGCACGCAACATCTGTGGTACCTGGCCGCGGGAACGTACTCGGTGGTGGCGGTGCCGGTCTGGGGCGGTAAACCCAGTTTCAACGCATTGCTGCAGCCGGACATAGCCGGCCCGGCGGTAGCCACGAACGGCACGACGAGCATCGCGCTAGGTGCGGGCCAGGTGGAGCGACTGACGTTCCATGCGAACGTGGGCGATACGGTGGCACTGCAAGTGGCGGGAGTGACGACGACACCGGCCGGTCAGGGTGTGGCGTTCCTGGTGTATCGACCGGATGCGGGCGCGATCACAGTAAACACGCCGGCGTACACCTCGTTCGGGCCGCTCTCGGCGCAGACGGTGAACTTGTCGGACCTGCCGGTGAGCGGCGACTACACGGTGATCGTGGCACCGAGCTACGGCTTGCCGGCCAGTGCGCAGTTTAGCGTGGTGTCGGATACAGCCGGGCCTCCACCGAGCTACGGGACGGGGACGCTGCCGACCGATGGATCATCTCAAAGTCATGTTGCCTCAGGGGCAGGCCAGAGCGTGACCCTCACCTTCAACGCGAACACGGGCGACAACCTGGAGTTGACGTTGAGCAACGTGGCGGTGGCGGGATCCTATTACGTAAGGGTCAATGTCTACAATGCGACGGGCGGCGATATGGCCGGCGGTGTCGTTTGTTACGCCACGGCCGGACCGAGCTGTCGGATTGCGCTGTGGAACCTGG